>NZ_CP053538.1:2325000-3602331 GCF_013137895.1 Hymenobacter taeanensis
TACAGTAATGTCCGTGCTATAGAGTAAGCAAAGAGATGGTTCACTTGATATGTTGAGATTATCAAGTTCTTGACTGTGTCTCACATTTACATCAGCTTCAATTAGACCTATAAACAGAAAGAGGCCTAGCATACTGTATGCTAGGCCTCTTTCTGTTTTGCAGCAGACTTGTGGTTACCTCTGTGGGCCTACAACTACTTCGATCATTTGCTCTGGAGAAAGGTATTCCTGTGCTAGCAATTGTAGAGCTCTGGCATCTACAGCTTGTGTCTGTTTGATGAACTCCGAATAGTAATCAGTTGGGATATTGAAAAACACAATGCTTTTATACTTATCGCACTGTTCAAATACAGTGCTTAATTCGTTGGCGAACTTGCCAGTCATGTAGTTCTTGACTGTTTGGAGTTCGTCAGCCGGAATCAGCTCTTCTTGTAGCTTCCGCAGTTCATAGTGTACTTCCTGAATTGCAGCATCAGCACTGGCAGCATTAACATCAGAGCCGATAACAAAGCTAGTGGCATGTTCTCTGGGGCCTACGCTGGCATAGATACCATAAGTAAATCCTTTGTCTTCGCGGATATTCTTCATTAAACGCGACCCAAAGTATCCTCCTAGCACTTTTACTAGCACTTGGAGTTGATGGGTTTGTGGGTGGCTATTCGAAGGCCACAAGCGCCCAATACGCAGAGAGGCCTGCAAGCTACCTGGCACAGTAACATAATCTAGGGGAGGGGCGCTTATGGTAAAGGCTTCTACAGAAGCTATGTTAGTCTGTTGAGATTGGGTTATGCCTAGCGTTTGCTGTATGAGTTGCTCATGCTCCGGAAGTACATCACCACAGAGAAAGATTTCAGCACCCATTAGTTGATAAAACTCCTGGTGGAAAGCTCTTACCTGCTCCACAAGCACTCCGTCGAATTTCGCTTCATCAAATACGACGCCATAAGGAAAGGTAGGGCCATACAGGTTACGAGAGAATTGCTCGGCAGCCAGATAGCTGGTTTTTTGCCGTTCTATCCGCACGTTCTGGATGGTACGAGCTTTAAGTTGTGCTAATTCTACCTCAGGGAAGGTTGGCGCCGTAATTACGTCTAGGAACAACGGCAACAGCTTCTCTAGATGACGGCTTAAGCAATACAGGGTAAGAGTGGCACGATCAAAGCCTTGCTCACATTCAAGTGAAGCACCATAGAAGGCCACTTCATCGGCAATCTGACGGGCAGTGCGGGTGCGGGTACCCTCCAGCAGCATTCGGGCCGTGAGGAGGGAAACGCTAGGTGCCGGCTCATACCATTTACCAGCTTTGAAGACAGCTTGCAAACGTATGACTGGCTGCGCTGCGTTGCGCAGGATGTGGAGGCGGGCTCCATTAGGGAGCAAAAGCACGTCAGCCGCGGGCAGCGTGATGCTGGCCAGCGGCTGAACGGGAGGAGCGACTTTACGGTCGAGCATTCAGGCGTGAATTAGTTGGTAGGCGCTGAGTCGGAATTGCCGAAGGCTTCTTCGAGCGCATTTATGTTAAAGTGTAAGGAAATACGGATGGTGTTAGCCAAAGGGTTGGCTTTATCATTAGGAACCAGGAAAGCTGCATCTACTCCCAGCACGTTGTATCTCACCCCGGCACCTAGGCTCAGGTACTGGCGAGCCCCTTTGTACTGATGCTCATAGAAATAACCAACACGAGCCATAAGGAGGTCGTTGTAAGCATACTCTAGGCCAGTAGCTAAGTTAATTTCGCGCAACTCTTCCTTAAAACCACCAGGAGCATCGCTAAAAGAGCCTAATACCGCACTCACAATGCCTTTCTGAGCACGCCGGTTGTTCTCATCAATTACTGACTGCTTGCCAATATTTGTTGGATCATCGACATCATAGAAAGGAGTAGGAACTAATAGCTTGTTCGCATCAAAAGCCAACGTGAGCTTATTGTAAAGATCGAGCTCCTTGGTGATGGCCGTGCCCAGCTTCAGGTTCATGGGCAGGAAGTCTGGCTGAGCGGCATCGGTATAAGACATTTTATTGCCGATGTTGGATATAGCGCCGCCCAGTGATAGGTTATACTCACCAGCGCCAATTGTGAGGTCCTTGGTGTAGTATGCTCCCAGGTCAACGGCTACAGCCTGACCTGGTTTGGTATCCGCTAGGCCACCAGTAAGGTTAGAGCGGATATAGCGGGCATTGAGTCCTACTCCAAAGTTGTCGCTAAGCTTGAGGCCATACCCGATGGCCAGAGAGTATTCTTTGGGGTTGAATGTTGGCCCGGGAATGTTTTGAGCGTTGCGATACTGAATCTGGCCCAAATCAAAGTACATAAGCGTCGCCGATAAGCCGGAACGCTCTCCGATTTTGAAGGTGGAGCCCAAATACGCCAAGCCCATGTCATTGGCCAGATTTTGCTGCCAAGGCGTGTAAGAAGGAGATATGCTGTATTTATAACGTACGAAGCCAAGTTTACCCGGATTGTAGTAGCCTGCATTAGCGTCGGGGCTGATAGCAACGCCGGCTTCACCTAAAGCAGCGGAGCGCGCATCGGGGCTAACGGTGAGGATGGGAACAGCGGTAGTAATGGCATTGGACTGCGTTTGGGCCTGAACAGTGGCAGCTAGGCCTAGTAGACCAGGCAGGAACGCAAAACGCAGGGGCAGCTTCGTCAAATTCATGGACAGCAGAAAGGTTGTGGGGGAAGGTAGGCGAAAAGCCGCAGTTTTAGTTGAGAATGACAAGTTTTTCGTACTTAGATGCCGTTGCATTGTCGCGCTGAGAGCGGACACTTACGCGGTAAACATATACCCCGCGAGCAAGCTGATCATGGTACTCATCACGTCCGTCCCAGGAGATAGACGATATGTGAGAGCTGCTAGCACCCAGGGTGGTGCCTTGGAGTGTGCGTACCAGTTTGCCAGATACGGTAAAAATCTGCACTTGTATTTCTAGCTCCTCGCCGCTTCGGTTATGATCGAAGTGGAAAGTAGTAGTTGAAGAGAAGGGATTGGGATAATTAAGCACATGCTGCAACGCTAATTTATCCGTAGAGGCCGCAATGAACTCAATACTTTTTTCTGCAGAGTTATTGAAGGTGTCCCAAGCTTTAACCCGGAGAATATGGGGGCCAGTGGTTAAGTCTTTGAACAAATATTTCACTTGGCCACTCTTGTAGTCATTGAGTTCCGACGTGTAGAAGGTGTTTAATACAGTGACCTTGCTAGCGTCATTATCAAGGGTAGCAGTAATATCATGGCCAATCCCGGAGCCTGCAGTATTGATGCCGCTATCATCTTTAAACCGGCCTAGCAAGGTGGTAGTGGTACCCGTGAGGCCCCCAAATACGAATTGCTCATTGTCCATGAACAAACGAATATCAGGCGGAACAGTATCACGTAGGGCAGAAGAGGCCGCACCGCCTACTGGTACCAAGCGAGAGCCGTGGGCATCCTGGCGCTGGGTTTCGCTGTAGGCATATAAGCTGATCTTGCCTATGCCTAGGCTGTAGTTGATGTCTTTGGGTACTACAAAATTGACAGTAAACTGCCCGCTGGTAACGGTAGCTTGGCCGTCATAGAGTACGTTTTCTCGAACGGAGATGCGTTGCTTGGCGTCGGTAGGGTCGTTGCCGAGGGTGGTAACGATAGATGGCTTCTCGTACACGGTTACCTGGGCGGTACCGGAGAAGGTGGTGTTACGTTGCCCATTCAGGCGCAGCTCACCTCGCAACGCTACTGTACTGAGGGCCCCTAGTGTGTCGGTTGGGGCTGCGGTAATTGGCTTACCATTCAGCTCAGTTAGTACTACCTGCTGCTCAGGGTAGGCCAGGCGCATGGAGGGGTCGCCGAGCAACGCATAGTTACGGTTACCGTCGCCGGCCAAAGCGGCATTTTTGGCCATGCTAATTACATCGCCCAGGCGAGGCATGGTGCCATCGGGGCGGCGGCGCAGTACGTCGTTGAAGAACTCGGTGGCCAGAAACTGGTTATTGGAAGCGTACACCACCCTGGTGGTAGTGAAAAGCCCAATGGCACCACCCTCTGTATCGGTTAAGGATTGCTCACCGGCAGAGGTAAACTCAGGGTTGTCGTAGGTGCTGAAGTCGCAGGTGCCGGTAAACAGGAAAGCCAGGCGGTTTTTGTTCTGTAACCGCAATACTGAGGCATTACCTAGGATCTGCTCATCGGCCCAGTTTTTAGGCCCTCCGTGGCCAATGTAAGTAATAAGCAGTGAGCCCTGTTCAAACGACTCATCAATGGCTTTTTCAGCCTCAGGTGAGCGCTGGCCCGCGGCCAAAACAGTTTGCGGATACATATCCAGATACACCTTCCGGATGTTGTAATCAGGCTCCTTGGTTTCTATCAAGTTAACCAAGGGCTCAGCCCCCTTGAGGTCAAACAGGTTTTGGTCGCCATCGTCCGTGACAAAGGTGAGGCGGTTACGCCACTTTCCGTAGGCGGGAGTGGCATCGTAGCTTTTAAGCTTCGATACCACTAGTTTCGCCATATCGGCGTTGCCATACTGGCCTACGGGCGAGCGTACGGGAAGGCGGCCAATACCAATATCCAGCATTTCAGAGCTGGAGCCAGGAAGCCAGGCTCCCTCATTGTCATCGAGGAGTCCGTAGTAGTCATCGGAGGAATAGCTGATGCCTTGCGCATTAGGGCGGCTACCTTGCACGGGGTCGAAGCTTTCCTGCGACTCGTACACTGGCACGTAGTTTTGCGCAATCTGGTCACGGTTTGCCATCCCGTCGTTCCACCACGAAGGAAGCTGGGTTTTATCGTTTGTAGGATCCGCCTTGTAATCGTAGGAAGCGTCGCCGAATAGCAGCAGGTACAGCTGGCGACTACCACCGGAACGGTCATACACCATCTTCATCAGATCACGGATGGCTGTTACATCCTGGCCACCGGAGCTGAACTCATTATACACCTGCGTAGTGGAAACCACCTGCGCAGTTAAGCCATCATGCTTGCGGCGATGTTCGGCCAGCTCCTCAGCCTGCGCTAAAAACGAAGGGTGCGTGACAATTACCAGGTCTAGCTTGCCATCGAGGTTTAGGGAGTGTAGATTTTGCACCGGTACCCGCCCAAAGATGCGAGGCGTGGGGAAGCTGGGGCCGGGAGTAAAAGCCACAAACTCCCGTAACGTATCAGTGCGGGCCAAAAAGCTGCCACCTGTGAGCGTTACTGCCGAAGGCACCCGCGGATTGGTGACATCCCAAACCGTAGCCCCATTGGCGTTGCTGAGGTCAAACTGACTGACGGCATTGGCCCTGATGTTCTCAAACGAGCGGAACTCTAAGTAACTACCAGAAAGCCGCAGCTGTCGTTGGGTATTTAGCTCCAGATAATCGAGGTAGCCTTTGGCGGAGAGGTCGGAGCTGCCGTTGTAGGTAAGGCCCACTTTAATCTCCGAAGGGGCACTAGCAGGCACCGGATAGGTAAACGTGCTCAGACTGGTATTAGCTACCTCAGGGTAGGAGCCCTGGTAATTATTGATGGCGCTGATTACCTGATTACCCAATGGCTGAGAATTGGCCGTTACCTGAAAGAAGGTAGCTGCCGATGAAGTAGCAACGACGGAGCTGGTTACCTGGGCCGTAGTGCCTGGTACCAGATCTGTTACTGGAAAGGAAAACGTGTTTTGGTTGCCGGCTGTGAACGACTCCCCTAGCCACACCCTACCTGATTTTAAGAGGTTGAACAGTTCCCGCTCGTAGAATTGGCGGTCGGGGAAGGTGCTTATGCGCGCCGAAGCGGTACCACTCACAGTTGGCGCAGCCGCTACCCGCCGGCCTACTGCAGAGCCAACGGTCAGGAAGTAATAAGCCGTATCGGCGTAGGGGTTAAGCTGGTGGCGAAACCGAAGGTTGCTGCCATCTTGCCGCCAGGTGTGGGGGCCACGAGCATAAAACAGGAAGTATTCGTTGTCTTCGAGGGAGGCAGTGCCGTCGCCAAAAAACTGCATGGCATTTTCAGCCAGATCATCGGGGCGGTACGCACTGTTTGCCTGGGGCAGGGTGCCCATGGCGTTGCCATACAAGCGGAGCCGGGCTGGGTCGAGGCTTTGCACATTGAGGCCTAGAGCCCGAAGGGTAGCTTTATCAAGCTTGTACAGCCCGTTTGTGGGCACTCCAATCTTAAACCACTCACCGGAACTGAGCACCGAAGCACGCGCGTAGGTGCGGCCCTGGGTGCCCCGCTGTAGCTCACCCGACAGCGTGTACGCAAAGGAAAAAGACGTGAGTTTTTCGGTTTGGCCCGTTTGGGAGTTGCGGCGCAGCGGCTGCAAGGTGAGCAGCGTAACTGGCCGGCGCTGCTCAGTGCCCCTAAATAGCGATACTACCGGAAGAGTAGGCAAAGAATTCAGATCGAGTTGCCGAGCTTCCAGGGGCGTAACCGGAACATACACCGCATCACGCAATTGGCCGTCAGCTATGTTGCCTTCTAGGCGGCGCTGGTATGTACCTACCTGGTCGCCGTAGCGGTACACGGCCCCCTCAAAGGTAGGCACTCGCCGCTGCTGCCCGCGCACAAGTATGTCGGCAGTGCCATTCCAGGTAATAGTGCTCTGGACAACTTGTTCCGCGGATTGAGCTGCCGCCGGAGCTACTAACCCTAGAATGGCCAAGCAGGCCAGCATCCAGTTAGTAAAGAGGCGCATAGAAAAGACTCATACACGGAAAAAAATAGAAGACAAAGACCTGCGATGCCAACAGACGCGCTAGGCCGACAGTTCAGGAGTAGGTCGCTTTCTTAACTGCCAGAAGCCTGAAATATTGTGGCCTTTGAATGACTAAATATTAAGCCTTTGCTGGGCGTACCAGAGAGAGCAACACGTACAGCAGAATAATCAGCGGAACGGCTACTACGCCAAGCCCAAGCAAGAGGCCTACACTCAACAGCAGGAAAATAAACCGAACGGAGTTATCCTGCCAGCGCAAGCTCTTGAACTTGAGCGCAAAGAGTGGCAACTCAGCTACCAGCAAACCTGAAAGTATTACTGCCAGCGCCAGCAGCAGCCAGGGGTTAAGAATAGTAGTGGCCAGGTTGAAAGAATCGTGCTCCAGAATAAGCGGCAGCGAGGCAACTACCAGGGTGCAGGCGGGCGTAGGCAAGCCAATAAACGAGTCCGACTGGCGGGTGTCGTTGTTGAACCTGGCTAGCCGGAGCGCCGAGAAAATAGTAACGATGAAACCAACGTAGGCCAGGTAAGTCGGCAGATTTGCGGTAGTAAGGCTTCCCTGGAGCAGCTTGTAAATAATGGCGCCCGGCACCACCCCAAACGACACTACATCGGCCAGCGAATCAAGGTCTTTGCCAATGGGGGATGACACGTGCAGAGCCCGCGCCAGCAACCCATCAAAAAAGTCGAATACAGCGGCTAGTAACACAAAATACGAAGCGTAAACCAGATTGCCATCAGTAGAAAAAATCTGGGTTAGGGCCAGGCAGCCAGAGAATAAGTTTAGGCAGGTAACGGCGTTGGGGAGATGCTTTTTCAAGTAGGCTGTGCGTGAATAGAAAGCAGATAGAAAAGTGGCCTAGCGGCCAGAGAAGCTCACTTATTGCAGAAAAGGATTAGAGCGGCGCTCGGCCCCAACCGTGGTAGCTGGGCCGTGGCCCGGGTAAATCGTCACGGAATCGGGCAGCGTTAAGAGCTGGGAACGGATGCTCTCAATGAGAGTGTCGTAGTCGCCGCCGGGCAAATCGGTGCGGCCTATGCTGCCTTTGAACAGCACGTCGCCGCCAATGACCGTTTGCGTGGGCTCGTGATAGAAAACCACGTGGCCAGGAGCGTGCCCGGGGACAAAGCGAACTTCTACTTCGGTCTCGCCGAAGTGCACGGGCTGGCCGGGCGTCAGGAAGCCGGTTGGCTCAGTGATTTCAAAGCGCGGAAAGCCGTAGTTGGGGGCGTAAGAAGGTACGGCGCGCAGGGTGCTCAGATCGGCTTCGTGAATCAGGAAGGGCACCTGATAGGTATCCACAATAAACTTGTTACCAAATACGTGGTCGATGTGGCAGTGTGTGTTCAGCAGCAGTACCACCTCTAGGCCATTGTCGGCAATGAATGTGCGCAGGGCATCCTGCTCGGCCCGCTCGTAGCAGCCAGGGTCAATTACCACGCACTGGCCGGTGGTATCGTGCAGGAGGTAAGTATTTTCGGAAAACGCGTTGAAAGTGAATCCGGAAACGGTCATACGTAGAGGAAAAACAGGCCTAGAACATGTCAGGCATAATGAAGCGGGTAAGTTACGCAAGTGGGGGCAAACCTGCCTGGCCTAGAAGCACGGCGGTTTTAAACCAACAGCAGGCAGAGTTCCGCGAACCTCACTTACCTTGCCACTCATGAAAAGTGTGGACTACCTACTGATTGGGCATGGCATAGCTGGCGCTACCCTGGCGCAGGAATTACGAGGCCGGGGCCGGCGCGTACTTGTGCTCGATACGCCTCAACCCAACTCGGCCTCCAATGTAGCAGCGGGCCTCATGAACCCGGTAGCTGGGAAGCGGTACGCCCTGGCCTGGCGCGCTGAGGAGCTGATGCCCGCCGCCGCGCACTTTTACCGTTCGTTGGAGACCCGTTTTCAGCAACTGTTTTTTTACGAAGCCCCCATTCTCAAGCTGTTTTCTTCCGTAGGGGAGCAGAATACCGTGCTGGCCCGCAGCGCCGACCACCCGTGGGGAAGTTTTGTGCCCAATGCGGATGTGCAGTTGCCTCAGGTAGAGGGGCTGCGGCAGGAATTTGGAGGGCTGCGTATAGAGCGAGGAGGCCACGTTTTGGTGCGAGAAGCGCTGGCGGCGCTGGCTGCTGAGGGAATTGCGGAAGGCTGGCTGCAGCACGAAACTTTTGCTTGGGACCTGCTTGTTCCGGCTACGGACGGCGGCACAGGCTTCACGTACGCAAACCGTGTGCGGGCACAGCACGTTGTGTGTTGTGAAGGAGCTGCGGCTGTTCAAAATCCGTACTTTCATTGGCTGCCTCTCACCCCCAACCAGGGGGAGGTGCTGACGGTTGAATGTCCGGAGCTTTCTGATCAATACGTTCTGAATAAAGGAGCCTACGTGGTACCGCTCGGCAACGGGCAGTTTCGGGTGGGTGCCACCTACCGCTGGCCTCCCTTTGCGGCGGGCATCACCCCTGATGCCCGGCAGGAGCTAAGCCAGCGCCTGGAAGCCATAACCGACCGGCCGTTTCGGATAACGGAGCATCGGGCCGGAGTGCGGCCCGCCGTGCGCGACCGTAAGCCGCTGTTGGGCACCCACCCAGCGGTGCCAAACGTGCATATTTTCAATGGGTTTGGCTCAAAAGGAGTGATGATGGCGCCTCGTTTGGCAGCCCTCATGGTCGATTGGCTGGAAAATGACGTTGAGCTGTGGCCCGAGGTCAATATTCGGCGATATTCTGCGTTATATTCTCCAGCACCCGTAGTGGCGGGCGCTGGCTCCTGATTCTAGCTCTTAGCGTTTTAGCTTTCGTATATGAAGCACTTGTCCTTACTATCACGGCGCGGCTACGGCCGGCCGGCTGGCCTAGCAGTTGTAGTGCTAGGCCTCCTGCTTCCCGGAAGTGTAGCTCTGGCCCAAACAGCCCAGGAACCCTTCGGGAGGGTCCGGATTCAGTATAAGGAGTTTAACTGGTTGCAACTCAGCAGCCAGAACTTTACTATATACTACTATGCGGGGGGCGAAGCTAATGCCCGCCACGCAGCCGAATACGCCGAGAAGGAATTACAGCGCATTACGGGTCTGATTGGGTACTATCCGTACTCCAAAACCACCATCATGCTCTATAACTCCGTAGGCGACCTGCGGCAGAGCAACATCGGGCTGGACTCGGATAAATACCAGACCGGCGGGGAAACTTCCCTGACCCGGCTGACCAAGGTGCAAATTGCCTTTGAGGGTCAGCAAACGCGCTTCAAACAGGATTTGAGCAACCGCATTACGCAGGTGCTGCTTAATGACATGATGTATGGCGGCTCCCTGAAGGAAGTCATTCAAAGCACGTACCTGCTGCAGTTGCCCAACTGGTTTATCAGCGGGGCCTCGGCGTATGCATCGCAGGGGTGGAGCGTGGAGATGGATGATTACATGCGCACCATGACCAAGGCGCATGATAACAACAAAACCGCGCCCTACTTCCTGCGCAACCCTGAGCTGGCCGGCCAAAGCGTGTGGAACTATATTGCGGAACGCTACGGCTACACCAGCATTCAAAACATCCTGAACCTGACGCGCATCACCCGCGACGTGGAAGTAGGCATCAGCTCCTCGCTGAATGTGCCCTACAAAGTGTTTCTGAAAGACTGGCTTAACTATTACCGCCAGCTCAATGCGCAGCCCCAAACGCCCTACGTAGAGCCCGACGAGGCCCGGCGCGTGGTTCACAACAACCGAAAGGGAGTTCTTTACTCGCAGCCGGTGGTAAGCCCGAACGGCCAGCGCCTGGCCTTTGTGCAGAACGACCGGGGGCGCTACCGCGTGCTGGTAGTGAATAAAGATGGCAAGGGGCGTGATGTTATTCACAGGGGGGGGTACAAAACGCCCGACCAGGAAGTAGAGACCCGCTTGCCCGTACTGGCGTGGCGCGGAAACGGGCAGGTGGCAGTAGCTGAAATGTTGAAGGGCGATATGACCCTGCATCTGCGAAGCACGGAAGGTGGCCTAAGCAGCATGACCAGCCGCCTGAAGTCGTTGCTGCCCACCTTTGGCAAGACTACTTCTATCTTCTCGCCGTACTCGCAGATCAACAGCCTGAGTTACTCGCCCGATGGCAAAGCCTTGGTATTTAGCGGCGTGCGCGATGGGCAAACTGACCTGTACCTGTTGCGGGCCGGTAGTCGCTCACCCGAAAAAATCACGAATGATATTTTTGATGACGTAGAGCCTGCCTTCCTGCCTAATGGGGGCGGCATTGTGTTCAGCTCTAACCGCTGGCTTGACTCGGCGGGCACGGCACGTGGCAGCTTTAATACCATTGTTAACAACTACGACCTGTTCCTATACCATCTCGATGGTCGGGCGCAGCCAGTAGAACCGTTGGTGAGTACCATTTCCAACGAAGGCAGCCCCCGGGCCATTTCTGATACGGAAGTGCTGTTTATTGGAGAAGAAAGCGGTGTGCGTAGCCTGTATCGTCTGTCACTGGCTACCAAGCAATACCGGCCCGTCACGAGCTTTCTGTCCAACATCAAGCAATACGACTATAACCCCCAAACGGGCACCCTGGGCTTTACTGCGGCGGAAGAAGCCAAGGACTTTGTCTACCTGTACCCAAACTATGCGCTGCCAGAAAACCTGACGCTGTATAAAACAGCCCGTCAGGAAACCCTGGAAGACCGCTCTAAACCCGCACCAGCAAAGGCTGCGGCGCCGGCGCCCAGCCCTACGGCTCCTACTATTGCAAATGCTCAGGAGCAGAGCCAAAATCAAAACCAGCAGGATGCTGGTACGCAGCCTGAAACCCAGCCGCGCCGCAGCGACGGGCGGGTAAATACCACAGACTATGAGTTTGATGAGGACATTCCGGCCTCGCGCGGCAGTGCCCCCAAACGCACGCGTGCCGCTACGGTGGTGGTATTGCCGCAGTCAGCCCCCGCGCCAAATGCGGGCATAAACGGCCCCTTCCGCTACGACACCCGTTTTAGCATCGATAATGTGGTGTCGTCATTGTACGTAGATCCGCTGTTGGGCTTTGGCGTAGTGGGGCAGGCCAACATGGCCGACCTGTTTGAGGACCACCGGATTCAGGCGGGAATCTTTGCGCTGACGGATTTGCGAACCAGCAATATTTACGCGCAGTACACCAACCTGAAACGCCGCTATGACTGGAGCCTGGGCTACCAGAAACAGGCCTATTTCTTTGATGTTGCCTCCTATGGGCGCACCCGCTACTCGCGGCATGAGATTTCGCCAACGCTGGCTTACCCGCTTACCCATAACCTGAGCGTGCGGGTTGGCCCCCGGTTTGTGCACGTAAGCCGGCAGGTGTTTAGCGACCTGAGCAACTCCAGTGATGTAAACCGCAACTATTTAGGTGGGGCCGGAGAATTGATCTTTGATAACTCCATTGCCACGGGCGTGAACATGCTGGAAGGTACCCGCATGAAAATTGGGTATACCCGGCTCAATGGGCTAGACAATGGTTCGCCGGGCTTTGGGAAGGTATACATTGATCTGCGGCACTACCAAAAGATTCATCGGCAGCTGATATGGGCCAACCGGGCCAGCTTTGGCCAATTCATTGGTGGGGGCAACATCCAGCCGGAGTTTCGGCTGGGGGGTATGGATAACTGGTTGAACAACAGCTACGAAGGAGGGCAGACCATTCCCTTCGATCCGACGCAGATGTTTTACCAGCAGTTTGTAACCAACTTGCGGGGCTTTGATTATAGCAAGCGCACGGGCCCAAAATATGTGCTGTTCAACTCTGAGCTGCGCCTGCCCATTATTCAATATCTCTCGCGTAAGCCAGTTGAATCAGGGTTCTTCCGCAATCTGCAGCTCACGGCCTTTGGTGATATGGGTACCACCTACGCCGGCTCAAACCCTTTCAACGAGAACAACTCCTTCAACACCCAGATTACGGGTGGCGCAGGCAACCCCTTCTCGGCTACGGTAGTGAACTTCCGTAACCCGTTATTATACGGTTACGGAGGAGGCATACGCAGCACCGTACTTGGTTTCTACGTGAAGGGCGATGTAGCGTGGGGCCGCGAAGACTACACAGAAAAGGGGCCTAAGTTTTACGTAACCCTGGGCTACGATTTCTAGCGTTCGTTTTTGATTATAACGCAAAAGGGCCTGCTACTTTTCGGTGGCAGGCCCTTTTGCGTTATGATTCTGGGCAAAACACGCGTTAAACGGGCATATAGCAGGAGGGGTTACGCTATTCCTAGGCCAGTAGCCGCTAATCCGGGAGTTGGGTTGTATCTTTGCGGTCCTGTTCACCAGCCCTGTTGCCGTGCAGCTCCTCCGCGAGATTTGGTATTTGATGCAAAAGGACTTCCGTTTGGAATGGCGCCAGCGTGCTGCCCTCAACGGGATGCTGCTGTACGTGGGCAGCACTGTATTTGTGTGCTACCTGAGCTTCTCTCTGCGCGGAGGCCAACTGCCCGCGCCGGCCTGGAATGCCCTGTTCTGGATTGTGCTGCTGTTTTCAGCCGTGAATGCCGTGGCAAAAGGCTTCCTGCAGGAGAGTCGGGGGCGCATGCTGTATTACTACACCGTAGTTCGGCCCCAGGCCGTGATTCTGGCCAAAATCAGCTACAACGCATTGCTGCTGCTGGGGCTGGCGCTGGTAGCCTTTTTCCTCTACGCCTTAGTGCTCGGAAACCCCGTGCAGAACGTAGGCCTATTTGTGGGTAATGTGCTGCTGGGAGCGGTAGGCTTTGCCAGTACGCTCACACTCGTTTCGGGTATAGCCGCCAAAGCAACCAACAGTAGCACTCTGATGGCTGTACTGGGCTTCCCATTGATGGTGCCCATGCTGCTGCTGCTTATTAAGGTATCAAAGAATGCTCTGGATGGGTTGGAGTTTGAGGCCAGCCAAAGCTCCCTGCTCACGCTGGTAGCCCTCAATATGATTGTAGGGGCGGTGTCCTACCTCTTATTTCCTTTTTTATGGCGCAGCTAATGCAGGGCAGGAGCAAACAGCCAGGAGTAACTGGCCCCGGAAATAATGTTGGGGGCACGGAATACTTCAACCAAGCTGGCTGTTATGCATACGTGGCGCTGCCGGCACCCTATTCATCCTTCAGCGGTCAATTTTAACTACGTGCTTCTCATGAAACATAATTGGTGGAAAGCTCTGGCGGTGGTGTTGCTGCTTTACGTGGCGGTGGCAGGGCTGCTGATGCCGGTTCCTCGGCTGGCCATACTCAACGAGAGTATCCGGAACCTGTACTTCCACGTGCCCATGTGGTTTGGGATGACGTTTATCCTCGTGGCTTCGGTGTACTATTCAGTTCGCTACCTGCGTACTCCTACGCCCGAGCTGGATATCCTAGCGCATGAATCGGCTAAAACGGGCATTTTGATGGGCCTGGTAGGCCTAGCCACGGGCAGCATCTGGGCGCGCTACACCTGGGGCGCCTGGTGGACCAACGACCCCAAGCTGAACGGGGCCGCCATTGCCATGCTCATTTATGGTGCCTACCTGGTGCTACGCTCTTCCTTTACCGATGAGCAGCAGCGGGCCCGGATATCGGCCATTTATAACATCTTCGCCTTTGCAACGGCCATGCCGCTGTTTTATATCCTGCCGCGCCTCACCGACTCTTTACACCCCGGGGCGGGCGGCAACCCGGCCTTCGCCAAGTACGACCTCGACAGCAACATGCGGCTAGTGTTCTACCCCGCTGTAATTGGCTGGACGCTGCTGGCCTTCTGGTTGGCTCAGGTAGCCAGCCGTCTTTCGCTCTTAAAACAGAAAGTATATGAAAAACAGCTTGCCTAAGCTGCGCCCGGCGCTGCTGCTCCTGTTGGCCCTACTGCTGCCTATGCTGCGCGCTGCCGCTCAGGCTACTGCTTCAAATGAGCCTGAAATGGCCGATGCCCTGCGCCACGACGGTAAAATTTACGTGGTAGTAGCCGTAATTACGGTAGTGCTGGCCGGGCTGCTTTTCTTCCTGATTTCTCTTGATCGGAAGCTGAGCCGCCTGGAAAAAGAAGTAAAAGACTAATTCTGAATCTTACGCATCTGCGCAAAGGAGGAAGTTGATTAAATCATTTCCCCACAGTTGATTTCTGTGGACCTTTGCTGTCTTCTTTGTTGTTCCGATTACCGACCTGCTTAAGGTTGTCCTGTTGCACCGAACATGAAAAAAGCACACATCCTCGCCATTACCGTCATTGCAATGGCAATTGGTATCATCATGAGCGCCGCCGGTGATGCCAGCGTGTACGTCTCATTCCGCGAAGCCCAGGAGCGGGCGGCCGAAGGAAACCTGACCAAAGTGCACGTGGTAGGCCGCTTGCCCCGCGATGGTCGGCAGAACATCATGGGCTTGGAATACAACCCGACCCTCGACCCCAACTATTTCGCTTTCACCTTGGTGGATACCAACCGCATTGCTCAGCGTGTGGTGTACTTCAACCCTAAGCCTCAAGACTTTGATAAGTCGGAGCAGGTGGTAATTACGGGTGCCATGCGCAATAATGTGTTTGTGGCCGATAAGATTCTGCTGAAGTGCCCTTCTAAGTACGTGGAGAAGGACATTAAGGGCGCTACTGCTTCCGTCAACTAACTATGTGCCATGACGAGTGAGCACGCAACGCGCCGGTTAAGCCAAGCAACTGCTTGTTTCTGGCGGCGCGTGCTGGTTGCTCAGCTCATCATCATACAGTACTCAATGCTCATGGCAGCGGCACAAACCCCAGTGCCAAACGATGACATTGAACGGCGGCGCGTGCTGCACCTCAACGAGCCCATTACCTCTTCTACGGCGGGCTGCACGGTGCAGTGGAAATGCGTGGATGAGCGCCTGACCGGCAAGTGCATTGAGTATCACAACGACCAATGGTTTGAAGTAACGCCATTGGTTACTGGCCGCTACTTTGTTAACATCAGTGCCCAGCAGTGCCGCGACACGCGCGGGGTGCAGCTGGTGGTGCTGACGGGGGAGCCGTGCCAACCGAAGACCTACCAGATTTTGACGTGCGTTTCGTTGGGAAGTCAGGACGATGTGTTTGTAACTCTTGATGAGCTACGGGCGGGGCAGCGCTACTTACTCAACGTAGATGGCTACCTGCACGACTTCTGCGCCTTTCAGCTTGCAGTGAGCGACAAGGCATTGGGAGTGCCGGCCCTGGCTCCGCCTACTATAGCCAGCGTAGCACCTACCATCAGCCCCCTGGTAAACCTGCAGTGGACACTTCCAGATTCTTTGGTTGGCGCCAATCAGTTTCGGGTGTTGCGGCGGGAGATGGCCGAGTTTCGGGCCGATGAGCGGAACAAGCAGCCGGTGCAGCGCACTACTTATGGTGCCGCCGGAGTGGCCTACCGCTTTCAGGAAACGCTAGCTAAGCCGGGGCGCTACCTCTATCAAATACTAACAGAGGGCACCGATAACCAGCCGCCCGTGTTATTACAACAGAGATGGGTGGCCTACAGCAAGCTGATGCCCATGCAGCGCGATACTTCTTTGCGCTACCTGCGGGTACCGCTAGGCCAGTATAAAACCGGTGCTAAGCTATCGGTAGTGGCCACAGATGCGGCTTCGGGCCGGGTGGTGGGAAACCGCCAGATTATCAAACAGAAAAAGATTGAGCAAATGAGCCTGCTGCCGGTTGTACTTTTGCAGCAGCAAGGTGTGCGGGAGGTGCGCGTGCGCATCACCCAAACCTATGGCCCCGGCCAATCTCCTACTTCAGATGAGCTGACACTGCTGGTGCCAGTTCCATCTTCTTCCCAGTAACATCAGAACCACAATTCTCATGCTAAACACCTTCATCGGCGACGCCGGGCACCTGAGTGTCATCGTTGCTTTTGTGGCAGCCACGGTAGCGGCGTACGCCTACTTCATGGCGTCGCGCAACCAGCCCCTCGGCGAAACCGATGCCTCCTGGCTTCGGATCGGACGTGGAGCTTTTCTGCTGCACGGGGCAGCTGTGGTATCAGTCATTGCGTGTCTGTTTACCATCATCTACACCCACCGCTACGAGTATTATTATGCTTGGAGCCACAGCAGTAACCACCTGCCGGTGTATTACATGATTTCCTGCTTCTGGGAAGGGCAGGAGGGGTCTTTCCTGCTCTGGATATTCTGGCAGGTAGTGCTGGGCTTTCTCATTATGCGCTTCAATAGGCGTTGGGAAGCCCCCGTAATGGCCATTTTTGCGGGCGTACAGCTCTTTCTCACGTCTATGATTCTGGGCGTGGTGCTGGGTGGCGTCAAAATTGGCTCGTCGCCGTTTATTCTACTGCGCGACTTCCTGGATATTCCCGTTTTCAAAACCAACCCCAACTTCATTCCTCAAGATGGTACCGGCCTGAACGCCCTGCTCCAGAACTACTGGATGGTGATTCACCCACCTACGCTGTTCCTGGGTTTTGCTCTCACGCTGGTACCGTTTGCCTTTGCTATTGCGGGTCTCTGGAAGGGTGAATACACCAAGTGGGTACGGCCCGCCTTACGCTGGACGCTGGTAGGTGGCCTAGTGCTGGGCGTAGGTATCATGATGGGTGCCTACTGGGCCTATGAAACCCTGAACTTTGGTGGCTACTGGAACTGGGACCCGGTTGAAAACGCCGTGTACATCCCGTGGCTGGTGCTGGTAGCCTCGCTACACGGCTTGGTGCTGTGGCAGCGGAGCCGCACGGCCCTGCGCACCTCTTTTGTGTTGGTAATCACTACCTTCCTGCTGGTGCTGTACGCTACCTTCCTCACGCGTAGCGGGGTTCTGGGTAATGCCTCCGTGCACTCCTTCACCGACCTGGGCCTGTCGGGGCAGCTGATTATTTACTTGGGGGCTTTCGTAGTGTTGGCTATTGCCCTGCTCGCTTACCGCTGGAAGCATATCCCGATTTCTGAGAAAGAGCTTACCACGTACAACCCCGAGTTGTGGGTGTTTGTGGGAGCTACGGTACTTTGCCTCGGCGCCTTCCAAGTGCTGGTTACTACCAGCATTCCAGTGTACAATGCGTTCCTCGGCTTTGTTGGTGTTAAGTCAAACCTTGCTTTGCCTGCTGATCAGATCCAGCACTACACTAAAATTCAGCTGTGGATGGGGGTAGGGGTAGCGTTCTTCTCGGGCCTGGCTCAAATCATGTGGTGGCAGAAGAACGACAAGACTTCGCTGACCAACTCGCTGACTGTGCCCGGTATTCTGAGCCTGCTCAGCGCGGCGCTAGTAATTCTGCTGGTGCAGTATTACGGCCTGACTATGAGCCTGACGTACATTGTGCTGCTGACCACTGGCATCTTTGGGGTGCTGGCGAACCTGAGTATGGTTATTACGCTGATGCGTAGAAAGGTAAGTCTGTCGGGCGGCGGCGTGGCGCACATTGGTATTGCGCTCATGCTGCTGGGTATTCTGGCTTCGGCGGGCTACTCCAAGATTATTTCCCAGAACGTATCGGGCTTGCTCTACTCACGGGAGTTTCCGGAAGAAACTAACCGCGACAACGTATTGCTGTGGCGCAATGATAAAGCGCCCATGGGCAAGTACGATGTGAGCTATACCGGCCAGTATATTGATGTGCCTAAAGTACCTGGCTACGTAGACAAGCAACTGCTTTTCCGCACCGCCGATGAGTACAAAGCACTGGCTCGCGCCGATATCAAGCGCGGCGACAAAGTGTACTACAAGGCTGGCGATACGGTAGACATCTTGCCCGAAAACACTTATTACCGCGTTGAGTACAAAGACCGCAAGACCGGGGAGGCTTTCGTGCTGTATCCGCGCGGACAGGTGAATGAGGAGATGGGGGAAGGCCTATTGGCTTCGCCCGACATCAAGAAATTCCTCGACCACGACATCTATTCTCACATTAGCGCCGTGCCCCCACCCGATAAGGAGAAGGACTGGAGCGAGGTGAAGGAGCACGTGTTGAGCGTTGGTGATACCATTTTCCTAAACGACTACTTCGCGGTGTTCCGGGGGGTAGAGCCCGCACACCAGACAGCTGGCCTAGGCCTCGCCAAGGGCGACCTGGCTATTCAGGGCGACTTCCTGGTGTTTGGTGAAAACCGGCAGTACCATGTGCACCCAGTGTTTGTGGTGCGCAACCGCATGATTGGCCGTGTTCCTGATGAGGTAGATGACCTGGGCCTACGCCTAAGCTTTCTGAATGTAGACCCCACTAAAGGCAAGTTTACCTTCGGGGTAAGCACCACGCAGAAGGACTATATCATTCTGAAAGCAATGGAGAAGCCCTTCATTAACCTGCTTTGGAGCGGTACGCTGCTCATGGCCGTGGGCTTTGGCATGGCCCTCTACAAGCGCCGCCGCGATGTAGATGTAGCTGTAAAGCCTACGCAGCCCGAGTCAGATGCTACTCCACGGCCGCGCCCAATACAAAAGAAGCGCCAAGCAGCTTAAACAGCTCACATTAGCTGCTAAACGCACATGGCCCCGGCTACTAATAGAGCCGGGGCCATGTGCGTTTACAGGGCGCTATGTGGCCTAGGAAATGCATCTTGAATGGAGGGAATAATCATACCCCCGGCTTAATAACACTATTGCTCCCTTCAATAACCAAAGCAGGCTAGGCCAGTACAGCGAGTGGTTTAATCAAGCTATTGCGTGCATAAAGGCTCAGGGAACCACAGAAAAATCTAAGAACAACTCCCCAATAGCGAATAGCCGGCATAGTTGCTAGGCCAGTTGGTTAGTAGCGGTAGGAGTAGATGAAATACCGCAAAGTGAGGTGTAGCGCATTCTATACTGTCTCACTTTACTACTACCCCACAAAAAAAGAGCACCAACTGGTGCTCCTTTTTTGTGGGGTAGTAGAAGCAGATAATTACTTCTGCACTACAATGTTGCGAATCATGTAGTCGTTGCCCGACAGCACTTTCAATGTGTACATGCCATTGGCTAAGCCGGAGAGGTCAACTCTGTTCTCAGCATTATCACGGATGGTAGCCGTATGAACCCGCTGACCTAGCAGGTTAGTCACTTCCACCTTCATAGCTCCTTTCGCATTAGCACCGCGCACTTCAACCGTGAACATGCCAGCAGAGGGGTTAGGGAATACATTAACTGCCCGAACCAAGGCATCCGATAGGCCAGTTACCACTGAGTTGATTGAAATATCATCAACGTACAGGTTGAACTGGTCGGGGGCACTGAAAGCGTGGAAACCGATGTAAACAGTGCCATCAGCAGTCGGCGTGATGGGCATTACCTGGTTGGCTCCGGTGCCTCCCGTGGTAGTGGTTAAGGTGGTGTTGGTGATGCTCTCATTTTTCCAGAGCAGGTTGGTTTGCTCAGCAGGGGTGGCACCAGCGCCATACTTCACTTCCAGCTTCTCAGCGGTGGAGAAATTGGTGGCATCCGTCTTGTACTTAAATGTCAGCTGATACCGGGAGCCAGCACGCAGAGATAGAGCTGGCGTGAAGAACCAGTCATTAGCGCCTTTGGTAGCGTCGGTGCTGTTGTAGCTATACACCATAGCGTTGGCCATCGTAACATTGCCACCCACACTGCTAGGAATCCGCCAGGTGTTATTGTCGCTGTTAACGTCCGCAACCGTGATACCGCAGGGATATGAAAGGCCGGAAGCTACCGTGCCAAAGCTTTCCGTATAAGGGAAAGTGCTAACTACGGGTGGCGTGCACAGTGTAGTGAAGGCAATAGGCCCAGTCAGCGTGCTTTGATCGGTGGTGCCGCAATTGGCCCGAATGTAAAGCGCATAGGTAGTAGAAGGAGCTAGGCCTGTTAGCGTAAAAGGCGACGAGGGAGCAGCAACCGTAGTAGCACCAGTGGTACCATTAGGATCAAAACCGGTGGCACCATAGATAATGGAGTAGCCAGTACCGTTAGCGGGGCCGGTAAAGTTTACTACTGCGGAAGTAGCAGTTTGATTGTTAACTGATACAGCAGTTGGGGCGAAGCAAGTAACAGGCGGACCGGTAACAGCCTCAAGCATAAAGCGACCTAAGTTGTTGCCAGATACATCAGTAAGGGCGCCACCGGTTAAACCTGTTATAAAAAATACGCCCGTACGAGTAGGGTTTTCAGCCTGGGTTCCTAACGGGAAAAAGGGAGCCGTGCCAGTGGGTGAGGTTGCCTGAGCTAGGCCTACATGAAAGTTGCCACTGGTGATAGGAACGGGCGAAGCGAAAGTAAACGTCTTGGTTGTAGAAATATCTGCGGCCGTTACCACATAGTCATCAGTTCTGCCGAGTATTGCTCCGGCTGCATCAAGTACGGTTGCGTACAGTGTGCGGCCAATGGTCCGGGTGTCCTCAATGCGGGCAGTTACGCTAGTCACCGTGCGAGCTGAGCTGGCGGTATAGCGCACGGCCAGAATACCAGTGCCAGCGTTTGCTCCACTGTTAGCTGTAAGCCCAATGCCCCCGATGGCTGCAGTTGAGGTAGGGTCAGCTACAGCGTAAGTCGTTGAATTGACTTGTTGGGTATAGGTAGCGGTGTTATTGGAGTTGTCATCATCATCGGCTACGCTAACCGTGATAGTGTTTGTGCCCGCAACGGTTGGGGTAAACCCATCAAAGGAGAGTGTGCCGGCAGCGCCAACTGGTAAGGCAACTACTTTCGTGTTAGTGAAGCTGTTGGCGCCGCTTACCGTCAGGGTTACAGTTACACTGGCCAAGGCATTTGTACCTAGGTTGCGCAGGAAAGCGCGCACCACATGAGGAGTGCCAAAAGGAATAGGGAGCTTTCCGAGGCTATAAACCGCCGATACACTTGCATCATTAGCCTTCTGGGCAGTAAACCGATACGTACGGCCTGCATCGGGCAGCACCGACTTCCGGATGTTGTGTGCATTCCCTGTGTAAGGGCCGGCAAGAAATGAGGTAGTGCTCCAGGCTCCGGTAGAACCCTTAGTAGCTGAAATGAGCTGCGTAGTGCTGTTGCCTGAACCCTTTATCCCAACTGCTGCAGACTTAAAAGCTTCTGCGCCAGGGCCAGCAGTAGCAGTGCCGTATACAAATTCAATACGGTTAGTAGTCTCGTATAAGCGAACCTGAAAGCTCAGCGAAGCTAGCTGCTTCCCTATGGTTGCGGTTGCCTTGTCACTGACATTCTTCCACTGGATGGTGCATACCCGGTTAGGAGCGGTGCCGGTAGTGACTACCCGGTATTCTGCAGTAGCTGCCGCCGCTGATTCCAGATCTAGGTTAAATGGTAGCAGCAGGTTAGTCTCAGCCGTATTATTAACGGGACCTCCAGTGGTTACTTGCGGGCCGTCGTAGAAATACGGGGCCACCGGAGCCGTGGGGCCCAGCTTGATATACCCGTTCGTGTTTAGCACGAAGTTGTCAAATGCCTGCTCGTTGTAGTTGAAAGTAAATCCGATTGCCTGCACCTCGGAATTGGCGTCGTCGGTGTTTGGGGTAGTAATAACAGTGCCATCACTACCTAAATCAGTGTAGGTAGTAGTTACATTTGAAGCACCAGAGGGCAGGTAGTTTAAGTTCTGCGCATGCACAGCTATAGCACCTAGTCCTAACAAAGCTGTTAGAAGCCCTTTGCGCCAAGGAGTTGTATACTTTGTTTTGTACGAGTTTCTCATGCGGACAAGTAAAGATGAGGAGGAGTTAAGCTAAAGGAGTTAAGGTGTATAAACGCACCATTTGAAAGTGACAAGGTCTTAAATTTTTGCTAAAAAAACGCGGCTAATACCAGCAAATGCGCAATATTTCAGCACTCGGCTTATGAATTTCAAATTGCTCCCGGCCATGTTATGGTGAGAGGTCTACGAGTAGTAATGTTGGGGGCTGGTAGAGTAGCCCAGCACCTGGGCCCGGCCCTGCAGCAAGCAGGCCATGTCGTGTTACAGGTATGGAGCCGTACGCTAGAGTCGGCAGAGGTTCTGGCCGCGCAGATACCGGGTGCTACGGCCACTGCCGATGCTACCGGGCTAGCTGTCGCCGATATTTATATAGTAGCCGTGCCAGATGCCGCAGTGCCGGCCGTACTGGCAGCGGCGCAGTTTCCGGCGGGGGCGCTAGTAGTACATACCGCCGGGGCCCTGCCACTTAGTGTTTTTGAAGAGTGGCCTACTGTGCGGGGAGGTGTGCTTTACCCGGTACAAACGTTTAGCCCCGGCCGCACAATAGAGTGGCAAAAGCTGCCCTTATGTATTGAGGCCGCTGACAAGGCCGGCGAAGCCACTTTGCTGGACTTGGCCAGTACGCTAAACGCCGATGTGCGACTGGTAGATACCCAACAGCGGCTGCGCCTGCACATGGCAGCTGTGTTTGCCTGCAACTTCACCAACCATCTCTTAGGTATAAGCCACGCCCTGCTCACTGAGGATAACTTACCCATGAAGTTGCTGGCCCCGCTGGTGCGGGAAACAATTGATAAGGCATTAGCAGAGCCTCCGTTTAGCGTGCAAACTGGGCCGGCCGCTCGTCACGATGCCCCTACCCTCGCTCGGCATCAAGTGGCACTTGCAGCCTATCCGGGGTGGCAAAACTTGTATAAGATGCTGACGGAGAGCATTCAGCAACAAGCCAGGGGGGAAAGCCAAAACAACGAAGGGGCTTTTTAGCTTTGATTCCGGGGGAGGGGTACGTACCTTCGTGCCCGCATTTTGCCCGCTTCAACGCGCTACTCGTGAAAGTTGTTAATATCACCTTTAAATTTCAGGACGGCCAGCCCGACCAGACCCACGTGGCTGCTCAGGGCGAATCCGTACTCGACGTTGCTCTCAACAACGACATTCAGTTGCAACATAACTGCGGCGGCGTATGTGGCTGCAGTACTTGCCACGTATACATCTTACAGGGGGAGGAAGACCTCCCCGAAATCAGTGATAAGGAAGAGGATTTCATTGACCGCGCCGTTGATCCGCGCATCAACTCGCGCCTTGGCTGCCAGTGCGTTATGCAAGGCAACCAGGACGTAGTGGTTATGATTCCGCCACAGAACTTCCTAGGCCACTAATTTTCAGCTACCAGTTACGGGTTACCATTCAGCAGAAGTGTTCTGCTGGTGTAGTCTGTAAACCGGCAATTGCTAACCGATAACTGAACCCAATGAACCACTTCGAGCCCCCCATTAAGTGGAGCGACCATGAGGATATTGCCATGGCGCTGTACGAGAAGTTCGGTGACGACTTCAACGAGGCCAAAATCTACCGCATTCGCTTCACCGACCTGTTGGAGTGGGTGCTTTCGCTGCCCAACTTTGAAGGCACCCGCGAGCAGGCCACGGAAGGCCACCTGGAGCAAATTCAGGCCAAGTGGGTGTATGAGTGGCGCGATAACCAATAGCAATCTGGCCTAGTCTCGCTTGGGCGCTTAACTTTTTCAGTTCGTTGCGCTCGGCTTAGCCCCAGAATGCTTCCTACCATTTGTATGAGTGAGAATAGTAGTACGCCTGACTTATCAGTTATCAAGGCCTTTGTATTGGATGTAGATGGGGTTCTGACCGACGGAACGCTGCTCGCCTTCAACTCCGGAGAGCAGGCCCGGGCCTTCCACATTCGCGACGGGTTTGCCATTCGGCACGCATTGCGCCAGGGATATCGGATTGCCGTAATCTCAGGCCGTGAGGAGGAGGGGGTCCGGAAACGGCTAGAGTCACTGGATGTCCGGGATGTTTTTCTGGGGGTTGATGATAAGATGAAGATCTTCAACAACTACATCAACACGTACCGCCTCGACCCTGCCCACATTGCCTACATGGGCGACGATGTGCCCGACGCCGAAGTAATGCGCCGCTGTGCCGTAGCCGCCTGCCCCGCCGACGCCGCCCGCGACGTGCGCGAAATCAGTAACTACACTACCGAGTTGCGTGGTGGGCACGGCGCCGTGCGGGAGCTAATTGAGCACGTGATGCGCACCCAAGGCACTTGGTAGTACTGCGTCGGTAGCCGGTTCTATTACAGTACATAACGAGCAAAAAAGCACAACCCCGTCCCTTTCAGGCGGGGTTGTGCTTTTCCAAAATCCCTCTATATTTACCCACCAATCATTCACATCATTTTTTTATTTCATGAAAACAGGAACCGTAAAATTCTTTAATGAGTCGAAGGGCTACGGCTTCATTACGGAAGACGGATCGAAGGAAGACTTCTTCGTCCACATTACCGGTCTTAACGGGGGCCAGATCCAACAGAATGACCGCGTGGAGTTTGAAACGCAGGAAGGCCGCAAAGGTGTTAATGCGGTGAATGTGAAGAAAGTGTAGACTTAGGTCTGCTCAGAGGCTAATTACTCCTGAGCAAAGCCCCTCCCGCGAGCGGGAGGGGCTTTCTGTTGCTATAAGGCCGCCGGCTGTTGAGCTTTGCGCCGCCCACTTATTGTTCTATCTGGTTGAGGTGCATCTTTGCAGCTACTATTCCGCTACTATCTCATGGCTGCCCCTCGCTTTACCCGTTCTAACCAGCCTGCCACGGCAGATCCTGGACCCTGGCGGCAGCTGGCGCTCCTGGTTCGGTTGCCCAACCTGCTGATTATGGCCTTATGCCTGCTGCTGGTTCGGAAGGCGCTACTGCTGCCTCGTGCGCCTTGGGCCGAAGTGCTGACGCCTTCATTTGCCCTGCTGGCACTGGCGGCGCTTAGCATTGCGGCGGCAGGCTACATTATCAATGATTATTACGATGTAAAAATTGACGCCATCAACCGGCCCGACCGGCTGGTGGTGGGCAAGGTGGTAAACCGGCGCCATGCCATGGTGGGGCACTTGCTGCTCTCGGGGCTGGGAGTGTTGGTGAGCGGGGCACTTTCACCGTTGCTGGGGCTAGTAAATCTGGGCTCGGCGTTGCTGCTGTGGGGGTACTCCGTGCGGTTTAAGCGGGTGGCCCTGGTGGGTAACGTAAGCATTGCCATGCTCACGGCAGCATTGGTACTGTTGCCGGAGCTGCAGCTCCGGATAGGAACTAAACCAGTGTGGCTGTATGCGCT
Source organism: Hymenobacter taeanensis (assembly GCF_013137895.1). Classification (NCBI taxonomy): domain Bacteria; kingdom Pseudomonadati; phylum Bacteroidota; class Cytophagia; order Cytophagales; family Hymenobacteraceae; genus Hymenobacter; species Hymenobacter taeanensis. The sequence continues at coordinate 2,350,538 of NZ_CP053538.1, forward strand.
GGCGGCTTTTCTGCTCACAGTGGTGCGCGAGATAGTGAAGGATATTGAAGATATGCGCGGCGATGCTGAGCATGATTGCCGCACGCTCCCTATTGTGGTAGGAGTGCCGAAAACCAAATGGGTAGTAGCATTTTTTCTGGCTTGTTTGGCAGTGCTAGTACTAGGCGTAGAGAAGGTGCTGCTAGAAACGGGGCAGTGGGGGCTAGGCCTATGGCTGTTTGCACTGGTGCTGTTGCCCTTGGGCTGGCTGGCTATACAGCTGCGCAGAGCCGACCGGCGGCAGCATTTTGCCCAGCTAAGTACGGCCTGTAAAGTGGTGATGCTGGCAGGAGTTCTTTCCATGCTGCTGGCAGGGTAAAACCGCAAAGGCTACTGTTCCGTTAGCTGAGAAGTTTGGTCTGAATTCCAGCTCCTTCAGCTGACGAAATCAGGCGCTGCCTGTTCCCTCCACTTCTATCTCAAGCCATCAACGTATGCGCTTTCTGTACTCGCTGTTAGCGCTAAGCGCGCTGGCTGCACCCGCTGCCCTGGCGCAGTCGGCCCCCGCTACTCCCGATTCTACCCCGCTGTGGGCTTCGGCAGAAGCTCCCGCCACACCTGAAGCTCCTGTTAATGGGGCTCCGGTGGGCCTAAACCGCGCAATGGCGCCCGCTCCGGCTAAGCTCACCCCCTCTGACCCCAATAAGCCCAGCTTCATTCCGGTGCCTATTGCTTTTTATCAGCAGGAGACCGGGTTTGCGGGTGGCGTAGCCATTTTGCCTGTTTGGCGCTTTGGGCAAGACACTATGGTGCGCAAATCAAATGCGCGGCTGATTGCCTGGATTTCGCAGAAAAAGCAAACCACAGTGCAGCTCACCCACACTATTTTTACTCCCGAGGAAAAATTTTTCCTCTCAGGTGAGCTGAGCTATTATGATTTGGCTTTCAACTACTACGGCATTGGGAACGACACGCGCAAGAGCGACGAAACCCAAATAAAGTACCCGCTATGGGTGTTTGATGAAAAGGTGCTGGCTAAGGTGGTGCCTAACCTGTTTGTGGGTTTGCGCTATCGTTTTACCGACTTGGGCAACGTGGACCTGAAAGATCCGCAAGACCCTATCAACAACCCTGCTACCCAGTACTACAATATTCCTGCTTCTCAGCGCTCAGGCTACCGAACCTCGGGTTTGGGCCCGGCTATTTTGTATGATGGTCGGGACAATGTGCTGGCTACCTACACGGGTAACTTCGTGGATGCGCACATGTTGTTTAATGGCGGGGCGTTAGGCAGCGACTATAAGTTCACGCGCTACATGGTTGATGCCCGCCACTTCAACCCCTTGTTTGGCACCAACAATACTATTCTGGCGCTGCAGTTTCTGGGGCAGTACCACACTGGCAGCGTACCGTTCCGGGAGCTAGGCGGTATGGGTGCTACGCTAGGGGGCTCCCTGTATAATAATGCTTACCTCATGCGTGGCATTTACGAAGCCCGTTTCCGCGACCGTCAGTTCACCACGGCGCAAGCTGAAATTCGGCAGAAGCTCTTCTGGCGTTTTGATGGGGTAGTATTTGGAGCCGTAGGCCAGGTGGCGCCCCGCCTCGGCGACTACACCTTCGATGATACCAAATTTGCTGGAGGGGGAGGCCTACGCTTCCGCTTCAACCGCCGCGACCGGCTCAACATCCGCCTCGATTACGGCGTGGGCTCCGGCGGAAACTCCGGAATCATCTTTGCCGTGGGAGAAGCGTTTTAACTCTGATAGCTTACACAAGAAAGGCCTTTCCGTACGGAAAGGCCTTTTTCAGCGGTAGCAAAAGCAGCAAGCGCTAGTGCACCGCAATGTGCCTGCAAACGGGTACATTTTTTCCGTCACCTGAGGCAGTATAAAATTGAAACTGCTCTGAACACCTGCCATGACCCATGGCATAATCACGTAAAGGAAGCCATGAGCTCTGTACTCCCCTCTCGGTTTCATGCGGTTAAGGAAGCAGCAGCAAGTCCCGCGCCGGCGCTTACTGCGCATGTTGCTAGGCCACCTGCTGCTGGCCTAAGAATGGTGGTGGTTGTGCCAGCCAAGAATGAAGCAGAAAACCTGCCGGATACACTAGCGGCCTTAGTAGCGCAAACCACTTTAACTGGATATCCGCTTAACCCCGCCGAATACGAGATAATAGTGCTGGCTAATAATTGCAGTGACCAAACTGCGGCCGTGGCCCGGCAGTTTGCAGCGTGCCATCCGGCAGTGGCTTTGCACGTGCTAGAAGTGAGGCTGCCGCGGGCTGAGGCTCATATTGGTAAGGCCCGGCGCTTACTAATGGATGAGGCCTGCCGGCGGCTGGAGCTGGTGAACAACCCCGCCAGCTTTATTGCCAGCACCGATGCCGACACGCAAGTAGCCCCCACCTGGCTAGCGGCCACCGAGGCAGCTCTGGCCCAGGGCGCTGATGCTGTGGGGGGGCGTATTTTGATGAAAACGCCTACAGTGGCCACTGCCTGCGTAGTGCGGCGCTATCAGCTCCAAGATGCCGCCTATCAGTTGCTGCGGGCACGGTTAGAGGCGCTGCTTGATCCGCAGGAAGCTGACCCCTGGCCGCGGCATCACCAACATTTTGGGGCCAGCTTTGCGCTTACGCCCGCGGCTTACCGTCACGTAGGTGGCCTGCCCGTTGTCCCGTACCTAGAAGATGAAGCACTGTACCAGGCCTTGTTGCGCCACGACCTATGCCTGCGTCATAGTCCGGAAGTGCGGGTATATACATCTGGCCGTCAGAAGGGCCGGGTAGCCGTAGGCCTCTCCTGGCAACTGCGACAGTGGGCCAAGCTAGGGCAGCTGGCGCAGGAGCCACTTGTGGAAAGCCCTGCCCGGTTGGTGAAGGAATGGAAAGCCCGCTGTGCCCTGCGTGCATTATGGCAGGGCAGGCCTGCCGGTACGTTGGCAGAAACACTCCCAACCTTAGCCGCCTCCATGAGCCTGCCCCTCAAAACCCTAGAGCGGCAAATGCACAGCTGCTTAACCTTTGGTCAGCTATGGAGCTGGGTACGGAGGTATTGGGCCAGAAATGGCCGCTGGGAAGCGCAGTGGCCCGCCATGGCCCTCACCGATGCCCTAGCCTACCTGCGCCGCGAACTGGCAACGCATGCACTATCACAGAAATAAGCAACCGGCCCCAACTGGAATGCGGTTCAGCGAACAAACCTGCCCCTACCTACCGACTTTCGACTGCCTCAAATAAATCGAGGCGGTAGGTTGCATGGCGCTGGCTTTTCAGGTGGCGTAGGGGGCCACCGGGGGTGGTTAGGTTGAGGAAGAAATCGTGCACCGCATCGCCCGTGAGAGGGTAGTCGTGTACGGGAGGAGTCCAGTGCACCAGCAGCAGGTGCCCTCCGGGGCGCAGGGTGTGAAGAATTTGCTGGCTGGCACGCAGCAAATCCTCTGGGCTCCAGTAATACCCTACCTCCGATAGCAAGATAAGGTCAAAGGAACGGCTCAGAGGGTAGTCGTTGGGCAATTGCAACTGCTGAAACTCTACTTGAGGCAAGGAGGCGCAACGCTGGCGGGCTTTATCCAGGGCCGCCTGAGCCACATCAACGGCTAGCAAGTGGTGGCAACGGGGAGCCAGCTGCTGGGTGAGCACTCCCAGTGAGCAGCCAATTTCAAACCCATCAGCATACTGGTCGCGCGGTAGTGCGGCCAGGGTAGTAGCATATTTTTCTCGCTCGTAAGAGCTGGTTTCAAACCCCCACGGGTCAGCGTTGGCCTGATACACGGCATCAAAGTAGTCGGGGGGGAGCGTGTTAGGCTGGTTGGGGTTGGGCTGGAAACTAGACATAGGAGGAGAGAAATACTACACTGTAAGGAGTTTAAAACAAGGATCAGGTAGTTACCTGAAAGAACACCTCCATTGGCTTGGCAAAGTGAGCCAGCATTGAGGGGGCCAGCGTGAAGCCAGTGGGGTCGTCGTCGATGGGGCCACCGGCTAGCTGAGAACGATGTGCCTCAAGGGCCCGCTGCTTCTGCGGCAGCACAGAGCTGATATTGAGCTGGAACCCTTGCGCTTCGCCTGGCTGCGGCAGGTCATGGGCGGCGGCTCGCTCCCAGGCCCACACCACATACTCCAGCAGGCGGGTAGGGGTGGCCAGGCCTGCCAGGGCCGCCCGCACCAGCTGACTGCTGGCCCGATGGTCGGGGTGCGGGTCGCGGCGCCAGGGCACAAGCACGGTTTGGGGCTGAGTAGCAGTAAAAAACTGCTGAAGCTGGCCCACTGCGGCAGCACCCGAGGCCGTTTCCGGAGCCGGGACGGAGCCGTCGGGGAGGCCTAGGGTGTGCAGGGCATCACCGGGTAGGCCCAGAATTGCCAACGCATTCCGTAGCTCCTGCGTCCGTAGCGCCTGCCGGGCCTGCGCAGAGAACTTGCGGGAATTAGGGTGCGACATAGCCCCATCACTCACCAGCACGCACCACGCCGGCAGCCCGGCCTGGCGGAGCAAGGCCAGTAGGCCGCCGCAGCCCAAGGTTTCATCATCGGGGTGGGGGGCTACCACTATGGTTGGGCCAAAGGCAGCTACGGCCTCCGGCAGATAAACGGGTAACTCACTAAACAGAGCGGCGGAAGGCGGCAGTAAATCAGTCATTCCATAGGCGGTATGCAGGGCTGGTTTTCTCCAGCGCGTAGCGTCCAACATCGGCTTGCGCGGCATCGGGGGCGGGCTGCCGCAGATAGTGGGTTAGGTCGCGGTGCAGGCGTTCAAATGGCTCAGGCCGCAGCAGCCCGCGGGCCCCCACGCAACGCTCAGCCAGGGGGAGTATCCGCAGACAGATTTCCTCAATGGCTGTGCGCACCATGTTTGCATGCGCTACAGCTGATTCGGCATCGGTAGCGGATTTGCTCTCGTATGCGGCCGCTGCTTGCAGCCAATGATTACCGCTCTCCACAAGCAGCGCCATCTCCCCTAAGCGCTGCCGCTGGTATGGGTCGTCGGTGCGTTTTAGGTCACGCAGGAAACGACGGGTTTCGTCAAAAATAGCCTCGGCGCCGCCTAGCTGCACCGCTGCAAACCGGGTGGCCCCGCCACTAAACCACGGCTGCTGGTAATAGTCGCCGGGGTGGCCCAGCAAGTCGTCAGCCCCAATTTCCAGGCCGCTGAAATCAACCCGGAAGCTGGCCGTGGCCCGCATCCCGAGGGGGCGCCAAAAGGAGGTGTCCAGCACAGGCGGTTGCTCATCAGCAGGCAGAATCAGCATTTGCCAGCCACCATCAGGCAGCTGAGCGGTAAGCAGGGGCCGCGTAACGCTGCCCGCTCCCGACCCAAACGTTTTGCTGCCCTGCAGCCGGTAGCGGCCATTGGGCAGGGGCTCCAGCTTCACCCCATCGTGTGCCTCCGTGTTCCAGACGCCAAACAAGTGGCCGGTGCGTGCCGCTGTTGCCCAGCGGGCAATTTGCGCTGGCCGACCGTAGCGCTGTAACAGGAGCAACGCGTTTACGTGCCCTTCATACACCCGGCCCACGGCTAGGTTGCCGCGCCCTATGTGCCGGAGGGTCCGGAGAAGCTCTAGCGCGTGCGAAGGGTGGCCTAGGCCACTGCCGCCTATGTCTGGGGGCAAGGCAGCGGTAAGTAGGCCTGCTTCTCGTAGCCAGATGAATTCTTCCGTAGGAAAACCTCCCTCCTGGTCTGAGTAAGGTGCTTGAGCAAACAAGCGCGGGGCCAGACTGGCAGCAGCAGCCACACTTGCCGCTGCCGGGGCCAGTGTGGCTCCGGGGCGTAAAGAAGTCACTGGCTCAGTGCGTGGGGTAGGGGCAGAAGTGGGGAGTAAGATTTCAGACATTACAACGAAGTATTCGGGCGGCAGCAGGCACACCAAGAAGCAGGGCCTTTACAAAGAGCAGTATGGCTACGAGAGTATACGGCTGAGAATGAGAACTGGGCTGTAAGAAAATTTAGTGCTAAAAGTTTCACTTAATCGTGCCGTATGCGCGTGGCAAGAGCCACTGAAGCGCAGTGAGCAGGAGTGGCGTAACAATTCAGTAACATAGTTGGGTGGTAGCACGGCGGAGGGGTTCCTACCTTCGTGGCGCATTTCGCCTTCACCCAAGTTTCTTCGCTATGTCGTCGCAGCCCATTCGTTCCGCTCTTATCTCCGTCTATTACAAAGACCGCCTAGAGTCCTTAGTGGCCTTGCTGAAGCAGCACGGCGTAACGATATACTCAACGGGCGGAACGCAGCAGTTTATTGAAGAGCAAGGAGCTCCCGTAACGGCCGTAGAGAGCCTCACGGGCTTTCCGGCCGTATTTGGGGGCCGGGTAAAAACGCTGCACCCCACCGTGTTTGGAGGTATCCTGCACCGCCGCCACGAGGCCAGTGATCTGGCCGAGGCGGAGCAGCATCAGATTCCGCCCATTGACCTAGTAGTGGTAGACCTGTACCCGTTTGAAGAAACAGTGGCCTCTGGAGCCGCTGAGCAGGATGTCATCGAGAAAATTGACATTGGGGGCATCTCTCTGCTGCGGGCCGCCGCCAAAAACTTCCGGGACGTGCTGGTGGTAAGCAGCCGCGACCAATATGCGGCCGTAACGGAGCTGCTAACCACGAAGAACTGCGCCACCGACCTCGAAGACCGCCGTCATTATGCCGCTGCCGCCTTTGAGGCCACCTCACACTACGACACCCAGATTTTCCGCTACATGGCGCAGGGGACGGAGCTAAGTGGCGCTGCGTTGAAAATCAGCGAAAAGCCAGCTACGCCCCTCCGCTACGGCGAGAACCCTCACCAGGCCGGCATTTTCTACGGTGACCTATCGGCCCTTTTCGATCAGCTCCACGGTAAGCAGCTCAGCTATAATAACCTGGTAGACGTAGACGCCGCCGTACTGCTAATGCAGGAGTTTACCGAAGGCCCGGCCGCCTGCGCCATTCTAAAGCACACCAATGCCTGTGGTGTAGCTCAGGCCAGCACCCTGAAAGAAGCTTACCTGAACGCCCTGGCCTGTGACCCTATTTCGGCCTTTGGCGGCGTACTTATTGTAAACCAGCCGGTAGATGCTGCTACGGCAGAGGAGTTGAATAAGCTTTTCTTTGAGGTGCTCATTGCTCCTGAGTTTGCCGAGGAAGCGCTGCCTATTCTGCAGAGCAAGAAGAACCGCATTTTGCTCCGTCAGAAGCCCGTAAATTTCCCCGCCAAGCAAGTGAAAACATTGCTTAACGGTGTAATTGAGCAAGACTTTGACCGCGTAATTGAGGGCGCCAACGAGTTCCGAACCGTTACGGAATCGGTGCCCACGGCGGCGGAAGTAGAAGCGCTGGAGTTTGCTAACAAAGTCTGCAAGCACACCAAGAGCAATACCATTGTACTGGCCAGGGCCGGGCAGCTCCTGGCATCGGGCGTAGGCCAGACGTCTCGCGTTGATGCTCTGAAGCAGGCCATCGAGAAAGCTCGGACCTTTGGATTCGATCTGAAGGGTGCCGTCATGGCCTCTGATGCCTTCTTCCCCTTCCCCGACTGCGTAGAAATTGCCGGGGAGGCTGGTATCCGGGCTGTAGTGCAGCCTGGAGGCTCTATCAAAGACGCCGACAGCATTGCCGCCTGCAACCAGTTGGGCATGGCCATGGTAATGACTGGCGTACGGCACTTCAAGCACTAAAAAATTGCGGCTCTATTAGTGGTAGGCCTCTGGCCCCGCTGATAAACTGTAAGCGCCTGAGTATAAAGCAGCCCCTGGCGCCCGCGTGGCCGTTAGGGGCTGCTTTATTTCAGGAAGCTGAACTGTAGCAGGGAAGCGGTATCTTGGCCGCTCCACAATGTTGGGCCGTTGCTAACGTTGAGAGCTGCACAATATTCGGTGCCCTGCTCGTCAGGAGGCAATGTTGCTTCCGGTCTGGCTTATAATGCGAGGTTGGCGTGTCGGGCTTCGCCGAAACTTGCTTACTTTTGCCCCCACTTTTGACGGGCGCAACCAGCCCGTTCTCATTCACTTGCCGTTACTCGATGGGTTTCTTCAATTTTCTGACCAGCGACATTGCCATTGACCTGGGCACGGCCAACACGCTCATCATTCACAACGATAAAATCGTGGTGGATGAGCCGAGCATCATTGCGAAAGACCGCACTACCAATAAGGTAATTGCCGTGGGCCGGCAAGCGCAGCAAATGCACGAAAAGACCCACGATAACATCAAAACCATCAGGCCACTGAAAGATGGCGTTATTGCCGACTTCCACGCCGCCGAGGAAATGATCAAGGGCATGATCAAGATGATTGACACGCGCACGCGGCTGTTTCAGCCTTCGCACCGCATGGTCATCTGCATTCCGTCGGGCATTACGGAAGTAGAAAAGCGTGCCGTACGTGACTCTGCTGAGCACGCTGGCGCCAAGGAGGTCTGGATGATTCAGGAGCCCATGGCCGCCGCCATCGGGATTGGCATTGACGTAGAGCAGCCCGTTGGCTCGATGATTATCGACATTGGAGGTGGTACCACTGAAATTGCCGTTATCGCGCTGTCGGGTATCGTGTGCGACCAGTCAATCAAGACGGCCGGCGACGTGTTCAACCAGGATATTCTCGATTACATGCGCCGCCAGCACAACCTGCTGATTGGCGAGCGAAGCGCTGAGCGCATTAAAATTGAAGTAGGTGCCGCTCTCACAGAGCTGGAAGTAACGCCCCCCGACTTTGAAGTGCGTGGCCGTGACCTGATGACCGGCATTCCGAAGGTTATCAAGGTAACCTCGGCTGAAATTGCTATTGCTCTGGATAAATCAGTAGCTAAAATCGAGGAGGCCGTACTGAAGGCGCTGGAAATCAGCCCGCCTGAGCTTTCCGCTGATATCTACGAAAACGGCATCCACCTTACCGGTGGGGGCGCCCTGCTACGTGGCCTAGACAAACGCCTGGCCGTGAAAACCAAGCTGCCCATTCACATTGCCGAAGACCCCTTGCGTGCCGTAGTGCGCGGCACGGGAGCTGCTATCAAGAACATCCTCGGTTTCCGTGGGGTGCTGCTGACCTAATTGATGAACAACGAATAATGAGCAGTGAGCAATTTGCCGTTGGGTAGCACTAAGGCTGCCGGGCTCTAGCCCTATCTGTTCATTATTCCTTCTTCATTGCTTATTGCCTCATGGGTAACCTGTTCGCCTTTCTGTTTCGCTACCGGGGTATCCTCGTGTTTGCGCTGCTGGAGGTGCTGAGCTTGTTTCTGCTGGTGCGCAACAGCTCTTATCAGCGGGCGGCCTTCTTTAACTCTGCCAACAGCTACGTAGGCCAGGTGCTTGACCTGCGCACGCGTATCTACGACTACTTCCGCTTGGTGGAGGTAAACCACGAGTTGGTGAAGGAGAATGCTCTGCTGCGTCAGCAGCTCTACCGGCCCGACCTGAGTACCCGGGAAGCCGACTCACTTCCCATCAAGAAAGATAGCCTTACCCAGGCCCGCTTGGCCCTGCTGGGTCGCCCCGATTCGCTGCTGCTAGGCCTACGCCAGCTTCCTACCCGCGACCCCGATTACCCCCTGATTCCGGCCCGGGTGGTGAGTAATACCCAGCGTCGGGTAGATAACTTCCTGACCCTGAATGTTGGCAGCCTGGATGGGGTGCGACCCGGAATGGGTGTGGTAGCTGCCGCCGGGGTGGTGGGCCGGGTACTGGTAAGTAGTGAGCATTATGCTACCATCACCTCAGTGCTGCACTCCAAAACGGCTATATCATCCCGCATCCAGCGCGATGGCACCATTGGCACCATCCGGTGGCTCGGCGAAGACCCCGCTTATGTGCTGCTCGACAACATTCCGCGCCAGAATAAGCTGGTGCGGGGCGATACCGTAGTAACCTCCGGCTACAACGCAGTATTCCCGGAAGGCGTGATGGTGGGTACAATTGAGTCTTTCGTGAAGGAGCCCGATAAAAACTTCTGGACGATTAAGGTGCGGCTGGCGGTTAACTTCTCCAACCTGGCCTACGTGTACGTGGTGAACAGCCGCCCCAAAATTGAGCGCGATACCCTGGAAGCCCGCGCCGGCGTGAAACCCGAAACCGACGATCAGCCATGAGTGGAGTAGGAACCATTCTGTTGCAGATACTGCGCTTTGCGTTGTACGCCGGCCTCTACGTGCTGCTCATCAGTGGGCCCGACTTTGTGCTGTTCAATCTGGGCTGGTGTTTTTTCTACCTGGGCTTCCTGTTGTTTCTGCCCATTGGTACGCCCATTGTGGTGCAGCTTCTGCTGGGGTTTGGGCTGGGCTACACCATGGATGTATTCTTTGACTCGGGTGGAGTGCATGCCGCCGCCGCAGTGCTAGTGGCCTACCTGCGCCCCTGGGTGCTGCGCCTGCTCACCCCCCGCGATGGCTACGACTCTCAGGATTCCGTGAACATCCACCAGATGGGCGGGCAGTGGGTAATTGTGTACCTGCTGCTGCTGGTGGCTATTCACCATACTGCCTTTTTCCTGCTGGAGCTCGGGAGTTTTCAGGTGCTAGGCCTCACCTTGGTTAAAATTCTGGTAAGCACACTGTATACCAGCGTTGTATTCCTGATTATTCAGCTCGTGTTCTTCCCTACGCGCCGCCGAAGCCGATAGACTCGGGAACTTGCGTGCCACCGGAATGCTTTGTACAAACTCCGCAGTACGGGTTGTGAAAGGTAGAGCCAAGGGCAGTCTGGGAGCCAGCCCTCTCTGAGCAGGAAGGTAGCTGTTGCTTTCTGAGGGTAGAGACTGGTGGAGGCAGTCATTCGTTGTACCTTTGCAAATCCGGCCGTAGAGCCGTAAGTGCTTACTTCTCAGAATCCACCGCTTTGCAATACCTCGAAGGCCGCAAATACGTGGTCCACGCCATTTTTCTGGCTGTGGCGCTGCTCTTCGCGGCACGCCTTTTCTACATTCAGGTTCTGGACGGCAGCTACAAGCTCGCCGCCGACCGCAATACTTTGCAGCGCATTGTGCAGGCACCCTATCGGGGGCTCATCTATGACCGCAAAGACCAGATTCTGGTGCAGAACACCCCGGTGTATGACCTGATGGTGGTGCCGCGTGAGGTGAAGAAGCTCGATACTCTTCGCTTCTGCGAGCTGCTGCAGCTACCTCTTGAGGAAGTGCGGGGAGCTATGAAGGCCGCGCGCGCTTACAGCCGGGTAAAGGCCTCGCCGCTGGTGCAAAACCTAAGCACTCCTGAGCTGGCCGCCATCCAGGATAACCTCATTGACTTTCCGGGTTTTAGCATTAAGGCCCGCATGGCTCGCTCTTACAACACCAAGAACCTGGCGCACGCCCTGGGCTATGTGGGAGCCATTACCCCGGCCTTTCTGGAGAAGCCTAAATTCTCTAAGTACATGGCCGGCGAATTCCTGGGCATTACGGGGCTAGAGTCTTTTTATGAGTCTCAGCTGATGGGCCGCCGGGGCGTGCAGTACCGTATGGTAAATGTGCGGGGTATTGAAAAGGGCGCCTTCCGGGGCGGCGAGTTCGATACGCTTTCCATTGCGGGCCAAGACCTGCACCTGAGCATCGACTCCGACCTACAGGCCTACGCGGAGCAGCTTATGGCAGGCAAGCGCGGCTCAGTAGTAGCTCTTGATCCTAAAACCGGCGAAATATTGGCGTTTGTGTCGGCGCCCATGTTTGATCCTTCCACGCTCTCGGGCAAGGGTATGGGCAACCGGTACATGGATTTGCTCAATAACCCTGAGCGCCCGTTGTTCAACCGCCCCCTGATGGCTACCTACCCGCCGGGCTCCACCTTTAAGCTCGTGAATGAGCTGGTGGCCTTGCAAATGGGCGTAGTAACGCCGCAAACAGGGTTTGACTGCAATTGGAGGCTGGTGCGCTGCACCCACCGCCACGAGTACCCCAGTAACGTGGGCATTGCCATAAAAAACAGCTGCAACCCCTATTTCTACCAGGTAATGCGCGCCGCCGTACTGCGCGGGCGTTCCACCAATCGTTTCGAAGATGCCCGCCTGGGCTTGGGAGAGTGGCGGCGTAAGGTGATGCAGTTTGGCTTGGGTGAAAAGCTGGGCGTAGACTTGTCGCAGGAGAAAAAGGGCCTGATTCCTTCACCGGAGTTTTACGATAAGCGCAACGGCTACCACCGCTGGAGCTACCGCACGGTGTACTCGCTCAGCATTGGGCAGGGCGAGATTGGTATTACAGGCCTACAGATGGCGAACATCATGGCTACCATTGCCAACCGGGGCTGGTACTATACTCCGCACTTTGTGAAGGGGATTGGGCAGGGCGGGCCACTGCCCCAGTATACCGTGCGCCATACGGTGGGTGTAGACCCTATTCATTTTGATGAGATTATTCCGGGCATGCAGGGCGTGGTAGATGGCCGCGGCGGTACGGGCAGCAATGCCAGCCTGCTGGATGTTGGCATTTCGGTGGCCGGCAAAACCGGTACCGTGCAAAACCCCCACGGCGACGACCACGCCACCTTTGCCGCCTTTGCCCCGGCCGAAGACCCTAAAATTGCTATTGCCGTGTTCATTGAAAATGCTGGTTTTGGTGGTAGCTCCGCGGCTCCGCTGGCAGCCTTGGTTATGGAAAAATACCTGCGCGGCAACGTGGCCCCCTGGCGCAAGCGGTGGGAAGGTTGGCTTCCTGGTCCGGCAGAAAGATTTGTAAAACACCATTAATTGTTGATCTGAGCGAGAAAATAGGCCACTACCTGGCCTAATACCTCCGGTTTCTGCTCACGTTCAGAAAAACAAACCAACTATGTCCACTTCTCCCGCCAGATATTCGCGTAGCATTGACTGGGTGACGGTTCTGCTTTACCTGCTGATGGTAGGAGTGGGGTGGGTGAGCGTATACGCCGCCAGCTACTCGCCCGATGTGCCCAACCCGTTCAGCCACCTGAGCTTCCAGGAGCTAATGGCGTTTAACTGGTTCAAGCAAATCCTCTGGATCGGGACGGCAGTAGTACTGATTGTGGTGCTCCTAGTTATCGACTACAAAGCCTACGACACCTTTGCCTTTGTGCTCTACGGGGCCATGATTCTGCTGCTTATCGTCACGCCTTTCATTGCCAGGCCTATTGCTGGCTCCCGCTCGTGGCTGGAGCTCGGGCCCGTGCGCCTGCAGCCCGCCGAGTTTGCCAAGTTTATTACGGCCCTGGCCGTGTCGCGCTACATGGCGGGTATCAACCTACGCCAGCAAAATTTCCGCGACCAGCTGGTACTGGCTGGCCTCACGCTGCTGCCGCCACTGCTTATCATTGCCGCTAATGAAACGGGCCAGGCCCTGGTGTTTGGGGCCTTTCTGCTGGCGTACTTCCGGGAAGGCATGTCGCCGTTGATACTGCTCATTCTGGCGGCGGCGGGCGTAGTGCTTATCCTCTCATTGCTGGTGCCTAAGCTTTGGCTGGTAGGAAGCTTTACCGCTATTCTGGTGCTGGTATTTGCCTTTAATACCAAGGTGTTTCGGCATTATCTGGTGCTGGCCTTATCAGTGTGGGCAGTGGTGGTAGGAATGGTGTTTGGGGTAGATTTCTTCTTCAACAATGTGCTCCAGGCCCACCAGCGCAAGCGAATTGAGGTGCTCATCAACCCCTCCGCCGACCCCCTGGGCGTGGGCTGGAACGTAACGCAGTCTAAAATTGCCATCGGGTCGGGGGGCTTTGCCGGCAAAGGCTTCCTGCAAGGCACCCAAACCAAGTTCGACTTCGTGCCGGAGCAAAGCACCGACTTTATTTTCTGCACCGTTGGCGAAGAATGGGGCTGGGTTGGTACCACCGTAGTCATCATCCTGTTTATGACCTTGCTGGGGCGAATATTATACGTGGCAGAGCGCCAGAAATCGGTTTTTGGGCGCACGTATGGATACTGCGTAGCCAGCATTATCTTCTTTCACTTCTGCGTTAATATCGGCATGACGATAGGCCTGGCGCCGGTAGTAGGTATTCCGCTGCCGTTCTTCAGCTACGGCGGCTCTTCGCTGTGGTCGTTTACCACGCTGCTGTTCATTCTGTTGGCTATTGATGCCTACCGCAAGCAGGATTTAGAACGCTATTAGGCCTTTGCGGTGCGCTAAGTGCTGCTGCCCGCGGTTCATAATCCGGGGCATTTCTGCGTACTTGGAGCCGTGATTTCGTCGTCGGCCTACCGCCTTGTTGCTCCTGCCCCCGCCGCTTTGCACCCCAGCAGCCGGGTGCCAGCCTGGGTGTGGGCGGGGGTAGCAGCCATGCACGTGCTGTTTCTGGCCTGGCAGCTTTATCACCAGCACCCGCAATTTCCCGATTCAGACCGGTACCTGGAGGCGGCCCGTAACTTGCGTGAAGCAGGAGTGCTTTATGCCAGGCCTTTAACGCAGCTGCCCCTGCAGCCCCAGGAGTATTCTATCCGGCCGCCCGGGTATCCCGCCGTGCTAGCCTTGCTGGGGGCGCCGGGGCAGCAGGTGCCCGTGGTACTCTTAGTGCTGCAAAACCTGCTGAGCTTCCTCAATCTAAGCCTGATGCTCCGGTGGGTGGCCCGGCATAGCGTGCTAGGGAGCCGGGCAAAATGGGGCGCCGTATTGCTGCTGACGGTGGCAGCTCCCGCGCAAGGTATTTACGCCAATGTGCTAATGAGCGAGCTGCTGCTGCAAACGGCCGTGGTAGTGTTGGCACTGGGCCTGCTGGGGTTCAGCAAAACGGGCCGCGTAAGCTATGGGATGGGGGCGGCGGTAGCTGCTGCCGCTGCTTTACTTATTAAGCCGGTTTTTTACCCCTTTGCCTTAGTGTTTCTGCTGCTGAGCTGCTGGAGCGCATGGCGGCAAAAACGGCCCTGGCTGCTGGCGCTAGGCCTGATACCTGTGTTGGTGGCCGGCGCCTGGCAGTGGCGCAACCTAGAGCGCACGGGGTACTGGCACTTCTCCAGCATTGCTGAAATAAACCTACTGCGCTACAATGTGCGGGCCGTGTTGCAATACACGGAAGGCGCTGAGGCGGCCGAACAGTTTCTGGATACCACTATTGCCGCCGCTGAGCACCAACCTTCATTTGCAGCGCAGCAGCGCTATATTCAGCGGCAAAGTCAGGTGGCTCTGCAGCGCCACGCGGTGGCTTACTCCCTATTGCACTTGCAGGGTATGGGGAATTTCTTTCTTGACCCTGGCCGGTTTGACATAGTGTACTTTTTCGGGTTGCCACAGCCCAAATCAGGCTTGCTGAGCCAGTTTAGCCAGCAAGGGTATAGCGGCGTAGGCCACTATTTGCGGCAGCTCCCGCTGGGGTTGCTGGCAGTGCTGCTGGCAGTGGCACTAGCTAACGCCGGGCGGCTGCTATTGGCGCTACGTTTCGCCCTGAACCGGGCTTACCCACTGCAGGAGCGGTTGCTGCTGCTGGGGCTGGTGCTGTATGTGGCAGTTCTTACGGGGCCATTGGGCGCTTCCCGGTTCGTAGTGCCCGTATTGCCCCTGTTACTCGCGGCAGCAGCGCTAGGTCTGTCTCGCCCCCAAACGGCTAATAACAGAAGCACTAAAAAGCCCTTGTCGCGTAGCGGCAAGGGCTTATAAAGCGGGCCTGAGCCGCTTGTTAAGCTGTTTTAAGCAAACTTACGGTCAATGAGTTTCAAAAGCTTGTTTACGTGCTCTTCCTTCCGCGACCAGTTGTATTGAGCGGCCAGGTTTTCATTCACGTAGCGCTTCGCCGATTCAGCGTTGGGCAGGGTATCCAGGTGTTGAATCACCGAGTGGTACTCCATGTTTTCGCCATTAAACAGCTCATTGATAAAGCTAAAGCGCTGGTTGATGGAAATGGCCTCGCGCAGCGTTTCTACTTTAGGGGCTTTTTCAGCTAAGGAAGCGGCCCCGGTACGCTCCTGGCGCAGGGTCTCGCTTAGGGAAGGAGCTGTGGACTGCTCGGCTTGGAGCTTAGCATAGAGCGGTACGGCAGTAGGAGCAGCACTCTGCGGCGCTGAGCGAGGCTCCGCAACCGGGGCTGGCTGGGGCTCCGGCGCTGGCGGGGTAGCTTGCACTACAGGTGGAGTTGGAGCAGGTGCAGCGGCTGGCGCCTCTGGGGCGCTGGCAGGCTGGGCAGGTGCCGGGTCTTGGCTCTGCGGTGCCTCCTCGTTCAAATCATCTTCGGAGAGCGGCAGCAGCTCGTTGAACTCTTGCACAACGGCAGCCAGCACCTGCTGATCCTGGGGGTGTGACTGCACGTAGAGACGGAAGCGGCTCAGTAGGTAATCGCGCTCTTGTACATCTTCTGCCGGCAGCGTATCGAGGAAGCCCGCGAACAAAGACTTGTGCATATCCAGGTAGCGGAGCGTGTCGCGGAGGGTGGCTGGGGCAGCCGAAGCCTGCTCGCCCAGCAGCTTCTGCGCAAATATGGCAGCCGGATCAATGCAGCCTAGAAGCGTGTCGCAGATGGCTTGCGCCAGCAGGGGCTCAAACACGGGCCGGCTCAGCTTAATGCGCCGCGAGAGCACATTCATGAATTGTGTAAGGGCCTGGCGCACCTGGGCATCCTCAAAGTCAAAGTAGGGGCTCCGCAGGTTACCCATCTCCGCCATCCACTGGCCTAGCAGCTGTTGCACCACAAACAGGTTCACCTGCCGAATGGGCGTAAAGCGCAGTACGGCCGGGCCGTCGAGCGTGGCCGTAGGGCGGGCTCCGAAGTGCTGGTCGCAGAGTAGAGCCGCTAACAGCCGCCCGTATTGTTCGCGCTTGGCGAGACTATATTTGTTGTTCATTGAAAGCCTGATTCAACGGGCAATTTAGGGAAAGATGCCCACTCTAACAGTTCAAAATCTGCCCGCAGCCCCAGTATTAGTGCCGCCCGGCGCTACGCTGCTGGCCGCATTACAAGCCGCCGGCCACGACTGGATGCACGCCTGCGGGGCCAAGGGCCGTTGCACTACGTGCCGGGTGCACGTGCTCAGCGGAGCCGACCTGCTAACGCCGCCCTCCGACGCAGAGTTGCGTTACCGCGCCCTGGGCCGGCTCTTGCCCACTGAGCGCCTCACCTGCCAAACGCGCCTGCCCGCCGGCAACGTGGTAGGCCGCGTGCCTGAGCCAGTACAGCTGCCCCACGTTACGTACCTCCCCGACCAGGCCTAGAACTAGCTGCCGAAAAGCTAGGCCACGCAGACGGTTGATATCAGGCTGAGGGCAAGTGGCTTGGCAGCGCAACTAGGTAAGCTACTTGCCCGCTGCCCCCGGAAAATGGCGCCGTTGGCTTTGAGGCTAGCGGCTGAAAGCTGTACTTTAGAGGTTATGAAGCACGCGTCAGGCTCCTGATGCTTGCCCACTACTAACTGACAAGTCTGTGTTTATTGAACCCCGCGTTGGTACGGGTCCGGGCGTAGCTCGCCGGGGCTGGATTGAAGTTGTGTGCGGCTCCATGTTTTCGGGTAAAACTGAAGAACTGATTCGCCGTCTTAACCGCGCAAAAATTGCCCGTCAGCGGGTAGAGATATTCAAGCCGGCGCTGGATACCCGTTACCACGTGGAGGATGTGGTGTCGCACAACGCCAACAGCATCCGCTCTACGCCGGTGCCTATTGCCCAGGAAATGCTCCTGCTGGCCGGTGGCTGCGACGTGGTAGGCATTGATGAGGCCCAGTTCTTTGATGAGTCATTGGTAGAGGTGTGCGTGCAGCTGGCCAACCAGGGCACCCGCGTAATTGTGGCCGGTCTGGATATGGACTTTCTGGGCAAGCCCTTTGGGCCCATGCCGGCCCTTATGGCCGTAGCTGAGTTTGTGACCAAGGTGCACGCCATCTGTGTGTGCTGCGGCGAAATTGCGTCCTACTCGTTCCGGGTTGCTGCTTCCGAAGACAAGATTCTGCTGGGGGAAACCGACGCGTACGAAGCCCGCTGCCGCTACTGCTTTCAGGAGGGCATGAAGGAGAAAACCACCGAGCCCGTAGCCAAGGCCGCCGTACGCTAGGCCAGTGCACGGCGCGTGCAGCAGCACACGGCGCAAAAGTGGCCAAGCGCAGCGCGGAGCCTGCTATTGGAGCCAATTGGCTGCCTGCACTAAAGGCGGCGGCGCGTCGTTACCTTGCTGATTCTTTACGGGTCGCAACTACCTGCCCATGATTCTACTAGTACGCCTGCACCGGGTAGTAATCAGCCTGGTCTTTTTGCTGATAACAGTTACTGCAGCGCTAGGCCAGGCAACGGCGGGCTTCGGCGACTGGCAACTGCATCTGCCCATTAACCGGGCCAAGGCCCTGGCCGATGTTGGTAACCGCGTGTACGTTGCTACCGAAGATGCTTTCTTCTATTTTGACAAGGAGCTAACCACTACCCGGCTGCTCTCCCGCCGCGACGGATTGCATGATGTTGGGGTGAGTACCCTGGCCTACGATTCCGTGACTCAGCAGGTAGTAGTGGCCTACCGCTCTGGTAACCTTGATCTGCTGCGCTTGTCTGATGGGGCCATTCTCAACCTGAATGATATTGCCCGCAAGGAGCTGCCGGGAGCCAAAACTATCAACCAAATCAGCATCAACAACAAAACGGCTTACCTGGCGTGCAGCTTCGGGATAGTGGCGGTTGATTTGGTTAAGCTCGAAATTCGGGACTCGTACACCAATATTGGGCCAGGCGGTACGGTTGTGGAAGTGTACTCCACAGCTGCCGCCAACGGCGTGCTGGTTGCCGCCACCTCGGCCGGGGTGCTGCGGGCCCGCCTCACCGACAACCTACTCGACTACCGCGTTTGGGTTACTGATTTTGCCCCGCGCGCCGGTAGCCCTTTCCGGACCCTGGGCACCCACAACGGCGTAGTGTACCTGGGCATAAACGGCGACCAGCTTTATGGCTATAACCCCAGCCAGCCGGCACAGGGGTGGCGGCCCGTAGCGGGAGTAACTGCGGTTGAGTTTCGGCAGCTGGCTTCCTCACGGGCTGGGTTGCTGGTAACGGATAACCAGAAGGTAGTGGTGCTAAATCCGGCTACCGGCGTTGTAACCACCACGCTACGCCCGGCGCTACTCCAAAACCCACGGGCGGCTTTGCGCGCGAAAGATGGCCGCTATTACCTCGCCGACTTTGCCAATGGGCTTCTGCGAGTGTCAGCCGATGGCCAACAAGCCGAGCAGTTCATCACCAACGCCCCCGCCAGTACCAAGTCGTATAGCGTGCTGGCCGACGCTCGTACCAATACGGTAGATATTTTCAGTGGTGCCTACGGCGACCGATACCTGCAGGAGCGCAGTCAGCTGGGTTTTTATGAGTACACTCAGGGGCAGTGGACCAACATCAGCTCCGCAACGCTTACAGGGGCTCAGTACCCCAACCTGCTTGACCCGGTTCGCGGCACCCGTACCCCCGATGGTACGCTGTATGTGGCCAGCTACGGCAACGGACTGCTGGAATGGAAGGGCCCCGGTAATTTCCGGCTGTTTAACCCCACTGCGGGCCTGCCCAACCCATTGCGCAGTACCATTGCTGATCCTTCGTACACCCGCGTGACCGACGTGGCCACCGCCCCCGATGGCAAGGTGTGGGTGGTGAACCGCCATCAGTTGGTAGGCCTCTCGGGCCTGTTTGTGTTTGACCCCGCAGTTAGCACCTGGGCTACTGTGCCCTACTTCAGTGGCAGCGAAAACCTGGAGCGCATCGCATTTGATGACGTGGGGGGCGTGTGGTTGTCGAGGGCGCGGGCTCCTACCGGTACCACCCTGGGCATAGTGGCCTACAACCTCGAAACTCGTACCACGCGCTCCTTCTTGGAGAGTGACGGACTACCCTCCGGAGAAATTTACGACGTAGTGAAAGACCGGCGTGGTGATATTTGGGTGGCTACCATTAAAGGACCCGCCGTTTTTAATGACCCCATCTCCGCCTTCGACCCCAGCAGTGGCTTAGTCTTCCAAACGCCGTTCGTTCGGCGGGGCGAGGGTACCGGGTTTGCGGCCCTGCGTGATGAAGCCGTGCGCGCCATTGCCGTGGATGGCGGCAACCGCAAGTGGTTTGCCACCGACCGGGGCCTGTGGCTGTTTAACGAGGATGCCACCGAGGCCCTGGAGCATTTCACCACCGCCAACAGCCCCTTACCCTCCGACCGCGTGGTGGATGTGGAGGTAAACGATAAAACCGGCGAGGTCTTCGTGGCCACCGATGCCGGCGTAGTGGCCTACCGCGGCTCGGCTACCGTCACGGAGGGTAAACCCAGCTGCGCCAAAGTGTCGCCGAACCCGGTGCGCACCAATTTAACCGGGCAGGTCGGTATCTCGGGCCTGGCCAACAACGCGCAGGTTAAAATCACGGACGTGACGGGCAAGCTGGTGTACCAAACCCGCGCCAGCGGGGGCACCCTGGTCTGGAATCTAACCGACTACAACGGCCGCAAGGTGCAGTCGGGTGTGTACCTGGTTCTCTCCTCAGATGCCGATGGCAAGAACGGCTGCATCAGCAAAGTAGCCGTGGTAGAAAAGTAGGTTGGCTGCCTTATAGTGGCCTACGAGCTGTTTTCGGGGAACGGGTGGGGTAGCGCCGCTTGTTCCTACTCTCTAGGCCAGTAGCGAGTCAGTGTGGCTGCTCCGCCCGCTTTTCCGTACTAAAGACGACGTACCTTCAGTCCTTTACCACATGCTAATCAAGACCCGCGGTATAGTTCTCAACTTCATCCGTTACCGCGAAACCAGCATCATCGCCCGCATCTATACGGAGCGGTTGGGGCTGCAGAGCTACCTCGTGAACGGTGTGCGTAAGGCCAAACCGCCGGGCCGCATTGCGCTCTTTCAGCCTTTCACCATGCTTGATCTGGTGGCCTACACCTCTCGGCAGGGCGGCATTACGCGCCTCTCAGAGTACCGGTGCGCCGAGCCCTTCCGGACGCTGCCCTACGACGTGCGCAAGAGCAGCATTGCTCTGTTTCTCTCGGAGGTAGTGAGCCGCGTGCTGCTGGAGGAAGAAGAAAACGAGCCACTCTTCAGCTTTCTGCATGATTCCATTCTGGCCTTCGACCGGCAGGAGGAGGGGTTTGAGAACTTCGCGCTGGTATTCCTGCTGCAACTCAGCCAGTACTTAGGGTTCGGGCCCGAAACCGGGGAGCAAATTACCTCGCAGGTGGCTTTCGGAGCCGAGGTGCCCGGCTCCATTACCGGGCATGGCCCCACGGTACTGCACTTCCAGGAGTTTGAGCAGTACTTTGACGCCTTACTCCGTGCCCCCGCCACCGCTGAAATCCCGAACGGCCGCGTACGGCGGGAACTGCTGGGTGTGCTCATTCGCTACTACCAGCTGCACGTAGAGCGCCTCGGCGACGTCCGCTCCCTGTCCGTCCTTTCGGAGGTGCTGGCAGAGCTGTAAAGAAGCTATACTGCCAACTAAAAAGCCCTGCTGAGGCATACTCAGCAGGGCTTTTTAGTTGGCAGGCTCACTGTTATTTAACGTTTACCAGCTCCACATCAAAGCGCAGAATAGCGTTGGGTGGTATGTCGCCGCCTGCTCCGCGGGGGCCGTAGGCCAGGGAAGAAGGGATAAGGAGCACCGCTTTGCTGCCTTTATTGAGGAGAGCAATTCCCTGGTCCCAACCCGGAATAACCCGGCCCTGGCCGAGCGGAAACTCAATGGGCTGGTTGCCATTCCGCTCCGATGAATCAAAGACCTTACCGTCTAGCAGCATGCCTTTATATAGCACCGCTACCGTTTGGCCAGGCTGGGGCTTCGCACCCGTGCTGGGCTTCGTGATGACGTAGTACACACCGCCCGGCGCTTTCACCCCTTTCAGCTTGTTCTGCTTGAGGTAGGCCTGAATGCGGGCGTCTTCTTTTATCAGCAGTTCCGCGGCCTGTTGCTTTTGCTTTTCCTGGGCCTGGCGCATCATCTCCTGCGCCTCCTGCATAGCCGCTTCCTGGGTCTGAATCTTATCTACTTTGGCTAGCACCACCAGGGTGTTGCCAGCCTTCCGGATGAAGGGCGGCACCGGCTGGCGGAAAGACTTCGCAAATACGGTATCGGCGTTAAAGCGAAACACGGCGGAGTCGCCGGGTTGCAACAGGGCTACGGCCTCCTCAATACCACCCAGCTGGGCGCGGCGCACCGTATCAAGCGGTACTCTGGCGGGCTGCCCCCCTGGCTGTTGGCGGGAGCTCATGAGTACCGAGTCTTTGCCGGTACGAAACTCCATGTGCAGGCTAATGATTTGCCCAATGCGGCTGGCATAGGTAGGGTCGCCGGTAGGGGCCTGGGCCGCCCGCCGCACGTACTTACCGTTTTCACGGTGATAGATGCGGTACTCAACGCCGGAGCGGAGTCGGTTAAAGCTATTTGGGTCGCCCTGGAAGGACATCAGCGCCGCCAAACCCAGCAGGGCAGGCCAGGCAGTGCGCATACGTGAGAAGGAAAGCATAGAAAGTAAATAAGGCAACAGGCATTCAGAAATGCCTGTTGCAATGCAAAAAAGTAATCGAGCAAAGGCGCAGGAGCTCTAGCTCTAGGTCTCGTAGGGTGTGCAAAGCTTGGCCCCGCCGTCTGCGTAACACAGATCAACGGGGCCAATACGTAGAAGGCTATTTAACCTTCAGAATTTCTACTTCAAATACCAGATCTGTTTGGGGAGGTATTAGGTAGCGGCGGTCGTCATCGGGGTCCCTGACCCCTTTCGCCGCGTAGGCCAGTCGGGCCGGAACCCAGATGCGGGCTCGGCTACCTTCTGGTAGCAGCTGCAAAGCCTCATCCCAGCCCTTGATTACTTCTCCGCGGCCAACCCTGATTTTCAGCGGGCCTCCTTGTTTCACTGAGGCATCAAAGACGTGACCATCAGGCAGAAAGCCTGTGTAGTGCACCGTAACCTTATCCCCGGCTCGGGCCGTGGGACCGGTACCCGGCTGCCGTACCGTATAGCGCAGCCCCGATTGGGTTTGCGTAGCCCGGGCCAGTAGGCTGTCGGTGGGCGCCTGAGCTGGTGTGGTAGGTAGTGACTGCTGGCCTAACACTGGGCTCACGGCTGCCGCTGCTCCCAAGAGCAGCGTGAGGCGCAAGTACCAGTGGCGAGGAAGGTAGGCCATGTAACGGGCTTATTTAACGTCGGTTATTTCCAGGTCAAACAGCAAAGGCGTGTTTGGCGGTATACTGGTCCCACTCCCGGCAGAGCCGTACGCTAAATTTGAGGGAACGAGTAACAGTTTACGGTCACCTTTCCGCATCAGTAGTACAGCCTCCTCCCAGCCCTGAATAACGCTATTTGCACCCGCGGTGAAATTTAAGCAGCCACATGCAGTGCGGTTGTTGCTGGAGTTATCAAATTCTACTCCATCATTGGCTTCACCAATAAACTTGCCCACATACACAGTGGTGACTTTCTGACCGGCCTTGATCAGTGCGTTCGAGGCAGGACCTTCCTTCACGTTAATCAGATAAAGCCCGGTAGAAGTACGTGTGTAAGAGGAACCGGTGATGTTATGACGGGTCAGGTAAGCCTGGATGCTGGCCTCGTCAGCTGCCTTTTGCTGCTCAAGTAACTTTTCAGTTTGTTTGGCAATGCTGCCTTTAGAATCGCAGGCTGAAAGAACCGGCGCGGCAACCAATAGCAGGGCAGCCAAACGGAGCAATAGGGTGGAACGAGTCAGGGAAAATACGTTACGCATGGGGTGAAGCAGAAAATATGAGCGAGACCAAAAACCAGTTCGCCGTCCTGAAATTACTTAATATCCACCAGCTCTACATCAAAGCGCAATACCGTATTGGGCGCAATAGGGCCAACACCGTAGGCGCCGTAAGCCAGGCCGGAGGGGATAAGCAGGGTAGCCTTGGCGCCCTTATTGAGGAGGGCAATGCCTTCATCCCACCCCCGAATTACTTCACCCTGACCAATCTTGAAGCTGAAGGGCGCGTTGTTGCGATTAGTTGTAGAGTCAAACACCTTTCCATCGAGGGTAGTGCCTGTGTAAAGCACTGAAACGGTTTGACCTTTGGTTGGTAGTGCACCTGTGCCAGGTGTAGTCATAACCACATACAAACCCGAGGCTTGGCGTTGAGCCGTTAGGTTGTTGGCGGCGATGTAAGACTTTAAAATCTCTTCGTCGCGCGCGGAGTAGTCAGTAGTGTCTAGGGCCGGATCGTTGCTCTTCATGCAGGAAGACAGCATGGGAGCCGTTAGCGAGAAGAACAAGACCAGCAGCAAAGCAGGCCGAAAAGCAGAAAACAATAGGTGCTTGCGCATGGTGAAAAAGGCTGTCAAAGTGGAGATACAAAAACCCCCGGCCCGGTTGCACCGGACCGGGGGTATTGTCAAAACCGATCCGTGGGTTACCGGCCTTGCTGCTGCTGCTGCATTTGCTGCATCTGCTCAATCTGGCGCTGGATGTCTGCCTGGCTGGGCTGACCTGCCGCCTGAGCCGGGGCATTTTTTACGTCTACCAGCTCCACATCGAAACGCAGAACGGCATCGGCCGGAATGTTGGCACCCGCGCCGCGCTGCCCGTAGGCCAACGACGAAGGAATAAGAATGGTCGCTTTCGAGCCCTTGTTTAAGAGGGGAATTGCGCGGTCCCAGCCCGGAATCACCTGGCCTACGCCAATGGGGAATTCAATTGGGCGGCCACCGTTGCCTTTGGCTGAAGAGTCAAACTCTTTACCATCTAGCAAGGTGCCTTTGTACTGCACCGATACAATCTGGCCAGCCTTAGGCTTAGCGCCCGTGCCTGGCTGCGTTACTACGTAGTATACGCCTGAAGTGTCTTTCTGGGCCTTCAGGTTATTCTTCTTGATGTAGTCCTGCAGCAATACATCGTCTTTCTTGAGCTGCTGCTTGGCGTACATCTGCATTTTCTGCTGCTGCTCTACCTGCATTTTCTGCACGTCGGCCATAGCCTCATCGCGAGTCTGGATCTTATCCACTTTCACGAACATGGTCATGGTCTTACCGGCCTTCTTCATGAAAGGCGGCACCGGCTGGCGGAACGACTTAGCGAAGATGGTATCAACGTTGAAGCGGAACACGGCGGAGTCGCCGGGCTGCAACAGGGAAATTGCTTCCTCCAGGCCACCCTTTTGGGCTTTCCGTACGGAGTCAAGCGGTACGCGTACTGGAAAACCCATCTGCTGCTTGCGCGAGTTGAACAGCACCGAGTCTTTGCCGGTGCGGTACTCCACGTGCAGGGCCATGATCTTGCCAATCCGGTCTTTATAGGTAGCATCACCTTCCGCATTGATGTCGCGGGAGTCGTATTTGCCACCTTCGTTTTTGAATACTTTGTACTCGATGCCCGACTTGGTTTTGGCGAAGTCGCCACCGCCCTTGTTGCAGGAAGCGAGGCCCAGAACACCGGCAGCAAGGGCCAGGCTCAGAAAGTTGCGTTGGAAGAGCATGAAAGGGGTTAGGGGGTTAGACAAACTATGCGGCCAAGTTACGCCGAATTATGCCGTTGGCGGTACCACCGCCAATGGAGCTGTAACCAGATCAGTCTGGTATTGCGGCAAGAGGCCCAAAAAGCGCTCTACCGTATTATTTAGGGGAGTATGGCTGATGCCGCCCGCCGCGTTATGATGGCCACCACCATCAAAGTGACGGCGCGAAAACTCACTCACGGAGAAGTCGCCGACGGAGCGGAAAGAGATTTTGATGGCCTGGCCGCGGTCAATGAATACGGCCGCAAATACAATACCCTCAATGCTAAGGGCAAAGTTCACTAACCCTTCGGTATCGCCGGTTTTAGAGTGGTACTGACGCAGCTCATCGGCCGTAATAGCAATGTAGGCAGTATTGTACTCACGCAGTACCACTAGCTTATCCTTCAGCACGAAGCCCAGGAAGCGCAACCGCTCCTCAGAGTGGGAGTCATAGATGCGGCGGTGTACGTCAGATAGGTTAATGCCGGCGTTGAGCAGCTCGGCAATAATGAGGTGCACATTGCGCGAGGTGCTGGGGTGGCGGAACGAGCCCGTATCCGTCATGATACCCGCGTACAGGCATTCGCCAATACCGGTGTCAATGAGGTCCTGGTCGCCCAGGTCCCGGATTACCTCAAATACCAGCTCGGCCGTGGCTGCTGCTTTGGAGTTGGAATAATCAAGGTCGGCAAAGGCCTCAGGCTCTTGGTGGTGGTCGATGAGCACTTTGGTACCAGGTGCCTGCCGGACGTACTCGCCCAGCTCGCTGATGCGGCCCAGGCAGGAGAAGTCAAGACAAAAAAGCACTTCGGCCGTGCCAATGATTTCACGCACCTGCGCATCGTTTCGGCGCGGTTCGTACACCACTACGTCGTCGTTGCCGGGCATCCAGGCCAGAAAGCTCGGATAATCAGAGGGCGTGACAACCGTAACGGAGTGACCTTTCTTGCGAAGGTAGCCCGCCAGGCCGAGGGAGGAGCCCAGCGCGTCGGCGTCGGGCTTGTGGTGTGTGGTGATGAAAATCTGCCGGGGCTGCGCTAGCAGCTCCTTCAGTTCAGATATTGTGGACATTGCCTACGGGGTAGGTGACTGAAATTCGGTCGGTTAGGCCGCGTACAAAGACGGCAAAAGTCGGAAATAATCTGGGTATCAACAAAACCAGCCTCAGATTGGTGCATTTAGCTGGCCGTTAACTCCGAAGCTGCCTGGCCCAGGAGGGCCAGCAGTACCTTCTGCACAAAATGCAGAAGCAGTAGCGCCGCCATAAGGTTCAATAATCAGGAGTGGTTCGCAAGCGGCTTGCCTGAGGGGAAGTGGGCCAGACCCCGGCGAAATCTATCTGAGCTTCATCACACCAAATAAAACGGCTACTTTTGCGGCCGCAAACTTTACGTTCTGCAACCTCACCCGATTTACTTTCAACCCCAAACTTTAGCCCTTTCATATGGCCACCAACCGCACGTTCACGATGATTAAGCCCGACGCTACCCAGGAAAACCACATTGGTGGTATCCTGAGCATGATCGAAGAGGGTGGTTTCCGCATCGTATCGCTGAAAAAAGTACGTCTGACTCCTGAGCGTGCTGGCAAATTCTACGAGGTACACGCTGAGCGCCCCTTCTACGGCGACCTAGTGAAGTACATGTCTTCGGGCCCCATTGTAGCGGCTATTCTGGAGAAGGACAACGCCGTTGCTGACTTCCGCACCCTGATTGGCGCTACCAACCCAGCTCAAGCTGCTGAAGGCACCATCCGTAAGAAATACGCCAAAAGCATTGAGGCTAACGCCGTACACGGTTCTGACTCTGATGAAAATGCTCAGATTGAAGGAGATTTCTTCTTCTCAGCCGACGAGCAGTTCTAATCGAAATAGCTGGTTATATTGCGCAAAAAGCCGCCCTGCATGTAGCAGGGCGGCTTTTTGTTTATACTGATTTTGTGCCAGGTTTATACCTGTTTTATACTAAACAGCCTAGCCATGTGTATCGCAGCCGATGTATGTAGGCTTTTTGCTTATGGCAAATTTTGGCTCTTTGCGGTTGTAAATAGCAGCTAAGGCATTGGTGCACGCAGCAGCCCTGTCAAGCTGGGATGAGCTTGCGCGGCAGCA
Source organism: Hymenobacter taeanensis (assembly GCF_013137895.1). NCBI lineage: Bacteria > Pseudomonadati > Bacteroidota > Cytophagia > Cytophagales > Hymenobacteraceae > Hymenobacter > Hymenobacter taeanensis. Next base: position 2,377,894 of record NZ_CP053538.1, read on the forward strand.
CGCCAAAGTTATTATGGAACCAAGCTACCGGACCGGCAGAAAATAGCTGGAAGTCTGGAAGTATCAACCTAGCCGGTCCAGACGAGGGGGCGGGGCGAGAGAGTAGCGGGTTATGTTGAGGTCATACTTCCTCGAAGAAAAGGAGAAAAACGGCTGCGCCGCCCGCCCCACCATCTTGGCGGAGTGGGCGGCGCAGGTAGGCTCGCTGAGTAGAAAGGCGGATTACGCTTGCTCTACCGACAAGAGCTGCTCCGATGGCTCGGCGTCTGCTAGCTCTTGTGGGTTGTGCTTGTGTTTGAAGAGGATAATAAACAGCACCGCAATAACCAGAGCATAAGCCGCAAACGTCAGCCAGATGCTGTGCCAGTCTTTGGTTACACCATCGGCGGCGGTGAAGTAATTCTGGATTACTAGGCCACTCACGGAGCTGCCTAGCACTGCACCAAAGCCGTTGGTCATCATCATGAACAAGCCCTGCGCGCTGGCCCGAATAGAGGCCGACGTCTGGGTTTCGACAAACAGAGAGCCCGAGATGTTAAAGAAGTCAAAGGCCATGCCGTACACGATGCAGGACAGGATAATCATCCAGAGGCCCGTGCCTGGGTCACCGAAGGCGAACAGACCGAAGCGCAGCACCCAGGCAATCATGCTGAAGAACATCACTTGCTTGATGCCAAAGCGGCGCAGGAAAAACGGAATAGCCAAGATAAAGAGCGTTTCCGAAATTTGCGAGATAGACATGATAATGGCCGGATATCGCACGGCCAGCGTGTTCTGGTAAGCCGGCACTTTGTCGAAGTCGTGCAGGAAAGTGTCGCCGTAGGCATTGGTGAGCTGCAGGGCAGCTCCTAGCAGCAACGCAAACAGGAAGAAGGTAAGCATCTTGGTGTCGCGCAACAGCGCAAACGACTTCAGGCCCAGCGCATCAATCAACGAGCGACTGGGGGTATCCTTGGAGGGCGGTGGACACTTGGGTAGGGTAAACGAGTATAGGCCTAGCAGAATGGCTGCGCCGGCCGCCACATAAAATTGGTTGGCCGATTTCTCAAAGCCCAGGAGGCTCACCGTCCACATGGCTACAATGAAGCCAATGGTACCCCACACCCGGATAGGTGGGTAATCTTTCACTACATCGGCGCCTTCCCGCTTCAGTACTGAGTAGGATACGGCAATGGAAAGCGCCAGCGTGGGCATATAGAAAATCATGTTCAGGAGTATCACCCAAAAGAACATGCTAGGATCGGCCACCATCGGGATGGTAAAGAGAACCACACCACCCAGAATATGTAGTATCCCGTAGAGCTTTTCGGCATTTACCCACTTATCGGCCACAATACCCATGAGGGAGGGCATAAAGATGGAAGCAATACCCATGGTGGAGAAGATAGCTCCAAACTGAGCCCCCGACCACTGCTTGGTCTGAAACCAGTACGCGCCGATGGTTATCAGCCACGAGCCCCAGATAAAAAACTGTAAAAAGCTCAGAATAATGAGACGCAGCTTCGTACTCATGTACATGCGGATGGAAAAGTGGGGGGACAGAATTTAGAACCTAAAGATACAAGAAATCTTTCCCGCCTAAGTGCGTAGGCCAGTGGGTGCCGGCCCGGAGTGGCCTAGCCATATGGCCAAGTTTTTAAGCGAAGACCTAGACAAACAAAAAGCCCTTCTGCACTAGGCAAAAGGGCTTTTCAAAAGAATTGAAGGAGCTAACGACTAGCTGGCTTCAGCGAAGCGGCGGTTTACTTCTTCCCAGTTGATGGCGTTATAGAAGGCCGCAATGTAGTCGGGGCGGCGGTTCTGATACTTGAGGTAGTAGGCGTGCTCCCACACATCGAGGCCTAGTACGGGCGTGCCTTTGCAGCCGGTGTCGGGCATGAGGGGGTTGTCCTGGTTAGGCGTAGAGCAGATTTGCACCGAGCCATCGGCCTGCTTGCAGAGCCATGCCCAACCCGAGCCGAAGCGGGTAGTAGCCGCCTTAGTGAATTCTTCCTTGAACTTCTCGTAGCTGCCGAAAGCCTTCGTGATGGCTTCGCCAATGGCGCCCGTGGGCTCACCGCCACCGTTGGGACCCAGGATGGTCCAGAACAGGGAGTGGTTCCAGTGGCCACCACCGTTGTTGCGCACCGCAGCCGGAGCGGCCGCAATGTTGTGCATCAGCTCCTCCAGTGACTTACCTTCCAGCTCAGTGCCGGCAATGGCATTGTTGAGGTTAGTTACGTAGGCCTGGTGGTGCTTGGTATGGTGAATTTCCATCGTCTGCGCATCAATATGCGGCTCCAGAGCATTGTAAGCGTAGGGCAGTTGGGGCAGTTCGAAAGCCATGATTGGAATGTGTTTTTGAGGTGGAATGAGAGACAACTTCTGTTGCCTGGCCTAGCACTCCCGAAGAAGTGGTGACCGGGCGTCAGGATATAACCGCTGCAACCTGCTTAGGGTTACGAACGCGGCCAAAAGTAGCCGATTACTGGTTACCTCCGCTTCCGGGCAAAGAAATCTTGCATGAGCGCTCCACTCTCATCGGCCAGAATACCCGTAACCAGTTCTGATTTGGGGTGCAGCAGGTTGCCGTGGCGGCGGAAGCCAAACTTGGGCTCGGAGGCGCCATACACTACGCGCTTCACTTGAGCCCAGGCAGTAGCGCCCGCGCACATCACGCAGGGCTCTACCGTAACGTAAAGCGTGCACTCTTGCAGGTATTTGTTGCCGAGATGGTTGGCAGCAGAGGTGAGAGCCAGCATTTCGGCGTGAGCCGTTACGTCGCGCAGCTTCTCCGTTTGGTTGTAAGCCCGCGCAATGATTTGCCGGTCCATCACGACTACGGCACCAATGGGAATTTCTTCCTCCTCGAACGCATACCGGGCCTGCTTGAGCGCCTCTCGCATGTACTGCTCGTCAGAATAAAGAGAAAGGGTCATGGCTGTTGAGAGTTAATTGATGAAGATAGGAGGTGAATAGTGAGGAGGAATAGCAGGCTGCTAGGCCAGCGCATAGTGTGCAAAGCGGTTACCACTTCATCACCTCATTACTACTTACCTGATCACCTCACCACCCTATTACTTCATGTTGATGCTGGCCATTACCTCCTGGGCAATGGGCTGCCACTGGCGCTGCTCCTCCGCCGGGGCATCAAACGTGAATATAAACAGCTGGTCGCCCTCAATGGCGTACTGCACCAGCTGATACTTCCGGATGGGCGCCAGGTTGCCGCCGCGGCGGTTATCGGTTACCGTCGACACAAACTCCAGCATGATAAAGTCACGCTTATTAATCGTGCGGATGTCTTCCTGCAGAAACTCCACTTTGGAGTACATGTTCTGAATGCTGGCTTTGTATACTTTCAGCAGCAGGGCATAATCTCGGTTGCTGAAGGTGGTGGGCTTTTGCGCTACGCTAAGGTCCACGCGGCCATTGGGGTTGCTGAATACGGCCAGCGGTTTACGTGGGGAGGGGTACTTGGCGGCAATACCATCATCGGGCAGGGGCTGAAACCCCTCGGGCACACCCACTGAAATATTTTTGGTGACGGCTGTTTTCTTCAGCTTGGGGCCGGCAAAGGCCAGCAAAGCCCCCAGCACTAGCAGAAACGGGGCAGCCCGGAAAAACTGTAATACTTTCATTAAGCAGGAGTAACGCATGATTCTGAAATGTGCCCTAGGCCACTCAGGCCGCGGTCAATAAAGCAAAGCTCCGAAACCAGAACGATTTCGGAGCTGCAGAAGGTGCCACGAGTGGCCTAGCGGCGCTTTTTAGAAGCCGCCTGAGAGGGGTATTTAATGTTGACCTTCTTCCAGTACACATAGTTGCCGGTTTTGGCCTCAACCAAGTAGGAGCCCGCCGGAATACGGCCCAAATCAACGGGAGCACCGGTGTTGTTCTGCGGATCGAGGGCCGTAGTGTACACGGGTACTTTCTTGTAATTGGTCATCACCAGCGTACCAGGCACAGTGAACTGCTGCGTGAAGCTGAGCATAATGCGCTGCCCATCAGAGGTCGGGAAAATATCAATACCGGAAAGCGTTTCTACGCGCTTGATGGGGCCATTCAGCGTAACTGGCTCGGCCACGGCTTCTGATTTGGTCTTTACTTCTGTGCCGTTAGCAGTCTTGATTTTAGTTTTAACCTTACCGGGCGAAGTCTGCGCCTGTGCGGTAGAAAAAGCCAGCAGAGCGGCGGCGAAGAAAACGATGCGTTTCATGTGCAAAAGAAAACTAACGGAATAGCGAAAAAAGCAGTGTCTGAAGGGCCCTTTGCAGAATCCGGGCCAACTTTAGCGGCTTGGGCTGGCAAAGCTTTCTGGCTTAAAGGTAGTAAAGCTATACTTGGCTCTGCTTTCGTAAAAAAGCCCAGCCAGTAACGGCTGGGCTTGTGTATACGGTGTGCAGCGCAAGAACTTTTGTTGGCAATAGGCCCGCCATGCTGGGCAAGGGGAAAGCATAACGCGCTTGTGGCTGATTGCCGGAACGCCTGGGCCGCTCCACTTACTTACCCTTTCTTCTCCTCCGGCGCCTTCACGTTATCGTTGGGGTTGCGGTCAATGAGCTTGTTGTAGGGGTCGATGCCAACGCGGTCTGGCTTCTCGGGCACGGTGAATTCCAGGCGGTTTCGGCCGGGTAACAGGCGGCGCTTTTGTACCATTAGCGGGACATCCTGCCACTCGCCCTTTATTTTTTTGCGGCCCATTACGCCCACATCAATAAAGTCGCGGGCTTTAAGGTCGGCAGTTTCGTTGCCCAGGGAGTCGGCGTAAAGCTTCTTGGTATCTACGGTGAACTGCACGCGATACTGCCCATTCGGGAGCTTGCGGTAAGTGGCCGAGTCAACCTTGTTCTCATAGAGCGTGATGCGCTCAAACAGGTCTGTCACCACGTATTGCAGCGAGTCGGGGGTGTGCTTGCGCATCACATCCAGAAATTCCACTGAGTTAGTAAAGGGCGGGTGCTGGTAGGCCACCTTGTCGTGGTACTCCTTGAGGGCGCTATTTACGGCGGCCTCGCCCAGGTAATCCTGGAGCGCATACATCACGAGGGAGCCCTTGCGGTAATGGATGTAGGGCTGGTTTTCTACCAGGTACAGCGGCACCTCCTTCTTGCGCTCCGTGGCACGGCCCGAGAGGTAGGAGTTTAGCTCAAATTTGAGGAAACGCTTCATTTTCTCCTCGCCGTAAATGTGCTTCATCACCATCAGGGCGCCGTACTGGCTCAGGGTTTCCGACATGAGCGTACCGCCCTGCACGTTGCCGCTCACAATCTGATGGCCAAACCACTGGTGAGCCACCTCGTGAGCCGTTACGTAGAGCGGGTAGTCAATGTCCTCAGGGTCCAGAGAATCTACGTGGGCCACAAAACCGATGCTTTCTGAGAACGGAATGGTGTTGGGGAAGCTCTGCGCGAAGCTATTGTAGCCGGGAAACTCCAGAATGCGCACTTGCCGGTGCTGGTAGGGGCCAAAGTTAGCCGTGTAGTACTCCAGAGCCTTTTTTACGCCCGTGGCCATGCGCTTGAGGTTGTACTCGTGGCCGGGCTGGTAGTAAATCTCAATGGGTATGTTGTTCCAGTGGTCTTTGTACACCTGGTAGCGGGCCGACTGGAAGGAGTAGAAGTTGAGGATGGGCGCGTCCATTTTATACTGGAAGTAGCGGCGGCCATCTTTGGTCCACTCGTTCTGCAGGTAGCCAGGGGCAATGGCAATCTGGTCGGGGGAGGTGCTGAGCGTAGCTTCAAACCGAATCCAGTCGCCGTCGCTGCTGATGTAGTTGCGCATGCGGGCCGCGGAGTCGTTCACGGAGGCCATGCGCGGCTTGGGCTGCAGGCCCTGCTCTTTGCGCACATCATCGTCGCCGAGCTCGTAGGCCTCCTGGTAGCCGATGCGCGGCAGCTGAAAGTTGTTGACGAAGGTGCCATTGTACACCACGCTGGTGTTGGAGCCACTGTTCTGGAAGCCGGGGTTGGTGTAGGCCAGGTCGAAGTTCAACTGCACGGAGTCGCCGGGTTGCAGGGGCTGAGTTAGGCGCACAATCCGGAAGTCCAGTTCGTCTAGTTTATCATGAAGCACCTCTTTGCCGGGGCGCGCCAACGTGAGTTGCTTAATATCAGCCTTACCGTCGCTGAGAATCTGCACCGAGTCAATGGGCTGGCCGCTGCGGTTGAGCAGCCAGTAGGAGCCGCGGTACCGAATGTCGCGCTCTGCCGGGAACATGTCCACATTCAGGTTTACCGCCACCACGCGGGGCTGCGGCCGTTTGGCGTAGCGCTTATAGGTTTTTTCGTAGCCTGCCTGCAGCTTCTGCTGTTGGGCAGTGGTGCTGTACGTGTTCAGCACGTTGGTATTATAGAAGATGAAGGCCCCCAGGCCTGCAAACGCCAGCAGTGCCACGCCCGCCAGCACGCGCAAGCCCGGCGAGAAGCTGGATTTCAGCTGCTGCCAGCGCCACGAAAAGCGGGTTTCGGTGCCTCTGGGCCACAGCAGGCTGCTGGCCAGCGCCAGCAACACCGCAAATGCCGCCCAATACAGTTTAAAGGTGAAGTAGGGCAGCACAAAGTGGCCGAAGCCATTCATGGCCGAGTACTGCACGCCGGGGTCAGAGTTGTAGCTATACAGGTTGTGCTCCAGGCCTAGCTGCCCTTTAAAGATGTTGAACAGGTAGTATAGAATCATGATGAAGTGCCCCATGAACTTGTTGTTCACGAGCACCTGCACCAGCATGGCCAGCACGCACAGCAAGAGCATATCAATGAGCTGGAAGCCGAACAGATACTTCACGTACACATCCAGCTCATAGCGGAAGTAGCCCATGCCGGTTTGCAGCAAGATTCCGCAGAGCATCACCAAGGCCAGCAGCAGCACCTGAATCAGCATCAGAGCCCCCAGCTTGGCCACGAATGGTACCCAGCTGGGCATGGGCATGGCATCGTAAATCTGATGAACGTTTGAGTCCCGTTCGCGCCACACCAGCTCACCGGAGTAAAACGTGATGATAATGAGCTGGAACAAGGCAAACGTACCTACCAGCAGCTGCACCACCACCGGCGTAACCGGGTAGGTATTGGTACCATAAATCTTGCCCACCTGCAAGCCCGAAATCAGCAGGAACAGCAGCCCAGCCCCCAGAATACCAATGAAGTACACGCTGCGGATGGTGCTGAAAAACTCCAGCCGGAGCAAACGCCCCAATTGGGCCCAGGCCAGGCTAGGGGTAAAACGCGGCGTTACAAAGGGCAGCTGCAGTGACGTAGGCCGGGCTGCCACTCCCAGCGCCGCTTTGGGCCGCGAGCCGGAAGCTCCTTTGTTAGCGAAGGAAAACTGGAAAAAGACATAACACGCCACCAGGGTCAGGAGGGCTGCGCCAACCCACAGCAGGCGGTTTTGCACCATGTAGGTGTTCCAGGAGAGCAGCTGCGTATTGCGCTCCGCTACCGTCCAGTAACGCTGGGTCAGGTCGATGGCGCTGGCACCCAGCGGGTCCAGTAGGTTCTTGAGTGTTTCGTTATCAAGGTTTTGCCGTAGGCCAGCGCTTATAGAGTAGAGCACCAGAAACAGCACGCCACCCAGGTAAATGGCCAGCGCCGAGCGTGAGAGCGTAGCGCCCGTGAAGAAAATAGCGCCCGTCAGAAACAGGTTGGGAATGACAATGAGCAGGTAAGGCTGCAGGTACGTGGCCAGGTGGTTCGGCCCCAGCTTAGCGGGCAGCATCGTAGGCCAGTAGGTGGCCAGCCACAGGCCCAGCGCCGCACCCAGGAAAATGCCCACCGTTACAACGAACGAGCCCAGAAAGCGCCCACCGAGGTAACCCAACTTAGTAATGGGGGTGGTGTAGTAGAGCGAGTGGGTGCGGTGCTCAAAATCACGATACACCGGCGTGCCCATCATGGAGGAGGTGATGAAGCTGCCGAACAAGCTCATCACCATCAGGATGGCCGTAATCTGATAGGGCGAGTTGGCCAGCACCCGGCCGCCCCCGCCGCCTACTGTTACGTTGGCGCCAAACACGCCGCCCACCGCCAGCATGAGCAGAAAGGCCATGGCAGTCAGTAGGAAGAAGTAGATATACGTGGCCGGTCGTTTGAGCCGGTAGCGTATCTCAAAAAGGAATATTTCTCGAAACATAGTCAGTCTTTTTTGGGGTGTAGGCCAGTATCTGACGTGTGTTTAAGCTTTGGAAGCTTCCGCGGCTACCTGCTCGGCGGCGTGAATGCGGGCGAAGTACACGTCCTCCAGCGTGGGCTCCACGGCCTCAAAACCGTTGCCGGGTTGCGCGATGCTATGCACGTGAATGATGGTTTGGCCCGCAAACAGGCGCGACGAAATCACGGAGAATTGCTGCTGGTACTGGCCTAGCTCGTCTTTGCTGACGTTGCGCCGCCAGATTTGCCCGCGCATTTCCTCAATGGCCACCAGCGGGTCGCCGGTGTATAGCACCTGGCCTTTGTTGATGATGGCGAACTGCCGGCACAGGTCTGATACATCCGATACGATGTGCGTGCTCAGAATCACGATGCGGTCCTCGCCGATTTCGGCCAGCAGGTTGTGGAAGCGGTTACGTTCGGTAGGGTCCAGGCCAGCGGTAGGCTCATCCACGATAATGAGTTTTGGGTCGCCGAGCAGGGCCTGGGCAATGCCAAAGCGTTGCTTCATGCCACCGGAGTAGCCGCCCAAGTTCTTGTTGCGCGCCTCCCAGAGGTTGGTTTGGTGCAGCAAGGCATCTACTACCTGCCGCCGCTCACTCTTATTGCTGATGCCCTTCAGCACCGCAAAGTGCTCCAGCAGCTCCGCCGCCGACACTTTCGGGTACACGCCAAACTCCTGGGGCAAGTAGCCCAGCACCTGCCGCACGTGCTCCGGCTGGCGCAGCACGTCAATCTCTCCCAGCCTAATACTGCCCGAGTCCGCCTCCTGCAGCGTGGAAATGGTGCGCATTAATGATGATTTACCGGCCCCGTTCGGGCCCAGCAAACCAAACATGCCCGGCGCAATCTGCAATGATACATCATGAAGGGCGCGGGTGCCGTTGGGGTATGTCTTGGAGAGATGTTCAATGACCAGTTCCATGAGAAGGAGCAAAAGAGTATGGTTGACAGATGGATAGAGGAGCCAAATACCCAATAGACTGGCTCATGTCAAACATATGAAATGAGCTATAACCAATCTTGGCTTTTCAACCAACCCGGCTTGGGTGGGGGCCAACGGGCTTGCCTGGGAAGGTTTCCCGCAAAGTGCTGGTGAGCCTCTGTCGACCCCACCCCAACCCTTGCCCTCCAAGAGAGGGGCTTAGAGTAGTTTGGCAATGTCGGCCAACAGTAGCCCAAGAAGTCGTTGTGGTGCTAGCCTAAGCCCCTCACCCAGCGGGGTGGGGTTAACAGAGGCTTCGACTTCTATAGTCTACTGTTCATGTAGCCTAGTATCTTCGTCAAAAAATAGACTATATGCTCCGTTCTCATACCTGCGGCGAACTGCGCGCCGAACACATTGGTCAAACCGTAACGCTGTGCGGCTGGGTGCAGCGCACCCGTGACGCGGGTGGCATCTTCTGGATTGTGCTCCGCGACCGGTATGGCCTCACGCAGCTGGCCCTGGAGGAAGGCGTAGAATCGGCGGAAGTACGCGAGCAAGCCCGTCAGCTGGGTCGTGAGTTTGTGATCTGCGTGACGGGTAAAGTGGCCGAGCGCTACTCCAAGAACGACAAGATGCCCACCGGCGACATCGAGATTCGGGTGGAGAAGCTGGAGGTGCTGAACCCGGCCAAGCTGCCGCCCTTCCTGATTGAGGACGAAACCGACGGCGGCGACGACCTCCGGATGAAGTACCGCTACCTCGACCTACGCCGCAACCCGGTGCGCCAGAACCTGATGCTGCGCCACCGCGTGGCCCAGGCCACCCGGCGCTACCTCGATGGCCAGGCCTTTATTGAAGTAGAAACGCCCGTGCTTATCAAGAGCACGCCCGAAGGCGCCCGCGACTTTGTGGTGCCCTCCCGCATGAACCCCGGCGAGTTCTACGCCCTGCCCCAGTCGCCCCAGACATTCAAGCAGCTGCTGATGGTGTCGGGCTTCGACCGCTACTTCCAGATTGTGAAGTGCTTCCGCGACGAAGACCTGCGCGCTGACCGCCAGCCCGAGTTCACCCAGATCGACTGCGAAATGTCGTTTGTGGAGCAGGAAGACATTCTCAGCACCTTCGAGGGACTGGTGCAGTACCTGTTCCGTGAGGTAAAGGGCCTGGAAATCGGGACGCTGCCCCGTATGACCTACGCCGACGCCATGCGCTATTACGGCAATGACAAGCCTGACACGCGCTTCGAGATGAAGTTCGTGGAGCTCAACGACGTAGTGAAGGGCCACAACTTCCCCGTGTTCGACAATGCTGGCCTGGTAGTAGGCATCAATGCCTTCAACTCGGCCAACTATACCCGAAAGCAACTCGATGAGCTGACCGAGTTCGTGAAGCGTCCCCAGGTGGGCGCGACTGGCCTGGTGTACGCCCGCATCGAGGCCGATGGATCCGTGAAGTCGTCGGTAGATAAGTTCTACTCGCAGGAAGCGCTGCAGCAGTGGAAAGCCGCCTTCAACGCTCAGCCCGGCGACTTGCTGCTGGTGCTGGCCGGTGAACCCAACAAAACCCGCAAGGCTCTCTCGGAGCTGCGCCTGGAAATGGGCCAGCGCATGGGCCTCCGCGACAAAGACACCTTCTCCGCGCTGTGGGTAGTGGATTTCCCCCTGCTCGAGTACATCGAAGAGGAGGGACGCTACTTCGCCATGCACCACCCTTTCACCTCGCCCAAGCCCGAGGACGTAGCCCTGCTCGACAACCCCGACACCATCGGGGAAGTACGCGCCAATGCCTACGACATGGTAATTAATGGCGTAGAAGTGGGCGGCGGCTCCATCCGTATCCACGACCGTGCCGTGCAGGCCCGCATGTTTTCGCTGCTGGGCTTCTCCGATGAGGAGGCCAAAGCCCAGTTCGGTTTCCTGCTCGACGCCTTCGAGTACGGCGCGCCACCTCACGGCGGCATCGCCTTCGGCTTCGACCGTCTTTGCAGCCTCTTCGGCGGCGCCGACTCCATCCGTGACTTCATCGCCTTCCCCAAGAACAACTCCGGCCGCGACGTCATGATCGACTCGCCCTCACAGATTTCTGATGCCCAGCTGAAAGAACTGAGCATTAAGACGGACGTGGTAGCGAAGTAGGGGTAACGGTTAATTCATATAAAGTAGGCCCTGTTATTTGTATCTGGAGCAAATAACAGGGCCTACTTAGTAGCGTCGACTATGGTTGAAGTCCGATATAACCGATGGAGCGCCTGGCTACAGGTAGTATTTGGGATAATAGCGGTGATAGGCGCCGGTATAATTACCTTCACCTTAACAAAACCGGGCGTAATAATTGGGCCAGTGTTCTTGCTGACAGGTGCCGTGCTAATTCATACTGCACGACTACGGTTGTTAGAGAGCGACGTTCTATTGCGCCTGACTCCTGAGCAAATCTGGACGAAGGAATTTGGTTGGCAGCCCTGGAATAAGTTGGTAGTAAGCTTACAGTATGGGCGAAACGGACATACAATAGAAATTCACAAGCCTTCTGACTTCGTGCCTCGTTTTTACGCGAAGGTTTCAACTTTAACAATAGCCGAAGAGGATTTAAGTGGCTGGGTTGAACGGTTTGCAACACGGCGAAAACGAGAAAGCGGCACTTGATGCATCAGGTGCCGCTTTTGGCTTTTGTGATTCTTGCTATTAGACTATTGCTTCTCTAAAAAAATATTTAGATATTTATCTAAATAACTAACATCACTTGAACACCCTTTTCAAAGCCCTCAACGACCCTACCCGGCGTGCCATCCTGGAGTTGCTGCGCGAGCGGCCACTCACGGCCGGGGAAATTGCGGACCAGTTTTCCTTCTCCAAGCCTACTATCAGCCACCACCTCGACCTGCTCCGACAGGCTGATTTGGTGAGCAGCGACAAGCAGGGCCAATTTGTGACCTATACCCTTAACATGACGGTGATGGACGAGCTGCTCGGGTGGCTGCTGCAGTTCAAGCCGTCTTCAGACTCTACCCCATGAAATCAAAATTCTCCCTGTGGCAGCTACTAACGCTGGCCGCGATTCTGCTTCCAGGGCTATACCTGGCCTACACCTGGCCTGTGCTGCCTAGCCAGATTCCCACGCACTTTGGCGCAGATGGGCAGGCCAACGGGTTCACGGCCAAGCAGAGTATGTGGCTGCCCTGCGTAGCCCTGCCGCTAGGCCTGTACCTGCTGCTACTGCTGCTGCCTCGCCTTGACCCTAAACGGCGCCTCGATACGGGCAGCCGTAACTTCCAGAAGCTTACGTTGGCACTTGTGGGCCTTATGGCTGGCCTTGATATGCTCAGTCTATATGCCGCATTGCACCCGCAAAAACATCCTGGCCAACTCTTGAACGTGGTGCTAGGCCTGTTTTTTGCGCTGATAGGAAACTACCTGACTACGGTGCCGCCTAATTATTTCGTTGGCATCCGAACACCCTGGGCCCTGGAGTTTCCTGATAACTGGGCCCGCACGCACCGATTGGCTGGCCGTTTATTCGTTGTTGTTGGTATGCTAAGTGTGGTGCTAGGCCTGGTGTGGCCCGGAGAAGTAGCCACCACTGCGCTGCTGGTAGGTGTATTGGGCACTGTAGTAGTAGTGTACTTCTATTCATACAGGCTTTATCGGCAAGATAGGAAGCTGACCGGAATAGCTTAAAAGCGTTGTCATCTTTGCCGGTATAGCTGCACACCCCCCAAAGCTGTTGCTGGTGAGCAGGCAGGCATAGTTGGGCCCTACAGGCGCTAAGCTTTGTTGCGGCCTTAGAGTAAGAGACAGTAAAACAGTTGGTTACTGTGGAGTTTGAACAAAAAAATTTATTGTGAATTGAAGATTAATTATGGATATTTATATCACGCAGGGTCTGGGGCTGTCGGCTGGGGAGTTGAATAGTTCTGGGCTTTGTCTTACTTCAATCATCACAGCCTGTACCACTATGAGCAAACCTAGACGCCAACTTTTGATTACTCTGGTGGGCCTTTGCCTGAATAACAGCCCCGCACTGGCCTAGAGCATCTCAACCTCGCTTTTTCAGCTGATTTAGTTTCAGCTCTCTCTTTACTAATCCCCACGCAACGCCTGGCTCTGCATAGCTGGGCGTTGCGTGGGGATTTTACGTTGGTTACCACTGGTACCTGCTGCCATATATAGTTTCCGGCACCTATTCGAAATCTCCTATCTTGGATATTCCGACGGTTTATCTCACTCTTATGCGCCTGCTCCACGACCTCAAGCTCGACGAGATTTTTGTGCTCGATATCGAAACTGTGCCTTGCGTGGGCTGCCACGACGATCTGGAGGAGATGTTGAAGGAACTGTGGGAGCACAAGTGCCATGCCCTACGGCGTGAGAAAGGCTGGATTTCGCACGCCGGCCATATTGCGCCCCTGCCCGACCATCTGCACGCAGCGTCTCTGTTTGAGCAGGCTGGTATCTATGCTGAGTTTGGTAAGGTAGTGTGCATATCGGTAGGGCGCTTCCGCTACGCCCCCGATGGGCAGTTGTGTTTCAGTGTAAAGTCGTTTTACGGGCACAATGAGCGTCAGCTACTTCAGGAGTTCAGTGAGGCCATCAGCCAGCGCCCGCACTTCCGGTTGTGTGGTCACAATGGTAAGGAGTTCGACTTTCCGTATCTGTCGCGGCGGATTCTCATTAACGGCCTGCCGCTACCTGCCCATTTGGATGTTGCCGGCAAAAAGCCCTGGGAGGTAGCCCACCTGGATACCATGGAGCTCTGGAAATTCGGAGACCGGAAATCCTATACTTCCCTGTCGCTGCTGGCCGCCATGTTTGGTATTCCTACGCCCAAAGATGACATTCAGGGCAAGGATGTGGCCCGCGTGTATTACGAGGAAAACGACCTGCCCCGCATTGCCCGCTATTGCCAGAAGGATATTATTACCACAGCCCGGCTGCTGCTCAAGTTTCGGGGCGATGAGCCCTTCCCAGATGATGCCATTCGTTATGCCAACGAAGAAACTGTTATGCTAAGGCGAAGCTAGCTACCCAACGTAGCGCCTACCTTCCCATTAGCAATGAGTGAGAGCAAGCAAATGTTTAGTCAATAAAATGCTTGAATAAGCAATATTTATTAGGGGAATAATATTGTTTGCGCAAATAGGTATCTTGTTACTATCATCCACGTAATGCCTGGTTGTGATGGAGCAGAGGATATTAGATATAGTTAGGAAATCTTTCTCTGAGGAAGCTATCCATCTGGTAAGCATTCGATTTAAGGTAGACGAAGAAAGAATACGGCAAGCGCTTGGGCATACGGTGCCCTTGGCTGTAAAAGGGCTATTAGATCTGGGCCTGCAGGAAAACCATACCGATACGGTAGGCCAGCTGGCCCATGAGGCTGCCGCAGCTGGTTTGCCGCAGGAGCTAAACGTGCTGACTGATACTGATTGGGGTATTCGGAGTAGTCGCCTGATGGAGCGGCTGCTAGCCAACGCCTACGGCATGACGCTACATTGTTTAGCCGCCGCAACCGGTACTAAGCCAGTAGGGAACGAAACGCTTCTCGGCTATACCATGGCCATGGCGTTAGGCGCCCTGGGGCAATATGTAGCGCAATATCAGTGGGGCGAGTACGAGCTATACGCCTGGCTCAAGTCGCAGGAAGCGGAGATTGTGCAAGCCGTACCAGCCTACAGCCGGTTGCCCTTGGAGCACTCTTTCGTAAAAAAGCCGGCTTTGCTTCCGGCCAGCGCATCGGCCAGCACGGCAACAGTCCCAGCCAACGGGGTGTGGCCTCGCCTGAGTGAGGGAATACATCCGGCCCCCGCCAGTACCCATGCCAGAAAGAAGTCCTCTACTGCTATGCGGTGGCAGTTAGGTGGTCTGTTGTTGCTGGCCGTTGGGGTGGGCTACCTCATTGGGCACGACGACGCAGAACCGCCCACCACCACTGAAGTGGCAAGCCCGGCTTCTTCAGCCTCGCTTGTAGCCGAAGCCGCCGCCGATACCCCACCCAATACTTCCTCCGGCGCAAACAAAACGGAAAGTCAGCTGACGGCTTTACCCGCCGGGCATTACAACCCCACAACCGATACCTACATCTACGACACGGGCCATCTGGTTTCCTTGCGCCTCGCTGACGGCACTATTCAGCAGGTTGGAGTAAATTCCACGGAGAGCAAGCTGTACCAGTTCTTGTCAGACCCCAAAATGCAGGTTGATTCGATAAACCGAACTAAAGGGTGGATCAACTGCGACCGGGTATACTTTGAGCCAGGCCAGGCCATTTTAACAGCAGGCTCCGGCGAGCAGCTGCGTAACATTGCCAGCATTCTGCGCACCTTCCCAACGGCACGTATCAAGTTTGGAGGCTACACTGACAGCACCGGTAACTCCCTCAAGAACTTTCAGCTTAGTGAGAATCGGGCTAAAGCGGCCATGCTGGCACTTGGGAGCATTGGCATTGATATAAGCCGAATTGAGGCCAAAGGCTATGGTGCCAAGTTCTTTCTTACCACCAACACCACTCCCGAAGGACGGGCCATGAATCGGCGCGTCAGCCTCCGCGTTATCAGGAAGTAGTGCCTGGTTGCAGACTCAGGACGAAGCTATACGCTAGGAAGAAGTTCTACCCTAGCGTGCCTTAGTAGTTTGCAACAGCTTTTCCAGTTGCTGAGAGTGAAGTTGTTGAGCAATACCCAGAGCAGAGCGTCCGGCCTTATCCGGGCTTTGTGGGCAGCACGCGCAAAGAACATCCTGCTGAGCTGGGCGAAGCATCTCCGCCGCTTCGTTGTTCTAGGCTATTGGTTAGCCAGGGGTAGAGATACTTCGGTCAGCTCAGTAGAACGTACTTTTATTACTTTATGGCCTTACTGCCCACATAGCCTAGTTAAGTGATGTTGGCTACGGGTACCAACAACTAATGAATACTGTTGAGTTTCGCCACGTTGGTCTTCGTTAACCGGTATTATATAAATTGAAAAGGAGCGACCTGAGGGTCGCTCCTTTTCAGTAAGCTAAGGTGAAGTAGTGGCCTACAGAATGCCGCTTAACAAGCCGGGCAGAACCCCCAGCACCATCGTTAGCAAAGCCAGCAAAAACAGCGCTGCCGACTGGAATGAGGTTACGTGAATCGGCTCATCCGTCGTAACGTCTGTGTTGCGCATGTACATGGCAATGATGGGACGCAGGTAGTAGTAGATGCTCACCATCGACATCACTACGGCAAACACCACGAGGCCGATGTAGCCATTCTCTACCGCCGCCGAGAAGATAAAGAACTTACCGAAGAAGCCGCCCGTGAGCGGAATACCGGCCAACGACAGCATAGCCACCGTCATCACGAAGGCCAGCAATGGGTTAGTTTTGGCTAGGCCATTCAGACCGTTGTAATCCTCGCGCTGGCGCTGATCGGCTACCAGCTTCAGCACCCCGAAGGCTGCTACCGTAGCTACGGAATAGGCCAGGGAATAGAAGAAGATACCGTTGGCGGAAGCACCTTCCAGCTGGCCATTAAAGGCCACCAGGCCTATCAGCAGGTAGCCGGCGTGCGAAACGCTGGAGTAGGCGAGCATACGCTTCACGCTGGTTTGTGCCACCGCGCCCACGTTGCCGATGAGCAGTGTGAGAGCACACATGGCAGTGAGCGTGGGCAGCCACACGCCCTGAGCCGAAGCCGCGGGGAATACCTGTACCATCAGCTTCAGGAAAGCCGCGAAACCAGCGGCTTTCACCACCGTGCTCATGAAGGCCGCAAAGAACGTAGGTGTGCCTTCGTACACGTCGGGCGTCCAGAAGTGGAACGGCGCCGCCGATACTTTAAAGCCCATTCCCACCAGCATCAGCAGCATGCCGATGTAGAGCATGGGCTGCAGAGAATCGTTGATGGGGTTCTGAACTGCGAAGCTGATCTGGGAGAGCTGGAACGTGCCCGTGGCACCGTATACCAGCGCAATGCCGAACAGCAGAATGCCCGTGGTGAACGAACCCATCAGGAAGTACTTCAGGGCGGCTTCGTTGGAGCGCAGGTTGCGCTTATCGGAGCCGGCCAGCACGTACATGGCAATGCTGAGGGTCTCGATGCCCACGAACAGCATGAGCAGGTGGTTGTAGGCCACCATCATCACGGCGCCTACCAGTGAGAACAGCAGTAAGGAGTAGTACTCGGCCAGGTTGGCTTGACCGTCACGCACGTACTTCTGCGAGAAGGGCAGGAGCAGGAAGGTAGTCAGGACGACAACACCGGTGAAGGCCACCGAGAAGTTATCAATGACCAGCATGTCGTTGAAAAAGGGCTGAGCGCCCTCATTCCAGTCGATCAGGTTGATGCCGAACACCAGCGCCAGCATAAGCATGGCGGCGGGCAGCAGCAGCCGGTTGGAGCGCAGGAACCCGAGGAACAGGTTGCCGAGGCCGAGAACAGATAGCAGGATGATTGAATTCATATGGTCTCAATGGAGCGCGTGGCAAAAGCCTTGCTCTACCAGCTGTTTTAGCGTTTTACCACCTCGTTCAGAATGTTCATCACGCTGCCTTCCGACAGGTGCAGGAACATATTCGGGAACAAGCCAATCCAGAAAACTAGCACGATGAGCGGAGCTAGCACGGCCAGCTCTGCGCCGGTCAGGTCAGTAAAAGTCGCCGTGAAAGAAGAGTCGGGGCCGAGCATCACGCGCTGGAACATGCGAAGCAGGTACACGGCTGCCAGAATGATGGTAACGCCAGCCACGGCACCCATCCAGGCGTTGTACTCATACACGCCGGCCAGCAGCAGGAACTCACCCACGAAGCCGTTGGTAAGCGGCAATGCTACCGTACCCAGCAGCAACACCAGGAAGCACACCGTCAGGACGGGCGCCTGGCGCGTTAGGCCACCCAGGTTGGCAATGGCGCGGGTACCGGTGCGGCGCTCAATGGCATCAGCAATGAAGAACATGCCCACCACGTTGATGCCGTGAGCCAGCATCTGAATGCTGGCGCCCTGTAGGCCTATCTGCGTGAGCGAGAACACGCCCGCAGCCATCAGGCCGACGTGCGAGAGGGAAGAGTACGCAATCAGGCGCTTCACATCCTGCTGACGGATGGCAATGATAGCGCCGTAGATAATACCGATGATGGCGAGGATGAGCACCAGGTTCTGCCACTGGCTTACGCCCGAGGGCACCACCGGCAGCAGCCAGCGCATGCACCCGTAGATACCCATTTTCAGCATGATGCCCGAGAGCAGCATAGTTGCCGGGGCTGGCGACTCGGTATAGGTATCGGGCTGCCAGGTGTGGAAGGGGAAGATGGGCATCTTCACGGCAAAGGCCGCGAAAATCAGCCAGAACAACCACGACTGCTCCTGCACGCTCAGGTTCAGGTTGTAGAACGAGGCAATATCAGAGTTGTGAGCGGCTAGGCCACTGGCGGCGGGGCCGGTCTGGAAGTAGAGGTACACGAAGCCAGCTAGCATAAACAGCGAGCCAACGATGGTGTACAGGAAGAACTTGAACGTAACCTTCGCGCGGTTCTCACCGCCCCACACACCAGCCAGGAAGTAGATCGGAATCAGGGCTACTTCCCACATGAAGTAGAACAGGAAGGCATCCTGGGCCGTGAACACACCCACCAGGCCAGTCTCCATGAACAGCACTAGCGCGTAAAACACCGACTCGTTCTCGATGTTGCGACGGTAGGAGGCCAGCAGAATGATTGGCACCAAGAACGTCGTCAGCAGCACCAGCAACAGGCTGAGGCCATCCATGCCCACATGGAAGTTGATGCCGGCAGAGGCAATCCACTCGTGGTTAAAGGAGAATTGCCCACTGTGGTTTACGTTGAAGGTCAGGGCCGCGTAAACCGCCAGCACAAATTCGACCAGCGCCGCGCCAAACGCCGCCACCCGGGCAGCGCCGCCTTTAAAGAAGTGCAGCAGCAGGGCGGCCGCCACGGGCCAAAGTAGGAGGATAACAGTCAGCATACGTTATCTGGATGCGGATGAAGCCGGCGAAAAGCGTCCGGTCCGGCCGTCAGAGGAAGTTTAGAATTTCACGTAGTTCAGCGCCAGCACCAGCACGATGCCCACTACCATCAGGATGAGGTAGGTTTCTACGGAGCCGGTTTGCACGTAGCGCAGCAGCTGTCCGCCGCCCATCGTGATGCGGCCCAGGCCATTCACTACCGGATCAATGATGCCATTCTCCACAAAGCGGTACAGGCCTTTCGAGAGACCCATGATGGGGCGCACGAACAGGGAATTGTACAGCTCGTCGATGTAGTACTTGTGGTACACCACGTTCTCAGGGGCAGAGCGCTGGGCTTCGTCCTCGGCGGGGCGGGCGCCACGGCTCACGTACTGCACGTAGGCCAGGATGATGCCCAGCAGGCCAGCACCTACCGATAGGCCAATCAACATCAGCTCGGTGCCGTGGTCAACCTCGCCGGCAAATGCCTCGGGATTGAGTTGACGGGAGTAGGTGAAGAGCGGCGCGAGGTAGTCGGCGAGGTAGTGTTTGCCCAGGAACATGGGAGCACCCATGAAACCACCCACGGCGGCCAGAATGGCCAGCACGATAAGCGGCAGCGTCATAGAAGCCGGCGACTCGTGGAGGTGGTGCTTCTGCTCCTCGGTGCCGCGGAACTCGCCGAAGAAGGTGAGGAACAGCAGACGGAACATGTAGAACGCCGTCAGGAAGGCAGTGAACAGGCCTACCGCGTACAGCACTTTGCTGTGCTCATACACGTGGGTCAGAATTTCGTCTTTCGAGAAGAAGCCTGCAAAGGGCGGGATACCCGAAATAGCTAGGCAGCCAATCAGGAAAGTGATAAATGTAATGGGCAGCGCCTTGCGTAGGCCACCCATACGGCGGATGTCCTGCTCGTTGCTCATGGCGTGAATCACTGAACCCGCGCCCAGGAACATCAGGGCCTTGAAGAAGGCGTGGGTCAGGACGTGGAACAGGGAGGTGCTGTAGCCCATCACGCCCAGCGCCAGGAACATGTAGCCCAGCTGCGAAACCGTAGAGTAGGCCAGTACCTTCTTGATATCGTTCTGCGCCAGACCGATGGTGGCGGCAAACAGCGCCGTAGCCGCGCCGATAACGGCAATAACTTCGAGCGTTTCAGGAGCCAGCGTGAACAGCACGTTGGCGCGGATAATCATGTAGATACCCGCCGTTACCATGGTCGCGGCGTGAATTAGGGCCGAAACTGGGGTAGGGCCAGCCATAGCGTCGGGCAGCCAAGTGTAGAGCGGGATCTGCGCCGATTTGCCGGAAGCACCCACAAAAAGCAGCAGCGTAATCACCGTCACCACACCCACACCATAGGTGCCGAACTGGCCTAGCGAAGCCTTCTGGAATACCTCGGCGTATTGTACCGAGTTGAAAGTCAGATAAATCAGGAAGATGCCGAGCAGGAAGCCCAGGTCACCTACGCGGTTGATAATGAAGGCCTTCTTAGCAGCGTTGTTGTTGTGCGTTTCCTTGTTCCAGAAACCGATGAGCAGGTAGGAGCAGAGGCCTACCCCTTCCCAGCCGATGAACAGAATTACGAAGTTGGCGCCCAGCACCAGCACCAGCATCGAGAACACGAAGAGGTTCAGGAAGGCGAAGAACTTGCCCACGTTCTCATCGTGGTGCATGTAGCCGATGCTGTACACGTGAATCAGGAAGCCCACGCCCGTCACGAGCAGCAGCATAATCAGGCTGAGCTGGTCGATTTGGTAGGAGAAGGGAATCTGCATCGAGCCGACCGAAATCCAGTCGAACAGCGTGACCGTGTAGGGGTAGCTGAAGTTGGCGAACAACATCGCCGAAATCAGGAAAGAGCCCAGCACCGTGGCGCTGCCAATGATACCGGCTACCGTGCCGGAAAGCCGCTTGTTCAGCAGGCCGTTTACCAGGAAACCCAGGAAAGGCAGCAGCGGAATCAGCACGTACAGCAGGGTGGAGTACGGCGCGCCGGCTGCAGGAATTACTTGCGTTACTTGTTCTTGCATAAGATTCTGCGTGAACCTCACCCCAACCCGTCTCCTCGGGGAGAGGGGCTTAGATTAGCATCGCAACAATGCTAGCTGATGTTGCAACAATAAAATAAGCCCCTCTCCCCGAGAGGAGGGGTTGGGGAGGGGTTAGAACTTCAGTCGGTTTAGCAGATTGACGTCGGTATTCTGGAGGTTTCGGTAGATCATCACGATAATGGCCAAGCCCACGGCCACTTCGGCGGCGGCTACTGCCATGATGAAAAACACGAAGATTTGCCCGTTGGGGTCGGCGCGGTAGGCCGAGAAGGCCGTCAGCAGCATGTTTACAGCGTTGAGCATCAGCTCCACGCACATAAAGATGATAATGGCATTACGTCGGGTCAGAACTCCCACCACACCGATAGAAAACAAGGCAGTGGCGAAGAAGACGTAATATTGAAGAGGAACCGTTTGGATAACCTGCGGTATGTTCTGGTCCATGCGGTGAGGCTGACAGCGGAATAAAGCGGCGAACTGAAGCTCAGCTTGTCGTTAATTAGCTGGCAAAGGTATCCTGAAAATCGGAAAACGCCACCTTAAAATCCGATTGCCATTTACGCCACTATGGGCGAAGATTCGCTACGTGCGGTAGGCCAGTAACCCAGCGGGGCAGTCATACATCAAAGGTGCGGTCTGCCCGGCCATGGCCTAGGCCACTCCGCCACGGAGCGTCAAATAAAATGTTGAGTGTAGATGAAGTAATTTACTGGCTGATCCGTCTGCGCTCGTAGAATGGAAACGCTACCTCTTACACTCGACGCCCCGCACCTTATGACGGCAGGCTATCAGGATCAGCAGATTCAGGAGGCCGTGCGCGCGCAGCGCGGCCGGCTGCTGCAGTTCATTCGCCGTCGCATTCCAGATCCGGCCGAGGCCGAGGATGTACTGCAGGACGTATTCGCGGAGCTTGTGGAAAGTTACCGGCTCCTGAAGCCCGTAGAGCAGGCCGCCGCCTGGCTGTTTCGGGTGGCTCGCAACAAAATCACCGACCTCTACCGTCGTAAAAAGACCTCTTCCTTAGAAGATGAATTTCTATTGACAGGCCAAGGCGACGAGGAAAACTCCTTGCTGCTGGCCGATATTCTGCCCGCCCCCGACGATGCTCCGGAGAATCGTCTGCTGCGCGAAACGCTGATGGAAGCCCTCACCGATGCCCTGGCAGAGCTACCAGCAGCCCAGCGGGAGGTGTTTATCTGGCACGAGCTGGAGGAAAAGACCTTCCGCGAAATGGAAGAGGAAACCGGCGTCCCACTCAAAACTCTCATTTCCCGCAAGCACTACGCGGTTCAGCACCTGCGCAAGCGCCTGCAAACTCTCTACACTGAGCTCTTCACTGACTAGGTTCGGATGCGAATAGCCAACGGCTCAGGCCGTGCCTATTAATTCCCCGCATGCTGTAGTCAGTTACTCAGTCCCACCTCATTAGTACCTCTCTTATGAACCGCTCTTTTTGGCTGCTGCGCGGCCTCAAGTTTATTCTCTTTGCGGCCCTGTTTGTGGCGGCTGCCGGTTACCTCACCATGACGCTGTGGAACTGGCTAGTGCCCGACCTCTTCCACGGCCCGTTTATCACCTTCCCGCAAACGCTAGGCCTGTTGGTGCTCACGCGCATTTTATTCGGAAGCTTCCGGGGCGGCCGCCCAGGTGCCTGGAGCCGCCACCGCCGCGCCTGGCGCAACAAGGTGGAGGCCCGCATGGCCAGCCTCACGCCCGAGGAGCAAGAGAAGTTTCGGCAGAAGATGCAGGGTGCCTGCGCCGGCCCCCCATGGATGCGCCGCAAAACGGCCGAAGAATCTCAGCCGCAGGTCTAACCCCCTCACAACAAAACGCCCACCAATAGTGGTGGGCGTTTTGTTATTACATACCCAGTATCGGCGGGTGGCCTAGCCGTGTGATAGATTATCCCTTGTGCCAGTTCAACAAGCTGCGGAGGTGGAGAAAAGGTGATGCAGGATGAGCGGCCTGATCTAGTGGCACTGGTACCTGGGGCTTAGCCGAAGCGGGTTTCTGCACTACTTTACTGGTCCGGCCTTTAGCTACTAGTTTGGGGCTGCGCTTTGCTTTTGCCACTTGCAGAGGGGCAGCCGTGCGGAACTGCAGCATAGGGTTGCCTTCCAGGGTGTACACTGGCTGCTGGCTGGTTTCGTCGCTCAGTTTGTACTCTATTACCCGTGCATAATACGTGTGGCCGGGCCGTAGACCACTCACGTTTACGGTGCTATCCGGCCCCGCCGAAACCACCATGTTCCCCGCGCCCAGCACATCTCCCTGGCCAAAAATCTGGCCGCTGGCATACGTGTGGCTGTCCTTCGGGAAAGCATTAACGGGCTGATCTTCGCGCAACAGTACCAACCGGTGGGTGCCGTTACCATTAATCCAACTCAGCTTAGCAGTGCCAGTAGTAGCCGCCACTAAGCGCAGAGAGGTGGCATTTTCTTCCGCTGGAAACAGGTCGTGGGTAGGCCAGGTACTCGTGCTGTTGATGCATTCCCAGCCCAGGGCCTCCACATCATTCCAGAAGCGGTTGGTGTTGGGGCAGGAGTTCAGCAGAATGGCCCAGGTGTAACCTTCGGAGTTGCGGGCCAAGATGCTGGTAGAGCCGTTCAGGCAGCCCGTGTGCCACCATACGTTGTGCTTATTCACCATCCAACCCTTAGCGTAGCGCTTGGTGGCCTGCGAGGGCGCCGTCATGGTGTCGAGGGTAGCGGGCAGCAGGATATCGGGGCGGGTGGGGGAGCCATCTACGGCCATCAGCAGGCGCACCAGGTCGCGGGCCGTGAACAGCCAGCCACCGTGGGCGTTCATAGCCTCCAGGTTGGCGCCACCGTAAGCATACGGCACCTTCTTGCCCGTACCGTAGCACGACTTCTTGGTGGCGGCGCAGAAATATTCGGCTTCCCGCTCCAGCTTATCGGCCAGTAAGTTGTGGCCTAGATGAGCTTCTAGCACCCCACTGGGCTCCAGCACGTTTTGCCGCACCCAGGCCTCATAGTGCTGCCCGGTAATCTGCTGGATGATTTTGCCTAGCACCAAGTACCCGATATTAGAGTAGGAAAAGCGCGAGCCAGGCTTGAAATTCAGGTCCTTGCTCAGTAGATAGCGCACCAGCGTGGAGTCGCCTACGGGGTTGGGCACGTGCATCACCTGAGCCACGTGGAGGGGGAAATCAATGGGGTCGGAGCTGTCAAAGCCATCTACGCCAGCATTGCGGTTCCAGCCGGCAGAGTGCTCCAACAGTTGCTGCACCGTGATATCGTAAATGCGCTTGTCGGTGATGACGCTGGTGTAGTAGGCGTCGTTGAGGTAGCCCTCAGGGCCGAAAACCTTGTGTTGAAGCTCCAACCGGCCTTCTTGCATCAGCTTCATAATGGCAATAGAAGTCACCGGCTTCGAGACGCTGGCCACTCGCAGCAAGTTCGAGGGCTCCATAGGCTGCGACTGGCTTAGATCGGCGTAGCCAAAGCCCCGGGCATACACCAGCTTGCCCTGCCGGCCAATAGCCACCGAAGCTCCCGGAATTGTCCAGCGCTCCATGAATTTTTGCACTACGGCGTCGCAGGGGGCAAGCTCTGGGGTGGATACTCCTGTTTGTGCTAAAGCCGGAAGGGCAAATAGGCCTAGTAAAAAGACCAGCAACTTCTTCACTGAACCAACTTGCTGTAAGAGTGAGTAAAGCAGCCTGAATTCGCTCTTTTTAGCACTCGGCTGTTACAGCAATTTTATTAGATAATTCTGATAAATCGGCAAGTATATAGCAGGAAGAAATTTGATTTTTTCAGGAAAGTAAGTTCACTTGGATACCTGCTACTTAGATAATTATAGAGGAGGTTGGTTGGGTTATATGGCGTAGCTAAAAAACAAAACCGGCCGCTGAGAAATCAGCGGCCGGTTTAAACCTAAGGGTGTAGCAGTATATTAGAAATTCCGCTCTCCTACTTCGCGCTTGCCCAGCATTACGGCGCCCACCATAGCCACCAGGAAGAGAACCGAGGCCAACTCGAAAGGCAGCAGGTATTGGCGGTAAAGCACCAGGCCCAGCTGATCTACCATACCGATCTGAGAGTTGAAGGTAGTGGCATCGTAGCCTGCAGGACGTACATCACGCATTGCGGCTACCATAATCAGCAACAAAGAGCCCCCGGCCACTGCCGCCGCAATCTTAGCCAAAGCCGGCTTGTGCGGTTCCGTGTCTACATTCAGGTTCAGGAACATAATCACGAACAGGAACAGTACCATGATGGCTCCTGCATAAACAATGATGTTTACGGCCGCCAGGAACTGCGCGTTCAGCAGCAGGTAGTGCCCCGAGAGCGAGAAGAACGTCAGAATCAGGAACAGCACGCTGTGTACTGGGTTTTTAGCGAATACCACGCCCAGCGCGCTGATCAGCGCCACAAACGACAGAAAGAGGAAGAGTGGAGACATACTACGTAGTTAGAGTTGTCATTTCGACCACCGAGAGGAATCTGAGGGAGCCACTAGGCCAGTAACTCAGATTCCTCCCGGCGGTCGGAATGACAGTGTATATTAAGCCGGTTGAGTAGCCAGCTTATTGCGCAGGGCATCAGCTTGCTCAGGCGTTAGCTGAATACCACGTACGGAGCGCTGATCCGGAGAAACTGGCTCAACCAAGCGGTCCTTGCCGTACACGAACTCGTCGCGCTCAAAGCGTGGCGGCGCCATTTTATCAGGCTGCAGGTACACGGCAGCTTTCGGGCAGGCTTCTTCGCAGAGCCCACAGAAGATGCAGCGGAGCATATTCACCTCGTAGCTGATGGCGTACTTTTCTTCGCGGTAGAGGCCTTCTTCGCCTTTTTTACGCTCACCGGCTACCATAGTAATGGCTTCGGCGGGGCAGGCTACGGCGCACAGGCCACAGGCGGTGCAACGCTCCCGGCCCTGCTCGTCGCGCTTGAGCACGTGCAAACCGCGAAATACGGGCGAGAATGGCCGCGTCTCTTCAGGATAACGGATGGTAGCCTTCTTCATGAAGAAGTGCCGCATCGTGATAGAAAGCCCCTGGAAGATGGCCGGCAGGTAAGCCCGCTCAGCCAGCGTCATCGGCTTTTTCTCTAGTTTCTTGGCTCGGTTGGTGAGTTGCATATAGATAGTCCTTTTGCCAGCCTCCGCTTGCGGAAGCTAGCAAAGTAGTGGATGTTACTGAATCACCCCGAACAGGATGAGCCCGCCGGTGATGAGGATGTTGACAACGGCCAGCGGAATCAGGATAGTCCAGCCCAGGCGCATCAATTGGTCGTAGCGGAAGCGTGGGAGAGTCCAACGAATCCACATGAAGAAGAAGATGAAGGCAAAGATCTTCGCGAACAGGCCCAGAGTACCCAAAATGGTAATCAGGTTTTGAGCCGAAGTCAACTCCCAGCCCTGGCTGTTCACGAACCAGTCGCGCAGCTCATATTGGAAGGGGAAGTTGAAGCCACCAAAGTACAGCACGCTCATCACGGCCGAAACCACAAAGATGTTTACGTACTCTGAGAACAGGTAGAGGCCTAGCTTCATCGAGGAGTACTCGGTGTGGTAGCCACCTACCAGCTCCGTTTCGCACTCGGGCAGGTCAAAGGGGGTACGGTTGGTCTCGGCGAAAGCGCATACCAGGAAGATGATGAAGCCCAGCGGCTGCTTGGCAATATTCCAGAAGTGCCACTCACCGGCAACCGACTGCTGCAGCGTGATTTCACGCAGGCTCAGAGTACCCGACATCATCAGCACGGCAATCAGAGCCATACCCATGGCCAGTTCGTAGCTGATGTTCTGTGAAGCAGCTCGCACCGCACCCAACAGGGAGAACTTATTGTTGGAGGCCCAGCCACCGATCATCACACCGTACACCCCCAGCGAAACCACACCGAAGATCCACAGCATACCGATGTTTACTTCGATGCCTTGCAGGAAGAAGGCATTATTGCCAAAAACCAGGTTGTTGCCAAACGGAATCACCGCCGATGACATCAGCGCAGTAATCATGGCCAGGCAGGGGCCGAAGACGAACAGTGCCTTGTTAGCACCACCGGGGAAGAACTCTTCTTTGGTGAACATCTTTACAGCATCGGCCAGCGGTTGGGCTAGGCCATAGGGGCCAGCACGGTCGGGGCCTACGCGGTCTTGCAGGAACGCGGCAATTACGCGTTCAGCGTACGTGCAGTACGTTGCAATCAGCAGCGAAACCGCGAATACAACGAAGATGACAATGGATTGCCAGCCTAGTGCGGGTAGTTCAATCATTTCAGTGGTATTACCCTAGTTTCAGAGGAGGATTCTTCTCCAGCTCACGCTGGGTGCTTTCGGGCAGGTCCGCTATGACCGACTGGTTCAGGACGGGCAACTCATAGTGGTTAGCCGAGATTACCGAAGAACGGTCGATGTGGGCTGGGCCCTCAATAGTCCAGTCAGAAGTTTCCTTCTTCTCAAAGCGGCACTCGTTGCAGATCCACTCTTTCACCTCGCCGTACTCGTCCTTACGGGCGGTTACGCGTAGTACGTCTTTGCCTTTGTACCAGAGCACCACGTTGCCGGAGCACTTGGGGCAGTCGCGGTGTGCATTCACCGGCTTGGTAAACCACACGCGCTGCTTGAAGCGGAAGGTTTTGTCGGTGAGAGCTCCTACCGGGCACACGTCAATCACGTTACCA
The DNA here is from genome assembly GCF_013137895.1 of Hymenobacter taeanensis. Classification (NCBI taxonomy): domain Bacteria; kingdom Pseudomonadati; phylum Bacteroidota; class Cytophagia; order Cytophagales; family Hymenobacteraceae; genus Hymenobacter; species Hymenobacter taeanensis. The sequence goes on from NZ_CP053538.1 coordinate 2,405,571, forward strand.
GAGAAGTCATCATCAATGATGTTCTCGATATAAGTACCGATTTCAGCGGCGTCGCCGCGGCCCAGTACACCGTGTACCCGGTCGCCTTTCACAATCTGGTCGGCGGTGTACACGCAGCGGTAGCACAGGATGCAACGCGTCATGTGCAGCTGAATCAGCGGTCCGATGTCAATCTTCTCGAAGGTGCGGCGCTCCTCCTGGTAGCGAGTGGTAGACACGCCGTGCTCGAAAGCAAAATTCTGCAGGTCGCACTCACCGGCCTGGTCGCACACGGGGCAGTCCAGGGGGTGATTGATGAGCAGCATTTCCACGATGCCCTTGCGCACGTTCAGCACCTGCTCTGAGGTCGTATTCTCGACCACCATGCCGTCCTGCACGGGCGTTACGCACGAGGCTACCAGCTTGGGCATCGGGCGCGGATCTTTGGTAGAGCCAGCGGCTACGCGCACGAGGCAGGCGCGGCACTTACCACCCGAGCCTTTCAGCGGCGTGTAGTAGCACATGGCCGGGGGAACGATGCTGCCTCCAATCTGGCGGGCTGCATTCAGGATAGTGGTTCCGTCCGGAACTTCTACCTCAACGCCATCAAAGGTTATTTTAGCCATTACTTGGTTGAAATCATTAGGATTTCGACTGTTCTGCATAACAAGAACGTCATGCTGAGCTTGCCGAAGCATCTCTACCGGGGGTAAAATCTAGCATTGCAACGAAGCGGTAGAGATGCTTCGGCAAGCTCAGCATAACGTTCTCTAGGCCAGTACTGCCGCGCCAGGATACACGGCACCCGGCTGAGCAGCTTGCTTAGCGTGCGTCACGTGCCACTCAAACTCGTCGCGGAAGTGACGAACGGCAGCGGCAACCGGCCAGGCAGCCGCTTCGCCCAATGGGCAAATGGTGTTGCCTTCGATTTGCTTCGCCACGCTCACCAGCAGGTCGATATCTTCCATGTGACCGTGGCCGTGCTCGAGGCGGTGCAGCACCTTCTCCAGCCAGCCCGTACCCTCACGACAAGGCGAGCACTGCCCACACGACTCATGGTGGTAGAAACGCGAGAAGTTCCAAGTGTTGCGCACAATGCAGGTAGTCTCGTCCATGGCAATGAAGCCACCAGAGCCCAGCATCGTACCCGTCACGAAACCACCATCCGACAGCGACTCGTAGGTCATGAGGCGGTTCTCACCGGCAGCAGTTTTCAGAATCAGCTCAGTTGGCAGAATTGGCACGGAGGAGCCACCGGCCACAACTGCCTTTAGGTTGCGGCCTTTCCAGATACCACCACAGTACTCATCAGAGTAGATGAACTCTTCAACGGGCAGGCCTAGCTCGATTTCGTAGATGCCGGGCTTGTTGAGGTGGCCGCAGGCGGAGAAGAGCTTAGTGCCCGTGCTCCGACCTACGCCGATCTTGGCGTACTCGTCGCCACCCTCGTTTACGATTACTGGCACCGCTGCAATCGACTCCACGTTGTTTACCACAGTGGGGCGGGCATAAAGGCCCTGCACAGCGGGGAACGGGGGCTTGTTGCGGGGGTTACCACGCTTGCCTTCCAGAGACTCCAGCAGCGCCGTTTCCTCACCGCAGATATAGGCACCACCACCGGGGTGCACATGCAGGTCGAGGTCGTAGCCCGAGCCCAGAATGTTTTTGCCGAGGAAGCCAGCGGCGTAGGCCTCTGCAATGGCTTTTTCCAGGATGCGCAGCACATACAACAACTCGCCGCGGATGTAGATGTACGAGGTGTTAGCGCCCAGCGCGTATGAGCTCGTAATCATGCCCTCGATGAGCAGGTGGGGCAACTTTGACATCAGCTGGCGGTCCTTAAAGGTACCGGGCTCCGATTCGTCGGCGTTGCATACGAGGTAGCGCGGCACACCTTCGGGCTTCGCCAGGAAGCTCCACTTCATACCGGTGGGGAAGCCAGCGCCGCCGCGGCCCCGCAGGCCCGACTTCTTCACTTCTTCCACTACCTCGTCGGGGGTCATGGTTTTGATGGCTTTCTCTACCGAGCGGTAACCGCCGTGTTTGCGGTATACCTCAAAGGTTTCAATGCCTTCAACGTTAATATGTTCGGTCAGCAGTTTGCGTCCCATAGGTTCAGAGCTGAAAGACGTTAGTTGTTGGCCAGCGCGTTTGGTAGGCCAGTTTCTTCCCACGGCAGGGCGGGACGGTGCACTTGGTTGCGCAACTCCGTGAGCATGGCATCTACCGCTTCGGGAGTATCCAGCTGCTCGTAGTACTTCTCGCGTACCTGCACAATAGGAGCGAAGCCGCAAGCCGCCAAGCACTCCACTTCTTTCAAAGTAAAGAGGCCATCCTCCGAAGCAGGACCACCTACTTTAGCACCGGTGATGCGCTCCAAGTGAGCGGTCAGCTCATCGGAGCCGCGCAGCATGCAAGGACCCGTGCGGCAAATTTCCAGCACGTGCTTGCCTACCGGCTTTAGGTTGAACATGGTGTAGAAGGAAGAAACCTCATACACCTCAATTGGCTTCAACCCGAGGGTTTCGGCCACCAGGTCCTGTACTTCGGGGCTTACCCAGCCACCAAATTCGGCCTGCGCAATGTGCAGCACAGGCAGAAGCGCCGACTTGCGACGGTCGTCGGGATAATGGGTAAGTAAGCGTTTGATTTCAGCCTGCGCGGCTTCAGAAAATTGCGGCTTGACGGCAGTCGTCTCCATAAGGGTCAAATTCAGCAAAAAACTACGCGTCCAGCTCCCCAGCAATTACGTTCATCGAGGACAGGGTCACGATGGCGTCGGAGAGCGTCTGGCCAACTACCATCTCGGTGTAGGCCTGGTAGTAGATGAAGCAGGGGCGACGGAAGTGCAGGCGGTAGGGCGTGCGGCCTCCATCAGAAATCAGGTAGAAGCCTAGCTCACCGTTGCCACCTTCCACGGAGTGGTACACTTCACCCACCGGGGCTTCAATCTCACCCATGATGATCTTGAAGTGGTAGATGAGGGCCTCCATGTTCTTGTACACGGCCTGCTTGGGCGGCAGGTAGTAATGCGGAGCATCAGCGTGGTACGGGCCTTCGGGGAGGTTTTCGAGGGCCTGATTGATGATGCGTAGGCTCTGCCAGATCTCCTCGTTGCGCACCATGAAGCGGTCATAGGTGTCGCCCTTGGTGCCCACCGGAATCTCAAACTCAAAGTCCTGGTAGCTGGAATAGGGGTTCATCACCCGCACGTCGTAGTCGACACCAGCAGCACGCAGGTTCGGGCCCGTGAAACCGTAGTTCAAAGCGCGCTCAGCCGAAATAGCGCCTACATCGACCACACGGTCCATGAAGATGCGGTTACGGTTGAACATCTTCTCGAACTCCGCCATTACGGCTGGGAAACTCTTGAGCCAGGCACGCAACTTGGCAATAGCTACGTCGGTGAAGTCGCGCTCCATACCGCCCACACGGCCCATGTTGGTGGTGAGACGGGCGCCGCTTACTTCTTCGTAGATTTCATACACCTTTTCACGCTCCTCCATGAGGTAGAGGAAGCCGGTGAAGGCACCTGTATCTACCCCCAGAATGCCGTTGCAGATGAGGTGGTCGGTGATGCGGGCCAGCTCCATCAGAATCACGCGCATGTACTGCGCGCGCTTCGGAACGGTCACGCCAAGCAGCTTCTCTACTGTCATGTGCCAGCCCATATTGTTGATGGGCGACGAACAGTAGTTCATCCGGTCGGTGAGGGGCGTAATTTGATAGAATGGCCGACGCTCGGCGATTTTCTCAAAAGCCCGGTGGATGTAACCAATAGTAGGTACTCCTGACACAATCCGCTCGCCATCCATTTGCAGGATATTCTGGAAAATGCCGTGCGTAGCCGGGTGCGTAGGGCCCAGGTTAAGGGTCGTGAGCTCCTGGTTGAAGTCGTTAACCGTAGGTGCCAGCGGGTTGAGCTTGGATTGCTGCGCCCGGGCTTCTTCGATGATTTTATGGGTGCCTTCCAGCGTGTCGTTTACTGCCATGATAAGGAATCAGGGGCCTAGCGGCCGAAGAAAAGGTCGGTTTTGTCTTCGCGAGTGCCATCCTCCAGCGCATATTCCCGGCGCATGGGGTGGTAGTCCATATCCTCCACATTCAAGATGCGGATGAGGTTGGGGTGACCCGAGAAGATGATGCCGTAGAAGTCGAAAGCCTCGCGCTCCATCCAGTTGGCGGTGGAGTAGAGGTCAGTCATCGTGGGCACTACCGGGTCGGCAATGGGGAAGAAAATCTTAAGGCGCAGCCGTATGTTATTGATCAGGCTGTGCAGGTGATAGATCATACCCAGCTCCTTGCCCTCATTTTCAGGGTAGTGGATGCCGCACATGGTAGTCAGGAAGTTCAACTGAAGCTCCTGGTCCTGCTGTAGGCCACTGATGATATCATGGATCCGCTCCCGCGTGGTAGTAACGGTCAGTAGGCCATAGGGCTCCTCCACATCGGTGAAGGTATCGGCTCCGAACAAGCGGTGCAGCAGATCGAGCAATTGCGCGTTTTTCTGCGCTGCCGGGTCGAGAGCAGCCGCGGTTTCCTGAGCGGCCGGGGATTCTTCGTTCTGTTCAGCCATTTTGTAGAGCTTAGAGCTTAGAAGGAAGAGCTTAGAAATAGGGCCCTGAACAGTCTCTGTTCTAAGATTTCCCTTCTAAGCTCTACATATAGCTTCTTACTTAATGTTATAAGAGGCCAGCAACGCCTGGTACTCAGGCGAGTTGCGGCGGCGAAGTGATTCATTTTTAGCCAAGTCCTGCACGCGCATCAGTCCATCCAGCACCTGCTCGGGGCGAGGTGGGCAGCCAGGTACATACACGTCAACCGGGATGATGCGGTCAATGCCCTGCAGCACGGAGTACGTATCGAAAATACCACCCGAAGAAGCGCAGGCGCCCATAGCTAGTACCCAGCGGGGCTCAGCCATCTGCTCGTACACCTGCTTCACGATGGGTGCCATCTTCTTGGCAATAGTACCCATTACCATCAGCAGGTCAGCCTGACGGGGAGAGAAGCTGGGGCGCTCCGAGCCGAAGCGGGAGATATCGTAGTGAGAGCCCATGGTAGCCATGAACTCAATGCCGCAGCACGAAGTAGCAAAGGGCAAAGGCCAGAGCGAGTTAGCGCGGGCAATACCCACTACTTTCTCCAGCGACGTAGCGAAGAAACCAGCGCCTTCAAGGCCTTCCGGTGCTTCTACCGTTTTGATTTCAGGAACTCTATTATCCATGAGAGAAGGTCAGTTTAGAAAGTGGAATACTCCACTTTTTGAACACCAGCCGAGCGCTAAAAGTTTGCCCGTATTAGGCTTCGTTCCAGCGTAGTACCCCTTTTTTGATGACGTAGGTGAAGCCAGCCATGAGTAGAGCCAGGAACACAATCATCTCGATGAAGCCAGTCTGGCCTAGGGCGCGGAAGTTCACGGCCCAGGGATACATGAAGATTACTTCCACGTCGAAGAGCACGAACAGGATGGCCGTGAGGAAGTACTTCACCGAAATTGGGGTGCGGGCATTGCCCACCGATTCGATACCGCATTCAAAGGCTTCATCCTTCACCACGCTTTTGCGGCGCGGCCCCACCAAGTGAGACACCACCATGGCAAAGGCTACGAAGGCAATGGCCAATACAAACTGCACGATAATCGGCAGAAAATCAGAAGGCTGGTAATTAGTTGGAACTGCGAGAAGCATAGGCGTCGACAGGTAAGGGCCGTTCAGGAACGGCATGGAAGGCAAAGGTAACGCGAAAAGCGCGGGGAACAAAGGTGAAACACGGCAGCAGGAGAAAGGTGTATATTTGGCTATACACTGTTTTTCGCTATGCTACAGCCTGCGTCTGCCACATTTCGACTATACACAGTGCAGGAGTACCAGCAGTTGGAAGTGATGTCTGACGTTCGGCACGAATTCTACCGGGGCGAAATTCAGGCTATGTCGGGAGCCACGGCCGACCACAATACGATTGTTCTACGAACTGCTTCGCGGTTGCTGGTAGGAGCGGAGAGCCGAGGCTGTCGGGTTTTCACAGAGAGCATACAGCTGGAAGTAGCCGAAGGCCACTACACCTACCCCGATGTGATGGTGACCCGCCATGATGAGGATGTACAGGCGGAGCGAACGATGAAGCATCCAGTACTTCTAATTGAGGTGCTGTCGCCTTCCACCGCTGAGAGGGACCGGGTCCGGAAGATGTTTCGGTATCAGCGGCTACCATCTTTGCGGCATTACCTCCTGATTTCGCAGCAATACCAAGCCGTAGAGTGGTACCACCGCCCTGCTGAAGGCGCGGAATGGCAGCGCCAGCTCCTGACTATGCCGGACGAAGCGGTAGAAATACCTAAGTTGGCTATAAAACTGCCGTTAGCCGACATATACGCCAATCTGCGCATTCCCTTGGTAACGGACAACGACGCTGGCTAACGCAAAAACGCCACTCCAGGAAACTGGAGTGGCGTTTTTGCTTTGCGACAGAGTGGCCTAGAAGCCGCCTTGACCGGTGGCGTTCAGGTCCTCGCCAGTTTCTACACCCATGAAGGGGTAGCGGAAGTCAACGGGCGGCACGAAGGTTTCTTTGATAGCGCGCGGCGACACCCAACGGAGCAGGTTCAGCATGGAGCCGGCCTTGTCGTTGGTGCCGGAGGCGCGGGCGCCGCCGAAGGGCTGCTGGCCTACCACGGCACCGGTAGGCTTATCGTTGATGTAGAAGTTGCCCGCTGCGTGTACCAGCTTTTTGGAAGCCAAGTCGATAGCGTAACGATCCTGAGAGAAGATGGCGCCGGTGAGAGCATAGGGCGAAGTGCCGTCTACTACGTCCAGAATCTTCTCGAATTCCTGCGAATCGTAGACGTACAGCGTGATAACAGGGCCGAACAGCTCGTCGCACATTGTTACGTACTTGGGGTCTTTGGTCACGATAATCGTTGGCTCGATGAAGTAGCCTTTCGATTTGTCGTGGCCACCGCCGGCAATGATTTCTACCGATTCATCGGCCTTGGCGGCATCAATGTACTTGGCCAGCTTATCGAAGGAAACCTCGCTGATAACGGCGTTGACGAAGTTCGAGAAGTCTTCCACGTCACCCATTTTGATGGACTTGAGGTCGGCCTGCAGGTAACCCTTCACCTCGTCCCAGATGTTGCTAGGGATGTAGACGCGGCTGGCTGCCGAGCACTTTTGGCCCTGGTACTCGAAAGCACCGCGGGTAATGGCCGTAGCCACCTGGCGGGGGTGCGCGGAGTGGTGAGCTAAGATGAAGTCTTTGCCGCCGGTTTCGCCCACAATGCGGGGGTAGCTGCGGTACTGGTGAATGTTCTGACCGATGGTCTTCCAGATGTTCTGGAACACGCCGGTAGAGCCCGTGAAGTGGATACCCGCAAAGTCGGGGTGCGAGAAGATGATGTCGCCGGCTACGGGGCCGTCTACATAAATCAGGTTGATAACGCCGTCGGGCACGCCAGCCTCCTGGAACAGCTCCATCAGCACCTGCGCTGAGTAGATCTGGGTGTAGGCGGGCTTCCACACTACGGTGTTGCCCATCATGGCTACCGAAGTAGGCAGGTTGCCAGCAATGGAGGTGAAGTTGAAGGGGGTGAGGGCAAACACGAAGCCCTCTAAGGGGCGCTGCTCCAGGCGGTTCCACATACCGGGCATCGACTCAGGCTGCTGCCGGTAGATCTCCTGCATGAAGTAGGCGTTGAAGCGGAAGAAGTCGATCAGCTCGCAGGCCGCGTCGATTTCAGCTTGATAGGCGTTTTTGCTCTGGCCTAGCATGGTGGCCGCGTTCATGCGGGCGCGGTAAGGGCCGGCCAGCAGATCGGCGGCTTTCAGGAAGATGGCGGCGCGGTGCTCCCAGGGCAGCTCGGCCCACTGGGTGCGGGCGGCCAGGGCTGCCTCAATGGCCTGGTGCACATGGGAGGCGTCGCCCTCGTGGAAGTGGCCTAGCGTGTGCTGGTGGTCGTGGGGCGGGGAAATGCGCTGGGTGTTGCCGGTGCGCACCTGCTGCCCGCCGATGTACATCGGGATGTCGCGCTCAAGCTGCTTCAGCTCCTTCAGCGTCTTAATCAACTCAATGCGCTCGGGGGAGCCAGGAGCGTAGGCTTTTACCGGCTCGTTGATGGGAGGGGGAACGTTAAAAAATCCGGTGGCCATAGGAAGGCAGAGGTTAGGTGGCTGGTTAAACGGTGAAACGGGTGGTGGGGCAAAGGTAGCCAGCGACAGCAAATGATACGTCTTCAGACATCGTGTACGGGAGATGCCCGTAAGTACAGACTCATCCGTTAGCAGCTCATCCTAAGCATATGGCTATTTCAACCGGCGCTACCTATACCAATCCTATCTGGAACGACGACTTTCCTGACCCCACTATCATTCAGGCTCAGGATGGCCTGTACTACGCGTATGGCACCCAAACCAAGCGAGCCGGCGTCATCATCAACCTGCAAATAGCCCGCTCCGCAGACCTTGTGCACTGGAACTATCTGGGTGAGGGTTTGCCAGGGAAACCTACCTGGGCCAGCAAGACCCAAAAGATTTGGGCTCCGCATGTGAGTGAGCATCATGGGCGCTACTACCTCTACTACTCTGCTAAGCCCAACACCAAGCGTGGCCTCTGCCTAGCCGTAGCTCTGGCAGAATCTCCCGCTGGCCCATTCACGGATATTGGTGAGCCACTACAGTGCGGCCCCGGGTTCCTGAACATTGACCCCATGGCTTTTGACGACCCCTCCACCGGTAAAAAGCTCCTATACTGGGGCTCAGGCTTCGGCCCACTGATGGTACGGGAGTTGGCTGATGATCGAATTTCCTTCCGGCCCGGCAGCAAAACGCGCAAGCTAATTCAGCCGGCTGGCGCCGGCGACCCTAAGCGCTACGACCAGTTAGTGGAAGGCAGCTGGGTGGTGCTGCGCAACGGATGGTACTACCTATTTTATTCCGGCAATAACTGTTGCGGCGACGATGCCCACTACGGTGTGTTGGTAGCCCGGTCGCGCTCTGCCACTGGCCCCTTCGAAACCCTGGCCGAAGCCACTGACGACCCTTACCGGATGCTGCTAGAAGGCAATACGTATTGGCTTGCCCCTGGCCACAACTGCATAATCACGGATGCCGCTGGAACAGATTGGTTGGCCTATCACGCCATTGACCCCCAACAGCCCAAGTTTGATGCCATTGACGCCGACCAAGGGTACTCCCGCCGTGTGATGCTGCTTGACCAACTGGAATACGTGGATGGGTGGCCTAGGCTCGTGACGGGAGGCACTCCTTCCTTTAAGCCACAGCCCGCTCCTGCCGTGCAGCAATGAGCCTGCAGTAGGCTGCTCATTGCTGCACGCATCCCCTAAATGCAAAAGACAATGGAGTTCTGCAGTTCGTCGCCATCATAGAGCGTCGCAATGCCCACTTTGGTGGGGTTGGGGTCTAGCAGGGCTGCATTGTGTTTAGGCGACTGCTGGTAGGCTCGCAGAATCTGCTCTTCAATGCTGCGCAAGTCCTTGGCGCGCATTCCCCGAAACCGGACGCAGTTCTCGAAACCGTAGCTCACAAAACCAGAAGCCTTCTCGAAGTGATGCCCCACGGCCATCAGCCGCTCCCGTGGGGTGGCGTACTGCGGATGGTAGTGGCCATGCGTATGATGCGTAAGATTGTAGGCAGCCTGTAGCCGGGCGGCTCGGCAGGCCGTTTCACTTAATACCAGGGGTGGCAACCCAGACCGCCGCCGATAGCTGTTCAGCTGCTGCAGCAAGGTGGAGGTGGCACGTACGTCGGTCCAGGCGGCGCGGGTGGCAGTAAGTGCAGGGGCCGAAGCTTGCGTAAGGGTTGAGAAAAGAACGAGTACGAGAAGTGGCAGGAACTTCATGGGGATGCTTAAAGAAGCAAAGAGTGCGGCTAGGCCACCTACCACGCATACTGCAGTAACAGAAGCCTGCTCACTAAGCACAGAGAGTATAATACACGCAAAAACGCGGCCAGCATGAGCAGGGTAAGCACCATGCTGCAACGGGAGGAGTAGAAGGGCTTCCCGCCTACTACTCAGGAAGCCAGCGGGGGGCTATTCAGGACTACATCAACTGAATACCCGCACCAAGAAATAGAGAGATTAATTGCGGTTATGCATCTGAGAACACAAATAACTAAGAGTGGCCTAGCAACTACTGCAGGCCTATTCTCAGCAGACTATACAACGCGAGTGTGGTAGTAACTAGTATAACACAACGCCTCAATAAAGTGCTCATAGCTTACTAGAGTACACCTAGACTTCAGTTATTTTCCTGATGGCGCTTTGCTCTGCCGGATATAAGCTATCCTGCTCATCCTACAACTGGCCTAGCAGCTCTTTTACCTGCCGCTCCAGATCCTTGAAGGAGCCATTGTTGTGCAGGGTGTTGGTGAAGTGCGGGTACTGGTCGAGGGCGGTTTCGCTGAGGTGCTCGTCGTCGCGGGTGCCGTCGCCGCGCTGGTGCAGCGGGTCGCCTTCCACCCGAAACATCAGGCCGCCGCGGCTTCTGATGAGGTCGGCCTCGTTGGGGAAGCGCACGTCGGGGATGAGGGTAAACTGGTCGGCGGGCAGTTGGGAGAAGAAGGCCTGCACCCAGATATCGGGCTCCCACTGGCGTAGGGCCAGGCCTACCTGCTGCAGCATTTCGCCGCGGGTACGGCCGAAAGCGGGCAGCACCTCTTTTTTGCCCTGCTGCGAAAAGTAGGGCGCGGTGCCTTCGCCGGCCAAAGCCGCACAAACTGCCTTGATGGGCTCCCCCACGGAGCGGATATGCCAGCGCCGCTCTGGCTGCAGCTGCTGAATCAGGCGGGCAATGGTGTCTTTGCCGCTGCCACGGCGCCCCGAAAAGCCAATCAACTTTATCATGGCCGCAAAGGTAGGGAGTCGGGAAGTAGGGCCCGGTACGTGTCATCCCGAGTGAAGCCAGGAATAGGAGTTAATGGCCTGGATGCTGGTCCGGATTCCTACTTATGATTGAAATGACATACCGTACCTACAAAATTTCCTTTAGCTCACTCAGACACGCTATTTCATAGGTGGTCTGGATGGCGTGGCGGCGCTTCTCGGGGTTGAAGTAAACTTGGTCGAGGCCGGCGTTGTAGGCGCCCAGCACATCGCACTCCAGGTTGTCGCCAATCATAAGGCTTTCCGGGGCGGTGGCGCCGGTACGCTCTAGCGCGTGCTGGAAAATGCGGGTGTCGGGCTTGAGGTGGCCGCAGCACTCCGAGGTGACGATTTCCTGGAAGTAGTCAGTGAGGTTCGATGATTTCAGCTTCACGTGCTGAATTTCCCTGAAGCCATTGGTAATCAGGTGGAGCACGTACCCCTTGTCGCGAAGATAGTCTAGTACCTCGTGCGTGTAGGGGAACACGGCCGCCTTCAGCGGCAGGATATCGGTGAACTGCTCTGAGATGTTAGCCGGCGAGTCACTCTCCGATAGGCCTAGCTTCACGAAGGTGCGCGGAAACCGGGTGGTCCGGAGCTGCTGCTGCGTGATTTTGTTGTTCTGGTACAGCCGCCATAAACCGTGGTTGATATCGGAATACACCCGGATAAAGTCCTCCACCGTGATGCCGTACTGGCCCAACTGGTGATCAGCAAAAAGATGCCGCAGCGTTTCGTCGGCGTTGGCTTCAAAATCCCACAGCGTATGATCGAGGTCGAAGAATATATGACGGTATTTCAAGGCGAGTAATGAGGTGATGAAGTGAATGGTAATGAGGAAAGGGCTGTTACTTGCAGAATGGAGTAGAGACGCAAGATTTTGCGTCTCGTTGTTGCTGACGTTGTTTAGAATGCGGGAGTTCTAGGCCAGTCGTTGGCTCCGCCGACCTACGGTTCAACGACGAGACGCAAAATCTTGCGTCTCTACATCGTTCTACTAATCCAGTAGAAGTCGTTTAACAACCCGGCCGTCGCCGAGGTGTTCCCGCACAATATCGGCGGCGTCTTTGGGCTTCACGTCGCCGTAATACACGTTGTCGGGGTAAATGGCAACGGCGGCACCGGGGCCTTTTTTGCAGTGCTTACACAGGTCGAGGCAGTTGCAGGTTTGCACGCGCACTTTGCTGGGGGCATTGCCGGTCAGCAGCTTTTTCAGGCCCTGCTTTTTGAGCTCGGTTTTGAAGGCTTTGGCTACCTCCTTGCCCACTTCATCTTTTTGGGCGGTGCAAACAAACAGGTGGGTGACGGCGGAAGCTGATTTCACGGGAAAGTGGGGGACAAGACGGGCCTACCGCTCAGCGGGCAGGCCGGTCCAGCGGCGGTTTTGCAGCTTATACGCGGCCAGCTCCCGATTCGACCAGAGCGTTTGGTAGATCTTTTGATCATGCACCAGCTGGGGGTCGCGCTCCATGTATCCGAGGAGTTGGTGAACGAAGTCCTGGGCTTCATCCTTAATGAAGTAGAACACCCAATTATCGAGCCGCCGAAAATTCACTAAACCCGCATTTTTCAGGTAAGATAATTGCCGGGAGGTTTTCGTTTGGGTGAAGTCCAGCACCTGCTCGAGGTCGGAAATGCACATTTCCTGATTGCGCCAGAGCAAATGCAGGATGCGCACCCGGCTGTCGTCGCCGAAGGCTTTGAATAGTTGCTGACCAAATGCAACGGTAAAGTGTTTCAGGCGCATCTTTAGCGGGGAAGGGCAGAAGGAGGGACCAGCAAGAGTGGGCCCGAATTTACACCAAACCCACCAGCGGCCCCCAAAAGAGCCGTATACTTGTATTCTGTAACGCCCTGTATGTCTGCTGTGGTTCGATTTCGTTTCTTTTCTCTGCCAGCCCTGTGCCTGCTGGTTTTCCTGGCGCTAGGCCTGTTGCTGGCTCCTGGCCGCGCCCAGGCCCAGGGCCAGCGCCGCGTGGTGCAGTTCACGGGTATTGTGGCCACCGGCGACTCCCTGCTGGGCGTACCAGGCGCGGCCATCTTCGTGCCCAAAGCCGGCCGCGGCACCGCCAGTAATTCCTATGGCTACTTCTCTATACCGGTACTGGCCGGTGATAGTATTGTGATACGCAGCCTCGGTTACCGTAATCAGTACGTTATCATCCCGGAGGATTATCCGCGCCAGAGCTATTCCGTTATTGTGTCGTTGCGGGAAGATGCCACCGTACTTCCGGAGGTTAGAATTTTCCCGTATGCCACCGAAAGGGCCTTCAAACAGGCCTTCCTGGCCCTAAACTTACCCAAAGAGCGTGGCTCCAGCGCCGCCGAGAACCTGAGTGAGCAGGTAATGCGCCGCATGTTTAATAACCTGCCTGTTACCAGTACTGGCAACTACCGCCAGACCATGCAAAACCAGCAGTACGACCAGTCTCGGCGCATGGGTACGGCCCCAACGCCTTACACCAACAACCCGCTCCTGAATCCCTTCAGCTGGCTGCAACTGATTAACCAGGTGAAGAGCGGCGAATTCAATAAGAAGGAAGGCGTAGACTACTAGGCCTAGGCCACTGCTGTTGAGCATAAGTTTTACCTTCAGAAGAATCAAAAGGCCCTTATCTCCGCTTAGGAGGTAAGGGCCTTTTCACAAACTGGCAGTTTAGCAAAGAGTAAAGTGAAATAGCTGCCTTATCCTGACGGCGCTCAGTGCTGACCATACCTGCATTATCAATCTAGAAGCAACAAGCTCAACCACAACCTACGCTTGCTTTTTACGGTACAGGATTATGGCACTGTTGCCACAGCACGCCGCGCCAGTGCGGCCAGCGCTTTCCTGTTATGGATACCAATCTTCCCGTTACTTCTCAACCCCGCATCGTGATTGTAGGCTGCGGCTTTGGTGGGCTCCGGCTGGCTAAAGAGCTGGCCGATGCTCCGGTGCAGGTAGTGGTCATCGACCGTAATAATTACCACAACTTCCAGCCTCTGCTCTACCAGGTGGCTACCGGGGCCCTGGAGGCCGATAACATTGCTTACCCCATCCGCAAGATTTTTGCCGGGCAGCACAATTTCTTCTACCGCATGGCCGATGTGCAGCGCATTCACCCCGCCAGCAACACAGTAATCACCAACATCGGCGACATCCGTTACGACCACCTGGTGCTGGCTACTGGCTCGCTCACCAACTTTTTCGGGCTAGAGAGCATTGAGCGCAATGCCATGCAGATCAAAAGCATCCCGAACGCCCTAAACTTGCGCAGCTTCCTGTTCCAGAACTTTGAGAAGGCTCTTCTGAAGGAAGACCCGGCAGCCCGCCAAGCCCTGATGAACGTGGTGGTAGTGGGCGGCGGGCCTACGGGTGTGGAAATCTGCGGCTCTCTGGCTGAGATGCGCAAAGATGTATTGCCCAAAGACTACCCCGAGCTCGACCTGAAGCAGATGGAAATCTATCTGATAGAGGCCGGCGGTGAGGTACTGGGGCCCATGTCGAAGGAGTCGCAGCAGAAGGCCAAGAAGTACCTGGAGGATATGAACATCCATATCCGCCTCAACACCTCCGCCAAGCGCTTCGAGGATTGCAAGCTCTACACTTCAGACACAGAGTTTATTCGGACGGAAAACGTGATTTGGGCGGCTGGCGTGAACGGGGCCGATATACCTGGCTTGCCCGAGGCCGTAGTGGCCCGCAACAAGCGCGTAAACGTTGACCACGTAAATCGGGTGCAGGGCACCACGAACATCTACGCCATTGGGGATCTGGCCAACATGATTACTGAGGAAATGCCCCGCGGCTATCCTATGTTGGCGCCCGTAGCTATTCAGCAGGCTGAGCAGCTAGCCAATAACTTCAAGCGCTTTATGCGCGGCGAGGCCATGAAGCCGTTCCACTACGTAAACAAAGGCAGCATGGCTATTGTGGGCCGCAACCGCGCCGTAGTTGACCTGCCCGGCGACAAGCACTTCGGGGGTTTCCTGGGCTGGCTTACCTGGCTGTTTGTGCATTTAATGACGCTGGTAGGCTTCCGCAACAAAATAGTAACGTTCGTGGACTGGGCCACCAGCTATCTGAGTTCCGACAAGGCCCTGCGTCTCATCATTCGTCCCTATAAGCGTAGTGATTTCAAGGACGACAAAGGAAAAGCCAATGCAGAGCACATGAACTCTACGCCGCAATACAACCCCACACCGCCCGCTATACAAGAGCCTGTCAAAACACAGGCCTAGGCAGTAAAAACAACAACCCCACCCGCACGGTGGGGTTTCTTTTTGATGGGTATTGATAGGTAGATAGTGTGTTTTATAAGCAAAAGCCCTTAGATTAAGGGCCTGATCTGTAAAATGTATATTTTCTGAATGCAGAACGCGCTGCCCATTTCTTTTGCTTTTCTGGTTGGAATGGGCCACGCATTTGAGGCCGACCACCTGATGGCCGTAAGCACGCTGGTGGCCCGCCACGACAGCCGTTTGCTGGCAGTAAAGGATGGACTGTATTGGGGCCTAGGCCACACCACTACGCTAGTGGTTTTTGGTGGCCTACTGCTGGGCACCCGCCTGACGTTGCAACACTCCAATTATTTTGAAGCCGCTGTGGGGGCCATGCTGCTGGTCATGGGGCTTAGCCGGCTCACTAACCGGCAATATTACCGCAAAGGCTCACCTGCCCGCTACCGGCGTAGCGCAGCCTACGCCGTAGGCCTGATTCATGGGCTGGCCGGGAGTGGCGCACTGGTTTTGCTGGTGATGGGTAGCATCCCAAGCATTGGGTTGGGCATGGTGTACCTGCTGCTGTTTGGGCTGGGCTCGGTGATGGGCATGTTAGGCGCTACAAGCCTAATGAGCGTGCCTTTCACTCAGCGCATGCGTTTTAGCCACACCCTGCGCGTGGGAATGGTAGTGGCCTCGGCGCTGGTAAGTATGGGTTACGGCGGCTGGATGCTCTACAGTAACTTGTTCAGAGGTGAGAATACAGAGCTAAGAACTCATAGTAAGTCCACGTCAGCTTCAGTGTCGTTGGCTCACCCTAGCTTTCTGTTCTTCGCTTCTAAGCTCTAGGTTCTTTTATCTCAGTTCTCACTACATGCATCTCTCGCCCAAAGACCTCGATAAGCTGGTGCTGCACCAGGCTGGCGTAGTAGCGCAGAAGCGCTACGCCCGCGGGCTGGCTCTGAACTACCCCGAGGCTGTTTCACTGTTGGCCACGCAGCTCCTGGAGTTCATCCGCGACGGGGAAAGTGTAGCGGTCCTCATGAACAAGGGCAAACAGATTCTAGGCCACCAGGATGTACTGCCGGGCGTGGCCGCGCTGCTGGCGGAGGTGCAGATTGAGGGCACCTTCCCCGACGGTACCAAGCTCGTAACGGTGCATTACCCCATATGCCGGGAGCACGGCGCCCCAGAACTGGCACTGTACGGCTCCGGCCTTACCCGCGCTCCTAGGCCTGTTTCATTCACTCCTGATGTCGCGGCTCCTGTGCCCGGCGAATACCAACTAACCAACCAGCCGCTCACCCTGAATGCGGGCCGCGAAACCATTACCGTGGAAGTTCTCAACCGCGGCGACCGGCCCGTGCAGGTCGGCTCGCACTACCCATTCTACGAAACCAATGAAGCCCTGGAGTTCGACCGGGAGGCGGCCCGCGGTTTCCGCCTCAACATTCCTGCCGGTACGGCTGTACGCTTCGAGCCCGGCGAGCGGAAGCCAGTGGAGCTGGTAGCCCTGGCCGGCGAGCGAATTGTGTATGGCGGTAATAAGCGGATTAACGGGAAAGTGGACTGATAATCAGTTCAGCCTGATACACAGCTAAAAATTAACAGCTAGCATGCCACTTTCCCTCGACCGGCGCGCGTACGCCGATATGTATGGCCCCACTACCGGCGACCGGGTGCGCCTGGGTGATACCGACCTTATTATTGAAGTTGAAAAGGACTATTGCACCTACGGTGAGGAATGCAAGTTCGGGGGCGGCAAGGTGCTGCGCGATGGGATGGGGCAGGCAGCCGGTATTCCGCAGGCCGCGGCCCTGGATCTGCTCATCACCAATGCTCTGGTGCTTGATTATACCGGTATTTACAAGGCCGATATTGGCATTAAGAACGGTCGTATCGTCGGTATTGGGAAAGCGGGTAACCCGCATATTATGCCCAACGTGACGCCCGGCATGGTAGTAGGGGTAACCACTGAAGTAATAGCCGGCGAAGGTCAAATTCTAACGGCTGGCGGCATCGACTGCCACATTCACTTCATCTGCCCTCAGCAGATTGACGAGGCGCTGGCTTCCGGCGTGACTACCATGCTGGGTGGGGGCACCGGGCCTTCGTCGGGCACTAACGCAACTACCTGCACGCCGGGCGCTTTCTACATTGAGATGATGCTGAAGGCTACCGATGCCTTCCCGCTCAACTTCGGCTTTCTGGGCAAGGGCAACACCTCCCGGCCCGAAGGCTTGCGTGAGCAACTGGAAGCCGGCGCCGTAGGCTTCAAGCTGCACGAGGACTGGGGCACCACGCCCGCCGCTATTGATACCTGCCTGAGCGTGGCCGAGCACTACGACGTGCAGGTCTGTATTCATACTGATACACTCAATGAAAGCGGCTTCGTGGAGACTTCCACGGCGGCTTTCAAAGGCCGCACCATTCACGCCTACCACACCGAAGGCGCGGGCGGCGGCCACGCCCCCGACATCATCAAAATCTGCGGGGAGCCCAACGTTATCCCCTCGTCCACGAACCCCACGCGGCCCTTCACCATCAACACTATTGATGAGCACCTTGATATGCTGATGGTGTGCCACCACCTCGATAAGAACATCCCCGAGGACGTGGCCTTCGCCGAAAGCCGCATCCGGGGTGAGACGATTGCCGCCGAAGACATTCTGCACGACCTGGGTGCGCTCAGCATTATCTCCTCTGACTCCCAGGCCATGGGGCGAGTGGGGGAGGTGCTCACGCGCACCTGGCAAACGGCCCACAAAATGAAGGAGCAGCGCGGCCTGTTGCCGGAAGATGCCGCGCGGGGCGCCGACAACTTCCGGGCCCGCCGCTACATCGCCAAGTACACCATCAACCCGGCCAGGGCCCACGGCTTCGCGGACGAAATTGGGTCGGTAGAAATTGGGAAACTGGCCGATCTGGTACTGTGGAAGCCCGCGTTCTTCGGGGCGCGGGCTGAGATGGTTATCAAGGGCGGCGTAATTGTGCGGGCCCAGATGGGCGACGCCAACGCTTCCATTCCTACCCCGCAACCTTCCTTCTCCAGGCCTATGTTTGGGGCCTACGGCGGCGCTACGGGGCCTATTTCTATGGCCTTTGTATCAGCGGTGGCGGTAGAGCACGTGCGGGCTTCTTATGGGTTGAAGAAGGCGGTAGTAGCCGTGAAAGGCTGCCGCAGCGTCGCCAAAAAGGACATGGCCCTTAACGATTACCTGCCCAACATTGCCGTGGACCCGGAGACGTACCGCGTCACCGTGGATGGCGTGCACCTGACCTGTGAACCGGCCACGAGGCTGCCACTAACCCAATTGTATAACTTGTTTTAGAGGTGAAACGAGACCCTTCTGAGGTGTTTAAAGCAGCCGAACTGGCCTAGAATGATACGCTTGAACAAGCTGCCTTGGGTGTCATGCTGAGCTTGTCGAAGCATGACGCCTTGGATACACAACGATTGTCAACCACCCCTAGCCCCTCCTCATCTGAGGAGGAGAACTAGCTCTCTAACCTTAGCATCGCTTCCTTATGTCTACTCGCCTTGCTCGTTTGCTGCACCTAGCTGATTCGGCGTTGCCGACGGGTGGGTTTGCGTACTCGTATGGGTTGGAGAGCAGCCGCACATTTGGGCTTATTCGGCATGCAGCGGGGTTGCGCAATTACCTATACTCATATCTGCAGCAGGTTATCAGTCTGGATGTGCCCTTTTTGAGCTCCTGCTTTGCGCTAGACTGGCCTACTGAAGCGCCGCAGCTACGCGGTATTGTGGAAGAATATGATGCCATGCTGCTGGTGCCGGGCCTGCATCGGGCCAGCCTGGCGCAAAGCAAGAACTGGCTACAGTTGCTCGGCTCATTTTACCCCGAGAGTGGCCTAGACAGCCTCCGGGCCTGGTTTTCAGCCGAAGGGGTGCCACTCCACTTTGTACCGGTGCTGGCCCTGGCGTTGCGGCGGCTAGGCTACAGCTGCTCCGAGCTGCACACGCTCTATTTACACCTGATGCTCCGCGACCAGATCAGTGCGGCCATTAGGTTGGGCTGCCTGGGGCCCATGGAAGGTCACCGCCTACAGCACAATTTCTATTCTTTGTTCGACCACCTGCTGGCCGGGGCCGAAGCGGCCAACTACCACACGGCTACGCGCTCCGCTACTCTGCTCGATGCCGCGCAGATACTGCACGAGCAGGTGTATTCCCGTCTTTTTCAAAACTAGCTGCTATGGCCTTTATCGATAAGCTGGCGTTGCTCCTGCACGGCCACGCCCACGAATCCTACGAGTCGCCGGGCGACTTTGCCCAGCGCGAGACGCGGCGCCTGCCGCCCTACCGCAACTTCCGGAAACGCGCCTTCACGGTGGGCATTGGCGGGCCCGTGGGTACCGGCAAAACGGCCCTGCTTAAAGCCCTGTGCGAGCGGCTGCGCCACGAGTTTGAGCTGGGCGTGGTCACCAACGACATCTTCACCAGCGAAGACGCGGAGTTCCTGATCAGGCACAGTGCCCTGAGCGAAGACCGCATTGTGGGCGTGGAAACCGGCGGCTGCCCCCACGCTGCCATTCGGGAGGACATATCCCTGAACATGGACGCGCTGGAAGGCCTAATGACCCGCTTTGACAATAGGCTCGACTACCTGTTTGTGGAAAGCGGCGGCGACAACCTGGCCGCCCACTTCAGCCGCGAGCTGGTTGATTACTCCATCTATGTCATCGACGTATCGGGCGGCGACAAAATCCCGCGCAAGGGTGGCCCCGGCATCACGCAGTCAGACCTACTCGTCATCAACAAAACCGACTTAGCAGAGCTTGTGCGCGCCGACCTAAATGTGATGGACCGCGACGCCCGCAAAATGCGTAGCAACGGCCCATTCCTGTTTGCCCGCGCCTTGCATGGCGTGGGCTTAGAGGAAATCATTGCCCAGATTCACGCTGCTAAAGCGCGTGCTTTGGAGCAGGTGCGTGAAGACCGACGATAGAGAATTTGAGCAGTGGCCTAGCGCACTACTAGGCCACTGCCCGCTACTTAAGCCGTAATAAAAATGCGGCGGCGATACAGGAACGCGAGCAGGCCAATCCAGAGGCAGGTATACACCAGGGCCCAAGCCAGCGAGGCGTGGTAAGGATTGGCAAAATACGGCCGGCAAAGTGTGTTATATAGCCAGTCGCGGGGGTAAAAGACGGAGCCATCGGGGTGGTGGAGCTTGAGCCGCGTGAGCACGCGCTCCAGAGCCTCACTCCCAAAAAACACCACCAGCGTGTTGCTGCCGCAGGCAATCAGCAGCCACGTCCAGCGGGGGCGCCAACCCTGCGCATCAAGCAGGAAATACAATGCCGCCAGCATCAGGCCCGATATGCCTCCGGCGTAAAGCACAAAGGAGCTGCTCCAGAGGGCCTTATTGATGGGGAACCAGCCGTCCCAGATCAGGCCCAGAAGGAGGGCGCCGCTACTTACCACAAACAGCCAGACCGTCTTGGTAGGTGCCCCGGGGCTCGACGCGCGCAGCCATTGGCCCGCGAGTAGCCCCAGCAGGCTGCTGGCCAGGGTAGGCAGCAGGCCTAGTAGCGACTCCGGGTCCCAGCCTTCCTCATTTACGTAGAGGTGGTCTTTGGTGAAGAGCAGGCGGTCGAGCCAGGCTCCCAGGTTAGTAGCTTTCTCTAAACTAGCGTGGCCTAGGCCTGGTACCGGCACTGCCTGCAGCAACAAGGCATAGCCCACCAGTAAGGCAACTGTTAGCCATGCCTGCTGGCGCCAGCTTAGCTTTAAGAAACATAAAGCGCTCAGGCCATATACAAGGGCCAACCGCTGCAAAACGCCCGGAATGCGGAAGGAGGTAAAGTAAAATTTTGGCAGCAAGCCAATCAGCAGCCCAAGCACCAGCATTACCAATACGCGCCGGGTTACCCGCCAGAGCACCCGCCGGTGCTGCTCTGGGTGCTCCCGCACGGCGGCCATTCCATAGACCACCGCCACCCCCATAATAAACACAAAGGCCGGAAAAACGAGGTCGGCTAAATGAAAGCCATCCCAGGCGGCGTGCGTGAGGGGAGCGTAGTAAAAGTGCCAGTCGCCGGGGCTGTTCACCAGCAGCATGAGCACAATAGTTAGCCCCCGGAACACATCGAGCGAAAGAAGCCGCCCAGCCGCGCGGCTGGTAGTAGGAAGCGAGGCGCCGGGAGAAGCCACAGCAGTAGAAACAGACATAAAACTAAATGGCGCTAAGAAGGCCTCATAAGAAAAGGAAGGTAGCACACAGAAAGGCGATTCTAACGGTTGGCCTGTCCTGCTTACAAAATGGCACTTGTATAGTTTCTGCTCCTATCTGGCAGCGGCTAGGCAGCTCTTCTCAGTTTGCGCTTTCATGTAGCTATACGAGGGCGAAGGCTTAGCCTGTAGCTGCCACATGGGTGAAACGATTACGCAAGGCATGGTACGTAGCTGAATAAGGTAAGTAGCGCCCCAACCAAGTCGTGAAGAATTGGTTGGGGCACATGTGCGCTCCTCTGCTTACACTGTGGCGGCAGCTAAGATGAGCAGATGCGGCGCCAGAGTCAGCAACTGCTCAACGGCAAAAGGCACTGCGAATTAAATTGAATTTATGCTCTGCAGGAGGGGGTTCCCGAGACCCTGTCCCGGGCATATAGGTCAAGTTACCGGAATAGGTAAGCGAATTCTACTGGAAGCCGCGGATGGTGGCTTATAGTTCTTAGGCTTCACTGCTGAATCTAATGCATTTATCGATATAACAATAGATTTCTTTGGTATATTCATAAAGTACAAGGCAAGCTTGAGAAGGCAGTAGGTGAAGGAATCAGTGACAAGCTGGTTCCACTAAGCAGCCAAAACCAGCCGGATTGCCGAAAGCCCGCCCGATATGTCAAGACTTATATTTTGCGTGTGGCTTACCTTTCTAGCTCCATCAGCATGGAGTACTCCTCGAGGCTGCCCTTGCCCCCCGACACGCTACAACTGCGTGACACGGCCGCCGTGTTTCGTCCCCCCGCCCTGCAATATTGCCTGGAATCCAGCGTGCACCCTGGGTCTGGAGCCGGGGTAGCGGCGTTATGGGCAGGCGGGCGCTTTCAACCAGTTGGCCGCCGTGTCTTCCAGGCTGGCTTCACGCAGGACCGGTTATGGCTGCGAGCCGTGGTTGTGAACTCGTTGAGCCGCCGCGCCCGCTTTGTCTGGAGCCTATACTCATTTGTTGATAGTGCCACCCTTTTCGTGCAGCCCGGTGGGCGGGGCATACCCCGCTATGCAGCGGGTACCAATTGCCGGCTGGTGGCTGCTCGCCGGCCCTTTGCGGCGCGGCCTCATTGCTTGCCCTTTTGGCTGGAACCTCACGAGCGCGCGGTGCTTTACCTCGCCGTCGACAACCATACGGGGGCTTACTACCTGCCCACTCGCTTTGCGTCGGCTGAAGGATTTATGGTTCATGAATACAACTTATTGTTTACCAGCAACTGGTCCTGGCTGCTAGGCCTGTTTTTGAGCAGTGTCCTGCTCAATCTGCTGCTTTATTTTCTGTTACACGATCCAATTCATCTGTGGTACGCCGCCTACGTGCTGTTCGGCACGTGGTTTCTAATAATGGAAGACGGCCTCGACGGGGGACTCCTGTCTCAGAGAGCCTACGCGCTGGGCTGGCAACTCGGTCAATACGGAGTTATGTTACTGGCAATGGCCTGCGGCCTGCGCATAATGGCCCTGTTCCTGCGGTTGCGCCAAGGGTGGCCCCGGCTATGGTGGTTAAGCATTGGGCTGAGTGTTGGGGCGGCAACCTACGTGCTGGCCTATGCACTATTCTACCAGGAGGCCTTACAAGCCGGTCCACAGGTCCTGGCTATGCTCAACGGCGGCCGCGAGGCGATGCTGTGGTTGCTGCTGCTGGGCGGCTGCTTTATTGTGTTCACGGTTTGGGCCAAGGGGCGTAAGCCGCAGCGGCAGCTGGCTCGCCTGTATGGGCTTACTTATTTCTTTTTTTTCGCTGGGGCCAGCAACTTTCTGCTCAATCACACGGGGTGGTTTAACATCCATCTGGTCGAGCCCAACGCTCTGGCCTGGGGCCTGACCCTGGAGCTCTTAACCCTCAGCGGCCTACTCACCGTGCGCTTCCGCAATTCGCAACGCCAGAATGCTGAGCTGCGCCTGCGGCAGGCACACGAGCGTGCCGCCGCCAGCCATCGCCTCATCGCCGCCCAAGAGCATGAAAAGCAAGCGCTTCTGGCGCAGAAAAACGAAACGCTAGAGCACGAGGTAAACCAGCGCACCCAGGAACTGCAGCACTCCCTCACCGACCTGCGCGCCACGCAAGCTCAACTTATCCAAAAGGAAAAAATGGCGAGTTTGGGCGAGTTAACGGCGGGTATTGCGCACGAGATGCAGAACCCGCTCAACTTCGTTAACAACTTCGCCGAAGTCAGTACTGAGCTGCTGGCCGACCTGAAAGAAGCGCAGGCGGCCGGCGACGCTGCGGAAGTTACAGCCTTGGCCGACGACATACACCAGAACCTGGCCAAGATTCACCAGCACGGCCAACGAGCGGCCGGCATTGTGCGCGGCATGTTGGAGCACAGCCAGACCCGGGCTGGTGAACGTCGTTCCACGGACCTGAACCGCCTCTGCGACGAGTACTTGCACCTGGCCTACCAAGGTCTGCGGGCCAAAGACGAGAGCTTCACTGCCGAGTTGAGCACTGATTACCTAGCGGATCTACCGGAGGTGCTGGTAGTGAGCACAGACGTGGGCCGGGTCCTGCTGAACTTGTTCGCCAATGCCTTTTACGCCGTGCGCCAGCGCCAGCAAGCGGGTAATGAAGGCTACCAGGCCCAGGTGAGGGTACGCACGCTTGTACTCCATCAGCAGGTGCAAATTCAGGTGACAGATAACGGCATGGGCATGACGCCAGAAGTGCAGGCCAAGATTTTTCAGCCTTTCTTCACCACCAAGCCCCCGGGTGAGGGTACGGGCCTAGGACTTTCGCTGTCTCATGATATCATCGCCCAAGGCCACGGTGGCACCTTAACCGTAGAGAGCCGGCCGGGTGCAGGCGCCACCTTCACCGTGAGCTTGCCCCTAAACGGATTGGCATAGCGGCTGCTGGGCAACCCGTACCAGTGCTGCGCGAGGACCGTTTTGTGCAGTTTTACCGGACAGCAAAAGTCCTTTTCAGTGCTGATACTGATGCGTTAAGGGTCGCGTGGCTATATGTTTCAGAACCCTACTTCATCTTATTTCCCTGCCCATGGCTTCTTGGATTCGGATAGCTTTCCTCGCTGGTGCCGTCAGCCTCAGTGCCTGTGTTAAACCGCCTTGTTTCCCATCCGCTTCTCCAGCGTTTTCCCCTATGCCGGTTCCAACCAGGCCAAATGACCCGCATGAGATATCTACGGCCGACTTTGTGTTTACTGATTGCAACGACCGCAAATGGACTGCTCCAAATCGCACTATAACCGACGGAGCTTCCATCCCTTCCGCATTCTTGTCGCTGATTGGGGACCGGTACGACGACCGATGGCGCGGCGCGGCGCTGGTCCATGATGCTTACTGCGGGGCTGGTAACAGCGGCGGCACTTCATTTCACCGGGCCCCCTGGAGAAGTGTGCACCGGATGTTTTACGCGGCCTGTTTGGCCGGAAAGACGCCAAGGCGCAAAGCCTTGCTCATGTACGCCGCTGTTTATTGGGGTGGGCCCCGTTGGAATGTTGTTCCCTCTGACACCGTACCGCTCGTATTCGCGAACCGAAAGCGGACCGACCTGACGTCTGACGACCGGCTCGCGGCGCGTCTTGATTTATCCAACGTATCGCAGTTGCTACGGGATCGGCAATTTGTTGAAGTAGCCGACTTCATCATGGCATCTGGTCGCAGAGGCGTATCGCTTGATGCCTTGGAGGCGCTGCTGCAGTCCGCTGCTGATAGCGTGCACGTAGGCAAAGTGCTGCCTCTTCGCGCGGGCTCTATAACCCCAAAGGTGGCCCGTGAGATGAAGAAAGCAGGTCGTGGTGACCTGCTTAACTCAACCAATGACAACCGTGTGAACTCGGGAGGGTATTAGGCCTTGAGATGGCAACTGGTCTACGTGGGGTATGCAACATTACGTGTTGTGGCGGTATAACTAAGCCAGACAGAGTTGGGACGTTGTTTGAGAATATGTTTTAACGTGGTTGGGGGTAAGGTAACTAAGCGCAGTATGCTGTCGCTCGGCACAGTAATGAGCAATGTGGTAGCTGATTTCAAGCTCGGCTTTGAAAAAGCTGTAAAACAATTCGATGTGTGCATTAGCATGGCAGTTGCCCCGCTGGGTGGGCATATACACTTAATACTTGCGCTGGCCCGGATGATGGGCGAGAAGCTCGGTTTCTGCCAGGGCCTGGCCTAGCCGCTCATAAACGGGTTGCAGGGCCTGGCGGCTGGTACCCAGCGCCCGCAGTACTAACACACCAGGCTTTGCTGGCGCCACTGCCACCACAAACTCCTGCTCCGACAAATCTTCGGGCAAAGCTTCCCGGCTGATGGTCTGTAGCTCCGCCAGCGTGCTGGCCAGTTGCCGAAAACGGTCGTCGGTGGGGTGGCCTACCAGGTACACGGAAAGGGCGGTTTGGTAGCGGTCGAAGTTGGCGGGAGAGGTGGCAATGTGCTCTGCGGGCTGAAAGTTAAACCGGTCAAGTACGGTGAGGCGGCCCCCAACCGTAACGCGCAGCTCCGACTCAAACGACGTGAAAGCAAACTGCTCTCCGTTGTCTATGCGGCCCGAGTGAAACCAGTCGGCGAGCAGCAGCACCGCATCGGGGGCTAGGTGCCAATGCTGGCGCTGGCGGTACCGGCTGTGGGCCTGCAGCACTACGGGGTCGGGCAGAACGGCCACCAGCGCATTGCTCTCTAAGAAGCCGTTGATGGTTTGCTCAGCTACCTGGCCGCCTACCGAGCGGAAAATTTTTGTGTTGGCCTGAGTGCCTAAAAACAGGCGGGTGCCGGCGTGGGCCGTGAGCTGGAGCTGAATAACGTCGCCGGCTACCATGCCGCCGCCGTAGCTGGAAAGCACCACGTGGCAGCTCCCGGCCGGGGCGCGTGGGTTCAGAACCTTCAGCGGCTGCACGTTGCGGCACGTCGTCAGCACCGACTGGCCCCGCACCTGAGATACAGCAATTTCACTCCAAGTGGGGGGCGCAGGTACAAACGGCATAAACCAAAGGGCATGTAGCAACAAAAGCGTGAGCCGGCCGGAAGTGGTCTGGCCAGGCCTGCCAGGGAAGCAGCGCAAATATGGGTCAGCAAGCGCAACTATATGGCTGTTGGGAGTTTGGCTGTGTAAATTTCTTTGTGTCAATCTCTCTTATCTGGTAGTATCTTTAGAAAGTCAAGCATTCTAAAGCGCAACCAGCGGGTGCTAGGCCAGTCTTTTGCTCTCATTTCTTTCCGTTGATGAAAAACCTCCTACCCTTACTGGGGCTGCTGCTACCCCTCGGCGCGGCCGCACAAACTACCAACCCACACCCCCTCACGGCCCGCGACTTACAGCAGCTCCGTGACGTGCGCGATGCCCATTTCTCGCCCGATGGCCAATGGGTAACCTACGTGGTGAGCCAAGCCGATACCGCCGCCGACAAAGGCAACGCCGACGTATGGATGGCCCGCTACGACGGCTCCCGCAACTTGCGCGTAACCACTAGCCCCGATAATGAAACGGCCCCGCGCTTCTCACCCGATGGCCTGTACCTGAGCTTCCTGTCAAGCCGCGGAGAAGGGGAGGAGGGCCACGCCCAGCTCTGGCTGCTGAACCGCAATGGCGGCGAGGCCGAGAAAGTAACCAAGCTGAAAGGTAGCGTATCTGACTACGTGTGGGCGCCCGATGGTAAGCGCCTGGCCCTCATCATCCGCGACGCCGACCCCGATTCTCTCACGGCCGTGCAAAAGGCCAAGAAGAAAACGCCACCGGTGATTGTAGTAGACCGGTTTCAGTTTAAGCAAGACGTAGATGGCTACCTCAACAAGCAGCGCCAGCACCTGTACGTGTTTGATGTAGCAGCGCGTAAGCTGTCAAAGCTTACCTCAGGCATTTATGACGAATACTCGCCCTCTTGGAGCCCCGACGGCAAGCAGCTGGTGTTTGTGAGCAAGCGCGGCGACGACCCCGACCGCCACGATAACTTTGACCTCTACGCCATGGAGGCTACCCCCGGCGCCCAGCCGCGCCAGCTCACCACCACCGACGTGGCCGACAGCGCCCCCAGCAACTGGAGCGGCCGCCCCGTGTGGAGCCCCGATGGCAAGCAGATTGCCTTTGTGGAAGGGGGCCCCAAAGACCAACTCGTGTATGGCCTGCACCAGTTGGCCGTAATTCCGGCTACTGGCGGCACGCCTAAGCTGCTCACCAGTGGCCTAGACCGCAACACCCTGAAGCCGCAGTGGTCGAAGGATGGCAAGAGCCTGTACTTCCTGCTCGAAGACGACCGTGCTCAGGTGCTGGCTCGCGTGCCTGCTTCGGGGGGCAAAGTAGAGCGGGTGCTGGATGGGAAGCGCGAAATCACGGAGTTTGAACTGGGCCCCAAAGGGCAGGTGGTAGTAGTAAACAGTGAGCCGCTGCTGCCCGATGAGGTGTTTGCCTTCGAGAAGAAAGATCTGCGGCCGCTTTCCAAGCAGAATGATGCCTGGCTGAAAACTGTGCAGCTGGGAGCTGTAGAGCCTATTCAGGGCAAGAGCAAGGATGGCACCCTCGTGAGTGGTTTCCTGGTGAAGCCCGTGGGCTACCAGGCGGGCCAGAAGTACCCCACGGTGCTTCGCATTCACGGCGGACCGGTGTCGCAGTTTGCGTACAGCTTCTCGCCGGAGTGGCAGGTGCTGGCGGCGCACGGCTACGCGGTGGTGGCCAGTAACCCCCGCGGCAGCTCCGGCCGGGGCCTGGAATTCAGCCGCGCTATTTACGCCGACTGGGGCAACAAAGACTCGGAAGATGCCCTATCAGTGGTAGACTACGCCGTACAGCAAGGTATTGCTGACCCTGCCCGCCTGGGTGTGGGGGGCTGGAGCTACGGTGGCATCCTCACGGACCATCTTATTGCCCGCGACAAGCGCTTCAAGGCGGCCACCAGCGGCGCTGGTATTGCCAACGTGCTGGCCGGCTACGGCACCGACCAGTACATCCGCGACTACGAAACGGAGCTGGGCACGCCCTGGGAACACACCGATGTGTGGATGCGCATTTCGTACCCCTTCTTCCATGCCGGCCAAATCAGCACGCCCACGCTGTTTTTGTGCGGTGAAAAGGACTTCAACGTGCCCCTGCTGAACACTGAGCAGATGTACCAGGCCCTGCAGAGCCTGAAAGTGCCCACCCAGCTTGTTATCTACCCTGGCCAGTTCCACGGTATCAATAAGCCCAGTTACGTGAAAGACCGCTACGACCGGTACCTGGCTTGGTACGACAAGTACCTGAAGTCTGGCACTACTACTGCCGGCGGGCAGTAAACCAAAGCAGTCTAACCTAAGAGCAATGGCTCAGCCTGCTTTCATAAGCGGATGCTAGATGAAGCATAGTATTTATATAAAAAGCCCCATTGCAGATATGCAACGGGGCTTTTTGTTTCCGCAGAGTGGCCTAGGCCACTATTACATTGGGGGGGCAATAGCTAATTGAGGCACATCATAGGTGGTATAAATGGCCAAGCACATACGGGGCGCTGCCTCCTCTGGAATGACTTTTTGGAGGCTGAAGGTTATGGTTTGGCCAGCCTGAAAGGGAGTATTGTCTAGCGTAGAGTAGGTGCCAAATACGTTGGAGTAAGCCCTGTTATTATAAGTAACAGGCCTGCCAACAGCTGGCCCATCGAGCAGCTGAATCAGGGTGCCGTTGCAGCTCTGGCCAAGTACCAGGCCATGCGCTACGGCTACCGGAAGTTCACCGGCATCTTCCTTCTTGCAGCCACTCAGCATGCTGAGAGTAGAAAGTCCTAGCAGGGTTGAATAAAGAATACGCATAGTTTGGGCGGGTAGCGGTGTAGCTGTAAGAGCCGCCGAGGTACGCTGAAGTTGCATGAAGGCCACTCACCCTAGACCGCAAACTGGCTTAAAGCGCGGTACACGTCATAAATATTCTTGTCGTTGCGGAAGGTTTTGCTGATGGGCTCCGTTTGGCCCCGCACCCAGATTTTCAGTTCCGCATCCAGATCAAAATGGCCGGTGGTTTCCATCGAGAACCGCTCAATGCTCCGGTACGGCAGGCTCAGGTATTCACGTTTCTTGCCTGTTACGCCCTGCTTATCTACCAGAATCAGGCGCTTGGTAGTAAACACCAGCAGGTCGCGGATAACGGCGTAGGCGTTGCGCACTTCTTCGCCGGGCGCCAGCAGCTGGCTTAGCTCCACTTGAATTTCCTGGGCGTTAGTTTCAGAAGCGTTACCGAGGAGGGCATCGAGAATTCCCATGAGGTGGTAGGTTTAGGTGATGATGAAAGGAGAAGGAAAGCTACGATTCATCTGGAATTACAAGCGTGCTATTGGACGTGCTAAAATAAAAACAGCCGGACCAACTGGCCCGGCTGTAAAAACTAATAAAAAGAAAGCTTAGTTGCCGCCACCAGCACCCGTAGCGCCACCGCCCTGCTTGGGCTGCTGCGACGATACGTTGCGCTGCATGGGGTTTTGGGGAGCCGGCTGCTGTTGCTGCTGAAACAGCTCGAAGCGGGAAGGCGCCAGCTTGCGCGGGAATCCGTTGTTCGAGAGGTCTGTGTCAGCGGTTTGCAGGAAGGGGTCGAGGGTGAACGATGCTACGGGCTTTTCGGTGATGAACACCTTGGTTACCTCAGCGTTGTTGCGGCGCCAGATTTCGGCCGGAATGTTCACTACTTCATTGGTGCCATCGGTGTAGGTCATCTGAATGATAACCGGCATCACCAGGCCACCCAGGTTCTTCAGCTCAACCTGGTAGAAGTTCAGGCCCTTCTTCAGAATTTCCTGCTGCTCAGGCTTGAGCTTGGATACGTACTGCTGGTAGCGCGCCTTATCGCTTTCTGACACCGCCAGCGGGTCGTAAGCGTTGTAGAAGTCCTTCAGCTCAGGCTTTTCGTCTACCAGCGTCTTGTTGATGTCCTGCAGGTTGCGCTGCTGGGAGAGGCTCTTGGGAGCGGCATTCATCTCCTCACGACGGGCCGCATTCTCAATGTCGGGGTTCTTAGAGTCAACTTTATACCACTGCACGTTCTCAATGCTGAGGTCAGTATGCTCGGTGCTGTAAAACCAGCCGCGCCAGAACCAGTCAAGGTCAACGCCGGAAGCGTCTTCCATGGTGCGGAAGAAGTCGGCGGGCTTGGGGTGCTTGTAGGCCCAGCGCTGGGCGTAGGTTTTAAAAGCGTAGTCGAAGAGCTGGCGGCCCATTACGGTTTCGCGCAGGATGTTCAGGGCCGTGGCAGGCTTGCCGTAGGCGTTGTTACCCAGCTGCAGCACCGACTCTGAGTTGGTCATGATGGGGTTCTGCAGGTTCGGGTTCATGGCCATGTACGGCACAATCTGAGCCGGCTCGCCGCGGCGCGAAGGGTAGCCTCTTTCCCACTCCTGCTCCGTGAGGTACTGCATAAAGGTGTTCAGGCCTTCGTCCATCCACGTCCACTGGCGCTCATCGGAGTTCACAATCATCGGGAAGAAGTTGTGGCCTACCTCATGGATAACCACTGAAATCAAACCGTACTTCGTGGCCGAAGAGTAGGTGCCATCTGCCTCAGGACGGTAGCCGTTGAAGCAAAGCATGGGGTACTCCATGCCGCCAATGGGGCCGTGCACGGAAATAGCCACCGGGTACTCGTACGGGATGGTGAACTTTGAGTACGTTTTGAGGGTGTGAGCCACCGCCTGCGTAGAGTACTGCCCCCAGAGCGGGTTAGCCTCCTTGGGGTAGTATGACATGGCCACCACGGGCTTGCCTTCTACCTTCAGACCCATGGCATCCCAAATAAATTTACGCGAAGAAGCCCAGGCGAAGTCACGCACGTTCTTGGCCGAGTACACCCAGGTCTTGGTATCCTTGGCGCGGCCTTGCTCAGCCTTGGTAGCTTCGTCCTGCGTCACGATAACCACCGGCTTGGAAGAGGCCTTGGCCTGATCGAAACGCTTGCGCTGGGTGGCGCTGAGCACCTGATCGGGGTTCTGCAGGGTGCCGGTGGCGCCCACCACGTGGTCGGCGGGGGCAGTAATAGCTACGCGGTAGTCGCCGAAAGGTAGCGTAAACTCACCCGTGCCCAGGAACTGCTTGTGCTGCCAGCCGTTCACGTCGTCGTAAACGGCCATGCGGGGGTAGAACTGCGCAATTTCGTAGAGGTAGTTCTTGTCCTGCTCGAAGTACTCATAGCCCGAGCGGCCACCCGTTTTCTTCTGATCGTTTACGGTGTAGTGCCACTTCACCGTGAACGTCACCGACTGCTTGGGAGCCAGTGCCTGGGGCAGGTCCACGCGCATCATGGTGTAGTTAACGGTGTAAGGCAGCTGCTTGCCGGCACCCTTCATCCGGATGTCGTCAATCTTGAACGAGCCGTCGAAGCCCGTACGCTGCAGGTATTCCAGCGTCTGAAACGACATTTTCTCCCGCAGCTCAGCCGTTTGGGTGGCCTCCGTCATGGAGTTAGGCGCGTAGATGTTTGCATCAAGCTGCAGCCACAGATAGCTGAGCTTATCGGGCGAGAGGTTAGTGTAAGTGATATCCTCGGTGCCGCTGATGCTCTGGTTGGCATCATTGAGCGTTACCCGGATGTTGTAGTCGGCGCGCTGCTGCCAATAGTCGCGGCCCGGCGCCCCTGAGGCGGTGCGGTACGTGTTGGGCGTGGGCAGCTCCTGGCCGAGCTGGGCAAACTTATCGGTGCCGGAATTGGTGTTCTGCGCCAGCGCCGGAGCGGCTAGCAGCGCCACCAGCCCAGCGGCCAGCAGAGTAGGTTTCAACATAATATGAAAAGGGGAGTGAAAGACGCCGAAAAAGAAGCGAAGATACTGATCTGCCGACTGATATCCTCGCGTGCCGCGAAAGACACCGCGCGGCGAAGTACGTTGCACGGATAGAAGTGAAATTGCGAAGTAGTGAGGGGCGAAGAGGTGATGGAGTAATCAACCAAAGAAAGGAGAGGAGGGTGCCACCCTTCCGACGCCGGAAGGTAACAGCAAGGTGGGGCGAGATGGCAGGCCAGTGGTATGGGTAGGAGAGAATGCCTTCCTCAGCGCACAACGGGAGGGCTAGTGGCCTGGAAACCTCGTCACTATATCTGGCCCAGAAGCAGCACCAGCGCAATACCAAGCGCGGCACCACTGGTGACCAGCAGCCAGTCGCGGCGGGCGGCGTTGAAGATGCGCAGCACTATAAGGCCCAGCAGCAGGATAAGGCTGACAATAAGCAGCTGGCCCAGTTCAACCCCGATATTAAAGGCCAGCAGCTCCAGCACTGGGCGGCTTTGGTGGCCTAGTAGCTCCCGCAGGTAGCTCGAGAAACCTAGGCCATGAATAAGCCCAAAGGCTACGGCCAGCAGGTTAGGCAGCGTGAGAAGTAGGGGCCCAACGGTTTCGCGCCGGTTGGGGCTGATGCGGGTGGTAGGGTGGCCCGCCCGCAGCAGATTGGCTAGGCAGGTAAGCAGAATAGTAATGGGAATCAGAATCTCAATAAGCTTGGGTGAGTAGTTCACCACGCCCATAGTAGACAGCGCCAGCGTGAGCGAGTGGCCTACGGTAAAGCTCGTGACCAACGCCACCACGGGTTTCCAGTCGCGCAGCACGTACGGCGCGCACAGGGCCAGCAGGAATACCATATGGTCATAGGCCCCCAGGTTGAAGATATGGTAGAACCCGAGCTGCAGATACGTTTGGAATACCGACATGCGGCAAATCTACACGACCTGCGGAATTACTGCGCTTTTGCAAAGCAACTACCGCTATTGAGCACCTACGCTACCTGAAGGCTTGCCCCAGATTTACGCAGAAATCATTCAGGTAAAGCGAGGCTTCCGGCCAGGTCCTCTGGCCTAACGCAAGCGCCGAGTTGTGCTGCCTGAACCTGAACCATGCCCAAGCCAATAGGGGCGGGAGATGTCTTGAAAACAAACTTGTTGACTACGTCTGACATTACGCCCTGCCATAAGATTACAGTGTTGGTTCTTGGTTTGTGCTAACCATCATAAAGGACAATTTTCAGAAAATCAACGCTGCTGGCATTTTTGGCGTCATAGGCCTGATTTTTTCAGTGCTTTCCACATAAAAATGGGAGATAGATAAAGCTGACTGGGAAAAGTAGTCCTAAAAAAAGGGGTATTGCTATTGCAACTTGCAATCTTTCTATAGTGCATACATTTAGTAGGAGTTAAGTTGTTGTGTGATGCATAAAGATATAGGGTGTTATCACGGAAGAGTGGTATATGTTTCCTGGTCTTGAATGGCTATTTGCTTTAATAATAATACGTGTTGGCTATTTTCTTACTGAATCAATGAGCGTACTTTTGCTGAGGTAGTCAGTAGCCGGTACATCCGCAGGAGTGCTTAGAAATAACAGGTTGCTTGGCAAATTTATATTTCATAGTGAGGTTGATAAACTCGAATTCTTCCCATGCAGTACCAAAATAGAGTTTGTTCCCGAGAACGGATATTTTCTGTGCCCCCATTGCGCTGCCAGTCTCTCTTCAGGGACTTTATTAGTCACTTTCATGTCAGGTGGCTAAGTATATTTCTATTGGTGCTGGTAAGCGCTAGGCATCCTGGCCTAGCTCAAAAGCTACCTGCTGGTTCTAATGGCGCAGGCTCAACCGGGGCAGGAAGCTATGGGCTAGACCCTAACCTGGAGGAGCAGTATCACCAGATTGTTCGTTCTCAAGTGCAGGAAACGCAGCTCTGGAAGTTGGGCCTCAATGATGTTGACTCTGATGTCAGACGGTTTAGCTACGGCGTGTACCTGATTTATGAGCGCAAGATCACGCCTGCTTTCGCCCTGCTGGCTGAGCTAAACCCCGGGTCTCAACCTGTATTCCGGTATGTTAATGATCCGGCAACTATGACGCTGCAGCGCTACAATGCCCGGTATTTTAGGTTGGGCACACAGGTAGCTGGCCGCTATTATTATAATCTCAGCAAGCGCATGCAGGAGGGCAAAAGCGCCAATAATTTCTCCGCCAACTACTTCTCCGCTCAGCTCGGGACCAATACTTCCTATACTCCCTTCAACGAGAACCAGCACTACAATGCCAGCACCCCGGCCCTAAGCGCCCGGTATGGCTTGCAGCGGCGGTTAGGGCCATATGGGTTCGTAGATGCAAACTTAGGACTAAACCTGAACCAGGTAGTGAGTGCGCTTGGCAATACCAGCTACATCGATAGAGTACTGACCGGGGAGTTTCGGATAGGCCTAGCAGTTGGCAAATAGTCAAGCGCTATTGTAATCAGAGAGTAAGCATATTTTAGAAAAATTCGAAGGTGAGGGAAATGGATGTAGCACGTAGGTTGCTGTCTTGCGCACCATTTTGTCTTCACCTCACTGTAGCTATACTATGATAAAACCGTTACTTATTAGTGGCCTGGTATGTTTGTTTGCCGGGGCAGCACTAGCCCAATCGCCCACCACCAACCTCCCCTCCGAGACGTTCAAGCAGCGCCTGCGGGCGCAGTACCTGCAGAACGACACGGCTCAGGCCATTATTAACCTCTACAGCACCCGGCAAGGTGGAGGAGCCGGCTGGCTCACTGCCTCTGCCCTTAGTGCCGGGCGGGCTGCCGCTTCCGGAGCGGGTGGTGGTACTGTGGCGTTGGTGCCCTTTGTGGCCTACGGGGTAAGCAAGCTGGTACGCTTTAGCAATAAGAACCTGGAGCAAACCCTCACCGCATACGCTGCTGGTCAGCCGCTCCCGCGCAGCACGCGCCGGAGGCTTAAAAGTCGCTTTTTCGCACAGCCCATTATTCAGTATACACCCGTTCAGGCTACGCCCGCCAAGTAATTAACTCTCGTGTTATGCTAAAAACACTTGTTCTTCTGGTGGTGCTTTGGGGCGGTACCACCACCCTTTTCGCCCAGACTTCTGCAGCGCCCGTGCAGTCACCCGTTGCCTCCCCCGACTCAGGCGCCGTGCTTTTGTACAACGGATGGTACCTACCCCGCTTTCAGCCGAAGGGCACCGAAGCCGATACCACCGGCGCGCTGCTTTCCATGTTTCGCCGTCGGCGTGCTGCTGGTTGGTTGTACACAGTGCCCTTTATTGTGGGCATGTCGCTGGCCCTGCCCATTTCTTCTACGGATAGCTACGGGCAAACTACGGTAGCCGAAGAGGCCATTTCGCCGCCTTTAGGCACCGCCATACTCGGTGGTACAGTAGTGGGCTTCATCATGCACGCCACCATGCTGAACAAGGCACACTTGCGCGCAGTAGACCTGGCCTACGCCGCGGGTACGCCCATTCCGGCCAAATACCGGCGTCGGCTCAACGCCAACCACTTTGCGGAAGCAGCGTATTTGCGTGAGGCGTTACGCCAGCAGATGGAACGTGAGCACCTCCGAACTCAGGTTACGCCCCGCTAGGCCACTTTTACTGAAGTGAATAGCTGATAACATAAAAAGCCCCGCCGACACATAGTGCCAGCGGGGCTTTTCTGCTACGTTAGGGGCTATCCTACGGTCGGCATCTCCACGTTCACAAAGCGAATGTGCTCATCTTCCAGCACGGCTTCTACCACGGCGTCCTTGCTCACGCGGCCTGAGAGAATGTCTTTCGACAGCTCATTGAGCACCAGGCGCTGCAGCACACGCTTGAGTGGCCTAGCGCCAAACTGCG
This sequence comes from Hymenobacter taeanensis, assembly GCF_013137895.1. Taxonomy (NCBI): domain Bacteria; kingdom Pseudomonadati; phylum Bacteroidota; class Cytophagia; order Cytophagales; family Hymenobacteraceae; genus Hymenobacter; species Hymenobacter taeanensis. The sequence continues at coordinate 2,441,396 of NZ_CP053538.1, forward strand.
GGTCGAAGCCCTGCTCGCCGAGGTAGTTGAGTACTTCGTCGGTGGCTTCCAGCCGAATGCCGGCTTCCTCCAGGCGCTGCTGAATCTGCTTGAACTGGATGTCCACGATTTTGCGGATTTCCTTGCGCTTGAGGGGCTGGAACATCACAATCTCGTCGATGCGGTTCAGGAACTCAGGGCGCATGTGTTGCTTCAGGCGCTCTACTACTTCCTCGCGGGTGCGGTCCACCACTTCATCGTGGTTGTATTCATTCAGCTCCTTGAAGTTCTTCTGAATGATGTCGGCACCCGTGTTGGAGGTCATGATGATGATGGTGTTCTTGAAGTTTGCCACCCGACCTTTGTTGTCGGTGAGGCGGCCGTCGTCGAGCACCTGCAGCAGAATGTTGAACACATCGGGGTGGGCCTTCTCGATTTCGTCGAGCAGAATCACCGAGTACGGCTTGCGGCGCACGGCCTCGGTCAGCTGCCCACCTTCGTCGTAGCCCACGTAGCCGGGAGGTGCCCCAATCAACCGCGACACAGCGTGGCGCTCCTGGTACTCGCTCATATCAATGCGCACCATGCTGTTCTCATCATTGAACAGGTACTCAGCCAGGGCCTTGGCCAGCTCGGTTTTACCCACGCCGGTAGTACCCAGGAAGATGAACGAGCCGATAGGCCGCTTAGGGTCCTGGAGGCCAGCCCGGGAGCGGCGCACCGCATCCGAAATAGCCGCAATAGCCTCGCTCTGGCCCGCCACGCGCTTGCCCAACTCTTGCTCCAGGTTCAGCAGCTTCTCGCGGTCCGACTGCAGCATCTTGCTCACCGGGATACCGGTCCACTTAGCTACTACCTCGGCAATGTCCTCAGAGGTTACCACTTCCTGCAGCATCGAGCCGCCATCCTTGCCTTTATCAGCTTCGGCCTGGGCCTGCAGCTCTTTCAGCTTAGCTTCGGCTTCCTGAATCTTGCCGTAGCGCAGCTCCGCCACCCGTCCGTAGTCGCCCTGGCGCTCGGCCTGCTCGGCTTCCAGCTTGTAACGCTCAATGTTCTCTTTCTCCGTCTGAATGCTGGTAAGGGCCGATTTCTCGTTTTCCCACTGTGCTTTCAGCGTGTCGCGCTTAGCAGTCAGCTCGCTGAGTTCCTTGCTGAGCACAGTTTCCCGGTCGTGGTTTTCCTCCCGGCGGATGGCTTCGCGCTCAATCTCCAGCTGCATGATGCGGCGCTGCACCTCGTCCAGCTCCACCGGCATGGAGTTCAATTCAATGCGCAGCTTAGCGGCGGCCTCGTCCATCAGGTCAATGGCCTTGTCGGGCAGGAACCGGTCGGTGATGTAGCGCGAGCTTAGCTCTACGGCGGCAATTACGGCGTCGTCGGTGATGCGCACGCCGTGGTGCAGCTCATACTTCTCCTTGATGCCGCGCATAATGCTGATGGCGTCTTCCGTGCTCGGCTCATCTACCATCACGGCCTGGAAACGGCGCTCCAGGGCTTTGTCCTTCTCAATGTACTTCTGGTACTCCTTGAGGGTAGTAGCCCCGATGGAGTGCAGCTCACCACGCGCCAAAGCAGGCTTGAGCAAGTTAGCCGCGTCCATGGCACCTTCACCGCCGCCGCCAGCCCCAATCAGGGTGTGCATCTCGTCGATGAACAGAATGATCTGGCCTTCGGAGTCGGTTACTTCTTTGATAACGGACTTGAGGCGCTCTTCAAACTCGCCCTTGTACTTGGCACCCGCAATGAGCAGGCCCATGTCCAGCGACATGATGATTTTGTCCTGGAGGTTTTCGGGCACGTCGCCGGCCACAATGCGCTGGGCCAAGCCCTCCACAATGGCGGTTTTACCCACGCCGGGCTCACCGAGCAGCACGGGGTTGTTCTTGGTACGGCGGCTCAGAATCTGGAGTACGCGGCGGATTTCCTCGTCGCGGCCGATAACCGGGTCCATCTTGCCAGTGCGCACCTGCTCATTGAGGTTGCGGGCGTAGCGGTTAAGGCTCTGGTACTGGTCTTCGGCGGTCTGCGAGGTCACCTTGCGGCCCCCGCGCAGCTCTTTAATAGCCGCTTTCAAGTCCTTTTCGTTGAAGCCGGCGTCCTTCATCAGGGTAGCCACGGCGTCTTTTCCGCCCAGCAGCCCCAGCAGCAGGTGCTCTACCGACACATATTCATCGTCGAACTCCTTCAGAAAGCCGGTAGCCCGTTGCAGAGCGGCGGCGGCTTCGTTAGAGAGGTAGGGCGAGCCCCCGCTTACTTTGGGGTAGCCCGTTACAAGTGCATCAAGCCGAGGCGTGAGGATATTGAGGTTCACGCCCAGCTTCTTGGCCAGAAACGACAACACATTTTCGTCGCTCTGGAAGAGGCCCTTCAGCAGGTGGCCCGTTTCAATGGCCTGCTGCTGATTGCCCCCGGCAATTTCAGTGGCCTTCTGCACGGCCTCCTGTGCCTTGATCGTATAGTTATTGAAGTTCATGGTTGCTAAGATCTAGGTAGGTGCTTCGGGTTAGGAAGTTCTACGAGATGCTTAGCAAACGGGGTGCAAGTATTAATTTGCTGACTTTTTGTCTGAGTTATGGTTTTTTATATAGATTTTTTATGACATATTTTCAGTGTAATTTAAACTATAGTGTGGTCACAATGGATTTTAGTAGGGTCTGAGCATGCTTGTAGTGCATACGAACTACTTTTAGCATTGGCTTTAGCCAAGCTTTGTACTCAGGATCTTGGGCTTCTTTGTAAGCCTTATTGAACATCTCGACAGCCATTTTATGGTCAGCGACCATCATCTTGGCGTAGCGGCTGTCAATCTGATTCGCAGGTAGCCACTTTAAAGAGTCTATCTTCATCAGGTGCACCCTCATCATAGTATCAGGTGGCACCATGCCTTTACGCCGCATTAGCTTCCGGTATTCTTCGTTAATAGCACTGTGCTCCTCTATCATAAGTGCAGCGTACTTTTTTACAGAAGAGCGGATTGCGCGTTGCGCAGCTACTTTACCTAGCTCAACTTCAAAAATGCCAGCACTGCCAGCAATGGGCATGAACACACAGCCAAACTCATCTAATGGGCAGGTAGATGTGCCCTTAGCAGATGTTAATTCTACTCTGTTTTGGTTGTTACAATTCAACAGTGAAATAAGGCTTAGAATACAAACAAGCGAGTAACAAAATGTCTTTACCATAACTGTGTGTTTTAATTAATAGTTGGAGTTCCCCAACCATGGCTAAACAGGGGCAGGAATTTGTAGTTAAGTTTTAAACTTTAGAATAATAGGGAGGAAATTTGGTCACTTTAAGTTTCTTGCTCGGTGCAATATTGAATGAAATTTGTGCCGGCGTGACATTGTGTTGAAATTTAAATAGTGCATCTATGACACTTGCTAATCCAAACCTGTGCCTGTAGAATTAGAGTGGCGAAACAAATACCCCACCACCCACAGTCCCGCGAAAACGGTATTCAGCACAATAATCCAGAGCACACCCATATTCAGCGCAGGCCGCAAGACGGCCTGGGCCACGAACGGAACGGCGAACTGCGCAAATGCCGATGCTGGATTCTCTTACCGAATAAGCGTCAACAAAAGAGCCCTAGCAACTGCTAGGGCTCTTTTGTTGACGCTTAGAAAATTAGCTGACTTGCAGGGCAGCCAATTTGGAGCTAGCTCTTACAGCTTGACGCCTTGCGCCTCTAGCTGTTTTTCTGATGCAGCTTGATTGGTCGCAAATTCAGCGTACTGCTCGGGTGTACGCTGGGTGCCCAGGCTAGCCAAATGCTGCTTCACTTCGGCAGTCGGTAGATCGGTGCAGTACAGGGGCGAGCCGGGTTGCTGGCGCCACGACTCGTGTAGGCTGCCGCCATCCACGGCATCGAAGCCTAGCTCTTCCACCAGGGCCATGGCTTTCTGCTTGGCTGCGGCATCGTCGCCGGCTACCGTTAGGGCAATGCGGCCGGGCGTGCCGGCGGGTTGGCCGTTGTTTTCGAGGTTAGCGGCGAAGATGTTGTTGAACACCTTCAGCACCGGGCGGCCCAGGTGCTGCTGCACCCATTCGCTTTCGGTCAGGTCGCCGGTTTCCAGCTCCGGAATTTGGCCGTCGCGCAGTAGGGGGTAATAGTTGCTGGTGTCGATGACCGGCACGGTGGCGGGTACGCCCTCAAACAGGTCTTTGGGCAGGTCGGGGATATTCTTCAGCGGAATGGTTACCACGATTATGTCGGTGCCGCGCTGGGCCGCTTCCTGGGCCGTTACGGGGGTAGCGCCCGTTTTTGCGGCTAACTCTTTCAGCGTTTCGGGGCCGCGGGAGTTGGCAATATACACCGAGTGGCCTAGGCTGGTGAGCCGCACGGCCAGGGCGCTGCCAATGTGGCCCGCCCCAATGATTCCAATGTTCATACGCAGGTAAGTTGAGCGAGTGGTTTGTGAGCTGCTTTATGTAAAGCGCTTCGTTCGTGCTAAGACCACCTGCTCATCCGGATTGTTTCGTTCATGAGCCGTACCGGCAGTGAGCAAGCTCTAGCCCTTGCAGTTACGGTTAAGCAACAAGACACCCCGATAACCTAGGCCAGTTGCCGGCCCGAATGCAAACCGCTGCTACCGGCCCGCCGAAACAGTACCCCCGCTGCCACCCATAACCCGGCAAAAACAGTGTTTAGCACAATCACCCACAATACTCCCAGGGTAAGCTCAGGCCGCCAGATAGCCATGGCCACAAACGGAACGGCGAACTGCGTAAGCGCCATAGCAAACATGGCCCTGGCCATGCCGTGCGGCTGAAGTTTCGCCAGAACGGCCCCGCTGAAGCCCACGGCCAGCACCCCGGCGTAGAACAGGTTGGCGGGGTTGTCTTCGCTGCCGATGAACCCTACGGCCAGGTTGCCCCACACGAGCAGGAGGGATGCGGCTACCGCCACACCCACGGCCAGTTTGTAGGCACCGTTACGGCTCCAGCTCGCTACCAGCAGATATAGGAGCCCGGCAATGAGCAGCAGGATGCCAACCATCACAACTTGGGAGGTGGTCATATGATTAGTAAATGAGATTCAGAAATAAAGCGGATCAGCAGTGTGCCTCCCTAGGCCAGTTGCTGGGTAGATCCGGTAGCATTGGCACGGCGGAATAACCAACCCGAAACAGCCCATATAGCAGCAAAAGCGCCATTAGCTACCAGCACATTCACCAAGTGAACGTTGGGCTCAGCCGCGGTACCCGTAGGCTTCCAGACAAACAGAGCTACAGCCGTAACCACGAGATACGTAAGCGAAGCCGCAAACATGGCATTTGACATACCCAGAGGCCGGAAGCGCGCCACGAAGGCCCCAATGAGGGCAACCGCCAGCACCCCCACATACAGGAGGTTGGCGGGGTTATCTTCAGTTCCAACCAGGCCTACGGCCATATTTGCCCAGAGAAGCAGGAGGCCTGCGGCTACCCCTAGGCCAGCGGCCAGGCGGTAAGCCGTGTTGTTACTCATGCGTGCAATCAAGACGAATGCAAGGCCCGCGCCAAAGAGCAGGATGCCAGCGGCCACAAAGTCGCCGGGGCTCCAGAGCATACCCGGTACAAACAGTTTGGCCGCAAGCGGAATAAGCAGCAGTAGGCCAGTGCCAAGCGCAACGCGCAGAATGCTTTTAGTGAGTGTCATGCTAATGCTGGGTTTGATGGACAGCGGAAAAAAACTCTTGAAAATTGAGGTAGCTGATAGAGGCAACTACTACTGGCTTGGGCTGGCTTGTGTAAAAGTGCGAGAGGGGAAAACCTTCACAACTGCTTCCGGAGGCCGTGCCCACCAGCGGTGCGGTGATTCAAGTAGATCAAAGGAAATAAAAGAACTTTGTATTTCAAAGTAATGAATCTGTCTTTCTTTAGCTCAGCATAAATGCTTCAGGGAAACGTGCTTTAGTAAGCTATAAGGGGGGCAAGGCAACAGTTCAGCACAGATAGGCAGTGTAAAAGCTATACAGGAGCGCTACTGATGAAGCCGTTGCAAGAACAACCTGTGAAGGGCCTGGCGTTACCTGAACCCAAAAGCCACCGGGAAAACAAACAGTACCAACATAGCCCAAACGCCATAAACCGGCAGAAAGGAAACTAGGCTGTTCTCAACGCTGCTGATTTGTTTGCGGCCCTGAGCCGTTCTGAGTAATTGATAGGTAACTGCCAGTAGGTTAGTTAACATTAAAATGTTGCCGCCTAAAACGGCTATTCTGTTAGGCGTAATGCCCCACTCTGAAATGCGGAACAGGATAGCGGAAAGTGCGATGCCGTTTACCAGTATAGTTACCACAGATAGGCCTAGCAGCAACAGATTCCCGAAGTTGTTGCGAGAGCTTTTGGAGGCTTCAGCAACGGAAAACACAATAAGCGCCATTACTCCAATCAGGAGCAAATTGAAAATCAGGAGAAACTCTCGGTTGTTGTAAGGGTCTTTGCCCGCATAAATCACCGCCGCCAAATAAATAACCAGCATCACTAACACCAAGGGGGTAAATATTCTCGCAATTACCGGCGATACTTTGCTCACCAGCTGCGGGTTGGTCTGCACCAGATAGGTCCCGACGATTGGGGCCGCCGCCAGCCCCCACACAACGATGTATTCCACGTAAAACCGCTCTATCCCGAGGCCAATAAGCCTAAACAGGCCTATGGTGATGCCACTCATCAGGGCGCCGGCTATCAGGATAATAGTGGTCATGACCACTAAGTCGCCGTTGTAGCGGAGGAAGTCCAGGCGCTTAGGGGTGCTGTTGGGAGCATCTCCTAAATACGTGAAGCCCAGCACGGCCCACAGCAGCAGGGGCAGATGAATACAGGCCAGGATAAACGTGTCGCTCTTGTCGTTTCGGGGTAACAGGTTAATGTAAACCGCAGAGGCTACTATGATAACAGCCGCTAAAACAATGGTTTTGGCAGGGAGCTTTTGTTGCCAGGCAAAATAGATGGTCAGTAACGGGAAAACTATAAAGCCAAGGTTGCGAGGGTAAAAGAACTCGGGGTCAATGGAGAAGATAACCGGGATTTTGGCAATAAGTCCGGCCGCAATGGCCGCTAGTAGTACAAATACTACGTCCTGAGCAGAACCCCAGGAAACGCCCTCGTTTTCGAAGTTGAGGCGCTCATTCCAGAATTGCGCAAGCATGTTTTCCTGAATACTAGGATACACCGCATTAAACTCTCGCTTGAACGCAGCTCTATTATCCCGGTAGAGCTTTTCCAGGTGCCTGGGGTTATCTAAGTTGTTTATGACATCCGCTTTCATCTGGGGTGGGGTTAAATTGTACGTAGCTATTGGCAGCGCAGCCGCACCTGGCGCTGACTCGGTTTCTGAGGGCGAAGTAGTTACTCCTGCTGTTGCTGCTGCTGTTCCTTGAGCGCTTCGCGGAACTTCTTCTCCGCTTTCGCTACATCATCCAGGTACCCTTGCCGGTCAATAAAGGGGGCCACGGGGTCGGTGGCAGTGGCGCGTTCTTCAGACTTGCGATTTAGGCTAAAGGCACGGGCGTGAGAGGTCAGGTAATATCGGTGGGTGGGCTACGCAGAACGTTGAAGCTGTGCTCAAATTCGGCCCGGATGCCTGGGTAAGCCTCTGGGGCAACAAGCGAGGCGGTGGGCAATACCACCATATCAGTAGCCAATACGGCCAGCAGCTCCCGCCCCTTATCCTGCACCGGAAAGCCCCAGGTGGTACAGCCTGGCGTGTGGCCCGGCTCGGGGTGGGCCGTGAGCAAGATGGGCCCCAGCCGGATCTGAGCCCCATCCTGAAACCGATAGTCTACGCGTGGTGGGGGGTAAACCAGGCCGAGGTGGGCCAGTACTCTGAAGGAACCACTAGTTGGGTCAGTGGCCCCGCCAGATTCCAGAATGTGGGCGTCTTGCTCATTAGCCCACAGCTTCGCCCCGGAAGCTTGCTGAAGTGCTGCTAGGCCACCCGCGTGGTCGAAGTGAGCATGAGAGTTGAGTAAAATTTTTACGGCCCTGATGTTGAACCCTAGGGTAGCAATGCTCTTTAGAATCATGGGGGCCGTGCCGGGGTAGCCGCCATCAATCAGCACGTGGACTTGGGGGCTAGTGAGCAGGAAGGAGGTTACGTCGCGGGTGCCTACATAGTAGAGGTTGCCAGCAATCCGGAACGGCTTCCGGGGGAGCTGGCCACCATGGTCAGAGGCCTCTTTCCATTTGCTTAGCAGAAACACAACGCCCAAGGCAAGCACGGCCATAGCCCCTAGCCATTTGCGCCGCCTGTGGCACCTGCCAGTTTGTGGTTTCGCTGCTGCCATGAGTACAGTGGCTGAAGTGGTGTAGGCTGCTCTAGTAAATACGTAAGTGCCGTAAAAGTACTTTGTATTTCAAAGTATGCAAACGTATTCTTATAAATTTTGTTTTTGCATCGTCTGAATCAGGAGAATGGGCCTCTGTACTGCTTATAAAGGGTAGCTGCAGTCATCAGGCTTGGTATGGTGCGGCTGAGCGCCGGCCTAGTGGGCGTAAGTTGGGGTAGCAAGCACCGTAGGGATAAGGCAGTTGCCGGAAAGAATAGGTAACAGTGGAGTATAGGCAACTGATACGCTCATGGCTTCTTACCGAAGGGAGTTCAAGCGTCGGCTGTTTTTACCAATAATTTTTAATAGGTTGAACCCTTCAGTGGCCAGTACCCGAGGATTCATGCGGGAAAAGATAATGCCCGGCTTGAGCTGTACTGGTACGGCAGCTACCCGTAACTGCGGAATCCGGGCTGAGCGGAACAGGAACTCGAGGTCAAACAGGTACCGATCAACCTGAGTTTGCAGAAAGAGAACCTTACCTTTTGCGTTAAAGCCCTTGATACCGCACTGCGTATCGGATACGGGCAGCCGCAGCAAATAGCGGGTGCAAAAGCGTAAGGTGCGCGAGATACCCGTTCGGATAGCGGGCACTTCGGCGTAATAGGCATCATCGCGCGCGCCCACTGCAATATCGTAGTGCTGGTCCGCCAGCTTCCGGAACACCGCCGCCACACTATCTTCTTGGTAGGGGAAGTCAATATCAGTGAACAGACAGTAGGGGTTATGGGCTTGCTGTACCCCATAACGCAGGGCGTAGCCTTTGCCCCGATTTTCGTTATAGGAAAGGTAGTGGAACTGGGGCAGCGCTGAGCGCAGTAACGCAATGTCAGCCTCAGTAGGTGGCTTAGAGGAGCCGTCGTTCACTACGTACACCGTAAAATCAGCCTCTGGTAGGCGTTGCTGCAGCTCCTGCAGGCAGGCAATGAGGTTGGCTGCCCAACCTTCCGGTGGATTGTAGCAGGGAAGAACTAAGTCGGTGGAGATACGCGGCATACGAGGAAAGCAAGAGCGCCAGATAAAGCAGCCTGCCGGTGGTGGGGTTAGTCCTGCAAAGGAAGGTTGTTTTTGGTTGGCCTACCCGACGCCAGGGTTTCGTACACATCAGCATACAAGGGCCTGATAAGTACATCGGCCGCTTCAAACGTTTCCCCGTCTATATATACTTCCAGCCGGTTAGTTGGCTTTTGAAGCCGGGTACTTAAGGCAATACGCAGCCACCCATGGTATACATCGGTGGCCCGCGCTACCAGTATCTCCTGGTTTCTCACTTCCTGGCCTGTTTGCCCATCCCATTCACGCAGGTGCAACACGGGCAGGCTTTCCATGCCCACGGAGCGCATCCACACGGAGGCCTCGTATGTAGTGGTGTCCTGGGCCTGGGGTACCGGCCCATTCCAGAGCACTAAGTTGCCGGAGCCGGCCTGGCTGGGGTTGCCCAGGGGGGAGCGTCCCGTGGGGTGGGCCCACGATTGCACGCGCACTACATCGAGGCGGGGTACGTAGCTGGTCATGGCACTAAGAGCGGCTATCCGGGCCGGCTCGGCATTCAGGGCTGCCAGGGGCAACTCATAGAGGGAAGCCCGCTTGTCGGAATAGATCAGCTGTGCTTTGCTTACCAGGTTCTGTTCGGGCTTGCTTAAGGGGTGGGGCGTTACCAGCAGCAGCAAGGGCTTCTGGTTAGGAAAGTCGTGCAGTACTTCCTTTGGTATCACGTCATGGCTGAACAGCTGGAGAACCGCGCCCGAGCGGCTCCGCGATGCCCGCGACATAGAGGCCGCCACCAGGGGCAAACCGGTTTCAATGGATGAGCGCATTGATTCGTACTCCGAGCTGCCGCCACCCATTTGCTGTACTTCTGACCCAATCAGGTAAAACGGCATCGGCACAATAGCCTGATAGTTGGTAATGGGGTGGTCCCAGCCCAGGTGGGTCATGTAAGAGTCCTGGGGGTGCATAAAGTCTTGGGTGATTTCGAGGCCCGAAACCCGTTTGGCAAACTGTGCCGTAGCGTTTCGGCCTTCCCAGCCCCAAATAACAATGAGCAGCACCGCCAACGACAAGGCAAACCGGCCCGCCCTCCTGTTGCGCAGGTAGCGGAAAAGCAGGTTGAAGTAAAAAACTACGTATACCGTGTAAGTGTAGTAAAACACCCACGCAAACCGGCCAATGGAGCGAAACTGCTTAAGTGGCTTCATGTATTCTAGCAAATCAGCCAGCCCCCAGATAAAGGGCACACCACTACCAAACAGGGCGCACAAAATACCCGCGAATAGGCCAATGCGCAGCGGCAAAGGCAGCACTGGCTTCAGAATCAGGCCCGGCCGCCGCCGAATGAGGTACTGCACTACCCGGACAACAGTCAGAAGCAGCGCGACCAAGCCAATGAGTCCCACGTAAGCCCAGCCTTCCCAAATCTCCGATGGTTCGGCTTTAAGAGCGGTTTTCCAGAAGCCTCGCAGGGGTTCGAGTACTGGGTAAAAGATGCTGGCAAAGCTCGCCCGATAGAAGAGGAACCCCCACGGCGAGGCCGGCCGATCAGGGATGTTATCGGTAAGCAGCATAAAAAGCTGGAATACCCCTACGGAAAGCAAACCCGCTACCATAACGCGCACCGCTAGCCCCTTAGAGTAGGAAGAGGCCTTGTTATGCTGCAGCAAAGCCACCAGCCCGTAGGCCAGGGCGAGCAACGCTGCCATAGTAACCCAATAGGGGTGCAATAGGCCCCCTAGAAAACCAGCTGCCACGTAAAGCGCTAACAGCCAACCGCTACGCGCTTTGGTGCTGTCAAAAGCGTTAATAAGTATGTACCAGTACAACGGAATAAGAAAGCCGTATGATAGGCCAAAGTGCCCCAGAATACGCTCCAGCTGAGGCGACATGAAGCTGATGAGGAGCGCCCCAATTACCGCGGGCCACGCAGGAACCAGGTTAGCCCGCAGAATGCGGTACAGCAGCAAGCCCGAAATTGGAATAGCCCAAAGCATAAGGCCGTTCATAAACCCCAGGCCAGAGTCAGGCAATGGCAGCCCAAGCTGCCGCCAGCCAGCCAGCAGCATGGAAAGCAACGGCTGCCCATCGGAGTACACCACATGGTCGCCGTAGGGGTACATCATCCCCTTGAAGTGGGTGCCCTGGCCCCACAATACATGGTATAGGTAGGTATAGTTGTTTTTGAGTCCGTCGCCACCAGAGCTAAACAGGTAGGAGCCCGGATGGAGGAAAACATCTTTAAAGGCAGCCTTGAGGAGGAATAGCGCAACAACTACCAGTACTATTTCGGGAAGCTTACGGCGGAGAAACGAAGTTACTTTAGGTAGCCAAAGAGACACGACTAGCAGATAAAAGATACAGGAATGCTACAAATATAAGCGTACCAGCGTGTCTGGATAGAAGCCAACGCTTCGTACCGGTGAGCGGCAAGCGGCCTTAGCTTGTATCAGCCGGTGCCCGTGCTGCGCTGAGCGAGCTGAGCTGCTCTTCAAATAGTTGTTGCTACTCACAGCCACTCACACGCTAGTGGCATGGTGGCAGCCTGTTAAGGAATTGAGGCAACCCTGTATACCAACGGGATACTGGGTTTGCCTACGCAAACCCCTGGTGAGCAGCCTGGTAGATTTAAGGCTGAGTATACAGTATTGCCGCCGTAGCGCATAAGGGCTATGCAATGTGCCTGAACAATCTATTTTGCCCGGGTATAAAGTCCAAGAAAATATGGCTTCTGGCTAAAGTCATAGCACAGGAAGTTTAATTGAAACTTTACCTTTACACCACCAACTGCCAAACGCCAGGCCACCCCAGAGCTGAGCGTAAGTCAGTTATCTACTTTGAAGCTGTAAACTCCAGATGCCATGAACAACTCTTCCATTAAGCCGGACGCTCCTATGCACCGTGAAATAGGGGAGTTTGAAAATATTCTGCAGCAGCGCGGCGTGCATGCGGCGCTTAAATACCTCAACAGCCGCACGCCCCACCAATACACCGGTATCTTTCGTTTTGATGGCGACACGCTACGCAACGAGGTACTGTATGACCGCTATAATCCGGAGCTGTTGAAGGGGGACGACGCGCCTATGGCGGCCACTTACTGCTCACTGGTAGGGCGGCAGGAAGCCCCTCTGGAAATTACCGATGCTACCACCGACGCGCGGGTAAAAGGCGTGATTGATACGCCGGTTATTTCTTACTGCGGGGTGCTGATTCGGGACGCCGGGGGCAAAGCCTTTGGTACGCTGTGCCACTATGATATGCAACGGTGCGAGGAGCGTACCACCGATTTGCCGCTACTACAAGCCGCCGCTGAAATGCTGTATCAGCGGCTGCGGCCGGCTGGGGTTGCGTAGTAAGTCAGTTAGCGCGGTACGTGCGGTGTACGTATAAGCTGCTGCTCATTGGGGTAACAACGGCAATGGACGCTCTGCAATCAACGCGGAGGTAAGCCCGGGCCTGCCTTCAGTGCACCCAAACCTCCAACTCCTCAACCGGCGCTTCCGCAAAGCACTGGCCTAGGCTTGTTGCTGTCAGTTGTGCTTTGGGTAGCTCTTTATAGCGCAAGCGCACAGCAAAGGGCACCTGAAAGGGGGAGGGGTGAATGCGCACGGAGTGGCGGCTAGGCCACTCCACCTGTATGGTATGCTGCCGGGTGAAGGCAAAGTAATCAGAGAAGGGTATGCCTTCCCGGTACCAGGGGTGCTCCTGCTCTTTGGTGGTGCCAGGCTCATTGAGGCAGAGGTAGAGCGAGAGGTTATCGGTGAAGCGAAGCAGCCTTTTATGAAACTCCAGGGTGGCGGCCTCGGTGGGAGCCGTGAGCCGGAGCTGTTGTTTAAGGTGCTGCTGGCGCTCAGCCTCCGTGCGCAGGAACTGCTGGCCGGCGGGGCTGCGGGCCAAGTCGGGAAAGCTGGTGTAGTGCAGGCTGCACAGCAAGCCAGCATAGGGTGCCAGGTGGGCAACCTCCTCAATACCCTGCTGATAGTGCTGCACTTTAGGAGCGGTGGGGTAGTCGAGAAAGGAATGAGGGGCCTGGGTTTGCTTATTCCAGATAGGCACTGCATCAAGGGGTATCCAGGCCCGGTCATGCTCCCTACTGGCCAGCAGCACTTCTGGCCGGCGGTCGGGGCCCTCAAAGTAAGCAAGCTGCCACTGCTCCGCCAGCCGGCCCGAAATCTGGGCATGGTCGTGTTGAGCGAGGCAGATGAAGCTGGTGAGCATTTCCCGAACAATCATGGCAGTGCTGAAACAGTAGAAGCCACTAAGCCTAGCAGTACGGCTTAGGCTGCGAGGCCAGTTATGACTGGCAGCGCGTTAGGTACCACGCCAGTGCCATTACCAAGGCTATGGAGCCAAAGCGCAGCAGCAGAAATACCCAGGCCGGTAACTCAGGTTTTTGCGGAACGTTGGCCATAGAGCAGCAGTAGAAGTGGCCTACATGTACGCAGCGCACTACAGATGGATACGCCACAGCCTTGCGGGCTGGGGGTGGCAATGGCACATAAAAACAAGCCGCCTCCTACTGTAGCGTAGGAGGCGGCCAGGGCTGAGCTGCACACGGCAAAGCAACTACCGGGCGGTGGCGTGGAGCTGCGTATTCATGAGAGTGGCCAGCATAGAGTCGGGGAGGAGTAGGCTGGAAACAAAGTTGATTTTGGCGCCCAGAGTAGGCAGTGAGCGGGAGGCACCCTCCATCAGAGCATCATACCCTTCTTCGGCTACGGCCCGGGCCGAGGCCGTGTGCGCCGCCGCCCTGGTATTTTCGGCGTGAGCGGTGCGGAAGAAGTTAGTATCGGTGGGAGGCGGGCAGAGGATGGTCATGGTTACGGCCGATTTCTGCTGCTTCAGCTCATGCTGCACGGCCTCGGCGAAGCTGAGCACAAAGGCCTTGGTGGCAGCGTACACGGCCTGGCAGGGACTAGGGGCAAAGGAAGCCACGGAGCCCACCTGCAGAATGCGGCCCTCATTGCGCTCCATCATGTTGCGCAGATAGAGCTTGGTGAGGTGTACCAGGGAGGCAGCATTTACTTGAATCATGCGGAGCTCGGTTTCCAGGTCGGTATCCGTGAAGTAACCCGTTTCACCAAAGCCGGCGTCATTCACCAGCGCATCAATGCGCAGGCCGCGTTGCGTGGTTTCGGCGTGGAGCTGCGCCGCTGCATCGGGCAGGCTCAGGTCGAAGGGCAGCAGCAGGATGTCTACACCCATAAACTCCTGGTGGAGTAAGCGGGCAGCTTCCTGCAGCTCATCGAGGTGGCGGGCCACAAGCACAACGCGGTAATCGTCGCGCGCGAAGCAACGAGCCAACTCAAACCCGATGCCGCTTGAGGCACCGGTGATCAGGGCGGTTTGTTCGTTCATGGCTGAAAGGGTTAGGAGGTTGGTGTGTACCCTTAATTTACTGATAATAAGCCGCATTAGCTTGCGAAATCTTGCTTATTATCAGGCCCTGTTCAGCTTCGGCTACCATAGGCTCTCCCGCTGGTGGCCTAGCCTACCGCTACGCTGCCGACGACAGCATGGTGTTTTGGAGCAGCCAGTGATAGAGCCGGGTGGCGTCTTCCTTCCGGAATAACTCAGTACCGGGGTTCATGGTGGCGGCCGTGCCACAGGCCACCCCCAGGCGCACGGTCTCGCGCACGGAGAGGCCCGTAGTGAGCCCATACACCAGCCCGGCTACCATACTGTCGCCGGCGCCCACGGTGCTGCGCTTTTTCACGGCGGGTGCCGGCACGTGGTCTATCAGGTCACGGGTAACCACGCAGGCTCCCTGGGGCCCCAAAGACGTGACTACAATTTCGCACTTGCCCTCTTGCACCAGCGCACGGGCGGTTTGGGCTATGGCTGCGTTATCCAGCTCATCAATGTTCGCCATGCGGCTTAGCTCGCCCACGTTAGGCTTGGCCAGGTACACACCTTCATCCAGCAGCCGGTGCAAAGCGGGCCCGGAGGTGTCTATTACCACCTTCACGCCGCGGGCTTTTGCCGCCTGCACAATCCTGACCAAAAACTCAGGCTCTACGCCGGGCGGTATGCTCCCGCTAATGACCAGAAAATCGGGGTTGCCTGGTAGGTTCCGAAGCGTGGTGAGTACCTGCTGCTGCTCTACTTCAGCCAGCTCCGTGCCGGGCATCCCAAAGCGGTACTGCTGGCCCGTGGAGGCATCCACCACAATAAAGTTTTCCCGGGTGCGGCCTACCGTTACCACGGGCTGCTGCAGAATATCTTCCTTGCTCAGAAGTTCCTGCAGCAGCAGGCCCGTGTGGCCGCCCACCGGAAATATTGCCGTCGACTCGGCACCCAGCCGCTTGAGGGCCCGTGAAACATTGATGCCGCCCCCGCCCGGCTCAAACTTAGGTGGCGCACACCGCAACTTTTGGTCAGGAATAATCTGGCCCGTAGTCGTGCTCTTATCAACGGTAGGGTTTAGGGTAAGCGTGACGATGTAAGCCATAATACAGGAAACGAGTGAAGAGCCAGGGCAAAGGTGTGTAAGGGGTTGTACTACCAGGTGGCCACATGGTTACATGAAGCGGGGCCGCTGTCCGGGTAGTTTCCCCGTAAACTCCTGCGGGGCGGCTCCTGCTCAAGGCGCATGAGCGCCGCCAAAAACTTCCAGAATTGTCCGTCCTTTGCGCGGCCTATCCTTTCTTGTTCTTGCTGTATGCAGGCTGCTACCCTTTCTCTAAGAACCGTTGACGTAACGCGCTACGTTACTCCGCTGCGCGAAGGAGGCTCGCTACCGGCCCTCGTAGAGGCCGATGATGGGTTCATGTACGTGGTAAAATTCCGGGGGGCCGGCCAGGGCGTGAAGGCCCTGATTGCCGAGCTGGTAGTGGGCGAAATGGCCCGCGCACTAGGCCTGCGGGTGCCGGAGCTGGTGTTTTGCCAGCTCGACGAAGCCTTTGGCCGCACTGAGCCCGACGAAGAAATTCAGGACCTGCTCCGTTTCAGCACCGGCCTCAACCTGGCCCTGCACTACCTCTCCGGCGCCAGCACCTTCGACCCCCTGGTGAATACCATTGAGCCGGAGCTGGCCTCTCTGATTGTGTGGCTTGATTGCCTCACGATGAACGTAGACCGCACCGCCCGCAACACCAACCTGCTCATGTGGCACAAGGAGCTGTGGCTGATTGACCACGGCGCGGCGCTGTACGTGCACCACGCCGGCCCGAGCTGGTCGGAGCCCAAGCCCCGACCATTTCCGCAGGTGAAAGACCATGTGCTGCTGCCCCAGGCCAAAGAGCTGGCCGCCGCCAATGCCCTAGGCCACTCCCGCCTCACGCCCGAGCGCATCAGGGCTATTCTGGCGCTGGTACCAGCTGAGTGGCTGGCCGAGCCCGAGGTAGATGCCGAAGAGCAGCGGGAAAATTATGTGCGGTTCCTGACGACGCGTCTGGCCGCCTCCGAAACCTTTGTTCAGGAAGCCGAAAATGCCCGAAAAGCACTTGTATGAGTACGCCGTGCTGCGCGTGGTGCCACGCGTAGAGCGCGAGGAGTTCCTCAACGTGGGCGTAATCCTGTACTGCTCCTCACAGGGGTTCTTGCAAGCCCGGTTTGAGGTGCCCGAGGCCCGCCTGCGCGCCTTTGCCGGCAATGAACTGGACCTGACCGAGCTCACCCAGCGGCTGCGCTCCTTCGAGCGCATTTGCCAGGGGCGCAAAGAGGGTGGGCCTATTGGGCAACTCCCGGTTGCCTCCCGGTTTCGGTGGCTCACGGCCACGCGCAGCACCATTGTGCAAACCTCACCCGTGCACCCCGGTAGGTGCACTGACCCCGCTGAAACCCTGGCGCGCCTATACGCCCAGCTAGTGCTGTAGCCGCGCTGCAATGGGCAAAGCTTGGGGAGCTAAGAACCGGGTCGCAGGCGTGTATTGCTTTTGGTGAATGTGTTGCGTATCTTCAGATATACAACACTTTACACCATATACGGCCATGGAAACGAGACCAAGAAGATTCGCAGGATACTCAGGGCTGGGCCAGCGGCTTGGCAACTTACCTTGGTGGGCTTACGGGCTTATTATCCCTGGCGTGTATCTGCTGGGCTGGGTGCTGCATTGGGCGGGCCTTATTGCCGGAAAGTAGGCTGCACTCCGGTACGCCGCCTTGCCAGTGCCGCTATAAACAGGCACGGCCCTGCGCATGCGCAGGGCCGTGAAAGGAAGTGCGCGCCGCTAGGCCACTGCAGTTGCCGTAGTTACACAGTAGCAGGAGTGGCCTAGCCGTTTAGTTTTACAGGGGCCGTTGTACCTGATGGAGCTGCAGTGGGGGCCAGCTGCTGTAACAGGCTAAACAGCAGATGATAGATTTCCTGCAGCTGCGCCGGCTCTACAATGGCTTGCTCCTTGGTGAGCGTCAGGTACAGCTCATCCATATTGTCGTGATGCACGGGGGCCAGACTCAGGCGCAGCTCCTGATACTTCTGTAGCGTTTCGCGGCTGGCTGGGTCTGAGAGCAGTGCCTGCAGGGCGGCGGGGTCGTTGGTGGTGATGATGTACGCCGGGTCCAGCTCGGGGTAGCCTAGCTGCACATCGGTAAGGCCCAGTAGCTTACCAATTTCATGAATCCAGTCTTGCTCGTGCAGGGCAAACCGCAGCTCCACGCTGGCCGGAACGGGGGCCGTAAAAGTGGTCGTCTCGAAACCTCCCTCAAAGCCGCCACCCAGGTCAATGTCAATATCCAACCGAATGGTGTGGCCCTGTAGGTGCAGGTCGGCGGTGTATTCCAGCAGGTCAGTCTCGCGGGCCATGTCGGCGGCTACCTGCTGCCATAAGGCAGCCTCAGTGTCGGCGGAGAAAGAGCGAACAGTATCCATGAGTAGGGAAGAGGGGGAAGTATGGGAGAATGTTTCCTACCTACTCATAAGAACCCCGATAGGTTGCTACTCGAAATCAAGATGAGTATTGAAAAACGGCAGCACCTGCTGATACACGCGCCCGGTACGTCCCATAATGCGGCTACCGTGGGTGCCCTCATACTCCTGCGCCGTGTGGCGCAAGCCAAAGCTACTAAGCCACGAGCTGAAGGTGTAGCAAGTGGGCGGAATGTGGCGTACCTCGTCCTGAGCGCCCCAGTCAAAAGCCAGGGCCCGAAGCTGGCGCAGCGCCGCAATGCGCGTAGGCAGTTGCGCGGTAGGAGTAGCGCCCACCCAGCGTCCCAGCACGGCATCACGCCGAGCCACGCTGTCGGCACCCAGAGAACCGGGCAAATCGGCACCGAACGGCTGTTTTTTTGGGGCCGCTGAGAAGGCCCGGGATAGAGATACCGTGGCGAAGGCTACATGGCTGCCCTGTACGTCGGCGGGGCCTTTGGCCCGCAGGGCAGTGGGCACGCCTGGGCCCGGCAGATAGCTGGGATGCGCCCCCAGAAAGGCGGGGCTCAGGGCGTAGGCCGCTGCCCAGGTACCCGGAAATTGCATGGCCAGCCGAATGGTGCCACCGCCACCCATGGAGTGTCCGGCCAGGCCACGGCTGCCAGGGCGAGCCAGCGTACGAAAGTTCTTGTCAACGAACTCTATCAGCTCCCGGGCGGTAAAGTCGGCCCAGGGGCCGTTGGTGGCCGAGTTAACATACCAACTGCCCCCAAAGCGCGTCTGCTCGTTAGGCACAACCAGGATAAAGGGCCGGATCTGACGGTCGGCAATGGCTTGGTCAAGCAGGCCTTTCATCCCATCCTGGTTGAAGATCAGGCTGTCGTTCCAGGTAAAACCGTGCAGGTAATATACCACCGGGTAGCGCCGCTGCGGATGAGTTTCATAGTCGGCCGGCAAGTACACGCTCACGCGGCGGCGTGGGTTTTCGCCACCTGGGTTACCGCGCAGCAGCTTGGAGTCAAGAGTCTTTACTACCACGCGCCCAGCCGGAGGTGAGGGTGTCTGGGCCGCTAGCGGAAGCACGAACAGCCAACATAGTACTACCAGCAGCCCGGTTTTAAGGAAGTGTATGCTACTGTGTATTAAGGACGGAGGCTGCATCACTGGGCTATTCATTGAAATCAAGTAGACAGTTGCTAGGGGAAGTGAAAGGGACTAGTATTCCTGGATTAGTACGCGCTGAACAGAGCAGCCCGATAAGCTACAGGCTCTCTAAGGCAACGGTTGTTGCCCAAAGCGACTGCAATCTATCGAGCTGCGACTATATGTGCCAGGTGACCTTAGTAGCACAGGCTTACTAGGTACTAGCGGAGTGGCCTAGGCCAGTTAAATCAGCTTATCGGGGGTGATGGGCAGCTCCCGCACGCGCTTGCCAGTGGCATTGAACACCGCGTTGGCAATGGCGGGGGCCACGCCGATGATGGCAATTTCGCCGATGCCTTTCGTGCCGAGGGCATTCACGTAGGGGTCGGGCTGGTTTACGAAGGCCACCTGCACGTCGGGCGCATCGGCGTGGACGGGCACGTGATATTCGGCCAGGTCCTTGGTGACGTAGCGGCCGAACCGGTCATCGATGAGGGCGTGCTCGGTCAGGGCCATGCCAATACCGCCCACGGCACCGCCCTTCATCTGGTTGCCAGCCGTTTTCTCGTTCACAATAGTCCCCGCATCGGCGCAGGAAACCAGCTTGCTCACGCGCACCTCGCCGGTAAGCTGGTGCACGCGCACCTCGGCAAAGTGCACTGAGTACGAGTACATAGAATAGTTCTTCTGGTTGTCGCCCTGGGGCTTCGACTCTACGGTAACAAAGCCGCCATCGGCCTGCTTCAGCAGATCAGCGAAGCTGGCGCGGGCGCTGGGGTTACCATTCAGGCCCACGTAGCCATCGGCAAAAACTACGTCTTCTTTTTTAGCTGAAGCAAAGGCGGTATTGCTGGTGGCCGCCATGGTGCGCAGCTTCTCTTTCAGTGCCAAACAAGCTTCCTGCACGGCCGGGCCCACCGTGTTTACAATGGCGGAACCCCCTTGCGTAGGCGCGGGTGCAAACTGCGAGTTGCCCCACTCAAACTTGATTTTATCGGGTGAGAGACCCAGCGTGTCGGCGGCAATCTGAGTCATGGCAGTGCCAGTACCGGGGCCGATGTCCGTCACGGCGCTTTGTAGAAGCACTGTGCCGTTAGGCAGCAGCCGGATGTTGGCCTGGGAGGAGCCGCGGTGCGCCCCAAAGGTGCCCACGCCCATGCCGTAGCCCACCAGCCAGTCGCCGTCGCGCAGGCTGCCGGGCTTCAGCTGCCGCTTGTTCCAGCCCACGCGCTCGGCGCCCATCTGGTAGCATTCCTTCAGAAACTTGCTCGACCACGGCTTGCCGTTTTCGGGGTCCTTGTCGGTGTAGTTGCGCAGCCGAAACTCCATGGGGTCCATGTTCAGCAGGTGCGCCATTTCATCCATCGCCGACTCCAGGGCAAATGCTCCCGTGGCCTCGCCGGGGCCGCGCATCCAGATGGGCGTGCTCACGTCGAGGGCGGCAATGCGGTAGCGGGTATTCACGTTCGGCGACTGGTACATCATGCGGGTCTGCTGCACCGTCGATTCCGTGAACTCCTCGTAGCTGGAGGTCTGGCCCACGGCTTCATGGGTGATGGCCGTGATTCTACCGTCGGGCGTGGCGCTCATGCCCACTTTCTGCCAGGTAAAGGGACGGTAGCCCACCATGGTGGTCATCTGCTCGCGCGTGAGTACCAGCTTCACCGGCCGGTTTACCTTCTTGGCCGCAATGATGGCCGCCGACTCGTGGGGCCAGCTGTGCAGGGCATTGCCAAAGGC
The DNA here is from genome assembly GCF_013137895.1 of Hymenobacter taeanensis. Classification (NCBI taxonomy): domain Bacteria; kingdom Pseudomonadati; phylum Bacteroidota; class Cytophagia; order Cytophagales; family Hymenobacteraceae; genus Hymenobacter; species Hymenobacter taeanensis. The sequence goes on from NZ_CP053538.1 coordinate 2,462,371, forward strand.
GCCGCCCACAAACGTGGCAATGACCTTTACGTTCTCTTCGGGCAGGCCCCACTCTTTGGCGAAGTCGCGCCGGGTAGCCATGGTGCCCTGGGTCTTGTCGTAAATCGTCAGGCGGTCGGGAGCTTCCCAGTGGGCGGTAATGGATTGCAGCTCCATGGGGTGGTGCACCTCCGTCGGGATAACGTACTCCGATTCCAGCTGAACCGCGCCGGTTTTGTAGGCATCAGCGGTGCCGCGCACGTAGTCAGCCACCCCCGACTTCGGGTTTCTCTTCGCCTGGGTAGGTACAAATGCCTGCTGTATACCCACGGCCATGTCGGTTACGTGTTTGTCCTGCTCATATTGGGCTTTCACCAGCCGGGCGGCGTAGCGGGCACGTTCCAGCGTGTCGGCCACTACCACCGCAATCGGCTGGTCGTTGAAGCGCACCAGATCGTCATTGAACACCTTGAGGCGGCCGCCTACGGTCTGGGGCTGAGAAGGGTCTTTGCCCGTCGGAACGAACCCCGGAACCTTGGGCGAGTTGAAATGGGTGATAACCGCCAGCACGCCGGGGGCCCGCTCAGCGGCGCGGGCATCAATGTTTTTGATCCGGCCCTTCGCAATGGTGCTGCCCACAAGCACGGCATAGCTCATGTTGGGCAGGTTGTACTCAGCGGAGTAAGTGGCAGCACCCGTAACCTTAAGCCGGCCATCTACCCGGTTCATGGGCTTGCCGATATTGTTTTTGGGAGTGGGAGTAGTATCCATAAAAAACGAAGTGCGAATGAGTGACCGACTGGCCTAGACCAGTTTATCGGGGGTGATGGGAAGCTCCCGGACGCGCGTGCCGGTGGCGTGGTACACGGCATTGGCCACGGCGGCGGCAAAGCCTACCAGGCCAATCTCGCCGAGGCCCTTGGCGCCCGTGGGGCTGATGATAGGGTCGGGTTTATCAATGAACTGCACGTCAATGGCCGGCATGTCGGCGTTGACGGGCACGTGGTACTCGGCCAGGTCGTGGTTGATGAAGTTGCCGTAGCGGTGGTCGATGACGGCCTGCTCCATGAGCGCCTGCCCAATGCCCCACACCACCGCGCCCAGCACCTGGCTGCGAGCGGTGGTGTGGTTGAGCACCCGCCCCGCATCTACCACCGATACCACGCGGTTCACGCGCACCTCGCCGGTGAGGGCGTGCACGTGCACCTCCACGAAGTTGGCGCAAAACGACTTGCCCGAGTGCTCCTTCAGCTCCGGCCCGCCCTTCGACTGGCGCGTGACTTCCAGCATGGGCAGGTTTTGCTGCCTGAGAAGTTCCACGTACGAAAGCCGCTTGCTGCTGTCCTGAGCCAGTTGCAACTCTCCGTTGCGGGCCACCAACTCAGCAGGCGGCACCTGGCTGAATGCAGAGCCCGTTTGGTTGCGGGCCAGGTTCTGCAGTTGTTCGCGCAGCGCCACGCACACCTCATGCACCACTGAGCCCACCGACGTAGCCGTGTGCGAGCCGGCCTGAATGGGGGCAGGTGGCAGGGCCGAGTCGCCGAGCTCAAACCGAATGTTCTCGGGCGCTACGCCGCTGGCATCGGCGGCAATCTGGGTCATGATGGTGCCCGTGCCGGGGCCAGTATCGGCGGTGGCGCTCTGGATGAGCAGGGTGCCATCGGCCATCAGGCGGGCCTTGGCGGTGGCTTCCTGCCGCTCCGACTTGTAGATGCCTGAGCTCATGCCCTGGCCCACGAGCCAGTCGCCCTGCCGCGTGGCGCGGGGCACGGGGTTGCGCTTGCTCCACCCGAAGCTAGCGGCACCGCGCTCGTAGCACTCGCGCAGGTGCTTGCTGGCCCAGGGCTTGTCGTTTTCGGGGTCGGTTTCGGCGTAGTTGCGCAGGCGCAGGGCCACGGGGTCCATCTTGAGCGCGTAGGCCAGTTCGTCCATCGCCGACTCCAGAGCAAAAGACCCGCTCGATTCGCCGGGGCCACGCGTCCAGCAGGGCGTGCTCACGTCCAGGGGCACCACCTTGTACACCGTGTTCATGTTGGGCGTGCGGTACGCCGACTTGGTGGGGTGCACAATGCGCTCGGCAAACTGCTCGTACTGGGAGGTGTTGCCGAACGCCTCGTGCGTGACGCCCACCAGGGCCCCATCCGCCGCAGCGCCCAGCCCCATTTTCTGCATCGACCTTGGCCGGTAGCCCACCAAGTTAAACTCCTGCTCGCGGCGCAGCATCAGCTTCACGGGGTGGCCTACGTGCTTGGCCCCGAGGATGGCTGCCGTCTCCTGGGGCCAGATGCGCGAGGAACCTCCGAAAGCCCCACCCACGAAGGGCGAATGCACCAGCACCTTCTCCTCGGGCAGCTGAAACATGCGCATGAGGTCTTGCTGGGCCAGTTTGGGCGCCTGAGTTTTGTTGTAGACCGTCAGCTTATCACCCTCCCAGAGCGCAATGGCGGCGTGCATTTCCAAGGGGGTGTGCACCTGAATGGGCGTGCCGTACTGTTGCTCAATGTGTACTGGGGCCGTGCGGTAGGCGTAGGCCTGTCCGCGCGAGTAGTCCTTTTCCTTCTTGGGCTCAGTGCCTTGCTGTAGGTTAGCTGCCAGGTCGGTTTGGTGGGGCTGCTGCTCGTAGGCCACGCGCACCAGCGAAGCGGCGTAGCGGGCCTGTTCCAGCGTTTCAGCAATGGCCAGGGCCACGGGCTGGTTGTAGAAGTGAATCTGGTCGTCGTAGAAAATCTTGATCTCCTGACCTTCTACCCGCGGGTTGTTGCTGGCCTTGGCATCAGAGTAGCCGGGTACTTTGGGGGAGTTTCGATACGTGACAATGGCCAGTACGCCCGGGGCTTTTTCTGCCGCAGCCGTGTTAAGCTCCTTGATACGGCCCCGCGCTACCGTGCTCGTCACCAGTACCCCGTGCTTCACGCCCGCCACCGGGTGCTCAGCCGCGTACCGGGCCGCGCCGGTCACTTTCAGCCGGCCGTCCACGCGCTGCATCGGGTTTCCGACGACTCCAGTCTCAGCGGGTTGCTTGGGCATGGGATGGGTGAATTGGATGGTGAGTTTGTTCTGGCGGGCGCCTCACCCCCCGGCCCCCTCTTCGAAAAAGGAGAGGGGGAGCCGAACGGAAGAGCTATAAAGGCCTGCTATGTGTCTTTAGCTAGGAGCAGAGAAAGTGGACTACTACGAAGACTAGAGCTAGTTCCCCTCTCCCTTTCGGAGAGGGGCTAGGGTTGAGGCGCGCTAGAGCTAGAAAAGCCCTCTAGGCTGCTGCAGTGGCATTCTTCAGGGCTTGTATGATGGAGTTTGGGCCGAGCTTTAGCTTGTAGGCGTTGTGCTTGAAGGCCTTGGCATCGCGCATGGCGATGGCGGCGGCTTGACGGAACGTTTCTTCTGTGGCGGGCTTGCCGACCAGGAATTTCTCTGCTTCGTTGAGGCGCCAGGGCTTGTGGGCTACACCGCCCATAGCCAGGCGGGCATCTTTGATGGTGCCATTGTCGAGGTGGAGGGCGGCGGCCACGGAGAGCAGGGCGAAAGCGTAGGAAGCCCGCTCGCGCACTTTCAGGTAGTGCACGTTTTTGGTGAAGGGCCCGTCGGGAATGTCAACGGCGGTAATTAGCTCGCCTTGCTCCAGGTTAGTGTCCTTCTGGGGCGTGTCGCCGGGGAGGCGGTGGAATTCTACGAACGGAATGCGCCGGTCGCCGCGGGGGCCACTGACCAGCACCGTGGCATCGAGGGCGGCTAGAGCCACGCTCATGTCGGAGGGGTGCACGGCAATGCACTTATCCGAGAAGCCGAAGATGGCGTGCATGCGGTTGATGCCTTCCAGGGCGCCGCAGCCCGAGCCCGGCTCGCGCTTGTTGCAGGGCATAGCCGTGTCATAGAAGTAGTAGCAGCGGGTGCGCTGGAGCATGTTGCCACCCACCGTAGCCATGTTCCGCAGCTGCGCTGAGGCGCCAGCTTTCAGAGCCTGGGCCAGCAACGGTTGTTTTTCCAGCACTAGCTTATCCTCTGAAACTGCCGTGTTTGAGGCCAGCGCCCCTATGCGGAGGCCGCCGTTTTCTTTCTCAATCTTGTTGAGAGGCAGCTTGTTGATGTCGACCAGCTTTTGCGGGCTCATCACGCCCCGCTTCATCAAATCAACGAGGTTGGTGCCGCCGGCAATGAACTGGGCCGAGGTGTCCTTGGCTAGCGCATCAATGGCTGCTTTCTGCTTGGTGGGGCGAACGTATTGGAACTGGTTCATACTTTCTGACCGCCGTTTTTCACGTCCTGAATGGCCGCTACAATATTGGAATAAGCACCGCAGCGGCAGATGTTGCCGCTCATGTACTCCTTGATCTCCCCCTCGGAGCCCGCGTGGCCCTCCCGGATGCACGCCACCGCCGACATAATCTGGCCGGGGGTGCAGTAGCCGCACTGGAAGCCGTCGTGCTTCACGAAAGCCTCCTGCATAGGGTGCAGCTTATCGCCGTCGGCCAAGCCTTCAATGGTGGTGATTTTCTTGCCGTCTTCCATCACGGCCAAGCGCAGGCAGGAGTTTACCCGCTCACCATCTACGTGCACCGTGCAGGCCCCGCACTGGCCGTAGTCGCAGCCTTTTTTGGTGCCGGTGAGGTGGAGCTGCTCACGCAGCAAGTCCAGCAGCGTAGTGCGGGGCTCTACCGAGAGCTTATGCTTCACGCCGTTTACTTCCAGCTTCAAGGGCACTTTCTCGAAAGCGGCCGCCACTTTCTCATCCCACTCCGCCGCGGCTGCTTGCAGCACGGGGCCGGGGGTGAGGGCAACGGCAGTTAGAAGGGTAGATTTTTTTAGGAAATCCCGACGGTTACCGTCGTGGCCAGCGTTTTCCGGAGGTGTTCCAGGGTTCTCGTCTGCCATAATACAAAGGATGATAGCAAGGCCCAGCAGACCCGCCAGTGAGTAGTCGTGATGATTGCCGCAGCTGCTACAGCGGACTGGAAAAGAAACGCACCAATCCGCACCGTTGCCGTTCAGACACAGATTTTGGCTTACGTAGTCAGAAGGTTGAAGTTGGGAGGCGCAATGAGAAAATTAAGAATGAAATCAGGCTGGTCTGCCGGCCGCAGCCGCTAGGCCAGGAGCTGCGTAGAAACTCCGCTTACCAATGCTGCTGCCATGCCCGCTATCCACATCGGTTGCTCCGGGTTTCATTACCGCGACTGGAAAGGCGTGTTTTATCCGCCGGAGTTGCCTCCGCGCAAGTGGTTTGGGTATTATTGCACCCAATTTAATACCTTGGAGCTGAACGTTACCTTCTATAAGATGCCCGAAATGAGGGCCTTAGAGAACTGGTACGACCAGAGCCCCGAAGGCTTTCAATTTGCCGTGAAGGCCCCGCGCATCGTCACGCACTACAAGAAGTTTAACGCCGAAGCCGAGCCCGTGCTGGCCGATTTCTACGGCACGGTGCGCGAAGGACTGCGCGAAAAGCTCGGGCCGGTGCTGTTTCAGTTGCCGCCCAAAGCCGCATACACCGAGGAGCTGATGGAGCGCCTCCTCACCAACCTCAACCCGGAGTTTACCAATGTGGTGGAGTTCCGGCACCCCAGCTGGTGGGAAGGGGAGGTGTACCGGGAACTGGCCCGCCACCACATCAGCTTCGTGGGCCAGAGCCACCCCATGCCTCTGCCCGATGAAGTAGTAGCCAATACCGACGTGGTCTACTACCGCTTTCATGGCGTACCGGAGTTGTACAAGTCGTCGTACAGCGAAGATTTTTTGCAGCGCATTGCGGATGAAATTCAGGCCGCGCCGGGTGTGAAAGAGGCCTACGTGTACTTCAACAACGGTATCGGTGGGGCCGGCGTGCTCAACGCCTTTGAGCTGCGGAAGCTGCTGGGCAACACTACCGGAGTGGCCTAAACGAAGCTGCCGCCTGGCTCAACGCTATTAACCCCAGCAAGTATCAGGTCGTAGGTCAGGAGCAACCTAAGTCAGTTGTGCTAGTGGGGCACCTCACCCCCGGCCCTCTCTCCGAAAAGGGAGAGCCATACGTGCATGGGCAGTTACACTGCTATCGTAAAGCAAGTGCGTCCAACTTCAGTACCTCTTCACTCCATCACCTAACTCCATGTGGCATATTGGCTGTTCTGGTTTTCACTACAAACACTGGAGGGGCATTTTTTACCCGGAAAAGCTGCCCCAACGCCGCTGGTTTGAGTTCTACAGCCAGCACTTTCAAACGCTAGAGCTGAACGTGACCTTCTACCGTTTTCCGCAGCTCTCGTTCCTGGAGCCGTGGTATCAGAACAGCATCCCGGAGTTTCGTTTCGCGGTGAAAGCGCCCGGGCTCATTACGCACTACAAGCAGTTCCACGACACGGCCCAACTACTAGCTGACTTCTACGGGACCGTGCAGGAAGGCTTGCGCGAGAAGCTTGGGCCGGTGCTGTTTCAACTGCCACCGCGCATGACCTTCACCCAGGAGCGCCTGCAGCGCATTGTGGAAAGTCTGGACTCAGCTTACCAAAACGTGCTGGAGTTCCGGCACCCCAGCTGGTGGGAAGGGCAGGTATTTCAGGAACTGTCGCGGCGCCGGATTGCCTTTGCTGGCCAGAGCCACCCGCACCTGCCCGATGACGTAGTGACTACCACCGATTTCCTCTACTACCGTTTTCACGGCGTGCCGGAGCTGTATAAGTCGCCGTACAGTGAGGAGTTTCTGCGACGCATTGTCTCCGAAATACAGGCCGCGCCGCAGGTAAAACAGGCTTACGTGTATTTCAATAACGATATTGATGCCTCCGCCATCGGCAACGCCCAGCAGATGCAGGCGTTGGTGGGCCAAGGCTAAAACTGTCATTCCAAGTGAAGCGAGGAGTCTGGGGAAGTGGCCTAGAAGCTAATCCAGATTCCTCGCATCACTCGGAATGACAGTTCTAATCAGCCAGTAACCCTTGTTCTCTGAGCCAGTCAAATATCACTTGATCAACGGCCGATACTTCGGGGCGGTGCCGATGAGTGAGCCAGATTACTTCTTCAATCTCGGCGGCGGGTTGGAGGTGGCCTACGTAGCGGGCGCGGTAGCAGGTCATGCGCACCACTACATCGGGCGCGTGGCCATGCGCCGGCGCTTCAAAAGTGCCCACGTAGGTTAAGCTGGTGGGTTCAAGGTCAACGGTCAGTTCTTCCTTGATTTCGCGCAGCAGGGTTTGCGCGTCGGTTTCACCGGGTTCGCGCTTGCCGCCGGGTATGTAGTACCGGTCTTTGCCGCGGCTGCGGGTACTCAGGAGCTGGCCCTCTTCCAGATGCAGCCAGGCAATTTTGTCAATCAGTTTCATGGTTTGGAACAGCAGTGGCCTGAGCCAGTCAGAACGAAAAGAGTGGTACGGGGAGAGTACCATAGAACGCCGCCGGGAAGCTAGCACCAGGCTTCCTTAACTCTGCGTTCAGCGCTGCGTTAGAATACCCTATGAGCCGTGCATTTACCAAAGAAGACGATTCCCTCGAAGCCCCTATTATTCCGCCACGGCCGGCGCTACCGCCGGGCTCACCCAACTACGTAACGCCAACTGGCCTGGAGCAGCTCCGCGCCGAGCTGGTTGAGCTGGAAGCCGAGCGCACAATAGCCGAAGCCAACCGCGAAAACGATGCCGACCGCACCCGCCTGCTTACAGTCTTGAATGGTCGCATCAGTGCCCTCAATGCTCGCATTGCCAGCGCCAAAGTGGTAGACCCCCGCGGCCAGCCCGCGAAAGAGGTTCGCTTCGGGGCTACCGTTACCCTCGTGACCAAAAGCGGCGGCAAACCCGGAATGAAACGGCAGTTCACCATTGTGGGCGTTGACGAAGCATCAGTAGCAGAAGGCAAAGTAGCCTTCGTAGCCCCCATTGCCCGGGCCGTGCAAGGCGCCAAGCTGGGCAAAACGGTTACCCTGCGCCTCGGTCCCAAAGAGGAAGTAGTGGAGGTAACCAATATCACTTACGATGTGGCCTAGCATGCGTGAATGTGATTCACAGCCAGAACGTCATGCTGAGCATGACGCTCTCTTAATAACGTTTAAACAGCCTATAACTACCTGCCCAAACGTGACAAGTTCCTCCCTTCGTCAGGATGAGGCGCTATGCGAAAATACTTAGTACCCGCGGCTCAGTTCCACCTCGTTTTCCAGGGGCTGCTGGTGCTGCAGGTTTTGTAGGTTACGCAGCAGGATACGCACTTTGCCTTCGTCTTCTTCTGGCTGGCCGCCGCCGCTGTGCTGGGTGAGCAGTACGTTGGGCATTGCCCACAGCGGGCTGTCGGTGGGCAGGGGTTCCTGAGCGGTTACATCGAGCACGGCTCCGCCGAGGCGGCCGGTTTGCAGGGCCGCTATCAGGGCGGGCTCGTCGGTGGTGTTGCCGCGCCCCACGCTGGCGTAGATACTGGTGGGCGGCATGGCCTCAATGAGCTCCGCAGAGAAGAAGCCTTCGGCGCTGCCGGGTAGGCAGTTCACCACGATATCCGTTTCGGGTAGCGCGGCTTGCAGCTCTGCTTTTGAGTGCAGCTGGGCTTTTGGATCAGTGCGGGCGAGAAACTGAATGGCGCTGGTAAAACCGGAGAGCTGCTGAGCCACGGCCTGCCCAATAGCACCGCTGCCCAGAATAATTACCCGCTTGTTGCGCAGCAGGCCGGTTTGCTGCCGAATGGGGGCACCCACCCATCTCTTTTCCGTTTGCCACACCGCTAGCTGCGGAATGCACCGGTACACCGCCAGCAGCCCGGCCAGCATGGTTTCGGCGCAGGGCCAGGCAAAAAAGTCGCCCACGTTGGCTACCGGGCAAGTCACCTGCACCTCGCGGTACCGCTCAATGCCGGCCGAGTCTATCTGCCAGAACTGTAGGCCACTCGGGGGCGTGCGAAACCACTCTACGGGTGGGTTGCCGAGTAGCACTTCGGCCTGCCGGAAGTGGGCTTGCTGCTGCTCTGGCGGCAGATCCTGCCGGAACGTTGAAACTACTGAGGAGGGGAGCTGTTGAAGCAACAGGGCGCGGGCCGAGCTGGAGAGGGCGGGATAGACAAACAAACGCATATGCCCCATACTACCATAACCGGGCCGATGGTTGCATGGGCGGCCCCCGCCACGGTAAATCCATAGCGGGCAGGTGGCCGCTAAACCGAACTAACTCGCTGGTACGTACCTTGCCCAGGCAACGTCAGCATCTTTTAACTCCATGGAAGAACAAATTCAGCAGCAGGTACAAGACTACTACGGTCAGCAACTGCGCACCAGCCAAGACCTGAAAACCAACGCCTGTTGCACCGATGATATTCCGGCTGAGCATAAGCTGATTCTGGCCCAGCTAGAGTCGGAGGTGCTGGAGAAATATTACGGGTGTGGGGTGTGCGTGCCCCCGGCCGTGGAAGGCTGCACCGTGCTGGACCTGGGCAGTGGCAGCGGCCGCGACGCCTATCTGCTCTCTAAGCTGGTGGGGGAACAGGGTCACGTTATTGGGGTAGATATGACTGAGGAGCAGCTCGATGTAGCGCGCCGCCACATTCAGGCTCACACCGAGAAGTTTGGCTACCGCCAGCCCAACGTGGAGTTTCGCCACGGTTACATCGAAGACCTGCGCACCGCCGACCTTGCCGACAACAGCGTGGATGTAGTGGTCAGCAACTGCGTGCTTAACCTCAGCACCGATAAGGAAGCCACGTACCGCGAAATTTTCAGGGTGCTGAAACCAGGCGGCGAGCTTCATATTTCCGACGTATTTGCCGACCGCCGCGTGCCGGAAGCTCTGCGGCAGGACCCAGTGCTCTACGGTGAGTGCCTCAGCGGCGCCCTCTACATTGATGACTTCCGCCGCCTGCTCCTGAACCTGGGCATCCGCGACTACCGCCTCACTGCCCAGCGCCGCCTCACCATCAATAACCCCGAGATTGAAGCCAAAGTCGGCAACATCAAGTTTTACTCCCTCACGGTGCGGGCCTTTAAACTCGACCTCGAAGACAAGTGCGAGGACTATGGCCAGGTGGCCATCTACCAGGGTACCGTCCCCGGCCAGCCCCACGCCTTTGAGCTCGATGACCACCACCGCTTTGAAACCGGCCGCCCCATGCTCGTGTGCGGCAATACCGCCGACATGGTCAGCCTCACGCGCTACGGAGCCCACTTCAAAGTCTTGGGCAATAAAGACCAGCACTTCGGCCTGTTCCCCTGCGGCCCCGCTCCAGCCTCAGAAAGCCCCGGCTCCGGCGACGCCGTTTCCTGCGGCTGCTAGGCCACGCTAAAAGAGCTGCCTGAACAACCCAGAACGTTGTGACGGGCGCAGTCCACCTTCCTCGCGTGCCGGTGTAGAGAGGCGGATTTACATCTCTACACCGGCACGCGAGCTGTTCCAACCAACTTTTCGATAGGACAGCTTGGTAAAACGTAGTCGTTTCGTGCCCTTAAGCGCAACAAAAAAGCCTCTGACAATCGTCAGAGGCTTTTTTGTTGCGTTAAAAGTAAGTCTACTTTTTGTAGGCCTGATAACGAGCGGGGTCTTTCTTTTTGTCTTTGTTGCGGCCGACTACGCCCCCGGCTGCGGCGCCAACTACGCCACCCACTACGGCACCTTTACCGCCGCCCAGTACGGCGCCGGTTACAGCACCGGCGCCACCACCAATGGCAGCACCTTTAGCCTTTTTACTCCAGGTTTTCTTGGGCTTGGTTTGCGCTTCGGCGGTTTGAGGGGCAGCAGTGGCACCCAACAGTAAAACGGCCGAAGCCATGGCGATATATCCTTTGAACGTCTTCATAAAACGTGTGGGTTTTAAGGGGAAGGAATGGTACTTGGGCCTTAAAACGTAAGTGCTAAAGTTCAGGTTGTGTCAGAAGTTCGTGATTATTTAAGTGCTTACAGTTAAAGAGTTGTGAGCCACTCGCGGGCAAACAAAAGCCCCCAAGCTGTTGAGCTTGGGGGCTGCTGCAAACAGGGGTAAGCTCGGCTTACTTTACGGGCGTATTGTTGGCTTCAGGAGTGGCCACTGGGGCCGCAGGATTCTTCACGTACTTGTCAAGCCAAGAGTTCATTTCCCACAACATGTGCATGATAGACTCGCGGGCTGCATAGCCGTGTGATTCTGCGGGTAGTACTACGTAGCGCACAGTGGCGCCGTGGCCCTTCAGGGCATTGTAGAACCGCTCGCTCTGAATCGGGAACGTACCGGAGTTATTGTCGGCCTCGCCGTGAATCAGCAGGATTGGCGTCTTGATCTTATTGGCGTAGTTGAACGGCGACATCTGGCCGTACACCTCCGGGGCCTCCCAATACGTGCGCTCCTCCCCCTGGAAGCCGAAGGGCGTGAGGGTGCGGTTGTAAGCGCCGCTGCGCGCAATGCCTGCTTTAAATATGTTAGTGTGAGCCAGCAGGTTGGCCGTCATAAAGGCCCCGTAGCTGTGGCCCATTACCGCCACGCGTTTGGTGTCTACTACACCCAGGCGGGCACCTTCATCAATAGCGGCTTTAGCCGAGGCCGTGAGCTGCTCCACGTAGGTGTCATTGGGTTCCTTAGTGCCTTCGCCCACAATCGGAATGCTGGTGCCCTGCAGCACGGCGTAGCCCTGCGTTACCCAGAACACGGGGGAGCCCCAGCTTAGGCGCGTGAAAGTGTAAGGCGAGCCTTTCACCTGGCCGGCGTCTTTCTTGTCCTTAAACTCTACGGGGTAGGCCTCCATCAGTGTGGGCAGGGGGCCGTCTTCCTTCTTGTAGTTCGGGGGCAGATAGAGGTTGGCGGTTAGCTCTACGCCATCGGCGCGCTTGTATTTTAACACCTGCTTCTGCAGGTTGCCTAAGCTGGCGTAAGGGTTACTAAACTTGGTAAGGGGCGTAACCTTGGTGCTGCGAGCGTCACGCAGTACGTAGTTGGGCGCCTCCTGCACCGACTCGCGCCGGGTTACGAACTGATGCTTATTCAGGTCAAGCAAAGCTACGGGCACTTCGTAATACGGGGCCTCAGAGCGCCACCAGCGCTGGCTTTTTTTTGGTGCGCACGTTTAGCTCGTCCACAAAGGGCCGGTCGCCCTCAGGAGAGGCGCCGTTGCCCAGCAGATACACCGTTTCGCTGTTGCCATCGGTAGCCAGCACGTAGCGGCCCAAGGTGTTGCGCTGCAGGTAGGGCGAGCCGGGGTCGGCGTAGGTATCCTGAGTAGAGCGGTCGAAGAGGGGGGCCAGAGACGTTTTGGTGGCTAAGTCCAGGGTCCAGATGGTCTCGTGACGGTCTGACCAGCGGCCGCCTTCCACCAGCGCCAACTTATCGGAACCCCAGTAAATATTCTGGAAGCGGAGCGGTAGGGCCGCCAACTCCTGCGGCTGCCCGTCAAAGGGAGCCGGCAGGGCATAAATCCGGTCCCGGATGTCGGCGGTAGTTTTAGGGTCGCCACCGTCCTGAGCTTCCACCCAAAACACGGTGTTCGGCGCATCCTCGCGCCAGCCGTGGCGGCGTTGCCCGGTGGGCACTGCATCAAAGCTGGTGGGCACGTTATCGGCCAGGGGCAGCTCAGCCAGCTCCTTCACTACTAATCCTTCCAGGTTCAGAATTTCTACCCGCATGGGGAAGCTGCTCACCGGCAGAGTGTAGGAATAGGGGCGGTGGCGCTTTTTCACCAGAATGTAGCGGCCATTGGGCGAGGGCAATGCCTGCTGCACAATACCCGGCTGGCCCAGCGGAGCCATCCGGCCATCAAGACCCACTTTTACTACCTGGGCCAGGCCGTAATAATCAAACAAGCGCTCATCAACGGGTGAGTGCAGCAGATCCTGGTAGGTGCGGGCGCCGGCGGCTCTACCAACGTTCTCCTGAATTACCGGGCCGGCAGGTGCCACCGTAGTGCTGGGTGCCTCGCCGCGGCCACCCACTACAGCCCGGGCAATAATGGTTTTGCTGTCCGAAGTCCACTCGTAGCTGGAGCCGAAGATGCCATTCAAAAACAGGTTGGGCACCAGGCGGGCCGAGGCCGTGGCCACATCCACCAGCCAAAGCTCAATGTGGTTATCGGTGGTGTGGGTGAAAGCAATTTTGGTGTTGTCCGGCGACCATTGCACCTCGCTGATGCGGGCTTTAGCTGGCAGACCCTGCACCAGCAGCTCCTTGCCCTCGGGCAGGCGGCGCAGGCGCAGGTTAGTAGAGTAGCTCACCCGGCTGTTTCCGTTGGTGCGCGGGTTTATGCGCAAGCCCGCCAGCCGCAGCTCCGGCTGCGCCACATCGGCAATGGCAGGCATGGCCTGCACATCCTGCAGCAGCATCCACTGACCATTAGAGGAAAAGCTCACCCGCGGAATTGGGGCCGCATCTACCAGGGTGGCAATGGCTCGGGGTGGCATCTGATAGGGCAGCTCCTGGGCGTGGGCTAAACCACAAAGAGCACTGCTTAACGCCACAGTGAGGAGAGGTATTTTCATAAAGTCAATTCAGGAAGCAAGCGAGAATTATATACAAATGACGGAACATTGCCCCAAATTTTCTACTAATACTTGCAACCTATCAGCCAGTTGCGGCCCGAATACTGGGCCAGGGCTATACACCCTGAATGCAAAAAAGCCTTTCTCACCGGAGAAAGGCTTTTTGCTGAGGTATTTCTGGGTTGGGCTAGTGGTTGATGGGCGCCTCAATTACAATGAATTGGCTCTCGGCTTCGCACTGAATGTTAAGGTGGCTGGTTTCCCACAGGCCTATGCTTTCCCGACGGTTAACGGCTTGGCCGTTCACCGTCAGCTGCCCATCCATCACGAAGATAAATATGCCCTTGTTGAGTGGGTTTAGCGAATATTCCAGTGTTTGGCCCGCCTCATAGTATCCCAAAGAGAGCTTAGCGTTCTGGTTGATCCAGCAGTGTGCGGTGCCCTCCTCATTGCTGACCACGGTGGTGAGCTGGTTGCGGCGCTTCTCCTGCGGGAAATGGCGGCGCTGGTAACGGGGCGTTACGTTTTGCAGCTTGGGCTCAATCCAGATCTGCAGGAAGTTCACCTCATCGTCGCCTACGTTGTGCTCCTCGTGGCGTAGGCCACTGCCAGCACTCATAATCTGCACCCAGTCTTTGTGCACCACTTCCTTGTAGCCAAGGGAGTCGAGGTGGTTCATGCTGCCGGCCAGCATAATGGAAATGATTTCCATGTTGGCGTGGGCGTGCAGGCCAAACCCGTTGCCGGGCTGCACAAAGTCATCGTTGAACACGCGCAGCAGCCCGAAGCCGGAACGCTCGGGATTGGCATAGGGGCCGAAGCTCAGCGAGAAGTTGCTTTGCAGCCAACCAATGTCTTTGAGGCCCCGGTCGGCGGCGGAAGTGATGCGGAAGGGCATAGTTTAGGCAGGTAAGTGTTGGTTGAAAGCAATATCAGCGTGGTGCTTGCGGGCACGCGGCGCTTTCTCGCGGCTCAGGAAGGGCTCTTCCAGCAGCTCGGCCTCGCCCATGTAGCCCAGCGCAATAATCACCACGGGCTGCAGGCCTTCGGGCAGCTGAAATACCTCGGTGGTCTTGGCACGGTCGAAGCCGCCCATGAAGTGGCCGTACAAGTCCAGAGCTGTGGCCTCGGTGATAAGGTTAGCGTTGGCCATGCCCACATCGTGCAGGGCGGCGCCGTTAGGCGTGCCGTTGTCGTAGTGGGTTTTGGCCAGAGACAGAATCAGGACGGGCGCGTTCTTGGCCCAGGGCTGGTTGCCCGGCAGCAGGCAGTCTACCAATTTCTGGAAGGTTTCCTCATCGGAGCGGTGGGCGTAGATGTAGCGCCAGGGCTGCTCGTTCATGGCGCTGGCAGCCCAGGAGGCGGCCTCAAATACCTGGTTCAGGATTTCCTGATCTACTGGTTTGTTGGCGAAGGAGCGAGGGCTCCAGCGCTTGCGGATGTTCTCTTGAACAGGATAAACTGTGGTGGCGTCTTTCATGGGTAAAAAGGCATTCCGGGGCTCTGGCCTGATAGGCCAGGGCCGAAATGTTGAGAGTAAAATCAGTAAAAAACACTGGGCTGCTGCACAGTGGTATCATCACCCGCAAGCGGGGACAAATGTTTAGCCCATGGCTAAAGCTGGTCTCAGCACCAAACCAGAAGCAGCGGTTTATCGAAGCTCCATAGGTACTTCCATCAGCAGCAGGCGGGTGTCGGTGTCGCCTTTTACGGTGAAGGAAGCGGTATCCCATACCCCAAAGCCGTCGCGGCGGTGCAGGGCCTGACCGGCCACCGTGGCGTCGCCTTCCAGCACAAATACATACACGCCGTTGCCGGGCTTCTTCACCTGGTACTCGGCCACAAAACCGGCGTCGAAGTCGGCCAGATGGAACCAAGCATCCTGATGAATCCATACGCCCGCATCATCGGAGTTGGGGGAGAGCACCTGCTGGAACTGGTTATGGCGGTTAGCGGCCTCAAAGGCCTGCTGGTCGTAGCGCGGCTGCACGTTGCGCTTGTTGGGGAACACCCAGATCTGCAGGAATTTTACCTGTTCAGTCTGACTGTGGTTTTTCTCGCTGTGCGCAATGCCGGTGCCGGCACTCATCACCTGCACATCGCCGTGACGGATGATGCCGTGGTTGCCGGCGTTGTCCTTGTGCTCCAGCGTGCCCTCCAGCGGAATGCTGATGATTTCCATGTTGTCGTGGGGGTGGGTACCAAAGCCCATGCCCGCCGCCACGGTATCATCGTTCAGCACGCGCAGCACGCCAAAGTGTACCCGCTGGGGGTTATTATAGCCGGCGAAGCTGAACGTATGGTAGGAATTAAGCCAACCGTGGCTGGCGTGTCCGCGCGTGTTGGCGGTATGAAGGAGCGTTTGCATATCGAGTTAAAAAGTGGCCTAAGCCAGTAAGGATGAATCAAAGATACAGCTAATATATGTACATACATAGGTTTGATGTCAGAAGTTCGCCTTTTCGCTATATATATTTATGGGAGGCCTGGCTGGGCCCTACCAGTCCCCGCAATTGATTTATGCACAGTAATGTAAGGAGAGAGAATGGGACTGAGGTAAGCAGCAGGCATACAAGCGGAGACGTTAGATTTGCCTTTCGAAGTGCACTTTGCCACCCGACTGGCCTATGGAATTTCCCGTTGCTCCCGTTGTATCGCGCCTGGCGCCCACACCCAGCGGCTTTTTGCACTTGGGCAACGCTGTCAACTTTACGTTAACCTGGCTGCTGGTGCGCCGGGCGGGCGGGCAGCTGCATCTGCGCATTGATGACCTGGACCGCACCCGGTTCCGGCCGGCGTACCTGGAGAACATCTTCCGCACCCTGGAGTGGCTCGGTCTCGACTACGACCTTGGCCCTGCCGGCCCCGATGAGTTCGAGCGGCACTACTCGCAGCGCCACTTTCTAGGCCAGTACGAGGCTGCGCTGCAGACCGCCTTGGCTGCTCACCCTGGCTTGTTCTACCCCTGCCGCTGCTCCCGCACTGAACTGGCCCGTCAAGCCCTGCCTGATGGCCGCTACCCTGGCACCTGCCGCCCCCTATTACTGCCCGCTACTACCCCCGACACGGCCTGGCGTGCCCACGTGCCGGAAGCCACCCCAATCACCTTCTCCGACCTTTGGCAAGGCCCCGTAGCCGTGCCGCTAGGCCAGGTGCTGGGCGACTTTGTGGTACGCAAGAAGGATGGTGCAGCCGCCTACCAGGTAGCCTCAGTGTTGGATGATGTGCGGTTGGGCGTCACCTGCATCGTGCGGGGGCTGGATTTGCTGCCCAGCACGGCTGCTCAGCTCTGGCTAAGTCAGTATCTGCCGCAGGCGCAGCAGTTCTGCCAGGTGCAGTTTCTGCACCACGGCCTGCTGCTAAATGCGCAGGGCCAGAAGCTATCCAAGTCGACCCAGGCGGGACAGCAGCGAGGCATAGTAGAGGAAGCCAGCGGACCGCAAGTAGTATATGGTGCAGTTGCCCGTTTGCTAGGCCTGGCGGCGGAAGCGGCGGAGTCGTTGGAGAAACTGCAAACGGCTTTTAAACAGGTGTGAAGCTGATGCGGCCACGCCCAGTTGATGCCTTGTAGTAGCCTAGGGCGCAGCGTTACCGCACTTCTTTTTTGAATTCCTCGGCCCAATGGTCGGCGAGGCGGGTGGGCTCGGGGAGCTTATAACCGCGCAGGCAAGCCAGCGTGAGGCGGGTGGCGGTGGCCTGGTCGCAGCGGTGACCCGGGCTCACAAACAGCGGATTTACTTTGTCTTTGCTGCGGATTACTTCGCCCAGCAGGTCGCCGTTTTTATCTGTCAGGGGCGAAATGCTGCCTTTAGTGAGGCCAGGCTCTACGTAGTTCCCGGTAAGCTTTTGCTTGGCCACCCCGAAAGTAGGTTTATCAAGCAGCACGCCCAGGTGCGCGGCAATGCCCATGCGGCGTGGGTGCGCAATGCCGTGGCCATCTACCATTATCACATCGGGCTTTTGCTGCAGCTTCTCGTAGGCCATTATCACATTGGGCGCTTCGCGGAAGGAAAGCAGCCCCGGAATGTAAGGCAGCTCCACCACGCTGGTAGAGTAGACTTTCTCCACGATTTCCAGCGTCGGGAAACGCAGCAGCACGAACACCGACAGGATGGTTTCGGGCGTGGGAAACGACGAGTCGCAGCCGGCAATGAGGGTGGGCTCAGCAGCCAGGGGCTCCTGGCGCACACGACTGCGCATGTCCTCCTGCAGGCGCGTGAGGTCTCTAACGATGGTGGGGTCGGCGGGAGGAGTGTACGGGCGGAAGTACGGCATAGCAGATCGGAAGGAGGGGAGTTGACGTGTACTCCCGGAAGGCCGGCTGGGTTCTCGTGTTTGTGTAGAGTGTTTTGTTCTGGCGGGCGGGACCTCACCCCCGGCCCCTCTCCTCAGGGAGAGGGGAGCCACGGAGACAATGAGCATTCGACCATTAGTAATCAACAATGCTGCCTTAGGTACTGCGTACACTCAGCATATGCGCCAGGTTCTGTTTCGTCAGGCTCCCCTCTCCCTGAGGAGAGGGGCCGGGGGTGAGGTCCCGCCCGCCAGAACTACCGCTAGGCCACTCCGCGTAGCAGCCGCGCGTTAACCCCGGCTCCGGCGGCTACGTTAGTGGCCTACATGCTTCTTGCACTCTCCCTGTCATGAACAAACCCGAGCAACCCGCCCATACCGGCAGCGGCCCGTTATTTGAACGCCGCTACTGGATTGATGTGCAGCATCCGCGCCAAGCAGCGCCGGAGCTGTTCAACCACGTCAAAGACAACATTCCGGAGTTCTCGCCTGATCTGCTGGCCGACTTTAAAAAACAGAAAGGCCAGGAGCATGAGCTCAACGTGGATGACGAGTTTCGCATCAAGATTCTAGGGCCCTGGAACGGCGATGTGCGCGTATCTGAGATTGGGGCCGACTATTTTGAGCTGGTGACGCTGGAGAGCCACCCCGAGGCGGGCCGCATTCGGTTCACGCTGTGCCCGCACCCTTCGCTACCTAATACCATTCGCTTTGAGATTCACTCCTGGGCCCGCTCCCGCGACGGCCTCGTGGCCTTCACCTATGACACCCTGGGCATGGGCAAGCGCGTGCAGCAGCAAACCTGGGAAACTTTCTGCCAGCGGGTGGGCGAGAAGTGCGGTGGCCTCCTGCTGGGCCCGGTGCATGTAGAAACAGTAAAGCAATCTGCTTCGGAAACCAACGTCTCGCGCGATGCCTAACTCAGTGCCACTGTATGAGCGCCAGAAAGCCCGCCTGGAAGCCTACGCCAACGCCGACATTAATTTCGACCTTGACCAGGCCACCGACTATACCCCCGAGCATGGCTGGCGCGTAGATGATTACGAAACGGAGTTGCCCCCTGAGCAGCCCGGCCCGCCGGCTGCGCAAGGCTCCTGGGCGGCAGCCCGCGAGGTGCTGCGCAACTACACCTTTCCACCGCCGGGCCTTATCACGGGTATCTTTCTGCCCGATCAGCCCCTGGAACAGCGCGTGATGGTGCTGCGGGGGCAGTTCCTATTCTTTACATTTTGGTTTGGGGTGCGCATTGGGAGCGTCACGGATGAACAGCGCACCCTGCCCAACGGCGAAACCGAGCAGGTGTGGGGCTACAACTACCGCACCCTGGAAGGCCATTTTGAGCGCGGACAAATTGACTTCACCATCCACAAAAACCTCACAACGGGCCGGGTGCTGTTTCACATTCACGCCTTCTCCCAAACCGGCCGCATTCGCAACCCTTTCTACTGGATTGGCTTCCGGCTGTTTGGGCGCATGCTCCAGAAACGGTTCTCGCGGCAGTCGATGAAGCGGCTGCGGGCTCAGGTAGAGGAGATGCTGCAGAATGGCTGGCAGAAGCCCAGCGCCCAAGAGGCGCCACCCGTGCAGCAAGCCACCACCCAGCACGATGCCCAGGCGCAAATGGACAAAGCTACCTCCTAGGCCACTTGTGCGCTACCGCAGGCGGGCATAGAGCCCAATGCCCAGCACCACCAGCGCCATGCCCAGCCAGCTGATGAGTGAAGGCAAAGGCGCACTCAGCAGCGTAACCTCCAGGGCCACTGTGGCCAGCAGCTCCACCGACTGCGTAGCCTCCACAGCCCCAAGCAAGGGCGCATTGTTGCCCACCAGTGCCAAGGCGTAATAGAACAAGCTGGTAGCCAATACCCCGGCCAGCACGGCAATAATGAAGGTGTAGCGCCACTGATCCGGCGTAGGGCCCGTACCCGTGGCTAGCCCTATCCCCGACAGCACTGCCCAGAACGGCAAGCTCCCCAGGGTAAGCCCCAGCACCATCTGGCCCGCATTCAATCGGATGGGCTGCGTTTCCAGGAATACCAGAATTTTGCGGTTGGCCAGCGGGTAAAGGAAGGTGGCAATTACCGTGAGGCCAAACCCCAGCAGCGCGCCCCCGGAAAAGCCCTGACGGAGGTTATCGGCCTGCATGAGCACAATGCCAATCACCACCAACGACGCCATGCGCAGGGCCCGGAAGTTGAGCGGGGCGCGGTGGTCGTGGTACACGAAGGGCGTAATCAACAGGCCCGAAAGCAACACCAGCTGAAACGAGCCAGCCACTAGCCAGGCCGGGCTATACTGGGCCGCCACGGCCACCAGCGAGTAAAATATGCCAATCCCAACAGTGCCCCACAGCACCCACGTACGCCAGGTGCCGCGCCAGAAATGCCAGAAAGCCAGCCACTGGCCGCGCACCAGCAGCCACCCCGTCAGCAGCACCGCCATGTAGGAATAGCGCAGCACGGCCGTCCAGACCCAGGGGCCACCGCTGGTGGCCATGAGCCGGTTCAGCAGAAACGTGGAGGAGAAGAAGCAGGCCCCCAGCGTGCCCAGCACAATGGCCCGCCACGCGTTTGGAGCAGTAGTAGAAGGAGCAGAAGCAGTCATGAACGCCTAGGAGCCGCTACGGGCCGCCAAAACTAAGGAAACGAAAGAAGCCCACGGCCGCTAGCAGTAGCAGGCCGTGGGCTTCAGGCAGGCCACTAGGCCAGGTGTGCTCACGCGTTGTCAGCCGGTTCGCCGCCGTGAATCATGTCTGAGGTAAGGCCGGGCTCCGTGGTAACCTCGGCGCGTACAACGCCCACAATGTGCGCTATTACGAAGGCAATAATCAGGTACATGGTAACATTATGAATTTCCTTCACGGTGTGCTCGATGCTGCTGAAATAATCCTCGAACACGAGAATCAGGCCTGTTAGTACCATCACGGCCAGTATCACATAGAACACGCGGTAAGAGTAACGAACCCATACAGCCTTGCCCACGGTTGGGTCACCTTGGGCAGCCCGGGCCTTCAGGCGAGCCAGCTTGCCGGCCGTGCGCTGTCCGCCCTTCTGCAGAAAGCTCACCACCACCCGAAAGGCCAGGAAAGAGGCCAGCGTGATGCCAATCCAGATGTGCCAGTCCCAGATGCGGTGAGCCACAATGCTGGTGAGGCTGCGCAGCTGATCGGGCGCCATATCTACCCCTTTCTTCGCCAGGGCCTTGCTGAAGTCGGGGGCCAGGCCTTTCACCTTGATAATGACCGACATAAACACGATGGTAAGCAGCTGGGCCGAAACCAGCGCAGCATTAGACCAATGCCAGATGCGCAGGCCTAGCGAGTTACGTTTCAGGTCCGTTGTGGAAGGGAGTTGTTCAGTTTGCGGAGTCATGAGCAAAAACGAGGGGAGGGTTAGAGGCAGGTAAGGTACAGCGTCAAGCTGAGTTAACGAAGCAAACACGACTATTCTGGCCGCTAGGTTGCATGGGGCACAAACCTTCCGGGGTGTACAGCGGTTTATAGACTTCGCACCGAAATTTTTCGCTCCTGCTCTACAACCAACTCCTCTATGATTGATGCTAAAGGCTATGCGGCTCCGGCCGTAAGTGCTCCCCTGGTTCCGTTTGACTTCCAGCGCCGCGACGTGGGCAACCACGATGTGCGTATTGAAATTCTGTTCTGTGGCGTGTGCCACTCTGATTTGCACCAGGTGCGCGACGAGTGGGGCGGCTCCGTATTCCCCATGGTACCCGGCCACGAGATTGTGGGCCGCGTGGTAGAAGTGGGCTCGCACGTGAAAAGCTTTAAGGCCGGCGACCTGGCCGGTGTGGGCTGCATGGTAAACTCCTGCCAGCACTGCCCTGAGTGTAACGAGGGCCTGGAGCAATACTGCGACGAGGGCTTCGTGGGTACCTACGGCGCCCAGGACCGCGACGGCACCGTGACCTACGGTGGCTACTCCAACCAAGTGGTAGTTACCGAGAAATTCGTGCTGCACGTATCCGAGAAGCTGGATCTGGCCCGCGTAGCACCTCTTCTGTGCGCTGGCATTACCACCTGGTCGCCGTTGCGCCAGTGGAAAGCCAAGGCCGGCGACCGGGTAGCCGTGATGGGCCTGGGTGGCCTAGGGCACATGGCCGTAAAATTTGCCGCCGCCCTGGGCTGCGAAGTAACCGTTTTCAGCACCTCACCTGATAAAGAGGCTGATGCCAAAGCCTTAGGTGCTCACAAGTTTGTGGTGAGCAAGGATAAGGACTCGATGAAATCAGTATCGAACTACTTCGACCTGATCATCAACACCGTGTCGGCTACCATGGACCTCACGCCCTACATCAGCACCCTGCGCCTTGATGGCACCATGGTGCTGCTGGGTGTGCCACCTGAAGCGCCACAGCTGCATGCCTTCAACCTCATTGCCAAGCGCCGGCGCATTGCAGGTTCCCTCATCGGTGGTATTCAGGAAACCCAGGAAATGCTGGACTTCTGCGCCGAGCACAACATCATGTCTGATGTAGAAATAATTCCCATGAATTACATCAACGAGGCCTACGAGCGCATGCTCAAGTCCGATGTGAAGTACCGCTTCGTGCTGGATCTGGCTACGATTTAATAGGCCGCGCCTCGTAGTGCCAATAATTGTCATGCTGAGCTTGTCGAAGCATCTCTACCGCTAACGTTGAGTCACAAACCAGCCGAAGCGGTAGAGATGCTTCGGCTGCGCTCAGCATGACGGACTGCTTCCTGTCAGCCACAAAAAAGACTGCTCCCCCTTCCAATGCGAAGGGGGAGCAGTCTTTTTTGTGGCTGATAGTAGCCTAGGCCACTAAAACTTTACGAACACATACGGGTCGTATTCCACGTAGTCGTTCACGCGAAGCTCCACGTTTTTTACCTTGTTGCCTTCCACTTCAAATTTGGCGGGCATCACTCCAAAAACCAGGTCGGAGTACGTTGTCCGGAACTCCTGACCATCCATGTAGTCGAGGGTGGCGGTCAGGCCGGGGTGGGTAGGAAACTGAATCAGGAGCTGCTTGCCTTTCTGGGTAATGATGATGTGACCAAACAGCTTGTTCTCAAACTCACCCACGTAGGCGCTCAGGGGCAGCGCTGACTTGTTCTTTTTGGCAACCCGGGCGGCCAGTGCTTTGGTGGGGTCAACCTGGGTGGCCTCGTACTGCTGCTTGCGCTTTAGGCCTTGGGCGCTGCGGTCTACGTAGGGCACGCCCAGGTAGCTGTCGAGGAGCTGGTAGCGCAGCAGCTCAAAGAAGCTCTGGTTGTCGTTGTTGGTCAGGATGGCAATGCCCAGGCCAGCTTCGGGCACAAAGCACACGTTGCTCACCTGCCCCGAGGCGCCGCCCGTGTGCCAGAACGTTTGCTGTCCGTTGTAGTCGGTGGCCTCCACGCCTAGGCCATAGGTAGTGAAGTGGGTAGGGTAGATGGTTGATTTACGGCTGCTGATAACCGTGTTGGCGTCGCGGGTTTTGCGTAGCGCCGCCCAGGGCATCACCTGCTTGCCCTCGTAGCGGCCACTATCCAACTGGAAGCGCAGCCACTTGGCCAGGTCCGTTACGTTGGATACCATGCTGGCGCAGGGGGCCATGTTGTCCCAGTTATCAAACGGCACTTTGGCCAAGGGGCCAAACGTGTTGGAGTAGGCGTAAGCAATGTTGGGGCGTTGCGCAAACCCCGTTGAGCTCACATAGGTGTTGCTCATGCCCAGCGGCTGCAACAGGTTCTGCTGCACATACTTCTCCCAGGAGGTGCCGCCGGTAGCGGCAGGTATTACCTCGCCGGCCGCCACAAACCCCGAGTTGCTGTAGCCATAGTCGCGCCGGAACTGGCCGCCGGGCTTCATCAGGCGCATGCGGCGCACAATCTCGGGGCGCTCTATATTGGATTTGAAGAAGCTGAAGTCGCCCTGGAAGGTCTTGAACCCGAAGTGGTGGCTCATGAGGTCGCGCACTGTCACTATCTGCGAGGCCAGCGAGTCGTAGAGCCGGTAGTCGGGCAGGTACTTGGTTACTTTTTCGTCGAGGCTGATTTTCTTCTCCCCATCGAGCTTCGCCAGGGCCGTGCCCGTGAAGAGCTTGGTGTTAGAAGCAATCATGAACAGCGTGTTGGCGTCCACGGGCTCGGGCTTGCCCACTTCCCGCACGCCGTAGCCTTTCTGCACCACCACTTTGCCGTCTTTCACCACCACGATGGCCAGCCCCGGAACTTGCCACTGGCGCATGCCGCGCCGGATGTAGCTGTCGAGGCTATCGGTTACGAAATGGTTGGCGGGGGAGGAGCTCTGAGCTAGAGCCACTGAAGTGCTACTTACTAGCAGAGCTGTTGCCACGGCTAGGTGACGAAGAGAGCGAGAGAGGGGCATAGACATAGCGTCAGGAAAGCTTAAAGCTAACAGCCATCTTTCACACTCTCACATGTGGCCAGTAGTTATTCCTTCTCCACCGGGTACCGGAACGTGCCTTCCATAGTGAAACGCTTGCCGCCACGGCCCGACTCGCAGACGGTGCAGCGGTAGCTGCCAGCTAGCCAGTGCTTCTCGCCATTCACCGCGGTAATGGTCACGGAGCCCGGGTTATCGGGGCACGACTTGGAGTAAGCGGCCGTGTTGCCGAAGCGGTACGAGGCGTCGCGGTTGCGGCCACTCAGTATTTCCTGGAAGCTGTAGGTGCCCGCCTGAATCGGGAAGCGGTCAATCAGGATGGTGAGGCCTTCACCATCGGGGTCGTCGCGGCGGATGATGTTCAGGCGCAGCGTGCGGGTGTCGCTCAGGAAAAAGCGGGAGCTCGTGGTATCGGTGGCTACGGTTTGCCCATTGATGCGCAGCGTGAGCAGGCGAGCCGAAGTAGATTCCTGGCGACCAGGACCGGCCGCTGCGCCCAGCAGCGGCAGAAGCAGGAGAGGTAAAAAGCGGTTCATGGGCGGCAGAAGGCAATAATCAGCCCAGAAGATAATAATGAACAGGTAAGAATGAGCAAGGAACAATGAGAAACGGACAGCACTTGAGGCGCAATAACCCATTCCTCACTGTTCATTCGCAATTGCTCATTCCTAATGACTTCTGCCGGGGTACTCTCGTAAGGCCACCTCCAAGCAGTCCATGGCGCGGTTTATAACGTCTTGGTTTACCACGTAGGCCATGCGCATTTGCTGACGCCCCAGGCTAGGGGTGGCGTAAAAGCCGGAAGCCGGCGACACCATGAGCGTTTCGTTGCGGTACGAAAACTTCTCCAACAGCCATTTCGCAAACAGATCGGCATCGTCGATGGGCAGGTGGCAGAGCACGTAAAACGCACCGCGCGGCAGGGGGCACCGCACCCCCGGCATGGCGCGCAGGCGGCTTACCATGAGGTTGCGGCGAGCCAGATACTCGGCCTTGGTATGGTCGAAGTAGTCTTCGGGCAGGTCGGCGGCGGCTTCGGCCAGCAGCTGGCCCAGGCCGGGAGGGCACACCCGCAGCTGCGCCAACTTAAACACAATGTCGCGGAGGGTCTTGTTCTTGGTGACCAACGCCCCAATGCGGGCTCCGCAGGCACTATAGCGTTTGGAAATAGTGTCGAGGAGTACTACGTGGTCGTCGGCGCCTTGCAGGTGCAGGGCGCTGGTGAAGGTAGCATCGTAGCAGAACTCCCGGTAGGCCTCATCCGAGAGCAGGAACAGGTTGTGGCGCACGCACAGGTCCTTGATCTGCTCCAGCTCTTGGCGGCTATACACGTAGCCGGTGGGGTTATTGGGGCTGCAGATGAGAATGGCCTTGGTGCGGGGCGTAATCTTACGCTCAAACTCTTCCACGGGGGGCAGCGCAAAGTCGTTTTCCAGGTGTGAGGCCACGGCTACCACGTGCGTACCGGTAGAGATGGCGAAGGCGTTGTACGGCCCATAGAAGGGCTCTGGCACAATAAACTCGTCGCCGGGGTTGAGGCAGGCCAGTAGCGCGAAGGAGATAGACTCGCTGCCGCCCGTGGTCACGAGAATATCCTCTGCTGTCACATCCAGCCCCAGGTTCTGGTAGTAGGTGGCTAGCTTCTGGCGGTAGCTTACGGTGCCCGCCGTGGGGCCGTACTCCAGCACCCGGATATCAGCATTCTGCACCGCTGCCAGCATGGCCGGGGGCGTTTCGATATCGGGTTGCCCAATGTTGAGCGGATGCACAATGATGCCGCGCTGCCGGGCGGCATCGGCATACGGACTGAGTTTGCGGTAAGGGGAGGCGGGCAACGCCACGCCACGCTGCGAAGGTTGAAGCATGGCCTTAAAGTTAAGTTGAGCCGCGTGGAATCAGCTACGACACCCCGAAAACTTATGCAGCCCAAGCTGTCATCCTGAGCGAAACCAGGTAGCTGATGCCTGGCCCGGAAGCCAGCCCAGATTTCTCGCTTCGCCCGGAATGACAAGCGTAAACGTAACTCTAGGCCAGTACGGCGGGTTAACGCATCATGACTCCTGCTACTCTCCCCGAAGTTTGGCTGCGCGGCCCGCTGCCCCATATGCCGGCGCTGCTTCAGCCCCTAGCTCACGCCCTGCTCCAGGCCCGCGAGGAGGTAACTGCTGCCCTAGGCCAGTTCCCCGATGAGCTGCTGGCGGCACGCCCGGCCGGTGTGGCCTCCGTGGGCTTTCACCTGCGCCACCTGTCGGGAGTGCTGGACCGCATGCAAACCTACGCCCGCCACGAGCCACTCTCCGCAGAGCAGTTCCGTTACCTCGCGGCTGAAAAAGACGGCCCCGTTACCCCAAGCACTCCCGATACCACCACGGCGCTGGTACAACGCTTTCAGGAGGCCGTAGAGCAGATGCTGCACACCCTGCGCACAACCCCCGAGGTAGTGCTGCCGGAGTTTAGACCAGTGGGGCGGCAGGCACTGCCCAGCACCGTAATAGGGCTACTGACGCACGCTGCCGAGCACACGACCCGGCACGTAGGCCAGCTGCTGGTGACGGCGCGGGTGGCGCAGGCCGGGCGGCAAGGGGCCTAGGCCAGCCTTGGCTTGCGGGGAGGCTACCGGTGCCGACAACCGATGCCAGTTGGAGCGCTCTGTTCCTGAAATACGCAGCGTTTGCCGCTCAGCAATAACCAAAAAAGGACGCCGTTTCGGGCGTCCTCTTTTGGTTATGCAAGCCGTTAGAAGGGCTGATTACTTATTCAGCATCAGGCGTAAGGTCTGCACCTCCCCATTGAGCACCAGGCGACCGGTATAAAGGCCCGGTGCCAGTGAAGTGCCCTCAAGGGTAAACTCATACTCCTGGCCGCTCTGAGCTACGCCGCTGTAGAAGGTTTTCACCACTTGTCCCAGCGAGTTGTAGATCTGGAGCTGAGCAGCTCCCGTTTTAACCGTGCGGAAGTGCACCACCGTTTGCGCCGTGAAGGGGTTGGGGTAGGCCTCGAACAAGGGGGTCTGAGAAGTAGTCCCGCCAGCCAGCGCCGCGCTTTGCGCCGAGGTGCTGCTTACGCAGTCGCCCAGCAGGTCGCCGTGCTGTAAATGGTCGGCCACATCTGCCGCCGAAACGCATACCTCGCGACCTTTATGGCACACAGTTACTTTGTCGTTCTTATTGCCGCAGCGTACGTCAATTACCGTTAGTGTTATGCTCTTGCTGGCAGTGCACCCTGAGGCGCTGGTTACGGTAACCGTAAAGGTAAACGTGCCGGGCATGGCCGGGGTGAAGACGGGGTTAGCAACGGTGGTATTGCTCAGGCCAGCCGCCGGGCTCCAGCTGTAGGCCACTCCGCCCGTAGCCGAGAGGGTAGCACTCTTGGGGCCATAACCCAGATACAGGTTGGTAGCTACGCCACCCGTATACACCCCAGACCCCGGCACCACGGCAATGGCCGGCGCAGGAATTTCGCCCGTAACTGTAACGGTAGCCGTTTTGGTAGCCACGTTGCCATGAATGTCGGTTACGGTGAGCGTTACGGTATTCTCGCCAATGTTCTCGCAGCTAAACGCGGTGCGGTCCAGCGTGAGGGTAGCAATGCCGCAGGCATCAGTGCTGCCCTTATCTACCTGAGCCGCCGTAATGGTGGCGGCGCCTTTGCTCAGGGCTACCGTCAGGTTCTGCGTCAGTACGGCAGGAGCCTGCTTGTCTTCCACGGTTACCGTAAACGTCTTGGTCTCGGTGCTGCACTCGTTGGCAGCGGTGGCCGTAACTACGGTAGTACCCACCGGGAACAGGTAGGGCGAGGTAATAGCAGTAGTTGCGCCTTCTTGCTGGATGGTGTACGTGATGGCCGGCGCCGGAGCACCCGTAGCCGTAGCGGCAAAAGCCACCGAGGCACCGCACTGGTCGGCGGTGCTGTAAACGGTGGCAATAGCTGGCACCGTCAGTACCGGATCGAGACAAGTCAGGCCGGTACGAACCACCCGGTATGTAGTGCCCACCCGGATGCCATCTACCAGCAGCCCGGGGGTATTAGAACCCTGGCGCAAAGCCACCGAGCCGATGTTGTCGTTGGGGGCAGCAGGCGTGGTACCCGTTTCAGTGGCGCTGGCAGCTGCCTCAGTGGGCTCCTCATTCAGCGTAGCAGGGTTAATAAAGAGGGTGCTGGTGTTGCTGGCCTCATCAAAGCTGTACTTAAGCACTACCAGATAGGTGGTGCTTAGGTTATACGCCGCATCGGTGTACTTCACTTCGCCCGAGCCGCTGCTGACACCAAATTGCAGCTTACCACTCGCGGCCTCTTTGCGCACAAACAGGCGGCTGCGGAACGTGCTGCCAATAGGCTGCGGACCCAGGTGGAAGAAGTACTCGCCGGTAGTAGAAACGGAGGAGGCATTTACCAGAAGCGAAACATACACCGGGGTGCGCGCATACACTGGGCTAAAGGTCCGGTTTACGTCTTCGCCATTCGCCACCAACGCCGCCGATTTGCCACTGTTGGCGCTGTAGCCGCTATACGAGAGGTTAGTAGCCGACACCGCCACCGATTTGGTGCCCGTGCCACTGTGCGAGGTCCAGTTGTTAGCCGTTAGCAGTGTGCCTGCCGTGTACTCAAAGTTTTCCTCCAGAAGTAGTGCGATAGGAGCGGCTTTCGTGGTCTGCGTCAGGGTGCCGGGGGTAGTGGTCAGGTAGTTTTCAGCGTAGGGCGTGTTGTTGTCATTAAAGGCAAAAGCCGTGAAGTAATACGGGGTGTTGGGCCGGAGGTTGGTCACCGTTACGGTAGGCTCCATACCGTTATACACCACATAATTACCCTTGCTCAAGGTGCCACCCTTGCCAAAAGCGGCATCGGCCGTGTACGTCACGGCGTCGGTGGGTTCCGCATCAACGGGAGCCGCTATACGGGCTACCACCAGGTACTTGGTAGCGCTGGCGCCTCCAGTTAGGGTAAGCTGCACCGACGTGGCGGTTACCGCGCTGGCCGTGAGGGCGGCCGGGGCCGTGGGCTCGGTGGCCAGCGGCACGGCTACTGTAGTAACCGTCAGCTCGTCGCCGTAGGCGGTGCTGGTGCCGTTGGTAGCGTAGGCCCGCACATAGTAGGTGGTGCCGGGCAGTAAGTCGGTGATGGTGCTGCTGAACTCACCCGTGCCCGCGCCATCTACGGTGCGCGCCAGGCCCAGGGTAGGGTTAGGGGTTTTGCTCCACACCACACCACGCGCCGTTACGGCGCTGCCGCCATCATCGGCGATGGTGCCGCCCGCTGAGAAGCTGGTTGGGGCCAGGTCTGCTACGGGCTTGGTAGCCAGCGTGGCAGGGTAAACC
This sequence comes from Hymenobacter taeanensis, assembly GCF_013137895.1. NCBI lineage: Bacteria > Pseudomonadati > Bacteroidota > Cytophagia > Cytophagales > Hymenobacteraceae > Hymenobacter > Hymenobacter taeanensis. Next base: position 2,491,702 of record NZ_CP053538.1, read on the forward strand.
GGGGCCACGCCCGTGCCACTCACGGCCACTTGCTGGCTGAGGTAGCCAGGGTTAACAACCGGAATGCTGGCTTGGGTAACCTGCGCAGCAGTAGGAGTAAACCGTACCTCAATGGTAGTATTCGGAACGAGGCCCTGTACCGGCGACAGCACAATGGCGCAGCACGCAAACGGATTGGTGCCCGTCCGGATTTCAAACCCAACCGGAGGCGTAATCGTGATGTTATCGGTGAGGTTGGTGCCACTAACAACAAAGCTCTTTGGTGGAGCACCAGCACCTACCGCAACATCACCAAAGGCCGGCAGCGAAGTCTGCGACACAGATAGTACGGGAGTAGGTGCGGGAGCCGACACAGTTACCGTAATCGGGCTACTTACCCCGGCTACATTACCGCATGCGGTAGAAGTAGTGGCCTGCGCCACCAAGTAATAGGTGCCAGCGCCGGCAAAGTCAGCGCCTTTCAGCTGATACATGGATGCCGTAGCACCGGCAATAGGGGTAAACGGACCCGTAGCACTAGTGCTATACTGCCAGGCAAAAGCCGAGCCCGTTGCTGCGCTGGCGTTAAGCGTAGCTCCGGTACCCGTGGTGGTGATGGTTTGCGGCGAAGAAGGCGAAATCGTAACCGGGTTGCTGGCTGAGGTAAGGTTAACCGTAAGGGCAGCGCTGCCAGCCGAGCCGGTGGTAGCAGGGGCATCATTCAGCACCCGCACCCGGTACTGAGTACCGCTGGCCGTACCCGCCGGAATAGAAGCCGAAATAGGGGAGGCAGAGCCGCTGCCAATAATGTTGGTAGCGTTAGCCGCAAACACACCGCTGGCGTCAGAAAGCTGCACTTTATAGGTACCCGTGAAGGTGCCCGTGCTGGTGTAGGCCACCTCAAAGGCTGGGCTACCCGCAGAAGCCGTTACGCAGAAAGAAGAAGCGGATACGCTGCCCGTAGTAATGGATGCCACCGGGGCCGGCGGCTGGCTGCCCGAAAGCGTAGGCGTGATGGTGAGGTTATCAAGCCCCAGGCCCTGAGAGAAGGTGCTGCCCGCTCCCACGTACGACCAGCGTAGGTACGTAACGTCGCCTGCCTTCACGCTTAACCCAGTTATAGTAAGGCTTTTGGATACTGAGGTAGCCGGGTTAACTACGGCCGTAACGTCGTCTCCGCGGAAGGGCTCGCTATTTACCTGCGTCCATGTTGAGCCATTGGGGCTGGTGTAAAACTGCCATTCAAAGGAGGTAGTGCCGCTACGATACTTCTCAATATCGTAGGCCACCGTCAGGTCAGTAATAGTAGCGCCCGTATTGTTCTGCAGGGCAAGCAGCAGGTGGCGGGGCGAGGTGAAGGAGCTGCTGGAAAGGAAACCCAGCGCCCGGTCGGTGGAACTGCCCGAAATGCCATCGGCGAAGTTATAGGCGCCACCCGCCGAGGTGCCGTTGAGCGCACCACTGCCTGTGGTGCCTCCTACCCGCGTGGTAACGGTAGTGTTGGCAGCGTTGCTATAGCTTACGCTGGCCCCGTTGGCCAGCACAAAGCCCGTGGGCACCTGGGTTCCGAGTGTAGTGCCCAGGCCGTTGAAATTCTCCGTAACCGGGGCGGCGCTGGTCAGCACCAGGGGAGCGGGGGCAGTAGTTTGGGCCGAAAGCGAAGGTATCAGGCCCATAGTGGCTAGGCCAGTCAGGAGCCCGGTAATCAGCTTTCTAGCTCGCCCGGAAAAAGAGGAATGATTAGAAGTATGCTTCATATACTGACAGCAGTGCCGCAAAAACCAATGGAGAAGTGAGACTGAATGCGAGGCTTAGTTGGTAGGGCCCGCATCAACTTTCGATTCAATAGCTGCCTGCACATCCACGGGCAGGCTCGAGAGCAGGTCGTAGCCGGTAGCAGCCTCAATGGCGTCTACGCTGGTGCGGTAAGTGCCCCAGTCGGTGTTGCGGATGCCGTTGGTGTTGGGCATATCAATGGCAATGACGCGCGTGGTAGTGGAAATGCGCGAGACATCATTGTCGCCCACGGGCAGAATAACTATTACCTTCCAGGTACGATTAGGCACCGTAATGCGGCCTCCGTCAATAGTTCTGGTTACGCCGCCGTTACTGCCGGTGCCGCCTATTCCGTAGCTGCCGCACACAATGTATACTTCATTGTCGGGCAGAAAAGTACGGGTGTAGTTCTCCAGGCTAGCCCAGGGGCCCTGGTTATTATCCGGGGCCTGGGGCATCATGTTGGTCATCAGGAACGTGGCCGAGTTGTTCTCCACCGTGGAAGTGCGGTCGGCGGAGGGGCAGTTGTGGCCCCGGTCGAAGCCTGAGCCCTGGTAGCTCGTGCCCAGCACCTGATACCAGCCGGCCGGCAGTGAGGTGTCGTTGCGGAAGTCGTTCTGCCGGTCGCTACTGTCACGGTCCGAGATATCAACGTGCCAGCTAACCCAGTTGGGCTTGCCCTCGTCGCGGTTGTAGCCTACCACGTACTGGGGCTTTTCCAGCAGGTAGTTGTTGGGGTAGTTGAGGTCGGTGGTGGCACCGCTGGGGTTGCCCAGGGCTAGGTTGATATTATTGGAAGTGGGCGGCGCAATACCGTAATCCGCTACCGAGAAATCATCCAGGTTGAGGCGGGCGAGGCCACCGGAAGTTTTCCGAATCTCAAACTTGACCTTACCCGAGATATTAACGGTGAAGGCAGCCGTTTGGAGCGTGGCGCTGGTGGTGAAAACCGTGTTGCCCACCTTCGTCCATTTATCGCAGTTGCAAGCCTCGGGCTGCGCCCACAGCTCCCAGCTGCTGCTGGCATCGGTGCCGTAAATGGCATGCTGCACGGTAACGGTAGAGGCCCCGTTAAGCACAAAGAAGTCCATGGTCAGGCGCCCGTTCTTCTGCAGGCGTACGGCTTGGGCCCCGTTTTTATGATCGGCCTCTGTGCTGCCCAAAGCGGCGTCATCCAGAATCCAGTTGCCGGTAGTTAGCGCTACCGTGCCGGTAGAATAAGCGGGCTTGCTGCCAGTGTCAAATGTTTCTTGAACATCGGCTGCGGCGAGCAGCGGGCATAAGGCCAGACATGGCAGAAGTAACCAACAGTGCAAAGCACGTCGTAAAAATTTCGGCATACACCAGCAAGAAAAAAACGTTAGAACAACTTCCGCGCTGACTATCAGGACTTACGGAAATGCAAAATTAAATCAATTATAGGATTTGAAGATTATAATATTGTTAATAATTATGGCTAATGGATAAATATTAATAAAATAGTACAATCATATATGCGGGCATAATGTCATTAGAATTATGCAAGTGATTATAGAAGTGGGTTTTAGCGCAACAGCTACTGCTTTACACAGCTCAGGATTGGCCTGCAGCTTAGGTAAAGCGCTTTTCTAGCAACAGGCCCAGCCCTAAGTCACTAGGTAGCCTGACGGACTTGGGCGCACCTGCGTCTCATTATCTTGCTTCCAGCGACCAGCCGCTTATACCAGTCCTGTACTTTCTCCTGCTATTGTCCTAGCCACACCGCTCCCTAACGCCTTTATTTACAAAGCAGGTTACAGGGCCATCTATTCAAAAAATTATACTGGCTACTCACTTCACCAACCGGCCCAAACTACTGCTTCTGCCAGGCTGTAAACAATATACACGAGTGGTAATACTGCAAGGCAACACATAAGTCGCGCTAGGCCACTCCGCTCCTCGCGTGCTACTCCTGAAAGAGCTTCTTCTCAGCCCAGAACGTGCCAAGCGGCACCACCGATACCACCAGCGCCAGCAGGGCCTTGCGCCACGACCAGCTACGCTCTATACTCACCTGAATTACCAGCAGCACATACAGCACAAACAGCACGCCGTGGGCCATGCCCACCAGCCGTACGGCCGCTGGTTCCCCAAACGCATATTTTAAGGGCATCGCAATGCCCAGCAACACCAAAAAGGACACACCTTCCAGAAAACCAACTACGCGTAAGCGTCCCAGCGGAGTACGGAACAAATAAGCAAGCATAAACCCGTCTGCAGCAGATGAAGCCGCAAGATACGGCGGCCAGCGTTGTTGGCGAGGAGACATAGATGAGGCAGACCGCTCCTTCATGAGCAAGGCCACCAGGTGCCTGCCCCAGAGCTGCACCAGCGAAACGCTAGGCCACCTAAGCGCTCCTCCTCAAACGGCCTGAAGATTTACTAAAGAGGCCTGGGCCTACAGGCGGCAACAGTAAAATGTGGTTTACTAGATGGGTCTTAGCTCAGGCAGAGACTACCAAATTTGCCAGGCTACTCGCTGAGAAAAATAACTATATAGGCAACCCTATATGCCATGCGGGCATCTTGCCCACAAAAGCACTGAGCAGGATGCTCGCTCGCCCGATTCTATGAAACAATACACACGCACTACTTGGCTCAGCCGGGTGACAACAGTTCTGCTGCTGCTACTAAGTGGGTACGGACAAGCCCAAGCGCAAACCCCCGCCGATACGCTCGATGCTTTCCTGGAGGCGCGCATGCGGCAGCAGCGGATACCTGGCCTACAACTGGCTGTTGTGCAGAAAGGCAGAGTCCTGAAGCTAGGCCAGTATGGCCTGGCCAATCTTCAGGACTCGCTGCCCGTGACCCAACAAACCCGCTTCACCATCAACTCCATCACCAAGGCCTTCGTGGGCGTGGCCGTAATGCAGTTGGTAGAAGCCGGGATGCTTGACCTGGCAGCTCCCACCTCGCGCTACCTGAGTGGACTACCCGCAGCGTGGCAACCCGTAACCGTCCGGCAGCTGCTTACCCATACCTCCGGCCTACCCGATATTATGTCTGATGACGATATGGTGACGGAAGCAACTGCCAGCGCCGCCTGGGCGGCTGTCCAGGCTAAGCCCATGGACTTTCAGCCGGGCGAAAAGTTCGCCTACAACCAAACCAATTACGTTCTGCTGGGCAAAATCATTGATAAGCTCAGTGGGCAGCCCTTTGCGCAGTTTATTCAGGAGCGCCAGCTCAACGTGGTTGGGATGCCGCGCACCATGTTTGGCGATGCGCACGATGTGGTGCCCCACGCCGCCCGGGGCTATACTTTCTTCCACATGGTAGATGGGAAGATGGGCCGCTCCAAAGAGCTGCGGAATGTGTTTGAGACGTTTCCGCCTTTTCTGCGCACCGCCGCTGGTCTAAACTCTACCGCTGAGGAACTGGCCCGCTGGGTAATTGCCCTGCAACAGGGGAAAATGCTGAAAGCCGCTAGTTTGCCCATTCTCTGGACGCCAGGCGTTCTGAACAATGGTACCCACCGGGGCTTTAGCGGCTACCTGAACGGCTATGCGCTGGGGTGGCCTACCATCTCCCGCCCCGAGCACCCGGCCGTGGCGCCGGTAGGAGGGGGCCGCAACGCTCTGTTTGTGTACCCCCAGGATGAGTTGGCCATCATCGTCCTGACGAACCTGCAGGGTGCCAACCCCGACAACTTCATAGATGAAATTGCTGCCCACTACCTCCTCGACATGCGCGCCACTGCCGGCTTCGGCCTGCCGCCCACCATCCTGGCCCTGCACCAAGAGCTGCGCAAGCGCGGCTTCGCGCAAGCTACCGCCTTGGTGAAGCAGGAAAAGAAAAAGAACCCCAAGTATCAACTTCCCGAGGACGAGGTAAACGCCTGGGGTTACCGCCTCCTGAGCCAAGGCAAGCCCCAAGACGCGCTGGAAGTGTTCAAGCTCAACGTAGGCCTCTACCCCCAAAGTGCTAACACCTACGACAGCCTCGCCGAAACTTATGCTGAACTTGGCAACAAAGAGCTAGCCACCAAAAACTACCAACGCTCCTTAGCCCTCAACCCCAAAAACACCAGCGCCGCAGAGTATCTGAAGAAGTTAGGGCAGTAGATGATGGGGTAAATTAAGAGAGATAAGAGTTGACTCTGATACTAGATTCAGGTATAGGATGGTTTATGATTTTTAGTAAGGTTTTAATTCCATTAAGGGTATCAATATCATCTGACAAGTTGTTTATCAAATTGATGAAACAATAGTGAAGCTTGTTACTACTATCAAATGATACTTCTTTATGCTTCCTGTTATTTTTATAAGCTTTAATTGTGAATATCTTCTTTGCTTCATCAAAAGAAATATGAACTCTATTACTATATGTTTTTCCGGTATAATAATCAATGCTTCTTAGGCTAATGTCTTTCTCATTTCCAGTTAATTGATGAAAATCAGAGCTGCTTATAATTAGTCCTCTTTCAATGTAGCTAATTTTATGCTCCATAGATAGTACGAAAAGCTCAGCAAGTTCAATGGCGTCTTGTACTTCTCTTTCAGAAGGTATTTCGTAATAATGCTCTAACTTATTCCTTAAATTTCTAATATTTGATAGTAGTCCGCTGGGCGTAAAACTCATTGACTGTATAAGCCTTAACTTTAGCGGTAAATCTTTATTACTAAAATTAAAATGGTTGCAGTAGTCATGAGCAGCGCTTGGTATAGTATCGAAACTTATACCAAAATGATTAAATGCCGTATCAATTTGACAGTCTATGGCTCTCTTAGCATTGGATATTGCGTTAATCAATGCTCTGTTATCTCTGCATAGGAAATCTTCTTTTGCATATCTAGTAAACTCCTTAGGCCTAATGTGCAAATAGTTGGCTGTTCCGCCAGGGTCATTGCAAATAACCACTGTTTTAGAGAAGTCTATTTTACAGTCTTTGCAAATTGCCAGTAAATCAACCATGACAATATTTTAAATAAAAAGGGCCAGTTCAACAACTGGCCCTTTTTTAGAGAATTAAAGCTATTGCCAAGTTACTACATGCGCTCGATAATCTCGTCGCCGAACTCTGAGCACTTCAGCAGGGTAGCACCTTCCATCAGACGCTCGAAGTCGTAGGTCACGCGCTTCGAGGCGATGGCGGCCTCTAGGCCTTTGTAGATCAGGTCGGCGGCTTCCTGCCAGCCCATGTGCTCGAACATCATGGCACCGGAGAGGATAACCGAGCCGGGGTTCACCTTATCGAGGTTAGCGTACTTAGGCGCGGTGCCGTGCGTAGCTTCGAAGATGGCGTGGCCGGTTACGTAGTTGATGTTAGCACCGGGCGCAATACCGATACCACCCACGATGGCGGCCAGTGCGTCGGAGATGTAGTCACCGTTCAGGTTCAGGGTGGCTACTACCGAGTATTCAGCGGGGCGGAGCAGAATCTGCTGCAGGAAGGCGTCGGCAATGCTGTCCTTGATGAGGATCTTGCCGCTTTCCAGGGCTGCTTTCTGCTGCGCATCGGCTACTTCCTGGCCTTGCTTAGCAGCGGTTTTGTCGTACTGGCTCCAGGTGTATACTTTGTCGCCGAACTCACGCTCCGCTAACTCGTAACCCCAGGTTTTGAAGGCACCCTCGGTGAACTTCATAATGTTGCCCTTGTGCACGATGGTCACCGAAGGCTTGTTGTGCGAAATGGCGTACTCAATAGCTGCGCGCACCAACCGCTCGGTGCCTTCCTTCGAAACGGGCTTAATGCCGAACGAAGACGACTCGGGGAAGCGGATTTTCTTCACGCCCATCTCGTCCTGCAGGAATTCCAGCATTTTCTGGGCCTGCGGCGTACCGTTCATGTACTCAATGCCGGCGTAGATGTCCTCAGTGTTCTCACGGAAGATCACCATGTCGGTCAGCTCGGGGCGCTTCACGGGCGAAGGCACGCCTTCAAACCACCGTACGGGGCGCAGGCAAGCGTACAAGTCCAGCTCCTGGCGCAGAGCCACGTTCAGTGAGCGGATACCACCACCTACGGGCGTAGTCAGGGGGCCTTTGATGCCCACCAAGTATTCACGGAAAGCGTCGAGGGTTTCGTTGGGCAACCAGTTACCTGTCTGCTTAAAGGCTTTCTCCCCAGCCAGTACCTCTTTCCAAATCAACTGGCGCGAGCCGCCATATGCTTTCTCTACTGCTGCGTCAAATACTCGTACGGAAGCTGCCCAAATGTCCGGACCCGTGCCGTCGCCCTCAATGAAGGGGATGATGGGTTGGTCAGGAACGTTCAGCTTGCCGTTTTTGATGGTGATTTTCTCTGCCATTGGAAAAAGTTGTCAGGTGTAAATTGACAGTTATTTAGGAGTTGTGGGTTTTGATTGAATGTAGAAACCCTAGGCCACCTTCAGCTAACCAGGAGGTGGCCTAGGAGTGTAATTAGTAGCCGAAAATCTCTTTCAGCGTGAGTTGTTCAACTTGGCCATACTTGGCCAGTTCCTTGAAATTGAGACGGTCTTTAGAGCCAATAACCAAGATGGTCTGGTTCTGGCCCTTCACTTTCGCCTGCTGAAACTTCTGCAGATCGGAGAAGCTCATGTTCTGGGTCTTCTCATACACGTCGCGGCGCACGTCGTAATCGAGGCCCAAGCGCTTGGCCCGCTCGTAGTTGAATAGCACATCCGACTTGGTGATGCGCTCCGTGGCAATGCTGTTGCGGATGGCATTCTTGGCAATCTGCAGGTTGGCCTCAGCCACGGGCATATCGTTCAACAGGGCTTCCATGCCGGCCATGGCCTCGGGCAGCTTGTCGCTCTGGGTGCCAATGTAGCTGAGGTTGTAGCTGCTGCGGCCCAGCTTGTCGGCATTGGCGTAGCGCGAAGATGCGGAGTAGGCCAGGGCCTTCGACTCGCGCAGCTCCTGGAACACAATGCTGCCCATGCTGCCCCCGAAGTACTCGTTGTACAGGCTCACCGTCGGTACAATGTTCTTATCGTAGATATCACCCTTGGTCAGGAACAGGATTTCCGCCTGTACCATGTTGTAATCCACCCAATAAACCTTGCGCGAGTTCATGGGTTGCTCCGCGAAGTCCTTGTTAGCCGGAACTGGCTTGAGCGTGGCGGGAGTTTTATGTAGTTGATCAAGAACAGAAACTAAGCCCCGTTTCGGGCCACTAGACGTAATTGGCTGCTTAACTACGTTAGTTTCTTTACCCGTCATAGGGTCTTTTTCCTTGACAGGAAGCTCATTTGCCTCAACAACCCAACGTGGTCCGTAGTACAGCACGCGGTGCTGGTAGGTCGGAATCTGCTTGATGAGCGAAGTCAGTTGCTCGGGCTTCAGGGCCTTTAGCTCTTTCTCGCTAAGGCGGCTAGTGAAGGGGTTCTTCGAGCCATACTTCGCGTAGTTCAGCATGGCCTGATTCAGAATCACGCCCTTGTTCAGCTTCGCATCCTGGCGCGACTTCAATTCACCGGCCACCATGTTCTGTAGGGCGGCAGCGTCGGGCTTGGGTGCGTTCAGCAGGCTCTCGAATAACTGCAAAGCCGGCTCAAAGTTGCTGTCTAGGCCACTCAGGCTCACGAAAATTCGGTCCTGCCCGCTGCTCACAGCAAACGAGCAACCCAACTTGTAGAACTCTTGCTGCAGCTGCTCGGCGCTGTACTTGCCGGTACCCAGGTACTGCAGGTAGTCGGCGGCCAGGCCCAGGCGCGGGTCGTTGTTCGTGCCCATATCGAGCACGTAATACAGGTTGAACAGGTTATTCTCGGCATTGCGGGTGTAGAACACCGGCACGCCCGAGGCCAATTTGGTTTCCTGAATATCCTTCTTGTAATCAAGGAACACGGGCTGCAGCTCCGGCGAGGTCATGCTGGTAACCTGCTTGTAGAAGTCGGAGGCCACCTCGCGGTTCACGGGTACCGGCGTAATGGCCGGCTTCACCACTTTCACCTTGTTGGGGTCTTGGCCGGTGCGCTTGTACACGGCCACGTAGCTAGGGCCGTAGTATTGGTTGGCTACGCGTACCACTTCCTCTTTCGTGATGGTCGCGAAATCGTCGAACTGTTTCAGGTAGTCTTTCCAATCTTCGCGGGCCACGAAGGCCTCTACGAACGCGCCGGCGCGGGCCTCATTGCTCTCGTAGCTCTTGGTGCGCTGCAGCTGTTCGTTGTTGATGATGGCCGGAATCAGCCACTCCGGGAAGTCGCCCTTCTTCACCTTCTCCAACTGGCCTAGCAGCAGGTCGCGTACTTGCTCCAGCTTTTGACCCTGGCGCGGCGTGGCGTACAAAATATGCGAGGAGTAGTCGTTGTTGATGTCGGTGAAGGAAGCGGCACTTAGCACCACCTGCTTCTGATTTAGGTTCAGGTCGATGAGGCCGGCCTGGCCGTTGGTCAGGATCTTGTCCAGCATGCGCAATACCAGCGCGTCGCGGGTTGCCACGCCGGGAAAGCGGTAGCCCAGCATCACGTTCTCCGCATCGGGACCAATTACTTCCTTTACAATGGGCGCGGTGATGGGCGCTTCCTTGGCGGGTGTGTAGGCCGGTACCGGCTTGCTTTGCAGCTTGCCAAAGTACTGGTCAATGATGCGGATGGTCTGGTCGTAATCCAGGTCGCCGGAGAGGCACAGTGCTACGTTGTTGGGCACGTAATACTGCCCGAAGTACTTCTTGATTTCCGTGATGGACGGGTTCTGCAGGTGCTCAATCGTCCCGATGGTGGTCTGCGTACCGTACTCGTGCTTTTGGTAGAGGTTACGGTTGAGCATCTCCAGCTCCTTGCGGAAGTCGCTGTCGAGGCCCCGGTTTTTCTCTTCGTACACGGCCTCCAGCTCCGTATGGAACAGGCGCGGCACCATCTCGCCCAGCCGCTCGCTCTGAATCGCGGCCCACTTTTCAATTTGGTTGCTCGGAATGTCCTCCTGATACACCGTCTGCTCCACCGAGGTGTAGGCATTGGAGCCTTTAGCGCCAATGGCCCCCATCACCTTGTCGTACTCATTGGCCACCGCGTACTTGGCCGCCACACTCGACACGGAGTCAATCTGGTGGTACAGCTTTTTGCGATTGGCTGGGTCCGTTTGGGCGCGGTACTGCTCGTAAAGCGCTTCAATCTTGTCGAGCTCTACTTTCTCCGCAGCCCAGTTCTGGGTGCCCAGGCGAGAGGTACCTTTGAACACCATGTGCTCCAGGTAGTGCGCCAGACCAGTGGCGTTGTGTGGGTCGTTCTTCGAGCCCGCGCGCACCGCCATATAGGTCTGAATGCGAGGGGCATCGTCGTAGTCAGAGAGGTAAACGGTCAGGCCGTTATCCAGGGTGTAAATGCGCGCTTTCAGCGGGTCGCCTTCTACGGTCTGGTACGTATATTCCTTTGGCGCAGTGGCCGCTGGGCTGGCCGGAACCGAGGAAGTGGTAGTAACTGCGGGCTTGCTGGTCTGGCACTGGGTAAGGCTAAGCGCCGCGATGGCTGGGAGGAAAAGAAGGAAGGATTTTTTCACAATCTACGCGGACACAACAAGCAGGGCCAAGGAATAAAGGAATCAAAGATAGGCGGCCCATCCTGGAATAAAAAGCGCGGCCGGGCGCCTTAGCCCTCTAAGTGCGAAATTTTGCGTATGAGAATAGGGCTTAGTAAGGTTACTCTGACTCCCAGCAAAAAGGACTGCTTCTGTGCGGAAGCAGTCCTTTACATATAGAGCAGGGCAGAAAGCTCAAGCTAAAACTGGCCTAAAAATCGGCATCCAGTCCCAAGCGCTGCTTCATCTCAGAGAGCATGGGATATTTCTCCATCAGGTATTCCAGCTTATCGGTGGAAGTGTAGAGCTTACGGCCGGTATCTACCTGCTCGCTTATTTCTACCTGCACGTTGAGACGCGGGTAACCGGTGCGGCGGCGCAGCTCACCTAGGAAGCCCGCCCGAAACTCATTGAACTGGTCTTCCTGCACAGGATTGTCCACACGAAGCAGGATAACATGCTGCTCATTGGCGCGCACCGGGCGGTTGAGCACGCTGTATTCACTCATGCTGTTTTGCTTGCGTTCCTCCAGTAGCTCAGCCCACACCCGTTGTAACACCTCATCATTGATAGGGGCCAGGCCAGTTGTGGGGCCAGTTGGCTCGGTGTCAACCAAGGCAGCCTTGCCGGCGGCCTGCTGCTCCATCTGAGCTTTTAGGGCGTTGAGACTGCCGAGGCCCGGGATTTTGCTGCCTAGGCCTATGGGCTTTCCCGTGGGCAGGCCGGGGCGGGGCGGCGGCAGGGGCGCGGCCGTAACCGGGGTCTGGCCGGGCTCATGACCAGCTACGCTGGGCTGCCCAATTTCTACGTGGGGCACCGTATCGCGCAGTTTTTGGGTAGTGGGAGGGGCAGTAGCCGCTTCGTTCTCAATACTGGGCGTGCTATGCAGTTCTTCCACGCCGCTTTCCACGGGCACAATGGGCTCGGGGTCGGCGGGAGCGTGGGCGAGTGGCCTGGCGGGTTCAGGCGTTGGGCTGGCAGGTGTGGCCGGGCTGGCCGTTCCGCTGCCGTTCGCAGAGGCATAGGGCGCGGCCATTTCGGCGGTGCCATTAGTGCTCAGCAAGCCGTCCGGGGCGGGAGCGGCCGCCGGCGCTACGCTACTTTTTTTTTTCGCCTCGCCGTTGCTGGCTGAGGCGGGTTGGGCGTTGGCCGAGGGGCCGGCACCCATGTCGCGGGCGAATTGCACGGCGCCGTTCAGGTAGGCCAGTTTCATCAGCATCAGCTCCACGTGGAGGCGCTGGTTTTTGGCCTGCTTAAACTCCCGGTCGCACTGGCTTACCAGATTCAGGGCCGACAGCAGGAAGGCCAGCGGCGCGGCCTGGGCCTGCTGCACATAGCGCGCCCGAATGTTATCGGACACCTCCAGCAGCTGCACCGTCACGGGGTCTTTGCACACCAGCAGGCCACGCAAATGCTCGGCAGCACCCACCACAAAATTATGCAGGTCGAAGCCATTCTGCACTACCTCTTCCAGCAGCAGTAGAGTCTGCGACAGGTTCTCCGTCAGCAGCGCGTCAACCAGCCGGAAGTAGTACTCATAATCCAGAATATGCAGGTTCTGGACTACGTCCTTATAGCGCAAATCATGCCCCGAGAAGGTCACCATCTGGTCGAACATGCTCAGGGCGTCGCGTAGGCCACCGTCGGCCTTTTGGGCCAGCAGGTGCAGGGCGTCGTCCTCAGCTTTTATGTGTTCCTGGGTAGCCACGTAGCGCAGGTGCCCCCGAATGTCATCTACCCGAATCCGGTTGAAGTCGAAGATCTGGCAGCGCGAGAGGATGGTGGGGATAATCTTGTGCCGCTCAGTGGTGGCCAGAATGAAGATGGCGTAGCTTGGCGGCTCTTCCAGCGTTTTGAGGAAGGCGTTGAAGGCCGCATTCGAGAGCATGTGCACCTCATCAATGATGTACACCTTGAAGCGGCCCTGCTGCGGAGCGTAGCGCACCTGCTCCACCAAACTGCGGATGTCCTCCACGGAGTTGTTGGAAGCCGCATCCAGCTCGTGCACGTTGAACGAGGCGTTTTCCTGGAAGGCCCGGCAGGAGCTGCATTTGCCGCAAGCCTCCAGCTCGAAGGGCGTATTATCCGGGTCTGGGGCCTGTTGCAGCACCTCCGGTACAATATCAGGCTGCACCTGCAGCAGCTCTGAAACCGGCCGACCTTTCCGCACATGCTCCTCTACAAACTCGCAGTTGATGGTCTTGGCCAGAATACGCGCACAGGTGGTTTTGCCCACCCCGCGCGGACCACAAAACAGAAATGCCTGCGCCAGATGCTGGCTAGCAATAGCGTTCTGCAACGTGGTGGTAACGTGCTGCTGCCCAACTACGCTGCGAAACGTAGCGGGACGGTATTTCCGGGCCGAAACAACGAAATTCTCCATAAGTCGTGGCTACAAAGATACCCCGAAAAGCCGGGGTTTGGAAGCCAGACCCGCGGCTTCTTATCCGGCCATGCCCAATACTCGGCACAGGGCGGCCGTGCGGTTATCCACCTCCAGCTTGGCGTAAATGTTCTGCAAATGGTTCTGCACCGTCCGGGGGCTAATGCCGCACACCCGGCTGATTTCCTTGTCGGGCAGGCCGCGCATCAAGTGGCCTAGAATTACTGATTCACGCGGAGTAAGCTCCGGCGTAGCAGGTGGGGCTACTGGGGGCACTTGCTGTCGTAGTGCGTGCAGCGTTTGGCTTAGGCGTACGGCTGCCTGAAAGTGGGGTACCAAGAGCTGTAATAAAGTCTTATCAGTGGCTGTGAAGTCGCGGTGAGAACGAGTCACGGCGCAGATAATCTTGCCGTAGTGCATCACCGGTAGGCCCACCACTAACTGATGCGTAATAGCCAGTGGCCGATAAAATTCTTTGTGCAGGGCAGTGCTTGTAGAACTGCTCAGCGGCGCCACAGTAGTGCTGCGCAGGGGCTGGGCATAGTTCTGCCCCATAATGGTTGGAAATAAGGGGTGGTTCGGTAAGTGCGCCGCTAGGCTAGGTGATGGCAGCGCCAGAAACCTGGCTTCTGGGAAAGCTCCCAGGTGGCCTATGAGCCCGTCGGGATTATCTCCATTAAAGCGGGCCGTTTCTGCCCGGGTGGCCCGCGCCGCCGCTTCGGAAAGCCGGCCGAACAATGTTGTTGGCTCAAGCTCAGTATAGACGAGAGCAATAGCCTGATTGAGACGCAGAAAATCAGTGGTGCGGAGACGAAACATGGCAAAGCGGATGAGGCAGCCAGAGACAATCCAGAAACAATAGGGTATAGGTAATATTACTCATTTTCTGGAAGATAGCAGCGCGTAGCTTTGGTTGCAGCCGAGTCAAATCAGGAAACCAGCACTCAGCCAATGCTGCCTACTCAGAGCAGGGTGTTCGGCCCTGAGCCAGTGGCCTGTGAGCAGTGCTCTGCTTTTATCCATCCACATCCAGCTCTTTTACTCTTATGCTTAAGTCTTTATACTTCCTACTGGTGCTGAGCCTGGTAACAATAGCTGCGTTAGCCCAGCCCGCGGCCCCTTCAGTATCTGCCACCGACACGTACTTTGGCGTGAAAGTGACGGACCCGTATCGTAATCTGGAGAACCTCACTGACCCAGCCGTGCAAACCTGGATGAAGGCACAGGCCGTGTATGCTCGCCAGACCCTGGACGCCATTCCGGGGCGGCAGGGTCTCATCGACAAAATGAAGGAGTTTGATAGCCGTAAAGCTTCTGTGGTAGGCCGCCAAGTGTCTATTGCTGATAACGACCGGTATTTCTACCTGAAAACCCGCCCCGAAGACCAACAGCCCAAGCTCTACTACCGCGACGGCTACAAGGGAGCCGAGAAGCTGCTGTTTGATCCGGAGAATTTTCAGCCGGGCAAGGTGTACACCATCAATACTTTCTCGGCGGCCCATGATGGCAGCAAGGTAGCGTTTGCCTTGAGTGAAAAGGGCAGTGAAATAGGAGAGGTGCGCATTCTGGAGGTAAATACCCAGAAGCTCTACCCCGAGGTGGTAGCCCGACCCTGGGGCAGCGGTGAGTGGCTCCCTGATAACCAGAGCTTCACCTACACGCCTCTTAACAGTGCCGATGTAAAAGACCCCGCTGCCCGCCTCAATACGCAGGCCTTTCTGCACCGCGTGGGTACTCCTCAAAGCCAGGATCAGCCCATCTTCTCGGCCAAGCTTTACCCCAAACTGGGCATTAAGCCCGCTGAGTATGCCTATGCTGGCGTCGACCGCGACACCAAACTGGCCTACGGCTTCCTGGGCAGCGTCGACCGGTACGTGCATGGCTACTACGCACCGGCCTCAGCTCTCACCAAGCCCAATATTCCGTGGCAGCCACTCTTCAAGCCTGAGCAAGAGGTTACCAACTTCGTGACGGACGGGCAGTACATGTACTTTACTACCTCCAAAAACACCCCGCGCGAAAAGATCATGCGCATGCCGGTAGCCAAACCCGACGTAGCTACCGCCGAGTTGCTGGTACCTGAAAGCCCCGATGAGGCCATTAACGCCGATGAGCTAAAGGCCAATAAAGACGGATTGTACTTTGTGCGCACCCGTAATGGGGTAGAAGCCAAGCTGTATTTTGTGGCGAAAGGCAGCAAAACGGTGCAGGAAATCAAGCTACCGCAACCTGTGGGCACGCTCAGCTTGCAGGTTAAGAATGCCCAATCACCAGATTTATGGATTAGCGCCGTAGGCTGGACCACCGACCGCACGCGCTACCGCTACTCAGCCGCTACCAAGCAATTTACAGCCGAGCCGTTATCGTCGGAGGCGCAATACCCGGAATTTGCCGACCTTACCGTGGAAGAGCTTATGGTACCCTCGCACGATGGGGTGATGGTGCCATTGTCGTTGGTGTATAAGAAAGGAACGCCGCGCAACGGCTCGGCGCCCGCGCTCATGATAGGCTATGGGGCATACTCCGTCTCCACCAGTCCATTCTTCTACCCACCTTACCTGCTCTGGACCCAGCAAGGGGGTGTGCTTGCTGTGGCTCATGTGCGCGGCGGCGGCGAGCTAGGAGAAGCTTGGCACAAAGCCGGTCAGAAAACTACCAAACCCAACACCTGGAAAGACCTCATTGCCTGCGCCGATTATCTGGTGCAGAAACAGTACACTGGCCTAGGCAAAATTGCCATTAACGGTGGTAGCGCCGGCGGCATCCTCATCGGCCGCGCCATGACGGAGCGCCCCGATTTGTTTGCCGTAGCCATGCCCGAAGTAGGCTGCCTGAATGCTGTACGGATGGAAAATTCTCCTAACGGCCCAGTAAACGCCCCCGAGTTTGGCACCGTGCAGAAGGAAGACGAGTGCAAGGGGTTACTTGAAATGGATGCCTACCAGCATTTAGTGGCTGGCACCAAGTACCCTGCCACGCTCGTAACGGCCGGTATGAACGACCCGCGGGTAATTGCCTGGCAACCCGCCAAGTTTGCCGCCCGCCTGCAAGCCAGCACCACCTCAGGCAAGCCTGTGCTGTTCTTCACCGACTACGAAGCCGGCCACGGCATCGGCGACTCCAAGCAAAAGCAGTTTGAAACTATGGCCGATCTGCTGGCTTTTGGCCTCTGGCAAACCGGGCAACCTGGCTTTCAGCCTAAAAGTGCGGCTATGAAGTAACCGATGATCAACTACAGCTCGTTATGGCAAGCTTATCAGGCGTCTTGCGTACTGAGGTTGCTATGCTAGCTAAGCGTCAGTGCGCGAGATTTCTAGATTTCGCTCAGAGTGCCATTCCAGTTGCTTGCAGTACACCCCCGTTTCTAGGCCACTTCAGGGTGGTTATTATCCGTTAACGAGGGTGGCCTAGCGGGAACATTTTTGGGCCTAAGCAACGTTTTCTCCCTGATGTGCGTACATTCGCACCCCGCCATTTGTGGCGGGTCTCGTTCTTTCTAAATTGGGGCTGACCGGAATTGACAGCTTGTGCAGGTCGCGAGTAAGCGTGTCGGGAGTTGGATAAATCT
The DNA here is from genome assembly GCF_013137895.1 of Hymenobacter taeanensis. Classification (NCBI taxonomy): domain Bacteria; kingdom Pseudomonadati; phylum Bacteroidota; class Cytophagia; order Cytophagales; family Hymenobacteraceae; genus Hymenobacter; species Hymenobacter taeanensis. Next base: position 2,508,870 of record NZ_CP053538.1, read on the forward strand.
CCCGCTAAAAATTCATCCAAACAACAACCGGCGAGTATAGCTACGCCATGGCTGCCTAGTCTAGGTACTAAGCACTGTCATCGTCCCGCACCCGTCTTCCTTCTCACGGGTGAGTTCGGGGCGTCGTAAGTAGTAGGATAGTCCTGGGGGCGCTGCGACCCTTCGGCGAAACTAAAGCAGATAAGGACAAACCAAGGGCCTGATGTGCGCCTGGAATGTCTCGAAAATTCAAGCATAGATACACACGTAGAAAGCTCGACGGCTTCCTTGTCTGGACCAGGGTTCGAATCCCTGCAGCTCCACTGAAAACCCGCTCCGCATTATGCAGAGCGGGTTTTTGTTTTAGGATACAGCCCCTGATTTACTTTGTGATTGCGCTAGATGAAGAAAGTGTTAGACCCATATAGTCGCGCTACCTTTGCATTTGCTGAATTAATTGCATTGAATGGAATACAAGCCCTCTGCTCTGCCCGTCCGGTTTTACGAGATTGACTTACTGCGCTTCGTTGCGGCATTTGCTGTCATGTTTTACCATTATGCTTACCGGGGGTGGGCATTGGGTCCCTTGAGCCCTGTCCAGTATCCCGAATTACCGCTGGCCAAGTACGGCTACTTAGGAGTAGAATTATTTTTCTTAATCAGTGGATACGTCGTGCTTATGTCGGCGTACGACAAAAGCGTACGTGACTTTTTCGTTTCCCGGGTAGCAAGGTTATATCCCGCGTACTGGGTGGCCTGCACTATTACCTTCTTAGTAACAATAATCTGGGGACCCAAGATGGGCAGTGTGCACTGGCAGCCCGAATACGCTGCTACTGTCAAAATCTACCTCTACAACATGACCATGTTGCAGGAATTTTTTGGGCAGCAAGTACTAGACACAGCTTACTGGACTCTTCGTGTAGAAATAGGGTTTTATTTCCTGATTGCGGTGTTCATTGGGTTCCGCTTAATGAAGCACCTTGACGTGGTATTAATGCTGTGGCTAGGCTACACGGCATTGGTGGGGCCGTTACCAGCTAATAGCTATTTCGCTCACTTGCTGTTTCCAGAGTTTAGCCCATTCTTCGCCGCTGGTATGATACTATATATGTTGCAGCACCGTTTGCAAGCCACCTGGAAATTATACTCGTTACTAGGCCTGTCTTTTCTACTGGCCTTACGTAGTGGCCGGGCTGAAGCGGAAATATATGAAATGCTGTTTAAGCAGCCTTTTTCGCAGCCGATTATAGCAGGCATTATCTCGCTTCTTTTCCTTGTTATGTATTTGGTCAGTCATCGGAAAATAGCCCTTCAGCAGCGTTGGTTAGCTTCGTTGGGGGCATTGACGTACCCATTATATCTACTACATGGCAATATTGGCTGGATCATTTCTCAGCAACTTTATGTCAAAGTAAACCGATGGGCACTCCTCATAGGCTTAGTAATAGGAATGCTATTAGCTGCTTATTTGCTCCATACTTTCGTGGAAAAGCGCTATAGCAAATTAGTAGTAGCACAAACAAGAAAGATTCTATCGTTTTTTGAGCGTTAACTGCGTTAGAATAGCAGTGCCAGTGCATCAATGTATTAAGCTTTAGGTAAAACTGTGAACCATGCTGACAAAGCGCCCGGCTGTTTTTCGGCGATTCGCGAGATTTCTTTCGAGTAGCCTATGTAACTGCTTTCTCTTCGTGCGGCTGCTCTAGGGGCTTTCGTATTTTGCTGCCGCCTATCATAGAGCGCAGGCCCTTATCGTAGCTAAAATAGCTCCAGCTCCAACTCAGGAAAACGGCCAGGCGGTTGCGAAAGCTTACCAATGATAGCACGTGCACAATGCTCCAAGCTATCCAGGCCAGCAGGCCACTCAAGTGGTACTCGCGGCCAAAGAGTTTTATATCAGCTACGGCGTGGTTGCGGCCGATGGTGGCCATGCTGCCCTTATCATGGTAGTGGAAGGGCTGCCGGGGGCGGCCTGCTAGTTGTTGCGTGAGGTTATGGGCCAGCAGCTTGCCCTGCTGCAGTGCGGGCTGAGCTACCATGGGGTGCCCTTCGGGGTAAGCCTCGCTGCGCATGGCGGCAATGTCGCCGATGGCGAAAATGTTCTCATAGCCAGCTACCTGGTTGTACTCATTTACCTGGTAGCGGTTGCCGGGAAGCAAGCTTTCAGGACGTAGGCCACTGATGGGGTTGCCCGTGACGCCCGCTGCCCAGATAAGAGTGCGGGTAACGAGTGTTTCGCCGGTATTCAGTGTAACCGTGTAGCCATCATAGGACTTTACTCGCCGGTTCAGCCACACTTGCACCCCAAATTCCTGCAGGTACTCCAGCGACTTTTGAGAGGCCTCTTTTGACATGCCCTTCAGCAAGTCTGGCCCACTCTGAATCAGGTGGATATCCATCTCCTTGAAATCCAGCTCCCGGTAATCGCGCGGAAATACGTGGGTACGTAGCTCGCTTAGGGCGCCCGCAATTTCAACCCCGGTAGGGCCGCCGCCCACAATCACAAAGTCAAGCAGACTGTTAATTTGCTCTATGTCGCCGAGCTGCAGGGCCTGCTCAAAATTAGCCAGCACGGTATTACGCAGCTCAATGGCGTCGGGCACGCTCTTGAGCGTGATGGCGTGCTGCTGCATCTGCGCGTCGCCGAAGAAGTTGCTGGTGGCGCCGGTGGCCAGCACCAGGTAATCGTAGCGCAGCAGGCCAATGGAGGTTTCCAGTAGTTGCTGCTCCGTGTTTACGGATTGTACCTCCGCCAAACGGAAGTAGAAGTTCTCCTGCTCATCCAGAATTTTCCGAAACGGCGACACAATGCTGTCGGCCGCCAGGCCTGCGGTGGCCACCTGATACAGCAGGGGCTGAAACGCGTGGTAGTTCTGCCGGTCAATGAGTACCACCTGCACGGGGGCGTGCCGCAGCTCCTGAGCCAGCTCCAGCCCTCCAAAGCCACCGCCTACAATAACCACCCGCGGTTTGCCCAGGTCTTCAATCTTAGTCAAGCTATTCATAAGCAACGCGGATGCAAATACAGCGGGTTAAAGTAAGAAAGGCACACGTATAGATGCCCAAGGATAGAGTAACGGCCCCGCAATCTATAGCCTACGTCTACTCACAACAATTCAGTTGCTTACGGTGTAGTAGTCAGAAACAATACTTCTGGGGGCTCTTGCCCAGGGGTTGCCTGGGTGAAATTTCCTGCTGGTAACTCCCTGCTGTGCTGTTTCGCGCAACAACGCTATTCCCTGCACAGGCCTCAAGGGCCTATACAGCCAAACGCCTCCCGATGAAGTTCATCAGGAGGCGTTTGGCTGTAAATACTGATGATTTACGCGTCCTGTTCCAGGTCGCCGCCGGCTTTCAGCAGGAAATCGGCCAGGGCCGTGAGGGAGGAGCGCACGTCGCCTTGAGCGGTAGCAGCTACCTGGGTAGTTTGAGTGCCAAGCATGCTCAGGGAGCGGCCAATGGCTTTACCATCGAGGCCCTTGCCGCCTACACTGAGCATGCTTTGCAGGTTGCCTAGCTCTCGGTCAATGTCTTGCAGGGCCGGAATACCGCTTTGCTGGAGCACCTCCTGCCACTGATCAATGGTGGTATCGGCGGTGCTGAGCGGAATACTGGTTAGGCCACCCTGTAAAGCGCGGAGGGTATCATCGAGCTGTTTGGTATCGGGGGTATTGGAAGATTTCGCCATGAGGGAAGTCGAAAATTCGGTAGAAAGAAGTGGAGTTAGATCGGTAGTGATTGTGGAGTGGGAGAGGCCAGGCCCAACTCGTGCAGGATAGCAACGGCGCGCCGGGCACTGATTTCTTTGTCCTTTATCTCCAGCATAATATCGGGGTCTACGCTCTGCAAATGCGTAAGAAACTCCCGGAACAGCTCCTCCACCAGGGAGGTTGTGTGTTTGCCTTTCCGCTCGCCGGGGGCCTGGGAGCTATAGTCCATCATCATGGTGCCGTCGCGCTCGGGGTGCCACGTGCCAGCCGCCAGTCGCAAGGCTTCCGACATGGACTCACCGTGGTTCAGGCACTCATGATGAAAATTGTCGAACAGAATAGGAATACCTACTGCCTCGTGTACCCGCAAGCAGTCCTGCAAACTAAACAGCCGGTCGTCGTTTTCAATAACCAGGCGAGCCGTCACGGCCGCTGGCAGGCGGTGGTAGGTGGCAATAAAGCGCGAAATTGCCAGCTCCCGGTCGCCGTACAAGCCCCCCACATGAATCTGGAGCTTATGCGTGCTATCGAGGCCCATCAGGTCAAGCATCGAGCCCTGATACACCAACTCGGCAATGCTACGCTCCACAATGCCCGCGTCGGGCGAGTTCAGCACCACGAACTGATCGGGGTGAAACGACACGCGCATGTTGTGGGCTTTGATATAGTCGCCCACCGCCCGAAACTCCGCCGCAAAGTGGGTTTGCCAGGGAAAGGTATTGACTGGGTGCGAGCCAAAAGGCACCACGCCCGAGCCGATGCGAAAGAAGAGCATACCCTGAGCTACATTGAACTCCAGAATGCGCAGCAGGCAATTCAGGTTGTTACGCACCGTGAGCTCCAGACGCTCATCAGTATAAGAAGCCAGCCGAAAGGTGCTGGTAGAAGTGCAGTCTAAAGACTCGTTTACGCAAGGATAGCCGATTTTCATATATCGGCTGTACGTAAGAACGGGTGATTTAGTGACTACGTGATGTAGGGAGTTTGATGTGCAAGTGACCTAGGCGGCCCATGCGGTACTGCCTTGAGGTGCTAGAACGCCAAAATCAGTTGGTTACTCACTCACTGTTTCACCTACTCATACCCGCGGTTGTCCTTGAAGTTCTTGTTGTACTTCTGGCGGGCCTGGCGGGCCTTTTCGGCAGCTTCTTGGGCCTGCAGCTCTATCATTTTCTGGCGCTGCTTGCCTTCGCGCGAGAACTGCTCATAGATCAGGCTTATGGGGCTACCTATGGTAGGAGTAGGGGCTTTAGGCGCCGTAGAATCTACGGGGAACAATGGCTTGGGCGCTGGTGGGCGCTTCACGGCACTGGTAGGAGCAGTGCTGGGCCGCCGGATGTTGCGCAGAGCTTTATTGATGGCGGCGCGGTCGGGGCGGCCCTCGGTTACGCGCACTTCACCGAGCTGCACGGTATCCTGCTGCAGCTTGATTTGCACAATCAGTTGGGAAAGGCCCGTGCCGCCCAGCGGCAGGCGCTGGGCCTTAAACCCCACAGCCCGGAAAATAAGTGTGTCGGTGTTGGCCGCCGAAATGCTGAAGTCACCATCAAAATTGGCAACTACGCCCTGGCGGTTGCGCTGAATAACAACGGAGGCTCCTGGCACCGGCTTACGCGTGCTGGCGTCGGAGATGTTGCCCGTCACCCGGATCTGGGCAGTAGCGGCACCGGCCCCCGTCAGCACAAGAAGAAACAGCAATAGCCAGCGGCGAAACATACTAGGGGTAAGTCCAAATAACATCAATGCACAAACTAACGCAGACTAGCTGGTAAAATTCACTTAAACCTACGATAAGCCAGGTTCGGCCGACAGATCAGTAGATAAGGGAGATAAAAAAAGCCCGCACCGTTGCAGGTGCGGGCTTTTAAAATGTGGCTAGGTCACGAAGTGGCCTGGCCTGATAATTATTTGATAACGGTTTTGCCACCATCAGCGGGCTTCATTTTCATAGTGGCGTCGTCGGCGTCAACTTTAGCCTTGTTGCCTTCTGCGTCTTTCAGCTTGATGTCGCCGTCGCTTTTCACTTTCAGCTTGCCCTCGCCGCTGCCGCTGGCCATGCCCGATTCGGTGCCGCTGCTCATGCTGGAGTTGCTCATGGAAGAGGAGTCCATATTAGAAGTAGAGGCCGACATATCATCGTCCATATAACGGTCATCCATGTACTCCATGCGGCTGGCCTGGTAGGCTGAGTACTGCGTGGGGTCAGTGAATACCGATTTCATGTCTGCATCGGAAGAGGTGTATACGTCGCGCATAGCGGCGGCCATGCCGGTGGTATCTGAGGCGTATTTCTGCTGCAGCTCACCAATGCGCTGGCCACGCGTCACGTACACCGTCCGGATTTTGGTGCGGGTGGCATCGTCGAGCTTCATTTTAGCGGCCATGTCGGCTGCCATACGGTCGGCGCGGCGCTGGATGGCATCCTCCGAGTACGACGTGGTGGTCGTCGTCGTAGTGGTGGTCATGGTGCCATCTGCGGAGGTAGTGGCAGCCGTGTCTTCCGTCTTGTTCTGTGAGCAGGAAGCCATCGTGAGGCCAGCGGCGCACGAAAGCAAAATCAAGGTCTTTTTCATGGGAATGAGAGAGTTAGGAGAGAGGAATGAAAAGGGAGAGAATTAGCAATGCCGCATATACGCCTACTGTTCTGCTGTGGTTGCTCTGGTCACGAGTAAGTACAAAGAGAAAGGCCTCCCTTCTGGTGAAGAGAGGCCTTCTATGGGAAGCAAAGCCAATAGTATATTTGCTGAAGTGGCCTAGGCGCGGCGCAACTCAAACACGGTAATCTCGGGCAGGAAGCCCACCCGGCCTGGGTACCCAATGAAGCCCAAACCAGCATTCACGTACAGGTACTGCTTACCGCGCTTATACAGCCCGGCCCACTGCCGATATGCATACTGCACCGGGCTCCACTTCAGGAAGGGCAGGTTTACGCCAAACTGCATGCCGTGAGTGTGACCCGAAAGGGTCAAATCGATGTCCTGGTACTGGTGCACTTCGCCATCCCAGTGGGAAGGGTCGTGGGAGAGCAAAATCTTAAATGGCGCATCTGACTGGGCGTGCGCTTTAGCTAGGTTGCCGTACTTCGGGAAGCCCATGCGGGCACCCCAGTTCTGCACCCCAATAATGGCTATTTTCTCGCCGTTGCGCTCAATGTGGTGGCTTTCGTCAAGCATCAGCTTCCAGCCAATTTGAGCATGGTTACGCATTAGGCGTTCCAGGTTAGCCTGCTTCGCAGCTAGGCCACCCTGGTCGGCCCAGTTGATGTAATCGGCGTAGTCGTGGTTGCCGAGGATAGAGTAAATAGGCAGCTCAGACTTGATGCCGGCCAGCGTCTCGATGTGCTCTTCTACCTCGTGGGCGTAGTTGTTCACCAAGTCACCCGTCATAAACACCAAGTCGGCGTTTTGCTTATTGATCATGGCCACAGCGCGCTGCAGCGGCTCTTTTGACTGGAATGAGCCCGTGTGTAGGTCGGAAATCTGCAGCACTTTAAAACCGTCAAACGAAGCCGGCAGGTTGGGGAAGCGCAGCGTTACGCGCTTCACGGTGTAGTCGGTGCCGCCCTTCACCATACCCCAAATCAGGGCCACAAAGGGAATTGCACCCAGCACCAAGGCTAAGCGGCTGATGAACTCACTGCGGGTAATGGCCGGGTTGCCCGAAGCACCGCTAGGCCTGTTGCCCAGGGCCTGAGCGGCCCAGCGCACTACACGCACCGCGTCTTCCAGCAGCAATGGCAGCATAATCACAATTTTGGCGGCAATGAGGGCCAGCAGTACGCCCCCGAAGTAAGAGCGGAACGAAGCGTGCTGGGTACGATTCATGATGGCCCAAATGCCCAGGCCCCAAATAGTGAGGGTGAGCAGCCAGTAAAAGATGCTGGCGCTGCGGCGGGCCAGCGGGGTGGCGCTCTGAAGCGCCGTACGAACGGCCTGCAGGCCATATACTTCCGCCACTACAATCAGTAGCAAGAAGAAAATACCAGAAAGAGAACGAGACATAGTGAGGGTAGAAACTCCAGAAGCAGCCGTTGGTTCAGACGGCCGGGCGTATGAACGCAGACGCGGGAGTCGGGTTTTTGCTTTATTTTCCGGTCACTACAACAAGAGTGCCTTATGCAAGAGTTTGACAATCTGACCGAAAATCTACCTGATACCCCCGCCGAGTCGGCTGCTCCGGTCTGTTACGAGACTCCTGCTGCATTCGGTATTAAGAGCTGGGCCGAAGAAGACCGCCCCCGCGAGAAGCTCATGCAAAAGGGGCGCGCCGCCCTCTCCGATGCCGAACTTATGGCCATCCTGCTCGGCTCCGGCACCGCCAAGCTCTCGGCGGTAGATGTGGCTAAACTGGTATTAAATGCCGCCAATAACGACCTGAATACGCTGGCGCGCTTCTCCATTAAAGAGCTGATGCGCCAAAAAGGCATCGGCGAGGCTAAGGCCATTACCATTGTAGCGGCCCTGGAGCTGGGCCGCCGCCGCAAAGAGGCCGACGCCGCGGCCCGCGTCACTATTACCAGCTCCCGGGATATTCACCAGCTCATCCGGCCTCACCTGCAGGACTTACCCCACGAGGAGTTCTGGGTGATTCTGCTCAACCGCGCCAACGTGGTAATGCGCAGCGTGAGCATCAGCAGGGGAGGAGTAGCCGGCACCGTGGCCGACCCGAAAATGATTTTCAAAGAGGCCCTGGAGCAACTGGCTTCGTCTATCATACTGGTGCACAACCACCCCAGCGGCAACCGCAACCCCTCCGCCGCCGATATTGCCCTCACCCGAAAGCTCAAAGAAGCCGGCCAATTCCTGGACCTGCCCGTGCTCGACCACTTAATCTACACCGACCAAGGGTACTTCAGCTTCGCTGATGAAGGGATGCTGTAGGTTACATGAATTAAAACCAAACGGCCGTCATGCCAGGCTTGTTGGGACATCTCGCGTGCTGATGTTGCTACACTAACGGTCATGCTGAGCGGAGCCGAAGCATCTCTACCGCTTCGTTGCAGAGGCCTAGGCCACCTTTATTAGTTAGAGGTAGAGATGCTTCGGCAAGCTCAGCATGACCGTTAGTGTGGTAATGCCAGCCGACAAGGCGTCCTGGCTATCTGCCCCGTGGCCTACGCGAAGCCGAAGTGCTGCCGTACCTTTGCGCTCATGCGCATTAATCCTAAACTTCTCATCGGCATCGGGCTGCTGATTGTCTTCGGCTACTTTTTCAAGGACCTGGTTTTTAATGATGACCAATACGCGGCCCGTCTGCGCAAGGCTCGTAAGGAAAAGGACGATGGCTACCGCCGCGTGCAAGGCTCACCGCTGAGTTCTGAGCAGCGCCAGGCTTTTGATAGCCTGCGTTACTTCGCGCCTAATAAAAACTATCGTTTTGAGGCGCAGTTAGAAGCCTTTTCCCAGCGCGACACGGTGCCAATGGCCCTCACAGACGGTAAGGAAGAGAAATACCTACGCTGGGGGCGCGCCTCGTTTATTCTAGACAAGCAGGAATATAAGCTCACCATGTTCCTGAAGGCCGACGGCAAGGATTCGACGCTATTTATTCCCTTTACTGACCGCACCAACGGCTTCACCACCTATGGCGGCGGCCGATACCTCGACGCGGCCCTGCCCGAAAACGGTGCCACCGACATCGTGCTCGACTTTAATGAGGCCTACAACCCGTATTGTGCCTACAACAACAGCTACGCCTGCCCCGTGCCGCCCACCGATAACCGGCTGCCCATCGAGATAAAGGCCGGCGAGCAGGAGTTTCATGACCACTCTACCCACGCGGAAGGCGAGGAGCACAAGTAAGAACTACAATTACGAGCGAGAGAGCAGTAGCATCAGTTGAGCATGTTCTGGTCATCAGCCCGTCATGCTGAGCGCAGTCGAAGCCTTTCTACCGCTTTGTCCTCTCAACTGGAGTTAACCAGAGGTAGAGTTGTTTCGACTGCGCTCAGCATGACGTCCTTTTTGCTTACTGTTCATAGAGCCTCGGCCACAGTTGAGGCCGCCAACCCAAATCCGTACCTTTGCCGCGCCCGGAAACTGGCAACCGGCAACCGACAACTGGTAACTCCATCATGAAAATATCCCTTGACTGGCTCCGTACGCTTATCCCCACCGACAAACCCGCCGAGGAAATCGGCAAGCTGCTAACTGGCTCCGGGCTGGAAGTAGAAGGGATTGAGGAGCTGGAGAGCGTGCCCGGTGGCCTCCGCGGCCTGGTGCTGGGAACCGTGCTCACCTGCGAAAAGCACCCCGACGCCGATAAGCTCAGCCTGACCACGGTAGATGTAGGCGACGCCGTACCCCGCCAGATTGTGTGCGGTGCTGCCAACGTGCGCGCCGGCCTCAAAGTAGTAGTGGCCCTGGAAGGAGCCGAGCTGCACCCCACCGAAGGGCAGCCCTTCAAAATCAAGAAGTCGAAAATTCGGGGGGCGGCTTCCGAAGGCATGATCTGCGCCGAGGACGAAATAGGCCTAGGTACCTCGCACGCCGGCATTATGGAGCTGGATACCGAGCTGCCCAACGGCACCCCCGCCGCTGAGTACTTCGGCCTGGGCTCTGATTCGGTATTCGAAATAGGCCTGACGCCCAACCGCGCCGATGCGGCCTCGCACTACGGCGTAGCCCGAGAGCTGCGCGCCCTGTTGCGCCAGCCCTGCCACCTGCCCGACATCAGCCAGTTCCACGCACCCGCTGAGGCGGCGCAGAACATCAGCGTAGAAATTGAGGATGCCGAGGCCAGCCCGCGCTACGCCGGCTTGCTGCTGGAGAACGTGCACGTAGGCCCCTCGCCGGAGTGGCTGCAGCGCCGCCTGCGCAGCATTGGCCTCTCGCCCATCAACAACGTGGTGGACGTAACCAACTTCGTGCTGCACGAGCTAGGCCAGCCCCTGCACGCCTTCGACGCCGATCAAATTACCGGCGGGAAAATCCGGGTGAAGCGGGCCGAAGCTGGCGAGAAGTTCACGACGCTGGATGGCCTGGAGCGCACCCTGAAGCCTGAGGACTTGGTTATTGCCGATGCTAATGGCGCGCCTATGGCGCTGGCTGGCGTGTTCGGCGGCAAAACTTCCGGCGTGTCCGACCAAACCACGCGCATTTTCCTGGAAAGCGCTTACTTCCAGCCTGCCGCTGTGCGCAAGAGCGGGCAAGTGCACCAGCTTAAGACGGACGCTTCTTTCCGTTTTGAGCGCGGTACTGACCCGCATATGGTGCCGGTAGCCCTGAAGCGGGCCGCGCTGCTGTTGCAGGAAGTGGCCGGCGCCACTGTGGCCGCCCCCGTGGTAGATGTGTACCCCACCCACATTGGGCACATGCCGGTGCGCCTGCGTCTGCCCCGCGTAGAGAAGCTCGTAGGCCAGTTCATTGCGCCAGAGCGCATCCGTCAGATTCTGACTGACCTCGATATTCTGATTGCGGAAGAGCTGACGGATGAAGCCGGTCACGCCGAGTGGATTCTGTCGGTGCCGCCGCACAAGGTTGACGTGACCCGCGAGGCCGACGTAATTGAGGAAATTCTGCGCATCTACGGCTACAACCATGTGGCCTTACGTCCCCACAACTCGGCCTCTTTCCTGGCCAAGTTCCCGAACCCTGATCCGGAAATCATCCGCCAGAACACCGCGCGCCTGCTGAGCGGGCAGGGCTTCTCCGAAATCATCACCAACTCCATCACCAACTCGCTCTATTTCCAGAAGGAAGGCGAAACGGACGAAACGCTGGTGCCGCTGCTGAACTTCAACAGCGCCGACCTGAACGTGATGCGCCCCACTATGCTGCATAGTGGCCTAGAGGTAATCCGCTACAACGTGAACCGCCGCCAGCGCGACCTGAAGCTCTACGAGTTCGGCAAAACCTACCACCGTCTCGCCGATGGTGCTTATCAGGAAAACAACAAGCTCGTCATCTACATCACCGGCAACTCCTACGCCGAAACCTGGCAGCAGAAGTCGGAGAAGGCTACCTACCACCAGCTGGCCGGGGCTGTGCAGCAAGTACTGGCCTCGCTGGGCTTCCCAAGCCCCACGTCGCAGCCGGTGCAGCACCCGTACCTGGCGGGCGGCCTCACGCTGCTGGCCCAGAATCAGCCGGTAGCCCAACTGGGCGCCGTATCCAACGCGGTGCTTAAGCGCCTCGATGTGTCGCAGCCGGTGTGGTACGCCGAGCTGGACTGGGATTGGCTGATGCGCAAGTACAAGAACACGCTGGTAGGCCGCGAGCTGCCCAAGTTTCCGGAAGTGCGCCGCGACTTGTCGCTGGTAGTCGATAAGACTGTCACCTTCGATCAGCTCCAGCAGATTGCTCGCCGCACCGAGAAGAAGCTCCTACAAAGCCTGAACGTATTCGACATATATGAGGGCGAAAACTTAGGCGCCGATAAGAAGTCGTACTCCGTCAGCTTCCTGCTCCAGGACCCCACCCAAACCCTCACCGACCAAGCTATTGATGGCGTCATGCAGCGCCTCATTCAACAGTTCGAGAAGCAAGCCGGCGCCCTGATTCGGAAGTAACAATTTCCTAGGCCACTTGAACACTCTCTTTGGGTTCGGCGTTTTCCTGCGGGAGCCGCCAGACCCAGGGAGAGTGTTTGTGCGGTTGAGGTTTGTTACCTTCACCAAAAAATATTCTCTCTGCCTATGGCCTCCTCTAAGCAGCTAGCCCAACTCGACCGCCTGGAGCGGCAGGTGACCACCTTAGTGGCTGCCTATCAGCAGTTGCGCGAGGAGCTAGCCGATGCCCAGACCACGATTCAGCACTTACGGGCCGATGTGCGCGACCGGGAGCGGCAGTTGAAGGATTTCCAGAATCAGGAGAATATTGTTAAACTTGTCAATACCATAGCAGGAGAACCTGCCAACGCCAACGAGCTGAAACTTCGCCTTAACGAATACATCCGCGAAATAGATAAGTGCCTTGCCTATTTGAGGGAGTAACCCACCAAACCCACCGCGCCCTATAAGTACTGATGTCTGATCTGTCCATTAAAATCCGCGTTGCTGATCGGGATTACCCCATGCGGGTAAGCCCCCAGGACGAGGAACGCCTGCGCATGGCGGGCCGCCTGCTAAATGAGCGGCTGAAGGAATTTCGGGACCAGTACGGCATTCAGGACAAGCAGGATCTGCTGGCCATGATTGCCCTATCTACAATGGCTGACCGCCTGAAGGTCAGTAAGGAAAAGGACGGGACCGATGCGGCCCTGACCGAGCGCCTCGCGCGCCTGGACGAGCTGCTGTCGGGAGTGGTGCTGGTCTGACCCCAACCTGGTCAGGGCCGGCGCGAAGAGTGAGCCCGAAGCGGGGCAGGGCAATCGGCTCTGCCGGCCGCGCGGGCGTTGGCTGTGCATTCTGCTGTGGGTTCACCTTTCCAAAAACCATAGTTCATGTCCACCTCTGTTTATATTGCTCTTGCTGCTGTGCTGGCCCTTGTGGTCGGCATCGTGGTGGGGCGCCTGCTGGCCGGAAAGGCCCGGCAGGACCACGAAGCCGACGCCAAAGCCCGGGCCCAGCAGATTCTGCAGGATGCCGAAGTACAGGCTACCCGTACCCGCGACGAGCGGATTCAGCAATCGAAGGATAAATTCCGCAACCTAAAGCAGGAGTTTGAGCAAGAGAGCCGCCGCCAGAAGCAGGCCCTGGAGCAGGAACTGACCGACCGCCGCGCCGCCGTAGTAGAGCAGGAGCAAAGCATCAAGCAGCTTACCCTCACTACCCAAAAGCAGCTGGAGCAGATTCAGCGCAAGGAGAAGGACCTCGAAGCCACCCGCGAGCGAATTGAAGCGCAGGCTCAGCAGCAACGCGAAAAGCTGGAAGCGCAGGAAGAAAAGCGCCGCACCGTACTCGAAAACCAACTGGCCAAGCTAGAGCAGCGCGAGCAGGAAGTAGAGCAGGAATTGGAAGAGCGCACCCAGGACCTGAAAGCCAAGCGGGAGCAGGTATTACAGCAGCTTGAAGCCATTTCGGGCTTAACGGCCGCTGAAGCCCGTGAGCAATTAGTGGAGTCGCTCAAGAATGAGGCCCAGATTCAGGCTTCATCCTACATCAAAGATGTAGTAGCCCAAGCTAAACTCACTGCTACTAAAGACGCTAAAAAAGTAGTGCTGGAAACCATTCAGCGCACGGCCGCCGAGCACGCCATTGAAAACTGCGTCTCGGTATTTAACATCGAATCTGACGACGTTAAGGGCAAGATTATTGGCCGCGAGGGCCGCAACATCCGGGCGCTGGAAGCCGCAACCGGCGTTGAAATCATTGTGGATGACACGCCCGAAGCTATCATCATCTCGGGCTTCGACCCGGTGCGCCGCGAGGTGGCCCGCCTAAGCCTACACTTATTGGTGAAGGACGGCCGTATTCACCCCGCCCGCATCGAGGAGATTGTGGCCAAAACCCGCAAGAACATCGACGAGGAAATTGTGGAAATCGGAGAGAAGACCATCATCGACCTCGGTATTCATGGCTTGCACCCCGAGCTGATCAAAATGGTGGGTCGGATGCGTTTCCGCTCCTCGTATGGCCAGAACTTGCTGCAACACTCGCGCGAAGTAGCTAACCTCTGCGCCACTATGGCCGCCGAGCTAGGCCTCAACGTGAAGCACGCCAAGCGCGCCGGCCTCCTCCACGACATCGGCAAGGTAAGCACCGAAGAGCCTGAGCTGCCCCACGCCATCCTAGGCATGGAGATGGCCAAGAAGTACAAGGAGCACCCCGACGTGGTAAACGCCATCGGTGCCCACCACGACGAAATCGAGATGACGGCCATGATTTCGCCGCTGGTGCAGGCCTGCGACGCCATTTCCGGCTCTAGGCCAGGTGCCCGCCGCGAGATGATGGAAAGCTACATCAAGCGCCTGAAGCAGTTGGAAGAAACCGCTAACGGCTTTAAAGGTGTAAATCAGTGCTTCGCCATTCAGGCCGGCCGCGAGCTGCGCGTAATGGTAGACGCCGAGAACGTTACTGACGAGCGCGCTGCCGAGCTGAGCTACGAGATTTCGCAGAAGATCGAGAAGGAAATGCAGTACCCCGGCCAAATCAAAATCACGGTTATTCGGGAGATGCGCGCCGTGGCCTACGCCAAGTAACCAGCGCAGTTTAAAAGGATAAAGGCCCGTTGCACAGCACTGTGCAACGGGCCTTTTGCTATATGCAACGTTTATACTGGTAGTTCGCTCTACCTACTATCAACCAGAGTTCTGACTGACCTTTTACAATATTCTATGCGGCAACCTATACGCTTACAAACCAGCTCATGCGTCCTGCTCCTCTGGCTGTTAGCCAGTTGTTCAGTGTATGTGCCTCTGCAGCCGTCCGCCCCGCTCGTTCGCCACAAGGGTGAAGCAGAAGTAGTAGCCAGCACGTATATAAATGGGCGCCTAGAAGCATCAGCCAGCTATTCACCCGTGAAGCAGTTGGTGGTGCGAGCGGCCGGGGGGCTACGCGGTGGCGGTGGCGACTCTGCTTATTTTAGAAATCGGCAGATGGAGCTGGGAGTAGGTACCTACCGATACCTGAACGACGAGTGGTTGATAGGTGGTTTAGCGGGCGTTGGCTTTGGCCAGAGTAGTCGCCGGTTTTATCGTGGGTTTGAGTCGCCAGGAGTAGGTTCTGATGGTATATATGAGTATGCGGCCCGCTACCACAAGCTGTACGCTGACCTGTACGCTGCTAATGATGATGGCCGGGTGACGTATGGCGGAGCATTTCGCTTGTCGCAAGTCAGGTTTGCTTCACTCACGGAAAAAGGGCAGCCCATACCGCTGCGGTACATGACCCGCGTAGAGCCGATGTTCTTTATGCGCATTAGCGGGAGAAATACCTTTCGCTGGTTACAACTGCAACTGGCAAGTAGCGTTTCCTTTTCGCCAGACGAGGAAAAACATACCTCCCCCAACATCCGCATCAGCGATACAAAAGAGGGGCGGCTATATACCTCCCTTGGGCTGGTAATCTACCCGCACTTCTTCAAAGAATAAGATATGGGTGGCTAGCCTGCCTTTTCCAGCTTCGCAAACAGGTTGTTCAAGGATTCAGCCCACGTAGGATGCGCAAATACCATATTTTGCAGCTGGTCGCAGGTGATTTTACCGGTCATGGCTAGCTGAATCATCGACATGATTTCGCCGCCCTGCTCCGAGAAGATAGTGGCCCCGATAATGTGGTTGTGGGCATCTACCAGCACTTTCATGAAGCCCTCCGTATGGCCTGTTTCGCGGGCCCGGCCCACATACTGTACCGGCATGGTAGCCACGCGGTAGTCTAGTTTTTGCTCCTGAGCCTGCTTCTCCGATAGGCCTATGCGGCCCAGTTGCGGTTGGGTAAACACCACGTAGGGCAGGGGGCGGTCTTTGGCGGAGCGACGCTTGCGGTGGATGATGTTGTCGCGCACAACGCGGTAATCGTCGTAGCTGAGGTGGGTGAACTGGGGGCCGGGGTGCACGTCACCGAGAGCATACACGCCGCGCACGTTGGTTTGCAGGCGTTCATTCACCAGAATGTAGCCTTTCTCATTGATCTCAATACCGGCAGCCTCCAAGCCTAAATCATAGGTGTTAGGCTTGCGGCCCACGGCCACCAACAGATGGGAACCACGGAGGCGCCGCTCACCATCTGAGGTGTGGGCCGTGAGGGTGTAGGTGCCTGCTTCATTGCGGGAAACTCGCTTTACCTCCGCTCCCAGCACAAACTCTACCCCATCGGCGCCAAGCTGTTCCTGCATGGCTTCGCACACGTCGTCATCTTCGCGCTCAAGTAGCTGGGTAGCATGCTCAATGATGGTAACGCGGCTACCAAAGCGCCGGAACATCTGCCCGAACTCAAGCCCAATGTAGCCGCCGCCCAGAATGAGCAGGTGCTCCGGTAGCTCCTGTAAATCCAGAATGCTCTTGTTGGTCAGGAAGTGATTGTCTGTCAAACCTTCAATGGGCGGAATGGCCGATTCGGTACCCGTATTAATAAAAATCAGCGGGGCCTTCAGGTCGTGCGTTTGGCCATCAGGAGCCGTTACGCGCACTGATTTAGGACCAGTAAAAACGGCGTGGCCGTGCAGCAACGTAATACCAGAGTGCTCCTTCGTGAGGTTTTTGCGGATACCATCGCGCATTTCCTGGATGATAGTGTCTTTGCGCGCTATAATGGCTTTAAAATCAACTGTAGGCGAGCTGCTGTGCACCCCATACTCTTGGGCCGTGGCTACCTGGTACACCCGCTCGGCCGAAGCCAGCATAGCTTTTACGGGTGAGCAGCCGTAGTTGATGCAAGAGCCTCCTAGCAAGTATTTCTCTACTATGGCTACTTTGCGCCCGGCTTTGGCCAAGGCGGTGGCAAGAGGATTTCCGGCCTGACCGGAGCCAATAATCAGGGCGTCGTAAGAAGTAGGCATAAAAAGCAGAACTTAAGGCTTTTGAGTTGTCGTGCTGGTGTGCAGAAGCTGGACAGATACTGACTATACGGCCTCGCCGTTCTGATGACTATACAACGAAACCACACTCTTGCCGTTCTGCCCCTGATTACCGCTGTTTCCCTACCTATGCTTGCTTCGCGTTACTTACGCCTGTTTCTTCTACTTGTGCTGCCGTGCCTGAGCGCCTGCTCCTCTTTGTACTTTCCGCCGCCGCCCCAGGTACCGTTGCTTACTCAGCAGGGTGAGTGGAGTGGTAGCCTGCAAACTAACTTCAGCCAGAACACCAGCCTGCAAGGGGCCTACGCGGCTACCAACCACCTAGGGGTAATGGGGTCAGCTTCGTTCCTGCACACCGATAAAAAGAAGCGCGCCGAAGACCATGATTTTGGCGAGGTAGGCCTGGGCTACTACACCCGCATCCGCGATACGCGGGTACTGGAGTTCTACGGTGGCGTGGGTGTGGGTAAGACTCGGCGCATCGAGCGCACCCCTGCTGAAGGAGTTACGCGCACATTGGAGGGAAACCTCACTAAATATTTCCTGCAGGCCAACTACACTTCTAAAGAGCACAAGAGCTTCCATGTGCTGGGCCGCGACTGGCCTATTAACTATGGTACCGCCTTGCGCATCAGCTACATGCAGCTTGATAACTTCCGGCTCGATGGTTTAGCGCACGCTCCCGAAGACAACGTTTTCCTCGAACCTATTACCTACACACGTATTCAATTGGTAGGGCCGGTGCAGTTCCAGCTCATCAGCGGGAGCAACTTTGGGTTGCGCCACCGCAAGTACCTGAAGGCGGCTAACTCGGTGTTTCAGTTTGGGGTAGTGGTGAACGTAGGTGGGCAGGAAGGCAAGAAGTAGTTACTCAAACACTGCCTCAAGCAACACCACCGACTGGCCTACGCGGCTGCGCCGCCACACTTGCGTAACCGCATCGCGGTACCAGCTTTCAGCAGCAGTAGGATCGGGTTTGGTGCCTTTCAGCTTCGGGAAGGCCGTTGCCGGTGCAACTCTCCCGGGCGTTTCTGGCTGGCTCCGGCGCCTGATTTCGTAGCGGGGTGCCTCCGGGGCGTTTCTTGGGCAGCAGTACCTGGGCTCACAATGTGGCTGGAATTAAGGTCTTCTACTCCCGATGCAACCACTAGCCGGCTGCCCGTGCTACTAACAGCTACATTGGGGAGAGCTACAATACGCGCTGTGCTGTCCAGGAGCTGCTGGCACTGGCCTACGCGAGCTAGCAGGAGCAGGATAGAAAACAAAAGAAGAGCCTGTAAGCCGAGCCGCAACTTACTCTTTGGGTTTGCTCTCAAAGAAGGTCTTGAGGGGCCGCTTAAATAACCCGTTGGTAGTGCCCAGGTATACCGTATCGCCCAGCTGAACCAGATCAGTGAAATCGGCTTGGTTTAATCCGTCACTCTTCAACTCACGCACCCGATAGGTAGCGCCTTGCCAGCGAAGAGTGTACAAGACGTTATTAGGCGCTCCATGTGAAACGCCTACTATACTATCCCCGACGGGGTAAAAAGTACTAACACGAAAAAAATTAGGTAGTCCTGTACTACGTTGCCAGGTTTCCCCATCATCCGTTGAGGTCAAAAGGCTGTACTGGTTATCACCCTGTATGGCATAGAGAGTGCTACGGTCTTTGTAATAAGCGGTGGTAAAGATTTGTGGAGAACTGAACACCCGCCTTACTGTCCCGTTTTCGCGAATTTTGTAGATACCGTCATTCGCATTAGAAACCAGGAAATAGTCATCGATAGCTGAAATTGTATAGAAGGCGCTGGCATTATCAAGCGGTATAGAAACTGTGCGCGATGTGACGTCGACGGCGCCCCGGGTTAGGGTCGGTAACGTGAGCTTGCTGAGAACAAAATGCAGGGCTCTATCTGCAGGAGCAGTAGTGTAGCCAACCAACGAGTAATTGTTGCTGCTAATGGCTCCGAAAGCAGCATAGGGACTATAACGGTTGTTGACGAATTTATCCGCCGATTTATCGACTCGTCGCAAACGAATCTCTGATATTTGGTTGGAAAGTGGCGGGTTCGCAGTAGTGTATACCTGCAAAACAGAGTCGCCTACCTGTGCCGGCTTCAAAAATAAGCTGGCGTTCATGGGTAAGCGATTTTGGATGTCGTAAGGCAGCGGATCAGATGAATACGACTTAATCTGAAAGTAGCCCTGATCAGGTGGCCTAGGAACGTTTGCCAGCGGTGTAACATGGCCAAAAATGCCTGGCTGCTGCAAGAAAAGCGTCTTCTTGTCCGTAGTAAGCTGGATGATAATCTTTTGGCTACCGGTGAGCTGTTTCACCTCCGCCCAGCTGTACACTGGCTCTTGAATCACAAGTTTCTCAACCTCCTTGGTACAGGCCGTACCGCCCGTTAGTCCGATGATAGCGAGGAGAATTTTAGTAGTAGTGTGCATAAAACCAGGAGAATAGTGAGATAGGTAACAAAAGACCAAATATGGTTCGTAACTGCCTTAAAGATAAAAGCCCCGACTTACGCCGGGGCTTTTTATATATCTACTGGCCTAGCAATTACTTGCCGCCCAATACGCGCAGCATTGTGTCGCCGATTTCGGCGGGAGAGTCTACTACGTGGATACCGCACTCGCGCATGATGGCCATTTTAGCAGCGGCCGTGTCATCGGCGCCGCCTACGATGGCACCCGCGTGACCCATACGGCGGCCGGGAGGAGCCGTTTGGCCAGCAATGAAGCCTACTACGGGCTTCTTGTTGCCGGTTTCTTTAATCCAGCGAGCCGCTTCAGCTTCCATACCGCCCCCGATTTCACCGATCATCACGATGCCTTCGGTTTCGGGGTCGTTCATGAGCAGCTCAACAGCTTCTTTGGTAGTAGTGCCGATGATGGGGTCACCGCCGATGCCGATAGCCGTCGTCTGGCCCAGGCCGGCCTTGGTGAGCTGGTCAACGGCTTCGTAGGTCAGAGTACCCGACTTCGAAACGATGCCTACGCGGCCTTTCTGGAAGATGAAGCCGGGCATGATGCCCACTTTGCACTCACCAGCGGTCATTACGCCAGGGCAGTTGGGCCCAATCATGCGCAAACCCTCGCGGCCTTTCAGATATTCCTTCACCGCAATCATGTCCTTGGTGGGGATGCCCTCCGTGATGGTCACGATAACTTTGATGCCTGCGTCGGCGGCTTCCATGATGGCGTCGGCGGCGAAAGCTGGGGGTACGAAGATGATGCTGGTGTCAGCACCCGCCTGCTCTACTGCTTCGGCTACGGTGTTGAACACGGGACGATCGAGGTGCTGGGTGCCGCCTTTGCCGGGCGTTACGCCGCCTACCACGTTGGTGCCGTACTCAATCATCTGCTGGGCGTGGAACGACCCTTCCGAGCCGGTAAAGCCCTGCACAATCACTTTGGAATCCTTGTTAACCAGAACACTCATAGAAAAAGAGTTAGAGGAAGATGCGGGTTGAGGGTGGGGAATGCCCGCCAGCCGTAGGCTAGCGGTGTGCAAAAGTAGCCTTTTTTGGGGCGGAGGCAAGCCAAGCGCCGTCATTCCGAACGAAGTACATAATCTGAGGAAACCAGTAGAAGACAAATCCAGATTCCTCACTTCGTTCGGAATGACCACTCAAGGCTCCCAACCGAAATGCGTACCTTTGTGGTCCTCTCTCACAAACCGCATACCCACCCCCATGTACTTGAATAACATCGTTGAGGCCATCGGCAATACGCCGTTGGTGAAGCTCAACAAGCTGGCCGAAGGCATAAAAGGCACCGTATTGGTGAAAGTTGAGTACTTCAACCCCGGTAACTCGGTGAAAGACCGGATGGCGTTGAAGATGATTGAGGATGCAGAGAAAGCCGGCCTGATTCAGCCCGGCGGCACCATCATTGAGGGTACCTCCGGCAATACCGGCATGGGCCTGGCGCTGGCCGCCATTGCGAAGGGCTACAAGTGCATCTTCACAATGAGCGATAAGCAAAGCAAAGAGAAGCAGGATATTCTGCGGGCCGTAGGGGCTGAGGTAATTGTGTGCCCCACCAACGTGGCCCCCGACGACCCGCGCAGCTACTACTCAGTAGCGCGCAAGCTAAACGCCGAAATTCCGAACTCGCTGTACCCAAACCAGTACGACAACATGTCGAACACGGCGGCGCACTACGAAACCACCGGCCCTGAGCTGTGGGAGCAGACGGAAGGTAAAATCACGCACTTTGCAGCGGGTGTAGGCACGGGCGGCACCATTTGCGGCACGGCCAAGTACCTGAAAGAGCAAAACCCCAACCTCGTGACGGTGGGCCTTGATACCTATGGCTCCGTGTTCAAGAAGTATAAGGAGACCGGTATTTTCGACGAAAACGAAATCTACCCCTATAAAACCGAAGGAATTGGCGAAGACATTCTGCCTAAGAATGTTAACTTTGACCTGATTGATCTTTTCATTAAAGTGTCCGATAAGGATGCTGCCGTCATGACGCGGCGGTTGGCCAAAGAGGAGGGCTTATTCGTAGGCTGGTCTTGCGGGTCGGCAGTATTTGGGGCCTTGGAGTATGCTAAGGAGCATCTGAAGCAAGACGATACGATGGTCATTATTTTGCCTGACCATGGCACTCGCTACTTAGGCAAAATTTATAACGACGACTGGATGCGTGAACAAGGCTGGCTGTAAGCCAGTTATCCTTGCGCCTCTTAAACTCCGAAAGCTATGGCTCGCAAACTGCGTAACGTTGTACTGGTAGACGACAATGAAACTACCAGCTTCTTAAATAACCGCTTGTTGAGCCGGCTCAACGTAGCCGACCAGGTGCACACCTTCTCTAAGGCAGATCAGGCCTTTCAGTTTCTGTGGGGCGACAACCCCACTGATAACCCCTCGAAGGACGTGCCCGAGCTGGTGTTCGTGGATCTGAAGATGCCCGGCATGGACGGCTTCGAGTTCCTGAAGCTCTACAACGAGTTGCCCGCCAGCTCCCGCGAGAAAACCGTGATGGCCGTGCTTACCACCTCCATGCACGCCGCCGACACTGCTCGTGTGGCCCAGTATGAAGGGGTGGAGTACCTAGCTAAGCCGCTCACAGAAGAGAAAATGCAGAAGCTGCTCGAAAAGCGTTTCGTGAATAACTAGAGAAGCAACGCTTCCAACAAAAAAAGCCCCGCTACCACATCTGGTAGCGGGGCTTTTTGCTGGTAGGGTGGCCTACAGTTTCTGGTGTGACTTACACTACCGCCTCCACAAACCGAAACGCTTCGCCATCAAACAAGCCTTTGTCGCTGAGCTTGAGGCTGGGGATAACTAGCAAGGCCATGAAAGAGAGCGTCATGAACGGGGCCTGCAGGGGTGAGCCAAGCTGCTTAGAGAGGGCATCAACGGCAGCGTAGGCCTCTGCCACATGGTAACCCTCGCGGTCAGACATTAAGCCAGCTACGGGCAGGGGGAGCACCAACTCCTCCCCATCCGGTGAAACTACGGCTAGGCCACCTTGCGCTGCAATTACCAGGTTCACGGCGCGGGCCAGGCTCTCGTCGTCGCAGCCCACGGCCGTGATGTTATGAGAGTCGTGCCCGACGCTGCTGGCCAGGGCCCCTCGCTTCAGGCCAAAGCCCTGAATGAATGCTACGGCCGGGGCCGCCGGCTGATAGCGGTTTACTACTGTGAGTTTCAAGACATCCTGCTCCAAGTCAGGTAGCACCAGGCCACCCTCTACGTGGGCCGGTACATCGTGGCGGGCCGTGATAAGCTGCCCATCAAAGCACTCAATAACGCGCACCGTGGCTGCTGCCTGAGGAGCTGCCACCTGAAAATCGGTGGGCTGCACGGGAGTGGTGTGGAAGTTATTCACTGCTGCTACGGGCACGGCCGGAATCAGCGTTTGGCCTTTCTCCGCTACCAGCTCACCATTCAGGTAGGTTTGCTGCACATTGAAATCGGTGAGATTGTCCACCACAATAAAGTCGGCGGGGTCGCCCTCACGCAAGAGGCCTACGGGCAGGTTGTAATGCTCTACGGGGTTGCGGCAGGCCACGCGCAGCACCTTCAGCACATCTTGGCCACGCGAAACGGCCCGCTGCACTAGCTGGTTAATGTGGCCTAGCACCAGCGTATCGGGGTGCTTATCATCGGAGCAGAACATCATGTGCTCGTAGTGCTCCGGCAGCAGATCAATCAGGGCCTCAAAGTTGCGGGCAGCAGAGCCCTCACGCACCAGAATTTTCATGCCCACGGCCAGCTTATCCTGAGCTTCCTCGGCCGTAAAGCACTCGTGGTCGGTGCTGATGCCGGCGGCCGCGTACTGGCGGGCATTCTCGCCGCGTAGGCCAGGGGCGTGACCATCTACGGGGCGGCCGTACTGCTGAGCCAGCCGTATTTTTTCCATCACCACCTCATCGCGATGCAGCACGCCAGGCCAGTTCATCATTTCGGCCAGGTAGCCGATTTCGGGGTGCTCCTTGAAAAGCGTTTCAATATCGGCGGCGGTTATTTCGGCGCCGGCAGTTTCAAAGGGTGTGGCGGGTACGCAGGAAGGCGCCCCAAAGCAGAACTTAAACGGTACCTGCCGACCATTTTCCAGCATGTACTTCACACCGGCCACGCCCAACACATTGCCAATTTCGTGGGGGTCAGAAACCGTGGCCACGGTGCCGTGCACCACCGCTAAGCGCGCAAATTCTGAGGGCACCAGTAAAGAGCTTTCTACGTGAACGTGGGCATCAACAAAGCCCGGCAGCGCATACGGTAGCTCTGGGGTGGGGCTGGCTGCATCTAAGGGGGTTATGCGCTGAATACGCCCACCGGCTACGTGGAGGGTGGCGGGGGTTATCGTATTGGTAAACAGATTGATAACATTTGCCTGGAGTTGAAAATCGGCGGACATAGGGCAGGAGAAAGGCGAAGGTAAAGTTGAGTTAGGCAAGTGGCTAACGGGTAAAGAACCGTATATTTGCCGAAAATCTGCGCTGTGAGAAAGATTGTGACTTTGCTATTAGCTGCCTTAATTGGAGGCACTGGCCTAGCTTCCACGGGCTGTGCCAGCCGCACGCCCCAGCAGAAGAAAACGTCGTCGCTCAAGCGTAAAGCTAAGCTAGGCAAGATGCCTTGCCCTTGTGAAAGCCACTAATGCCCTGCCAAAAGCAGCAGGGCGCTTTGCCATCCGAAACTTCATCTATCCATCAAGCACGTGAAAAAAACTTTGCTGTTTAGCTTGTTGATGGTAGTAGGGTTTGGGACAATAGCTCCCATGGCAGTTGCACAAACAAAGCCGGCCGCTTTTCCGGCCCCGGGTACCTACAATCAACTAACACCCGACCCCACCCAGGTACGCCAGGCTGGAGGGAAGGTCGGCGCTTTTCAGGATCTGGAGGGCCACTGGCACGCGGTGCAAATCGGCGACTATACTGCCTACAAAGTATACATGAATACCGGCGGCAACACCTACCAAGCGTTTTTGCCGCGCGAGATAAAGGCCTTCGTGAAATACCCCGGCGATACGCTCCTGTCGCTAACTGGCCTAGCCAGCCACTCCAAGCTCAGCGGTGGGGTGTTTGGCCTGCAGCAGTTCCGCGGGGCGGGGGTGCAGTTAGTTGACTACCGTTACACGCGGCGCAGCTTACTGGAGCGCTTGGTGGGGGCGCCTGCTCTGGCTATTCGCCAAGAAGCTGGCCCTTGGCAGGAAGTGCCCCGCTCAAAAAGCGCATTTCAGCAGCTATTTCTCGTGCTGCTAGCTGATGATGCAGCTGCAGTGGCGGAACTGAAAACCGGTCGGCCGCGTCCGGGGCAAGATGCCGTTCGTTTACTTACGCACTACGCCGACTTCCGCGTGACCCAGCAGTTGCGGCTTGCCGGAACAGTACGCCCTTAACTCCCAATTTGCCTATGCCTCCAGAATCACCCCTTGCCTCTCTCCGTGCCGCCGCCGAAGGTGTGCGCCAGCAGCTTCAGGTAAATGCCTTTGATGCCGCAGCCGTGCAACGGCTCTCCGACTTTATTGAGCAGCAGCGGCCCAGCATTAAAGACTCAGAGAAACAGGGGGTAGTTACGGCGCTGGGGTGCTTCCTGGGCCAGTGCCTGGTAGATACCTACAGCGGCACCTGGGCCCAGGGCCCCGATAAGACCACCGGCGTGGGTATCAACCGCGCCTATTTTTTTAACCCATTTTTCCGCGTGAGCGAGCAACTGGCTAAGGGTGAAGCCGAGTCAGTTGTGAAGTTCTTCGCGGGCATTCCTGAGCGGCTAGCCATTAAGCCCGTGCGCAAAAACTGGATTTCGTGAGCCCTTTAAGCCTAACCGTACCCAACGACTTTGTCATGCGGAAAATCGTCATTGCCATTGATGGCTACTCTTCCTGCGGCAAAAGCACCACGGCCAAGGCTGTGGCCGCTGAGCTGGGCTACGCCTACATTGATACCGGTGCCATGTACCGGGCCGTAACGCTCTATTTGCTGGAGCACAACATCAGCTTCGACGATTTGCCCCGCATTGAGCAGGCCCTGCACGACATGCACATCTCGTTTAAGCGCAACCGCAAAACCGGCCGCAATGAGCTCTGCCTCGATGGCGAAATCCGGGAAGATGAGATTCGGCAGATGCGTATTTCCAACTCCGTGAGTGAAGTCTCGGTGATACCAGCCGTGCGCCACGCCCTGGTACGCCAGCAGCAGCGCATGGGGCGCAAGCGGGGCGTAGTAATGGATGGCCGCGATATTGGAACTACGGTGTTCCCTGATGCCGAGGTGAAGGTGTTTATGACGGCCGATGTGCTTACGCGCGCTGAGCGCCGGCAGGAAGAACTAGCCCTGAAAGATGAGCATGTACCGGTAGATGAAATTGTGGAAAACCTGCGCAAGCGTGACCACATTGATTCTACCCGGGCAGAAAGCCCCCTGCGGCGCGCCTCCGATGCCGTACTACTGGATACCACCCACATGATGATCGACGAGCAGGTTGATTTCGTGCTGGAACGGGTATCTGCGAAGCTATTTACCTTGGCTGTTACTACCGAGGCCGACCACTCCGAACGGAATGGCGGCGAAGCGGTTGTTAAAGACTAGGGCCCGATAATTGCACCTGTTCGGCGGTTACTTTGTTAACAGAACACATGAACGTCACTATCGATAAAAATTCTGGTTACTGTTTTGGCGTTGAGTTTGCCATTCAGATGGCCGAGGATGAACTGGCCCAGGACGATACCCTGTATTGCCTCGGCGATATTGTGCACAACCGAATGGAGGTGGAGCGTTTGCACGCGCTTGGCCTGCGCATCATCGACCGAGACCAGCTGGAAGAGCTGCATGATGCTAAGGTTTTGATTCGGGCCCATGGTGAGCCGCCCGAAACGTATGCCTTGGCGTTGCGCAATAATATTGAGCTCATTGATGCCTCGTGCCCCGTGGTGCTCAAGCTGCAGAATCGTGTAAAGCACGCCTTTGATGCCACTACCCGCCAGAACGGGCAGGTAGTAATTTATGGGCAGCCCGGCCACGCTGAGGTTATTGGCCTCACGGGCCAAACCCGCAACCAGGCCCTCATTGTGATGACCGAAGCCGATCTGGATCAGATTGACTTCGCCCGTCCGGTTACGCTGTTCAGCCAAACCACCAAAAGCACTGCCGGCTTCTACCACATGAAGCAAGTAATTGAGGAGCGCATTGCTACGGCCGGTGGTTCCCTGGAGTCGTTTGATGCCAACGATAGTATTTGCCGGCAAGTGAGCAACCGGGAGCCAGCCTTGGCGAAATTTGCCGTGCAGCATGATGTTATCATCTTCGTGAGCGGCCGCAAAAGCTCTAATGGTAAGGCGCTGTTTTCGGTGGTGAACAAGACTAACCCGCGCAGCTACTTCGTGGAGAATGAGCAGGAGCTGCAGGATGAGTGGTTCCAGGGCATGGAATCAGTGGGAATTTGCGGCGCTACCAGCACTCCCATGTGGCTGATGCAGCGCGTGAAAGACCGCATTGAGGAAGTTACTGAGATGAAACTGGCCTAGCTTAATAGCATCATAGCTTCAGACAGAACACCGGCCCACCGGCCCACTCGGAATTTCCGGGTGGGCCGCTGCTGTTTTGGGCCGGCCGGGGTAACTTGCGGTGCTCGGCCCGCGCCTGTTGCGTAGGCCACTTGCTTCGCTCATGAGTCGTTTGTTCAACTACTTTCTCAACGGTTTTCTGGTGGTGGCCCCGGTTGGCCTCACCCTGTACATTTTGTTTGCGCTGCTGCGCTGGCTCAACGACCTGTTTGCGGGCCTGAGCTTTGATATACCTGGCCTAGGCCTGCTGGTAGCCATTGTGCTGATTACCCTGGTAGGCTTTGTGGCGAAGTCCTTCCTAGTGCGGCCCTTCCTGATTATTATGGAGCGGCTACTGCACCGCACGCCGCTGGTCAGCATCATCTACTCCAGCCTGAAAGACCTGTTTGATGCGTTTGTGGGCGACAACCAGAAGTTTAACCGGCCCGTGTTGGTGCGCATGAGTGCCACTGAGCAGACCTTTAAAATGGGTTTCGTGACCCAGGCTACCATGGCCGCCATCCACCGCGACGATCTGCTGGCGGTGTATTTCCCGCACTCTTATAACTTCTCTGGTGAGCTGGTGCTGGTGCCGCCCACCCACGTTACTTACCTTAACCTGCCCAGCAGCGAGGTAATGAAGTTTATTGTATCGGGTGGGGTATCGCGCCTGGCCTAGGTCAGCTACCAGGTACGGGCAGCAACTGAGGTAGCAAGAGTGTGGCCTGGAGCATCAGCAAATAGCTTATTGCTACTGAAAGCAATGGCTTTTTTGTGGGCACTTCCGGGGGTATGGCGATGTTGATACGTTGTTGAAAACGCACCTGAACTACCGTAAATATGGCGCCGGCCCTAAGGTTGTATTGGCCTTTCACGGGTACGGGCAGAGTGAAGGACACTGGCGGGGCCTGATTCAGTTGCTGGGCCCTGAGGTCACGGTGTATGCCTTTGATTTATTTTACCACGGCGGCAGTCGTTTGGCTAAGCAGGATGCTCCTCTCACCAAAGCACGGCTCGCCGAGTTGTTGCAGGCGTTCCTTGCGGAGCAAAATATTGAACGCTTCAGCCTGCTGGCGTTTAGTATGGGCGCCAAGTTTGCCCTGACCGCCGCCGAGTATTTCCCGGGGCGCGTGCAAGGTCTGTGGCTGATTGCCCCCGATGGTATTGGCTCACAACTGTGGTATACCCTTGCCACGCGGCCCCCCTGGATGCGGGGGCTGCTGGGCCGCGCAGTATTGCGGCCCCAACGACTGCTGCGATTCTTGCACACGCTACGGCAGCGTCGCCTCCTCGACCCTAGCCTCGTGCATTTTGCGCAGTGGCAGCTTGACAGCAGAGAAAAGCGGCTGCGCATATACCGCAGTTGGACGGCTTTCCGCAGCCTTACCTTTGACCTGAAGCGGCTAGCCCGCGTGCTGAATCAGCATTCCGTGCCAGTTACGTTCTTCCTGGGCCGCCACGACCGGGTAATTCCGGCCGCGGGTATTCAGCAGTTTGCCGCTACGTTGTCAAGCGCAACTACCACTCTACTGGATACTGGGCATGCGGGCCTTATTTATGACGTAACAGCCTATGTGCGTCAGCACCCGCTGCTCAGGGCTAAGCTGTAGGGCTTGAGGAGTACTACAGTTCGTTAGCCTCTTGGCGGAGAAGCTTGTGGTCAACGGAGTAGCGGCCGGGGCCTACAACCATAAAGAACAGCATCAGAGCCAGCACGGCGGCAGACACCCAAAGCTCTACGTTTTGCAGCGTTAGGCCATTCTGCGTGTTTACAATAAAAACGGCGCCAATCAGAATCGGAATCTGAATAAGTAAGGCAAACCGGGTAAGAAATCCGAAGGCAATCATTAGCCCCCCGATAATGTGGAAAACACTGAAAAAGAGGGAGGCTTTCTTAAGATGTTCTAGGCTTTCCTGCTGGCTGAGCAAGTAGAATACGTCGCTGGAGTTATTTAAAAAGGAGATACCCTTGATGAAGAGGAACAGGCCTAGCAACATGCGCAAGCCATCCATCCAGACCGGATTACTGGCGCTATTTCGGGTTTTGCGTTCGGCCATTGGGTGGTGATTTGAGACTTCCATGGCACTTCGGTTTTAAAGGATGGGAAATGGGTGGTCTTTAAAGTTACCATTTTTTGCGCAAAGAAGACAGTGGTAACGAACGGATTAGCTTACTGGATGGCCTGCTCATCAAACGCCACAAACACCACCTCGTGGGGCTGTTCGTGCTACTCCAGAAACTGCCGGGTTTCCTGCTTGAGGTAACCATATATACCAGTACTGATACTGGGGGAGGCCACGCTGGCCGGGTCTTTCTCACAGGCCAGTTGCAGGCTGTTGTGGTAGCAGTAGGCCAGCAACTCGGGCTCATGACTTGTGGCCCCCGGTCCAAACGAGCCCCACAGTATGAATAACGTAGCGCACCGGCAAGCAGCCTCCGGTTGTGATAACCGCCTCACCGGTGGCCAGGCTACTGCTGTAATGGTTAGCGCGCAGCTTCTGGCGGGCTGCCAGTATCTCGGGGCTCCCGGCCCGATAACCCCCCTCAACGCCGCCTAGCAGGCTGAAGCTGGCCGCAGCCATAATAGCATCGGTAGTGAGGCGGGTGATGCCGCCGCGGTAGAGCAGTAGCCGGCCGGAAGAGCGGGCCTGGTCGCTCTAATTGGCAGTAGGGGAGGAAGTATTCATGGAGCAAGTACGGGAGGTGTACACGGGCGGAAATTGCCGCGGGGCTGAAGTGGCCTGGAACGGTTCAGTACTCATTTCCTGCATTTCGGGAGGTAATCTGGTAGCTTGGGTAAATATAGTTTCTTATATATTGTTGCCAGACATATGTTTGAGCATTCAACCACGCCAAACTTCCTTACTAATGGAAACTCCTGCTCGCGACCCCCAACTGTGGCGTATGGCCAAAGCCCGCGCCCGTTTTAAGTCCCATCTGTTCACCTACATCACAGTTAATCTGCTGTTATGGACCATTTGGGCCTTAACCGACCGTAACTTCAGTCCCCTTCCCTGGCCCGTGTGGTCTACCCTTTTCTGGGGTATTGGGGTGGCCATTCAGGGCTTCACTACTTACGGCAATATGGAGCGGGGGCAACTCTCGGAGCGGGAATATGAGCGGCTCCTCCGCCGGCGTTCCAATCAGCTCTAACAGCCTGCTTCGCGCTAACCTAGCCGCCCCGCCGCCTGCGCGAGGTGGGCCGGCTGGGTTAGCGCGAGGCACAAACTGCCGCTGCTCTGCAACCTTCCGGCTGGGCTAAGGGTTGGGTCAGTATGATGATAAAGCGCCGTTTCTTTCCGTTGCTGCTGGCTCCGCTGGCCCTCACAGCTTTGGCTCTCAAGCCAGCTGCACCCCCAGCCGATGCTAACCTCAGTAAGATTAAGCTGCCCGCCGGCTTTACCATCAGCTACTTTGCGCAGGGCGTAAAAAGCGCCCGGGAGCTGGCCGTAGGTCCCGATGGTACTGTGTACGTGGGCACCAAAGACGATAAAGTATTCGCCCTGCCCGACCGTAATAAAGATGGGCGGGCCGATGAGGTAGTAACCATTGCCACTGGCCTGAACTCGCCCAATGGAGTGGCTGTGCGCAACGGAGCCCTCTACGTAGCCGAAATCAACCGTATTTTGCGCTACGATAACATTGCCCAGCGCCTGAAGCAAAAGCCCAGGCCGGCCGTAGTCTATGATAAGTTGCCCAATAAAGACTGGCACGGCTACCGCTACATTGCCTTCGGGCCCGATGGTAAGCTGTACGTACCGGTAGGAGCGCCCTGCAACAGTTGCCTGCCTGAACAGCCCATCTACGCCACCATCAACCGCCTAAATCCCGATGGCACCGGGCTGGAAACCTTCGCGTATGGCGTGAGAAATACTGTGGGCTTCGATTGGAGCCCTCAGGACAAAACATTGTGGTTTACCGATAACGGCCGCGACATGCTCGGCGACAATCTGCCGGCCGATGAGCTGAACCGCGCCCCCAAGCCCGGCATGCACTTTGGCTTTCCGTATTACTTCGCCGGCGATGTGCCGGACCCTGAGTTTGGTAAGGGCAAATCAGCGGCTACGTATGCTAAGCCGGCCCGCAAGCTGGGGCCGCACGTGGCCGCACTGGGTATGAAGTTTTATACCGGTAAGAAATTTCCGGCGCAGTACCGCAACCAACTCTTTATTCCTGAGCACGGTTCCTGGAACCGCACCACCAAGCTTGGCTACCGGATTAGCCTGGTGCGCCTGGATGCCACTGGCAAGCAAGCTCAGAGCTACGAAACCTTCGCCGAAGGCTGGCTGCAAGGCAAGCAGGCCTGGGGCCGCCCCGTGTGCCTGCTGGTACTCCCCGATGGCTCCCTGCTCGTTTCCGACGACCAAAACGACGCCGTATACCGCATCAGCTATAAAGGGTAAAGGTGAAATGGTGAGGTTCTGAATTTGTGGAGGGAGTGACTCAGCCTCCTGGCATGGGTGCTAGGCCACTCCACAAATTCATAATCTCACCATTTCACTACGGCTCACGTACGCACTAAATCACAAATTCCCCTTTACTTGCCGCTCATGAAAAAGCAGCGTGAGCCAAAACGGATAGTGGGGCGGCGGGAGCTGGTAGATTTTCCGGCCTTTCAGCTGTGGGGAGTAGAAGCTAAAGTGGATACCGGTGCCTACACCGGCGCTATTCACTGTTCCAACATTCGGGTTGAAACCCAGCCGGACGGTCAGCGTTACCTGCACGTGCAACTGCTCGATACCTCCCACCCGGATTTTGATGGCAAGCCCATGAAATTCGCCGAGTTCTCGTTGCGCGACATCCGGAGCTCAAACGGCGAGATGCAAAGACGGTACGTAATTCAGGCTACCATCCGGCTGTTTGGGCAGGATTACAACACTGAGTTCTCGCTTTCTGACCGCTCCGACATGAAGTATCCCGTACTGATTGGGCGGGTATTGCTACGCCAGGCTCGGGTGGTGGTAGACGTGGCCCGGCTCAATCTCTCGTATAAAAGTCAGCTGGCGGCTGGCTAAGTGCCGCGCCGCTTGCAGCCCGCCTGTATCTTTGTGGCGCGCTTCTGCTCTACTATCCTCTTCCAAGCATCCTATCCAATGAAACTAGCGATTCTCTCGCGTGAGCCGAAGCTATACTCGACGACGCGCCTCGTGGAAGCCGCTACCCAACGCGGCCACGAGGCAGTAGTCTTGGACCATCTGCACTGCAACCTGGTTCTGGAGAAAGGCCAGCCCGGTATCATATATGAAGGCAAGAAGCTCGAAGGCTTTGACGCTATAATTCCTCGCATTGGCGCCTCCGTAACGTTCTACGGCTGCGCCGTAGTGCGGCAGTTTGAGATGATGAAGGTGCGTACGGCCGTAGAAAGCCAGGCCATAGTGCGCAGCCGCGATAAGCTCCGCTCTATGCAGATTTTGAGCCGGGCCGGCGTGGGCATGCCCAAAACCGCCTTCACCAATTACTCCGACGAGGTACCCGCCATGATTCAGCAGGTGGGCGGCGCGCCGGTAATCATCAAGCTCTTGGAGGGCACCCAGGGCCTGGGCGTGGTACTAGCCGAATCGGCTAAGGCTGCGCAGTCTGTTATTGAGGCTTTCCATAACCTGAAGGCCCGCATTATTGTGCAGGAGTTTATTGCGGAGAGCAAGGGTGCCGACTTACGTGCTTTTGTAGTAAACGGCGAAGTAGTAGGTGCCATGAAGCGCCAGGGCAAGGAGGGCGAGTTCCGCTCTAACCTGCACCGGGGCGGTTCTGGTACCTTGGTGAAGCTTTCCCGCGCCGAGAAGGCTGCTGCCCTGCTCGCTACCAAAGCGCTAGGCCTGGGCATTGCGGGCGTAGATATGCTGCAAAGCAAGCGTGGGCCATTGGTGCTAGAGGTTAATTCCTCGCCTGGCCTAGAAGGTATTGAGAAATCTACGGGCCTTGATATTGCTGGCAAAATCATTGAGTACACGGAGCAACTCACCCAAAAGAAGAAAGCCAAGCCGAAGGCTGTGAAAGCCACCAACTCTGAAGCGCTGCCCGACACCCAACCAGACTAAGTAGCGCGGCTAGGCCAGTACAGAAACTTTCCGGGTACTTCCTGGCATCACAGCAGGTCATCCGTAAGAGTGGGCAAGCCGAGGGTTTGTGCTCTTACGGATGACCTGCTCTAGTATGATCAGACAGAGGCCAACAACCTCCGTATACTGTAGTACTGGCCTGGCTCTATATTCGGTTGGAACGATAATTGACGCAGGGCGTGCTCTTTACTTAACGGTTCAGCTTGGGTGTACCTGCCTGATTGGTTGAACTGTAGTGCCACTGCTACTATTCTACCGCCTTGCTTACTGACCCCACCGCTGCCCCCGCTGATTTACTGCTCAATAATTTAGTTATTAAGCCAGGGCAACGGGTCTTAACTCGGCTGGTGATTTCCCGGTTGCCATCGGGTACGGTGATTGATATTCCGGTGCACGTATTTCGCTCCACAAAGCCTGGCCCCACGGTGTTGCTGCTGGCGGGCATGCACGGCGATGAAGTAAATGGCATTGAAACCATCCGGCGCATGATCCGCCGCGATTTGCTCCGGCCTCTGTGCGGCACCATTATCGCTATTCCTATTCTTAACATTTATGGCTTTCTGAACTTCTCGAGGGAGGTGCCCGATGGCAAAGATGTAAACCGCTCGTTCCCGGGTAACCCGCGCGGTTCGCTGGCCAGCCGCGTAGCTCACCGCTTTATGCGTGAAATCATGCCCCTGATTGATTACGGCATTGATTTTCATACGGGAGGCGCGGCGCGGGCCAACATTCCGCAGGTGCGCTGCCTGCTACATCAGGATGAGGAAACCGACGCCCTGGCGGCAGCTTTTGCGGCCCCTTTTACGTTGCACGCCCCGTTACGCCCCGGCTCCCTGCGCGAAACCGCCATGCAGGAAGGGCGCCGCATCATTGTGTATGAAACGGGGGAGTCGTTGCGCTTAGATGAGCCCGGAATTGAGCTGGCCATTGCGGGTACCTTTCGGGTGCTGCACCACTTGGGTATGGTGGCCGCCGCTGCCCCACCTGCCGCTGCCGGGGTGGTATGTATGCGCTCTACCTGGCTGCGGGCCCGGTACGCGGGCCTTTTCCGCAGCGACGTGCACCTGGGCGACTACATTGAGAAAGGCCAGGTATACGGTTCGGTGGCCGACCCCTACGGGGAACACTCCGTGCGGTTAGAGTCGCCGGTGGCGGGGTACATTATTGGCCTGAACCATATGCCCGTGGTAAATCAAGGCGATGCCCTCGTGCACGTGGGCCGAACGGACCTCTCCCCAAGTCGAGCCGACCTGGCAGCCCCCTACGAGGAAAAGCCCAACACTCCATTAGAGATAGATGATACCGACGAGGACGTGGTATAAACGGCGGGCTGAGTTTACCGTGGTGCGGTAGCCTAGTATAATCAGCGGGGCTTTTTTCGTTTCTTTGACCGGCGTTGCTCCCTGAGCAGCTTTCTTTCTCTCTTATTCATCGAATGAAAAACTCGCTTCAACTAGTACTTAACGCGATACTGTTTCTGGCAGTCGCCGTTTTATTTTACCTGCACTTTGCCAACAAGCCGGCGGCTGCCCCTGCCCGCCAGCCGGTAGCCGCTGTAAAAACGGATGATACTACGGCGGCTGCCGTTGTAACGGAAGAGCCCGCTGCCCTCACTGCCGTAGCCGACACCGACAAAGTGGCCTACGTAGAGTCAGGGAAACTGCTGGATGGTTACCAAGGCATGAAAGATGCCCGCCGCAGCTTTGAAGCCAAGGCTAAACGCTGGGAGGCTCAGAACCAAACGCTGGTACAGGGCTTCCAGAGTGCCGTGCAGAAATACCAGCAGCAGGCCGCTGGCATGACTGCCGAGCAGCGCGCCAACACGGAACAGCAGCTGCAGGGCCGCCAGGCGCAGGTAGCACAGGAGCAGGAAAAGCTGCAGCGCCAGGCACAGGAGGAAGAAGCCAAGATGACCCAGCAAGTGCTGGAGCGCATCAATAAGCAAGTAGAAGTATATGGCAAGCAGAACGGCTACCGCCTCATTCTGATTGCGGCCCCCAGCGGTACCATTGCCTACGGCCGCAAAGACCTGGACATAACTACCCCCGTACTCAAGCACCTGAATGCTGAGTACAGCAGCAAGAAGAAGTAACGCCCCTTAATAGGTAGCTTACAAGTGTAAAAGCCGAGGTGTACCACAGGGTAGGCCTCGGCTTTTTGCTTTCTAAACGGCTTTATTGGGTTGCACTATCAAGCAGTGAATGTAGATAGGCAGCCGGTTGCTGGGCGCCCATAACTTAATAAAAACCATCTGGCCCCTGTGGCTTATAGCTGGTGGTACAGGGCATGTATGGCAGAGCGTTGCCTGCGCGGCCTAAACGGAGCAAGAGTACTGGTGGTGCTATAACTAGAAGGCAGTCAAGCGGTGAAGCTTGGCAGTAGGATTAAACCCTTGGGCTTTTTAGCCGTCTAACAAGTAACCAGCCACACAATAGGTGGCTCTCCTGACCTATGAAAAACCACTTGAAATTTCCTGCTTTCTTCCTGGCTCTCCTACTCTCTGCCGCTACTCTCACGGGGTGCGTGGCTACGGCCCAGCCGGGCGGCGTGGTAGTGAGCCCCGCCCCAGCTCCATACCCTTATTATAGCTATGGCTACCCCTACAGAGCCCGGCCCTATTACCGCCCACGCCCGGCCCGGGTGGTAGTAGTTGAGCCGCGTCGGCCCGTGGTAGTGCAACCGCGCCGGCATGGGGTGGTACCGGCTCAGCGCCCCTACTACAACAGCTATAACGTACGCCCGCACCGCTCGTACCGGGTAAGATAAACGATAAGCATGCCAGCAAAAAAGCCCTTCTGCGCTAGCGGAAGGGCTTTTTTGCTGGTAAAGAAAACTGCGGAGTGGCCTAGAACACGAAGCGCAGGTTTACTGCGGCATCATTATAGAAACCAGTGTAGCCGTCAAATACCTCGAAGAAGGGCTTGTAATCGACGCCGATAACGAAGGGCAGGTCTTCCATTTTATACTCCAGGCCCAGGATAAGATCAGCACCGCCTACCAGGTAGTTGGTATCGTCGTTCCGGTAGATGTAATAGTAATCGTACTTCTTGCCGCGCCGAAAACGCTCGTCAGTGAAGTAGTAGCGGCCCCGGTAAGAGCCAACGTGCGCCCCGGCGCCATAGTAGAACTGCAGGCCCTTGAAATCATATACTGGCAAGTGCTTCTCCAGCATGAGCGTGAGGCGGCCGCCACGGGCTGCGTACTCGCGGGTAAGTAGGCCCTCGAAGGCTACATTGTTTTTGCCGCTTAAGAAGTGCTTAACGGAAAGGCCCGATGACCACCCGCCGCCGCGTAGGCCTATGCCGGTAGTGTAGCCGGCGCCCCCGCCACTGCTTTTTTTCTTGCTCTGCGCGTATGCTCCTTCAACACACCCCAGCAGGCCCAAGAACAACGAAATTAAAACCAGGCGCTTCATGCGTAAATAGAGTGGAATGGTGAAAGTCTGGCAAAAGTACAAGTTGGCTTCGAACTTTACCGTCTTACCGCGCTTATTGGCTGCCTGCTTTTGCAATAGCCTCAGAGGAATGAACCCGTATGCCGCCGCCCTCATCTTCGGCGGCGTGCAGCATGGCCCGGGCCACCGTATCGGCCCCGATAGCGCGGTAGGCACGCAAGGGGCCCACCAGCAGGGGGCGGAGCGCCCGTAGTAAAACGCTCCCAATTTGCTCGCCCAGCCGTTTTTCGAGGCGCTGGCCCAGGAGCAGGGAGGGCCGGAAAATATGAATGGCCCGGAAGGGAGCCTCACGCACGGTGTCCTCCATTTCGCCTTTCACCCGGTTATAGTAAAACCGCGAGCTGGCATCGGCCCCCATGGCAGAGATAAGCAAAAACTGCGCGGCAAAATTACCTGCCGTGAGGGCCGCCAGCTTCACCACGTATAAGAAATCAACCTTGTAAAAAGCCTCTCTACTGCCCGCCTGCCGCAATGTAGTGCCCAGGCAGCAGTACACGTCATCGGCAATGAGCTGCAGCCGGTGTTGCTCCAGTTGCTCCAGATCAAAGATGCGCTGTTCTAGCTTGGGATGTACCAGCGGCAAGGGGCGGCGACCAACAGCAATTACCCGCGAGTAACGGTCAGACGCCAAAAGCAAGGGGAGCAGCTGACTGCCTACCAGGCCACTTGCGCCAGCAATAAGTGCGGTTTTCTGCATGGTAACCCGCGCACGGCGGTGATAGGAAAGAGAAAAGAGCCGGCGCCTCCACCCGATACGTAAACCGCTCATGAACGGTGCGCCACTGCTGCGGCAGATACCAAATAAGGCTCGTCCGTTGCCCGCCCCCCCCAATGAGTACCTCCGCCTATCTAAAAACGACTACCGCTTACCAACAGCGGCCGTAGCTAGGCCAGTTGTGTGTAAGCGGTAGTAGGTAGTGCGCAAAGAGCGGGCTTGTTACTTTCCGGCCACTAGTCGCGTCTGCTCGGGCTCTAGCTGCACTTCTCCGCGCTTATACAGGGTGCCAAGGGCCTTCTTAAATACTTTTTTGCTCATGCCTAAGCGGCGGTAAATGTCTTCCGGTTCGCTTTTATCTCCCAGGGGAAGAGTGCCCCCAGCCTGGCGCAGAGCTTCCAGTAGGGTGTCGGCGGCGGCCAGGGCCTCATCGTAGCCGAGGCGCTGCAGGCTCAGGTCGAGCTTGCCATCGGGGCGGATGTGGCGGACGTAGCCGGTGTGCACGTCGCCGAGGCGCAGGGGTTTAAACACTTCATTGTGGTAGAGTAGGCCCTGGTGGGTGCCATCCACAATAACTTTGTAGCCTAAATCAGTTTCCTCGGCTACAAACAGGTCGGCGGTATCGCCTTCTTTCCCGGGGTAGGGAGCATCGCTCAGAAACCATTCCCATTTGGCAGAGGCCACAATGCGGTCGGAGGTATCATCGAGGTACACAAACACCGTGGCACGCTCACCGGGGCGCAGGTTACGGCGCAGGTTGCTGTAGGGCAGCAGCAAGTCCTTTTCCAGACCCCAGTCGAGGAAAGCACCGGTGGAGGTTACGTCTCGAACGGTGAGCGTTGCGAACTGGCCTACGCGGGCGTACGGCTCCAGGGTGGTGGCAATAAGGCGGTCTTCGGAGTCGCGGTACACAAATACGCGCAGCACGTCGCCAATCTGGGTGCCCTCCGGAATATACTTGCGCGGTATCAGCAGGTCGCCGTCGTCAGAAGTAAGGTACATGCCGAAGTCGACCTCGCGGGCTACTTCCAGTTCGTTGAAATCACCAAGATTCATAGGGTTCCGGTTATTGCTGGGCGGCTCAGGAGTGCTGCTTGCGCCCTGAGCCGTTGGGCAAAGGTACTTTTGAAAATGAGGAATACAGCCTGCGTAAGGAGTGGCCTACACGCCCCGCTGCCACCCAGCAGCTAGCACCCTACTGGTAGCGCACCGCACCCGGCTGGCCGAAGCTGAAGTCGCTGAAGTCATAGTACGGCCGCGAGTTCTCGAAGATGCGAATGCCGTTGGGCGTGCTCATGCCGCGCGGGTAAAAACCGAAGGAAATTTGCAGGGTGCGCAGGGCGGCGTATTCATTCCGGAAGCGAAGGCCAATACCGAAGCCCGTGTAGGGCGAGTCGTAGAGAGGCAAGGGGCGCTCGGGGTCTTTTGCGTTCAGCCACGCCACGTCGGCAAAGGCAATGGCCGCCATCCGGAACCCCAGAAACGACACTGGCGTGTACATGGTGGTTTCGTAGTTGACGACTACCCGGCTGGTGCCCAGCAATAGCTCGCCGGGCCGGAAGCCCCGTAGGCCATGCTCGCCCTCAATACTCAGCGGCCGCTCACCGAGCTGGCGGTTAAGCCCAATGATGTTGCGCGTCCAGAAGAAATGGCGCCACTGGTAGTTGCCCGTGTGGTAGAGACGCGTGAAGTACAGCAACTCCAGCCCCACGGAGCCCTGCTGCCAATCCTGGTCGTACACGCGCTGGTAGCTGCCTACCTCGCCGTTTACATACAAGTAGCCGTGTTGTGGGCTGTAGCGGGCGTAGGCCAGTCGGGCACCGTAGTAGCGGCGGTTGCTGCGCTCATTAAACTCGTAGCCCGTGGTAAGGCTGGCCAGCGTGCCCGTCGGGATGTCCTCAGTGCGCCCAAAGCCAAACAAGTACTTATCCTTATAGTAGCGGCGCACACTGTAGCCAATGGTGCCTAAGGTCAGGTTGGAATTATAGTCGTTGGGGTAGGCGCGCCGGTCGAAGCTGGTGCGGATGTTGCGCGCCGACACAATAAGGCGCCCGGGGTTCTCGTAGCCCAAGTCATAACTGCGCAAGTGAAAAGACCGGCCCAGCCAGGCATCCTGCACGTTGTAACGCTGCGCCTGGAAGATGTACGGGTCTTCGTCGGAGCCGTCGCCGGCCGTGGCCACAATGCCGTTTCGGCGCTGGTAGCTGATGGAACCGGCGTAGCGGGTATTAACCGAGTAAAAGTCGCGGCTGAAGCGCAGGGTAGTTTCTTCGTTGCGGGTTTCGTTGCGGTAGAGGGCCTGCCCATAAATAAAGTTCCGAAAGGGCACCAGGTAACTGCCGATGTAGCGCCAGCTCTGGGCGCCGGGGCCCGTATCGGTGCGGCCGTAGTCGAGCCGGTTCCGGATCTGGTGGCCCTGGCCCAGGAAGTTAATGTCGCGGAGGCCAATGCCGCCGGCCCCCACATCGCGCAGCTGAAATGAGCCGCTGATGCTGAACACGTCCTTGGTAATAACCTGAATATCTACGCTGTCGGCGGTAGCGGTGCGCTCATTCACAAATACGCGCGCATCCAGAATCTCCGAGGTCTGGCGCAGCAAACGTTCCGATTCCGACAAATCCTGCGGCTCCAGCTCATCGCCCACCCGAAACAACAACACCTGCCGGATGCGCGAGCGGGTGGTTTTGATGTGAAACGTGTTGCCGGTTTTCTCTAGGATGTTGCGCGGAATGCGCGTAGAGTCAGAAATGCTGAAGCCAAAGGCATCAAGCGTGCGAATATTGATGCTCCGCACAATTTTGTAGTTGTGCTGATCAAACTGGCGGTCTAGCAGTACGGCATCCAGACCAGCCTTGTCTTCGCGGCGCTCCGTGAAGTTGAACAGGGCCGAGGTAACCTTACCCGCAATGGTTTTGCGCTTGCTGTAGGCCTTGAGGCTGTTAAGCATACGCTCCTCATCGAAGCGGCGGCGCAGGGAATCACGCCGGGCGGCCGGGCGGGTAATGGTATCGGCGGGGGCAGCGGCAGGGGCGCTTTGGGCTACGGCGGGCGCGCACAGGCCCAGGCCCGTCAGCCACCACAAGAACCCTAAGCAAACCAGATACTTCATAGCGCAATAATAGCTCGCAGCTACCCTCTTGCAAGGTACAGCTTAACCCGCTTTCATGCTTGATTTCCTGTGGCGGCTACTTGCTTTCAGGTTACTAAAAATTACTCGCCAGTCAGGAGAGAAAGACTGCCTTTGCGGGAACATTTCTAATGAAATTAGTCTTAAGATATATTGCGCAATTCGGCGCAAGCTGCTATTTTTAAGCCGACAAACCGCCCCGTATGAACGAGCGTATCCAGGAAAAGCTAAGTATTTTGGCAGATGCCGCGAAGTACGATGTATCGTGCTCTAGCAGCGGCGGAAAGCGCAAAAACGAGAACAAGGGCCTGGGCAATGCTGAAGGCATGGGCATCTGCCACAGCTATACCGAGGACGGTCGTTGCGTGAGCCTGCTGAAAATCCTGCTCACCAATCACTGTATTTTCGATTGCGCCTACTGCGTGTCAAGAAAGAGCAACGATGTAAAGCGCGCCGCCTTTACCGTGGAGGAAGTGGTGGACCTGACCATGAACTTCTACCGCCGCAACTACATTGAGGGGTTGTTCCTGAGCAGTGGCATTTTCTCCTCGCCCGATTATACGATGGAGCGCCTCGTGCGCATCATTAAGAAGCTGCGCACCGAGCATAATTTCAATGGCTACATTCACGTGAAAGCCATTCCGGGTGCTTCGGAGGAGTTGATTCAGGAAGCCGGCTTGTACGCCGACCGCCTGAGCGTGAATATTGAGCTGCCTTCGGAGATGAGCCTCACGGCACTGGCTCCTGAGAAGAACTACCAGGAAATTCTGACGCCCATGGCGCAG
Source organism: Hymenobacter taeanensis (assembly GCF_013137895.1). Lineage (NCBI taxonomy): Bacteria > Pseudomonadati > Bacteroidota > Cytophagia > Cytophagales > Hymenobacteraceae > Hymenobacter > Hymenobacter taeanensis. The sequence continues at coordinate 2,550,087 of NZ_CP053538.1, forward strand.
ATCCGCGACGGCATTCAGCAGAATAAGGAGGAAAAGGCCTTGTTTAAGAAGGTGCCCCAGTTTGCCACGGCTGGCCAGAGCACTCAGCTTATTGTAGGGGCCTCCGCCGAGAATGACCACCAGATCATTCAGCTCACTGACTCGCTGTACAAAGGCTATGGATTGAAGCGAGTGTACTACTCAGGCTACATCCCCGTGACCGACGATGCCCGCCTGCCCCAGCTCACGCAGCCGCCCCTTATTAGGGAGCACCGCCTCTACCAGACCGATTGGCTCATGCGCTTCTACGGCTTCCAGGCCGATGAAATTCTGGACCCTGAGCATCCTTTCCTCGACCTGGAGGTAGACCCCAAGCTGGCCTGGGCCCTACGCAACCGCCACGTGTTCCCGGTAGATATTAATACCGCCGACTACGAGATGATTCTGCGCATTCCGGGGGTGGGTGCCCGTTCTGCCAAGCGCATTGTAGCCGCTCGCCGGTTTGCCCCAATCACCCTCGACCACCTGCAGAAATTTGGCGTGGTACTCAAGCGTGCCCGCTATTTTATTACGTGCCGCGGTCAGGCCCTGGAAAAGCGCGACTACGATGAGCAGACTATCCGTCGCCAGATTCTGTTTGGAGCCGGCTCAGTACGCTCAGCGCTGGTTACGCAGCAGCTAGATCTGTTTGCCCAAGCCAGCTGACCTACTGAGCGGTGAGCTACAGAAGGAGGTGGCAGCAGCGCCGCCTAGCTGCAGATGGCTACATATTAAACAGTATCCCAACCTTATACAACCATACCACCAACCTAGTAGCCATCCTCAACCACTAACACCATGACTATCTCTCATCGCGCCGCCGACGCGTCGGCCGCCACTGCTGAAGCCGCTAAACCTATGAAAGTAGCCCGGATTGCCTGCTGCTGTAAGCTTGCTGATTTACTCCCGATAGTGCAGCAATTGCACCAGGAAGCTGCCCGGGCGCATGCCGCCAAGCGGGGCCAGCGCTCAGAGGCAGCCTAGAAACTGCCCGTGGCGGGCAACCTCCGTTCCGGGGAAGTGGTAGGAGAGAGGGTGACTTATGAACTTGAGTATACCTTCGTCCGCACCAATGGCATTTCCCTGCATGTGGTGCAGTGCGGCCCGGCAGAGGGGCCCCTGGTAGTTTTGCTGCACGGCTTTCCGGAGTTTTGGTATGGCTGGCGCCACCAGATAGAGGCGCTGGCTGCCGCGGGCTACCGCGTGTGGGTCCCCGACCAGCGCGGCTACAACCTCTCCGACAAACCCCCGCGGGTGCACGACTACCAGATAGAGCAGCTAGGAGCTGATGTTTTGGGTTTGCTTGATGCCGCCGGCGAGCAGCAAGCTTTTGTGGTCGGGCATGACTGGGGGGCGGCCGTAACGTGGTGGCTGGCGGGGCATCACCCGGAGCGACTAAAACGCGTGGCTATCCTGAACGTGCCGCACCCAGCGGTGCTAGGCCAGGCACTGCGCCACACACCCCGTCAACTGGCTAAGAGCTGGTATATTTTCTTTTTTCAGCTGCCTTGGTTACCTGAGCAGCTGTTTCGGCGGCGCCAGTTTCAGTTTGGGCGCCGGGCCCTGCGGGGCACCAGCCGCATTAACACCTTCACCCGCGAAGACCTTAAGCAGTACGTGGCAGCCTGGGCCCGGCCCGGGGCTCTTACTGGCATGATTAATTGGTACCGAGCGGCTTTCCGAAAGGCCCGGCGCGTAGGCCAGGTAAGGCGCATTGCCATTCCAGTCCGCATTCTGTGGGGCCGCCAAGATGCTTTTCTGGAACCCAAGCTGGCGGAGCTAAGCGTAGGCCAGTGCGACAATGCCGAGCTGATGTACTTTGACAAGGCCACTCACTGGCTGCACCAGGAAGAGCCCACTGCCGTGAATAAACTCTTGCTTGACTTTCTGGCGGCGGAGCCTGCTTCCTCACTTTCCTGATTTATCCTCTATGAGCCGTTCCCTCACGCCACCCCGTCGTTCTAGCACTTCGGCTCCTGTTGCCACTGGAGGTGCCAGTACCCGTGCCCGGGTTGCGGCCCTCAGCAACCCGCCGCTAGATTACGTGTACGATGGCTCGTTTGAAGGGCTGCTTTCAGTGCTGTTTGCCATTTACGACCGCAAAGCAGCGCCCAACACCATTCAGCCACTGGGCACGGTGCAGGGTGGCCTCTTCGCACAGCCCGTGGAGATTGAAACGGATGAAGCTACCGCCGCCCGAGTCTGGGAGGGCCTGTTGCGGCACATGGACCAGGAGGCTCGCACCCGCCTATTTCATGTGTTCCTGAGTGAACAGCCTGATCGGGAGCTACTTGTTTTCCGCTACGCTGACTTAGCCATGCGCACCGGCCGCGACATCTCCGACAATTATACTGATGAGAATGTGCGCCGCGTAGCCCACATTGCCCAGCAGATGTACCGTGAGAAGCACCGTATGGAGGCTTTTGTGCGCTTTGAGAAAACCAGCGACGAGCTGTTTCACGCCACCATCGAGCCCGACTTTGACGTGCTGCCGCTCATTGCTCCCCATTTCACTAAGCGCTACGCCGACCAGCGCTGGCTGATATTTGACAAACGCCGCCGCTACGGCCTCTACTACGACCTCACGCGCACTGATGTGGTAGAGTTTGAAACCACCGCGCCCCAGCGCAACACCGATATTTCCGCCACTGTGCTCGATGAGCGGGAGCCCTTATTCAAGCTGCTCTGGCAGTCCTACTTCGACCACGTAAATATTCCGGAGCGCAAGAACATGAAGCTGCACCGCCGCCACATGCCTTTGCGCTACTGGCGTTACCTCAGCGAAAAGCAGCCCCGGGAGCAACGCTTCGAGCCCATCAAAAATAAACGCCCACCCGGCGGCCAATCGGCTCTGGGCAAGTAGCTGCAGTAGGCAGAAGCGGGCTACAGCAGGGAGGAGTTTACGTAACCCAGGGCACTGGCCTAGAAGAAGGCCAACCACAAGCATAACAGCGAGAGAGGGATTTTGGTGGTTGGACGATAAGCGAAAACCCTAAATTGCGGCCGCAACTACAGCAGGTGGCCGTGTTATGCGTATAGTCGCCTGCGCCGTTGGCTTAAACCCAACGCATACCTTACATCTCTTCGCAGTATGAGTAAAATAATCGTTTTTGGTGCATCTGGTCAGTTGGGGCAGTGCCTGCAGCACGTAGCAAAGGAAAAAGGCATTACCGATATTGTATTTCTGCCGGAAGAGCAGGCCAACATTTTGAAGCCGGAGGTGCTCCAAGCGGCTTTTGCTGAACACCAACCCGCGTATTGCATCAATTGCGCTGCCTATACCGCCGTTGATAAAGCGGAAGATGAAGTTGAGCTAGCCCGCCAAATCAACCGTGATGGGGTGGCCAACCTCAGCAAGCTGTGCGGAGAGTTTGGCACCACGCTCATCCAGATTTCCACTGATTTCGTGTTTGCCGGCACCGGCAACGAGCCCCTGACGGAGACTGATGAGGCTGAGCCTATCAGTGTATACGGCCTCACAAAACTGGAGGGCGAGCAGGTCATTTCAGAATACACAGAGCAGTTCTTCATCCTGCGCACCAGCTGGCTTTATTCTGAGTATGCCAACAACTTCGTGAAAACCATGCTCAAGTATGGCCGCGAGCGGGACGAGATGAAGGTTATCTGGGACCAGGTAGGCACACCCACCTACGCCATTGACCTGGCAGACTGCATTCTTACCATCACTGAAACCCAGAACCAGCAGTACGGCATCTATCACTACAGCAACGAGGGCCTGACCTCGTGGTATGACTTCGCCAAGGCCATTTTTGAGCTGAGCAATACTACCGTCCGAACGCTGCCCATCCGCACCGCTGAGTACCCCACTAAGGCTACCCGCCCAGCGTACTCCGTAATGGACAAGTCAAAAGCTAAAACGCAGCTAGGCGTATCTATCCCGCACTGGCGCGACAGCTTGGAAGTGTGCATCAGCCGCTTAGAGGCGTAGCGTAGTGTAATACTTAGCCCAAAGCAACAGCGCTGGCCACATGGCCGGCGCTGTTGCTTTGGGCTAAGCAGTAGAGGCCTGGTGAAGCTTCAGGAAACAGGGTTTTTTTAAGCTGTGCGGCCCATCTGGTGCAGTATCCGGTAGTGAGAGCGAAGCGCCGAAAGGAAAGAAGGGTTTTCCAGGTATGGAAGCTTAAACTCAAGCGCCGTTTGCTGCACAATCTTAGACAGGGCCGGGTAGTGAATGTGGCAGATGCGCGGAAAAAGGTGGTGCTCAATTTGCCGGTTGAGGCCGCCACACAAGAAGCTGGCAATGGCGCTACGTGGGGCAAAGTTGGCCGTGGTCCGGAGCTGGTGTACCGCCCAGGCCTCCTGCACGTCGCCGGTTTCGTCGGGTAAGGGGAATGCGGTGCCTTCTACCACGTGGGCAAGTTGAAACACCAGGCCTAGCACCAGTCCTTCTACCAGGTGTAGGGTTAGAAAGCCGATGATAAACTGCCACCAGGTAATATCCAGCACCACCAATGGCAGTGCAATGAACAGCAGGTAGTATAGCGCCTTATATGCAAACAGGTTCACGTACTCCTTGCGGGGGTGATTGAGGGTAGGATGCTGCCCAATCTTGGGCCGGAAAAACTTGATGTAGTCTTTGCGCAGCACCCAGGATAAGGACGCTAGGCCGTACAGCGGGAAGGCATACAGGTGCTGAAAGCGCTGCCAGGGCCGCAGGGGCTCTTCTTCTGACAACCGAACCAACCCCGGCGCCACCTCAATGTCTTCATCATGGCCAGGAATGTTGGTGTAGGTGTGGTGCACGATGTTGTGCGTAATCGTCCACACGTAGGGGTTGGCACCAATCAGGTTGAAGAGCAGGCTGAATACCTTGTTTACCCGCTTATTGGCCGAGTAGGCGCCGTGCAGGGCATCGTGGCAAATATTGAAGCCAATGAAAGCACAACAGGCACCCAGCAGCCCCGCCATGCCCAGCGTAACCCAAGGGCCAAACTGCCCCGAAATAATCAGGCTGTAAAGCCCGGCAAAAGCCGCCAGGAAAAAGATGGTTTTAGCCCACATGGCCCCATTGGCGTGCCTGGAAAGCTCCTGGCTGTGGAAATACACATCAACCCGCTCGCGCACGGTGGCGAAGAATGTAGAGCGGTTGGTGTTGACAAATTTGAGGGGTCTGGTCATCAAGTACAGTGCTGCGCTAAAGCAATGCGCACTGCCTTGGCCATGTGAAGAAGGGTAAATGTATTGGTTCTAACCCCAACAGTAACTGGAAAGGTCCGGTAGGGCGTGCAATTGTAAAATTACCTGGGTTCTCTATTATCGTTTTAGGCTGGCTAGTGGGAGTTACGAATGAGTTTTGAACGTAATTCCGGTAGCAGAAAAGTTTGGTTCACAGGCCTTGTAGGCCTATTTCCAGCAACGCCCCGGCGGTGTAGCCGAGGTGTTGTTACGTAAAAGAATGGCTGATTCTCGTTTTTCTCAACCAGGGCAGCCTCTCTAAGCCACTACACCAATTGCAGCACGCCCGTAAAAGCGGTTGGCCAGGTAAGCCAGCACCACAAAGCCCAGGCCTACGCCACACACGCCCGTCCAGTGGAAGTGGTCCCAGGCAATGCCGCCCAAGAAGGAGCCCAGAGATGCCCCAATGAAGCAGGCCGTCATGTATACGGTGTTGAGGCGGCTGCGGGCTTCCGGGCGCAGCGTAAAAATGCGGGCCTGGTTGGAAATGTGCGTCATCTGCTGACCGATGTCGAGGATGATTACCCCCACAATGAGGCCCAGCAGATAATACCCTCCGAAGCCCAGCAACAGATAAGCACTCAGAAACAAGAGTATCCCGAGGTTGAGGGCGTAGTCGGCGCCTTTACGGTCGGCGCTTTTACCGGCAAACGACGCGGCAAAGGCCCCGCTGGCCCCAATAAGCCCAAAAAGGCCCGCTATGTCGCTACCGTAACCGTAAGCGTCGCTTTCCAGGAAAAACACCAGGGTAGTCCAGAAGGCGCTGAAGCCCGCAAACATGCACGCGCCCACCAGGGCTGAGCGGCGCAGCACCGGCAGCTCCGTCGTGAGCGTACCCAACGACTTCAATAGGCTGCCGTAGCTACCCGCAAACTGGGGCTGGTTGCGCGGCAGCATGCGGGCCAGAATAGCCGTAAGCACCACCATTACGCTGGCGCCGGCCCAAAACATAGTGCGCCAGCCAAAGTGGGCACCCACGTAGCCGCTGATGGTGCGCGAGAGCAGAATACCAATCAGTAGGCCACTCATTACCTTGCCCACTACCCGGCCCCGCTCCTCGTCGCTGGCCAGGGAAGCAGCCATGGGAATCAGGAGCTGCGGCACCGCCGAGAAAATACCGATGAGCAAGCTGGCCGCCGCGAGCAGCGCAAACGTGGGGGCAAAGGCCGCACCGGCCATGCACACCGCCGCGCACAGCAGCAGCACCAAGGTCAGGCCTTTGCGCTCCCGCTTATCACCCAGCGGTACCACAAACAACAGGCCTAGCGTGTAGCCAACCTGCGTGATGGTAGCCACCAGACTAACGTTGCTTTCTGACAAGCCAAACGTGCGGCCAATTTCGGCCAGCAGGGGCTGGTTATAGTAAATATTTGCTACCACCAGTCCGCAGGTAATGGCCATGAGCCAAACCAATGCCGGAGCCAGGGGAGCGGGAGAGTCAGGACGTACGTCCTCTATCACGGGCTGAACTTCAGCCGTTGCTACTTCTTTCATGAGGCAAGTAAGAGGCACTGCGAAAAGAGCAATGGCCTATGTGGCCTCAGGTAACAGGTTTTTGACCCAGAAGGTTATAGCCGGCTGCACTATAGTGGCCTAGCCCGGGCTGGCTGGTGAGGCAGCTGAGAGCCTGCGCTATACGCCGTACTGCTTTTTGTACAGCCCGGGCGTCACGCCCTCGTATTGCTTAAACAGCTTCTGAAAGTAAGCGGTGTTGTTGAACCCAGCCCGGAAGCAGACATCGGTTACGGTGGAAAGGGGGATACGGAGTAGGCGTTTGGCCTCAGCGAGGCGCTCCTGAATGATGTACTCAACGGGGGTGAGACCTAGCTCGCGCTTGAACACGCGGAAGAAGGTGGCTTTGCTCATACAGGCCAGCTCGCTGAGCTTTTCCACGGTGAGCTGCTCGGTGAGGTGCTGCTTGATGTACTGCACCACGTGCGCGAAGCGGTGGGAGGTAAGGTGCTGGGCGTAGTTATGGAAGAGCAACTGCCGGGCCTGGGTTTGCATCAGGCGCACCAGCATTTCCTGAATGGTAAAACCCGCCAGCACATCCTTCGCGCGGCCCGTGTCGCGGGAGAGCTGCACGAGGCGCTCCAGGGTGCCGGTAAGCTCGGGCGTGTTCCGGAAGTGGGCGTGCTCGGTGGTATCAAGCTGCCAGGGTAAGTGTTCCTCGGCGCGGGGGTACTGCTCGTTGAGCAGGTCAACGGTTTGCCGGATGGTGTCAGTAGAGATGGCCACGGCCAGGCACTGCGTGGGGCGGGCTTCGTCGGCTTCGGGGAAGTCAATCACCATGGTTTGGTTTTCCCCCACTATCACCGACTCGCCGGGCAGGTACTCAAAGGCGGGCTGCCCGGTCAGGTGCATTACCTTCTTGCCGCGCAGCATAGTGGTGAGTACCAGGTTGCCCATGCTTAGCGGCACGCGGTGGGCCGTTTGGTGCGTTTCAAACACGTTCAGCTCAAAAGCTTCCAGTGAGTATACCGTGCGGTTTTCCACGAGAGTGGTGAGCTGCTCAGGGTGGTGCAGCGCAATAGGAGCGGGCAGGTGAGAGGTAGGCATGGGCTGTTCTTGAAACGTTCTTGCCAAAGTAAGCGCACTGAGAATACAAGATAGTGAGTCATCACTTACAGTACCATCAGATTGCGACTATAGGCGGCTTTTGTGCGACGATAGGTGAACCGTAGGTCGGAATAAGAAACCTAGCTTGGACTATCCAAAACCTACAGTCTTACTAGCCCATGGAAACCCTAGAAAAACCCACCACTCTCGTTGATCGGCCCAAGTTCAAGTCTCACTACGACAACTTCATCGGCGGCAAGTGGGTGGCTCCGGTGAAAGGTCAGTACTTCGAAAACCCTTCGCCCATCGATGGGCAAGCCTTCTGTAAAGTAGCCCGCAGCACCAAGGAAGATATTGAGCTGGCTCTGGATGCGGCGCACAAAGCCTTTGAAACCTGGAAGCATTCATCGGCCACCACGCGCAGCAACATGCTCATGAAGATTGCCGACGTGATTGAGCAGAATCTGCAGCACCTGGCCGCCGTGGAGTGCGTGGAGAACGGCAAAGCCATCCGCGAAACCCTTAACGCCGACCTCCCGCTGGTGGTAGACCACTTCCGGTATTTCGCCAGCGTTATTCGGGCCGAAGAAGGCTCTGCTACCGAGCTGAACGAAACGACACTGTCGATGAACATCAACGAGCCCTTGGGCGTGGTAGGCCAGATCATTCCCTGGAACTTCCCGCTGCTGATGGCTACCTGGAAGCTGGCCCCGGCCCTGGCCGCGGGCTGCTGCGTGGTAATGAAGCCCGCCGAGCAGACGCCCGCCTCCATTATGGTGCTCATGGAGCTGATTCAGGACCTGCTGCCACCCGGCGTGGTAAACGTGGTGAATGGTTTCGGGTTGGAAGCCGGCAAGCCCCTGGCCTCGTCGCCGCGCATTCAGAAGGTGTCGTTTACGGGCGAAACCACCACGGGCCGCCTGATTATGCAGTACGCCTCCGAAAATATCATTCCCGTGACGATGGAGCTGGGCGGCAAGTCGCCGAACATCTTCTTCAAATCAGTAATGGATGCCGACGACGACTTCCTGGATAAAGCCATTGAAGGTGCCGTGATGTTTGCCCTCAACCAAGGCGAAATCTGCACCTGCCCCTCCCGTATGCTGGTGCACGAAGATATTTACGACGAGCTGATGCCCCGCGTTATTGAGCGCGTGAAAGCTATCAGGCTGGGTAACCCGCTGGATATGGAAACCATGATGGGTGCCCAGGCCAGCAACGATCAGTTCGAGAAAATCCTGAGTTACCTGGAGATTGGCAAGGCCGAAGGCGCCGAGGTGCTGACCGGCGGCGACGCCTACCAGCAGGAAGACGGGGCCCTGGCCGAGGGCTATTACATTCAGCCTACCGTGTTCCGGGGCCACAACAAAATGCGCATCTTCCAAGAAGAAATCTTTGGGCCGGTGCTGTCGGTGACTACCTTCAACACCACCGAGGAGGCCATTGCCATTGCCAATGATACCCTCTACGGTCTAGGCGCCGGCGTCTGGACCCGCGATGCCCACGAGCTGTACCAAGTGCCCCGCGCTATTCAGGCCGGCCGCGTGTGGGTGAACTGCTACCACGACTATCCCGCGGGTGCCCCATTCGGCGGCTACAAATCGTCGGGCTTCGGGCGCGAGAACCACAAGATGATGCTCTCGCACTACCGCCAGAACAAGAATATGCTCATCAGCTACAGCCAGCAGAAGCTCGGCTTCTTCTAGGCCAGTAACCGCCAGGGGCCCTGGAAAGAACAACGTCTCATTACTGCAGAGTGGTGAGACGTTGTTTCATTTACTTGAGGAATAGCAACTTGCTGCGGTGTAGTGCGTCTTTATTTAAAGAATCCTTTATCCCAGCTAGTATGCATCCTATGCAGTTAGCCGCAATAATCACCGGGCTTAGCAGCCTAACCAGCCTAGCTGCCCACGCGCAAAAATTGCCGGTGCCAGGCCAGAAAAATCCCGACTGGAAGCTGCAAAAGACGGAAGAGCTGTTCACTGCTGAATTGCTAGCCCCGCAGCCCAGGCCAGTGCCCATGCCCTCGCCTAAAACCAGCGGTGGCACCCTCGACAGTGCTGGCAACTGGCACATATGGTATGACCCCGAGCATAATGTTCGGTACAACCTTGAAGAGCAGAAACGCGGGTAGGTGCGAGTGCAGAATCTGGAAACTGGCACCGTCTACACCTATCAACGGGCCCCTAACCGAAGCGGGAAGCTCAAATAAAAGTCAGAGTGGCCTACGCATTAGCCGCTGGTGCAACCCACCTGCCCCCTCCCCTAAAAACTCCGACCTCTCATATGACCACTGAACCCACCCCACGTGTGCTGGTTACAGCCGCTGCCGAAGCTACCATTGACCTGCTGCGCGACGAGCACGGCCCCCTCATGTTTCACCAGAGCGGCGGCTGCTGTGATGGGTCTTCGCCTATGTGCTTTGCCGCTGGCGAGTTTAGGGTAGGCGGTAACGATGTGTGGCTAGGCCAGATTCACGGCTGCGACTTCTTTATGAGCGCCTCTCAGTTTGAATATTGGAAGCACACCCAACTCACCGTCGACGTGACCAAGGGCCGGGGCGCCAGCTTCTCCCTGGAGATTCCGCTGGGGGTGCGGTTTCTGATTCGCTCGCGCCTGTTTACCGAGGAAGAGGCCACGAACATGGCCCCGGTATATGATGGGGAAGAATACCAAGATCGGCCGGGAGCGTAGTAGCTAGTGCTGGATTAATAGCTGAGCTTGTGGTAGTATATACGGAGGCGAAACCGTATAAGCACGTAATAAAACCCGTATTTTCTCCCTGGTAAAAAGGGTGGAGGAGGGCGTATAGCTATAAGGCGGCTACTGGTAATTAGCAGTGGCCTATCTACTTATTCTTTCACCTATCACCTTACCACCTCATGTTTTATCACGACCGAGAACTCCAGTACAAAGTTCGGGTAGACAAGCCCAACCCTGCTTTCGCCCGTATGCTGCAGCAAGCTATTGGCGGCATTGAAGGCGAAATTAGAGTGTGTTTGCAATACATGTTTCAGGCCTGGGGCGCCCGTGGCCCGGTGAAATACCGCGACATGCTGCTGGAAACCGGCACCGAGGAGATTTCGCACATCGAGATGCTGGCTACTGCCGTGGCGCTAAACCTGGAAGGTGCGCCAACCAGCCTGAAAGATGAGTTTGCCAAGGATAAAGTAGTTGGCGCGGTGCTGGGCGGCATGGACCCGCGCCACATTCTGTCGTCGGGTATGGCGGCCATGGCCGTTGACTCTAACGGGGTGCCCTTCAACGGTTCCTGGGTAGTGGGCAGCGGCAACCTGGCCGCCGATATGTACGCCAACGTAATGGCCGAAAGCACCGGCCGGGTGCTGGCTACCCGCCTGTGGGAAATGACCGACGACCCCGGCATGAAAGACATGCTCGCCTTCCTGATTGCCCGCGATACTATGCACCAAAACCAGTGGCTGGCCGTGCTGGAAGAGTTGGGCGGCACCAAGGGCATACACCCAATCCCCAACTCATTCCCGCAAAGTGAGGAAGTAAAAGACTTCAACTACGCCTTCGTGAGCACCTACATCGGCGACAAAACCACCGAAGGAGGCCGCTGGATTTCGGGTACTTCCATTGATGGCAAAGGAGAGTTCCACCTGAAGAAGGCGGCCCCGCTCGGTGGCGAGCCTAAACTGGCACCTCCCGTGCCTGAGGGCCACGCTCAAAAAGAGCAGATGACCGCTGCCGGCTCCGTGCTTGGCAAGGTTACCGATAAAGTAAAAGGCACCGCCAGCGGCAGCGCTAAGTCTAAGTAGTAGGTTGTAGAACCACTCTTAGCTGTTGCCTACACAACACAAAGGCCCTGGCAAGTGCTGCCGGGGCCTTTGTGTTGTGTAGGCAACCACAACTGAAGTAACGCCACCAAATGTGAGGCTAGCGGACCTTCACGGGCAAGCCTTCCAGCTGCACGTAGCTGAGTTTCCAGCTGTTGTTCTTTTGCTTTTTCCAGAGCAGGATAAAGTTGCCTTCACCTTCACCGTGGGGCTGGCCGGGTGCCTCGGGCAGCACATCCGTAGAGAACGTGCCAGCCTCGTAGGCGATATTATCCCCAGAACCCGTGCTGGTGGTGTAGGTCTTCAGGTCGGAGATGGTGCCCATGGTGGCACGCACCCACTTGTCTGATACTTCTGATTTGCCGTTGAAGCGCGTTTCGCCCTGGGCGTACTGCACGTCGTCGGCGAGCAGCGTATCGAGCGCCGCCGTGTTTTTAGCGTTCCAGGCACCAATAAACTGCTGGTTGAGGGTTTGCACATTTACAGCGGTGGCATCGGTTTTCGGGCCAGAGCAAGAGGCCAGCAGGGCGCCCCCTAACAGGAGGCCAAGAAAGGGTTTCATGGGAACAGGGGTTTGGTAAGAGAGCAGAACGAGCTAAGGAAATACTAAGTAACACAAAGCCCAGGTACTATGACCTGGGCTCTGGGCACGCAAATTAAAAGAATGATTACCAGCTCTTACGACGCACCTCCGAAGAAGGGTAAGCAGCATCACGCTGACCGTAAGCGGTGTTGGGCAGATAAGCAGAGTTCATGGCAAACGTGCTAGGAGCACCGGCAGCCGCGAAGCTGTTCATCATGGCGGGAGCAGCGGCAGCAGCCGGAGCGGCCGTTACGGGAGCAGCAGCTACGGCCGTATTGGCTTTGCTACGAGCGGCGCCTTTGGCTAGGCCCTGGCGGTAAGCGGCAGCACGCTGCTGCTCAGCCCGGCGGGCGGCGGCTACACGAGCAGCTTCGGCCCGGCGCTTGTTATCAGCATTGCGGCCGATAACGTAGCCTATGCCACCCCCGGCGGCACCACCTACTGCGCCACCTACCACGCGGTTTTTCTTGTTGATAAGCGCACCTGCGGCCGCACCACCGATACCGCCAATTACGGCGCCTTTAGCACTTGAGCTGATTTTATGCTGTGCTTGCGCATAACCACTGAAGATAGTGGTGAACAGAATCACAAAGGCGAAAATTACACTGACCTTTTTCATGACTAAAAACTTTAGGGTTCAGGAGGCTTGCGTTTAACTACGAGAAGAACATTTGCAAGCACCATGCCAATACGCAAGGTCTGGGGCGGAGGTTAAGGCGGAAAGCCCCAGGAATACTGTTGCGCTAGGCCACTGCAAAAGCTCCGTTTAAACTCCTGGGAGGCAATAAGGCGTATAGCGCCTTATGAATGATCAGCTGCTGCTCCGAGTACGAGAAAGTATTGGCCTTACGGGGTTAGGCGTGCTACTATTCCCCGCCTCAAAAACTCCCGAGTTAACGGGTTTTGCCTTACACACCGCTCTGCAGATCCGCCTGCGCCACCCGAGCGGCCTGGAGGAAAGCACCATTGCCACCGTAGAGGAAGTAGCGCGCCCAGGTCATACTCACGAAGACGAGGGTACCACAGAGCGCGTGCTGCTGCTTACGCAGGAAGCCGCCTCCGCTCCGCCCACCGGAACCGAGGTATGGTGGACCGGCGCGGAAGTGGACTTCTGGTAAATCATGAATGGCCTTCCTAAGCATACAATTCGGCGCTTTAACAGGAAGACAGAGATAAGGGCAGTTATTTAAAATATGATAATTTTTAGTTTTGACTGTCTTTTATAGTAGCTGAATTTCTGAGCGTATTAGCTTGGTAGTGAGTATAATTATGTGATAAAGGCTTGGAAAGGGCCATGAAGCCAGCTTATTAAAATTTGATTTTTAAGAACGGGCAAGTAGGACTATCTTGCTGCTTCGGAAGAACGGCTCTAGGCCACCCTGTGATGAAGAAACGGTTACTTACTTTCCAAATTCTGGTACTTCTGTTAGCTATGCAAGTGGTGGCCTCGCTGCCCAGCCTGGCTCAGACCGCGGAGCGCCGCACCAGCGTTGGAATTAACACCAGCGTGCTGCAATACAAAGGCGACTTTGGCTCTGAATACTGGAAGTTTGATAGCCAGCAATACGCGCCCGGCGTAGCCCTGAACCAGTACCTGACGCGTGGCCTAGACCTAAACCTACAGTTGTTTTATGGGCAGCTTTCGGGCCCGGTTACGCCCACGGCGCGTTTCACTACTACATTACTCAATACCAATGTTGCCTTCAAGGCGAAGCTTGCTAACGGTTGGGCGCTGAAGGAAAGCTTTCCGGTGCAGCCGTACCTGCTGGCCGGGGGCGGCTGGACGTTTGCCACCCGCGCCGCCGAGCCCGATAGCAACCGATTCGAGGAAAATCATAGCTACCTGGATGTAATGGTAGGAGCAGGTATCAATTTGCGCCTGGGGCGAAGCGTAAGCCTGTTTGTACAAAGCAGCCAGCACATGCCCATGGGGGCCAACCTGGATGGCTCCCGGGAAGAGCGGACGCCCCGGTGGTCAGACCGGTTTCTGCAGCATACGGTAGGCCTTACGTTTAACCTGGGCCAGTTGCCCGACGCCGACGAGGATGGGGTGCCCGATGCGAAGGATAAATGCCCCAATACCTCCCGCGATGTAGAAGTAGATGAACACGGCTGCCCCCTCGACGATGATGAGGATGGCGTGCCAAACTACCAGGACCAGTGCCCCGACCAGGCCGGCACAGCCGCCACCAACGGCTGCCCCGACTCTGACAATGATGGCGTAGACGATACCGACGACGTGTGCCCCGAGGTGCCAGGCAAACCCGAGCTGCGAGGCTGCCCCGACACCGATAACGACGGCATTACGGATCAGGAAGATAAATGCCCTGATACGCCCACCGGCGCAGACGTGGATGGTACTGGCTGCCCCCTGGCACCCGTACCCGCCCCGGCCACCGTAGAGGATACAGACAATGATGGCGTGCCTAACACCCTTGACCGCTGCCCCGACCACGCCGGACCAGCCGCCAACCAAGGCTGCCCCGAGGTGAATGCCGCCACCCGGCGCCGGCTGCAGGAGGCTACCAAGCTGATTGGTTTCGAGCTAAATAAGGCTACGCTCCTGCAGGCCTCTTACCCAACCCTGGATACGCTGGCCCGCATTCTCACCGAGTACCCTGACTACTCCCTCAGCATAGCCGGCCATACCGACAGCCGCGGTCCGGCTGCCTTCAACCTGCGCCTCTCGCGGGAGCGAGCCGCCGTTGCGGGTGCTTACCTACTCTCGCGAGGGGTGGCTGAAATCCGGGTGGAGCTACGGGGCTATGGGGCCCAGCACCCCCTGGCTACCAACGATACTGAAGCGGGCCGCATGCAGAACCGCCGCGTAGAGTTTGACCTGTACCTGACCGGCGACCCCAGTGCGGCCCAGGTAAAGTACGGCGCCGAGCCAACGGTGGCTCCGGTGGCTCCAGCCAAGGCTAGCAAAGCTACTCCCGCTAAAAAAGGCGCAGCTGCTAAACGGCCATCTGTAAAAGCCCCGGCAAAAAAGCGACCTGCTGGCAAGCCTACTACTGCCACCCCAGCGAGCAACGCCACAAGTGCCCGAAAGGCAACGCCCAAAACCGCTTCACCAGCTCCAGCTAAACGCAAGTAGTTGCTTGTAGATTGGTACTTTAGTTCTAGGCCTATGCTGCTGACTGGGTCAACGGCATAGGCCTAGTGCTTTCAGCCCTGGTGCGACAGGGCTCAATGAGTAAAAGAGGAGAGCCTGTGGTGTTACTGCTGCCAGTTGCGTAGTTAATTGCACCATTTTGGTTGCGGGCAAGTAGGAGTAGTGGGTGTAACCTTAGGCTGTGAACAAGCCTGGGCATCAATACTTACTCGTTGGCTACGGCTGTGTGCGTTGGGGTAGAGGTGAGAGTAGCGCCTGCGCTGGCCACTACAATAAGCCCTACCGCCAACCACTGGTTGCGCGTAAGATGCTCATTGAGCAAGAGCCAGCCAGAAAAAGCCGCAGCTACGGGCTCCAGACTCATCAGGATGCTAAAAGTGCGGGTAGGCATTGATTTCAGCGCCTGCATTTCCAGCGTGAAAGGGAGTACGCTGGAGAATACCGCCAGTAAGCTGCCCAACAGGAGCCAGTGTGGGGTAACAGTAGCCAGCTGCCCACTACCTATTCCGAAGGGCAGAATAAGCAGCGCCGCCACTACCATACCTACGGTTACTGCTACGGGGCCGGGCAGCAAGGCTGCTGCTCGCTGGCTCAACACAATATAGATGGCCCAGGCAGCACCGGCGGCCAGGGCAAACACGAGGCCTAGCATATCAATGCCGTGCCCGCTCCAGGGGGCAATCAGGGCAATGCCTGCCCCGGCCAGCACCACCCAAATTACATCTGACCAGCGGCGTGAGCCAGTTAGAGCCAGCACCAGGGGCCCCACAAACTCCAGGGTTACCGCCAGCCCCAACGGAATGCGCGCCAGGGCGCAGTAAAACAGAAAATTCATGCTGCCCAACGCGAGGCCATAAGGCACTACGGCGCGCCACTGCGGCCGCTGCAATTGACCCAACCGGGGGCGTACCACCAGCAACAGCAGCAACGCCGAGAAGCCGATACGCACGCTGGCCGTACCCGCCGCGCCCAGCACCGGAAACAAGCCTTTGGCAATGGCCGCCCCACCCTGCACGCTCACAATAGAAAGTAACACGGCAGGCAGCGGGGGCAGCGTAAAGCGGCGAGAAGTAGGCATCAACCTGAGCAGCTAGAGGGTGTTTTATTACGCAAAAGTGGCGAAGGGCAAGCCACGGTATTGCAGCCACCTGAAATAAACCAGCAGAAAAGCGCTAACTCAGTTGCACAGCCCAATGAAAACCTGCTTAGGGTAAGCCGCTAAGCCAGAAGTGCCTTGAGGCTACTTAGTAGAAAACCAGGGTTGTCTTTTCAAGAGCTTTACCAGTACCTTAGGCTAGGTGGATGTAAAGCGTTTAAGTAGTAAAAGAACGTCCTGCTGAGCATGCTCAGCATCAAACCCTTTGCGCGTGCTGTCCACAAAGCCCAGGAGGCATAAGAGTTTAGTATATCAGTAGCTATGTATTCAAATAACCAGCCGGCCATCAACTTAACAGGCGAAATGGCAGCTCAGGAACCTGAGGAAGTTCTGTGGGGAATAGAGGGCCCGACCACTGAGGCTGCCCACCCTGGTAAACGCGATAAACTAGCCGTTAAGCTGGTTTATACCGCTTCCAAACTGCAACCCTTGGTAGAGCTGCTTGATAGAATTCAGCCGCACCTAGAGAATGATTCTATTTTTAGCTCGCGCCGGGAAAAAATCAAGGCGCAGGTAGCCATTGTGCACGCGCAACTCCGCTCCGATAGGCCTAGGAGGCAAGCCGTAGTGGAGGCTTTTCATACGATGAGTGAGTTTGTGCGCGAGGAGTCCCGGGAGATTACCCGCGACGAGGCCAAGGAGTCGGCGAAGCGGTTTGTAGTGGCTACTCTCAAAAACGCCCCTTCCCTTATCAGTGCGGCCAGCCAAGCGGGGCTGCTTTCCTAGGCGCCCCACATCGGCTGGAGTTGAACAGCCAGCCGATGTGGGGCGCCAGGCCACTATTTCAGCCAACCGCCCGCGTCAAGCCAGTTCTGCAGGCGGTCGGTCCAGTTGTCTTTGGTAGTCTTGTTGTTCATGCCAAAGCCGTGGCCGCCCTGGGGGTACAAATGCATTTCTACCGGCACCTTGTGGTGTAAGCAGGCTGCATAAAACACTAGAGCGTTCTGCACTTTCACAACGTTGTCGTCTTGGGCATGGACTAGAAAGGTGGGCGGCGTTTGAGCCGTTACCTGTAGCTCGTTGGAGTAAAGCCGGGTTTGCTCGGCAGTAGGCTTGTCCCCGATGAGGTTATCTCGGGAGCCCTTGTGCATCAGGCTATCCGAGAGGCTGATGACGGGGTAGATGAGCATAAGAAAATCGGGACGCACGGAGGTCTGGTCTTTCGTGTCACCGACTGGCCTAGCGAAGTGGGTACCCGCCGTAGAGGCAAGGTGGCCGCCCGCCGAGAAGCCCATCAGGCCTATGCGGGCAGGGTTGATGGCGTATTCGCTTGCCTTTTGCCGTACCAGCCGGATAGCTTGTTGGGCATCGAGCAGCGGCGTAATGGACTTGTCAGTTTGGCTTGCACTGAGTGGTAAACGGTACTTCAGCACGAAAGCCGTAATGCCCATTACGTTAAACCGCCGGGCTACATCATGGCCTTCGTGGTCCATGGCCAGCATAGCGTAGCCGCCGCCGGGGCAAACAATAACCGCCGTACCGTTGGGTTTGGCCGCCTTATACACCGTAAGAGTAGGCTGTACTACCTGCGAAATGCGAGGGCTGCCATCGGGCCTCTTCGTAACGGCCTCTGTCGTTTGGCTCGGTTTAGAGTTTGGTACAGCACCTGAATAGAGGGGAATAACGGGTTGGGTTTGGGCGTGCGTGAAGGTCACGGTAGTCAGGCAGGTGAAAAAGAGAAGAACTAGTTTGCGCATAGAAGGAGGGTAGGAGGTAAGTTTTGGCGCTAATGTAAATAAGAACGTCATGCCGACTAAGGTAGCAGCATGACGTTCAGTATGAGTGAGCTAGAGTGTCCTAGGCGGGGCTGGGGGCCGCTGAGTGGTCACCTTCGCCGGCGCCTTCTTCTTTCGGGCCGCCGTGTTCCTCGTCGGGCTTGTAGTTGGCTTCCAGCTCAGCCAGCTTCTCTTTACCGTAGGCAAAGCGCGTGATGAGCACGTACAGCACCGGCACAATAAAGATAGCCAGCAGCGTAGCCGAGAGCATACCCCCGAGTACCGTCCAGCCAATAGTCTGGCGGCTTTGCGCACCGGCACCAGAGGCGAATACCAAGGGTAGTACGCCCAAGATGAAAGCCAGCGAGGTCATCACGATGGGGCGCAGGCGCAGGCGTACGGCTTCCAGGGTAGCTTCTACCAGTGGCATGCCTTTATCAACCCGCTCTTTTGCGAATTCAATGATCAGAATGGCGTTTTTAGCCGATAAACCAATCAGCGTAATCAGACCAATCTGGGCGTACACGTTGTTGGTGAGCTTGGGCAGAAAAATGAGGGCCAGAATAGCCCCAAATGCCCCAAGCGGCACGGCCAGCAGCACCGAGAACGGCACCGACCAGCTTTCGTACAAAGCCGCCAGGAACAGGAACACAAACGCCAGCGACAGGCCAAAGATGTACACCGTTTGGCCACCAGCCAGCAATTCCTCGCGGGTCAGGCCTGAGAACTCAAACCCGTAGCCGGCAGGCAATGACTGCGCGGCCGTTTCCTGCAGCGCCTTGATGGCGTCGCCGGAGCTGTAGCCGGGGGCGGCGTTGCCGTTGATTTCCGCTGACCGGAACAGGTTGTAGTGTGAGATAAGCGGCGCCGACTCAGTGCGCTGATAGCTGGTAACGGTGCTCAGCGGCACCATACCGCCGGAGCTGTTGCGCACGTAGTACTGGCCTAGGTTGCTGATGTCGGCGCGGTACATGGAGTCGGCCTGGGTTACGACCCTAAAGTTGCGGCCGTACACTGTAAAGTCGTTTACATAAGCGCTACCCAGGTAAGTGCGCAGCGAAGTGCCGATATCGGAAATAGATACGCCCAGCTTCTTGGCCTTCTCCCGATCAATGGTGAGCTGGTAGCCGGGGGTGTTGGCGGTGAAGAAGGAGAACGGAGCCGCAATTTCGGGCCGCTTCCGCAGGGCCCCCAGGAAGTTCTGAAGTTGGGCATCGAAGTTCTGAATGTCGCCACCGGCCTCACGCTCCTGGAGCACAAAGCTGAAGCCACCGGTGTTGCCCAGGCCCGGAATAGCCGGGGGCGAAATCACGACGATGTTGGCTTCCCGCAACCGGCTCAAGCGCTGCTGCACCTGGGCAATTAAGCTCTGCAGCTGCAGCTCCTTGTCTTGGCGGTCTTCCCAGGGCTCAAGCTGGCAGAATACGGTGCCGCTGTTTGACTTGGAGGAGAAGTTTACCGCGTTCAGACCCCCGAGGCCCGCGTAGTGCCGAATGCCTTTGATCTGGCTCAGCTCCTTCATTACCTCCTTCAGGGTATTCACCGTGCGCTCCGTAGAAGACGCCTCGGGTAGGTTGAAGGTAACAATGATGCGGCCCTCGTCTTCGGTCGGGATAAAGCCACCGGGCTTCTTGGCAAACAGCAGGCCCGTGCCCGCCACAATACAGATCAGAATAACTACTACAAACCGAGAGTGCTTGATGCCGCGCTGCACCCCGTTGCCGTACTTAGAAGTTACCTTGTCGAACCACCGGTTGAACTTAAAGAAGAGCTTATCCAGGCCCTTTGACTTCTCATCGCGCTTGTGGGGTTTGAGCAGCAGCACGCACAAGGCCGGCGTGAGCGACAAGGCCACGAAGGCTGAGATAATCACGGAAATGGCAATGGTGATGGCAAACTGCTGATATAGGCGCCCGGTAATGCCCGGAATGAAACCTACCGGTACGAATACAGCAGCCAGAATCAGGGCAATGGCAATAACCGGCGCTGAAATCTCGCGCATGGCGGCCAGCGTGGCCTCCAGTGGGTTCAGGCCCCGTTCATTCATGTTGTGCTCCACGGCTTCCACCACCACAATGGCATCATCCACCACAATACCAATGGCCAGCACAAACCCGAACATGGTAAGCGTGTTGATGGTAAAGCCCAGCGGGATAAACATGATGAACGTGCCGATAATGGACACCGGAATGGCCAGCACCGGGATAAGCGTGGAGCGCCAGCTCTGCAGGAACAGGAACACCACAATGATTACCAGTACCAGGGCTTCTACCAGCGTGTGCAGCACTTCTTCAATTGACACCTTTACCACGGAGGCAGCTTCAAACGGCACCACGTAGGCCAGGTCGGCCGGGAACTGCTTTTTGAGCTGCTCCATGGTGTTGTTTACGTTCTCGAAGGTCTCCAGGGCGTTGGCGCCCGGCGCCTGATATACCAGCAGGTACGCGGCCCGCTTGCCATCCACAAAGGAGTTGCTGGCGTAGTTGAACTTGCCCAGCTCTACGCGGGCTACATCCTTCAAATACACCACGGAGCCATCCTGAGGGCGGGTTTTTACTATTATGTTGCCAAACTCCTCGGTGTCGGTGAGGCGGCCTTTCACGAACACGATGTACTCAAACGTCTGGCCCCGCTGGGCCGGCGGCGCCCCAATAGAGCCGGCAGCAATCTGGGCGTTTTGCTCCTGTATAGCAGCCGTTACGTCCTGGCTGGTAATGCCCAGCTGGGAGAGCTTATCGGGGTTGAGCCATACGCGCATAGAGAAGTCATCGGCGCGCGACACGATATCACCCACCCCTTTGGTGCGCAGCAGGGCGTCTTTGATAAATACGTTGGCGTAGTTATCGAGGAAAGTGGTGTTGTGCGTGCCTTTAGGCGCGTACAGCGCCACCAGCATCAGAATGCTGGGGTTCCGCTTACGTACCACCAGACCCAGGCGCTGCACCTCCTGGGGCAGCGTGGGCAAGGCAATACCCACGCGGTTCTGCACGTCGAGGGCGGCAATGTTAATGTCGGTGCCTACCTCAAAGTTTACCGTCATGCTCATCTGCCCATTGCTGGTGCTGTTGCTCTGCAGGTAAGTCATGCCGGGGGTGCCGTTTACCTGCACCTCCACGGGGGTGGCCACCGTTTGCTCCACGGTTTGGGCATCGGCGCCGGTGTATGTACCGCTTACTGATACCGTGGGCGGCGTAATTTCCGGATACTGGCCTACGGGCAAGTTCAGGATGGCCAGCACCCCCACCATCACAATCACCAGAGAGGTGACAATGGCGGTAACGGGGCGCCGGATAAAGGTTTCTGCAATCATATAGCTGAGCGGTTAGCTGATACGCTTATTTAGCCAGAGGTAGGGCTTGGTACTTTCCCCAGAGTTGAGCAGGAGAGAGGAAAGCTGATGAGGTGGCCTAGGGCGAACGGTAGGTTCAACCCCTGGTTTTCCTTTGTTTCATAGCCCTTTCAGAGAGCGGGCTCCCATCTGCTGGCTGGTTTTAAGTATCAGCGAATGGTTATTTGGCGGCACCACTTTGAGCCGCGGCCTGAGCAGGAGTGCCCACCTGAATCTTGCCCCCATCGCGGAGGCGCTGCAACCCCTCGGTTACTACCTGGTCGCCGGCCTTAATACCTTCCATCACCACAATCTGGTCGCGCAGGCGCGGACCCAGCTGCACTTTGTGCTGGTAGGCCTTGCTGCTGTCGCCGGCCACAAAGATGAAGTTCTCGCCCATTTGCTCCACCACGGCCTTATACGGCACCACCACCCGGCGGCCCGACTGGCGGTTGAGCACGCGCAGTACGGTGCTCATGCCATCTTTGAGCTGGCGTTGGGGGTTAGCAAACTGCACCCTGATCTGCACGGTACCGGTTTGCTGGTCTACGCCCCGGTCAATGGCGAGAATCTTCCCTACCAGGCCGTACGGTGTGCCGTCGGGGAGCACCAACCGGAAGGTAGAGTCAGAGGGGCTCGGAGACTGGCGCTGCAAGCTGATAAAGCGGTTCAGATCGGCGGCGGTAACAACGAAATCAACCCCCATGGGGTCTTCTCCGCTGATGGTGTTAAGCAGGGTAGTACCTGGGCTAACCTGAGAGCCCAGGCGCACCTGCGAGATACCAATACGGCCCGTGAAAGGCGCGTTGATAAGGGAGTAATCAAGATCGGTGCGGGCGGCTGCCACGTTGGCCTGAGCCACGCCTACCTGGGCCTGAGCCGTGGCGTAGTTCGTGCGGGCGTTGTCTACAATCTGGCGGGCCACGGCGTCCTGCTCCAGCAACCGCTCGTAGCGATTCAGGTTTACCTGAGCGTTTTGCACCAACGCCTGCGTGCTGCGTAGGCCTGCCAGGGCCTGCTGGTACGCGGCCTGGTATTTCCGGCGGTCAATCTCGTAGAGCTTTTTGCCCTTTTGCACTACATCACCTTCCTTGAAGTAGATGCCGGTAATGAAGCCCGCCACCTGACTGCGCAGCTCCACATTGTTGATGGCCATTACGGTGGCTGGGTACTCATCGTAATACACGGCGTCGGTGGCCTTGGCCTCTACCAGCGTTACGGGCGTGGCCGGCGGCGGACCGGCCGCTTTTTCATCTTCTTTTTTGCCGCAGCTAGTCCCGGCAAACAGGCCAGCGACGCACGAAAGGGCAAGTAGGGTCTTTTTCATGAGGGCTTAGATAGTAGAGCTAAGGGCTTAGAAGGAGCTTTGCTGTGCAGAAAGGAGTAGCAGCAAGGCCAGGGGCTGCTAGAGTGAAAGCCGGGCTCTCACGTCTAACATCTAAGCGCTGATAGGTCAGAAGGAGGTAGAGAGGTTACCCTGGGCCCGCAGCAAATCAACCTTGCTGCTAAGCACCTGAAAGAGGGCGCTGTAATAATTAAGCTGGGCTGTGCGCAGCGTGGTTTGCGCCACAATCACGTCGAGATACGTTTTGATACCCTCCCGGTATTGCAGGTCCACCACTGAGTACACTTCCTTCGACAGGGCCAGGTTGCGCTGCCCAATGAGGTAGTCGGTATAATAGCCTTTGTAGGTTGCCAGGGCCTGCTCAAACTCGGTGTTGATGCGGTTGCGCGCGGCCACAATATCCTGGTCTATGCGCTGATCTGCCAGCCGTACGCGTCGCAGGTTCTGGAGGCGCCGGGTGCCCTGAAAAATGGGCAAGCTCAACTGCAGGCCCGCGTAAGAGTTAGGGAAGCGCTGGTTGTACAGGTCGCGGAAGTTGTTGTTCTGGAATACGGCGTTGTAGTTGCCAAACGCCGACAACGACGGCAGGAACCCGTAGCGGTAGTAGCTGATCTGGGCTTCCTGCAGCACCTTTTGGGTTTGGAGCTGCTGCAGCTCAATGCGGTTGGTGGGGTCCAGGGCCACGGTAGTATCCAGCACGGCTTCCCGCATCAGCTGCAGCGTGTCGTACTGCAGCGTGAGGGGCTGCGTACCCGGCAGGCCCATCAGCTCCTTCAGGTACGCCGACTTCCCCTTGATGGCTTCAATAGCCTGCTTGCGCGCCACCACGGAGTTGTTGAGCAGAATCTCGGCCTGCTTGTAGTCGGTTTTATCCACAATGCCGGCGTCATAGCGGGCTTTAGCGTCTTTGAGGCTCCGCTGCAGGCGCACAATGTCCTCGTTCAGCACATCAAGCTGGCGCTGGGAGAGCAGCACATCGTAAAATGTCTTGCTTACATCCGTCACCACATCAATGCGCACCCCAATGGTGTTCTGCTCATAGAACCGGCGCGAGGGGCGGGCACTACGCAAAGCCAGCAGTACATCATTATTATAGAGCGCCTGCGTGCCGGCCAGGCCAACCGTAGAGGTGTTTTTCAGCCCTATCTGCCGGGGTACGTTCACGCCATCGGCGTTTGGGAATACGGTATAGGGAAGCTGAAAATAATGCTGCCCGGTAGCGTTTAGGTTGATTTGTGGAAGCCAGCCGGCCAGACCAATGCGGATGTTGGCCTCGTTCGTTTCTTCATCAATGCGTGCCTGGCGCAGTACGGGCTGGTTTTGCAGGGCAAATTGTAAGCATTGCTCCAGCGTGAGCTGGCCGTTAGGGGGAGGAGGGGCCGTAGGTTGTGCCCACGACCAAGCCGGGGCTAACAGAAGTAGACCAAGCAGTAGCCGAAGCGCCCGTTTCATATGTTTCATATTCTAGTAAAAGCAGCTACTGCACTACGTAGCTCAAACCTGGCCGACCAACTGACGGGCCCGCCTTCGTTCTAAACAGCCCGCGGAAGGACACTCTCAGTGGCCCGCACGCTGCCCACAACCACTTTTTTATTTCAAAAATGTATGCACCACTTGAGTGTCGGAAGGGTAGTCAGCTGATATGTTTTGCGCCGGCTACTGCCTGTTGGCAGGATTACAAGGCTGGTAAACCGGCATCTTGCTAAAAGGTTATACCTCTCTAAAAATGATTCTAGCTAACACCTGTATATTTATTGTAAGCAAGCGGCTTGTAGGCAAGCGGCGGTAAGTGCCACCCTGGTTTTGTGAGCACAGTAAGTGAGGGACCAAGCCAAGCCACTGCCTCATATAGTATAAGCGCAGCAGGTGCCCGTGGCCTTGCGGGCCTGGTGGGGCGGAACCTACACACGCAGCTACTAGCCTAGTCTAGCTCTGTTACCGTTACCAGCACGTTCGTGTTGCGGCCGTGGTCATCGGCGCAGGAAATTTTCAGGGGGCCGGGTGGCGGCTGTATAAATACGCGCTCGGCGGCGGCGGCGGCGCGCAGAAACTTGTCGTTTACGTACCAGAACACCTGGCGCACTTCATTGTCGGTGGTGCAGGTGAGCAGCAGCTGTTGCTGTTCATGGCGGTTCAGGACATACTCGGTATTGGCCGTGGGCGAGGTAATGTTGGGCGCACGCTCAGGGCCGCCGCGCACCAGTTGGCATTGCGGGTTGTGCGGGGGCAGCCGGCGGTACGGAATGCCTTGCGCTTCCTTGTAGGCGGCTACCTCCGGCAGTAGGTTTGGGTACCACTCTCGCCGGTACCCCGCGGCCGGGGCACAGGCCCGGCAGTACGTAAAGCTGCCATCCGCCGAAACCAACACTTCCCGCACGTGCTGGCAGCGCTGCCCGCTCGATATAGTAGGCAGGAAGTAGTCAATCACCTGATTTGGGCAGTTCTCACCCGGTACCAGGCCACTCGCGGCGCATACCAGGCGGAAATCTAAGGCGGCCGGCGGCACAAACCAGTTGTTGGGAGAGTTGTAGGCCAGGGCATTAAACAAGTCGAAGAGCAGGGGCGTGGCCACCTCGGCCCCGCTAAGCGCCGGGCTACCCTGGCCACTGAAGTTGCCCACCCATACCCCAATGGTGTACTGCTTGTTGTAGCCAATGCTCCAGGCGTCGCGGCGGCCATAGCTGGTACCGGTTTTCCAGGCAATTTTAGGCAGGCGCATACTGCTGGCCGCCCCCAGCGGAAGGTCGGGGCGGGTGAGCTGAGCCAGGATATCGGTAGTCAGGAAAGCGGCGGCGGGGGACACAAGCTGGTTACTGGCCTGGGGGTGAGGTGCTCGGTACTGCAACGGAGCATACTGCCCGCTATCGGCCAGCGTCACGTACAGGTTGGTGAGTTCTTCCAGACTCGCGCCGCAGCCGCCCAGAATGCTGCTGAGGCCCAGCTGGCTCCGGTTGCGGGTAACATTTGCAAAGCCGGCCTGGCGGAGTTTGTCGGTGAAGGTGGGCACGCCGAGCTGGTTGAGCACGCGCACGGCCGGAATGTTGAGCGAGTAGGCCAGGGCGCGCTCCAGCGTTACCTCGCCATTGCAGTGCTTATCGTAGTTCTCGGGGCGGTATCCCTGGAAGTTGGTGGGCACATCGGGCAGCATTTGCTTGGGCGTGACGAGGCCCCGGTCTAGGGCCAGGGCGTATAAAAACGGCTTCAGGGTGCTGCCCGGCGAGCGGACAGCCACCACGCCATCGTTCTGGCCCTGGCCCCCGTAATCCCGAAAGTCAGCGGAACCTACGTAGGCCTCTACCTGCCGGGTGCGGTTATTAACTACCAGCACGGCTGCCTGCGTGATGCCCAGCTCCTGCAGGCGGCGCACATAATTGTGGGTCAGGTCTTCGGCCTTGTGTTGTTTGGCACGGTGCAGGCTGCTGCGGATGATGGCCTGCCGCGGAAATTGCCGCACTAGGCGCCGCGAGAGGTGAGGTGCCAGGGTAGGGGCGGCGTGGCGCTGCACCTCCAGCGGCTCCAGTAGGGCATCTGCCACTGCCGGCGCCGGAAAGAGCCCGGCCGCTCCAAAACGGCGAAGCCAGCGGTTACGCTCTTGCAGCACCGCCGCGTTGTTGCGGCCCAACACCAGGCCTCTAGGCCTGTTCGGGATGATGGCCAGCGTTACGGTCTGGGCCAGGGAGAGGTAATCGGGCGGCTGCTGGAAGTAAAGCAGCGCCGCCGCTTTTACGCCCTCCACGTTGCCGCCATAGGGTACCAGGTTCAGGTAGAGCTGTAAAATCTCGTCCTTACTGTAGTGCACCTCCAGCTGCGCTGCCCGGGCCATTTCCAGCAGCTTGTTGCTGAAGGTACGCTCCTTGGGCTCCAGGAGCCGTGCTACCTGCATGGTAATGGTGCTGGCTCCCGTGGTGCGGCCTCGGCCAAATAGGTTACGCCCCGCCGCCTGCACCAGCGCTACCGGGTTCACCCCGAAATGCCAGAGAAACCACCGGTCTTCTTTCTCAATGATAGCCTTGCGCAGCACCGGTGTAATCTCGCGCAGCTCTGTCTTCATCCGCCACTTCTGCGTGGGGTTGAGATAAGCATGCAGCACTGTGCCATCCTGCGCCAGCACAACGGGCGAGTATAAGGGCGCGGGCGGCAGTGGAAACCACCAATCAAGGCCTAGCAATACCAAGAGCCCTGCCAGCAAGGTGCCTAATAGCCGCAATCTTCTCCACCAATTCATAACTAACTATATCAGCCCATTGAGGGCGTAGGATTTAGTACCTCCTATGTACTTCCTTCTGACGATGTGAGATGGTAGATGTCGGGTATTTCAACGGCGAACCGTAAGGTGCTCCGCTTTACACCTGTAAAAGTATATGGCTTTTAACTCGTCTCACACAAGGTTGCTGATGTCACAAAATGAGCCTTTTTGTACGCTATTTTATGAGGGCACTGAAGGTGTCTGTTTAAATGTATTGTGTTGAATAGCAGACAGATTTTGTGTGACAAGACTTATATGGCTAAGAATAAAAGATTGTATATTTTCATTATGAGTTTGTGTTATTAAAATAACAGTAATCGCTATCATCTGCCCTATTTGTAGATGAAGTTTCCTTTTACAAGGATAGTAGTGTAAGTAATGTTGCATATCCACAACGAAAGTCAGTGGCTAGTACTTGCCGCATAGAAGTTCAGTATATAGACCCTTTTAGTGCTGGGTTTATAAGTTTAAGCGGGTGAATACATCAATTTCACAGAAATAGAGCAGTTTTTATAAAAAATCTGTTTTTAGTGAAATCCAGCTGCTGAACTGTCTTCGTAAGTGGTTTGCATCAAAAAAATATCCGCCAGTACAGGATATCACCCATTTTGCCACCCACTCTGCTTAGTCTGCAGAAATCAAACTTTCCGCATTAGTTCCACATTCCCAACCACCTAACCTATTTCCAAACCGCTACATGAAAAGTAAATTTCTCCTCACACTCGCGCTGGCTGGTGTCAGCATCAGCGTATCGTTTGGGCAAGCAACCGTCGACCCTGAGTTGCGGGCGGCGCTGGCCACTAATCCTACGGCGCAGGTAATTGTCACCTTTCAGGGTAATGGGGCGCCTGGCCTCACCCAGCTGGGCCTGTTACAGCGGTTGGGCATAACGCGCGGCATTACGCTGCGGGCGTTGCCGGTGGCTGGTGTGGTTGCTACTGCTGCTCAAGTAGACGCACTGGCGCAAAACCCGGAGGTTCGCTCCCTCTACATCAACAAGCGGCTGGAGTACTATAACTACGACGACACCAACCTGACAGGCGTAAAGCGCCTGCGCACCGATCAGCAGATGACGGCCCGCAACGGCGGCCTGCCGGTTTCAGGTAAGGGCGTAGGTGTACTTATTAATGATAGTGGTGTAGATGGCACCCACGAGGATTTGAAGTTTGGTACGCACCTGGTGCAGAACACGCTGGGCTCTACTAACCTGAACTCGTTGAGCTCCTTGCTACCTGTTACGTACCTGGAGGGGGTGCCAAATACAGACACGAACTCGGGTCACGGCACGCACTGCGCCGGCACAGTAGGTGGTACCGGAGCCCGCTCAGGCGGCAAATACGAGGGGGTAGCCCCCGGAGCTTCCCTGCTGGGCTACGGCTCTGGTGGGGCACTACTGGTGCTGGATGCCATTGGCGGTTTCGATTATGCCCTCACCCACCAGTTTCAGTACAACATTCGGGTAATCAGCAACTCGTTTGGCAGCAGCGGCGACTTTGATCCAAATGATCCGCTGAACGTGGCCACCAAAAAGTGCTACGACCGGGGTATGGTAGTGGTATTTGCGGCCGGCAACGAAGGCCCCGGTGCCGATACCCATAACCCGTACGCCATTGCTCCCTGGACCATCTCGGTAGGAGCAGGTGACCGGAACGGTCTGCTGGCCGAGTTCTCCTCGCGCGGGGTGCGCGGTGAGCAGGGCACCTTTATGGTAGATGGTGAAAGCTGGACGTACAAAAACGAGCCCGTGATTGTAGCGCCTGGGGTAGATGTGGTTTCTACCCGCGCTATTGCCCCGGTATCGTCGTTAGGGATTCAGACGGATGCTGAAGTGCTCAGCCCCGCCGAGATTCCGTTTTACACCCACAGCAGCGGTACCTCCATGGCTACGCCGCACGTAGCCGGTATTGTGGCACTGTTGCTGGAGGCCAAGCCCACCCTGAGCCCGGCCCAGGTGAAGGAGCTGCTGCAAAGCACGGCCACAAACATGCCCGGCCGTCAGTCGTGGGAGGTAGGTGCTGGCTACGTAAATGCGTATGCCGCCGTAGATAAGGCTTTCCGCTCAGCTGCGTATGGCTCTGCCATAAATGCCAGCCGCCTCTTCAAGAGCAGTGTTGATGCCCGGACAACCGCCATTCCCTTCACTATCAACTACAACCCGGCGCTAGCCGCCGGC
This sequence comes from Hymenobacter taeanensis, assembly GCF_013137895.1. NCBI lineage: Bacteria > Pseudomonadati > Bacteroidota > Cytophagia > Cytophagales > Hymenobacteraceae > Hymenobacter > Hymenobacter taeanensis. The sequence continues at coordinate 2,579,321 of NZ_CP053538.1, forward strand.
AACCAGTTCACTTTCCCAGTAGCCAGCGGCACCAACAGCCTGGAAGTAAAGATTTCTACCACGGGCCTGCTGGGCGAAACCGGTAACCTGACCAACCTGATTCTGCTGGACCCCAATGGCGTGCAGTACCGCTCGGGCATTCCCGTAACCTTTACCCTCTCCACTGACCGGAGCGTGGCCGTAGCTGCCCCGGTAGCCGGTACCTGGACGTTGAAAGTAGAAGGCTTACAAGGGGTAGCACTACCCGAAACTATTAATGGCAACATTACGGTGCTCACGGCCGCTGGCACTACCAACCTGAGCGACATTGTAGGCCACCCCGCGGAGGCTTCCATCAAGATGGCCGTAGCTAACCGCCTGGTTGATGGCCTGAGCAATGGTTTCCGGCCCGATGCCCCACTCACCCGCATTCAGCTAGCCGACTACCTGCTCATGGGGCAGGGCATCCGGCAGCTGCTGCCCTTCAGCGGCGCCCGCACTTTCTCCGATGTATCAACGCCCGCTGAAATCCTCCTGACGGAATCAGTAGTGGCCAAAGGAGCTGCCCTGCGCGACCGGTTTAACCGGGCCAGTGGGGTAATGCTACCCACTGCTACCGGCACGTTCTCGCCGAGTGGCCTAGTGAACCGGGCCGCTCTGGCTTACTCGCTGGTGCAGAGCCTGGGCTTCCAGGAGCAGGCGCTGGCCCGCAACAGCCAGCCACTTACGGTACAAGTAAGCGGGCAGACTATTCCGGTTGATGATGCCGCCAGCATTCCGGCCGCTCTGCGAGGCTATGTAAGCATTGCGCTGGAGCTGAACCTGATCAACGCCTACTACTCCCTAACTCAAGGCGCCTATGACCAGCAGCCCACGCTGCACGCTACCTTCAAGCCTGCTCAGAACGTATCGCGCGCTGATTTTGCCGTCATTGTGAGCCGGACTTTCCCGCAGTACGAAGCCCAGACGCAGCCAACGGCCCAAGCCAGCAGCAATGCTACTGCCCTTGGTGCTGCTCCCGCAATGGCGCAGAGCAAAGAGACTGTTGCTTACCCTAACCCAGCTGTGGGTACCACTACGCTCAACTACTATGTGGCTCAGGATGGCCCCGTGAGCGTGGAAGTGTATAACACGCTGGGACGGAAAGTGAAGACGCTGGTTTCGGCCTCAGAAGCTGCCGGTGGCCATCAGCTCCAGTTTGATGCCAGCAGCCTGGCGCGGGGTACTTACCTGTTCCGTGTAAAAACCGGCCAATCGGTTTCTACCACCCGCCTGATGGTGCAATAAGCACTGCCCTACCTAAACCTGTAAAAAAGGCCTGCTCCTTCTGGAGCAGGCCTTTTTTGTTGAGGCGTCTTGGCACGTGGGGCCGGTACCTGCTGCGTTATTTAGGCGGCTCGGGCACTTCTACCTCCAGCTCAAAGTCGCGCTTAGGTGGGGCTTCGTTGTTGGCGGCACTCCGGTAGAGGAAGCGGAGCGTGGTTTTGCCAGGGTGTAAGGCCTGAAACTGAAACGTAACATCTTCCTCGCTACCAGGCTTCGCCTTTTTCTTCGACTTCTTCCTAGTCCTGAGCTGTTCTGCTGGCGGAGCAACCAGTTGAACAACGTTGTCGGTGATGGGCATCACTTCCCAGGTGTACTGTGAGCCAACCGTATTGTCGAGCCGGATAGCCAGTTGGTCGCCCTGGTTCACCTTTACCTGGCTGTGGTTGCCGTACTCCGTGATGTTCACATTCTTCGCCACACCGGGCTTATCAATTGTGATAAACACATGGAAGAAGCCATTTAAGCTGGAATAGCTAGTGCCTGGTTGCGCTGATACCAAAGCCAGCTCCAGGCCACCCGTCCCCACCGCCTGAAAGTGAATCTCGATGGTAGCCGGGGCACCTGGCACACCACTACTGAGGCCGGGCAGCACATTAGTGGTAGTCACGGTTAGCTGGCCCGGATATGTCTGTGTGAGTCGCCAGCCAAAACGCGGCGAAATGGTAGGTAAGAGGAGGGTGAGCTGGTCGCCCACATTAAGCTGCACCTGCTTGCCATTGTCGGCCGCCGTGAGCCTGACTAAGTCAGCTTGGGCGGCAGTTGGCTTCAGCAGGGCTACCCCAAGCAGGAGCAGCACAGAAAAGCGCAGCAGAGCTGCGGTAATAAAGGAAGTCGGTTTCATATATCGCACGGTAACGTAGGCTTTAACAATAACACAGCCGGCCACTTAACAAGTGCCGGCTGCGATAGGAACTCTTCAAATACACGCGAGAAAGGCTGCGGTTGAGCTAACCGTGTAGAGACGCAATATTTTGCGTCTCGTCGTTGCTGATATTGTTTATCTAGGTGTTCTAGGCCAGTTGTTCAACGACGAGACGCAAAATATTGCGTCTCTACCTCGTGCAGTTACCGCACCCGCACCACGCCGGCGCCATTGTAGCTACGGTACTCGGCGTTGTACATGGCATCGGCACTTATGGGGCCCAGCTTGAAGGTGCCTTTGCTCACGGCCCGGCAGAGGTAGTAAAACGACTTAGGCTTGACGGTAGCGGTGGTGAACAGGTTGATCCGGTCGTCGCGCACGTCGAGGTAGTCGGGTTGGGCGGCGTCGGTGGCCCAGGTCAGGTCCCGGACGGCCCCAATGCGTGGGTTCTCGATTTCCAAGCCAGCCGGCAGCAGGTCAGTAATGGCTACGTTCTTGACCTCACCCGCCGTTTCCGCCGATTGAATGGTGATTTTGACTACTACCAGATCGTTTTGCTTGAAAGAGGTAGAGCCCACCAGGTTGCCGTTACGGTCCAGGAACTGGCGGCGGACTTGCAGGTAGGCGTCTTCCTCGCGCACCTGGCCGGTAGGCGAAATGCCTTCGGTTTCCCAGAAGTAGTAGAGGCTGCCTTTGCCGCTGGTGCGCAGCTGCAGCTGGCGGTTAGCCACGTTGCTTACCGTGAGGTCTTTGCCAGTGAAGTTGCCAATAGCCTGGCCATCGGCCAGCAGGCTAGCTACTACGGTGCTGCCCGCGTTTTTCTTGGCCAGCTTGCCCAGGGCCAGCAGCGCAAATGACCGTTCCTGGGTGTTGAGCCAGCCGGCTTGCTTTACCTGGCGGCTGAGCTGACGGGCCAAGGTGGTTGCCTGCGGGTTGGCCGGGTCGGCGGCGAGCAGGGCGTTGAGCACCAGGGCCTCGTCGCGGATGGGGGAAGAGAAGGCCCCGTCGAGCTGACGGCCAGCAATGCTAGGCGAGGCGCCGAAACGAGTGGGCACGGTGCTCTGGTAGCCGCGCTGGTTACCGCTCAGGGCGAAGGCTGCCGCCAGCAGGTAGCGCGAGTCCTCGGCCAGCTGGGGGCGGTTGGCTTTATAGTAGTTCAGGCCTACGGCATCGGGGCGGCCGGCCAGGGCCAGCACGTAGAGGGAGTAGGCCACTTCCTTCTTGGCCAGCGTCACGGGCTGAATCACGCCGCCGGTCTGGATGATGTTGTAGGTATCGGTTTCGCGCTTGCGCACGCGGGCTTGCAGGTAGCGCAGCACCCGGTCGAGGACGTTTTTGTTTACATCGAAGCCGGCTTGCTGGGCTTCCAGTAGGAAGTGGGCGGCATAGGTGGTAGCCCACCAGTTGTCGTAGTCGCCGCCGGGCCAGTAGCTGAGGGAGCCGTTGTACATCTGCTGGGCTTCCACCTTCCGGATGGCTTCCTGTACGTGGTAGTTGGGGTTGAACAGGCCTGCTTTGCCAGGCTTGCCCGTTTTCTGGCCTAGCGTGGCGGCCAAATCACCGTAGTACAGCTGCGGGAAAGCGGCCGACACGGTTTGCTCCAGGCAGCCGTAGGGGTATTGCAGCAGGTAGCGCAGGTCTTTGGCAAATTCCGTCATGGGTGAGCGGCTCACCACCAGCTGGCTCCGTAGCGACGAGGGCAGGAAATCGGTTTTCAGGTTCAGCTGCTGGGCCGTGCCGCCCGCCACCACACCCGCTCCCGTTCGCTTCTGCAGCGGCGAAGCAGGACGGATGGGTAGCTCAATGGTTTCGGTGTAGGTTTCGGGATATCCTTTTTGATCAGGGTAAGTCGGATAGGTCACATCAAATGCTTTGACCACTACTTCGATACTGCTGTTACCGATTTCAGTAGAAGCCAAGTTGAACAATACACGTTTTTCTGTATTTGGAGAAAGTCTTATTGTTTGCTTCAGAAAGCCCTTGTTAGTGTTGACTTTTTGATAATAGTTAGAATTGTCTAATCCGACAATTTTAATAAGAGGGTTATTAGTAGATAATCCAACGCCAATACTCATCGGCTTATTAGTCGTGTTCGTCAGCGTTACGGGCACGTCAATCGTGTCGCCGGGGCTGAGGAAGCGGGGGAGGGCAGTGCTGATGACTACTGGGTCGGCGACGCGCATGGCGTGCTCGGCGGAACCGAAGGCGTCGTTCTTGTAGGCCACCGCCATGATGCGCACGGCCCCGCTGAACTGGGGCACTTGCAGCTTGTAGCGAACCTTGCCGCTGGCATCGGCGGTGAGCACGCCGCTCCATTTTGCGAGCAGCTTCACGCGGCGGTTGGGCACGGGCGTGGTGCGGCGCGAGAGGTCGTAGCCGTCGCCGCCGGTGCTGCTGGTGCCCAGTTCGGGCAGCAGGAAGGGGTACACGTCGTAGGCCTGTACTTCCAGGGCGCGCTTCTGGTAGAAGTAGCCATAGGGGTCGGGCGTGCGGTAATCCTTCACCTGTAGAATGCCCTCATCCACCATCGCCAGCGTCACTTGGGCGCCGGGGGCGGTGGTTACTTCAATGGTTTGGGCGGTTTGGGAGCGGCTTTGCGCGGGAGCTTTAATGGCCACTTGCAGCTTGGCGCCGGGCTTCTCCACCGTGAGCGGCACGAAGCCACGGGCCACCGTGAGGGGTAGGCGGTTGTCCTTGATTTCGCGGATGGCGGTGGCCGTTACGTACACGTTGGGCACGTGGCCGGTGCGGATAGGAATGCTCACCCGGGCTGATTTCTCATCGGTATTCACGTAGAAATGGTCGAGCACCCGGTCCCGCTCCACCGTCACGAGCACGCGGCCGGGGAAGGGCGTTTTCAACAGCAAGTTGGCGGTTTCGCCGGGCTGGTACTTAGGCTTGTCGGCCTCTATGGTCACCTCGCCCTCGTTGTTCACCTCGAAGGAGTTGCTCTGGGTGTCGCCGTAACCGTAGGCGTACACGCGCTGGGCCACGTAGGTCACGGCCCCTGGCCTAGAAACCCTGATTTCATACTCGCCGGAATAGGTCGGCGTAAAGCCCAAGCCGGCATCGGAGCCGCCGCTGGCTACCGTCACGGTACGGCTCAGTACCACCTGCTCGCGCTTCTGCGAGTTGTAGATGTAGCGGCCGCCCTGACGCTCAATCACCGTTTCCCAAAGCAGGCGCACCACGCGCACCGTGGCCTGGGCCGAGGTAGGCGTGCCGCCCGGCGTGAGAGCCACCAGCCGCACCGGTAGGGCCTGGCGGGTCTGCACCAGTTCGTCCATATGTTGAATCCCAAACAGCACGGGCTGGGTTTGCACCTCGAAGGTAGCCAGCCGGTTAACGGGGCGGCCGGTTTCATCGAATACTGTCGTAAAGGCTGCGCCTTCCAGAATGCCCAAGTCACTATAGTCGGGCACCTCATAGGTGGCGGTGCCGCGGCCCGCAACATCGGTGGTGCCTTCGCGGGTGGTCTTCTCGAAGCGGTCGGAAATGGGTGTGGAAACCTGGTCGCCATAAGCACTGCGCTGCTTGTCGCCACTGTTGATGGCAAAGGTGTAGTCAGCGTAGCTTTTCGGATGGAAAGCTTTTTCCTTGAGCGAAAACTCCACCTCAAATTTGCGGTCGGCGGCAGGCGGGCCAAACAAGTTCTGGGCCGTAATCTGCGCCTCCACCGCTTGGCCGGGCTTCACGATTGGCCTAGACGCCTTCACCGTCACTTTCATACGGTCGGGGATGAACTCCTCCACCGAGAGCTTGCGCGAGGTCAGCAGCACATCGTTGCCGGTGAGTACTTCCAGGGTGTAGAGGCCGGTCATTACGGCCGGGGGCAGCAGGAAGCGCGCCTCGAAGGAGCCAGCTGCGTTCAGGGTTTTTTGCAGGCTGGCGTACTCCTTGCCAGTGGGCAGCAGCAGCCGAATCTTTACTGGTAGGCCCTTGGGCGGCGCTTGCCAGTCCTCGGTCCGGATGACGGTGTTGGTCTGGATAGTGTCGCCGGGGCGGTACAGGTCCCGGTCGCCGTAGAGGAAGGCCTGGTAGCGGGCGGCGTTGCTCTGTAGGCCACCCACCTCGAAGCGGGAGGTTTCTACGCGGCTGCGACTCAGGTCGAGGAAGGTGAAATCGTTGCCCTGCTGGGCCATCACCATGCCTAGCTTGAAGCGGCCGTTTTGGGCGGTGCTGTCAAATTTCGCTACCCCCTCGCGGTTGGTGATGCCGGTGCCCATCACCTGGTTGTTGGTGCTGATAAAGCGCATTTCCACGCCGCTCAGGGCCTTGGCGTTGCGGATGGAGTTGGCAAATACCAGCGTGCTGCCGGCCTTGCCCTGCTTTACAATCAGCCCGATATCCGACACAGCCACCAACTTGCTCACCTGTAGCCACTGCCGCTCGGTGTCTTGTACCTTAATGATGTAGAGGCCTTTCAGCCCACCCGCAAACTCCAGATCCTTCAGGTTCAGATTCAGCAGCCGCAGCCCCTGCGCCTTCGGCAGCCCCGACACGGTGTAGGTGCGCTCCGTGAGTACGTTGCCCAGGTTCTCGACGTCGTAGTATTGGTAGGAGTGGTCCACGTATCCGCCCTCCTCGTTTACCTCTTCCTCACCAGATTCTTCGCCGTCGTAGCCGTATTGGGTGCCTCCGCGCAACAGTTGCTGAATGTTGTTAGCGTACACCTTGGCAATAGTCACTTTCACCTGGCCTACCTCGTTGATGCGCACGCCCAGGTTGCGCCCACCGAGCGCGTCGAGGTACATGGCCTTCTCGGCGCTGGCAAAGCTGATGGTCGGCCGCTCATCGGAGAAGCTTACCGTCTGGGTGAAATCTTCGCCCAAATGCCCGCCTAGGCCACCGCGCAGCCCTTGGCGCAAGCTCACCTGGTAGCTTTTGCCCACCTCGAAGCCGCCCTTGAGGCGGAAGCCGCTTTCCAACTCCTCCACCTCGTAGGCCACCTGCGGCGACACCGACAGCGCGTTACGCAAGTCGCCGGTTGTGACCGGCTGGTTGGTCAGGATGGTCACGACCGGGTCAGCTGCTTGCAGGTTGCCCGTAATGGAGCGCACTTCCAGCGCTTCGGGGTCGGGTACTTGTACTTGTTTTTCGTACTCGGAAGTAGAAGCCTGGTCGCTGCCCTGGGCGCGCAGGCCTTGGCCTAGCGCCACCGTGAGCGGGCTACCGGGCCGCACCTGCTGGTTAAGGCTCACGCGCACTACCTGGCCCGGCTCCCCGGAAACGTCAAAAGCTACGGGCTGCCCATCCTGCGTCACACGGAGTAGGGGCTTCACATCGGCGGGCTTCACGCTGTAGTTGAAGGGTAGCTCCACGCGCATTTCGGCGGTGCCTGCCGCCCGCTCTGAGCGGCCCCAGAAGGCCTGGGGCTCCTGCAACTGCAAGTAGGGTGTATGAAATTTCTGGCGGTTCTCGGGCAGCTCTACATTGCGCTTGCCTTCCGGCAGGGCCTCCTTGCGCAGAGTGGCTGTGAAAGCGGTGCTGGGTTTAAACGGCGTAGTAGGCGAGAAAATCAGCTCCCGATCTGAAGTCCACTTGAACTTGCCGCGCATGGCCGGATCAAACTTCACTACCTGCACCGTATCCCAACGGTCTTGCTGGTCCTTGTCTGCTACGGCATCCGCAAACTGAAACACCAGATTCTGATACGGGTCAATTTCCTCACCATTTGGGTCCTGGCTGGCATCGGAGCCCGAATTAGAGCACGCACATAGCAATGCCAGCAGCACCAGCAACGGCAGGCGAGAAACGGAACGGAATAACATGGATAGGGAGGAGCTTAGATAGACGCCGGAAGGTATAGAAAAACGTTAATGTTAGCTGGTTTTGTATAGGTTTGAGTGGGGATAAATTCAACCTGAACCTGATGATTTTACGCTGTGGCTATTTGTTGCTCTATGCCTTATATGCGCTTGCTATGACAAGCTGCAACCAACCTAAATCAGACAAACGCGAAGCTATTCTAACAGGTAATGGGAAGGGTAGGTATTGGGACCTTGTTTCTTCTAATAATGGTCTAAATAGATACAATTTAGACATATGGGCCGGCAGATCATATTCTGATAAGCGACGAGGCATTCCTACTTCTACCTTGTTATTTTCCGCAAATAATAAATTGATGTATTATATGAATCTGGATTCAACCACAATTATCAACATGAATACTGTTGCTGGTGATGTTGTCTACAATCCAGCTAATTATAAACTCATGGGTAATAAAATCAGCCTCATTGGGGACACTAGTGAAATAGTGCTTTTAAATAAGGAAATAATGGTCCTTAAAAAATTGAGGAGAGGATATATAAGAATTTATATGCCTAGTAAATGGCAGAAAAAAGTAGAGTCAAAGGTTTTCAGGTAACCTACACTTAAATGTCATACTCCGGCAGCATGTACAACTGAAGCAACTAAGCCTTCTTACTCCACACAGCCTGAAAGTATCCACCGGTTTTGGCCATGCGGCGGATAGCTTCGTAGGCATCTCCCTCGTGTACTAGTGCATGGGAGCTACTGAGCATGGCATTGTAATCCTCGAAGCGGATGGGCTGCTGCACTCCTTTTGACTCGGTGCTTTCTTTGCCTTTGCGGGCTTGAAGCAGATAAACCCAATGCCTCCAATCATTCAATGCTTTGGTAGCTTATGCACCGGAATTAGGCCTTGACTATAAACTTAGTAGAGCAGCTTATTACTTTCGTGTCCATGCAACAACCCGCCATTCTGATAGTGCCCGGCCTGGGTAATTCTGGCCCCGAACACTGGCAAACTCACTGGGAGCATCACTACGGCTACCTACGTGTCCAGCAGCATGATTGGGACTGTCCTATCCAGGCGGATTGGGTACAGACGTTGGAAGATGCTATAGCCGCGGCTGGTCCTGACGTGGTGCTAGTAGGCCACAGCTTGGGCTGCATTACCATTGCGCACTGGGCTGGCACCACGCAGCACCGCATCAAAGGGGCACTACTGGTTGCTCCCGCCGATGTAGACCGTTCTGACATGCCACCGGAGGTAGTAAACTTTGCGCCCATACCGCTGGCGCGCCTGCCATTCCCAAGTATTGTTGTAGCTAGTACTACGGATGAGTATATGACCCTGGAGCGTGCGCAGCAGCTAGCGCAGGCATGGGGCAGTCGGTTTGTGAATGTGGGTGCGCTAGGCCATATCAACTCTGAGTCTGGTTTAGGGCTGTGGCCGGAAGGGCATGCGCTGTTGCAAGATTTGGTGGGGTGACCTCACCCCCAGCCCCTCTCCTCGGGGAGAGGGGTGCGTTCTGATTGGAATAAGCAATGAATAGCAAGTCGTGAAGCTATTACTCATTCCTAATTCCTCTTTGTTCATTGCTGACGTCTGGCACCCCTCTCCCCGAGGAGAGGGTCCGGGGGTGGGGTCATCGCACCTGCCCATTACCTCTGACCTGCCACTTGTAGCTAGTGAGTTCTTCCAGGGCCATAGGGCCGCGGGCGTGGAGCTTCTGGGTGCTGATACCAATTTCGGCGCCGAGGCCAAACTGAGCGCCGTCGGTGAAGGCGGTGGAGGCGTTGGCGTACACGGCGGCGGCATCTACCTGGTTCAGGAACTGCTCAATATGGGCGGCATTTTCTGAGATGATGGCCTCGCTGTGCTTGGAGCTGTGGACAGCAATGTGGCCTAGGGCTTCCTCTAGGCCGGTTACAGTTTTGATGGCCAGCTTCAGGGAGAGGAATTCAGTGCCAAAGTGCTCCTCGGTGGCGGGTTGCAGCAGCTCAGCTGGGTAATTGTTGGTGAGGGCTTCATAGGCCTGGGTATCAGCATAAACCAGCACTCCCGATTGGCCTAGGGGCGCCAACAACTCAGGTAAATCCGCTATGCGCGCCTCATGTACCAGCAAACAGTCAAGGGCGTTGCAGACGCTGACGCGGCGGGTTTTAGCATTGACGATGATGGCCTGACCTTTCGCTAGGTCGGCGGTTTCATCAAAGTAGGTGTGCACGATGCCGGCGCCGGTTTCGATGACGGGTACTTTGGCGTGTTGGCGCACGTAGTCAATCAGCTGCTGGCTGCCACGCGGAATCAGCACATCGACGTAGCCAATGGCCTGCAGCAAGGCTTCCGTAGCTTGGCGGTCGGGGGGCAGGAGCGTGACGCTTTTTGCGTTGAGGCCGTGGTGGCCTAGCACCCGTTGGATTACGGTGCTGATGGCCAGGTTGGAATGAGCAGCATCACTGCCCCCTTTGAGCAGGCAGGCGTTGCCGGTTTTCAGGCACAGCGCCGCCACATCGAAGGTCACGTTGGGGCGGGCTTCGTAAATGACGCCCACCACGCCGAGTGGCACTCGCACTTTGGAAAGGTCGAGGCCATTGGGCAGGGTCTGGTGCTGCAAGACCTGGCCTAGCGGTGAGGGTAGCCCCGCTACGTTCCGAATATCCTCGGCAATGCTTGCTATGCGAGCGGCGGTAAGCTGGAGTCGGTCGTACTTGGGGTCGTCGGGAGACATACGGGCCAGGTCCTTCTCGTTCTCCGCCAGCAAAAATGGTGTTTCCGCCACGGCGGCGGCTGCTAAGTCTAGCAACACCGTTCGCATGCTTTCGGCCGAGACCTGGCCTAGGGCCCGGCTAGCGTGTTGAGTGGCCCGAAAAGTATCTTGTAAGTGCATAGCCAATGATTTGTAGCGCGTAGTGCTAGCTGATATCAGCCGTCAAGAACAGGTAGTCATAATGGACTAAGGGCTTCTGGTTTTGGTGGCCCAGCCGTTCGAGTGCTTTATCGGAGCTGTATTCGGCCATGCCTAGGCCTATGGGTTTGCTGGTTTCATCCAGAATCCGGATGATGTCGCCTTTCTGGAAAGTGCCCACAATGCCCAGAATACCCACGGGTAGCAGGCTGGTAGCTTTGCCGGTGGCCGTAAGGGCAGCTTTGGCCCCCGCGTTGATCTGCACGGCACCTTTCGCGGCCAGGTCAGAATGAGCTATCCACTTCTTCTTGCTGGAGGCCGTTTTGTTGGGCAGGAAGCGCGTATTTACTACTTCCTGGTTGAGCAGGCGGGGCAGAATATTCTCGGTTTTGCCGTTGGCAATGTGCACCGCAATGCCCAGCTGCGCCACCTTGTGGGCCATGTGGCACTTGGTAATCATACCGCCGCGCCCAAACTGTGAGCGTTGGGTGGTAACGAACGACGAGAAGCTGGTAGTAGTCAGCTCAATTTCCGGGATAAGCTCGGCGGCCGGGTCCTGAGGGTTGCCGTTGAAGATGCCGTCTACATTGCTCAGAATCAGCAAGGCATCGGCGTTGAGCATAGAGGCCACGAGGCCGGCCAGCTCGTCGTTGTCAGTGAACATCAGCTCTGTGACGGAAATTACATCGTTCTCATTTACAATGGGGATGATGTTGTTCTGCAGCAGCGCCCGGAAGCAGTTCTGCATGTTCAGGTAGTGCTGCCGGTCGCGGAAATCTTCCTTGGTCACCAGCACCTGGGCGCAGAGCAGCTCGTGGTGGCCTAGCAGCTCGGCGTAGGTGGCCAGCAGCTTTACCTGGCCCACGGCGGCCAGCACTTGCCGGCTGGTCACGGCATCGGCCTTTTCCGGGACCTGCACCAGGCTGCGGCCCGCCGCCACCGCCCCCGACGACACCACAATAACTTCCTTGCCCTGCTTTTTCAGGCCGGCAATCTGCTCTACCAGGTGGGCTATGCGCGACTGATCGGGGAGGCCGTTGGCCTGGGTCAGGACGTTGGAACCGATTTTGACAATGATCCGGTGATAAGCAAGCGCCATAGCTGGGTCAGTAGGTTCTGGGCCGTAAGGTAGGGAGAGAGAATTGGTTAGCCATATCGGCCCGCCGCTCGTTTAGAGAGTAGGCGTCTTCTGCAAAGCCTCCTCGCCAGACTACTCCATCTGCTGAGTTGTGTGGCCCGTGAACAAACCCGCTTGCGGTGCAGTCCTCCGTCTTTTGCTGCGCTATCTTCCCAACCTGACCATATTATGGGTGCTGATCAAAACCGACTCTATGCTGATGTGAAGTTCCTGACTTCTCTCAAACCTGCCCGCCACTACCGCAACTTACGCTCGCTAAACGAGGCCGCCGACTACATAAAAACTGAATTTGAGAAGCTGGAAATAGAAGACGGTGGGGTGGAGGAGCAAGCGTTTAAGGCCGATGGGCGCGAGTACCGAAACATCATTCTGGCGTTTGGCTCCCGCGATGCGCCCCGCCTGGTGGTGGGCGCCCACTACGATGTGTGCGGCGATACGCCCGGCGCCGACGATAACGCCAGCGCCGTGGCGGGCCTGCTGGAAACTGCGCGCCTGCTGCACATCTACGGCTCCAACCTGAAGTACCGCGTGGAGCTGGTGGCCTACCCCAACGAGGAACCGCCCTACTTCGCTACCCAATACATGGGCAGCGCCGTGCACGCCAAGTCCCTGCATGAGGCGGGCGTGGCCGTGCGTGCCATGCTCTGCTACGAGATGATTGGCTACTTCCAGGATGAGCCGGGCTCCCAGCGCTTCCCCAACGAGCAGCTGGCAGCGCTTTACCCCAACACCGGCAACTTCATCACGGTAGTGGGCCGCACCGGCCAGGAGGAGTTTACGGAGCGCGTGCAGGCGCTCATGCAAACCAAGGCCAACATTGATGTGCAGCGCATCAACCTGCCCGCCGAAATGGGCCTGGCGGGCCTCTCCGACCACCGCAACTACTGGAAATATGGCTACGAGGCCATCATGATCAACGACACCTCCTTCCTGCGCAACCCCCATTACCACCTGCCCTCCGACACCATTGAAACGCTTGACTTTAAGCGCATGGCCGAGGTGGTAAATGGAGCCTATGCCGCAATCCTGGGACTCTAGGCCAGTCGGCTGTGCAAACTTCAGACAGGTACCTGAGTGCTGGCTTAGAAAAGCAGACGCCAGACCAAGCCGGACGGTGAGTTAAGCAACGAAAGGTAGAGATGCTTCAGAGCCTATGGCCTGGCGCGCCACATGCTCGGTAAGTCAGCCTTTTAGTGGCATACCAGACTCCCGATACATCATATTCTTCTACTTTCGTTCATCTTCCTTCCCTCTGAACAGGCTTAGGCCATGCTTTCCCACCCACACGAAATATTTCTGGAAGTGGCTCGCCAGCTCAGCTTTACCAAGGCGGGGCAAACGCTGTTCCTGAGCCAGTCGGCGGTGAGCAAGCAGGTGAAGGCGCTGGAAGAACACTATAAAACTGGCCTGTTTGAGCGCCTCGGCAACAGCGTGGTGCTTACGCCAGCCGGTGAGCTGCTCTACCGCAAGCTGCTGGTAGCAAAGCAGCTGCAGCATGAGCTGCACCAGGAGTTTACGGAGCTCAGCCCCGACTTCTCACCCCAGGTGCACATGGTTATCGGGGCCAGCACTACCATCTCGCTCTACGTGATTCCGCCGGTGCTATCTGCTTACCTAAGTCAGTACCCAAACACCCAGCTCACGCTCAAAAACCGCAACTCCGAGAATATTCTGAAGGCCCTGCTGGACCATGAGATTGACCTCGGCATCATTGAGGGAATTCACAAAGTCAGTAACGTAACCTACACGCCGCTGCTCACCGATGAAGTAGTAGCCGTATGCTCGGGCCGCAACCCACTGTACCGGCAGGAGCTGGAGGCGCGGGACTTGCTGCGCGTGCCGGTAGCATTGCGCGAAGCTGGCTCCGGCACCCTGGCGGTGCTGGAAGAAGCCCTGGCCGAAAAGCAGATTAAGGCCACCGATTTGCCCGTGAAAGTGCGGCTGGGCGGCACTGAGGCGCTCAAAAACTTTGTGCGCGTAGATACGTGCCTGGCCTTCCTGCCCCGCCAGGCGGTGATGAAGGAGTTGGCCTCGGGGGAGCTAATGGAAGTACGCGTGCGGGACCTGAACCTGGTGCGGCACTTTGACTTTGTGCAGCGCAAGGGCACCGAGAACAATGTGCCCTACAAAGATTTCGTGCAGTTTGCCCGGCGCTATTATTCCAGAAAGGAATAGCCTATTCCAAATAGCCGTTTGTTTTAGGAATAGCAGCCGAAGAGTTTTGCGTTGAACTCTCCGTTATGCAAACTCTCCTCGACACCCAAACTCGCCTGCAGGATCTGCACTGTGCCGCCTGCGATACGCCTTACTCGGCCTTCCAACTCCAGCGGGTATCCGCGTGCTGCGGGCAGCCATTGGTAGCCCACTACGATCTGCACGAGCCCCTGACCCGCGCAACGGGCATTGAGCGCGCCGAAAACTCCATGTGGCGCTACCGCTCCCTGCTGCCCCTGCTTGATGATGCCAACCGCGTAAGCCTGGGTGAAGGCTGGACGCCTATACTGCCACTCCAGCGCCTGGCCAGCCGCTACGGCCTGCGTGATTTGCGCCTGAAGGATGAGGGCCTGAACCCCACGGGGTCTTTCAAGGCCCGCGGACTGAGCATGGCTATATCGAAAGCCAAGGAGCTGGGCGTTACGGGCTGTATCATCCCGACGGCCGGTAACGCGGGCGTGGCCATGGCCGCCTACTGCGCCCGGGCCGGCATGCGGGCCGTGGTGGCCATGCCCAGCCACACGCCCAAAGCATTTAAAGAGGAGTGCTACTGGTACGGGGCCGAAGTACACCTGGTAGATGGCCTGATCAACGACTGCGCCGCCCGCGTGCGGGAACTCAACGCCGATAACAGCTTGCTGGATGTATCGACGTTGAAGGAACCTTACCGCCTGGAGGGCAAGAAAACAATGGGCTATGAGCTAGCCGAGCAGCTTAACTGGACGTTGCCCGACGTATTGCTCTACCCCGCTGGCGGCGGTACCGGCCTTATCGGCATCTGGAAAGCGCTGCGCGAAATGCAGGCCCTGGGCTGGCTTCCCGCCGACGCTAAGCTGCCCCGCATGGTAGCAGTACAGTCGGCCAATTGCTGTCCGTTGGTAGAAACCCGCGCCGGCCACCAAACCAACTGCCACAGCTACGTAGGCCAGCCCACCATTGCCAACGGCCTGGCGGTGCCCCGCCCCCTCGGTGAGCCACTGATGCTGCAGGTTCTCGATGAATCAAATGGTTTAGCCGTAGCCATCACCGACGAGCAGATGCTGGAAGGCATGCGGGAGCTGGCGCGCCTGGAAGGCATGTTTGTAGCGCCCGAAGGCGCTGCCGTTTGGATGGCAGCCCGTCAATTGCTGGAAACCGGCTGGCTGCGCCCCGAAGAGCAAATCCTGCTGCTCAATACCGGCTCCGGCCAGAAATACCTCGACAACGTGGAGGGGCATTATTAAGCAGTAAACACCCTTTTCCACAACCTACCCAAGCCCCAGACTGGCCTACAGCATCTACATAGATGTTGTAGGCCAGTCCGTTTTATGGCCAACCAAGTCAGCCAGCTTGTCTGAGAATGGCACTAACAGGCGCAGCTCAAAATGAGCTTATCACAGCCCCAGAAAGGCTACCATAAGCTAAACCCTAAGGCTATAAAGCTGCTGCATCACAAAGATGAGTCATGCTGATCGAAGGCAACCCTCACAAGAACACCTTGAGCAATCGTCTGCTCGTTAGGCCTACCTCTGAGTTATTAGTCTAATAAGCGGGGTAATTATTTTAAGTCATATTGAAGAATAAATACTGCATTCATGAAATTCGGCTTTAAATTTCATAGTGTTCTATGCTAAAATTATCGTCGTTGGCTTATATTGCCTTTGTAAAATAGGGGGTATAACGAAAAATGCATCAAAATGGGATATGCTAAATCAGCTCTCCGGCCTAGTTATAGTTTGTTCACACTGATTGCGCTGCTAGGCCTTGCTATTCTGGCGGCAGTGGCTCAGGTGCCCCACCCAGCCGCAGCCCCCGGTACGCTCAACGCTGCCGATGTAGCCTGGATGCTTACGGCCACCGCCTTTGTGCTGATCATGACGCCGGGCTTATCGTTCTTCTATGGCGGAATGGTACGGCCCAAGAATGTCATCAGTACTATGCTGCAGAGCTTTGTGGCGCTGGGCGTGATATCGGTGCTGTTTTACTTTGTGGGGTTCTCGCTTTGCTACGGCGACTCCTGGCACGGGCTCATTGGCAATCCTTTCACGTTTGCCATGCTGCGCAACGTGGGCACGGCCCCAAACCCGGCGTTTGCGGCCAGCATCCCGTTTGTGCTCTATTTCGCGTTTCAGCTCAAGTTTGCCATCATCACGCCGGCCCTCATCACGGGTTCTTTTGCTGAGCGGGTGCGCTTCAAAGGGTACCTGGCATTTATGGTGCTGTTTAGCCTGTTCATTTACTGTCCCCTGGCCCACTGGACCTGGCACCCCGAGGGCTTTCTGCATAAGTGGGGCGTGCTGGACTTTGCCGGCGGTACCGTAGTGCACATCTCGGCGGGTGTGGCTGCGCTGGCGGGCGCCATGGTGCTGGGGCGCCGCTCCGCTAATCTGCGTCCTACATCTTTTTCAACCCCCAACGTGCCCTACGTACTGCTGGGTACGGGGCTGCTGTGGTTTGGCTGGTTTGGATTCAATGCCGGCTCGGCGCTGGGCGCGAATGAGCTGGCAGCCGTGTCGTTTGTAAACACCAACCTGGCTTCCGGCGCTGCGCTCATGGCCTGGATTCTGGTAGAAATTGTGCGGGGCGGCAAGCCTACGGCCGTGGGGGCCTGCACGGGCGCGGTGGTAGGCTTGGTGGCCATTACGCCCGCCGCTGGCTACGTTGACTATGGCCAAAGCATTCTGATTGGGGTGGTGGGGGCTCTGGTAAGCCACGCCGCCGTGCACTGGCAAAACAGCCGCACCACCATTGATGACACCCTGGACGTGTTCCCCTGTCATGGCCTCGGGGGTATTGTAGGTATGCTGCTCACGGGCGTTTTCGCCGCCAACGATGGGTTGTTTTACGGCAAAACCAGCCTGTTTGGGTACCACGTGCTGGGCCTCGTGATTGTGGTGTCTTACTCCTTCGTGGGCGCCTGGGTGCTGCTGAAAGTTACCGACCGCATCTTTGGGCTGCGTGTGAAGCTGCAGGAAGAGGAACTGGGCCTCGACCTAAGCCAGCACGAAGAATCTACCTACCACATTGACGAGGCCTTTGAGCGCACGTACCGCCGCGAACCAGAGGTGTTAAACGCATAAATCAGCTTCTGAGCCCGGTTTGGGCCGCTAGCCCGTGAGGAAGTACAAGTAAAAGTAGCGTGGGAAGAAAAGGCCACCGGGTGGGAAACCGGTGGCCTTTTCATATGTAATTAAGTCTGGCAAACAGCAGTGGGACTTAACTCAGCGCCATCGTCCAGATAAACAGCAGCCAGATAATAAACAGCAGACCCATGACGCCGGTATGCGCCTGCGAATCCGGAGCAACCAGTTGCAGTCCGCCTCCTAACAGGCCTAGCAGCACCAAGGCTACTGTAGCGGCCATTGCCCAGCGCTGCGTCCGTTTAGGGGCACGGGGGCGCAGCGTCACCATCAGCGGGAAAATGGCCGCCAGCAAGCCCAGGCCTATGGCGCCCAGCCAAGCCTGGTGGGCCAGTGCCGAAACCGTAAACGCCGCCGTAGCGGCCACCAGCACTACCCCAAAGCCCAGCGCTTGGCGGCGCTGTTCAGGGGAGAGGGCATGGCGGCCATAGGGGTTGAGCAGGAGCAAACCATTGAATAACGGATCGGCGAACCAGCTCATAAATACCAGCGGCAGATACAGCGGCAGCAGGAGCGGCACAAAGCGCACCAGAATGTAAAGGCCCACGAACAGCACCCGCCGGGTTACCCCGTTCAGGTTTTCGCTCCAGACTGTGAACCGCAGAAAGGCCCGGTACAGCCAGTAGCGCGCCTTCAGGGCTTCAACGAGGCCACTGCGAGCGTACTCAGAGGTAGGAGCCAGCCGCAGGGCGTTCCGAAAATGCTCCAGCGCCTCTTTGTGCTTACCGGTTTCCAGTGCTACCCAGCCGGCGTCGGCGTGGGTGCCGGCATCATCGGGGTCATAGTGCAGGGCCTGGGAAAGGGAGCTGGCGGCATCATCGGAGCGGCCCAGGCGGGCGAGGCAGCGGGCCCGCAGCCCCAGGCAGTCTACGTGCTCGGGGTCGTAGGCCAGGCCCATTTCGGCGGCGCGCAGGGCGGCGGCCCACTGGCCCTGCGTGAAGCGCAAAATGCCCAACGTATGGTGGTAGTTGGGGTCAGTAGGGTCGAGGGAAAGGGCTTGCTCAATGGCCTCGCGCGCCTCAGCAGGGTGCTGCAGGCGCTGGTGGGTCAGACTCAGCAGGTAGTAAGCAAAGTCATGCTCCGGCGAGAGGCCTACGGAAGTTTGGGCGTGCGTAAGGGCCTCTTCTGCGCGGGTTTGCTCCAACAGGGCCAGCGCCATCAGGGCGTGGGCATGGGCATCGTTGGGGTCGTCGTGCAATACCCGGTGCAGTTCCTGCTCCGCCTGCACGGCGCGGCCCTGGCGAAGCAGTAGTAAGATTCGGTCGGGCCAGTTGGGTTGTTCCATTAGGTGAGTAGCAGGCGATACAGTAATAAACGACGGCAATTGCTATGGTACGTCAAGCGGATACCGTAAATGAAACGCAGTATAGGGGTAAAAACATAGCAACTATACAGCCATCCAATAGCAAATAGAAACCACTAGACCTATTAGAGTGGCGCCAAGTGCGACTATTGGCAGAACCCGTTCGGTAAAGCTTTTTCGCGACGATTTATTGAGCATACGTACCGTAGGGTGCCAGCGCCATTGTACGGCTGCGTAGCAGGATAACAGAATCAGTGGAATGCAAAACAGGCAAACCAGTGGAACCAGTATAAAGAACAGTTGAAAAGTAGCCCTATTGCTATGGTTGGCAATTTGCTCATGTATACTTGCCGACTTTGCATCGAGGCGTAGCAACTGCCGTTTCAGCCAGAAGCTTTCTTTGGCCAATTGCTCTAAGTTACTACGAACCGCCTCATTACCTGGGGAGAGCTGCCACGCCTCCAGAAAGTGTTGATTTGCTTCCATTGGTTGATGCTGCCGATACGCTTGCTCCCCGAGCTGTACCTTTACGTGCAGCAAACTCCGCTGCGTTTGCGTGTGAGTGGGGTGCAACCGCAGCGCCTCTCGCAAGTGTTTTTCCGCCTTCTCAAGCTCCTGGGCTCGCATGGCATCTTCGCCTAAAAGGAAATGAGTTAAGGCAGAATCAGGATGCCAGTAGGCTAATTGGGCTATGACGAGGGTCGCTTTCTTATATTTTCTACGTTTTTGGAGGGCTAGGATGCGTTGATACAGGCATTCATCATGCCCTGGGTGTATTTGCAAGCCTATAGTTGTGGCCTCCAACGCCTTTTTAGGCTGATCGCGGGTGTTTAGTATAACCGCCTTGTGCCCCAAGTAAGTCGCACTCCAGCTATGTAAGCGCAGTGCTTCGTCAATTGCCTGTAAAGCTTCCTCTGAATACCCACCGCGCAGCAGTGCCACACTATTGAAATACTGTGCATCGCTGCTTTGAGGGTTTAGCGCAATAGCATCCTGAAGCACCGGAATAGCCTCCGCTAAGCGCCCCTTCTGATTCAGTATAGTTAGCGCTAATAGCACATGCGCATACGCTTCCTGTGGGTGATGCGCCAGCCGGCGCCGTACTAGCTGCTCCGCTTGCTCAGGCCGGTTTATGTGCAGCAAGTGCCGCACCGCGTTCTGCCAGCGGTCGGTTGCAGCGTGATCCATGCTGAAGGGTAAATAAGCTTACGCCGAAGGTTTTTTAATGCCGAGGTACACCAAAATGTCGTCGTAGAGGCCGCCTTCGTTGGAGTAAAGGGCGTAATTTTTAGCTGTGGCAAACCACTCGCGCGTACTGGGGCGCACTTTCCCGATGGCATCCTGCAGGGGGCGCTGCTCCAGTGGCAGCGGCTTGCCGGCCTTCATCGACTCGCGCAGGCAGCTCTCAATGGCCACATCTACCACAGCCTTTAAGTCGGCGCCGGAGTAGCCGGCAGTTTGAGCGGCTAGCTTGGGCAGGTTAACCGACTGGCCTACGGGCTTCTCGCGCAGCAGTAGCTCCAGCACGGCGGCGCGGGCGGGCTCATCGGGGGGCGTTACCAGCAGAATGCGGTCGAAGCGGCCGGGGCGGCGGAAGGCCCCATCGAGCTGCCAGGGCGCGTTGGTAGCGGCCATGATGAGCACGCCTTCGTTGGAGCGGGTAGCACCGTCGAGCTCCGAGAGGAACTGGTTGATGACGGTGCGGCCGGCGCTCTGGCGCAGGTCGTGGCGGTTGGCGGCCAGGGCATCTACCTCGTCAAAAAACAACACGCACGGTGCCTGCAAACGGGCCTGCTCGAATATCTGGTGGAGGTTTCGCTCACTATTGCCCAGCCACATATCCAGGATGTCGTTGATGCCAACGTGGATAAACGAGGCTTTTACCTCACCGGCCGTGGCGCGGGCTAAGTAGGTTTTGCCGCAGCCAGGCGGGCCATAGAGCAGCAGTCCGCCGCCTGTGGCTTTGCCATAGGCTTTGTACAGGTCAGGGTATTGCAGCGGATGAATGATCTTGAGGCGGATTTCCTCCTTCAGACTTTCCATGCCGCCCACATCTGAGAAGTTGATGCTGGGCCGCTCCAGGCCACCAAACAGGGCTTGCTCATTGATGAGGTCGTCGGGGGCGGCAGGGTACCCTTGTGCGCTGCCCTGAGCAGGTGCCCGGCCGCGCAGGCGGGCGGCTAGGTCGGCATCCTCCAGGGTAGGGTTGTGGGCTAAGGCTGTTTGGTAGGCCTCAACGGCGGCTGGTAGCTGGTCGGTATCGGCCAGCAGGCGGGCATGGAGGAGGTGGGCGCGGGCATGTTCGGGCTGGGCTGCCAGTAGTTCTTCTACCACCACAAACGCCGCGGAGGTTTTGCGCAGGCCAGCGTACGCCTCGGCCAGGCCAAGCTGCAGGTCGGCATCCTGCGGGGCCTGGCGTAGGCCGGTGCGGTAGAGCTCTTCCGCTTCGGGCAGGCGCCCGCTTTGCAGCAGCAAGCCCGCCACGTGCTTGCGTAGCGCCAGGTTATCGGGTGAAAAAGCCAGGGCTTCTAATAACGGTTGAATAGCAGCAGGATCGGGGGGAAGGGCCATAGCGGATGCTCTATCTGATACCGCAAGCTACGAAGGGAGTAGTGAAATAGTGATTTAGTGGTTCAGTGATTTAGTGAGGTGATGATGGAGTGATAGAGTAATGAAATGATGAAGTAAGCTGTCATTGCGAGCGGAGCAGTCTTTAGTTTTCTACTACCCTTGCCCTATTCAAAAGCCCTTAGCCCCATGACGGGCGTAAGGGCTTTTCTAGTCTTGAGGCTTTCCGCTGCTAATAGGAAAGATTGCTTCGCTCCGCTCGCAATGACAGCTTACTTCATCACCCAATTATCACTTCATTACTTTATCACTATTTCCCAGCTTAGCTTCCCATTTTACTCAGCACGAAGGATACGAGGAAGCCTAGCACTGTGATCAGACCCGTGAAGTTGTGGGCAACTTCAAACGCTTCCGGAATCATGGTGTCGGCAATCATGGCCAGCACCGCACCGGCAGAAACGGCCATGGTTGCGGCCACGGTATTCTCCGAGAAGCCGCTGAAAATAGTATAGCCCAGCAAAGACGATATGCCCGAAATGATCATAATGCCGGCCCATAGCAGCAACACATACTGCGGCGAGCGGCCGGCCTTTTTCATTCCCGCTGCGCTGGAAAGGCCTTCGGGCAGGTTAGAGAGGAAGATGGCCACCACGGCTACCATGCTCACGGCGCCCCCGGCCAGCATGCTCAAGCCAATAACAATGCTCTCTGGAATACCATCGAGCAGGGCACCAATTGCCAGGGCCATGCCGTTGTCGTCACCATTATCGGCTCCGGCTTTCTCACCCGACTGCACCGCCGCGCGTTCGTGCTTTTGCTGGTCGCCGGAGCGTTTGCGGTGCTTAGCGCCCTGGCGGGCCAGCAGCCAGTTGGCAAACGTGTACACTGCCGCGCCTCCCACAAACCCAATTGCCGTAGCATCAAAGCCGCCTTTTTTGTAGGCCTCTTCCATGAGCTCCAGGGAGAGGGTGGAGATAAGCACGCCGCTGCCAAATGCCATGATGGCGGCCACTAGGCGTTGCGGAACGTGCAGAAAGTAGCCAATGGCCGCGCCAATCAGCAAAGCAGAGCCTGATACCAGGCCCCAGAAGCCAGCCACGGCCCAGGTAGGAAAATGCATACGTGAGGGGAGTAGAGTACGGGTAGGTCTTGTCCCTCACGTACGGTTCCCCAATGACGCAAGTTGTAAGCAGTGGCCTAGGCCCCCTGATACCGCTCCAGCGTAGCGCGATACGTTTCCTCGGTCAGGCCCGCAACGTCTACTTTCTTGAACGGGGCCGTGTGGCCCGAAACCAGCGTAAGGTTTGCTTTGGTCACCCCAAACACCTCAGCTAGGTAGGCTAGTAGACACGCATTGGCTTTGCCATCCTGCGCCGGCGCTTTCAACCGCACCGTGATGGTGCCATCGGGCGCTACCGAGAGCTGGTTGGCCTGGGCGTTAGGCTTGGCTTTCAGGTGAAGAACTGGCACTGCCGACAATCAGGCAGGCGAGTTGTACGCGTCGTACACGTTCCAGGCCCAGATCAGGAAGGGAACTACCAGCGTCCAGGCCAGCAGGAAACCTAACACGCCGCCAATAGCCCAAATCAGGAAAGCCTTAATAAACTGGCCTTTTACCAACTGGCCTAGGCCAGGAATGAAGATGGAAAGCAGGGCCGGTAGGCCATACGTCTGTTTCATGACTTATTTTCAGAAGAGAGAAGATACTGCCGCGGTGCGCAGCAGGCACCGGCCAAACTACTTAAAATTACAACAGCGCCGGCGCGGCGCTTTGGTTGGTGCGGGCCTGGCCAGTGGGGCAGCGCTCCAGCAACACGCACCGCCCACAGGCGGGGGTATGGAAATAGCAGCACTTCTGCCCATGAAACATAAGGGCCTCGTGGTGGTCGTACACGAGCTGGGCATCCCAACCGGGCGGCAACAAGGCTTCCAGTTGCGCATGGGCCGCCGCCTCGCCTACCTTGGGGCCAATTAAGCCCAGCCGCTGAGCCACCCGGTGGTGGTGGCTATCTACGGGCATAGCCGGGCGGCGCAGATTGCTGAAGAGTAGTACGGCGGCGCTGGTTTTGGGCCCTACGCCGGGCAGAGCCTCCAGCCAGGCCCGCGCTTCCGGAATAGGCATATCGGCCAGAAACTCCAGGTTGCAGGGGCCACCGCAGCGCTGGCCTACCTCGCGCAACACATGTTGCAGGCGGGGGGCTTTCTGCTCAGGCCAGGTGCAGGGGCTAATGGCTTCCTGTACCTCCTCAGTGGGGGCATCGCGCACGGCATCCCAGGTGTCAAACCGCGCCCGCAGCTGCTGGTAGGCTTTGTGCGAGTCCTGGTTGCGGGTGCGGTGCGAGAGCAGGGCGCTGATCAGCTCACTGAGCGGATCCTTGGTGCTGAAAAACCGGAACGGTGCCCCGTACTCAGCGCACAGCAGCTCGTGAGCCCAGAGGGCCAGTTCGCGGCGGGCATCTAAATCGGCGGGGGAGGTGGGGGCAGGCTTCACGAACTTGCCTACGCTCAGAACCGCCTTGGAGGTTAAGAAAAGCGCAAAAATAAACCCCACCCGGGCCAGGCCAGGTGGGGGTGAGGGGCCGCAGTAGGTGGCTGGCTACTGCCCGCGGTTATAAAGCAGAATAGCCTGCTTGATGTTGTTCTGCTGCTTGCCACCAATTACCAGCGGCACAATAGCCAGCGGAATGGCCGCGTACACCAGCGGCGATACGGCAAAGCCGTTGCTGCCGCCAAAGCTAGAAAACGTACCGGCTAGCATCAGCCCCCCCGCCGCAATGTAGCTGAGCGTGGTGTAGGTCTGGTAGCGGCGGGCATCCTGCAGCAGTTTCACGCTGCCGGGGTTGTCGGCGGTAGCTAGCTGCAGGTTTTTGAGGGTGAGATTTTCAATGGGGCCGTTATCCTTGCTGAAATAGTCGGTTTTTACGGTGCGGTAGCCACCGTAGGGGTAGCCGCCATACGGGTACCCACCGTAGCCGTAGCGGCCATACCCGCCAAAGCCGCCATATGGGTTGTTCATGTACTGCGTGCTGGTGATGGAGTACAGGCTGATGCGCCCCACCCGGTCGCGGCGCAGCGTCGACTCGCGGTTGGAGCGGCCCGGGAGCGTGGTACGCACATAAAAGCCGGTTTCGTCTTCGTAGTAGCGCACCTGGTCCAGGTCAAGGCGCTGCTGCCCATCCACGAGCAGGAAGCTGCGCCCAAATACGGGCTGCTTAATCTCCACATCATACCCACGCACTACCTGGCCGCTTTTCAGGCCTACGGCGTAGCGGGTGGTATTGGCCGGCGGCAGGGCCATTTGCTGACGCCGTTGCTGCTGCTGCACTGAATCGGGCAGTACGGGTGGCGCCGCCAAAGTGCGCGGCTGGGCCGCTACCCGGCGGGCAGTGTCGGGGGGAGGGCGGTAGGTGCCGGTGCTGCCGCCGGTGAGGCCGTAACGGCGGGTGCGGCGGGCGTGGTAGCCGGAGGTGGGGTAGGAGCCCCCGGAAGCGTATTAAGCTGCCGGGGCGTCTGCTGGGCCAGGGCCGGAACAGTGAGCGTGCAGAGCACGGCTAATAGGAGAGAGCGGAGCTGCATATAGGAACTTAAGGTAGCAAGAAACCAAAAAAGCCAGGCGGGAGGTGGAAATATGGTGAAGAGCGCCCACCAAGCCGCCGAGCTGCACAAGGAAGCCGGAAGCAACTTAAAAAATGTAAGCAGAATGCGCGCACGGCCGGAGCAAACCACTGCTTTCGCAGAGACACCGCCAACCGCAGGATTGTGCCATGCGGCTAAAAGTTGCACGCAGTTTTTGCCTGTTTGAGCGGGCGCATCTTCTACTGCATTCTAACGCACAACTCCCTAGGAGTAGTATGCCAGCAGAGCAGGCAAGCGCAGCCTGCGGGTAAGCCCGGAAGGGCCTCGTAGGTGGGAGGTTGCAACGGCTAAGGCTGCCGGGTGTGCGACTACTACCAGGGAACAGGCCCAGGCCTGTTGTAGGGCTGTCCAACAAAAAACCGGCGCGGCACCCTATACAGGGCACCTCGCCGGTTACAGTAAGCCTGATATGGTAACGGGCTATTTCAGCAGCTGCTCCAGCAGGTTCATGCTGTCAACCATATCGGTGCTGGTTTCAAAATCAAGCGGCTTCAGAATGTAGCCGCTTACGCCCAGGTTTTGCGCGCTGAGGCGGTCTACATCCATGCCCGAGGTGGTAGTGATGAACACCGGAATCTGGCTTAGCTCAGGCATGCTGCGCAGCTCGGCCAAGAACTCATGCCCATTCATTTTGGGCATGTTCAGGTCTAGCAGAATAACTTCGGGCAGCGGCCGAATGGGCTCCACATTGTTGCGGCCCAGCAGCAAATCAAGCGCTTCAATACCGTTGAAAGCCGTGTACAGCTTGTGCGGCACGTTGAAACGCTCGAAGGCTTTCTGGGCCGTCATGGTGTCAAAAAAGTCGTCTTCAACTAACAGAACGGAACGCATAAGGGAAGGAGTAAGGCTAGGCCCGCACTGGTTAAAGTGCGGGCTGAGCCACGGAGGTGGGCTGCTTCGGCCACGTAAAGATAAAGGCCGTACCCTCGCCTTCCTGAGAATCTACCCGAATACTGGCTTTTTGTTCGTCCAGAATTTTCTTGACGATGCTCAGGCCGATGCCCGTGCTTTCGGCCGTGTTACGGTCGCGCAGGGTCTGAAACATCAGAAATATCTTCTCGTGAAACTGCGGCGCAATTCCGGGCCCATCATCGCGAACGGTAAACTCGTAGTCGTGGGGCAGCTCCTGGCAGCTGATGGTGATGGTGCCCTCAGGCTTGTGGTGGTACTTGGCGGCGTTGCCCATGAGGTTGGTAAACACCTGCTGCAGGCTTAGGCGGTCAGTAACCAGCGTGGGCAGCGTGGTGGGCGTTTCTACCCGGAAACTGGCCGGCACCACCATTTCCTGCACCTCCCGCACCAGCTGGCTTACCTGTACTTCCTCTAGCTTTTGCTCAGTGCGGCCCACCCGGGCGTAGGCCAGCAGGCCATTAATGAGATCCTCGAGGCGGTGCAGGCGGCCCTTCATCATGTCCAGATACTGCCGCATTTGGTCGCTTAGCTCATTGGGCATTTCGCTCTCAATCCACTTCACCACCGTTAACACGCCCCGGAGTGGGGCCTTCAGGTCGTGAGAGGCCACGTAGGCAAACTGGTCGAGCTCCCGGTTGCGGGTTTCCAGCACGGTAAAGTTCTCATCCAGGGTTTGGGTCATCCGGTTGAGCGAAGTAGCCAGGTTGCTCAGGCTGTCTTGGCCGCGGTCATTGATCTTAACCTTGTAATCACCCTGCACCACACGCTCCGCCAGGCCCTCAATCAGCTGAATACGGCGCGCCACCTCCTCATTCGTTTGCGTGAGCTGCTGCTGCAAGTCGGCATTTGCCTTGAGCTCCTGATAAATCTTGTTGAAGAGCCACAGCACAATAATGGCGGCCAGCACCGCCGACGTGATAATGGCGGCCGGGGTGGTGTGCTGGTAAATATCCTGGCGCTGGCGGCGCTGACTTAGCAGGCCCTCCTCTTCGGCCTTCATATGCTCAACTAGCTGTCGCAGCTTTTCCTGCATAACCCGGTCGCCCTTAATCAGGCGCCGCACCGCTTCTACTGAGGGCTTCACCTGCAGGAAGGTGCTGAGGTACTGGGTCTCCTTCGTGATAAGGGTCTTGAGCGTATCCAGGCGCAGCTGCTGAGAGGTGTTGTCCAGCGTCAGGAGGCGGAGGGTGTCATAGTCTGCGTGTGCCTGTTGCAACACCTCCTGAAAGGTAGAGTTCTGGGTAGAGTCGTTCATGAGCAGGTACCCGCGCACCTGGCTTTGCGCGTCGCGCATGCGCATACGCAGGTCGGAGGTGCGTTGCAGTACCTGGTAGGTGTGCTCTACGCGCTGGGTATAGTAGCTGAGCTGCTGAATACTGTACCAGGCCAGAAGCGAGGTTAGCATGAGCACGCTCAGCGCAATGGTAAAGCCCAGAATAATCTTGGTGTTTAGCTGTAAACGCATGCAAAAATCAGGATGAGAAAAGCGCTGACTGCAATGATACAAGCCAGCGCACAGTAGTGGCCTACAACGGGCCGCAGCACTGGCGGGTTGGCCTGCGTATCTTCGCGGCGGCGCAACCGGGCTGGTCCTCTCACGGGGCCACCAGCCGCCGCCGCTAGTTTCGCCGTATTCACCCCCCCGTTGCCCCCATGCCCGACGCTATTACCAGCCCCCAGAACCCCCGCATTAAAAACCTGCTGAAGCTGCAGCAAAAATCGTCGGAGCGCCGGGCGCAGGGCCTCACCATTATTGAGGGGTTGCGGGAGCTGACCATTGCCCACGGGGCCGGCGTGGCCGTGCCTGCTCTGTTTGTGTGCACCGAGCTGGCCGGTGAGCAGCGGCAGCAGGAGCTGCGCACCCTGTTTGGTAAAGGCGAAACCGAGTGGTTTGAGGTATCGAAGGCGGTGTTTGAGAAAGTGGCCTACCGCGAAGGCTCCGACGGGGTGCTGGCTCTGGCCAAGCCGCCCCAGCTCACGCTAGGCCAGTTGCAGCTGCCCGCGGCCCCCTTGCTGCTGGTGCTGGAAGCCGTGGAGAAGCCCGGCAACCTGGGCGCCATTCTGCGCACCGCCGATGCGGCCCAGGCCACGGCCGTTATCGTCTGCGACCCGCGCACCGACTTGTTTAACCCCAACGCCATCCGGAGCAGCATTGGGTGCTCGTTCACGGTGCCCACCATTGCCACTACCCGTGAGGAGCTGCTAGCCTGGTGCCGGCAGCACGGCATCAAAACCTACGCCGCCGCCCTCACCGACCAGGCCGTGGCCTACACCACCTGCGACTTCCGCGGCCCCACGGCCCTGGTAATGGGCACCGAAGCCGACGGCCTTACGCCCGCGCTCATGCAGGCCTGCGACCAGACCATCATTATTCCCATGCGCGGGGCCATTGACTCGCTCAACGTAAGTACCGCCACCGCCATTCTCACCTTTGAGGCTGTGCGCCAGCGGGAGGGATAAACGTTGCTTATTGGAGCTTGGCTGGACACTTGAAGGTGGGTAGGTATCACTAATCCATTGTGTCACCTGCAGGTTGTTTCACTCGCTTACACTATTGGCCAGGCCTCAGCAAAAGGATGCTGCGCGCGTGTAGGGTACACCGTTGGCCTGGTATGCCGGTTTGCGGTACCATGGCCACTACCAGAAAAGGTGCCTAATAAAACAGCGGGTGGCTGCCAGGTGCTATGGAGCAGGTGGGTGCCGGGAAAATGACAAAAGCAAAAAATATGCATCCGGGTGTCAGATGAATAGCTGCTAATTAAAGCGCCTGTTGGGGTAGGCACAATGCCAGCGCTCAGAGCTGCTCAGCCGTATTGTCTGGCGCCACAAACTACTGCAAAACGGTATTTGGCCAGCTAGTTCACGTATATTGTTTTCTGCCCGAATCAGCAACTGCTTTTGAGCTCACATACGAGATCAGCTGGTTCTTCGTCTATTACAGGAATAATGCACCGTATCACCTTGCCCCATGTCCTATGCTTCGTACTGCCTTAGTTATTTGTACCCTTGTGGCCGCTGGTGGTGTATTCAGCCTTTCTAACACCACGCGGCCTGCCGCGGCAGGTAACCGGGTGCCCGTAGTGGTGGAGCTCTTTACCTCAGAAGGCTGCTCCAGCTGCCCCGCCGCCGATGATGCTCTGCGCCAACTGGAAACGGATCAGTCAGTAGATGGGATAGAAGTACTGGCCCTCGGCGAGCATGTGGATTACTGGAATCGGCTGGGCTGGAAAGACCCGTTTTCTTCGGCGGCTTTCACGGCGCGGCAGCGGGAGTACGCGGCGGCTTTCAACACCAACAGTTACACGCCGCAAGCGGTAGTTGACGGCGGCACCGAGCTAGTAGGCAGTCGGCAGTGGGCGCTGGTGAAGGCTATTGAGCAGGCCGCCAAAGCTCCGCGGGCTACCGTGCAGCTCACTCGTGCCGGCGCAAATTTGAAGGTGCGAGTAGGGCAGCTACCCGCCGGTACGGGTGCCAGCACCGTGCTGCTAGCCTTTACTGAGAGTGGCCTCTCATCACAGGTTGGGCGCGGTGAGAATTCAGGCCGCCTGCTGCACCATGCTGCCGTGGTGCGTGAGCTGCAAACGCTGGGCAACCTGGGGCCCAACGGCACATTTACTGCTGCGCCTGCGCTGGCGCTCAACCCGCAGTGGAAAGTTGCCCACCTGAAGGCAGTAGTGCTAGTGCAGGAAAATGCCTCGCGCCACATTGTAGGCGTAGCCAGCCTGCCCCTAAGCGCGCAAGAAGCCGCAGTAAACTAGCTGTTGCTACAGCTAGACCAGCTTAGGCGGCGGCTTGTAGCGCCAGAACCCTACCGCACGAACTTTCCGTGGTATCTCTTGCGCATAGTGCTTTTTCTACTAGTACTACGCACCTAGTGCTTAACCCAAGAAACCCGGCAGTAGCCACGAAACGCCGTTACTGGGCGCGTAGAGATTACCGGAATCTTGCCCTGGCCACAACCAGTTCCTTACTCGGAACAGCAACAAGCCCTATTGCGGCAGTGGTACACCACGAAGCTCTTGCCGCCAAAGCCCGCCAGATTCGCTCACCTATGAGCCCACTTCAACTGGTGCCGTAGGTTTAGTATACGACTGGGTTATCTGGCACCTGATCTACCAAGTACACTCAACCCCCACTCTCCAATGACTGGCCTAGCGCCTCTCCGAGTTTGAGGTTGTGGAGATGGTATATGACACTCGCAATTTAGTCTCTCTGGAAGAAGCACTTCGCTTATTTCCCCAGGAAATGGAAGTGTTTCATAGGCGTGTGAGAAGAGCACTGGCGGGTTGGTAGATCGACGCCTACCCGGGTCTACTTCATCTCACATTGTAAAGGCCCCAATCCAAGCTCATATAGTTGCTAGTAAACATAAATTGACTTATTAGACAGCACTGGTACCTCTACTTTCCCGTTTACAGACCCTTATCGCACTTTATTCTAAAGCCAGTCGCTACTTAAATCATCCTTTTCGTAGACGAGAGGCTTTACCTGTTTTTGAACAGATTATACGTATAGCCTGCATAAAATACACATAGGAGTACGAGCGTATTACCCCCTAAAAAGAGGCGCTGTTTGCTGTTCAACACCACGATGTACAGCAGGAAAGCAATTATGAAGTAAGCGCCCGATAAGACATACCGCCAATTCGTTCTTTTCTCTTGGAAGTAATACAGCTGGAATACTTCAATTGAGAAAAAGATGGGTGCAAAGAGCGCTGCACCCATAGCGGCGGCGTGAAGGTGTTCGTTAACAATGTATACAGCCATTTCCTAACGTACAGAACAAAGCAACGGGCGTACCTTTTTGGAGCGAATAGGAGCAATTACACTCAAAATAACGCTCTTTTCGGTGAACAGCATAAATCAGCTTGGCACCTAGTGGCCAGTTACTCCAATAGGGAAGGGCGAGTTTAATAAACCCGTCTACGATTCAATGTTTAGGAAGCTGGCCGGAGGGATGAGTTTCATAAACTCGGAGCCAGATGCTTTCCCGGGTTTAGACAAACAGGACTTTTTTCAGGTTGAGGCCCTCTAGAAACTCCGATCTTCATCTAGTTTTCGTCCCTTGACATAATTTCAGTTATATGCCCCGCCTCGAAAAAGTGGCAGTTTCTGCCTTACAACGCGGGGGCTACTAGTATGTTAATTTGCGGAGAGGAGAGCCTCAATCAGGGTATTCATGAAGCGCAACCCGTTACTTGCCGAGTAGCCCTATTAGTCGCTTTACTCTGTCCCCACAATGCCTAATGGCAGCGAGTACCATGCCCGGAAATAGGGACATGTAGTGTGGACGCCAAATTGGTCGTTGGTAATCCATTTGCCCCGTTTTGTGAGCGCATAAACTGGGTCGTACCACCAGCGGTTGGGCCCTTCGTATAGGGTCGCTCGCACGGTCGAGCCTCCGGCGTCGAGGCATGCCGACAGACGGGAGTGGGTAAGCGTTTTTTCCAGCAGCAGGTGAGCGCGCTTTTTCCCGTCGCGAGTGACTTTTTCCGGAAACTCGAATCGAAATACGAAGCGCTGTTTCTGCACTTGGTGGTAGGCGTGATCAAATACGGCCTCGTCCCAGTGGAAGGCGCGGCACAAGTTCCCCACCGCCTCGTGCAAGCGGTCCAACAGGAAACTCAGCTTGGCCGGGTCAGATAGGGCGTCGTAAGTCGGCGCATGCGCGTACTGATCTAGGACCGCCACCGAACCGACTATCCAAGCCTGAGTAGGCTTCTGCTCCGCTACCAGAGTGATGCTGATGCGCGAGGTGTTGGGGGGCTTGTAGCCGTGCAGGAACTGCTGGTACAGGTCGCTAACGTAATTGGCGCGATGCTGAAACTGGCGCTGGCCTTCCGCCGGATGAAATTGGTCGTGGAGCGTCAGGTCAGTTAAGCGGGCCATGATTGCAAGATACTGCGGCGGCAACTGTTTTCCGATGCATACACAAGCTCGGTGGTCTAAGCCAAGAAGGGCCTTTCTCAGCTTATTCAACCATGAGGCGGTACTGCCCTGCCTAGTGGTCGCGCGTCTGAGTCACCGGACGCTGCGCTTCCTGCTCCAGCCGTGGGTTCTGCCATGTCCCAAGAAGTGAGGCAAGGCCTTATTCTAGCTCCACTACTAAGGACTGATAAGCGCCCCATAACTTATCGGTCCTTAGTTGAAGGGAGAAATAAGTCTTGAATTATATTTCTCAATAGGGAAGGCTAACTGTTTACCCCTGTGAAATGTAAGCCTAGGTGCGATATAGAGCGTAACAGAACAACAATTTGGAGTTCTGAGCAAAAGGAAGCCCCTAGGCCAGTGCAACCGCATGACTACTGCTATACTCGCTTCAGACCCATTACCCGTACATCAACCGCGTCGGCGGCTAGTAGGTGAGGAGGGCCGGCGGGCGTAGGCAAGCCGTGTGATTCGACTAGAGTGGAGTCCCAGTGATGTAGTGTGGCTTGCCGTAGGGGCCAGGGCTCGTGCCAGAGCGTACCGCGCCATAGTTGAGGCCCCTGAATATCGTGCAGCAGGTTGGGGCCAGAGGTGTAGAGGTGGTAGCGTTCGGTGAGGAAGTATTCCAGGGAGCCGGGTTGCGCACGGGGTAGAGCGGCGCCGGGCGTCCAGGAGGCCGCAAACGTGGCCGGCGGCATTCGGCGGTGCGTGCGTTTGGCCTCAAAATGCAGCTTGCCAGCTTGCTCCGTAAACGACATGCGGGCGTGCAGATAGGGCAAGTGAAACAGCGCCCGTGCCAGCTCCACAGCCACCGGGCTATTGGCATCCAGGGAAAGAAACCACACCCCCGGAACACCATCGAGATGGACGTAGGTACGCACGTTCAGCTCGTGCAAGGAGCGTAGGCCTGGTACCGCCGGCAAGCCTGGAGGCCGCACTTTGCTCATGGAAAACGGCACCACGCCCAGCCACGCCTGTCCCTCAAACAAATCCAACTCCAGCCGCGGCGGCAGATAAGGGCGAAGCAGCTCGGGGCTGGTAGGCCAGTGGGCAAATAGCAGTTCGCTCCACCGCTGATGCAGCAGCGGAATACGAGTCGGGCGGGCGGGGTGAGCGTCAGGCATATCCAGTCAACAACTCCAGGGGGCTTTTGGCTGAGTTGATGGCAGGAAAGTAGTGCTAAAGCCGGAGAGTTCTGCTAGAAAGTACCTTGGACCTCACCCCCCGTCCCCCGCAAATGCTTGATGCGCATTACCTCGGGGAGAGGGGAAGCCTGACGATAATGGATAGTACCTATTGCCCATTACCTTCAGAACGCCCCTTCTCCCGCAGGTAATGTATATCAAGCCAGCGTGGGTTGGGCTAAGAGTGGCCTAGAACTTCGCGGTGGCTGAGAGGTTAATCACACGGCCTTCAATGGGGGCCCAGAGCTGGCGAAAGGTGGGGTTGGTTCGGTCACCCGACCAAATGGTTTCCTTGCGGGTCTGGCGGTAATCGAGCAGGTTTTCGCCGTTCAGCACGAAGCTGATAGGGCCGGTGCTGTAGCGCACCATGCCGGCCAGGAACAGGTAGCCGGGCGTCAGGGGGCCATCATCGCGGTGCTGGCGGCCGGTGTAGGCGGCCTCCAGGCCCGCCCGCCAATGCTCGTTGAACTCGCGGGAAAGCACGCTGGCCAGCTTGTCGCGGGCAATGAGGCTCAGGCGCGGGTTGCCGGGCAGATCGAGGCGGCGCGCATCGGTAAATACATAGCCCAGGTACAGCTCTGTTTCGTCCTGGCGCACGCGCACGTAGGTTTCGAAGCCACGGGTGAGGAAGGGCTGGGCGGCGTTGGAAAACGTGATAAAGCCCGTTCGAGAATCTGTGTTGAGCAGCAGCGGGTGCTGAATCTGGGTCAGGAAAAACGACTGGTTGATGGTGATGTGCAAGGCTTCTTCGCCCTGGCCTGCTACCGCCGTGTAGTTCACATCCCAGTTGGCCCCCGTAGAGCGCTCCGCCTTGTTGGCGTTTGTGAACGGCAGCACCCGGGCAAAGTCACGCTCATCCAGCTCATTCACGAAGAAAGACGGCGCCTTATAGCCTAGGCCACCTCCAAGGCGGGAGGAGAAGTGGCTCCCAATCTTCAGTAGCGCACTCAGGCGGGGCAGCACAAAGGTGCCATAGCGATTGTGGTGGTCAATGCGTAGGCCACTCTGCAGAGTGAAAGCCGGGGTGGGTTTCCAGTCGTCCTGAGCAAACAAGCCCGGCGTAACGTAGTCGTAGGCGCGCAGTTGCAGGTTCTGAGTTTGCACTGGCCTGAACGACTCGCCCGTAACGTTAGCGCCCAGCACCACATCGTGGTGGGACAGTTTCAGGAGTTGGCTGCCTTCGGTGTAGTAGGAGAGCTGGCGGGCATTCAGGCCGGTGGTGTTGGTGGTGGCGTTGCGCTGGAAGCTGCTTAGGCTGCCTTTAAGCACTAGCTGGTCGCCACGCGCGGCGGTGGTGCGGTCGTAGCGGGCATCGGCGGTGTGGCGCCAGCTGTCGTTGTTGATGAAGAACTGGTGGGTGGCGTCGGGCTGCTCGCGCAGCACCTGCATGTCGCCGCCCCGGCGGCGCTCATAAGTGCCGGTGTAGCCAAGTACCAGCTTGCTCTGCGGGGTAGGATAAAGGAACAGGCGCGGGTGAATGAGCACGCTGCCCAGACGCGGCACATCGGAGTAGCCATCCCCGTTCACATCTACGGCCTGCTGGCGAGTGCCGCCCACAAACAGGGTGTAGCCCACCTTCTCGTTGCGGCCCGAAAAGAAGCCGTTGAGGTTAGACTCCCGCAGGGTGCTGATGTTGGCCAGAACCGTGCGCTCGGGGCCATTAAGCTGGGGTTCCTTGGAAATAAGGTTGATCATGCCCGCAATGGCGCCGCCCCCGTAGAGCGTGCTGCTGGCCCCCTTGATAATTTCTACCTGACGCAAATCAAGCGGCGGAATTTGCAGAATCCCGAAGGAGCCCGCGTAGCCCCCAAACAACGGCAAACCGTCGCGCAGAATCTGGGTGTATTTGCCCTGCAGGCCCTGAATCCGCAGGTCGGCATTGCCGGTGGTAGCGGAGGTGGGCTGAATCTGGATGCTGGCCACGTCGCCCAGAATGCTGGCTACGTTACCCGGTTTGATGCCGCTTTCCTCTTCCAGCTCCTCGGCGCCCAGTACCTCAATGCGCGTAGGCAAATCCTCGATGCGGGAGTTGGTGCGCGTGCTGGTTACCACTACTTCCTCCAGGGCATTGGAGTCGGGCCCGAGCAGCACCGTCAGCGGCTCGCCGGCTTGGGGCAAAGCCACCGTCACAGTTTTCACGCGGTAGCCCAGGTAGCTAAACACCAGCTCGGCAGTGGGCCCAGAAATGTTATCCAGTGTAAGCTGGCCCTGCACATCGGTGGCCCCCCCATTGGAGGTACCACGCACGGCCCCGCTCACACCTACCAGCACCTCGTGGGTGAGGCTGTCGCGCACCACGGCACGGACGGAATATTGCGCCAACGCTGCTGGGCCGGCTAGCAGCAGCAACGCTAAGATGAGAAATCGCATAGGAAAGGGAATGTACGGCGCAAGGTCGCCAGGTTACATGAAGAATGGCTGAAGTAGCACCTTACCCCCGGCCCCTCTCCCCGGGCGAGGGGTACGTTCGGGAGGCAATGAGTAATGAACAGGGAGCAATTATCAAGGAGCAATGCCTCCCTGTCCATTACTTATTGTCTTGCGTCTGGCACTCCTCTCCCCGAGGAGAGGGGATGGGAAAGTGGCCTAGACCTGATGCCAATGTAACTCGCCTTGGCGAGCGGTGGCGTATACCTGTAAATCAGCATCAAACAGAAAGAAATCAGCGGTACAGCCTTCTTGCAACAGGCCTAGCTTATCATCTTGCCCAATTACTCGAGCGGGGTAGAGGGAAGCCATCCGCAGGCTTTCGTCCAGTGACAGACCTACGTGCTCCACGCAATTACGCACGGCTTGGGGCATGCTGAGGGCTGAGCCGCCCAAGATGCCCTGCTCATCTACGTAATGGTCGTGGCGGAGCTGGAAGCGGTAAGCGCCGTGCTGGCTGTCGGTTACGGCATCGGTGATGAGGAACAGCCGCTCCTGCAGTATTTTTTTGCTGATACGCACGGAGGCAAAGTCGCAGTGAATGCCATCGGCAATGATGCTGGCGTGGGCGTCAGTGGCATCATAAATGGCACCCACCATACCCGGCTCCCGCCCTTGTAGCGCCGACATGGCATTGAACAGGTGCGTGGCCGCCGCAAAGCCTTCTCGGAAACCAGCCGCAGCCTGGGCATAGGTGGCGTTAGAATGTCCCGCCGACAGTACCACGCCCGCCTCGCGTAGCCGCGCCACTACGGCGGGTGTAGCCATTTCGGGGGCTAGGGTCATGATTTTCATTACCCCATCGGCCAGTTTCAGCAGCTCGTCAATTTCCGCTCCCGTGGGCACATGAATAAACTCCTCCTGATGCGCGCCCTTCTTGATGGGGTTGATGTAGGGCCCTTCCAGGTGGATACCTAATAGGCCTAGCGCTGGGTGGCGCCGCTGAAACTCACGGCCTGCTTCCAGAGCTGTGCGCATCATCTCCCAGGAGTTGGTGGGCATGGTAGCCATGAAGCCAGTGGTGCCGTGCCGAAAGGTATGCTGGGCCAGTGCTTCCAGGGCCGCGGGGCCAGGAGCCACGGAAAACAAGTGCCCCGCCGCGCCATAAATCTGCAGATCAAGCAGGCCCGGGGCTACGTTCAGGCCCCGGCCATCAACCACGGGCGCATCGGTCGGCAAACTGCTGGTTTGGGGCAGGAGGGTGGTAATCTGGCCGTTCTCAACCAGCAGGGCATGGTGGGTGAGAATGGCCGTACCGGTGTAAAACGTGCAATTTTGGAGCAGGTAGCGCATCAGGAAAGGGGAGAAGAAGTAGGTAGCGTAGAGTAGAACGGGAGCCGGCCGCTAACTGACCTATTGCCAGGGTTATTTCGTACAAGCACCCAATCAAAACTACCAATTCCATGTCCATCGAACACCGCACTATTCACGTGCACGGTCGCGTGCAGGGCGTCTTCTACCGCCAAAGCACCCGCGCCGAGGCCCGCCGCTTGGGCCTCACCGGCACCGTTTGCAACAACCCCGACGGCACCGTCACGATTGAAGCGGAAGGCCCGGCCGCAGCCTTGGATGCTTTGGCGGCCTGGTGCCAGCAGGGGCCTCCTGCCGCTAAAGTTGAGAAAATAGAAGCACAACCTGGCTTGGTGAGAGGCTACGAAGCGTTTGAGGTGAAGCGAGAGGCCTAAGCAAGTGCTAAAACGAAAAAGGGGGCAGCCACCGGCTGCCCCCTTTTCTTACCTTAGTCAACCAGCGAACTAGTCTACTTTCTTAGCCGAGCGCAGGCGCTCGTTCTCGTCGAGCAGGATCTTACGCATCCGCATCGACTTAGGCGTCACCTCCAGGTACTCATCCTTCTGGATGTATTCCATGGCTTCTTCCAGCGAAAACTGACGCTTCGGAATAATCTTGGCGTTGTCGTCGGAGCCGGAAGCACGCATGTTAGTGAGCTTCTTGCCTTTCTGAATGTTGATGGTCAGGTCGTTGGGGCGGGTGTGCTCACCGATAACCTGGCCAGCGTATACTTCCTCACCTGGATCAACGAAAAACTCACCGCGGTCCTGCATCTTGTCAATGGTGTACGCGGTGCCTGCACCCGTATCCATCGAAATCAGCGAACCAGCAATACGGCCCGGAATCACGCCTTTGTACGGCTCGTAAGCCGAGAAGCGGTGGTTCATGATAGCCTCACCAGCCGTGGCGGTCAGTACGTTGTTCCGCAGACCAATCAGGCCCCGGGCAGGAATGTTGAACTCCAGGTGCTGCAGGTCGCCCTTAGGCTCCATGATGGTCAGCTCGCCTTTGCGCATGGTCACCAGCTCGATAACCTTACCAGCCGTTTCTTCTGGTACGTCAACTACCAGGTGCTCGATGGGCTCCAGGCGGTTGCCGTTCTCGTCTTCACGGAACAGCACCTGGGGCTGGCCTACCTGCAGCTCAAAGCCTTCGCGACGCATGGTCTCGATGAGAACTGACAAGTGAAGAATACCACGGCCGTACACCAGGAACGAGTCCTCACGGTCGGTTTCCTTTACGCGCAGAGCCAGGTTTTTCTCGGTCTCCTTAAACAGACGGTCACGCAGGTGGCGGGAGGTCACGAACTTACCTTCCTTACCGAAGAAGGGCGAGTTGTTGATGGTGAACAGCATGTTCATCGTCGGCTCGTCGATGCTGATGGTGGTCAGCCCTTCGGGGTTTTCAGCGTCAGCGAGGGTGTCGCCGATGTCGAAGCCTTCGATGCCCGTTACGGCGCAGATTTCGCCCGAGCTAACCTCGGCTACTTTCGTGCGGCCCAGGCCTTCGAAAACCTGCAATTCTTTAATCTTAACTTTCTTGATGGTGCCATCACGCTTCACAAGGCTCATGTTAGCGCCTTCCTTCAGCGTGCCGCGGTGTACGCGACCAATGGCGATACGACCCACGAACGACGAGTAGTCGAGCGAGGTAACCTGCATCTGGGGGGTGCCGTCCAGGGTAGGAGCGGGAGGGATAGAAGCCACCACAGCGTCGAGCAGCGGGATGATGCTGTCGGTCTTGGTCTTCCAGTCGGTGCTCATCCAGCCCTGCTTCGACGAGCCGTACAAGGTCACGAAGTCCAGCTGATCTTCCGTAGCACCCAGGTTGAACATGAGGTCGAACACCTGCTCGTGCACCTCGTCGGGGCGGCAGTTTTCCTTGTCGACTTTGTTCACCACCACGATGGGCTTCAGGCCCAGGTCGATGGCTTTGCCCAGTACGAAACGGGTCTGGGGCATGGCGCCTTCGAAGGCATCAACGAGCAGCAATACGCCGTCGGCCATCTTCAGTACGCGCTCCACCTCACCACCGAAGTCGGCGTGACCAGGAGTGTCGATGATGTTGATTTTTACGTCTTTATAACGTACCGATACGTTTTTCGAAACGATGGTAATGCCTCGCTCACGCTCCAGGTCATTGTTGTCCAGGATGAGGTCGTCGAACTGCTGGTGCTCGTCGAACAGCTTGGAGGCGTGAATGATCTTGTCCACGAGCG
This sequence comes from Hymenobacter taeanensis, assembly GCF_013137895.1. Taxonomy (NCBI): domain Bacteria; kingdom Pseudomonadati; phylum Bacteroidota; class Cytophagia; order Cytophagales; family Hymenobacteraceae; genus Hymenobacter; species Hymenobacter taeanensis. Next base: position 2,618,081 of record NZ_CP053538.1, read on the forward strand.
TAGTCTTGCCGTGGTCAACGTGCGCGATGATGGCGATATTGCGAATGTTCTGCATACAAAGGGTTTTCCGGGCGCAAAGGTACGGAATGTTTACCGCAAAAACGTGCGGGTAATTAATTGTTAATGAGCGGGGAAGAAACTGCGCGCGGATAGCAAGACAACTGCTTGGGTAGCTGAGGTTCCCCAACGGGCTGGCCCAGAACTTTCTGCCGGGCTAAGACCGAACCATAGGCCAGTGCCGTATGTTGAGTAAGTAGCCCGCATATGTGCGCTGGCTGCCTCCATTGAACCCCTTCTCCTCACCACGTCTTATGCGTTCTTCCCTCTTGATTCTGCTGCTTTCTGCCCTGACCCTCAACTCCGCCTGCTCGCAAAATAAAAGCAAGCGCGATGCGAAAATGGACCTGGCCGATTCACCCCGCCCCGTAACTAACCCGTCGGCGGCAGCTAAAGCATACCCTAAACCCAAGCCCGTAACGGGCAAGCCTGATGAATTCCCCATTCGCAAGACTGATGCACAGTGGAAAGCTCAGCTAACGCCCGCGCAGTATTTCATTCTGCGGGAGCAGGGCACTGAGCGGCCGTATGTAAACAAGTATGCCAACAACCACGAGAAGGGTAACTATTACTGCGCTGCCGACCATAACCTGCTGTTTTCCTCCGAAACCAAGTTTGAGTCGGGCACCGGGTGGCCTAGCTTCTGGGCCCCGGCCACCGAGAACAGCCTGAAGGTAACGGCCGACAATAGCCTGGGCATGAGCCGCGACGAGCTGGTGTGCGCCAAGTGCGGCGGCCACCTGGGCCACGTCTTCGACGACGGCCCTAAGCCCACCGGCCAGCGCTACTGCATGGACTCGGACGGCATGATCTTCGAAAAAGCGAAGTAACCCGGGAGCAGAGAGATAGCAGAACATTAGCCTGCCCGCCTGTTCAGGATACCGTCCGGGTATAATTTTGTAGCGGCCCGCTGGCAATCCAAGCCAGCGGGCCGTTTCGTTTGTTAATGGCTTAGAGCGTAAGCTCCGCCGTATCTTTTTCCTTGCTTTATGTCAACTCAAGTTCATTCAGATTCAATTGCTGAGCTACAGAACGCCCTGGCCCCGGCCCGCGAGCAGCTTGTGGCCCACGGCGTGTACCAGTCATTGCACTCGCTGGAAGATTTGCGCGTGTTTATGCAGCACCACGTGTTTGCGGTGTGGGATTTTATGTCGTTGCTCAAGGCCCTGCAGCGGGAGTTAACCTGCGTTGAGGTGCCGTGGGTGCCGCGCGGTAACCCCGCCACGCGCCGCCTCATCAACGACATTGTGCTGGAAGAGGAAACCGACGTAGACCCCGAGGGCAACCCCGCCAGCCACTTCGAGCTCTACCTGCGCTCCATGCGCGAGTGCGGCGCCGATACGGCTCCCATTGAGCGTCTGCTGGCCGCCCTGGCCAAAGGCGCTTCCGTAGGCCAGGCGCTGGAGCAGGCCCAGGCCCCCGCTTCGGTGCGGGAGTTTGTGCTGGACACTTTCCGCGTCATTGAGTCGGGGAAGCCGCATGCCGTGGCGGCGGCATTCACCTTCGGCCGCGAGGATGTTATTCCCGACATGTTCCGCCATTTGGTGGGCGACCTGAGCCGGCGCTTCCCCGGCCAGCTCGACACCTTCACGTACTACCTCAACCGCCACATTCAGCTGGATGAAGAAGTGCACACTCCGCTGGCCCAGCAAATGGTGCGCGACCTGTGCGGCCACGACCCGCAGCGCTGGCAGGAAAGCCAGGAGGTAGCCACTCGCTGCATGCAGGCCCGCGTAGCCCTCTGGGACGGGATCCGGGCAGCTCTGGGCCAGCCGGAAGTGGCCTAGAACAAGCCTAAAACTGTTACTCCGAGCGTAGCGAGGAACCTGGGGTAACCTCTTATGAGTGCACCAGATTCTTCGCTGCGCTCGGAATGACACCATAGGCCAACTTACTGAAGCTGCGGCCCGTTGTAGCAAGAGCTCATCCACTACCGGGTGAGCTCTTGTTGTATAGTGTGATGAAAGCCCGAGTTCCTTCTTGCCCGCTGGCTGCCTTTGTATGGCTAGGCCTATGCGTATCGGCCTGCACTGCCACGCAGGAAAGCGCCGAAGAGCGCCCCGCGCGCGTACCCACCCAAATCCGCACCGATGCCGACCGGCAGGCGGCTTACAACAGCGGCGCCGGCTACGGGGGCTCCGTACCCGATGCTACGCCTGGGCGCGTGCTCATCCGGGAACAGGCCAGCGGCATCAACTCCCGCAAGCGCCCCGAAACCCTGAACTCCAATGATAACAATAATACCACGCCCGAAACCCGCCTGCAGCGCCTCAATGGTGCCCCCGTTGACACGATACGACTCCCAGGAGCACCTAACTAACCAGGGGCAGCGTGAAGCAGAAGGTGCTGCCCATGCCCAGCTCGCTTTCTACCCATAACCGCCCGCCCTGGCTGGTGATGAACTCGCGGGCAATGCTTAACCCCAGGCCTGAGCCACCGCGGTAGCCGGTTTTGTCCGGAATCTGCGCGAAGCGCTGGAAAATCCGGTCGTGGTGTTCGGCCGCGATACCGGGTCCGCGGTCCTGCACACACACCTGCACCATTGGCCCGGCTACCTCAGCCCAAACAGTCAGTGTTTCGCCCGTGGGAGAGTAGCGGATAGCGTTAGCGAGCAGGTTGATAAGCACCCAGGTAGTTTTTTCAACGTCGGCGCAGGCTTTAGGCAGGTTGGGTGGGAGGGCAATTTCCAGGCGGAGCTGCTTGTCATCCAGCTGCGCCTGCACCGTATCGGTGGCATAGCGTACTACTTGGCTCAGGTCAGTAGGGTGCACGTCGAGCTGGATACCAGCTCCGGCATCAAGGCGCGAAACGTTCAGCAGCTCACTCACCATGCGCTGCAGGCGCTGCGTTTCCTGCCGGATGCTGCTGGTAATGCGCTGGCGCTCCTCAGCAGGCACGCGCTCATCCTGCAGTAGCTTTAAGTTGATATTGATGCTCGATAGAGGCGTTTTTAGCTCGTGCGAAACCGTGGCCAGAAAGTTCGACTTTACCTGATCCAGCCGCTTAAAGTCTGACACGTTGTGCAGGGCTAGGATGTGGCCTACGAACTGCATTTCATCAGCGGCCTTGTTAAATGAAACGATGTCGTGAACGGTGAGGCGGAAGTACGCTTCCTCATTATTCTGGGTGATGGTGAATAGCGGAGCCTCGGCCAGGGCCTGCTGACGGCGCGGGGCTTCCAGGGGCGCGAGCAAGGAGCGGAGCAGGTCGTTCTGTTTTGCCAGCTCGTCGGCGGGCTGTCCCACGAGCTGGGCAACCGGCACGCCCAGCAGTTCGGCGGCCGTGGGGTTAGCCAACAGAATGCGCCGGTGCTGATCGATGAGTAGGAGGCCTTCATCGAGGCTGTTCACCAGGCTTTCCATCCGGTTGCGCTCGGTAATCAGGTCGGCGGTGGTAGAGGAGCGGAACTCCTGCAGCCGTACCAGTAAGTGGTTGAAGGCACCGGCTACTGCCCCAAACTCGTTGTGGCTTTCCACCGGAATAGTTTGGTGGTAGTTGCCCTGGCTGGCGTGCCGAATTGCCGCCGTTACCTTCCGCAAGGGTGTTACGGCGGCTTCGGGCACGCTCAGCACCAGGCCTAGGCCTATCAGCAGGGCCAGGGAAATGCAGGCCAGCAGGTAGTGGCTGGCGCGCTCGGTGGCTTGGTTGGAAGCAGAGTTTTTTGTGGTGAGGGCCTGCACGTTCAAGCCAATCATGCGGTGAGTTTGGGTCCGTAGTTGCTCCAGCTGGGCCTGCTGAGCGGCGGCCGGGGCCGCCACTAGTAGCCGCTGGTAGGCTGCCAGGTTGTGCGTGAGCGAGTCAACCAAGGCCTGCTCGCCGGGCTCAGTGAGGTTACCGGCTTCGCGGGTCAGGGCCCGCTCAAACTCGGGTAGCGCATTGGGGGCCGTCGGCGTCGTTTCCATCTTGTCGAGGGCACGTAGCATCTGCTGGCCCAGCTCAATCGTGTAGAAGTTCGCCCGCAGAATAGTGCGCGAACTGGCATCCAGCCGCTGCACCGCATAGTAGGCATACCCGCCAATCAGCAGCAACAGCGCCAGCATAGCCACAAAGCCCAGAGTAATTTTGGTTTTAAGTTGCATGACGCAGAAATGATGATTGTCAGGCGAAAAAAGGGCAGCAGAAAAATGGGTTATAGCTTGCTTATAATAGCCTGAATTCGTGGGCTTAAATTTTCTAGACTGCCATGCTTCGGCTGCACTCAGCCTGATGGTCTGGTTACTTACTGGCTACACTCTTCAGTACGTGACCAGAAAGATGTCTAGCTCCAGGCCAGAAAGGGCCACTGCCCGCACCAGATCCTGCGTGAGGCCGCGGTGGCTGATTTTCTTCCACAGGGTTTTTTCGCTGGTGACGCCGCACACGAGCAGCGTAGCGTTTTTCTCACGGGCTGTGCGCTGAATGGCTGCCACCACGTCATCGTCTTTTACGCGCAGAATCTGGGCGCCCAGCTCGGTGGCCAGCTGCAGGTTGCCCAGCAAATGGCGTTGCGTAGCCAGCCCAATCCGATCCGCTGATTCGCGGGTGGTCTGCACGTAGAGCACGTACCAGACGGCGGCGGAAAGGCGGTCGGCGAGGCGGGAGGTTTTGCGGATGATTTCTTTGGCTGCGGCTGCGTTGGAGTTAATGCAGGCCAGGAGCCGGTCGGTGTTGCGGCGCTCCGGAGCCACCGGCGCGGCCCCGCCCGCCTCCGACTCAATCTGGTGGCCTAGCAGCAACGATACTTCCCGCACCGCCAGCTGCCGCAACTGCAGCAGGTGTTCGGGCCGGAAAAACCCTTGTAAGGCCCTGGGTATTTTCTGCGGGTCGTAGATTTTGCCCTCTTCCAGGCGAGCCCGCAACTCGCCTACCGTCAGGTCCACGTTCACCACTTCATCGGCCTGTTTAAGCAGTAGATCGGGTACCCGCTCCGTTACATCAATGCCCGTAATGCGCAGTACCTGGTCGTGCAGGCTTTCCAGATGCTGCACGTTCACGGCCGTTATCACCGAAATCCCGGCTTTTACCAGCGCCTCTACATCCTGCCAGCGCTTATCGTGCTGGGAGCCGGGCACATTGGAATGGGCCAGCTCATCTACCACCACTACGGCCGGCCGACGCTGCACAATGGCGGCTACATCCATTTCCTCGAGGGCACGCCCCTTGTAGAACAGCGTCTTGCGGGGCACCTGCGGCAGGTCGCGGAGCTGGGCCACGGTTTCAAGGCGGCCGTGGGTCTCGATGTAGCCAAGCACTACGTCTACGCCGTGCTGGCGCAGCTCGTGAGCCTCCTGCAGCATGCGGTAGGTCTTGCCCACGCCCGCCGCCAGCCCCAGGTATACTTTCAGCCGCCCCCGGCGCTTCTGCTGCACCAGCCGCAGAAACCGCTCCGCCGATTGGTCACGGGCCGCATCAGCCGAAAGATCATCACGCAGTGTCATGAGAAGGAAGAGTGGCCTAGCAGATGTTAATGAAAGCTATTAAGGCAGTTCTGGCGGCGGGGCCTACCCCCGGGGTGAGGCCCCGCCGCTAGAACGACAGAGCAATGCTCGACGTGAGGTTGCCGTAGCTGTTGGTGGGCTGGCCATTGCGGTCCGTCAGGAAATCCTGACCCGAGTGGAATACGCGTCCTTCCACCCGAAACGCCACGTTGCTGGTGGGCAGGTAGTCTAGGTTGAGAGAGGCAGACTTTACATTAAAGTTGGCGTCGGTGGTGCTGGGAGAAATAGAGTTGATGATGACGCCGTGGTCGGCGTAGTAGTACTCGGCGCGGGCGGCAGCGGTCCATGTGTCGGCCAGCTTATAGCGTACAAAAGCAGCGCCCGTGTGCCAGGTATCGGCCTTGCTGCCCCGGGTGGCTTTCTCCTGCTTGCCTACATCAAACACACCCGCTACGCTCAGGCGGTCGGTGGCGGCGTAGCTGATATAAAAATCGTGGAAGTAGCGGCGACGCTTCACCAGCTCCTGAGGCTGCTCGTTGCCGTAAAACGTGCTGCTGTTGATAAGCAATTTATCAGTGGGTTTCCACTGAATTTGGGTGCCCACGGCCTTTTTCTGGTTGTTCTCCCGGATGTTCTGCCACCCGTTCAGCACCAGGGCCGTCAGCGTCAGCTTGGGGTCAACCTCGTAGGTAAAGCGCGCCCCGGCCTCGTAATAGGGCGAGTTTTCCGCCATCAGGGAGCGGGTCAGCGTCCAGTTGTCTTTGCTCAGCGCCGACTCAAAGCCAATGTGGGAGCCGAAGATGCCCACATCCAGCCAAGCTTTTTCAAGCGGCCGAAAGCCCGCGTAGGCCTCATAAATGTGCTTGAACACCTGGTCTTCATTGGCATAGTTAGCGGCCACGTATGTACCCGCGTGCAGGCCTATTGCCCCGCGCACCTGCCCGTTATCATAGCGCATCCCAAGTACGGCATTGTTGACCGTGAACTCGTTCTGGCGGTTGTGGGAGTACAAGAAGCCGGGCCGCGTGTTAGAAGCCACGTGCTTGATATCGTAGCCATAATATCCATCCACAAACCCATACGTGGTGAGCGGGTTGGGAGTAGCCTCACTGGGTACCGCCGCGAGGGGTACCGCCAGGGTGGAGTCGGTGGTCGGGGTAGTCTGGGCCAATGTGACAGCGGTGCTGAACAGGCCTAGAGTGAGAAGCGAAAGAGCTTTCATGAGAGGAGGGCGCCGCAAATCAACTTTTTACCAGCGCGAAGAAGGGAGGAATAGCAGTAGCGTAACCAGGCGCTAAAGCAACAGAATAAATATTGAATACGGTTAGTGGGAGGCGCCACAAGTGGCCTAGAGCCAGGCAGCTAGCTGCTCAAGCGGCGTGTTTCGGCATGACCCTCCAAGGCGGAAAGTTTTGCAGCAGGTCGTTCCAGGCTAGTCAACCCACTATCGGCCTTGCAGGGAATCAAGCGCCAGATTCAGGCGCAGCACATTTACTTTAGCGGGGCCGAAGAACACAATGAGCGGCTCCTCCACCTGAGCTGCCACCAGCGCCCGCACCCGGGCAACGGGCAAGCCACGCAAGCGAGCCACCCGCTCTACCTGCGCGTAGGCTCCGGCCGGCGAGAGGTGCGGGTCGAGACCAGAGCCGCTGGCCGTGACCAGTTCCGCGGGCACTTCGGATAGTGCTATGGTAGGGTTATGGCTCAGGAAAGCTTCTACCCGGGTATGCACTGTGGCCAGGTACTCGGGGTTGCTGGGCCCTTTGTTGGAGCCACCCGAGCCGTCGGCAGCGTAGTTTACGGCGGAGGGGCGGGTGTTAAAGTACCCGGGCCGGTCGAACTTCTGGCCTACGTTGGCAAAGCCCACTACGCGGCCGTTGTGCGTCAGCTGCACGCCTTGGCCGTGGCCGGGCGCTACTTGGGCCGCGGTCCATACCAGCGCGGGATAAATCAGGCAACACAGCACAAGCATGGCTAGGGAAAGGCGAAGCGCCGGAAACAGATGTGTTTTCATGAGGGAAGGGAAATAAGGATGCAAGCGGCTCAGGCCGCAACTCAGCTTGGCGAGTGGCTACACAAACACGCCCACCAGCAGGTCAATCAGCTTAATGCCGATGAAGGGGACCAGCACCCCGCCCAAACCATACACCAGCAGGTTGCGGCGCAGCAGCGCCGAGGCGCCAATGGGCTTGTAGGCCACTCCGCGCAGGGCCAGCGGTACCAGCGCCGGAATAATGAGGGCGTTGAAAATGACGGCCGACAGAATAGCCGACTGCGGCGAGTGCAGGCCCATGATATTCAGGGCACGCAGGCTCGGGATGGCCACCATGAACAGGGCCGGCACAATGGCGAAGTACTTGGCCACGTCGTTGGCGATGGAGAAGGTGGTAAGCGTGCCGCGGGTCATGAGCAGCTGCTTTCCTATTTCCACCACCTCAATGAGCTTGGTGGGGTCGTTGTCGAGGTCGACCATGTTGCCGGCCTCCTTGGCGGCCTGGGTGCCGGAGTTCATGGCCACTCCCACATCGGCCTGGGCCAGAGCGGGGGCGTCGTTGGTGCCGTCGCCCATCATAGCGACCAGCTTGCCCTGCTGCTGCTCGTTGCGGATATAGGTCATTTTATCCTCGGGCTTGGCTTCGGCAATGAAGTCATCGACGCCCGCTTTTTCGGCAATAAACTTGGCCGTGAGTGGGTTGTCGCCGGTTACCATCACCGTTTTGATGCCCATGTTGCGCAGGCGCGCAAACCGCTCCTGAATGCCGGGCTTAATGATATCTTGGAGCTCTACCACGCCCAGTACCCGGTCGTTTTCGCTCACCACCAGCGGCGTACCCCCGTTACTGGCAATGGCTTCTACGCGCTGAGTCGTTTCCTGCGGGAAAGGCTGGTTGGCTCTGTTGGCCAGTTGCCGAACGGCGTCGGAAGCACCTTTGCGGATGCGGACGCCATTGGGCAGAGTCACACCGCTGCTGCGGGTTTCGGCCGTGAACTTGATCAACTCAGCACCTTGCAGGCGCGGCTGCAGGGCCTCGGGGCTTACCTGCTTTTCGCGGGCCAGCTCCACAATGCTCTTGCCCTCGGGCGTTTCGTCGGTGAGAGAGGAGAGGGTAGCCAGTTCTATAAACTGCCGTTCCTCTACGCCGGGGGCGGGCCAGAAGTGGGTGGCTTTGCGGTTGCCGATGGTGATGGTGCCGGTTTTGTCCAGTAGCAGCACGTCGATGTCGCCGGCGGTTTCCACGGCTTTGCCGCTTTTGGTGATGACGTTGGCCCGCAGCGCGCGGTCCATGCCAGCAATACCAATGGCCGAGAGCAGCCCGCCAATGGTGGTCGGGATCAGACACACGAACAAGGCAATGAAGGCCGAAATGGCGATGGGCGCGTGCGAGTACTCCGCAAAGGGCTGCAGCGTCACGCACACAATCACGAACACCAGCGTAAAGCCTGCCAGCAGAATAGTAAGGGCAATTTCGTTGGGCGTTTTCTGCCGCGAGGCGCCTTCTACCAGCGCAATCATCTTATCCAGAAACGACTCGCCGGGAGCCGTCGTCACTACCACTTTAATGCGGTCTGACAACACCTTGGTGCCCCCCGTCACCGACGACTTATCACCACCGGCCTCCCGGATGACCGGCGCCGACTCGCCCGTAATGGCCGACTCATCAATGGTAGCCAGGCCTTCGATGATTTCCCCATCGGTGGGAATGATTTCGCCGGCTTCCACCAGAAACACCTGGCCCTTCTGCAGCTGCGAAGACGAAACGGAGGAGATGGTACCTTTTTCGTCGATAACGCGGGCAGGCGTTTCCTCGCGGGTTTTGCGGAGGCTCTCGGCCTGAGCTTTGCCGCGGGCTTCGGCAATAGCCTCGGCGAAATTGGCGAATAGCAAGGTCAGGAACAGGACCAGGAACACGGTGAAGTTGTACCCGAATGAGCCTTGAGCGGCGTCGGGGTTCACCAACAGGCCTAGCGTTACGAGCAGCATGACCACCGTCCCGATTTCCACGGTGAACATCACCGGGTTGCGGAACATGATACGCGGGTCGAGCTTCACGAAGGCCTGCTTTAGGGCCTCCGAAACCAGCGCGGGTTGAAAGAGAGATTGAGATTTGGAAGACATGAGAGTAGAGAACTCAGAGAGTAGAACTTAGAGCTGAGAGTGGCTGTGTGTTAGAGTTAGGCTCTAGGCTCACACTTCTCAGCTCTGAAGCAGGCTAATACAGGCTAAAATGCTCGGCTAATGGGCCAAGGGCCAAGGCTGGGAAGAAGGCCAGGGCGGCAATAATCCAAATCACGAAGAAGATCATCACGCCGAAGGTGGTCGTGTCGGTGCGGAGCGTGCCCACCGATTCGGGGGTGTACTTTTTGCGGGCCAGCAGGCCAGCAATGGCTACTGGGCCAATAATGGGCAGGTAGCGGGCCAGCAGCAGCACCAGACCCGTGCTGATGTTCCACCAGGGGGTGTTGTCGCCGAGCCCCTCGAAGCCGGAGCCGTTGTTGGCCGCCGACGAGGTGTACTCATACAGCATCTCAGAGAAGCCGTGGAAGCCGGGGTTGGCCAGCCACCCGCTCAGGCCCTGCGCATCGTGAGCGTGCAGATACGTGGCCAGGGCCGTGCCGCACAAAATCAGCAGCGGGTGCAGCAGCGCGATGATGAGGGCAATTTTCATCTCGCGGGCTTCAATCTTGCGGCCCAGCAGCTCCGGCGTGCGGCCTACCATCAGCCCCGCGATGAACACGGCCACGATGATGAACACGAAGAAGTTGAGGAAGCCCACGCCCACCCCGCCAAAAAAGGCATTAGTCATCATGCCCAGCATGGCGTTCATGCCGGAAAGAGGCGTGAGCGAGTCGTGCATGGCATTCACTGAGCCGTTGCTGGTAACGGTGGTCTGAATGGCCCAGAGGGCGGAAGCCGCCGCTCCCAGGCGCATTTCCTTGCCCTCCAGCGAGCCCAGGCTCTGGTTGATGCCCAAGCGACTGATAGCGGGGTAGCCGTGCATTTCCAGGTACACGGTGGGTAGCTGCAGCAGCAGGTAGCCAGCCATCATCACCCCAAACACCATCCAGCCCAGCTTAGGCCGGCGCAGGTAGTAGCCGAACGCCAGGGCCATAGCCATCGGAATCAGGATAATGCCGATGTTCTCGACGGCATTGGTCAGGTACGTGGGGTTTTCGAGCGGGTGGGCCGAGTTGACGCCGAAGAAGCCGCCGCCATTGGTGCCAATCTGCTTGATACCAATCATGGCCGCCGCTGGGCCGCGGCTAACCTGCACAGAGTCACCCTGCAGCGTGAGGAGAGGCTGTTTGCCCTGAAGCGTCATGGGCGTGCCCTGGAAGGCCAGCACCAGGGCCACTACCAGCGCCAGCGGTAGCAGCACGCGGGTGATGCTGCGCACGAAGTACACATAGAAGTTGCCCAGCTTGTCGGTGGTACGCTCCCGCAGGGCATTAAATACCACCACACAGGCCGCTAGGCCAGTAGCCGCCGTCACGAACTGCAGAAACATGATGACCATGATCTGCGAGAGGTAAGTCAGGCCTGCTTCGCCGGAGTAGTGTTGCAGGTTGCAGTTCACCAGAAAGGAAATGGCCGTGTTGAAGGCCAGATCCGGCGACATAGAGGCGTTGCCATCGGGATTCAGCGGCAGGCTACCCTGGGTGCAAAGCACCAGCATAGCCCAGAAAAACCACAGCAGGTTAATGGTCAGCAGCGCCATCAGGTGCTGCTGCCAGCTCATTTCTTGAGCGGGATTGATGCCTGCCACGCGAAACAGGCCGCGTTCCAGCGGGGCCAGAAAGTCAGTCCAGGTACGGTCGCCGCGGTACACGGCTGCCAAGTAGTGGCCCAGCGGTATGGCCAGCACCACCGTCGCCAGCAAAATGCCAGCAATGCCGAGAAGTTCAGTGTTCATTATGAATGAGGTTGGGGGTCAGTCTGCGCTGCGTCAGTAGTGCCTAGTGAGGGAGGGTGCTAGGCCTATTGGGCAAGCAGCGCAGAAATGCGGACGAGCGGTTAAAAGCGCTCGGGGCGGAGCAGCACGTAGCTGAGGTAGCCGAAAGCGGCCAGCGCGAGCACAAACAGGGCAATCATCATGGCAAGGAGCAGTAAGTTGGTTTCAGATGCGCCCGAATACCCCAACGGACTTGTAGAAGAGCCAGAAGCCAGCGCAGCCTACGGCCGTGAGCAGCGGAATTAATAAGGCAGGTGCCATAAGCAAGTGTGGTTAAGCGTGTATCGTCCTACTTGCCAATCCTGGCCCGCTATGGCTTCTGGGTAACTTATTGTTTAGTATGTGCTTGATTGTCAGAATAAATATTTTTGCAAAGCATGGATGCGGATAGGCCCAGACGCAAAAAACCGGGTCATTCTGACTCGGTATATCGGTCAGAACAACCCGGTTTGGTTGGGGAGGAGCTACGGTAGCTGCCTCGGGAAGTAGAAAGAGCTACTTGATAAGCTGCGCCAAAGTAGCTCTTAAGTCTGCGCCTTTCAGGTTGGCGGCAATGATTTTGCCGGTGGGGTCAATCAGGTAGTTCTGCGGAATGCCGCGCACTTGGTACATCCGGGCGGCCTCGTTTTCCCAGCCGCGCAGGTCCGATACCTGCGTCCAGGGTAGTTGATCGTCCTGAATAGCCTTCACCCATTTGGCCCGATCCTTTTCATTATCAAGCGACACCCCCAGTACCTCAAAGTTGCGGCCCTTGTACTCGTTGTAAGCTTTAGCTACAGATGGGTTTTCCTGCCGGCAGGGTCCGCACCACGAGGCCCAGAAGTCAACCAGCACATACTTGCCCCGGTAGTCGCGCAACGACACGGTTTTGCCGTCGGGCGTTTTCTGGGTAAAGTCGGGGGCCTGGGCCCCAATAGCCACTGCCTTCAGGCCGCGTACCAACTCGCCGTATTCACGGCCCTGAGGGCTGTTCTTAAGGGCTGGGCTGAGCGCTTCGTAGAGCGGTCCTACCGTATTGTACTGCGGCAAATCCAGCATTTGTAGGCCTAGCAGGGCATCTAAGCTGGCCCAGGAGTTCGGGTTAGCCTTAATAAACGTGTAATAGGAAGTGGCAATCTGCTTGTTAAAGGCCTCGAACTTACCCCTCATCTGCTCCTGATAGGCGGCGTCTTGCCGCTGCTGTTCAGTGGCCTTTTGAGCCTCGGCCCCAAAAGCCTGGATATTCGCAATAATGGGCTTTATTGACTCAGTGAGGCGTACATAGTCTGTGGTAGCCGGGCCGCCCTTGAGGGTAGCATGCGCTAGTGAGTCGGGGCTGGTGACGAGCAGCGTACCGGGCTCCAGGAAAACGCGAGTGCGGTCCAACTGTCCATACATGCTGGTCAAACGGCCCTTGCGCCGAAAAACAAGGTCGGCGGTAACAGGTGTTTCGGTGGTGCCTTTCAGTTCAAAGGCACCATTCTTCAGTGTAGCTGAGTCAGTTATAGCCATTCCCCGCACTAGGTAAACTTTGGCGGGCGCATTCAGCGTACCCAGCTTACCCTTGATAATGAAGGGTGTAGTCATTTGCGCGCTGGCTAACCACGGTGTGGACAGCAGGAAGCATAATAGGAGCTTTTTCATTGTGAAAAGAAGATAGATATAGTGGAACAACTACTGAGCATATGGTCACTACATGCCCACGCAGTTAAAATAACTAAAAATTTAGTTATAGTATATACAGCTTAGCTATATGAGCATCTATTTCGCTCAATTACAGCCCGTATTCCTGAATTTTACGGTAGAGTGTTTTGGTGCCAATACCAAGCTGGCGGGCAGCCTCCATCTTGTTGCCTCCGGTTTCCTGCAATACCAGCCGGATCTGCCGCTTCTCCATCGTGCGCAAGGTGCGGTCAGTGGCTTCGTCGGCGGTGGGTTCTGGGGCGAAGTGGTGAAATTCGGCGGGTAGGTCGTCGGTGGTGAGGGTGTCGCCGTCGGCGAGGATGGCGGCGCGCTCCAGCACGTTCTTCAGCTCCCGCACGTTGCCGCGCCAGTCGTGGCGGCGCAGTTGGTCCAGTGCTTCGGGCTCTAGGCCCCGTAGGCGGCGACGCAGCTTGGCCGCAAAGAACTGCAAGAAATAATTTGCCAGCACGTCCACGTCCTCGCGGCGCTCATTCAGGCCCGGTACCGGCACCGTGAATACGGAGAGACGATAGTATAAATCGGGGCGGAAGTGACCTAGTTCGGCCTCCTGGCGCAGGTTGCGGTTGGTGGCAGCCACCAAGCGCACGTTCGCGCTGGTAGGCTTAGTGTCGCCGAGCTTGGTGAACTGCTGACTTTCGAGCACTCGCAGGAACTTGGCCTGCACGTTTAGCTCCAACTCCCCAATTTCATCCAGAAACAAGGTGCCGCCGTTGGCTTCTTCCAGTAGGCCCTTCTTATCGGTCAGCGCCCCCGTAAAGGCCCCCTTACGGTAGCCAAACAGCTCCGACTCCAGTAAATCCTTCGGGAAGGCTGAGCAGTTCACGGCCACAAAGGGCTTGCTGCGGCGGGCACTGGCCTGGTGAATAGCCTGGGCAAACAGCTCTTTCCCTGAGCCCGTAGGTCCCTCTAGTAGCACCGTAGAATCGGTGGGAGCGGCGCGCTGGGCCAGCTTCTTAGCCTGCTCCAGCGCTGCCGAGTGACCTATCATGCTCTCGAAGCTGTACTGCAAGCCCACTTTTTTCTCCAAATCGTTCACGCGCCGCTGCAGCCGAGCCTTCTCCGCGGCCCTATCTACCACTACCACCAGCTGGTCGTCGGAATCACCCTTGGTCAGATAGTCGAAGGCACCCTCTTTCATAGCCCGCACGCCGTCGGGGATGGTGCCGTAAGCAGTCAACAGAATAACTTCCGCCAGCGGCGCGGCCTGCTTGTAGCGGGGCAACAGGTCGAGGCCATAGCCATCGGGCAACTTCACATCTGACAACACCACCAAGACATCCTCCGCGTACTGCCGCAGCGTCTCTAGGCCTCTACGAGCATCAAGGGCTTGTAGCACCGTGTAGCCCTCTAATTCCAGTATGCGGCTGGTGGCCTGGCGAAGCGTTACTTCGTCGTCGATGATGAGCAGGGTGCCACTGGGCATGGTGCAAACAGTATAAGCGTGAGCTATCAGGGCAGCAAGGTAGGCACCTAGCTGCGAAGAGGCCTAGCCAATCTATGGGAAAGCAAAAAGCCCGTTGCGCCTTTAAAAGGGCAACGGGCTTGCGTAAAGCAAGTAAGCAGCTTACTGGATAGTGTCGTTGGAAGTGTCTCCGCTGGGTTGAGCCAGGCCGTTGCTGTTCTGGCCGGGAGCGGCTGGCTTGCGGCTGGCCGCCGAGCGGCTGCGGCTGCGGGCCGGGCTAGCCGCCGAAGAAGCGGGTGCAGTAGGGCGCTTGGCAGCTGGCTTGGGCCGGGCGGCCGCAGGAGCTGCCACCGCCGGAGGCGTTGCGGCGGGCTTTGTAGCAGGGCGAGAACGAGGAGTAGCCGGCGCTTTGGCCTCCGCAGGCGCTACAGTATCCGTAGAGATGCTGTCAGAAGCAGCGGGGGTACCGTTTTCTTGGTGCTGCACCATGGAGTGCAGAGCCTGCTCAAACAAGCGCTCCGTATCGGCATCGAGGCGGCGAGTGGCTTCTTTCACTACTTCCTGAAGTTTGGCCTTCGTCTCCTTTCGGATGCGCTTCACCATCTCTTTCATCCGCCCATCCAGCTCTTTCTGCAGCTGTTTGGCGGCCGTTTTAAGCGCCTTCTTGTGGTCTGATTTCTTGCCAGTGCGTGGGTCCGAAAGGCTGGCGGTACTGGCTTGCGCGGCTTTTGCGGCTTTGCGCTCTGCTTTCTCTGCGGCGTTTCTTTCCTTCTTGCCCTTCTTGGCAGGTTTTTCCTGATCGGTGTTTTTCATGACGGAATAGCGTGAGGGGTAGTATGGTGCAGGGGTAGTTCAGCTAGATACGGGCAAACTCCGCAGTAGTCTGTTAAATATAGAAGGATTTGCAGGTTCCGTTGTTTATAGAGTAGTCACCGCGCACCTTTCCTCTTTTTTACTCGTTCCTTTGCGCCCGAATAGTCTGCTCCGGTGGCCTGTTCCATTTCTGAATTCCCGAATTCTCTCTCATGTCCAGCCTACCCCAACGCTATACCGTTACGGCCGCTTTGCCGTATGCCAACGGCCCCGTACACATCGGCCACCTGGCCGGCGTATACCTGCCCGCCGATATTTATGTGCGCTACCTGCGCGCCCAACAGCGCGACGTAAAATTCATCTGTGGCTCCGATGAGCATGGGGTGCCCATCACCATCCGGGCCCAGAAAGAGGGCGTTACGCCTCAGCAAGTAGTAGATAAGTACCACGCCATCATCCGCGACTCATTCCAGGATTTCGGGGTGTCGTTTGACATCTACTCCCGCACTTCCTCCAAAACGCACAGTGAGGTGGCCAGCGGCTTCTTCAAAAAGCTGTACGAAGATGGCAAATTCATTGAGCAGACCTCGCAGCAGTACTATGATGAGAAGGCCGACCAGTTCTTGGCCGACCGCTACATTGTGGGTACTTGCCCCAACTGCGGCAACGAGAATGCCTACGGCGACCAGTGCGAGAAGTGCGGTTCCTCGCTGAGCCCCACCGAGCTCATCAACCCGCGCTCCATGCTCTCCGGCAACCAGCCCGTGCTGCGCGAAACCAAGCACTGGTACCTGCCTCTCGATCAGTATGAGCCCTGGCTGCGCGAGTGGATTGTGGAAGGCCACAAGCAGGACTGGAAAACTAACGTGTACGGCCAGTGCAAGAGCTGGATTGACCAGGGCCTGCACCCCCGTGCCGTAACCCGCGACCTGGATTGGGGCGTGCCCGTGCCGGTGCCCGGTGCCGAAGGCAAAGTGCTCTATGTGTGGTTTGATGCGCCCATTGGCTACATCTCGGCCACCAAAGACCTGCTGCCCGACACCTGGGAAACCTACTGGAAAGACCAGGGCACCAAGCTGGTGCACTTTATCGGCAAAGACAACATCGTGTTCCACTGCATCATCTTCCCGGCGATGCTCAAGGCCCACGGCGACTACATCCTGCCCGATAACGTGCCCGCCAACGAGTTCCTAAACCTGGAGGGCGACAAAATCAGCACCAGCCGGAACTGGGCCGTGTGGCTGCACGAGTACATGCAGGATTTCCCCGGCCAGGCCGATGTGCTGCGCTACGTGCTCTGCGCCAACGCCCCCGAAACTAAAGACAACGACTTCACCTGGAAGGATTTTCAGGCCCGCAACAACAACGAGCTGGTAGCCAACCTGGGCAACTTTGTGAACCGGGCCCTGGTGCTCACGCACAAGTTCTTCGAGGGGAAAGTGCCCGCTGCCGTGGGCTTCACCACTGAGGATGAGGACGTGCTGGCCCAGCTCCGCGAATTTCCGCAGCGCGTTGGTGACCTGATAGAGGCCTACCGCTTCCGCGATGCGCTGAATGAGCTGATGAACCTAACCCGCCTTGGCAACAAGTACCTCGCCGACACGGAGCCCTGGAAGCTCATCAAATCGGATGAGGCGCGCACCGGCACCGTCCTGCACGTGGCTCTGCAGCTCGCCGCTAGCCTCGTGACGCTCATGGAGCCCTTCTTGCCCTATTCGGCTGAGAAGCTAGGCCACATGCTGAACCTCGAGAAAGGCACCTGGCAGGCCGCTGGTCGCCCCGACGCCCTATCGGCTGGCCATCAGTTGGGAGAAGCCGCGTTGCTCTTCACCAAAATCGAAGACAGCACCGTGGAAGCTCAGGTGCAAAAGCTCCTCGATACGAAGAAAGCCAACGAGTTGGCCGCCGCCGTAGCTGCCCCCGCCAAGGATGACGTCAGCTTCGAGCAGTTCCAGACCATGGACCTGCGCATCGGCACCATTGTGGCCGCCGAGAAGGTGGCTAAGACCAAAAAGCTTCTCAAGCTGAGCGTAGACCTGGGCTTCGATGAGCCCCGCACCATCGTGTCGGGCATAGCTGAGCACTTCCTGCCCGAGGCCCTTATAGGCCAGCAGGTGCAGGTGCTGCTTAACCTCGCACCCCGCGAAATCAAAGGCATCCAAAGCCAGGGCATGCTCCTGATGGCCGAAAACGCTGATGGGGTGCTCAGCCTCATGCAGCCCAGCAGCCCCGTGCGCCCGGGTTCCGGAGTGGCCTAGACCTCACCCCCCCCGGCCCCCTCTCCTCTGGGACAGGGGAAGTCAAACAAATCTATAAAGCAAACGAGCCGCTGAAAACTTCAGCGGCTCGTTTGCTATTTACGCATAAATGAATCAGGAAGATATTAGGCTCCCCCTCTCCCTGAGGAGAGGGGGCCGGGGGGTGAGGTCCTTACTTCACATTCACCACGTTCATGGCGCGTTCTAGGCCTACCGTACCGAACAGCAGCACCGCTTCCGCAGCCTTTTCCAGACGGCCATCCAGATCAATCTTCTCATCTGCTGAAAAGGGGCTGAGTACGTAGTCAACCTGCCGCCCTTTGCTAAAGCTGGAGTCAATGCCGAAGCGTAGGCGGGCGTATTCGTCGGACCCAATCGTTTCCTGAATGTGCTTCAGGCCATTTTGCCCACCCGCCGAACCTTTACCTTTCAGGCGCAGCTTACCAAAGGGGAGGGCCAGGTCGTCCGTCACCACCAGCATCTGCTCTTTGGTGAGCTTGAGGGTGCTGAGCCAATGAGCGGCGGCCTTGCCACTCAGGTTCATGTAGGTAGTAGGCTTCACCAGTACAAATGTGTGGCCCTTATGCTTGATTTCAGTGGTGAAGGCATGGCGACCCAGCGTCCAGGGTGCCGCCTCGTGCTTCCTGGCCAGGTAGTCGCCCACCATAAAGCCTACGTTATGCCGCGTATCAGCGTACTCCGGCCCAATGTTGCCCAGGCACAGAACTAGAAACTTCATAAAATCACGGATTTAGACGGATTAAACGGATAACACGGATTCAGTTGTCAACTTACATCTCTGTTTCCAGCAGGGTGCTAGGAGTGGCCTAGGCCAGTAGAGCAAGTTGTAGACAATAAAAAAGCCGCTCTGCAAGCAGAACGGCTTTTTCGGTAGACGGAAGAACTCGGGCACGACATCCGTGTAATCCGATAAATCCGTCTGAATCCGTGATTTATTTGTCGGCCTGCATCTGGCCTTTCAGAGCACGTGGGATGGTTACGGTGGCGATAGGAGCCAACGAGTTGGTGAGGATGGTGTAACCTTTAGGCTCAACCTTGTTCACCTTCACTGATTTACCTAGCTCCAGGTCCGAGATGTTTACTTCTACGGAATCGGGCAGGTTCTCAGGAGTAGCCTTCACTTTCAGCTTACGCAGCTTGCTAACCAGCTTGCCACCAGCCAGAACGCCGGGCGAAACGCCAACGAACTTAACGGGAACGTCCATTTTCACTTCTTTGCCATCCTGCAGCTCCAGGAAGTCAACGTGCAACAGCATTTCGTTTACGGGGTGGAACTGAGCGTCCTGCACGATAGCGCGACGGATGTCGCCTTCGATGTTCAGTTCAACGATGTGAACTTCAGGAGTGTACAACAGTTCGCGGAAGAGGATAGCTGGCGAGGAGAAGTGAATCTGCTCAGTGCCGCCGTACAGTACGCAAGGAACGTACGAATCCAGGCGCAGCGCCTTGGCGTCCTTCTTACCGAGATTCGCTCTTTTAAACCCTACAATCTCGAGGCTTTTCATAAAAGTGTGCTTTTGAGGAAAATAACGCCTACCCAAAGCAGGTAAACGGGCCGCAAAGATAGGTGGATTGTTCCGGAAAGAAAAGGCTATATATAAAAGAACCTCATACAAAGCACCGTCGGCTGTGCTCTGTATGAGGTTCTAATCTTACCGCGTAACTACCTAGAGGCCTAGATAAACAGCGAGCTGATAGACTCGTGGGTTACTACATTGCGGATGGCCTGCGCAAAGAGACCAGCCACCGAGATAACCTTAATCTTATGGTTTTCCTCTTTCAGGGGGAGAGTGTCGGTAATAACCAACTCTTCTAGGGCTGAATTACGGATCCGCTCGTGGGCGGGCCCGCTCAGCACGCCGTGGGTGATAACCGCCCGTACAGACTTTGCGCCACGCTCCATCAGCAGCTCCGCGGCTTTACAGATAGTGCCGGCCGTATCCACGATGTCATCCACCAGCACCACGTTCATACCGGCTACGTCACCAATCACCTGCATAGAGGCAATCTCGTTGGCCCGCAGGCGCATTTTGTCGCAGACCACAATCTCAGCTCCAAACTTCTTGGCGAAGGCGCGGGTGCGTACTACACCGCCCACGTCGGGAGAGGCGAAGATGAGGTTGTCGAGGTTCAATGACTTGATGTAAGGCGCCGTCACGGTGGCGCCATCCAGATGGTCTACCGGAATATCAAAGAAACCCTGGATCTGACCCGCGTGCAGGTCGCAGGTCATGAGGCGGTCGGTGCCAACGCTCTGCACAATGTTCGCTACCACTTTGGCCCCAATGCTCACGCGCGGTTTGTCTTTGCGGTCTTGGCGGGCATAGCCCATGTAGGGCATCACAATGTTCACCTTGTAGGCTGAGGCGCGCTTGGCAGCATCTACCATCAGCATCAGCTCCATCAGGTTTTCGGCCGGGGGGTTGGTGCTCTGAATCAGGAATACCGCGCAGCCGCGCACGCTCTCGTTGAAACTGGGGCCAAGCTCCGTATCGGCGAAGCGCTGGATGCTCAGGTCGCCGAGGGGCGTACCATAGGCGGCGGCAATCTGTTCACCCAGTTCGCGGGATGCATTGCCCGCGAATATTTTTACCTGCTGTGACATGGGGGTAGGGGGTAGAGGAGGAAAGGCTGCCACTCCGAGTGCAGCAAAGCACCTAAACGGCTCAAAGTTAACCGTTCGGCTTGCTTGCGGCGCTGGGAGCGGGTGAAACTGAAAAAGCGAAAGGCGCCGACTCTTCCGGGAGGAAGAATCAGCGCCTTTCGCGTTGGGTAGTCGGTTGTCCGACCAGGGCTCGAACCTGGACTTTCTTGAATCAAAATCAAGCGTGTTGCCAGTTACACCATCGGACAATTTCCCTTACGGTAACCAAGTGGTTGTGCCGTTTCGGTGTGCAAATGTACCACGGCTTTTATTCAAGGCAAATATTCTTGCAAAAATTTTTTGCGAGAGTTTAGCCCGAAAGGGCCGTGGAAGGGCTTTGGGCGCTGATTTTCAGCGTCTCAGAGCCTGAAAAAAAAGTTGAACGCTGTGGCTAGTCTACGGCTTTGGCAATGCCGGGATTAAGCCGTAGTTTTGCGGCCTCAAACGTTGCACCCCATCCCTTATATAAGAACGCAATGGCGAATACCGGCAAAATCACCCAGGTTATTGGTCCCGTCGTGGACGTAAGCTTCGCGGGTGAAGGCTCTAAGCTTCCCAACATCCTCGACGCCCTCCAAGTCACGAAAGACAACGGCCAGGTGGTGATACTGGAATGCCAGCAACACCTAGGCGAAGACCGTGTGCGTACCATCGCCATGGACTCGACGGAAGGTCTGACCCGCGGCGCTATCGTTAGCGACCTAGGCGCCCCCATTTCCATGCCCACCGGCGACAGCATCAAGGGCCGTCTGTTCAACGTAATCGGTTATGCCATTGATGGCATTCCGCAGCCGAACAGCACTACCCGTCTGCCTATCCACCGTCAGGCTCCTGCTTTTGAAGAACTCGCTACTTCCTCGGAAGTGTTCTTCACCGGCATCAAAGTAATTGACTTGCTTGCTCCTTATGTAAAGGGCGGTAAAATTGGTTTGTTCGGTGGTGCCGGTGTAGGCAAAACCGTACTGATCCAGGAACTCATCAACAACGTAGCCAAGGCCTACTCGGGTCTGTCGGTGTTTGCTGGCGTAGGCGAGCGTACCCGTGAAGGCAACGACTTGCTGCGTGAATTCATCGAGGCCAACATCATTCGCTACGGCGAGGAGTTCAAGCACTCGATGGAAGAAGGTGGCTGGGACCTCTCAAAAGTTGATCAGGCTGAGCTGGAACAGTCGCAGGCTACCCTCGTGTTCGGTCAGATGAACGAGCCCCCCGGAGCCCGTGCTCGCGTGGCCCTGTCGGGTCTGACGATTGCCGAGAGCTTCCGCGACGGTGATGGCACCGGCGCTGGCCGCGACATCCTGTTCTTCATCGATAACATCTTCCGCTTTACCCAGGCGGGTTCAGAAGTATCGGCTCTGCTGGGCCGTATGCCTTCGGCCGTAGGTTACCAGCCCACGCTGGCTACTGAAATGGGTGCCATGCAGGAGCGTATTACCTCTACCAAGCGTGGTTCTATCACCTCGGTACAGGCGGTATATGTACCTGCCGATGACTTGACTGACCCGGCTCCGGCTAACACCTTCGCTCACTTGGATGCCACCACGGTGTTGAGCCGCAAAATCGCCGAGCTAGGTATCTACCCCGCCGTTGACCCGCTGGACTCAACCTCTCGCATTCTGGACGCCGCCGTTCTCGGCGACGAGCACTACAACACCGCTCAGCGCGTAAAGGAGATTCTGCAGCGCTACAAAGAGCTGCAGGACATCATCGCCATCCTGGGGATGGACGAACTCTCCGAAGAGGACAAGCAGGTAGTAAGCCGCGCCCGCCGGGTACAGCGCTTCCTGTCGCAGCCCTTCTTCGTGGCTGAGCAGTTCACCGGCTTGAAAGGTGTACTGGTTGACATCAAAGACACCATCAAAGGCTTCAACGAAATCATCGACGGCAAGTACGACCACCTGCCCGAGGCTGCTTTCAACTTGGTAGGCAATATCGAAGATGCCGTAGCCAAGGGTGAGCGACTGATGGCGGAAGCCAAGTAATTTGGTTGTTGACTGCTGGAAGTTGATTGCGCGTCACTCAGCTTCCAGCAGTCAGCTGTCAACCATCAACAACCAAGCATATGCATCTGGAAATTATCACGCCGGACCGGAAAGTATTTGAAGGCGAAGTTTTGTCGGCTCAGTTTCCGGGTACCGATGGACTGTTTGAAGTTCTGAACAACCACGCACCGCTTATCTCGGCCCTAAAGGCTGGTGAAGTAGTAGTGAATGGTGGCGCCGGCCGCGAGTCGTTCCGTATTGAGGGCGGCGTGGTTGAGGTGCTTCGCAACAACGTTATCGTGCTGGCTGAAGGCGCTTCGGTGTAATTTAAGCCCAGACACATGGTAAAAAGCCTTTCCTTTGCGGGGAAGGCTTTTTTGCTTTTTAGCCCTAGGCTAGTGTAGCACCCACTACTCTGTCTTCCCTCGCTTTATCCCAGCTCCCACCCCTCACGCCGCATGGAAATCCACCCCAAAATTACCCCTATCTATCAGACCTCTGTTTTCAAGTTTGATGATCTTAATGAGCTGGAACAATACTTTGGAGAGCCCGGGAGCCGGTACATGTATTCGCGCAACGGCAACCCCAACTCCGATGAGTTGGCGGCGGCTGTAAACCGGTTAGAGGGTGGTGCAGGAGCTATTGCTACGGGGTCGGGTATGGCCGCCATTTTTGCGGCGCTGCTGGCGTTCTGCCAGGCCGGCGACCATGTGCTCTGCGCGGCCGATATCTACGGGGGCTCCTCGAGCCTGCTGAATGCGGAACTGAGCCGCATGGGTATCACGGTAACGTACGTGCCATTTGAAAAGCTCTACGACGTAGGCCAGTACGTGCAGCCTACCACGCGCGTGATGCTGGCGGAGACGCTGAGTAACCCGCTACTGCGCGTAGCTGATTTGCGCCGCCTGGCTACTGAGTGCCACGAGCATAAGCTGAAGCTGGTGGTAGATAACACCTTTGCCTCACCCATCTTAACGCAGCCGATAGGCCTAGGGGCAGACATTACGCTGCACAGCGTAACCAAGTACATTTCGGGCCACTCTGATGTGACGGCTGGCGTAGTGGTGGCGGCTGATGCGGAAGTGGCAGCCCGCCTCAAACAGATTGGTGTGGTGTACGGCCTCACGCTGAGCCCTATGGAGAGCTGGCTGGCGGTGCGCGGACTCAAGACTCTGCGCCTGCGCATGCGGGAGCACAGCCACAATGCCCTAGCCATTGCGCAATTTCTGCAGCAGCACCCAGCTGTGCGGGCCGTGTATTACCCTGGCCTAGCCGACCATCTGCAGCACGCGCTGGCTCAGGAGCAGGGCGGCGGTCTGTTTGGTGGCATGATGTCCATAAAGCTGGCCGACGATCCGGAGGTGGTAAACCGGTTTATGCAGCGGTGTCAGCGGTGGCCCTTCGCGCCTTCGCTGGCCGGAGTAGACTCCTCCTTGTCATACCCGCTCGGGACCTCGCACCGATACCTTACTCCAGAGCAGCAGGAAGAGCTGGGTATCAGCGTTGGCGTGATTCGCCTGTCTATCGGCATTGAGCCAGTAGAAGAATTGATAGCGGATCTAAAGCAGGCGCTGGAAAGCTAGCTTTTTTTTGTGCTAGCTCTCCATCCGTTGTACCAAGCGCGTTTCCTTTTGTGCTGCTAGTACTGCTCAAGGAACTTTATGTACTGCTGGCAGGAGTTTTATACTGAATTCAGGTGGTAGCAGTAGGCTTTACAGCCGCTTTAATGGCCTCAGCTATGCGCTGCAGATCCGCTTCTGTCATGGCAGTGCCAGATGGCAAGCACAAGCCTTGGGCGAATAGCTCTTCGCACGCACTGCCACCATACATAGGAGCCGTTGCGAAAAGTGGCTGCAGGTGCAGAGGCTTCCACAGCGGCCGGCTCTCAATATTGTGAGACTCTAAGTGCAGCCGTAGCTGCTCTGGAGTGGTAGCAGTTTGCGCCGGGTCAAGGAGTAGGGTAGTAAGCCAACGGTTCGAGCGGCCCCCGGCGGGCTCCGTCTGACTAAGCGTTAAACCGGGTACGGACTGCAAGTTAATTTTATACCACAGGTACGTTTCGCGGCGTTTTTTTACCCGGTCTTCCAGCAGCTCCATTTGCCCCCGACCAATGCCCGCCAGCAGATTGCTGAGACGGTAGTTGTAGCCTACGTCGGAGTGCTGGTAATACGGTGCCGGGTCTTTGGCTTGTGTGGCCCAATACCTAGTTTTTTGTGCCCACTCCTGGCTGTTGGTAACCAAGGCACCGCCCCCACTCGTGGTGAGTATTTTGTTGCCGTTGAAAGAGAAGACCCCCACCGCGCCAAAGGTGCCTAAAGGGCGGCCGTCGTAGCGGGCGCCGAGAGCCTCGGCGGCGTCTTCCAGAATCGGAATATCGAATTCAGTGGCTATTTCCAGTACCTCGCGCACTTTGGCGGGCATACCGTAGAGGTGCACCAGAAGCAGAGCTTTAGGCTTGCGGCCCTTCCGGATACGGTCTTCAATAGCCTCGCGAAGCCGCTGAGGACATATATTCCAGGTATCGGCCTCGCTGTCAACAAAAACAGGAGTGCCGCCTAAATACAGGATGGGGTTAGCCGTGGCTACGAACGTGAAGGAAGGGCAGAGCACTTCATCTCCGGGGCCCACGCCCAGCAGCCGCAAGCCCAAGTGGATAGCCGCTGTACCTGAGGTAAGCGCCACACAGTGACCAGCGCCGGTAAAGTCGCAGATGTCTCGCTCGAAGCCATCGAGATTTGGGCCGGCGGGGGCTACCCAGTTGTCCTCAATGGCTTTGTGCAGGTAGTTTAACTCGTGGCGGCCGAGGTGGGGTGGGGAAAGAAAAATCCGGTCGTAATCCTGACTGCGCATAAAGAGAAGTAAGCTGGCGCTGCGGGCGGTAGGTAAAACCGAAGCAACTGCTGCAAGATAGGAATATCAGGCAGGGGCCTGCCTGCTTAGCCTATATCTTTTGGAAACAGCGCGCTAGCCTTACTACGGGAGGCCGTTGGCTACTTATGTTGCTTAATGGCATGCGCCGGAACTCCCACCGCTGTACAGTCAGCGGGCAAGTCACGGACGGCTACAGCACCGGCTCCAATGATGGTGCGGGCCCCAATGCGCACTTGATTGATAACCGTGGCATTGGTGCCCAAGTACACGCCGCGCTCCAGATAAGCCTCGCCGCCCACATTGGCGTGGGGCATAAGGGAGCAGAAGTCTTCCAGCACGGCGTCGTGGCCAATGGTGCAGCCGAGGTTAAGCAGTACATGGTAACCAAGCCGGATGTCGCAGGTAAGTACGCAGCCCTGACTGATGATGCACCCTGGCCCAAACTGGAGCTGTTGGTACGGCTGGCAGGCCACCCCCGGATGGACGAGGGTAGCGAAGGTGAGCCGGGGCGAGGTGAGCCGGGCCGCTACGGCAGCTCGGCTTTGCCCATTACCTACGGCAATAACGACGTGCGCCGGCTCAATGGTAGCGTTCAAATCAGCGCTGGAGCCTAAATAAGGAAGCCCGTGAATGGTAGGAGTGGCTGGTACCCGGTCGTCATAGAATCCTTGGATGTCCCAGGTTAAGCGGGCTTCATTGATTTGACGCGCCAGCACCAGCACTTCCCGGCCTAGGCCACCAGCGCCCACAATTACCAGGCGCGGTAAACCTGCCGTGGCTGGCAAGCCGGTTGCTTCTGAAGTGGTATGGGAAGGGAGCTGGGCGTGGCTCATGCGGAGGGAGGATCAGATGAAGTAGAGGAGCCGGTGAAAGCGGTGGTGGTGGCCTGGCCTGGGGCCGTGATGCCCGAAGCGCCGAGCACCCGCGAGGCAGTGCGCCATAGGATACGCAAATCGAGCCAGAAGCTGAGGTGATCCACGTACCAGACATCGAACACAAACTTTTGCTCCCAGGAAATGGCGTTGCGGCCGTTTATCTGGGCCCAGCCCGTAATACCCGGCCGGACCTCATGGCGCCGGGCTTGCTCACGGGAGTACAGGGGCAAATACTGCTCCAGTAGTGGCCTAGGGCCCACTAAGCTAATGTCGCCGCGAAGCACGTTCCAGAGTTGAGGCAGCTCATCCAGGGACGTAGCCCGCACCCAGCGGCCGAGCCGGGTGAGGCGGTCCGCATCGGGTAGCAACTGGCCTAGCGCATCTCGGTGGGAGGTCATGGTCTGGAGCTTGTACAAGGTGAAAACCTGTCCGGCCAACCCTGGCCTACGCTGGCGAAATAGCCAGGCACCCTGGTTCTGTGCGGCCAGTGCCAGCGCTACCGGCAGCAGCAACGGCAGGCTCAGCAGCAGCAACGGAGCCGCCACAGCTACATCGAGCAGGCGCTTGCCGTAACGGGCGTACCAGGAAGCAGATGGGGCAGTAGACATGCAGGGCAAATCTACTTGTCTGCGGGGACAGATAGCGCAAGTAGTGCCGGAGCGCTAGCTTTGCCGTATGCTCGTTTTCCCCAATGCCAAGCTTAACCTGGGCCTCTACATCACGGGGCAGCGCCCCGATGGCTTCCGCAACCTTGAATCGGTGTTTGTGCCGCTGCCCTGGTCTGATGCGCTGGAGGTGCTGCCAGCCACTGAAACCAGTCTTGCGCTTACGGGCATCCCAATTCCCGGTGAGCCGGATACCAACCTGTGCCTACGGGCATACGAGCTGCTGAATGCGGATTTCAACCTGCCGCCGGTGCAGATACATCTGCACAAGTTGGTGCCTATTGGAGCCGGCCTGGGCGGTGGCTCCGGCGACGCCGCGTTTGCCCTGCGCGCCCTCAACGAGCTATTCAAGCTAGAACTGTCCACAGAAGCATTACAGGCCTATGCCCGCCGCTTGGGCTCTGACTGTGCGTTCTTCATTCGCAACCAACCCGTGTTTGCCTACGAGAAGGGCGACGTGTTCGAGGATATTGCGTTGGACCTGACCGGCGTGGCTTGCAAAGTGGTGTACCCTGGCCTGCACATCAGCACAGCCGAGGCCTACAGCCGCGTAATGGCCCGCCCGCCCCGCCACGAATTGCGGGCGGCGCTGGCGCAACCACCAGAGACCTGGCGTGAAACCGTCAGCAATGACTTTGAGGACGCCCTGACGCCCTTCTATCCGGTACTAGGGGAAATTAAGCAGGCACTTTACGCGGCAGGAGCAGCTTACGCCAGCCTCTCGGGTTCCGGCTCGGCGGTGTATGGGCTGTTCCCCGGCCTGGAAGTGCCGCCGCAAGTAGCTTTCCCCGCAGAATACACGGTATGGAATGGCCGGCTGTGAGCTAAGCCATGACCCGTCACGTCAGGATAAAACAGAACGACCTGCTTTGCCACGGCAAAGCAAGTCGTTCTGTTTTATAAAATACCTATATAACGGCCTCCACAGGCTCCGGCTGGCGCTGCCGGGGCTTGTTCCATCGCTCAATTACCGGGTGAATGAGCACACTGAAGAGAATGACCAAGGTGCCCATGTAGAAGCCGATGGACATTTTCTCCTGCGAACCGAAGATCAGGACGGCCAGCAGAATGCCGTACACAGGCTCTAAGTTGATGGTTAGGTTGATGACGAATGCGGATAGACGCCTCATCAACTCAACTGATGTGGAGAAGGCGTACACCGTACAACCCCCAGCCAGCACCAGCAGCCACAGCCAATCGAAGCCGTGCAACGCCAGCTGTAGGCCAGTGCCATTAGTGAAATAACGGCCGTACACCGGAAAGAACAGCGCAATGCTGAGGCAGGCGCCGCTCATCTCATAAAACGTAAGCCGGAGCGGGGCGTGGCGCTTCACCAGTTTCACGTTCAGCACACTAAAGAGCGCCGACAGGCCCGCCGATAAAATAGCTACCAGCAAACCCGCCATCTGGTCAAACTCGGCCTGCGACACCAGGTACAGGCCTACCATGGTAAGCAGGCCCAGGCCTACTTCATACAGCCGGATGCGACGCCAGAGCAGTAATGGCTCCAGGAACGACGTCCAGAGGGCTAGGGTAGCCATGCCCGCGAGGCACACGCTTACCGAGGAAAGCCGGGCTGCCAGGAAAAAGGTAATCCAGTGCGCCGCCACCAACACGCCAACTCCTAACAGGCGCACGGCCTCACCAGCCGGTATCTGCCACGGCTGCTTGCGGGCCAACAGCAGCACGGCTAGGCCTACTGAGGCCAGCAGAGTGCGCCAGAAAACCAGCTCCACCGGCGGCACCGAAATAAGCTTGCCCAGAATGGCCGTAAAGCCCCAAAGCAGTACAATGAAATGCAGACGAAGGTAGTCTTTGAGCATAGAGGGGAAAGAGGTGATTAAGTGACTACGTGATGAAGTAAGTGTAGCACTCTGTCGGCGCGAACAGCGCCACACATGCACAGCCTAGGCCACTAGCTCATCAAACTCATTTCATCACGTAGTCAGTCAAACACTGTTATTGCGGAACGACGCGGTAAAGGATCAGGCCGATGCCAGTGAAGACAATGCTTGGCACCCAAGCCGCGAGCAGCGGCGGCAGCGTGCCCACTGAGGCAAGGTTGCGGCTCAAAATCACGAAGATGATGAACACGAAGGCCAGCACGAAGCCCAGCGCAATCTGCCCACCCACGCCGGCCCGGCTCTTGCGGGCACTCATAATCACCCCAATCACCGTCAGGATAAACATGGCGTAGGGGTAGGCGTAACGCTCATACTTTTCACTCAGGTAGAGCTGCGTATCGTCGGCGCCGCGGTCTATCTTCTGCTGAATAAACTTGTTGAGTTCCGGGAGCGTGAGGGTTTCGGCGAGTCGGTAGGTGCTGGCGAAGTCCTTGGGGTAGAGGTTGAGAGTGGTGTCGCGGGCGGGCACGCTTTTCAGGGTTTCCTTTTCGCCGCTGAAGGTACGGATGAGCTGGGGCGTGAGCTTCCAGGCGTGCTTGGTAGAATCCCAGCTGATGGCTTCGGCGGTGAGGCGGCGCTTAAGCAGGGTGCCCTCCACGGTTTCCAGCGCAAACTTGTAGCCCACGTTATTCACATTATCGTAGCTCTCCATGAAGGCGTAGGCATTGGGCCCAATCTTGAAGTGCACGTTGCGCCCACTGAAGCGGTATGGGTTTTTAATGTAGGCCTTCTCGAACTGCACGCGCGTTTTATTGGCAATCGGAATCAGCCAGCCCGTCATGGCCATTGTGAGGGCGCCCAAAATAGCACTACCCATCACGTAGGGCAGCAGAAACCGCTTAAAACTGATGCCCGAAGCCAGCATGGCTACCACCTCGGTGCGGGAAGCCAGCTGCGCCGTCACGAACACCACCGCAATAAACACCGTGATGGGGGAGAGCAGGTTGGCGAAGTACGGGAACAGGTTCACGTAGTACTCCGAGATAATCTGCCAGGCCCCGAGGTTGTGCTGAATGAAGTCGTCGTTTTTTTCCGTGAAGTCAATCACGCAGATAACCGACACCAGCAGCACCACCGTGAAGAAAAACGCGGTGAGAAACTTCTTGAGAATGTATTTATCGAGCAGTTTTAGCATTCAATTAAATATTCGATCAATACGAAGAGTACCGGTGCTTAATGAACACAACACTCAGTATGAGAAAATAGTATCTGCTTGAACAAGATGCCATTGGTCGTTGGCCTTATTAGAAACTGCTCGGCCACGAACAATCACCGTTCCTTTCTTTCCATCCACTGTTACTGCAAAAGTTATAGTATCAGGTAAGGAGCTAGTTGTCTGAAATTCGTAGTAAGAAGACTCTACGTCACCAACATGAGCTTTTACTCTGGCGTCAGTTTCAGTTGCTGTGAGGTATTGTCTCAGAAACTTCGGATCGGTTTGGGCGGCCAAATTCTCAACTGCTACTGACATGGCCCACATTATCAGGGTAAGAATAAGTATGGTAATCAGCCAGTTCCTGTATTCCATGACAAACGGATAGTGGCCTACAATCGGGTCATTACCTGTTTCACCATCTTCTCTTTCCATTCGCGGAAGGTGCCGGCCAGGATTTGCTGCCGGGCTTGTTTCACCAGCCACAGGTAGAAGCTCAGGTTGTGAATAGAGGCAATTTGCGGCCCTAGCATCTCCTTGCTCTGGAACAGGTGGCGCACGTAAGCACGCGAGTAGAAGGTGCTCACGTAGCCGCCCAGCTCGGCATCAATCGGCTCAAAATCCTCGGCCCACTTCTTATTGGTGACGTTCATGATGCCCTGGGTAGTAAACAGCATGCCGTTGCGGGCATTACGGGTGGGCATCACGCAATCAAACATGTCTACGCCCAGCGCAATATTTTCGAGGATGTTGGCCGGCGTGCCCACGCCCATCAGGTAGCGCGGCTTGTCTTGAGGCAGAATGTCGCAGACGATTTCCGTCATCTCGTACATCATCTCGGCAGGCTCGCCCACGCTTAGGCCCCCAATGGCGTTGCCCTCGCGGCCCTGCTCGGCAATAAACTCCGCCGACTTTACGCGCAGGTCTTTGAACGTGGAGCCTTGCACGATGGGGAAGAGGGTTTGCGAATAGCCGTAGTGGCCCTCGGTGCTGTCGAAGCGCTGGATGCAGCGCTTAAGCCAGCGGTGCGTCATGTCAAGGGAGCGGGCAGCGTAGTCGTACTCGCAGGGCCAGGGCGTGCACTCGTCGAAGGCCATGATAATATCGGCCCCGATGGTGCGCTGGATGTCCATCACACCCTCCGGCGAAAACAGGTGCTGCGAACCGTCAATGTGGGAGCGAAACTTCACGCCCTCCTCCTTGATCTTGCGCGTGCCACTCAGCGAGTACACCTGGTACCCGCCCGAGTCGGTGAGAATGGGTCGGTCCCAGCCGTTGAACTTATGTAGGCCACCCGCCTTGCTCAGCACCTCCAGGCCGGGGCGCAAGTAGAGGTGGTAGGTATTGCCGAGGATAATCTGGGCCTGAATATCGTCCTTGAGGTCGCGCTGCTGCACGGCCTTCACGGTGCCCGCCGTGCCTACGGGCATAAAAATCGGGGTTTCAATGGCGCCGTGGTCGGTGTGCACCACGCCAGCGCGAGCTTTGGTATGTGGGTCCTGAGTTACTAAATCGAAGGTCATCCTAGCAGAAGTGAGTTACAGTTGCGCGCTGCCGTTGCCAAGCCGAAGGGGTTTTACTAAAACAACCCGGCCGCAGGCAACCCGCCACCGACAACTGATCCAACTACAAAGGTACTCTGCCCACCCCGAATGCCTACTTTTGCGGACTAATTCACGTTCCGCGCTTTGTCTTTTTACGTTTCTCCGGCCCTGGGCCTGTTGCTGCTGAGTGTAGCAGTGCAGCTCTACTACCTGGCCTACTACTTTCTGCCCTTTGCCCGCCGGGCACCCGAGCCCACCGAAGGCCCAACTCCGGAGCCCGTATCGGTGCTGGTGTGTGCCCACAATGAGCTTGAAAACCTGCGCCGGCTATTACCGCTAATCTTGCAGCAGGACTACCCCGCCGGCTTCGAGATTATTCTGGTAGATGACCGGTCCGAGGATGACACATTTCTGTACGTGCAGCAGCTCACGCAGTACTATCCGCACGTCCGGATGGTTACTGTCAAGAACACGCCTGACGGTTTGTCACCAAAAAAATACGCTCTTACGCTCGGAATAAAAACGGCTCGTTACCCGCGCATGCTGTTCACCGACGCCGACTGTATTCCGGCCACTAACCAGTGGCTCAACTATATGCAGCGCGGCTTTGGGCGCCCGGCTGACATGGTAGTGGGTTACTCCGCCTACGCCCCCGAACCGGGGTTTTTAAATAAGCTGATTCGGTTTGAAACCTTCCTGACAGGGGCACAGTATTTGTCTTTCGCATGGCGTGGCTTTCCCTATATGGGAGTCGGGCGCAACCTTGCCTACACGCGTCAGGTCTTTCATTCTACCAAAGGCTTTGCCTCCCATATCCGCAGCCTCGGCGGCGACGACGACCTGCTGGTGCAGGATGCCGTGGCGCAGGGCGCGCGGGTAGCAGTGGTAGCTGAACCGGGGGCTCACACCCTCAGTGAGCCGGTGCAAACGTGGGGTGCATGGTGGCGGCAAAAGCGCCGGCATCTCTCCGCGGGGCGCCGGTATAAACTCTCTGACCGCCTCCGGGTTGGAATATTTATGGGAGCCAACCTGGTTTTCTATGGCACGGCAATCGGCCTGCTGTTTTCCCCGCCCAATTGGGTATATTTGGCTATAGTCTGGCTTATACGTACCGGGTGTCTCTCGGCGGTGTACGCCCGGCTTGGCCGCCGGCTCGATGACCGGCTGCCGCTGGCGTGGCTGCCGATTCTCGATGCTGTCTATTTTTTTTATTATCTCGCTCTGGGAATCTCGCTGTTCCTCTACCGCACTCTCCGATGGAAGTAAACAATCAGGAAAAACAGTTCTCCACTAAAGCAAAGCATGATTTTAAGCTGATTCGCGCAGCTGTTGAGCAAGGTGATGAAAAGGCCTATGCTGAGCTGATGCAGATTTATAAGAAGCCGGTGTATCATGTGGTGCTCAAGATGGTGCGCAACCCCGATGATGCCGAGGACCTAACGATTGAAGCATTCGCCAAGGCGTTTAAAAACCTGCATAAATTCAACCCGGAGTTTGCCTTCAGCACCTGGCTGTTCCGCATTGCTACCAACAACTGCATCGACTTTATTCGCAAGAATAAAATCAAGACGATGTCAATTGACTCCGCTATCAAGATTGATAACGGCGACGAAATCACCATTGATTTCCGCGACCAGAATCTGAACCCGCAGGAGTCAGCCATCAAGAACCAGAAGATCGAAATCATGCAGCACGTGGTATCACGGCTGCCCGAGAAATACCAGCGCCTTGTTACCCTGCGCTACTTCGATGAACTGAGCTACGAAGAAATTGCCCAGGAGCTTAAAGCTCCCCTTGGCACCGTGAAAGCGCAACTGCACCGCGCCCGTGAGTTGCTCTATGACATGGTGAAGAACAAAAAAGAAATCATCTAGTAGTAAAGCCCTGGCCTAGGCCAGGGCTTTTTTTATGCAGCGCATATAGGGTGAGATTTAGCCAACGGTGCTCCTCCGGAATTTGAACAGGTGTTGGAAGGACCCAGATTAAAGCCTGGGCTACATAAGGCGGTAGCCTTACCTTTGCTTTCACGATGGATATTATCAACCACTACTTCCCTGACCTTACTGACCAGCAGCGCCGGTTATTCCGGCAGCTCGAAACAGAGTTTCGCGGCTGGAATGAGCGCCTCAATTTGGTTGCCCGCACTGATGTAGACAATCTTGCCGAGCGGCATTTCCTGCACTCATTGGGCATTGCGAAAGTGGTGGAGTTTCCGGCGGGCGCGTCGGTGCTGGATGTGGGCACGGGAGGTGGCCTACCGGGCCTGCCGCTGGCTATCCTGTTTCCGGAGGTGAAGTTCCACCTCGTGGACAGCATTGGCAAGAAAATTCACGCCGTGCAGGAAATGGCCCGCGACCTAGGCCTCTCTAACGTTACGGCCGAGCAGATCAGGGCCGAGCAGCTACGTACCAAATACGACTATGTGGTAAGCCGCGCAGTGGCCCGCTTGGCTACTTTCCATACCTGGATTGCTCACCGCTATAAGCCCAACGGCCACGCCAACAGCGGCCTATATTACCTGAAAGGCGGCGACCTGGCCGAAGAAATCGAAGAATCGGGCCTGAAAGCCACTATCCATGACCTTAAGGATTTCTACCAGGAAGAATTCTTTGAGACGAAGAAGGTGGTGTACGTACCCGCCAGCTCGGCTAAGCAGCGCTAGGCCACTATAGTCCGCTGTAACAGGATAAACCAGCATACCTCTCCGCTAGATAGTGAGTGATAGCAGCGCCTTATGGCAGGCAGGCAATGTGGCAGCAATGCTCTTTGCTTGCTATTTATATAATCTGGCAGCCTAATTACAAAGGCCCTCACTTCTGCACGGGAAGTAGGGCCCTTCTGGTGAGATGAAGAGAAGATGCTCTACTTATAGCTACAGTGCTGCCTTACGCGAACTAGCTCTGCTAAGAGCAAAGCAACTGCTTTAAGCCGGCACTTCGGCAGTTAAGAATTCTACGGCGCGCCGTTCTGAGTAATATATCCCGTCAGGTGATCCTTCGGCGAAGCCCACGTGCCCCCCATTCGCGGGCGTTTCCAGAAATACATACGGGCTCTGGGCCGCTACCTCCCTCGGAAAGCAGGTAGGCGAGAGAAATGGGTCGTTTTGCGCATTCACGAGCAATGTGGGCACCTGAATGTTGCCAAGGTAGCGCCCGGAGCTGGAGTGCTCGTAATAGTCGTCAGCCGACTTAAACCCGTGCATAGGAGCGGTAAAGCGCTCATCAAACTGCGGGAAGTCCTGAAGCTGATCTAAGTCGTGGAGGTCTACCTGGCCGGGCAGCAACTCCGCCTTCTGCCGCATTTTAGCGCGTAGGCTTTTCAAAAAGCGTTTGAGGTAAATGCGGTTTTCAGGGCGGGCTATCTGGTAGGAGCTGGCCTTCAAGTCAGTGGGTACTGAAAATACCGCGGCCCGCTTTACTTCAGCGGGTACCCGTTCTGGTTTCTCTCCTAGGTATTTCAAGGTAACGTTGCCGCCCGCCGAGAAGCCCGTGAGGTACACCCGGCGGTAGCGGCCGGTGCTCAACGCATAGCGCACCACAAAGTCCAGGTCGTCGGTGTCGCCGAGGTGGTAGGAGCGGAGCAGACGGTTCATTTCGCCGCTGCAGCTACGGTAGTTCCAGGCCAGCGCATCCAGGCCAGCGCGGTTCAGGGCGCGCACCATGCCACGCACGTAGGGCCGGGAGGCGTCGCCTTCCAGCCCATGCGACACAATTGCCAACGCATCAGAAGCTTCTCCGGCTGGCAACCGAGACCAATCAAGATCTAGAAAATCACCGTCGGTGGTTTCTATTCGCTCCCGTTGGTAGCGCACATCCGGCACCGTACGCCACAAGCTGGGTACAATAGTCTGCAGATGGCCATTAAACAGGTAGAAGGGAGGGTGGTAGGGCGAGGCAGCGACGAGAGGCATAGTAAACGGGCAAAAAATGAAGGGCGTCGTCAGATAAAGTAATATACGGCAAAAAAGTAGGCATGCATACAAATCAGGCAGGCAATTACGAGGTATACTTTAACATTATCTGAGTGCTGGCAAATAGGATATTGTGAGGTTGAGGCCGAAACTCGAAGCGTGAAATTATTGGGCTTTATTAGCTCAACAGTATCGGTAAGGCAATGCTAGTGTAGTCTAACTAGAAGAGAAGGGTTCATCGTTTTTTTATAAAATCCGTATACGGGTTCTCAGTTCAACCTCTCTACACTATGAAGACAACAAAAGTATTTCCACAATTTCTTGTTGCCAGTGCCCTGCTATTTAGCACGGGCTGTGCCACCTCAAACACCGGTACCAGCACCAGCGCTGGCACAACATCGGGGAGCTCGGTTGGCACGGGCATGAGTACCAACGGCGTTACGGGCACGGCCGATACCGGTGCCACGCTGGGCACTAACAACCCTGGTACTGATATGCGTTCATCCAGCTCGTACCCAGGGGTAGCTCCCACCGGAGGAACCACCTCAACCGATATGGCCGCTTTCATGGGCACGTT
The DNA here is from genome assembly GCF_013137895.1 of Hymenobacter taeanensis. Lineage (NCBI taxonomy): Bacteria > Pseudomonadati > Bacteroidota > Cytophagia > Cytophagales > Hymenobacteraceae > Hymenobacter > Hymenobacter taeanensis. The sequence goes on from NZ_CP053538.1 coordinate 2,653,808, forward strand.
TGCCACGATGAAAGACCCTGTATTCCTGATGACAGCCGCCAGCAGCAACCTACTGGAAATTCAGCTGGGCCAGTTGGCTGCCCAACGAGCCTCCAACGCTGAAGTAAAGCGCTACGGTCAGATGATGGTAGACCATCACACCAAAGCCACTCAGCAACTGAAAAGTGTTGCTATACCCCTCGGTGTTGACTTACCCCAAACCATGATGCCCATTCACCAAGCAATAGCCGATAAGGTAATGGCAAAGTCAGGCAAAGAGTTTGATGAGGCCTACATGGATGCCATGGAAACGGCCCATAAGATGGACGTAGCCATGTTTGAGGTAAAAGAGAAAGCCGCTGATACGCCCACCGTAAAATCATTTGCTTCTCAGACGCTGCCTCTGCTCCGCTCACATGAGACCATGGCCAACGAAATAGAAAAGAAGGTTGATTAAGACCTTCAAAAATAAGCTCTAGGCCAGTTGCGCCTACATAACACTGCCCGCTTGCACTAGCGCAAGCGGGCAGTGTTATGTAGGCGGTAGGTATCAGCACAGTGCTTTGTGCTGACAGAGCCTATGAAAATACGGCACTTGGCGTTGGGGCTTGAGTAGTAAGTAGAACCTACTACTGTCTTGCTATAGAGTATTGCCGGCCTTACTGTTTGTGGGGTTGTCTGCCAGGGGGCTCAGCTAGCTGTTCTGCGCGATAAATGCTATACCCATCCGGGATAAGGGTTTGCTATTTCAAACCAAACCCTTACCTTTGCCAACCCAATTGAATTGATTTCGAGCAGAAGACCATTTTTCTTAACCCATGGCAAATCATAAGTCGGCCCTGAAGCGCATCCGCTCCAATGAAGCGAAGCGCGTGCTGAACCGTTACCAGGCTAAATCCACTCGCACCGCTATCAAGAAGCTGCGTGCTACCACTGATGCTTCGGCTGCACAAGAGTTGCTGCAGAAAGTATCATCGATGTTGGACCGTCTGGCCAAGAAGAACATCATTCACAAGAACAAAGCCGCTAACAACAAGTCGAAGTTGGCTAAGTTCGTGAAGACGCTGGCTGCCTAAACGGCAAAACTGGCGTTTCTGCTCTTTTATAGAAAAAGCTCCGTGCTGCAGCGCGGAGCTTTTTCGCGTATAGGGTGGCCTAGAAACCACAAAGCTGGTCAAGCTGGTCAAGAGCTAGTGCTTTGCCGGCGGCAGAAGCATAAAAAAGCCCGACCGTTTTTGGTCGGGCTTTTTTTAACGCTGTAGCGGAGGCGCTAGGCCACGCTTACTTTCACCATGTTGGTTTTGCCCTTTTCGTTGATCGGCATAGAAGCAGTGTTGATAAACACGTCGCCCTTCTGCAGGTGTCCGGAGGCCGTTAGGGCGTACTTGATATCCGATACGGTGCCATCGGTGCTGATCATGCGGTCATAATAGAAACCACGCACACCCCAAATCAGACTTAGGGTAGTCAGAAGGGAACGGTTATCAGTGAAGATAAAGATGTTCGCCTTGGGCCGATACTTGGCAATTTGGAAGGCGGTGTAGCCGCGGTGCGTCATGCCGGTAATGGCTTTGGCGCCGGTATTCTTGGCTAAGTGGCAAGCCGCCGACAGCACGCTATCCACCATGAAGGTTTGCGAGGTGGGGTCGATGGGGAACCAGTGGTTATAAAGGCTCGGCATGCGCGTTTCCACGCTCATGATAGTGGCCACCATTGAGCGGATAACTTCGGCGGGGTAGGCACCCACGGCCGTTTCGGCCGACAGCATTACGGCATCGGCTCCGTCAATCACGGCGTTGGCTACGTCGCTGGTTTCGGCGCGAGTAGGGCGGGGGGCCGTAATCATGCTTTCCATCATCTGGGTAGCCACAATAACCGGTTTACCGGCCTTGTTGCACTTTTCTACAATCAGCTTCTGGGCCATCGGCACCTCTTCCATCTTCACCTCCACACCCAGGTCGCCGCGGGCTACCATTACGGCATCGGTGAGGGCAATGATTTCATCGAGGTTTTTAAGGCCTTCGGGGGTTTCAATCTTGGCAATTACTTTGGCAGTCTTGCCACTCTCGGCAATCAGGCTCTTAATGAAGCGGATGTCTTCGGCGCGGCGAGCAAACGAGAGGGCAATCCAGTCTACATCGTTCTCTAAGCCAAACTTCAGGTCCTCAATATCCTTCTCCGTCATTGACGGCGCCGACACTTCTGAATCGGGCAAATTGATGCCCTTGCGGGGCTTCACAGTACCGCCGTAGATAACTTCAACGTCAACCTCCTTGTCGCGGTCAGTGGCCAGCACGCGTAGCTCAATTTTGCCGTCGTCGATCAGGATCATGTCGCCGGCCTTCACGTCGCGGGCCAGGCCTAGGTAGATAGTGCTTAGGCGGGTGGCAGTAGTAATTTCTTTCTCGCCGCAAACCAGCTTAATCCGGTCGCCGGCCTTAATTTCTACGGCCCCGCCTTCTACTTCACCCAGCCTGATTTTTGGGCCCTGCAGGTCCTGGAGCAGGCCTACGTGGGTGCGCATATCTTTATTCAGGCGGCGCACTGTGTTGATCACCGAGAGATGGTCTTCGTGGCTGCCGTGGGAGAAATTCAGGCGAAAGACATCCACTCCCTCGCGGATGAGCATACCCAGCTTTTCGTACGTATTGGAAGCGGGGCCAACAGTGGCCACAATTTTTGTTCTATTGAAATGCGGACGAGGTTCCATGCAGTGAGGTATGGGCTGTTTAAAAATGGTGTGATGTCAATTCCGTAGCTGGCAGCCGCGCAACAAAGGACCTTCTTACGCAAGCCAGGACGCAGAAACAGAGGCTCTGTTGCCGGTGTGGCAGACGTAAGAAGGTCCTTCGCCGCGCGTGCGCTAGGTAGGAAATGGACGCAATGGAAGCTCAAAAGAGCAGATTTTCTTTGAATTTTAGATCATTCGGATCCAATTGGCTGACGAGTTGCACCTCCGGCAGGGCCGCCAGGCACGAGAGCAACGCCTCCGGAGCTAAGGTTCCGGTCCCGTTACTGACCTGGAGTAAATAATCATACTCTTTTATATCGGGAGCTAGAAAAGGTTTCTTCAGGGGCGAGGGATCAACGGAGCGGTTGCGCAACAAGCGTAGGGTATAGTGCTCTGTAGCATGAAGGTAGTTGCTGATAACGAGGCGGCCACGCGTAAGCAAATCGTAAATCAGATCCTGCTGTTTTACCAGGCGCAGGTGCAGCAGGCGGTTAAGCGTCCAAGCCAGCGTGTGCTCCCGCGACGACGAAACGAGCCCGAACAAGTCGAAGTCGCAGGTGTATTCTACGTCTAGGGTAAGGGTTTTCATGAGGCGTGATAGGGGGCAGAGAGGGCAAATTTAAGGAGGCTGGCAGCCCTATGGAATCACCCCGGCCATAATCTTGTACCCGGAAGATTAGGGGGGCGAAGTTTGACAATGTTAGGGAAGATGGTGTTATTTGTGCCGAGTTTTCCTTAAACCCCCACGGAAATGTCTGAAATTGCAGAAAAAGTAAAAGCCATCATCATCGATAAACTCGGCGTAGAAGCTTCTGAAGTAACCCCCGAAGCTAGCTTCACCAACGACCTGGGTGCTGACTCGCTGGATACTGTCGAGCTGATCATGGAGTTCGAGAAAGAATTCAACGTGTCGATTCCTGACGACCAGGCCGAGAACATCGGTACCGTGGGCCAAGCTATCAGCTACCTCGAAGAGCACGCTAAATAAGCAGTATTGGGTACTTGGTATTGAGTAGTTAGCCTCTCCTGCCCCGTGGTGTACTACAGGGCATTCCTACTAGCTACTCAGTACTCAATACTTTTCATAGTGCTTACCGGCCGGCTCGCCGCCGGCCGTTTGCTTTCCTACCATTCCTTTCTTTCGCTTCTCTGAGCCAGCCTATGTCTCTTCGGAGAGTTGTCGTGACCGGCCTGGGTGCTATTACCCCGCTCGGCAAAACCGCCCCCGCTTATTGGGAGGGCCTGAAGGCCGGCGTTAGTGGCGCCGCGCCCATCACCCGTTTCGATGCCACCAAGTTCAAGACTCGCTTTGCGTGTGAAGTGAAGGACTACAATCCGGATGACTACTTCGAGCGCAAAGAAGGTCGGAAAATGGACATCTTTACCCAGTTTGGTCTGATTGCCGCCGATGAGGCCATTCAGGACGCCAACCTGGAGGGAGTGGACAAAGACCGCGTGGGTGTTATCTGGGGCTCCGGTATCGGGGGCCTTACTTCCCTGCAAGCTGAGTGCATTGCCTTTGCCAACGGCGACGGCACCCCTCGCTTCAATCCTTTCTTCATTCCGAAGATGATTGCCGACAGCGCGTCGGGCAATATTTCCATCAAGCACAAATTCCGTGGTCCGAACTTCGTGACGACTTCGGCTTGCGCGTCTTCTTCTGATTCCATCATCTCCGCCTTTAACTACATCCGCCTGAACATGGCCGATGTAATGGTAACGGGCGGTTCCGAAGCAGCTGTCACTGAGTCGGGAGTAGGTGGTTTCAACGCCCTCAAGGCTATGAGTGAGCGTAACGATACTCCCGAGCTGGCCTCTCGCCCCTACGATAAGGAGCGGGATGGTTTTGTGCTCGGTGAAGGTGCCGGTGCGCTGGTGCTCGAAGAATACGAGCACGCCAAAGCCCGCGGAGCAAAGATCTACGCTGAGCTCATCGGCGGCGGTATGTCGGCGGATGCGTACCATATTACGGCCCCCGACCCCGAGGGCAACGGTGTGGTACTGGTAATGCAGAACGCTCTGCGTGATGCTGGCATCACGCCCGCAGATGTAGACTACATCAACACCCACGGTACCAGCACTCCCCTCGGCGACGGGGCGGAGGTGAAGGCCATCCAGAAGGTGTTCGGTGAAGATGCTTACAAGCTCAACATCAGCTCTACCAAGAGCATGACGGGCCACCTGCTGGGTGGTGCTGGCGCTATTGAGGCCGTGGCCTGCATCCTGGCGATGCAACACAACCTCGTGCCGCCTACCATTAACCACTTCACCGACGACCCCGAGCTGGACCCCAAGTTGAACTTCACGTTCAACACGGCCCAGCCCCGCGAGGTGAACGTGGCCATGAGCAACACCTTTGGATTCGGTGGCCACAACACGTCGGTCATTTTTCGTAAAATCAGCGCCTAATGCCAAGGCCCGGTCAGCCCCTTCCGTTGTTCGGCTTCTTTCGCCGGATACTGGGCCATGACCGGGCCTTTCGGCAGGCTATTGCCACCGTCACGGGCAGCACCCCCGATAATATTCGGCTCTATCATCTGGCATTTACGCACTCCTCCATTATTCGGCAGCAGCCGGAAGTAGGGCGGCACCAGAGCAATGAGCGACTGGAGTTTCTCGGCGACGCCGTGCTGGGCACAGTGGTAGCTGAGTACCTGTTCCGCAAGTTCCCCTATGAGCAGGAAGGTTTCCTGACGGAGATGCGCAGCCGCATTGTAAATCGAGAAAGCCTCAATGGCCTGGCCTTGAAAATAGGCCTTGATAAGCTGGTGCAGCTAGATCCCGCTCAGGGCCGCGCCGCCCGTTCGCGTTCCGTGAACGGCAACGCACTGGAGGCACTGGTAGGAGCTATTTATCTCGACCACGGCTACAAAACAGCGCGTAAGTTTGTGCTCAGCCGGTTGGTTAAGCCGTTCATCGATGTGAAATCGATGACGACTACCACTACCAATTTCAAGAGCAAACTAATTGAGTGGGCCCAGCGCAATGGCAAAAACATGCGCTACGACCTGACCGGCGAGCCTAGGCCAGGTGGTGTTATGGAATTCTCTGCTACCGTAGTAGTAGATGAAAACCCCGTGGCAACCGGCATGGGCCTCTCTAAGAAGCAAGCGGAGCAATTAGCCGCCGAGCGCGCCCTGGAAGTATTAGGCGTTTAGGCCACTTTACTAGTTATGAATTTCAAGCTCTGGCTTTGGTCAGGGCTTTTTTGCGTTGTAGAGGTAACCTAGGGGCAACCTCAACTCGCAAAATGGAGTTGTTTTGCAGAACATACTTCCCTTCCGACTTCCTGACTTATGCGAATAGCCGGCGCCGCCATCAACCAGATACCCTTCGACTGGACCCATAACCTGCGGACCATCCGCGAAGCCATTGAGCAAGCCAAGGCCTCGGGCGTGGAATTGCTCTGTCTGCCCGAACTGTGCCTTACGGGCTACGGTTGCGAAGACCTGTTTCTGAGCGACTGGCTGCCGCAGTCGGCGCTGGAGCACCTGCAGCAGGTGCGCCCCTGGACCGACGGTATCTGCGTGGTGATAGGCCTACCCGTGCGCCTCAACCACCGCACGTACAACACCGCCGCCGTGCTGCGCGATGGGCAGATTCTGGGCTTTGCCGCTAAGCAGTTCCTGGCCAATGATGGTGTGCACTATGAGCCACGTTTTTTTCACCCATGGCCGGCTAGCGAGACTACCACCGTGCAGTGGGAAGGGGAGGAGTGGACGCTGGGCGACATGATTTTCGAGCATAAAGGCGTAAAGTTCGGTTTTGAGATTTGTGAGGATGCGTGGCGGCCCGATGATGTGCGGCCCGCTTGCCGCCTTAAGGGCCGGGTGGATATGATTGTGAATCCATCGGCTAGCCACTTTGCGATGAGCAAGACTGACCTGCGGTACAAGCTGGTGCTGAATGCCTCTCGCAACTTCAACTGTACTTACCTCTACGCCAACCTGCTCGGCAACGAGGCCGGCCGCATCATCTACGACGGTGAGATTCTGGTGGCCCGCAATGGGCACTTGCTGCTGCGCAACCAGCTCATGAGCTTCAAGGAGGTAGACATGGAGTGCGTGGACGTAGACTTCGCCACTGAGCAAGCGCGCGCTGAGGAAATACAGCCCTTACCTACCCCCGACGAATACCGCGAGCTAAACCAGGCCTTGAGCCTGGCGCTGTTTGACTACCTGCGCAAGGCCCGGAGCCGAGGTTTCGTGCTCAGCCTGAGTGGCGGCGCCGACTCCGTGATGTGTGCCGTGGCCGTAGCCGAGCTAGTGCGCTTGGGCACTGCAGAGCTGGGCACCGCCGAGTTTATGCGCCGGGCGGGCTGCTTTACTGCCGATGACATAGAGCAGCTGGCGGGCCCCGTAGCGCCGGTACCCGACCAGAATGCGCCCGGCCCCAAGGATGCCTCGCACTCTGAGCCCGACCAGGAGCAGGCCCGCGTGAACCAGATCCTAACAGGCCGTCTGCTCACTTGCGCTTACCAAGGCACCGTTAACTCCTCCGATGATACCTTCAACTCAGCTAAGGAGCTAGCTGATTCTATTGGAGCAGTGTTCTACAACTGGACTATTGACGACGAAGTGACGGGCTACGTGGGTAAAATTGAGCACGCCCTTGGCCGTGAATTGACCTGGAAGACCGATGATTTGACGCTGCAGAACATCCAGGCCCGGGTGCGGGCTCCCGCCATCTGGATGCTGGCCAACATCCAGAATGCTCTATTGATAACCACCTCAAACCGCTCAGAGGCCAGCGTAGGCTATTGCACTATGGATGGTGATACGGCTGGCTCTATCTCACCTATTGCCGGCGTTGACAAGGCGTTTGTGAAAGATTGGCTGCGGTGGGCCGAAACGGCGCTGAACTACCCGGCTCTGCGCCACGTGAATGCCCTGCAGCCCACCGCCGAGCTGCGCCCCTTGGAAGACAAGCAGACCGACGAGCGGGACCTGATGCCATACCCGTTGCTCAACCGCATTGAGCGGCTGGCCTTCTATGACCGGCTCAGCCCGCGCCAGGTTTTCAGTGTGCTGAAAGGCGAGGAATCTGCCACCGACCCGGAGCTGCTGAAAACCTACGTGAAGCGCTTCTATAGCCTCTGGAGCCGCAACCAGTGGAAGCGTGAGCGGTTTGCCCCAGCCTTCCACCTCGACGACTACAACGTAGACCCGCGCTCGTGGCTGCGTTTCCCCATTTTGAGCGGCGGCTACACTGAGGAGCTGAACGGGCTGTAGTTGCTTGAGAGATAGTGGCTAGGCTTCTGTGAGAAGGCAATACTGCTTTTGTAGAATACTGTGCTGTAGCTCAGTATTCTACAAAAAACATAGAAGGGTAGCGCAAGTATTTCGCGTTAATTTGGCCTAAGCAGATGTAACCTCAGTAGTCGCGGGAAAAACGGGCACTGAGTAGGTGTCGTTTCTATCTTTCTGTTCTCGCTTCGCTGGTGTACACCCTTTCATTACCTGCTGCTCGCAGCGTCCTGCCCCTTGCGCCATACATCCCCGCTTCTGCTGAGGCCGAGTTGGTAGCGCAGCTGCAGCAGGGAAGTGAGGAGGCATTTCGCACGCTGGTAGAACAATACCAACATCGTGTTTACCGCACAGTACTGGCCCTGGTACGCTCGCCGGAAGATGCCGAAGACGTAGCGCAGGAAGTATTCGTGGAGGTCTACCAAACTATTGATCGGTTTCGGAGTGAGGCTGCACTAAGTACCTGGCTGTATCGGCTGGCTACTTCGCGGGCCCTCAAACACCAGCAGCGGCTGCGGGCCCAAAAGCGCTTTGCCTATTTCACCAGCTTGCTGGGCCTTAACAACCAAGTGCTGCACGAGCCACCAGATTATGCCCACCCGCAGGCGCAACTAGAGGGGCAGCAGCAGGTAGAGCTGCTCCGGGCGCATATTGCCCGGTTACCCGGCCAGCAACAAGTGGCCTTTACGTTGCGGCATGAGCAGGAATTGAGCTACGAGGAAATAGCGGCGGTTCTCAACACCACGGTGCCAGGCGTAGAGTCGCTGCTGTTCCGCGCCCGCAAAACCCTTCGCCATTATCTTTCACTCCCTCCGAACCATGTCTGATTCCGCCCCTCGCCCTACTGCCGACGAAGACTGGGACAACTTACTGCACCAATGGCGCACGCAGCAAACTGCCCAGCCCCAGCCTTTTTTTTATAGTCGGGTACGTGCCCGGCTCGTCGAGCAAGAATTTAAGGGGCCTCAACCGTTTCCCGTGTGGCTGCGCTGGCCTAGCTACGCCGTTATGCTGGCCATCATACTGATGTTAAGCGGCGACGGTGCAGTGGAGCGCTCAATTGAGCCTGCTAACCACTATCAAGTCTACCCTGATGGTCGATGAGCTCTTTTCCAATGCTGCTAGGCCACCTATCAGATTCCGCGCTTGCCTTAATGTTACACTGTAGGCGCAGCTAAAACCGTTTCCGTACTTTCGGGCCTATATTCTTCCTTTTCTGCTTATGAGCTTTCTAAGCGCCATTCTTTGGAGCCCCGACCCCGACATCGTGAACATCGGGCCACTGACGTTGCGTTGGTATGGATTGTTGTTCATGTCGGGCTTTGTGGTCGGCACGTTCATCTTGTCGCACGTCTATAAGTCGGAGCGTACGTCGCCGCGGTGGGTTGATGTTATTACCATTTACGTGCTGATTGGTACGGTGCTGGGCGCGCGGCTAGGCCACGTGTTTTTCTACGACTGGGCTTCCTACAAAGACCAGCCCTGGGAAATTCTGAAGATCTGGCACGGTGGCCTAGCCAGCCACGGTGCCACCATTGGTATCATCTTCGCCGTATGGCTGTTCAGCCGCAACAACAAGTTTGATGTGCTCTGGACCCTCGACCGCATTGTGCTGGTAGTAGCCGTGGGCGGGGCCCTCATCCGAATGGGCAACCTGATGAACTCCGAGATTGTAGGCCAGCCGACGGATAAGCCCTGGGCCTTCGTGTTTCCGCGCGATGTGGAGCACCTGCAGCCTTACAGCCCCGACCAGCCCGTGCCCGAAGGCTCCTACCAGGTGCAACGCACGCGGCAGGCCGATGGCAGCATTAAAGTAGATGCGCAGCCGATGGGCACCAGCGTAACGCCGGGCTCAGAAGTAGCCGTACCACGCCACCCTACCCAGATTTATGAGTCGCTGTTTTGTGTGTTCCTCTTCGTGCTACTCTACAGTATGTGGAATCGTACCAAAGAGCGCACCCCCCGCGGCCAGCTATTTGGGCTGTTTGTAGTGCTCTTGTTCTCCTTCCGCTTCTTGGTAGAGTTCCTGAAGGAAGATCAAGTGGCTTTCGAGAAAGGCATGACCCTGAATATGGGCCAGTGGCTGAGCATTCCGTTGGTGTTTATAGGGCTATATGTGTTCTGGCGTGCCGGCAAAAACCCGAATAACCCCTACGGCTACGCCCCCCGTGATTTAGGCCAGGAGGAAGCCAAGGAGGCCATTACAAGCCGCTAGGCCAGTCCCTGCAAGCAGTTAATAAGAAACGTCATGCTGAGCGGAGTCGAAGCATCTCTACCACTGGCTAACCAAGTGGCCTAGAGAAGCGGTAGAGATGCTTCGGCTGCGCTCAGCATGACGGTCAAATTATCGACGTCAGCACGCGAGATGTCTCGACAAGCTCGACATGACGAACTTTAAACATAAAAGCCCCCGCGCTCAGCTGAGTGCGGGGGCTTTTTCTGTAGCTAAGTTCTAGGCCACTTAGGGGCGCTTACCTACGGCGTTGAGGTCTTCGAAGGCCGACTTCAAACGGGCAATGAAGGTCTTCTCACCCTCGCGCAGCCATACGCGGGGGTCGTAGTACTTCTTGTTGGGCGAGTCCTCACCGTTGGGGTTGCCAATCTGGCTCTGTAGGAAGCCTTCGTTCTTCTGGTAGTAGTTCTTGATACCATCCCAGAACGCCCACTGCAGGTCGGTGTCAATGTTCATCTTGATGGCACCGTAGCTGATAGCCTCGCGAATTTCCTCCTGCGAAGAGCCCGAACCGCCGTGGAATACGAAGTTGATGGGGCGCTCCTCCGTCAGGTTGAATTTCTCTTTCACGAAGTCCTGAGAGTTTTTCAGGATAACGGGCTGCAGTTTCACGTTGCCGGGCTTGTACACGCCGTGTACGTTACCGAAAGCCGCCGCAATAGTGAAGCGCGAGCTGATTTTGCTGAGCTCCTCGTAGGCGTAGGCCACTTCCGAAGGCTGGGTATAGAGCTTACTGGAATCAACATCGGAGTTGTCTACGCCGTCTTCCTCGCCGCCGGTAACACCTAGCTCGATTTCCAGCGTCATTCCCATCTTATCCATCCGCTTCAGGTATTCCTTGCAGATCTCGATGTTCTCCTCAATCGGCTCCTCCGAGAGGTCGAGCATGTGCGAGCTGTACAGGGGCTGACCGTACTGAGCGAAGTGCTTCTCACCAGCTTCCAGCAAGCCATCAATCCAGGTCAGCAGCTTCTTGGCAGCGTGGTCAGTGTGCAGAATTACGGGCACGCCGTACGCCTCAGCCATCAGGTGCACGTGCTGCGCGCCCGAGATGCCGCCAGCAATACTCGCTTGTTGCTGGTCGTTAGGGAGACCTTTACCCGCAAAGAACTGGGCACCACCATTAGAAAACTGGATGATAACCGGCGAGTTCAGGTCGCGGGCGGCTTCCAGCACACCGTTCACCGTGTCGGTGCCGGTTACGTTCACGGCGGGCAAGGCAAAGTTGTTGGCCTTGGCGTATTCGAAGAGCTGCTGCACTTCGTCGCCGTGCAGCACACCGGCGCGTAGGCCAGTAAGAGTGGATTGTTCAGCCATATGCTGGGGGATGATGACGCGGAACAGGGGAAGGCCGCGCCGGGTTTCGGAATCAGAAGCCAAACTTAAGGAAAAGAACAGGGCCTATCCACAGCTTAACAAGCATAGGGGGTAAAACCTTTCTGCTCATTTGCCATGATTAGGCCCCGATAGTACGAAATAGTGGCTTTTAGAACGCGTATTCGTACAGAGAACCTTGCTCACTGCTGATATAGAGAGTGTTATCATCTGTGAAAGCGGCCCCTTCGGTTTGGCCTGTCCCTTTGAGGGAAATTTGATGAGGTTTTGCTTTCAGCAGATCAGCGAGGCTGTTGCCCTCCAGTACAAACATTTCCTGCCGGCCCAGCAGCACCAGGCGGCGGCCGTTGGGGCTCAAGGCTGCATCCGTTACCTCACCCGGAATAGCCAGCTTGGTAAGGAGCTTGGCCGTATAAGAACCCGGTTGGTCGGGTACGGTATATACCTTGCTAGTAGAGGACTGAGCCCGGTCCTTGGTAAACAGGTAAATCTGGCCTTGGTGCCACAAGGTGGCTTCGCAGTCAAAATTCCGCTCGCTCTTAGAGGGCGGGAAATCCTTCTGATCGGGGTACTTAAGATGGATATCGGCTACCTGGTTGGGCGCTTCGGGCTTCAGGCGGTGAATGACCAGGTTCTTGCGGTTATTGTTGTTGTTGCCCACGTCGCCGATGTACACGTAGCCTTTATCGTCGCGCGTCACGCTCTCCCAATCGAAGCTGTCGGTCTGCACCTCAATTTCTTCCAGCAGCTTGCCTTTAGTGTCAATCTTGTAAAGAATAGCGCGGTTGCCATCGTCGCCGTGCGTGTAGAAGGAGCCCGGCTGGCCGGTAAGGGCTAAGCCTGAGCTTTCAGGCACCTGATCCAGGGTGCCCACTCGATTCAGGTTTTCAACGTCGGCATCCTTCTTCGATTTCTTGCCTTTTTTCTTGCCGGATTTCTCCTGCTTTTCGGGTTGATTTCCGGTTTGAGCTTCGGAGCAGCTGCCACTCAAAAGAGAGCCGGCGAAGAGGGTAGCAAGAAATAGAACGCGCATACAGAGCAATAATGTCAGAAAATAAAGCCGCAGTAACCCTAAGGCCACAGCCGCACACGGGCACCTTATACGGTGATTAAGTGAATAAGTGATTTAGTAAAATGGCCAAGGCCTGTCATTGCGAGCAGATGGGGCAACAAGCCAGTGTTGAAGTAAGAACAGAACAGTACCGCTTCGGTCCCTCTCCAACTCACCGTTTTACTGCATCACGGTACTGGGTCGTAGCCGCTGCCGCCCCAGGGATGGCAGCGGCTGATGCGACGTAAGGCCAGCTGGCCGCCGCGCCAGGGGCCATATTTATGAATGGCCTGCACGGCATAAGCGGAGCAGGTGGGCGTATAGCGGCAGCTGGCCGGTGTGAGGGGCGAAATCAGGTGGCGGTACACCCAGAGCAGGCCTAGCAGTAGCTGGCGGAACAGGTACGACATATCAGCAAATAACCACAACCTGCCCCGAATGATTGCAGTCGTGGCCATACACCACTGCAGCTGGGGCTGCTAAGCCAACAGCCGAGTACTAGGCTTTTTGTAGATTCGCAAACTGGCCTAGCCAACTAGTTCCCTTTCCTCAACCCACCCTTACTATGCGCAAAAATCACTGGGCGAAAATCCTGCTCCTGACGCTGCTACTACCCCTCGCGGCGCACGCCGACGAAGGCATGTGGCTGCCCCTCTTCGTGAAACGCCTTAACCAGGCCGACATGCAGAAGAAAGGCCTGAAGCTGACCGCGGAAGAAATTTATGACGTTAACAACGCCTCTCTGAAGGATGCTGTGGTGCAGCTTGGCGGCTTTTGCACCGGTGAGTTTGTAAGTAAGCAAGGTTTACTGCTGACCAACCACCACTGCGGCTACGACGCGCTGCAAACCCACAGCACACCCCAAAACAACATTCTCCAGAACGGTTTCTTTGCCACCACACCTCAGGAAGAGAAAACCAACCCCGGTCTGTTCGTGGATATTCTGGTGCGCATGGAAGACGTAACGGGCAAAGTGCTGGAAGGCATTACGCCTGGTACGCCGGAGCAGGAGCGCGTGGCCGCCGTGCAGAAGCGCCAGCGTGAGCTAGCCGATGCTGCCAAAGAAAACGGCCAGTATGTGGCTTATGTGCGCGACATGTTTGGTGGCAACGAGTACTACCTGTTCGTGTATCAGCGCTTTGGCGACGTACGCCTGGTAGGCGCGCCGCCGGAAGCCGTGGGCAAGTTTGGCGGTGACACCGACAACTGGATGTGGCCCCGCCACACCGGCGACTTCTCCATGTTCCGCGTGTACGCCGATAAAAACAACAAGCCTACCGCCCAGCCTCAGGCTGATAACGTGCCCTACGTGCCCAAAAAGCACCTGCCCGTAAGCCTGCAGGGGGTGAGTGAAGGCGACTTCGCCATGGTGTTTGGTTTCCCCGGCCGCACCCAGCGTTTTCTGCCCGCTGCTGGTTTGCAGATGACTCTGGACCAGACCAACCCCGCCCGCATCAAGCTGCGCGACACGCGCCTGAAGCTCTGGAAAGAGGACATGGACCAAGACGCCGCGCTGCGCCTGAAGTATGCCTCCAAGTATGCCGGCATTGCCAACTACTGGAAGTACTACATTGGCCAGAACGAAGGCATGAAGCGCCTGAAAACGGTACAGGCCAAGCAGGCCGAAGAAAACTCCCTTATGCAGTGGATTGGCCAGGATCAAACCCGTGCTCAGCAGTACGGCGAGGCTCTGAACACCATCAACCAGGCCTACGCTGGCATGCGCCAGTACAACCTCAGCACCCAATACATACAGGAGGCGGCCTTCGGGACGGAGATTGTAACGCTGGCTGCCCGCATGATGCCGCTCTACACCACCCTGAAAAACTCGCCCGCGGATAAAGCCGCCATCAGCAAGGCCGTAGCCGACCTGAAGGAGCCCCTGACCGATTACTTCAAAGACTACAGCGCTCCTACCGACAAGAAGGTGTTTGCCGCTCTCATGGGCCTCTACATGCAGGACGTACCCAAAGACCAGCAGCCCGATGTATTCCAGACGGTGCAGAAGCAGTATGGCGGCTCTATGCAGAAGTACGCCGACTATGTGTTTGCCAACTCTTTCCTGACCTCGGAAGCTAAAGTGAATGCTTTCCTGGCTAACCCTACGCTGGCAAAGCTGGAAGCTGATCCTGGGTTCAAGACGTATCAGTCAGTGTACACGAACTATGTGCAGAACATTCTGCCCAAGTTGCAGGGCATGCAGGCCGGCTTGGGCCGCGCCAACCGCCTGTACGTTGCCGCTCTGCGCGAGAAAAACAGCCAGAAAGTGTACTCGCCCGATGCTAACTCCACCATTCGGCTGAGCTATGGTACCGTGCGCCCCTACGAAGGCCGCGACGCCGTAAGCTACGATTACAAGACCACGGCGCAGGGCATTCTGGAAAAGGAAGACCCCACCAACCCCGAGTTTGTAGTGCCCAAAAAGGAGCTGGAACTATTGAAAATGAAAGATTACGGCCGCTTCGCCGATAAGCAGGGCAACCTGCCCGTGGCCTTTATTACCGACAACGACATCACCGGCGGCAACTCCGGCTCGCCGGTTATCAACGGACGGGGCGAGCTAATCGGCATTGCCTTCGATGGCAACTGGGAAGCCATGACCGGCGACCTGGCCTACGACCCCGAGCTGAAGCGCTGCATCAACGTTGACATTCGGTACGTGCTGTGGTGCATAGAGAAGCTGGGCGGCGCCAAAAGCCTGGTTGATGAAATGACTATCGTTAATAATGGCCCCAACCCCGGAGTAGGACCCGCGGCCTCAGCATCTGCCACCAATGATATGAGCGACGTGGAGAAGATGAAGGTGAAAACCGAAAAAGGTGGCAAAACCAAGATCAAACGCAAAAAAGATTCTGCCATGTTGTAAGACAGGCCTAACCAGCTAATTGAAATAAAAAGCCCCTGTGCCAATTGGTACAGGGGCTTTTTTGTGGCGTTGGTCGAAAATGATTGTGGGCGCTGAAGCGAGGTAGTATTTTTCCGGAATAGAATCTTTTGTAGTTGTCTAATACTTATTGATGGTGAAACTATACGCAGTTAGTTACCTGCTCTGTTTAGGAGCAGGAGTACATGAGGCACAGGCGCAAGCAAGCACGCTGGGCACGGGAGGTGCCCGCGCCGCTGGCCTAGGCCAGGTAAGCACCGTGCTGGAAAACGACGTGTGGGCGGCTACCAACAACTCGGCCGCACTAGGTGTCCTAACCCGCCCAATGGTAGGCTTCGGAGCCGCCAATAAATTTTTGCTGCCTTCCCTGAATACCGCTTCAGTAGTGGCGGCTGTGCCGCTAGGCCACCGAGCCACCGCCGCCGGAAGCGCTGCTGGCGTGCCGGCTGTGGTAGCTGCCGCAGACGCTCCGCGCTTTGGCGTGGTAGGCGTCATGGCCCAACGGTTCGGAGGGAAGCTGTACGCTGAGCAGGCCTTGGGAGTGGCCTACGGCTACCAGTTGGGTACCGTGCGCGTAGGAGCCCGCGTGGAGGTGTTGCAAACCAGCCTCGAAGGCTTGGGCAGCCGCCGAACGGTGGCGGCTTCCCTGGCCGGACAGGCCGATATTATCCCACGTAAGCTCACGTTTGGGGCCACGCTCTACAACCTGAACCAGGCTCGGCTGGCGCCTTACCAGGATGAGCGCGTGCCCACAGTACTGCGGGCCGGTCTGGGGTGGCGCACTTCTGAGAAAGTGCTGGTGCTGGTAGAGACGGAGAAGGATGTGGAGCAAGATGCCAATTTCAAAGCGGGCTTGGAGTACCGCCCGGTTCCGGTGCTGGCGCTCCGGGGTGGCCTAGCAACACGTACCCATCAAACCACCGGCGGAGTTGGGTTTAAGAGCGGAGTGTTTCAGGTGGATTATGCCGCCGCGTGGCAGCAAGCTTTGGGCCTGAGCCAGCAAGTAAGCATAGCGCTGCAATGGGAGCAGAAGCAGCCATGATGCGCACCCAGAGGGCCATAGTGGGGCTAGGCCTGCTGCTGGGCTTGGCTTACCGGGTCCAGGCGCAGGAATACCCACGCCCCGCCGTGCCCGACCTCGACCGCCTGACTCAGGAGCTGTTTGCGGAAGCGCAGAACGATCAAGTGCCCCATGAGGACCTGTACGAGACGCTGCTACAGTATTACCAAACGCCACTGAATCTTAACGTGGCTACCCGCGAAGAGCTGCGGAGCCTGCTGCTGCTCTCGGAAACCCAAATCACCAACCTGCTCAGCCACCGTCAGCGCACGGGTGGGCTGTTGAGCCTGTATGAGCTGCAGAGTATTGATGGGTTTGACCTGCGCACCATTTACCGGACGGCCCCCTTCGTGACGGTGCATACGCCTGACCCCAACGCGGCGCGGGGCCCGCTCTGGCAGCGTATTCAGCAGGAAGAGAATAATGCCCTGTTTGTGCGCTATGAGCGCGGCTTACAGACCCGCCGTGGGTACACCACCCCCGATACCGTGCGCGGTGGCCAGCTGGCTACGCGCTACCTTGGCTCGCCAGACAAGCTGTTGGTGCGTTACCGCGTAAGCAGGGCCCGGGATTTTAGCCTAGGCCTCACGGCCGAAAAAGACGCCGGCGAGCAGCTGGCCTGGAGCCCCAGCACCCACCGGTACGGCGCCGATTTTTACTCGGGTCACTTTCTGGTGCAGGAGCGCGGGCGCCTCAAGTCCCTTGCCCTCGGCGACTACCAGCTGCAGTTCGGGCAGGGTCTGTTGCTGTCGTCGGGGTTGGCGGTAGGGAAGGGGGCCGAAACCATTACTACGCTGCGGCGCAGCTCTGTGGGCCTGCGGCCCTATTCTTCGGTGCTTGAAAACACGTTCTTTCGGGGTGCGGCGGCCACGGTGGCGGTAAACGCTACCGTGCGGGCCACTGCGTTTGTCACTCGTAAGCGGGTTGATGCCAGCTTTAGCCAGCGCCAGGATACGCTAGGAGATTACTCTGAGGTAGCTTCTTCGCTGCAACTAGCGGGTATGCACCGCACGCCCTCGGAGCTGGCAAACCGGCAGGCACTCCGCGAAACGGTACTGGGCGGCAACCTCAACTATGCCAGTCGATCCGGCGACTTGGCCTTAGGCCTCACGGCCATTAACACGCAGTTTGATAAACCGCTCCTGCGCCGGCCTGAAGCGTACAATGCCTATGAGTTCAGTGGCCGCCAGAACCTGGCCCTTAGTGCTTACTACAGCTATGTATGGCATAACGCGCTGCTGTTTGGTGAAACTGCCCGGACCAGCAGTGGTGGCCTAGGGACGGTAAATGGGCTGCTGGCCAGCCTCGCTCCAGGCCTAGATGTATCGGTGCTGCATCGCTCTTATGCCCGCAGCTTTCACACGTTTTACGGCAATGCCCTGAGCGAAAACACGCGCAACATTAATGAGAAAGGTTTGTACCTGGGCCTGAAGCTGCGCCCACTGGCACGGTGGGAAGTTTCAGCCTACTATGATCAGTTCAGCTTCCCGTGGTTGAAATATCAGGTGGGGGCCCCCTCCCAGGGGCACGACTGGCTGGTGCGGGTTACCTACAGTCCTACCAAAACCAGCCTTCTCTACGCACAGCTACGGCAGCGCACCAAGGCTTATGATGCCGACACGCTGCGCCTGGTGCCCTTACCCGTGCCTACTGAACGGCGGAGCCTGTTACTGTTCTATGATGCCAGCCCCCTGCCTATCCTCAGTCTGCGTACCCGTGTGCAGGGCACCCAGTACCGTGAAGACCAGGGGCCGCGCCGCCAGGGCTACGTGCTGGCTCAGGATGTAACCGTAAGCCCCCGGCCCCACCTGCGCTTTTCCGGTCGCTACGCCCTTTTTGACACCGACGACTACGACACCCGGCAATACGTGTATGAGCAGGATGTACTCTACGCCTTCTCAGTGCCCGTGTTGGCTGGCCGCGGTACCCGTACCTATCTGCTCACGCAGGTAGATGTAAACCGGCACCTCACCATTTGGCTGCGGTACGCTGAAACGCACTACCGCCATCAGCAGACTATTGGCTCCGGGCTAGAGGAAATACGAGGCTCACGCCGCTCAGAGGTAAAAGCTCAGGTGCGGTACCGGTTTTAGCCCAGGCTAGTGCCCTTGTAAAATGACCAGCATATATCTGAGCCTTTGATTCAGTAAAAAGGCGGCACCCAAGTGGGAGCCGCCTTTTTTAGTAGCTAGTAGTTTACCCTTTTTATTGCTTCAGCAACCGCACCACGGTAGAGCCGTTGGGCAAGTCAAGGTGCAGGGAATAGACGCCGTTGCTGAGGTTGCTCAGGTCAAGCACCTGCCTCAGGCTGGCGGCTCCTTTGGTGAGGGTTTGGGCTGAAACCGTACGGCCCAAGGCATCGGTAACGCGCAACGTAACTGGCCCCCGTTGGGCATTATCAATTTTGACTTCAAACACTCCCGTGCTGGGGTTGGGGTATACCTCAATGCCTTGAAGTAAGGAGGCATTGCGCACAGCCGTAATCGTAGAAACCGTCTGGCAGCTCTCATTGCTATACCCTGAGTTGCCAGTGGTATTAGTGGCTCGTACGCGGTAGCAGTAGCGGCTGTTAGCACTTACCTGATCAGTGTAGAAGGAGCTGTTGGCGGGCAGCGTGGCAATACGGGTAAATGCCCCGTTATCAGTGGAGCGCTCCACCTCAAAGGCCGTTTCATTGGTTGAGCCATCCAGCCAGGTCAGATCAATGCTAGCCAGGTTATTGGCCGTAACAGGCGCCAGAGTAGCCAGGTTGGTAGGAGCGGTAGGTGCCTCAGCCAACGTGCATAGCTCCAGCGACCAGCCCGTTAGGGTGCCGCCGTTACCCGCCGCGTTATCCGTGATGGTAAGCGTCCAGTTGCCATTGGCTGGCTTGTTCAGCAGGGCGCTGAGGGTGTTGGCCGGCCGGGTGGTACTGCCTGGGGCCAGCGGGCAAGCCAGCGCCGCTGAGGCTGCCTCATCAAAGGAGATGGAAAGGTTGGCCGTACCAGGGCAGTTGCGCGAATACAGCACTGCCCGCGTACCGGCTGGGCTGGTGAGAGAAATTTCCAGCTCCCCAATATCCGGATGAGTGATGGCCAGGTTACGGATGCGTATATCGGACACCCGCTCAGTGTTAACAATATTGATAACCGACGTGACCGTAGACGTGCCAGTTGCCGAGATGGTCACGGGTACTGAGGTAGCGGCTACCGTCTGGCAAACTTGTATACCCGTTTGGAAAGTAGTGGTAGCTGAGAACGGGGCCACGCCGCACGCGCCCACTCCCCGCACCCGCAGGTAGTAGGTAGCGTTAGGCTGCAGCGCAGAGCTTGCCGTGAAGGAGGTGCCGGTAATGCCGGTTTGGTTAACCACAAGTGTAGTAAAGTTTGGGTCGGTGGCTACCTGCACATCGTAAGAGGTGGCATTGGGCACGGCATTCCAGGTAAAGGCCGGGCGCAACGTGGTGCGCGATGCTGCCGTTGGGGCCGTAATAACTGCCGCCTGCGTAGTGGCCGGCAACACCGTAAACCGTACTTGCTGACGTTGCGTAACGCTGCCACTCGTGCCGGTGAGGGTTACGGTATACGTGCCTGCTGGCGTGGAGGCCGCCGTATTAACAACAAACGTGGTGGTAGCACCTGGGTTCAGGCTGGCCGTGCCAAACGTTATGGTAGCGCCGGCGGGTAAATCTGTGGCCCCCAGCGTTACCTCGCCCGCAAAGCCCTGCAACGCCCCTACTGCTAGAGTTTGGCTAGCAGAACTGGTGCCTGGGCATAATACGGGAATGGTAGCGGGAGCAGTGGCATTCAGGTAAAAAGTAGGGCCCGTAGGCACCTGAATGCTGAAGTTTTGATTTGAGATATCGAAGAAGATATTGCCGGTGGCCTGCACCCGAATGCGTGCCGTGCTGGTATTGCCCACGCTGGCCGGAATCGTTACCGTTTCAGTACCATCGTTAGGAGTGCCCGCCAGCAGCGTGGTGGGGTAGGTAAATCCGCCGTCCGTAGAAAGCAGAATATCCACGGTGGCAGCATTTATGGGCGCTGCAGTGGTATTGGCTACATCCCAGGTTACTTGCTGGGGAGCGGTAGCCAGCAGCGTGGTGGGAGTATTCGGCAGCGTTACCACAAACGGCCCAGCACTAGGAATTACCACCACGTTCATAGAATCGTAGTCGATGCCCCCGCCGCCCACGCGGTTGTCGCGGGCTACCAGGCGGAAAATCAGACGCCGGCCGTATGAGGGCAGCAACTCTCCAATTATCTGCGAATTGTTAACCAGCGTGGCCAGGCGCGGAAACGTGCGGGTTGGGCTGGGGGTAGGGGTAAAGAACCGAAAGATAGGCGCGTCTCCCGCGGGGAGGTTAGGCGACCCCGAAGCGCCAATGTTGTACTGCTCCCATGAGTAGGTGAGGGCATCGCCATTAGCGTCGGTAGCGGAGCCCGTTAGTACAAACGGTGTGCTGACGGGGATGGCGTAGTTGCGGCCGGCATCTACTACGGGAGGCGTATTGCCGGTGGGCGTATTCACGGAGCAGTTGCCAGCACCCGTAATGTGTGCCACAATCTGATCAATACTGCGGGAGTGGAAGTACGGGTCGGAATTGGGCTGAATGTTGTCGTTGCCACAAATGCCCGCGTAGGCCATAATGGTGGTGCCAGAGCCCGGCTCGTAGGCGGAGAAGGCTGAGCGGTTGCCGCCTCCGCAGCTGCCAACTACACTATTAAATGTGTGGTCGGCGCCAAACTGGTGACCCATTTCGTGGGCTACGTAGTCAATGTTAAAGGCATCGTTAATGGGAGCCCGTAGGCCAGTTACTCCGCGGGCCTTGCCTTGGGTAAAGCTGCTGTTGGTGGGCAGGCACACAGAGGGCCGTTGCGCAATGCCACCCCCGCCGGTGCTGAAAACGTGACCAATATCGTAATTGGGCTCCCCAATTATGGTACTGATTGTTTTCTGATTCTGGTTCAGCATAACTGTGCCATCATCGTTGGTGTAGGGGTCGGTAGCAGGGTCGAGGTAGATAAGCTCATCGGTCTGCGGAATCAGCACCAGCCGTATGGCCAGCTCTTGCTCATAGATGCCGCTTACGCGGTTCACAGAGGCTACCATACCCGCCAGCGCACCCTCTTTGGTGCCACCATAGTAGGTGGCGTATTCGCCGGTGCAAGCCAGGGCCAGGCGGTACGTGCGCAGGGTAGTGCCATTGGCTAGTAGAGCCTGGCTTGTTGCTGAGGCCGCTATATCCAGCTCATCGGTGCCGGGAGTAGCGCACACAAAGGAGAAAGCGTTCCGGTTCATGGCCCGGCGCTCAAACACCAGGTGGGTTTCCTGGTTCTGGCCGGCTGGGTCAATAAACACTGTTTTATCAGCCGCCAGAATCATGGCGTGCAGGCCAGCTGGGCTTACATCGAGGCGGGCAGTGGCAGCAGGATCATCAATACCCTGGGCCGCATACGTCCGGATGGCAGGGTAACGAGCGGCCAGGGCAGGTGCCATCACAGTGGTCTGCACAATACGGAAGCGCTGAGAGGTGCCATCGGGCAGTGGCAACGACACCACCGTGGCAGAAGCGCGGGCACCGGCTTTCTGTTCAGCTGGGGCCGTGCTCAGCACGTCGCGCACAGCCTGCAGCTGAAAGTTAACCGCCCTGAAGTGTGACAGTGGCTGCGTAGCCGCCCGGGCAGACGTGGGCACTTGCGTATCGCTCCAGAGCACACGCTGGGCCGCGGCCGTCAGGGGCGCGCCCAGCGCGGCCAGTAGCAAGCCACCCAGCAGCGCCGGTTTAGGGCACTGCCGGAGGAGAGTAAACTGTTTGAACATGGAAGCCTGAAAGAAGGAAGAATGGTACCGGAGGAGAGGTACGGGGGAGTTATACTAATGTAAGCGTTTTATGAGCCAGACAAGGCAATTATCTGCAGCTTAGGTGTTTTAATAGATGGTTGCGCGCAATGCCCGGAGCATCTCTTGCAAACTCAAGGGATAAATAAGCGCTACTCTGCTAACTACTGAATACAGAAATTTCCCCTCAGACGAGCCCGGGTTCAGGAGCCTCTGAGAGGAAATATACTGCGCAGTACCAGTCCTGTAAAGCCGCTATATAAGTAAGATAGGGGCACTACACAGAGCTATTCTATCCGCCGCCTAGCTGCTGTGCTTGCGGAGCCCTTCTTTAGGCGCTAGGCATCGGTTTTCACCAGTACTACCTGGGCCTTATCGGCTGCACTGATTTTGCGCCGAAACTCTCGGTAGGCTGGGTAGTCAGTGGGGGCAAAACGGGTGTGAGGCATCAGCAGGCGTCGTACGTAAAGCAGCGTGCCATCGGGGAGGGGCTGCAGCTGGCTGGAGTACGTTCCAAATGCGGTAGTTAGCTGTACCGGCGTGGGGAGGCTTTCGGGGCGAAAACCGGCGGGCACGTGAATGCGCACGGTATCGGTGTACGTGTAAGCGTTATCGAGCCAAATGGGCGTACGACGTTCACCTACGGCGGCGGGCAGCGCACTCCAGCGGCTCAGCAGATTGGGGGTGAGAAACGCCCGCTTGCCCGATACCGACGCCCAGCCTGGCAGGGTGAGGGCCAATGTTTCTGTTAGGGCTGGTACTGCCGCGTGTTGGTCGGCGGTGTAGGCCAGTTTGTTGATGCTGAAGCTGGAAAATGGCAAGTGTTCGGCAATGTACTTTTTCTGATCGGCGGCGTTGAGCGCGTTTGTGAGCTGAGCGTACATATCCTGCTCCAGGCCAGTGCGGCGCGTAGAAATGCTGGCCGTGGCGTTGCCCGTGGCATCCACGTACACATCCGTCCGTCGCTCGCGCTGGTTGTCACTCGCGCCGTAGCGGGGGGTGCGCACCAGCTTACCACCTTGAGGCGTAATGAGCAGGGCATGGCGGTTACCCGTGAAGCTGCTCATGTACCCGAAAGGGTTAGTTTGGCTGGTGCATTCCAGCCACACCGTATCGGGTTTGGCGGCCTTCTGCAGGGGCACGCACAGCACCACGTGGTTGAACTGCTGGCTCGGAAACTCTGTCCGGATATCAGGCGCATCGGCTCTTACCAGGGCGCAGTAGGAGGATAGGTTCGCGGCCTTTAACAAGGCCTGGCAATAGTTAGTCAGGGCCTTGCAGTCGCCGTAGCCATTGCTGGCCACGCTGCTGGCCGGGAACGTCTGCCAGCCACCAATGCCCAACTGTACTGAAACGTAGCGCGTGTTGGCCTGCAGCCACTCATACACCTTCCGGATGCGGGCCCGCTCATCGGGCTCTTGCTGCACCAGAGCGGCAATTTTAGTGCGCACGGCCTCAGGTAGCTCATCGCGCCCCTGGTTCAGCTCGTAGTTCCACTGGCCCAGGGTTTGCCAGGAGGTAAGCATACCCGTGTGGCCCTGCACTTCAAAAGTACTGGGAGCGGTGTATATCCTGGGAGTAATCTCGGTAATGGGCGGTCCGTCTACTTCTTCTTCTACGGCGGGCAGGCTATTCACTTGCCACTCATAGGCCTCTAGGCCACCAGGCTGGGTTGACTTACGCAGGGCTACGCCCGCGGGCAAGTCGCGCTCCTGGTAGCGCAAAGGCAGGTTACTGGGCGTCAGGACCCGGAACGAGGCATGTTCTACTGAGACTTCTTCATCGTCTTGGGGGCGCCAAACGGGGTAAAACAGGGTGTTGGAAGAAGCAATTTCATACTCGAACTCCACTGTGTAGGGGTACACCGGCTGGCGCAGGTCGGCGGCGCGGCCCCGGCCGTCGTTGGCCAGACTGAAGCCATCAGAAAGAGCAATGTCTTTGATGTCGGCGGCACGCAGGGAGCGTAGCAGCCGGCCCTCAGCATCATACACGGAGCCACGGAAGTAGCTAACGCTGTTCAGCTGGTCGTACACCACCAGCTCCCGGCCGTAGTTTGAGCCCGCCTCATCCAGGATAGTTACCGCGCGCCGCACGGTTTGCACCGTGCGGCCCACTGATTTCACCAGAAAGGTTTCGTCGGCCTCGCGGATTACAGCATGCGCGTTTTCGCGCAGCTCACCCGCCATAGCAGCCACCGCATATTTGGGGGCGGGCCCCGCCAGTAGGCCAGTTGGGAGAATAGCTGCCCCGACCAACAGGCCTAGTAGGGTGCGGGTCCGGGGGGATAAAGTCACTTTCACGATTTTTTCTTCAGAACGATTTGCTCCATTTGCTTGGCTACCACCAGGCGGTAGAACTCACGCAAGGAGCTGTATTCTTCGGCGCTGTAGATTGGGCGGCTCAGGTTCAGGCGGCTCGTGATTTGCAGCACGCCCAAGCTTGGCTGCGCCTGGAATATGAAGCGGCCCCCGTTGTCAGGAAGTGCCAGGGAAGTGGGTTTCGGTAATTCCTCCACCTCATATCCTGACGGGAGATTGACGGTCAAGAGCAAGGTTTCATCAAGCGGGAAGCCAAAATCAACCGGGAACAAGCGGCTCTCGTGCACAAAGGGGTTGCGGGTGTTGCCAAAGTGCTGCAAGGGGCGCAGATAAAGCGTACCCGCCGGAGCCTCGCCCCCGGCTACGGTCATTTCATAGTCGAGCGTTAGAGGCTTCTCCAGCGCGTCGCGCTGCAGAAACTGAAATTTATCAATGCTCCAGCCCTCACGGCCTTTCAGCAACTCTTCCACAAACTTCTTTTCGCCTTTGTCGCGTAGTTTGTCGCGCTGCATCAGGCCGGCGTAACCACCATGCTCAGCGTGCACTTTGCCACTGTAGCCACCTTTCTCATCCAGGGTAAGCTGTATCTGCTGGTACTCCGTCAGGCGGTGCTGGGGGGCCAGGCTAATCCAGCGCGAGGCCGAGGCGGTGGGCATAATCAAGCGGCCTACACTGTTGAGGCAGCGTGTGGGCAGCATCCCCACTGGCAGGAGCTCATCGGTAGCATCGGCTAGTACTTCCTGGCCATCAGGCAGGGCTATGTGGGCCACTACGTAGTTGAAGCGGGAGAGCAGCGGCATGATTTCGGGGTCAACGTAGCCATGGTCGCGGGTGCTGAGCAGTACAGGGTTGGCCTGGAAGCCCGCCTCACGCAGGGCCGCAATCAGCAACAGGTTGATATCGGCGGAGCTGCCCCGGTGCTGGTCGTAGGCTTTGCGCAACGGGCCTGAGCTATACATCCAGTTCTGGCCATCGTGCTTTACGGCCTTGCGCACCAAGCTATGAATGGCGGCTACCTGCGCGGCCGGGGTGGGCTCCTTGGCCATTAGGGCCGTAAGCTGGTCTTTCAGAAAGCTGCAGCGCTTCAGCTGCACCCCAAAATTCTCGTTGTCAATCAGCTCCTCATTGATCTTGTGCCAGGTGTTGGCCACCGCCCGATACGGCTGGTTTTCCCACTGCATGCCGGCCAGCTCAAAGTCAATGCGTGAGATATAGTCCTTTGATGAGGTCATGAAGGGCTCATCACGGAAGGCAGGTACATTCTTCATGGCCCAGCGGTGTTCCTTTACCTCCACCGGTATGGTGGTGCTGGAGCCCGAAACCCGTTGGGTGTTAAAACCACTCCCAACAAAGCCGCCGCCCTCTTGCACGGTAACCTGCATAGTGCCCGTAGTATGCTCCGAAACATCTACGTTGGCGTAGCCCTGCATCAGCATTTTGTAGTCGTAATACTTCGGAATGCTGGCGCGGTACTCGCTCCAGCGTACCGGAATATCATCCTGAAACTGCCAGTCCTGGAAATTAAAGGTGAAATCGGAGCTGACGGTGTAGGCGTATTCTATCACTGAGTTTTCGCGCACGTTGGGCAGCGTAAACTTGCGAACAGTAACGTTGGGGCTGGCCTCTTCCCGAAACATGGCCTCCGATTCCAGCTTCTCCTTTACCAGCTGCCCGTTCACCATGTTGTAAGTAAAGCCCCGGAGTTTGGTGAGCTTTTCCTCGCTGGCGTTTTTGTGGTACAAAGGTACCTTAACCGTGGCCCGCTCGTAGCCCGATTTCTTGAGGATTTTGATGCGGGTTACGCGTTCAAACACGATGTGAAAATCGTCGTCGTAGTACGCAAAGCGAGACACCCCATAGTCGCAGAGCACTACTGCCTCCGCAGTGCTGTCAGCAACGAAATTTTTCGGGTTGAAATCCTCGAGGTTTGGTTTCCCGAATTTGATAGGCTCGGGAGCTTGGGCCAGGGTGGGCACGGCGGCACCACCACCTAGTACAGCTAGCAAAGCCAGCCGGCGCAGTATAGGTAGAATCATATAAATTAGGTTAGGAAGGCAATTTCGGCACGCTGATCCGAGCTAGTAGCTGGAGTAGACGATAAGTAGAATAACGTAGTGCAAAAGCACTGGTACTGATACAGGCCATAAAGGTGGGAAATATATGGCTGTATTTACGCCTCAGATGAAGAAATAGTGAAGCCCCTGCTGTAAAATTAAGTGTCTTGGTTTAATCCTAAATCCGGTGGCTGGCTTTTTTCGTTTTTGAATTGCGGTAGCCTTAGTAGCACATGTAGGTATATGGGCAGCGGGTGGTTGACCGCATCCGGCAGAATTGCGGTAGCCCTAGCAGTACATGTAGGCCTGCATTGGTCATCAGGCAGTGCAGGCCTACATGTATCAGAAGTATGGGCTGCTCGAAACGGGCACTAAACTGCTGGATACCCCTATTTCCGGCGTACTACCAACATCTCGGCGCACTTGGCGGTAGCTTGCTGATGCAGCGCGCGTAGAGCGGCGTATTCGCTGGGAGTGTACTCATCCTTCATCAGCTGCAAGCGGGTAACAAGCTGCACCGTTTCGGGGGCCGACTGCGACACCTGGTAGAGGAAGCGGCCACCATTATCAGGTAAGTTCAGGGCTATTGAGGTGGGCATCTCCTGCACTGAGTAGCCGGCGGGCAGCGTGAGGGTAACCAGGGAGGTGTACTCGTGGGGCATCCCAAAATTGACGGGGTAGCGCCGGTCATCTGACTTAAACGGGTTAGAAACTGCCCCCAACGATTTCAGCAGCGGGATATAGAGCAGCTCAGGCTGGCTTTCAGGGCCCGCAAAATTCAGCTCCATTTCTACGGCCAGCGGCTTATGCACGGAGTCGGGGTTGATGAGGTGCAGCTTAGAGGGCTGCCACTCTGCCCACCGGTGGCCTAGCGAGGCCAAGTACTCACTGGGTGAGCTCTGCCTGATTTGGCGGCGGGCCTGCAGCCCGGCGTAACCGGCGTACTCCAGCTTGGTATTGCCCTGCAGGTCACCCTGGGGCGTGAGGCGCAGGCGGGTTGTCCAGAGCTCAGTATACGAGGTAGCTGACTTAAGTGACACCCAGCGGCCAGCGGCATTTGCCAGGCACCCCTGCCCATTGAGGCAGCGTTCTGGCAGCACCCCAAACGGCAGGCTGGGCTCGGTGGCATCCAGCAGCACCTCGGTGTTGTTGGGCAGGGCTACGTGGGCGGCCACGTAGTTAAACTGCGTGATAACGGGCAAATCGGTTTGCACCATGCCGTGGCTGCGGGTGCTGATGAGCAGGGGCGTGGCCTCCAGGCCTGCGGCCTGCAGCGTTTGCACCAGCAACAGGTTCACATCGGCGGCGTTGCCGGCGTGACGCTCAAAGCTCCGGCGTAGCGGCTGCGACACAAATACGGCGGGCTGGTCATTGTACTTAATGCTGCGCTGCACAAGCGCTAACACCGCCGCTGCCCGGGCCTTCTGGTCGGGGTAACGCGCTTTCAACACCTGGGCTTCGGCCGCTAACGGGGCTGCGCCCGAAATGGCGTTGCCAAACTCATCATCCTGCTGCAGAATTTTCCAGAGAGCAGCCCACTTGCCAGTTACATCGTGGTAATCATTGCCCGAGAAGTTGGTGCCGGCCAGCTCAAAGTGCACGCTCCGCAGATAATCGTGGTCGGTGGTCATGAACGGCTCCTCCCGGAAAGCCGGCGCATCTTTCAGTACCCAGCGTAGCTGCAGGGCCAGCCCCGAAATTTGGGAAGTTACGCCTGGCGCCAGCCCTTCAGAGGCGGAGGTGTAGCTGGTAGAGTAGGGCACCGTTAAGGACTCCTGCACGGCAAAAGGCAAGTAGCCGCGGGTAATGGTTTTATAGGAGTAGAACTGCGGAATGTTAGCCCTGTATTCGCTCCAACGCACCGGAATATCGTGCTCAAACTGCCAGTCCTGCAGATTGAAAATGAAATCGGAGGTAACGCTATAGGTAAACTCCACAATGGAACCCTCGCGCACCTCGGGCATGGTGAAGGAGAATTGCACGTGGTTTTTATCGAGCTTCTCCTTGGCTACCTGCGGATCGGCTACCAGCTTGGTTTGCGTTACGCGGCCATCGGTTAAGTTGTAAGTGAGGCCTTTAAGCGAGGTGATACGCTCCTGTTTGCCGTCGCGGGTATAGAGCGGGATGCGCACCGTAGCGTACTCGTAGCCGGCTTTTTGGTGAATGCGCAGGCGGGCCGTGCGCTCAAACACCACCTTAAAGTCGCCATTCCCGCCTACTATTTTGCTGATGCCATAGTCGCAGAGATATTCGGCGGGGGCAGCGGTGCTGTCGGTGGTAGCTGGCCGGGAGTCAAAATCGGTCTTGGTAACCGTGCCAAACTTGATAGGCGGAGCAGCGGCTTTTTGCGCCAACACGCGGCCGCTCAATAGCATGCAGAGGCCTACGAGCCCCAAACGGGTAACTTTTGCTAGCATGAAGATAAAATAGGATGAAACACCAGGCCCCTTCCCCAAGGAAGGGGCCGCAGTATAGAGCTGGCTAAAGTTGCACGTAATTCAGCACAGGGCCAAATAGGATGAGCTAGGCCACTACCGGCTTTTCGCGCACGGCTACTAACAGGTAGGCCAGGGCCAGCAGCACGCAGCTGGCACTCAGGGCATGCACGTAAGGCAGGCGCTCTGAGAGATTGGTGTAAATCCAACCGGCTAGCAGGGCCCCCAGACCTATGCCAGCTTCCAGGGCAATGTACATGGTTGCCACGGCCCGGCCCCGCCGCTCAGGGTGGCTCAGGTCAATCGTCCAGGCGTAGAGGGTGGGGGAGTTGAGGCCAGTAGCAAGCCCAAACAGCACGGCCGCGGTCAGGAACAGCAAGGGCGTAGTAGCAAACGACAACAGGCCCAGCGCCACCACCAGCAGCCCCGAGGACCAGCGCAGTACCGGCACGCGGCCATACGTGTCAGAAGTACGACCCGCTATGAGGCGCACTACCAGCGAGGCCACCGTGAAGCAGGTGAAAAACAACCCCTTGTTTTCAATGCCCAGCAGCCGGCTTTGGTCGGGAATAACGGTGAGCACGGCCCCATACGGGAAGAGACACAGCAGCGTAACAAGGGCCGGGGCCAGCACGCGGGGCTCCAGCACTTCGCTCCAATCCAGCTTCAGCAAGCTCCAGCTGAATTTCTCGCGCTGGGCCTGGGGCAAGGTTTCCGTCATGGTGCCCTGCACAACTAAGCTCAGTAGGGCCATACCCGAAGAAGCATAAAACATGGTATTGAGCGAGAAGTGCTGAGCCAGCAGGCCCCCAATGGCGGGGCCGGCCGCCATACCCAAAGAACCCGCCACACCTAGCAGGCCCATGGCCTCACCACGGCGCTCATACGGGATAATATCAGCAATAAAAGCAGCGGTGCCGGTAGGTTTGAAGCCCGTACTGAAGCCGTGCAGCAGGCGCAGCAGCAGGAACCCGGTAACGGTAGTGGCCCAGGGATAAAAAAAACCGCAGATAAAACACACCAGGGAGCCAAATACCATCACCGGAATGCGGCCCACGGTGTCGGCGAGCTTGCCGCTGAAGGGGCGCGAAAGACCGGCTGTGAGGGTAAAGAGGGCAATAATAAACCCTTTGTAGTCGGCGCCGCCCAGGCGGGTGAGGTGGTCGGGTAGTTCTGGCAGGAGCATGTTGAAGCTCATGAAGAACAAAAACGACGACAAGCACATCAGCCAGAAGCCGATGGTATACGTAGAAGAACGAAAAGAGGGCATGAGCTACGCGGGCAATTAGACTGCAAAGGTAGGGCCCTGGCCCGGAAGCCACAGAAAACTCCCGTTGCGGGTAGCCTTATGCCAACCGAACCCCCAAATTTTATAAGCCTGAATTCAAACAGCCTACTGGCCTAGCTGGTAGTTTAGGCAAGTTTTCCATCCTTCATTTCCGATACCATGAGTCAAGAACCAGAAAACCACACCGGATCCAATGGCCATGCCGCCAATGGCAATGGTACAGGTACGGCCGTAACCGGCGCCGGAACCTCTGAGGATACGCGTACCGCCGCTGGTGAAAATGCCCAGACGCTGACCACCCGCCAGGGTCACCCACTCACCAATAACCAGAACACCCGCACCGTGGGCAACCGTGGGCCGGCTACCCTTGAGAACTATCAGTTCATTGAGAAAATCAGCCATTTTGATCGGGAGCGGGTACCAGAACGGGTAGTACACGCCCGTGGAGCCGGCGCCCACGGCGTATTTGAGGCCTACGGCAAGGTAGGCGATGAGCCAATTGAGAAGTACACCCGCGCCAAGCTGTTTAACACCGCGGGCAAGCAAACGCCGGTATTCGTGCGCTTCAGCACGGTAGGCCACGGCGGCCACTCGCCAGAAACCCTGCGCGACCCCCGCGGCTTTGCCGTGAAATTCTACACCGAAGACGGCAACTGGGACCTGGTAGGCAACAACCTGAAGGTGTTCTTTATCCGGGATGCCATGAAGTTCCCAGACCTGATTCACTCGCAGAAGCCCGACCCGGTGCACAACCGCCAGACCGGCGAGCGAATCTTCGACTTTATCTCGAACACGCCGGAAGCCATGCACATGGTGTCGTTCCTGTTCTCGCCCTGGGGCATTCCGGCTAACTATCGCCAGATGCAGGGCTCGGGCGTAAACACGTATAAGTGGGTGAACAAGGACGGTGAAGCCGTGCTGGTGAAATACCACTGGGAACCCCAGCAAGGCATCAAAAACCTAACGGCGGCTGAAGCAGAAGCCATCCAGGCCAAAAACTTTAACCACGCCACCCAAGACCTGTACGAGAACATCAAGAAGGGCAACTTCCCGAAGTGGGAGCTGCGCGTGCAGATTATGAGCGACGACGAGCATCCGGAGCTGGACTTCGACCCGCTTGACGACACCAAAATCTGGCCCGAAGACCAGTTTCCGCACTTGCCCGTGGGCATGATGACCCTGAACAAAAACCCCGAGAACTACTTCGCTGAGGTGGAGCAGTCGGCGTTTGGTACGGGCGTGCTGGTAGATGGCCTCGATTTCTCCGACGACAAGATGTTGCAGGGGCGTACGTTCTCGTACTCCGATACGCAGCGTTACCGGGTAGGCACCAACTATTTGCAGCTGCCCATCAACGCGCCCAAAAAGCACGTGGCTACCAACCAGCGCGACGGCCAGATGGCCTACCACGTTGACTCGGCGCCCGGCCAGAACCTGCACGTGAACTACGAGCCCAGCAGCCTCAACGGCCTGAAGGAAGCTCCTCGCTCGGCCCCCGACCACATGCCCGAGTACAAGGGCCGCCTGATACGGCAGACCATTGACCGCGAAAACAACTTCAAGCAAGCCGGTGAGCGGTACCGTTTGCACGAAGACTGGGAGCGTGACGACCTCATCAGCAACATGGTAGGTGCCCTCGCCGATGCCGACCGTAAGGTGAGCGATAAAATGGTAGAGCTGTGCACCAACTGCGACCCTGATTGGGGCCGCCGCCTGGAAGAAGGCCTGAAAGCTGCCCGCGCCGGCAAAACAGCTGAAGGTGGCAACCAGTACAACGAAAGCAAAACCTCTGAGGCAGCCGCCGAAGCCGAGGCCATTGCTCACGACGCAAAGCCGTACTAGTCCTCACAAGAGTAAAACAACAAGTAAAAAGGGTTCCTGCCGCGGCAGGAACCCTTTTTACTTGTTGACTGGTAAGGGTTGACTGCGGAGAGGCTATTTTATGGAGCGATGGGGCCTGATGAGCCTACAGAATCAGCTGGCTCTGCTTCAGCAGGAGCTTCGGTGGTTTCCGCCGAATCAGATTCGGGAGTAATGGTTTCGGTGGTGACCCTGGGAGCAACAGGTTCCGGCAATGAACGACCTTCGGTGGTCAGGTCAATGGTATCAGGCTGAATATCATCAATCGTGGGCGGCGTAGCCTCTGCTTCATCCGTGTCGGCCTCTGGCTGATATTCAGGGCGGCTGACGGTATGAGCTGGAGTGGGGGTGGTTTCCCGCAGCAGCTTGCCAGACCACCGCACAATTCCCCAGCCAGCCAGCGCTACGCATACCAGCACTGCCACCACCAGCGCCACGCGCGGCAACCGCAGATGTACGGTTTGGCGCCGCAGCCCGTGCAGAGCCGGGGGTGTTTGAGGCTGGCGCTGGGGCGCGGCCGCCTTAGGGCGGGCAGCTGCCGCTGGCTTAGGTGTGGCGGTAGGCATGCCAGCCGGAGCTACCACAGGCTTGGCTGAGCTTGCTGGAGCCACCACCGCCGGAGCAGCAGCTGGTGGGGTGAGTGGGCGTTGCTGCATCTGCTCAATCAGCTGGCCTAGCTGCTGAATGCGGGTATCCAGCTCCCGGTTGCGGGCGTCGGCTTCCGTTCGGGCAGCCTTGATGGCCTCTTCTAAAGCCGCTTTCTCCTGGCTTTCCTGCTGCAACCGGGCACGAAGCTCGGCGGCCTCAGCGGCGGCTGAGGGAGCTTGCTCCAGTTGGGCCCGCAGTTGCGCAATACTCTGCTCGCGTTCAGCCTCCCGCGCCTCCATAGCCTGGCGCTGGGCATTTAGCTCAGTGTGTACCTGTTGGCTGAGCTGCTCTAGCCGTTGCATTTCCTGCTGGCCTGCCACCACAGCCTCGGCGGGGGCTCCGTAAGGGGCATCTTCCGGAATGTCAACCGCGCCCAGCCAGTACCACAGCTGGCGGGCCTTCTGCTCCCAAAAACCGGCTTCAGGAGTTTCCTCGGGCGCACTGCCTGCGGCGGCGCTGGTGGCGAGGTCGTGGGCCCAGGTCAGGAGTTCATCTTCGGAGAAGTTGAGCGCAGAGTGGCCTAGCTGGCGCAGGCGGCGGGGTAATTGGGTTGTAGCCCCCAGGAGCTGAAAGTTCTCGGCACCCGGCTGCCGGCGCAGGTATGCCTCCACGCTTGGCCCAAACTGCACGGTTTCGGCAAAAAGCACAATACCTGTAATGTACTCGGGTAGAATGCTGATGCGGGGAAGCTGGGCGGTTAGCCAGGTTGCTACGGCTTCCTGCTGGTGCAAAAACTGCTCAAAGGGATTGGCGGCGTGCTCGTCGCCGTGCAGGGTGTAAGGGCCCAGCTGCCAGGCGGCATCTGGCTGCGTAGAAATTTCAAGCAGCCCACCCTCAGGCACAAAAAGCAGTACCGTAATGCTATGAGGGCGCACTACCAGGGCATCAATCACCTCGCCTTCTACCTCAAAATTACCGAGCAGCAGGGCCGTAGTAGGGGCAGTGTCGGCTAGCAGGGCCGCACGCACAGCCTCGTACTGGGCCTGGCGAGCCGCGTCAGCAAAGGGGGTATACAAAAGGCTGTGCAGCATGAGGTAGTTGAAATATAAAAAGCGGTAACTGCCGCGCATCAGCTGCTAAAGAGCCGCAGCGGGTACGCCGTAATGTACTGCGTTGGGTAAGCGTTGATTGGAAACTTACCTGAGCCAGCGGGCTTTGGTTGCTGGTTCATAACGCAGCAGTTTTCAGCTGCATTATACAACACGGTGACGGGAGTAAGCCAGCGTGATGCCGAGGGCCCCTGATAGGAACGGAACGCCCTCAATCGGCAAGGCTATAGCTAGGCTGCGCAAAAGGCCCCCCTAGGCCACTAAAATATTACCGGTAATACTGCCA
The DNA here is from genome assembly GCF_013137895.1 of Hymenobacter taeanensis. Classification (NCBI taxonomy): domain Bacteria; kingdom Pseudomonadati; phylum Bacteroidota; class Cytophagia; order Cytophagales; family Hymenobacteraceae; genus Hymenobacter; species Hymenobacter taeanensis. The sequence continues at coordinate 2,688,085 of NZ_CP053538.1, forward strand.
AAACGGCCGCGTTATGGTTTCGGCGCGAAGTGTGCCGTACACGGACTATGGCTCGTTCTGACTCTTTTTTTTCTACAATATCCGCCAAAAAACCGCGGCCCGATGGTAAGCCGGCCCTTTCGGTGCAGGAGCGGTTTTCGGCTTTGAAAAACCTGCCGGAGTTTCTGCGTCTGGTTTGGCAGACCAGCCCGGCCTTAACCCTCGGCAATATAGGTCTACGCCTGCTGCGCGCGGCGTTGCCCGTGGCCATGCTTTACATAGGCCAGCTGATTCTCGACACGGTAGTGCAGCTAAGCCGGCAACCCGCCCCAGACCGGGTATTAGCTCCGGTGATGGGGCTAGTGGCACTGGAGTTTGGTCTGGCAATTCTTTCTGATGCGCTGGGCCGCGGTGTGGCTCTGCTCGACTCGCTGCTGGGCGACCTGTTTGCCAATCAGACTTCCGTGCGCCTGATGGAGCACGCGGCCGAACTCGACCTCGATCAGTTTGAGGATAGCGTATTCTATGATAAGCTGGAGCGCGCCCGCCGCCAGACCCTGTCGCGCACCGTGCTCATGGCCCAGGTGCTCAGTCAGGCCCAGGACTTCATCACCATGGGCTTTTTGGCCGTTGGCCTCACGGCCTTCAACCCGTGGCTGCTGCTGTTGCTGCTGGTGGCGGTGGTGCCGGCTTTCCTCGGCGAATCTCACTTTAATGAGCGTAGCTATTCGCTGGTGCATGGCTGGACGCCGGAACGGCGTGAGCTAGACTACCTACGCCAGACCGGGGCTTCCGATGAAACGGCCAAAGAGGTAAAAATCTTTGGGCTGTCGGGCTTTCTGATTGATAGATTCCGGACCCTCTCAGATGAATTTTACCAGAAGAACAAAGACCTCGTGATTCGTCGGGCGGGCTGGGGTACGTTCTTCGCGGCCGTGGGCGCTGGGGGGTATTATGCTGCCTATGTCTACATCATCAGCCAGGCCGTGTACGGGCGCGTGAGCATTGGCCAGCTAACGTTTCTGGCGGGCTCATTTGGCCGTATGCGGGGTTTGCTGGAAGGCATCCTGAGTCGGTTCAGCTCCGTGGCTGAAGGTGCCCTGTACCTGCAGGACTTTTTCGATTTCTTTCACCTGCAGCCCCGTATCCGGCGCGATGACACGCAGCCGGTGCGCCCATTTCCTCACCCTATTCGGCAGGGTTTTACCTTCGAGAATGTAGGCTTTAAATACCGCAATGCCGAAAAATGGGCCTTGCGTAACCTTAACTTCACGCTGCAGGCTGGCGAGAAGCTGGCGCTGGTAGGTGAGAACGGCGCCGGCAAAACCACCCTCGTGAAGCTGCTTTCCCGCCTCTACGATCCCACTGAAGGCCGAATCCTGCTCGATGGCTACGACCTGCGTGAGTACGACCCCGCCGAACTGCGCCAGGAAATTGGCGTTATCTTCCAGGACTTTGTACGCTTCCAGCTTCCAGCTGGCCAAAACCTGGCTGTTGGTCGCATTGAGCAGAAAGACAACCGTCCGCGCATTGAGCAAGCAGCAGCCCAAAGTCTCGCCGACTCCGTAATTGCCAAGCTACCTCAGGGCTACGACCAAATGATTGGCCGGCGCTTCAATGGGGGCGTTGACCTGAGCGGGGGCGAGTGGCAGAAGATTGCGCTGGGCCGCGCCTATATGCGTGAAGCACAACTGTTGATTCTTGATGAGCCTACTGCTGCCCTCGACGCCCGCGCTGAGTACGAGGTGTTCCAACGCTTCAACGACCTTACCCAGGGCAAAACCGCTGTTCTTATTTCGCACCGGTTCAGCACTGTGCGTATGGCCAACCGGATTCTGGTTATTGAGAACGGGCAATTTGTGGAGATAGGCAGCCACGAAGAACTGCTGGGCAAAGGTGGCCGCTACGCAGAGCTGTTTCAGCTGCAGGCTGCTGGATACCGTTAATGTACAGCACATAAAACAGGCCTAGGATAAGATACTAGGCCTGTTTTATGTGCGTGGGAGTTGGATCAGTAGTCAATTTAATTAATGCTCATAAAGGGTTTAATAGTATTTGTAAGTACTTACATAAATGCTTTTATTTGTGTCATGAATTTCTTCGAGGAAGTGGGTACTGCCGCGCTGGGGAGCAGGCTGCGGCGCCTCAACGACATGATGACCAGTCAGGCTGCGGAAGTATACAGCTTGTACCACGTGCCCTTTGAGCCCCGCTGGTTTCCAGTCTTCTACACGGTGGCATCAGCGGCTGGCCGCCACATTGGTGATATTGCCGAAAGCATCGGCCAGACCCATGCGGCGGTAAGCCAGGTGGTAAAGGACTTAGCAAAGCATGAGCTGGTAACCGTACAGCGCGCTCAAGTGGATCAGCGCCGCAGTGAAGTGTCGCTTACTGAAAGGGGGGCTGAGCTATGGACGGGTCTGCAGCAGCAAACCACCGATGTGCGCCAAGCCACGGAAGAACTACTGGCAGAAACGCGGCATAACCTGTGGCTAGCCCTGGGCGAGATGGAATACGCGTTGTCGCGCCAAAGCCTGGCGAGCCGGGTGAAAGCCATTCGCGATGCTCGCGTGGCCGGAGAGGTACATATTCTCGAGTACCAGCCCCATTACCATCCCGATTTCAAGCGCCTCAACGTGGAATGGATTGAACGCTATTTCCGCGTGGAAGAAGCCGACCTCAAAGCTCTAAACCACCCAGATGAATACATTCTGCAGCGGGGCGGCCACATACTGCTAGCTGAATACCACGGCCAGGTGGTAGGCACCTGCGCCCTCCTGCGCATGGATGACGACACGTTTGAGCTGGCAAAAATGGCCGTTTCGCCCACTGCGCAAGGCCTGGGCATTGGGTTCCGGTTGGGCGAGGCGGCTATTGCCAAAGCTCAAATGCTAGGGGCCCGGCGCCTGTACTTAGAGAGTAATACCAAGCTTGCGCCGGCGTTGCAGCTCTACCACAAGCTCGGATTTCGCAAAACCGTGGCCGGGCAGCCTTCGCCCTATGAGCGGTGTAATATTCAGATGGAGAAAATATTAACTGCCTAAACGGGCAGCGCGAATGTGCACCTGCTACCTGAGCCTTAGGCCACCCTCACCATATTGCGCTTTATGCCCGTTGTTTTCCGTTTTCTGCCCGACCTGCCGCCCCCTGGCTCCGACTGGGAAAACCTGCTGGCGCTGCTCACTACTATTTTCTCCACTATCGAAGGGCGGCAAGCGGCTGAGCTACGCTACCAACAAGCCCGCGGGCCGGTGCAGGTGTGGCTGGCAGAAGCCGAGGGAAAACTGGTGGGGTGCAAGCTAGGCTATGAGCGCAAGCCGGAGCACTATTACAGCTGGCTGGGCGGCGTAGAGCCCGCTTACCGGGGGCAGGGCATTGCTGCCGAGCTACTGCGCCAGCAGCACACCTGGTGTCGGCTGCAAGGCTACCAACGCATTCGTACCCAAACCTACAACCAGTGGCGCGCCATGCTGCTGCTAAACCTAAAATCGGGGTTTGATATTGTAGGAACGCAGCAGGGGGCATACGGCTTAGTTATTGTATTGGAAAAATCAGTGCTGCCAACCAAAACTGCTGAGGCACAAAGTTATGCTAGTGAAAAGTAGTTGATAATTGGCACGGAGAGCCGTATCTTAGGCAAGGTTCCACCCTGTGCTTTTTGTCTATGAAATGGTTTTTACTTCTGCTAGTAGGGCTCAGTATGGCCCTTTCCAGCTGCTTGATGTCTCGGGAGGCTCGTGTAGAGTCTGATTACAGCTTTTCGGGGCAGTTCCGGCGTTACCGCACCTATGAGTTTGTGACCGGCGACGGTATTGCCTCCGACACCAGCCGGCTGGGTGAGGCTGTGCGCGATGCCATTCGTACCCGCATGAAGGTGCAGGGGTATCGCCCAGCCCGGAGGCGCCCCGATCTGCTGGTAAACTTTCGGCTGTTTGAGGGCACCATGCGGTTTCGCGGCTATCAGCAGCCCGATTTCTCCCGCTGGGTAAAAACAGGCTACGCCGATGATGATGAAACCCCCAATGAACAGCGCCAGGGCTATAGCCCCGTCCGGATGCTACTACTTGATGGTACCCTGCTGGTAACCCTCATCGATAACCAAACCAACCGGGCCGTCTGGAACGGTTATGCTTCCGGAGTTTCCGTACCCACGGGCCCCCAGGGTGAGCTTATCCTGCGCCGCTCAGTGCGCTCCATCTTCGACCAATACCACGTCTTTACCGAAGGCTACCTGCAAGGCAACAACAGCGGGGAGTAAGCGGTGAAATTGTGAAGTTGTGAGTTTGTGCATGAGCAAAGAAGCCTAACAACTCCGTTCTTGCGAGCGGAGCGGCAACATTCTTAACTGGCTCTCTGCCATCCTGATCTAGTCAAAAGCTCTTACTTCTACCAAGGAGGTAAGAGCTTTTCCAGTCTCTAGGCTTTTCACTGCGAAAAGAAGGAATAGCAGCACTTGCTTAGCGTGCTAGTGCTTCGTTCCACTGACACGCTAAGCCACTTCATAAGTTCACTTCGTATTCCTAACCCGGATCAACTCCGCAGCTATGCTGATAGCAATTTCCTCAGGGGTGCGGCTGTGAATTGGTAGGCCTATGGGAGCTGAGATGCGGGCCAGCTGCTGCTCTGGGGTTCCTTCACTGCGGAGGGTGCCCAAGAGCTCAGTGATTTTGGCCTGACTGCCCAATGCGCCCAAGTACCGGACCTGGTGGCCTAGCAGCTGCCGCAGTACCACCAGATCGGAGCGGTACCCAACGGTCATGATGAGTACGTACTCGTCGGGGCCCTCCGGTATTTCGGCGGCTATGGCCTCGTAGGCCACTGTGCGCTTGTGGTGAGGGAAGGGGTTAGCTAGGAGTGTTGGTAGGTCCGGGCGGTCGTCAAGAACCGTTAGCTCAAAATCTAACGCCGCCAGCACGCGGCACAGCGCCAGGCTTACGTGGCCCGCCCCAATGATGGTAGCCCGGGAGGCAAAGCCCAGCCGTTCCTGATACTGCCACTGCTCTCCGGCCTGAAAGCGGTACCGCGGCGTGCCTGGCGGTACCGGCAGCACCCGTAAGCCAGTAGCCCCCGACAAGGCCAGTAACCCGCCCGTGTGCTTGCTCAGGGCCTCTTCGCACGCCACCACCGCGGGCAGGTCAGGCAGGGATAAGGGCAGGAACAGCACCCATTGCTCACCCGAGCAAATCATGCCGGAGCGGTCGGTGGGGGAGTCTTTACGATGGATTTGTGGGCGCAGGAGTGGCCTGGGCTGCGGGTCAAGTAAGCGGGTGCGGGCCAGTTCCACAAACTTGTGCTCCATAACGCCGCCCCCGATAGAGCCGACCGTTTCAGTAGCCGTTACGCTCATCTTAAAGCCCTGCCGGCCCGGGCTGCTGCCCTCGCTGGCCAGCACGCACAGCAGCGCTACCGGCACTCCGGCCCGCAAGTTGGCGGCCGCGTGCTGCCAAACAGGTAAGTCGCGCGGTGTGGCGGGAGAGGTGTAAGGCTCAGGAGTAATTAACATGGAGTTTAAGGTAGGCCCGGTTGCCGTAGCCCGCAGTTTTCACAGGAAAGCCGCCAAGAGTAACGGGCTACTTGCAGTTACCAGTTGGCGCTAAGAGCGTAATAAACGGCCATGACACCCGAAAATAAAGCGCTGACCAGAAACCGCCGGTCAGCCTGCAGCTTGTTCTGGATGTAGTAGTTCACCAGCAACGACACCGGCGCGTTCAGCAGAAACGAACGGGCAGCCATTGGGAGCAGGTCCCAGGTTATTTGATCGAACTGGCCTGCGCACAGCCGGATGAACACAAAATGGCGCGCAATCCAGAGAGGATTAAAGTAGGCCAGGGCCAGGGAGGCCCGCCGGAGTTGGGCCGTCCAGCCGGGGCGGTGAGGCACCCGGTGGTCAATCCAGCGGAAATAAGTGGGTACTTCCCAGGCGTAAATAGTGCCTGCAATGAAGGCAACGCCCAGCAGGCGTGACCAGGAAAACTCATGTTGAAGCAGAGCCGCGGCCGTATCGCCGGCGGCGTAAATCAGAGAGCCACGGACGTGGTTACGGTAGTTGAAGCGCAAGCGGGGGTGAGTAAAGCGTCGGGGTACAGGCTGAGCAGTACCTTTTCAGGGGTGATAGGAGCGGAAAACGGGAGGGAGGCACCGGGGCGGAAGCTGCGGATAGCGTCGCGCACGGCGAAGTAGGCCCCAATGCCATACATCAGGGGGGGCTCGCCCACGGCTTTGGAGCGCATGATGGCGTTAGGGTGGCCAGGAGTATCCAGGAAATGCACGTCAATGACTTTTGGCGCTGAGTACAGGTCCGGGATTTTGTAGCTATTGAGGGAGTTGCTGAGCAGGCGGCCTTCGTCGTTGAACACCAATTCTTCCAGCGTCATCCAACCGAGGCCCTGCACGAGGCCGCCCTCAATCTGCCCGCGGTCAATCTGGGGGTGCAGGCTCTGGCCGAAGTCGTGGGCAATTTGTACTGCATCAAAGGTATAGGTACCCCGGAGGCAGTCGACGGTGACGGTGGTAAGAGCCGTGCCGTAGACGTGGTAAGCGAAGGGGTGACCCTGGTTGGTTTGGGCGTCGAAATGAATGCCAGGCGTGGCGTAATGAGCGTTTTCCGTCAGGCTCACCCGCTGCCAGTAGGCTGCTGAAACCAGCTTCTCCCACGTAGTATCGGCGGGCGTGCCGGCTGCCAGCACCTGCTCGCCTTCAATGGTGAGGCCCTCATAGTCCATCTGCAGGTCGGTGGCCGCCAGGCGCAGCAGCCGCTCGCGCAGGGCCAGGCAGGCCATTTCAGTGGCTTTGCCGTTGAGGTCGGCGGTGGCACTGGCGGCAGACGGGGAGGTATTGGCTACGCGAGTGGTGTTGGTGCTCTCCACTTTCACGCGCTCCGGCGAGATGCCCAGGGTGCGTGCCGCCACCTGCATAATCTTGGTGTTCACGCCCTGGCCCATTTCCACCGCGCCGGTGCTCACACCCACCGAGCCATCGGTGTAGATGTGCACCAAGGCGCGGGCCTGGTTCATGGGGGTTTTGGTGAAGCTAATGCCGAAGCAAATGGGCATTACGGAAAGGCCTTTCTTGAACTGCTTGTTTTGGGCGTTGAAGGCCTCTACCTCGGCTCGCAGAGAAGGCAGGTTATACAGGCTGGCGGTCGTGTCCCAGGCTTGCTCAGCGTGGCAGCCCTCGGTGGGCTGGCGGTAGGGCAGCACATCACCCTCCCGGAGTAGGTTGCGCCGCTGCAGCTCTGCCACCGGCACGCCCAACTGCTCCGCCGCACACGTCAGCGCCGACTCTATCACGAACATGCCCTGCGGACCGCCAAAACCCCGAAAAGCGGTGTTAGGCGGCAGGTTAGTGCGGCAGCTATAGGCGGTGGCCGTCACGTTCGGGACGAAGTAGCTGTTGGTAGCATGAAACAGCGTCCGCTCCAGCACAGCTGGCGAGAGGTCGGCGGCGGCTCCGGCATTCTGGTAGAAGGTAGCCTCGTAGGCCACTAGCTTCAGGTTTTTATCGAGGCCAATTTTGAAGTCGGAAGAGTAGGGGTGGCGCTTGCCGGTCATGCGCATGTCGGCCATGCGGTCGAGCACCAGCTTCACTGGCCTACGTACCACAAAAGCCCCCAGCGCAGCCAAGGCACCCCAAGTGGTAGCCTGGTCTTCTTTACCCCCAAAACCACCCCCAAGGCGCGTAACATCAACTTCTACCTGGTGCATACCAATGCCTAGCACCCGCGCCGTATGGCGTTGCACGGCCGTTGGCCCCTGGGTAGAGGACACCATGCGCACCCCGCCCATTTCGGTGGGGAAGGCGTAAGCACCCTGCGTTTCTATGTACAGGTGCTCTTGCCCGCCCGATTCTGCCACGCCCTCAAATACGTGCGCGCACTGCGCCCAGGCTGCTTGCGTGTCACCGATCTGGAAAGTGCGCGGTGGCACAATCAGCTCATTTTGCGCGGCGGCTACGCGTGGGTCAGTGATGATGGGTAGGGGCGAAACCTCCACCCGCACGTGGCCTAGCGCGGCATGAGCCTGATGCTCGGTTTCGGCCAGCACCAGCGCCACGGGCTGCCCACGAAAGTGCACGTGGCCTTCCGCCAGCAGGGGCTCATCGGGCACGATACCACCAATCTGGTTCTCCCCGGGTATATCCTGGGCCGTAAGCACGCGCACCACTCCCGGTAGCTGCAAAGCGGCTTCGAAATCAATGTTCAATAGCTTACCATGTGCCACCGGCGACTCCACCACGGCCGCGTAGAGGGTGCCCTGTTGCACCAAAATATCATCGAGGTACTGCGATTCGCCGCGCACATGGCGGGCCGGGTCGAGGTGATTCATGACGAAGAAAATGACACGAGGCTTTCGCTACGTGGTGGTTTTAAAAACTGACCTAGGCCAGTTGGTGAGCAATTGCGGCGGCTTTACAAACTCCTCAGAACGTCATGCTTCGGCAAGCCGACGCCCGATGAAGTATGACGTTCCTTCTTTGCGTCTCTACAGTAAATCCGTCAAGCTCAACTGCTCCGGAAAGAACTGCAGGAAGTGAGCTGCCAGCAACTGCCGTAATAGCAACCGCTTGTACTGCACGGTGCCGCGTACGTCACTGATCGGGCTGATTTCCTCCTGAGCCAGCTCCAGCGCACCACGTACGGTTTCAATGCTGATTTCACGCCCAATTAAGAACTCGGCCGTACGAGGCAGCACCAGCGGAATTGGGCCTACGCCACCCGCTGAGAGGCGCGCCGCTTCTACTAGGCCACCCTGCACCCGTAGCCACGCCGCCGAGTTCACGCTGGCAATATCCAGGTGCGTGCGCTTCGAAACCTTCTCAAAATTGAAAAAGTCAGCGGCTTGGGGCGCCTGAAACTGAATGTGTAGCACCTGCTCGTCGGCGCTTTTGGCTAGCTGCTTGTAGCCCACATACAACTCCTGCAATGGCAGCTCTCGCCGCTGACCTAGGCCAGTATCTTCCAGCGTGATGCTGGCTCCAAGAGCTAGGAAGAGAATGGTTAGGTCGCCGATGGGGGAGGCGTTGATGAAGTTGCCCGCCACCGTACCCATGTTGCGAATGGGCGTGCTGGAAACCAGCTTCAGGTGCTCGGGCAGGCGCGGCAGCAACTCCCGCATTACCCCCGACTCCATAAGCTCTTGGGCCGTAGTGGCAGCCCCCAGTACAATGTTGTTGCCCTCCCGACGAATACCGCGGCGCTCGGGCTGGCCGTACACCAACTGCACTGGCATTTCCCGCAGCTGCTCGGGGCGCTGTACCAGCAGATCAGTGCCGCCGCCCAGCACCTGGGCGCGGGCTGCTGTGGCTGCATCTAGGCCAGTTACGGTAGCAGTGTGACCATTCTGAGACTGGTTAATGCCTGCTGCCACCGTCTCTGTAGCATTTCGCAACGCGGTGAGCTTAGCCGGAATATCCTGGAAATAGCCTGGCACAAAGCCCTGCTCTGCCAGCCAGGCCAGGGGCTGCTCGGTAGGCCTATCAGTAAGCTGCTGCTGCAGAGCCAGCGTGGCCCGCTCCAGCGACTTGTAGCCCGTGCAGCGACAGATGTTACCATCAATGGCCGCTAGCGCCGTTTCTGGGGTGCCGGGCTTTTGGCTGAGTGAGTGCCCCGTTAACGACATCACGAAGCCCACCGTGCAAAACCCGCACTGCGAGCCACCTTCCGCTACAATAGCCTGCTGAATGGGCGTGAGCGTGCCCCGTGCTGCGTTAATACCCTCTACCGTTACTACATGACGGCCGTGGGCGTTGCCCAGCGGCGTTAGGCACGAAGTCATCGACTGGTAGGCCACTGTTTGTCCGCCTGGCTGCAACTCACCCACCAGCACGGTGCAGGCCCCGCAGTCGCCCTCCCGGCATCCAATTTTTGTGCCCGTCAGGTGGCGGTTATAGCGCACAAAATCAAGCAGGGTACTGCCCGCCGGTTGGGTGGTCCGGATGAGCTGATCGTTAAGATAAAACTGAAGCATGAGCAAGGCAGAAAACAGAAGCGGAAGGGAAAGTTACGGCTTTTTAACCTTCTGGCGTAACAATTCGGTAACATAGCTGTGGGCCCGCAGGTAGGCGTATGGCCTCATTGTTACCCAAAAGGCAAGCGTGGGTTGAAGCCCCCTCACTTGGCTGGCTTCAACCAAATAGCCAACGGGTATAAGGGAAAGTTAAGTCAGAAAGCGCTGCTGAACAATGCCCTGCCACCGCCAGCGTTCAAGCATGCAATACCCTTGCGAGTGGAAATATCACCGCTACCTCACAGAAGGCTACGTGCGCATTGCCTACTTTCGGCCCGGTTTTCGCCAGCAGCCCCATCAGTGGCTGGTGGCCAGTTCTTCCCTGTTTCGCTCTTATGAAAGCATTCTCCTCTCTCCGCTCGGTATCCGGGCTGGCTATGGTGGCCGGCCTGCTGGCTATGGCCTCCTGCACAGCGCCCCGCGCCATTGTTAGTACTGGCAAGGTTACGCCCAGGGGCGAGTTTAAAGTAGGTGGTAACCTGGCCTTCAATGTGCCCACCGAAACCATCAGCAAGACCGGTTCGGCCCTGATTACTGCCGCCCGTGAGGCCGCTAACAAGGACACCGTACGTTACAACCAGACCATTGAAAACCTGCAGGTAGCTGCCATAGCCTATGTACTCGACCCTGTGCGGCCCTCCTCGGATCTGTATGTGCGGTATGGTGTCATCGACCGCCTCGATGTAGGCTATAAATACGCTTTCGGCTCGCACGTATTTGATGCCATGTATCAGTTCCTGGGCCCAACGGGTACGCCTGAGAGTCCCGGCAGCCGCGAAACCGGCGTTACATACGGGAGCATTGGGCTGCAATACGCCACCCAGCGCGCCAAGCTGCCCAGCGTGCCCTTTCTCGACAATGTGAACGATGTGCTGGGCTTCAAGGCTAGCCGCCACGACCTGATCATCCCGCTGGTATTCAGCCAGTCGTTTGGAGCTGAGGAGGAAATTGGCGCCATTTCTTACGGCGTAATGTATGCTCACAGCTTCTTGCGCTACGGTTTTGAGCCGCGCAACGTGTACAACGGCCCCGGCAGTGGCTCCGTAGCCGATAAGATTCCGGACTTGCCCGTGGCTAAGCAAAACTTCTCGTCTTTTGGTGGCTTCATCAACGTGAAGCTGGGCTACCGCTACGCTTATGTTATCCCGGCTTTGTCGGTGTACTACCAGAACTACGGTGAGTATCAGTTGCTGAACAACCGCACTGCCTCGCTTAAAGGCGTAACGTTCATTCCGAGCCTGGGCCTGCAATTCCGGGTGCCCACGTCTCGGCGATAGGCCTAGGCCAGTAAACTCATGAAAAAGCCCGCGTACGGTTTGGCTTCGCCAGGCGCAGTACGCGGGCTTTATTGTGCCTTCGGCGTTTGCATGTGGCCTAGAGCCGGCTTTTACCGCCCGTATTTTGCTAAGAGTTCAAGACTCACTTCTTGAGGAAGAGAAGCGCGAAAACGAATGCCGCAGATCAGTGCATGAAGTCGAGCAAAAGCCCCACTTTAGCGCCCGGGCATTCGTCCTAACAAAAAGCTATATGAATATTCTCTACGGGGTTCCGGGCGAGGGCTTGGGCCACGCTACCCGCAGCAAAGTGGTTATTGCGCATTTGCTGGAGCAGGGGCATAATGTATGCGTGGTAAGCAGCGCGCGGGCGTATCAGATGCTGGCAGCCAATTTTCCGGGTCGGGTGCACGAGATACGAGGGTTTCACCTGGCTTACCGGAAGCTCACCGTTTCTAAGTTGCGCACCGCCACCCTTACGTTGCGCACCGCCCCGGAAAACCTGGTTGTCAACTTCCGCAAGTACCAGGAGTTGCTCTGCGACTTTGAGCCTGAGCTGGTGATTTCCGACTTTGAGTCGTTTAGTTATTTCTTTGCCAAGTGGCGTCGGCTCCCGGTAATCAGCATTGATAATATCCAGATTATCAGCAGGGCTAAGCTAGATATCACGGTGCCCGCCTCAGAGCGGGGTAACCTCACAGTAGCCCGTGAGATAGTGCGCGCCAAACTGCCGCGCAGCCAGCATTACCTGATAACCAGCTTTTTCGAGTTGCCCTTAATTAAGGAGAATACCACGCTGGTGCCGCCTATTATTCGGCCCGAAATTGTGCGAGCTACCCCTGGCACGGGTACCCATGTGCTGGTGTACCAGTCAGCCACTAACCAGAAAGACTTGGTGCCCATGCTCCAGGAACTGCCGGGGCAGGAGTTTCGGGTGTACGGGTTCAATAAAGAGGAAACGCACGGCAATGTGCACCTGCAGGCTTTCAGCGAGCAGGGTTTTATTGATGATTTAGCCAGCGCCCGTGCAGTAGTAACCAACGGTGGCTTTTCCCTGATCAGCGAAGCCGTTTATCTGCATAAGCCCGTATGTGCCGTGCCCATTCCGGCGCAGTTTGAACAGTTTCTGAATGCCGCTGAAATTGAGAAGCTAGGCTACGGCCGCCATTTCAGCACCATCACCCCCGATAATCTGAAGGCCTTCCTCTATGACCTGAGCAGTTTCGAAGAGGCCCTCCGCCGTTATGAGCAGCACGGCAACGAGATACTATTTACCCAGCTGCAGGAAGTGTTAGCGGGAGTGAGCCAAACTCTGCACCAAGATTAAGTGGCCGAGCACGCTACTTTTTACCAAAGCCGCCGCTACCTCCGCCGAAACCCGTATTTTGGGCAACCATGACTCATTCTGCCCTCTGCCGCTTGGCAGCTACGGTGGCTGGTACAGGCTGCGCACTGCTGCTGGCCTGCACTGCGCAGCCGCCGGCTGCAACTGTACCCACCACGCTCAACAAGTTTACTCAGGATGCCACCCTGCGCCAGATAGCCACTGCCCAAGATGAGCGTAACACGGCCGCCTTGTTGCCCTTTCTGGAGGGGCCTGATGCTACGTACCGACGCGAGGCAGCCATGGCACTAGCATCGGTGCAGAGCAAAACGGCCACTCCTGCCTTGCTGGCCCGGCTGCAGGATGCAGAGGCATCTGTACGGCAAGCTGCTGCTTATGCGCTGGGTCAAACCGCCGACTCTACCGCTGAGGCTGGGTTACATAGCTACATCCTCAAGGAAACCAACCCTACCGTTCGGCGCTACGAGCTGGAGGCCTTGGGCCGCTGCACCTCTCGTAGTGGCCTAGGAGCCCTGGTGCGCTTACCAGCAGCTCTTGCCTCTGATACGGCGGCCCTCAGCGGGCAGGCTTGGGGGCTTTACCGGGCAGGTTTGCGCGGCTTAACATCTGAGGCAGCAGTGGGCCGCTTGGTTCAGCTACTGGGAAGCTCAAACCCGTATGGGGCCCGTTTAGCAGCCGCTAACGCGTTGGCTCGCACACGAGGCCTCAACCTGCTGCCCTTTGCCGCCGCTATTAGTGCGGCGGCTCAGCAAGACCCTCGGTATGAAGTGCGCAGCGCGGCGGCCGCCGCGCTAGGAAAGGCCGCGCAGGCACCCACCGTACCTGGCTTGCTGGCCAGCCTCGCCCGCCGCGACCCTGACTACCGGGTGCGGGTGAGTGCGCTACGTGCCATGAATGCGGCCATGTATACTCCCGTGAAGGAGGCTGCCTGGGCGGCGCTGACTGATGCCAACGCCCAGGTAGCTTTATCAGCAGCTGAGTATTTTCTGGCTTACGCCACCAACGAACCTGGTACTCTCTTTCTGGAGAAGGCGGATAAACTCACGCAGTGGCGAGTGCGCAGCACGTTGCTAGCGGCCGCGCTCAAACAGGAGACTACGGGCCGTGAGGCTATCAGATCGGCAGTGCAAGCTCGCTATGCCGCGGCTACCAGCCCTTATGAAAAGGGCTATTTGCTGAAAGCCCTGAGCGAAGACCCGGCGGCGTTTGAGTTTGTACGTCAGGCCACTTTTGCGCCTAACCAATCAGTAGTAATTGGCACTTATGGTATGGAAGCGCTGGTAGCTATGCGCCATCAAGCCAACTTTCCGGCCAGTCAACACGCCGAATTTGCCCTCACGCTACGCCAGGGCGTGCTAAGCCAGGATGTAGCCCGTATGGGTATTGCCGCCGAGGCCATCCGCGACCCAAAGCTGGACCTGCGCCGCCTGCTACCAAACCCCGATTTTCTGGTGCAGGCCCGCGACCGGTTAGTGCTGCCCCGCGACCTGGAGGCCTGGCAATCGTTGCAGCAGACCATTGACTACCTGCAAAAGCGCCCCGCCACCCCGGTACCAGTAGCCACTGCCGCCACGCATCCCATCAATTGGACGCTGGTAGGGGAGTTGCCAGCCGCGCAACGCGCCGTGGTGCATACTGAGAAGGGTGATATTACGCTGCGCTTACTAGTGGAAGAGGCTCCTGGCTCCGTGGCCAACTTTGTGGAGCTTACGCGCCAGGGATTCTACAACGGCCGCAATTTTCACCGGGTAGTACCCAACTTTGTGGCCCAGGGCGGCTGCCCACGCGGCGACGGCTGGGGTAGTTCCGACTACAACATTCGCTCGGAGCTGGGAGACCGGCGCTACGGGGAAGGCGCCGTTGGACTAGCCTCAGCGGGTAAGGATACCGAGAGCTGCCAGTGGTTTATCACGCACGCCCCCACCCCGCACCTTGATGGGCGCTACACCATCTTTGCTCAAGTAGTAAACGGAATGGACGTAGTCAGCCGCCTTGAAATAGGTGACCGTATTGATAAGGTTGAGTTGATTCGTTGAACGAGTTTACAACTGCCCTGTAACATAAAAAGGCCTCCCTTAACTAAGGAGGCCTTTTTTATAGCAATTAAGTAAGGCTTATTGCTTAATCAAACACACTGGTTTACCGCTGTTCTTAAGGCCAGCTACCTGAACCAGATACGTTCCCTTAGCTAGGCCAGTGGAGAGCTGCAGCGTTACCTCCGTAGCATTGGCCGGAACCACTTGGGTGAGCACGAGCCGGCCAGTAAGGTCGCGAAGCTGAATCTGAGTCGCCGCGGCCAGGGCTGCGGCGGCTGTGGCAAAATGGGCCATGCCAGTGCCCGTAATATCATTGCCAGGGGCGGCGATACATCACTCGCCGGGCAAAGGTCGTTAACGTACAGGTTTATGCGCAGAAACTGTTGCCCGTAGGCCAGGCAGCAGCAATCTTGCAGCCAGCAGAAGTACTGATTGGTTATTAGCTTATAATGAGGTCAGAACGTTACCTGTCACGTGCGGCTGCCGCAAGTTGTTTTCAGTGCTTGTACCCTGGAAAAGGAAGAGGCCTGGCTCTGAAACAGAACCAGGCCTCTTACCAAGAGCCTCGGGTAAGATTACCAGATATTATGGGTTACTCTTCGTCGCGCCCGTGCACTTGGGCTGGGGGCGAGGTAGCTTCTACGGCCGTGAAGGATTCTAAAATTTTGTACGTGTGCGTTGCACCTTTAGGCACTACCCAGGAGTTGCCAGGTTCCAGCAACACCATCTGCCCCTCTATGTGCAGCTCGGCGCGCCCTTGTAGCACGTAGCCTACCGTCTCGTAGGGCCGGGCGGCGGGCTCTTTGGCCTCTGCCGGCGACTCGTTTTCCCACATGCGCATAGATACGCTTTTGCCCGAAGCTAAATATTTTTCGCCCTCAGCGCCTTTAGGAGAGTGGCGGGAATCTACTTTCGTGATGGTCGTATCAGACATGGTGCCGTGTGGTTTAAGTAAATGGAAGGAATCAGGTAGGCTAACGCAAAGTCGTCTGTAGCGGTTGCTGCCTGAGTCCATTCTAAACCTTCGGCCCGCTAAGCAGGTTGCTGACTGATCCTAGGCCTATATCTTACGGCTTCGCGCAGCGTACTGCTCGCTGGCCCACGCTTGTAGTTTCCCATCGCATGTCGCACGATGCATTTATTCAGGCCCTGACGCAGGCCCACCAGCAGGCCGCCGCGCCCTTGCCCGGTCCCGGCTTTTGTCACCTGGCTGAGCAGCTTCTTAACCTGCTGTTTCCTGAACGGGCCGAGCGCCCCCTGCGTAACGCCGACGCCGTAGCCGCTACTCTGGGCATCTGGCAAGATGATCTAACCACCCTGCTGTTGGCCGTGCAAACGCCCCAACCCGCCGCGGAGCTAGCCGCCGACTGCGTTGCCAGTTTACCCGTGCTGCGAGAGATGTTGCTGCTTGATGCGCAAGCTATTGTGGCCGCCGACCCTGCCGCTGGAGGCCTGGCTGAAGTAGTGGTTACCTACCCGGGCTTCTATGCCATTGCCCTGCACCGTTTTGCCCACGGCCTCTACCAGCGCGGAGTTCCCCGCGTGCCCCGCCTCCTTAGTGAGTATGCCCACCAGCGCACCGGCATCGACATTCACCCGGGAGCCCGGATTGGCAGATCCTTCTGCATCGACCACGGTACGGGCATTGTGATTGGAGAAACGGCCGTAATTGGAGCCCACGCCAAGGTGTTTCAGGGGGTTACCCTGGGTGCTTTGAGTGTGGCCAAGCACCTGCAGGGCATCAAGCGGCACCCCACCATCGAAGACCATGTGGTGATTTACGCCGGGGCTACTATTTTGGGCGGCAATACAGTAGTCGGCAGCCACAGCATCATCGGCGGCAACGTGTGGCTGACGGAGAGCGTGCCCTCGCATTCGCGGGTGTACCACCGGGCCCAGATTCAGGTTACCCGCGCCGAAGACCCCGCCGCCGACATCACCTTCTCCATTTAACCATCTTTAACAGAGCCTGGAATAGACAAGACACCCCCTAGGCTTGTTATTGATCTTTGCTTCTCTCTAAACTCACAGCTTACTTCATTATGAAAGCTACTTCCATTCTGGATACCATTGGCAACACCCCGTTGCTGCGTCTTAACCGCCTCTTCGCGCACCGCCCCGATGTGGAAGTGTGGGTAAAGCTGGAGCGCACTAACCCCGGCGGCAGCATCAAAGACCGTATTGCCCTGGCCATGATTGAGCAGGCCGAGAAAGACGGCCTGCTAACCCCCGATTCTCTGATTGTAGAGCCTACCTCCGGCAACACGGGCGTAGGGCTGGCCATGGTGGCCGCCGTGAAAGGCTACAAGATTACCGTGGTAATGCCAGAAAGCATGTCTATTGAACGGCGCCGCCTTATGGCTGCGTACGGCGCTAACTTAGAGCTCACCCCCCGCGAAAAAGGCATGAAGGGCGCTATTGAGAAAGCCGGCGAGATTGTACGCGACACACCTGGCGCCTGGATGCCCATGCAGTTTGAAAATTCCGCCAACATTCGGGTACACGCCGAAACTACGGCCCAGGAAATCCTGCGTGACATGCCTGAGGGTTTTGACTATCATATCACTGGTGTAGGCACCGGTGGCCACATTACGGCCGTAACGGAGGTGCTTAAGCCACTGTTCCCGCGCATGAAGACCTTCGCGGTAGAGCCTGAACTGTCTCCCGTTATCAGCGGCGGTGCCCCCGGTCCGCACCCCATTCAAGGTATTGGGGCAGGCTTCATTCCCGCCAACCTCCACCGCGAGGTCCTAGACGGTACTATTCAGGTAAGTCAACAGGAAGCCTTTGATATGACGCGCCGCGCCGCCCGGGAAGAAGGCATTTTTATGGGCATTTCATCTGGGGCCTCATTGGCCGCTGTAGCCAAAAAGCTCGATGAAGTTCCTGAAGGGGGGCGTGTACTCACCTTCTGCTACGATACCGGTGAGCGGTACCTTTCTGTAGAAGGTTTGTTTGTCTGATCACAGATGTAGGCGGCGCTTCTGCTTCTATTGGGCCGCCATTGTTGAGGCAGCTGGCGGTTCTACCAGGGGGTATGGGCAGTAGGTCGAAGAACGTCAGGCTAAGTTCCGCTTCAGCACCCGTTTTCAGCTACCGCTCACGGGCCTTAAGCCACCAGAGTAAAAACAACAGAGCCACCTCACACAGGGTGGCTCTGTTGTTTTTACTCTGGTGGCAATGAACTCATATAGTACAACCCACCCAGTTGGGGGGGTGAAAAGCAAAAAGCCTAACCGTGAGGTTAGGCTTTTTTGAACGAGAGTGGAGAATATCGGAGTCGAACCGATGACCTCTTGCATGCCATGCAAGCGCTCTAGCCAGCTGAGCTAATCCCCCGTTTATTGCTTACCGCCCGCCGGTTGCGTTTGGTGTGACAAAAGTACGTTGTGTTTTTGATTCTGCAAGTGGTACACCCAAAAAAACGCAAAAAAGATGTGGCCTAGGCCATAAAAAAAGTGGGTTAGCGCTAGCGCTAACCCACTTTTTTAAGCTAAGCTGTTGGTTTAGTTGAAGATATAGCGCAGGCCAATCTGGCCCTGCCAACGTGAGCCAAGACCACCCGTATCGTTGCGGAAGGTTTTGGTGAGCGGTACGGCCGGAGTAGTTACCCCCCCAGCAGCGGTGCCAACTGGGTTTGTGAGGTAGCGGTACTCAAATACGGGCTGACCCTGCGCATTGTACCCGTCGAAAGTGAGCGGATTCACGCGGTTCGCCGTCTGGAATACTCCCCAGTCGCTGTTGATGAGGTTTCCTACGTTGAAGATATCCAGGCTCAGCTGCAGCGTGTTGCGGTTTTCACCAATGTTGGTAAACACATCTTGCAGCAAGCGTACATCCAGGCGGTTCTGCCAGGGGCGTACGGCACCGTTGCGCTCAGCGTACTGCCCACGGCGTCCACTCAGGTACTTATCCTGGTTGATGAAAGCATCTAGGTCTGCCCACTGCTGAGCAGCCGAATAGACACCACCACCTTGCGCTGCCGTCAGCGTGATATCACGCAGGTTAATTTCGCTCTGGTTGCGTGGTACGTACATCAGGTCGTTAGAGGTCTGATTGTCACCGTTCATATCACCCGAGTACACGTACGAGTAACGACCCGCCGGAGCAGCCTCGTAGAACATCGAGAAAGTGGTGCCCAGGTGGCCTAGATACTCTTTGCGGTACGATACTGAGCCAATAACCCGGTGCTGCTGCAGGAAGTTGGAGTAGCTCAAAGCTGGGGCGTTCGGGTCGCCCGAGATAGAGCGGTCACGCCAGATAGACTGGGCAATTGAGCCACCATCGTTTACCGAGCGGGAGTCTGAGTAGGTATAAGCTGCGCTCAAGTAGAGGCCGTTATTGAACGACTTCTGCAGCTGCGCCGTCAGGGCGTAAGAATAGCCCTTGTTGGTGTTCTTCATCAGGATGGCATCACTGATGTTAGGGCGAGCCGCCGTATTGCCACCCTGAGAAGCTGGCACTGAGCCGTAAATCTGGTAGTTGCGGGTAGCAGTGACCAAGCCGGCGTTGTTGCCCGTTTGGGGAGCCCCAAACGTGTAGAAGATGGGCCGGTTATCGGGGCCATTAGCCCGAGCAAAAGGAGCCTCCTCGCTGCCAGGCAGGTTTACGTTCTGGTGGTAAACAGCATTGAGGTCCTTGGTGTAGAACGCCTCCAGCGTACCAATGATGCCGCCAATCAGCTGCTGGTCGATGGCTAGGTTAGAGCGCCATACCTGCGGGAATTTGAAATTCTTATCAGTTACTGCCAGGTTATAGGCCGTGTTGGCCGTAGCATTCTGTGGGCGGTAAGCATCTACGTTCGAACTGAAGTAGGAGGGCGTGCCGGTGACTGGGTTAACAGTGTTGGAGCCGCTTAGGCTGTAGGAGCCAAACTGCACGCCGTTGTTGCTGGCCTGGTTGGAAAGCCATACAAAGGGCACCCGACCCGTGAAGATACCGGTACCGCCACGTACCTGGGTCTTTTTGTTGTCCATCACATCCCAGTTGAAACCAACGCGGGGCGAGAACAGCACATTCTTCTTGGGAACGTCGCCGGTGTTGATTTTAACTCCATCGCGGAAAGTCAGGTTGGCCGCGTTAGTGTTTTGGGTCAGGTCTGAAGTCAGGAACGGCAGGTCAGCACGTACCCCGTAGGTTACCCGCAGGTTGTTGCGCGGCGACCATTCATCCTGCAGATACAGGCCTAGCTGAGCTGCCTTAATGTCGGCGAAGGGAAACTCGCCTCCAGGCAGCGCAGAGTATTGTAAGTTGTAACGCGCTGGGCCGGGGCGCGAAGTACCAGCCGCCAGCGGTGCGTAGCTAGCCGTAGCACGGTCGTAGCTGAAGCCCGCCGAAGCATAGAAGTCTTCGAGGGAGTTGAAGGAGTAGTTGCCGTAGTAGTTTGGCGCAAAGCCGTTCCGGAACTTGTAGTACTCATTATAAGTACCCACCGTCACGTTGTGCTTGCCCAAGTAGGCCGTGAAGTTGTCACCTACCTGGAATACGTCGGAGTTCAGAATGTTGAACGCCGAGAAGGGTTCATAGCCAAATGAGGTCAGCGAGTTAGCGGCGTTAATGCCATTCAGGGCTGCCGTAGAAGTGCTGCGCCCTACGCTGGTACCAATGTCAACCAGCGGGAAAATACCACCGCTGCTCTCCCGGTAATCACGGAAAGCAGAGTAACCCGCCGTCAGGTTGTTTGAGAACTTACCGCCACCCAGGGTGCTGTTCAGCTCTGCAATGAACGAGTTCAGGTTGTTATTAATCGTGTAGTACGACGACGAGAAGGGCAGACCGAACTGCGACTGTGAGCGTTGGTTGTTAATTGCGCCCGACGTGCTTGGTGGAATATCCGCGTACGACTTCAGGTAGTTGTACTTGATGTTGAAACGGTTATTCTGGTTAATGTTCCAGTCAATCTTGATTGTGGCCTTGTCGCTGTTTGAGCGGAGCTTGTAGTTTTCGAAAGCACCGGCATTGTAGCCATACTGCTGCTGCAGGAAGTTGCTCAGCGTTTCCAGGTCACGAGCTGAGGCTTGCGAAGTCTGCGAGCCAGAAACCGGAGGCGTTTCGGAGCGGTTGGCAGTGAAGTTACCCGTTGGCGGGTCGTTCCGACGCTCGCGCTCCGCATTCACGAAAAAGAACAGCTTGTCCTTGATGATGGGGCCACCAACGCGGAAGCCTTCGTTGTGCAGCCGGAAGTTGGGGTAAGCCTGCTTGAAATCACCTACTTTTTTGCCTACCAGATCCTGGTCGCGGTAGAAGCCGTAGATGGAGCCCGAGAATTTGTTGGTGCCCGAGCGGGTTACCACGTTGATACCCGCACCCGTGAACGAACCCTGACGAACGTCGTAGGGGGCAATGCTCACCTGTATCTGATCAATGGCATCGAGCGAGATAGGCTGGGCACCAGCCTGGCCACCTACCGTTGATTGCAGGCCAAAGGCATTGTTGAAAATAGCGCCATCAACCGTAATGTTGTTGAAGCCGCTGCTGCGCCCGCCAAAGCTCTGGCCGTTGGCCTGAGGGGTAAGGCGAGTAAAGTCGTTCAGTGAGCGGTTTAGGGTAGGCAAACGCTCAATTTGCTCGCGCTGCACCGTAGTAGCAGCACCCGTCCGGCCAGCATTAATAACTGGGTCCTGCCGTCCGCTTACGACCACTTCGCCCAGCGTCTGCTCCGACTCACTCAGGTTGATGTCGAGACGCAGGTTCTGCCCGAGGGTCAGGAAAATGTTGTCCCGTACTGACTCCTTGTACCCCACAAACGTCACGCGGATAGTGTACGGGCCACCTACGCGCATATTCTGCAGGTTGAAGCGGCCATCTGAGTTGGTGGGCGCTACGTACTGCGTGTTGGTTGGGGTGTGCACGGCAATAACCGTGGCACCTGGCAAACCAGCTCCCGACTTGTCGGTGATAACACCGTTCATAGCCGACGTAGTGGTGCCCTGTGCCCAGCCGAGGTGGGCCGACAGAACCGCCATTGGCACTAAAGCCACAGAGGCGTAAAGATTGCGTCTCATAAAGGGGGATTGATGAAAATCAGGCGCAAAATTACTAGGCTATAGTTCAGGTTAATATTATTTTAATGTTATTAAACCAACGGCATTCACGAAAAATACGGGCAAAACCATTTGTGTAAGAATATGTGGATTAAGGTTATAGGGAAGGTAGGTGGCGTGAGATGAGCAAGAATTCAGATAGTGACAGGTGTAATGCGTACGGGCGTGCGGCAAGGCTACCCATGGCTCGCAACCCAGCGGCCACCAGGTAACCAACCAGCTGCGGCTGCTCTGGGTAGGGAGCGGCTGTTTGCCTGAGCTTGGTGGTATTTAGCGGGAAGAAAACGGGCCATTTGTAGGTACCCAGAAAGGTTGGATGGCGCGCGGCTAATACGTAGTTAAAAAATCCGCATAATCAGGTACTGCCTTTTCCGGGTTTGTGCTGAAAGCCAATGGCTTTATTGTCAAGAGCTTTGCTTCCGTTAAGTAAACGCTTACCAGCACGCTCTACATGTTACTGACGCATTTACACGAGGCCGGATTTTTTCAGATTAACTGGGCGGCATCGGCTCCTGCTTCCGGTATCACATATGTGCGGCCTTCTGCCCAGGAGCTTGTTCGGGTGTTTATTCCCGTAGCAGGTGAGGGAATTGAGGTATACAGCGGCAGCCTGTTTGAAAGCGAGTTGCGCTACCGTGGGCCGGTGCATACACAGGCAGAGCTGCTACGCCTCGTACGTAATGAGCGAAGGGCTATGTAGGTAGCCCCCGTACTAGCGGCAGTTAGCGGGCAGGTAAGCTACAACGAAAGAGCCGCGCACTTCCTTGGATTTGGGGCAGCTGTCATGCGTAATATCTGTGTAATCTAATTACGCGTTTACCGAAGGCGCAATTCCGTATTTATACCAAGTGGCAGGGGAGGAGTAAGCCCGTAAACACTGTCGTTGCTTGGCCTGCACGCTACTATTGCGGGCTTCCGGTGCAAATGAGTAGCACGCACTGTCTGTGTAAACGGGCATACTGGTCTCGCAGGCAATGCTTCTCCTATTTCCTATATATGACAATCAAAACTTCTGCTCCTAAAGGCCGCCTGCTGGCAATTGGAGGCCATGAACAACGCCAGACCAATAAGACAGAAGCCTCGGATATCGATCAATCTGCCGACTTTATTCTTGAACGTTTTGTACAGGAATTGCCCGCTAAAAAAACAGTAGTTGTAATTCCAACCGCTTCAGAAGAGCCCGCAGAGGCTGCTCAAGAGTATATAGAGGTGTTTACTGCGCTTGGTATTGAGAGCGTTGAAGTGTTGAACGTTCAGACTCGGGAGCAAACCAAAGCCCCTGAAGCGCTGGACATGATTAATCGGGCCGATGGCATTCTGTTTACCGGCGGCGACCAATTACGGCTAACCGCCACGTTTGGCGGTACCGCCCTGCTTAAGCGCATCACCGAGCGCTATCAGCAAGAGCCCATCGTAATTGCGGGTACCAGCGCCGGCGCTGCCGCCATGAGCACGCCCATGATTTATCAGGGCCGTAACGATGCCGGCATGCTCAAAGACGAAATTCATATCACCACCGGCTTGCAATTTCTCCGAGATGTTGCCATTGATACGCATTTTGTGGCCAGGGGGCGCATCGTCCGGATGGCTCAGATAATTGCCACCAATCCTGGGTGTATAGGCCTAGGCCTGGAAGAAGATACAGCCGTGTTCGTGACTAAAGGCCGCGAGCTGGAAGTATTAGGCAACGGCTTGGTGGTGCTCGTAGATGGGCATGACTGCAGCGGTAACACCATTGCTGCAATCAAGCCCGGTGAAGTATTCTCTATTCGTGACTTGCGGGTGCATTTGCTGGCTAAGGGAGAGTGTTATAGCCTGCCAGAATAGGGCTGGGTCTGTAGGCCACTGACGTTTATTCGGCGTCCTCGTATAACGTAACTGTGCCAGCGTAAGCACGGCTTAAGCATTCTGCTACATGTCCCGAACGATTATTGTCTCTAACCGGCTCCCTACCAAGGTGCAGCGCACGGCTAACGGGCTCACATTTCAGCCCAGCGAAGGCGGATTAGCTACTGGCCTCGGCTCCATTTATCGGGCCGCCGATAACGTCTGGATTGGTTGGCCCGGCCTGGTCGTTAGTGATCCAGGTGAGCAGCAGCAAGTAACGCAACGCCTGCAAGCTGATAGTATGGCCCCTGTATTCCTTACTGAGCGCGAAATACAGGACTATTACGAAGGCTTCAGCAACGGCACTCTATGGCCTACCTTTCATTATTTCAGCGAGTACGCCCTGTATGAGGAGGTCCACTGGGAGGCTTACGTAGCTGTAAACAGAAAATTCTGCGAGGCAGTGCTGGAACTAGCCGGCCCCGATGATACTATCTGGGTGCACGACTATCAGCTGCTACTGCTGCCTGAAATGCTGCGCCGGGAGCGGCCAAGCGCAACCATTGGTTTCTTCCTGCACATCCCGTTTCCTTCTTATGAGCTACTGCGGGAGTTACCTTGGGGTGCCGAGTTGCTGGAGGGCATGTTAGGGGCCGATCTGATTGGGTTTCACACGTTCAGCTACCAACGGCACTTTCTTAGTGCTGTCTCGCATATGCTGGGCTACCCCAACCAAAGCGGACAGGTGGAAACGCCCTCCCGGCTTGTTTTGGTTGACGCGTTTCCCATGGGTATCGACTTTAAGCAGTATGCGGAAACAGCCAACACAGAGGCAGTGGCTCGGCAGATACTGGCCTACCGCGAGGGTTTCCGGGAAGGCAGGATCGTTCTCTCAATTGACCGGCTTGACTACACCAAAGGAATCGCGCAGCGCCTGCGTGCCTTCGAAGGCTTGCTGCAACGCCACCCAGAATGGCACGGAAAGGTTAGCCTACTGATGGTGGTGGTACCCTCCCGCGACCAGGTAGCCCAGTATCAGAGCCTGAAAGAAGAGATTGATGAGCTGGTAGGGCGCCTGAATGCACAGTTCAGCACCATGTCCTGGACGCCTATTCATTATTTCTACCGCTCCTTTCCTTTCGAAGAACTGGTAGCACTTTACCGTCTAGCCGACATTGCACTCGTAACGCCTGTGCGCGACGGCATGAACCTGGTAGCCAAAGAGTACATTGCCTGCAGAAATGATGAGCGCGGCGTACTCATCCTAAGTGAGCGGGCCGGAGCCGCCCATGAACTCTCCGACGCCTTACTTATCAACCCCACTGATACCAACCACTTAGTTGAGGCGCTGAATGAAGCGCTGCTGATGCCAGAGGAAGAACAAGGCCGGCGTATGGGCCATTTGCGGGCTCTGGTAGAGCAATATGATGTGTTTGCCTGGACCAAGTTATTTATGGACAGACTGGCCTACAGCAAGATCAAGCAGCATATTTACGCTACTGATTCACTTGATCAGGAGGCCAGAGCCCAGCTACAAGCACGTTATGAAACGGCCAACAGCAGACTACTCTTGCTGGATTACGATGGTACCTTGGTGCGCTTCGAGTCTAATCCGCAACGGGCCCAGCCTGATGCGGAACTGCTTCGACTGCTGAGCTCCTTGGCTGACGATCCGCGCAACCGCGTAGTTATCATCAGTGGCCGCGACCGGGCCACCCTGGAAAAGTGGCTAGGCCACTTGCCTGTTGATTTTATAGCAGAGCATGGCGTCTGGTTGCGGCGCGCGCGCGAGGAGTGGCAGCTGTTTCAGGAGCTCCGTGCCGACTGGAAACCAGAAGTGCGCCTCCTTATGGAGTTATATGTGCGCCGCACGGCTGGGGCTTCCATAGAAGAGAAGGACTATTCTCTAGCTTGGCACTACCGCCGGGTTGATGCCGACCTAGGAGCGGTTCGGGCCCGTGAACTGCTCAGCCACCTGTCTTTTATCACCTCCAATACTGAGTTGCAGGTGCTGGAAGGAAGTAAGGTGCTGGAGGTGAAAAATGCCGGCATAAACAAAGGCACCGCTGTAGCTCGGTGGCTCCAGCCAGAGCCACCAGAGTTTATTCTGGCCCTCGGCGACGGCCGTACCGATGAGGATACTTTTAAAGCACTGCCTGCTGAGGCCTACACTATAAAAGTGGGGAATGCCGCTAGGTCGTTGGCGCGTTACTGTGTGGGCGACTCAGACGATGTTCGCAGCTTATTACAAAGCCTGCTAGTTATAGGAGAAGTAGAAATACTGGCCTAGCTGACTAGGCCAGTATTTTTCCGCGCAAGTCCCAGTGGCTGGATGCTACCTTGAGGCTCCCATGTTGGCGCATATTAGTGCGCATGTACCACTCACGCACAATAAACCCGTCAGGGCGACGCTTGCCGAAGAAAAGGTTTGCCGGCTCACCGTGTTCGTTTGTCACTAAGGTGATGTTGTAGCCTTTGAACATGTCGTTAATTCGAGATGAAGGTTCAAAATTCTTGCTGAGCTTTTTGTCTAGCTCACGGTGCAATGGCATAAAACGGAAAGTATAGCGCTTTGCCTCACGCACCGCTGCTTATCCATCAGACTGGAAAAACTGGATGAGCCAATCCGTAGCCCAGCTGTATATATAATTGCCGCCGTTGAATTATTGGTAGTTTACCCCAAAACAGGTTCGAGATATAAGGGCACAAAAAGAGGGGCGGAGAATATCTCCGCCCCTCTTGGGTAATTAAGAAGTCAGGTAGACTTAGTTGAAGATGTAACGCACACCCAACTGACCCTGCCAACGTGAGTTGAAAGGAGCAATGTCGTAGGAGCGGTTGTTAGTGGCAAATGCGCTAGGGAAAGTAAACGTAGGCTGTACGTTCGGAGCATTCGTTCCAACTACCGACAGGAGTTCCGTAGCGCTGTTAGCTACTGAATACTGATGACCCCAGTCCTTGTTCACCAGGTTACCAACGTTGATAACGTCGAAGGTAATCTGAATGGTGTTTTTCTTGCCACCAGCCTGGAAGTTGAAGTCCTGCGTCAGACGCATGTCAATCTGGTGAGTCCAAGGCAGCCGTGCAGCAAAACGCTCAGCATACTGACCACGGTGGCTACGCAGATAAGGATCGTTGTTGATGAAAGCATCCAATTGATCCTGCACTTGAGCTAAAGTGCGCCCTTCTGAAGCAGCAAGTTTAATCTCATTGACGTCACGCACATCACGTGGGATGTAAATGAGGTCGTTGCCCGTGCTACCGTCGTTGTTCAGGTCGCGGTTGTACAGGTAAGTCAATGGCTGACCTGACAAGCCTTCATATACTACGGAGAGGCCGGTAGCCAGCTTGTCGCCTGCATAATGGAACGTGTAACCACCCGTTGCCAACACGCGGTGACGCTGGTCGTTGCGTGAGTAACCTAGCTCTGGGTTGTTTGGATCAAACTGGATTTGGTTGAAGCCAAAGTTAGACGAGGCAGTGCTGCTAGAGCCGCTGTTGATTTCCTTCGACTTGCCGTACGTATAGGCCACCGAAGTATTCAAGCCATTTTTGAATTGCTTCTGTAACTGAGCCGTAGCATTGTAACGGTAACCTTTATTGGTATTATCCAATAGGTAAACGTTAGTGAACTTTGGATCAATCCGACGAACCGCTACCGATGGGTTAGAGCTAGCCGTAACTGAAGAATACACCGGACGCTGATCAGCACCAGCCAAACGACCAACAGGTGCAGCCAGGTTGATATCTCTGTAGTAGATATCATTAACGGTTTTCGAGTATATGCCTTCAAGGGTAGCCACGATATCACCGGGCAGGCGGAAGTCAACAGCCAAGTTGGAACGCCATACCTGTGGCAGTTTGAAATCGTCGCTTAAAACGTTGATCTGCGTCGTTTTTACAGCACCATTCTGGTAATATGTAGGGAACTGACCAATGTCAGTCAGTACCACTTTCTGACCAGCAGCATTAGTAGTGCTAGCAGGGTTGTTCACGTCAACCGAGCCCTGGATTACACCGCTGTTAGTGTAGCTGTTCGAAATCCATACGAAAGGTACACGACCGGTGAAAATACCCGTTCCGCCACGTACCTGAATCTTCTGATCGTTGTTTACATCCCAGTTGAAACCTACACGGGGAGCAAATAACACTTGGCCGCTAGGTACATTCTGGGTGTTGATTTTACCGTACTGTGCGAATGCCGTCTGGGCCTCTACGTCAGCATTATAAGCAGGCTTATCAATGAATACAGGTACGTCAATACGAGCTCCCAGTGTTAAACGAAGGTTTTCAACGGGCGAATATTGATCCTGAGCATAGAAGCCCAACTGCATAGCTTTGAACGCAGCCTCGCCGTTATCAGCCGTTGGATAAGCAGCCTGCAAGCGGTTTGACGTTCCGTTGTAAAAGTTTTGCAGTGAGTTGAACTGGTAGTAGCCGTTGCCGTTGTTAATGAACAGGTTACGGAACTTGAACCACTCGTTGTGCGTGCCCAACGTAATGGTATGCTTACCAAAAGCCGCCGTTACGTTGTCAGTTACCTCTACAATGTCCTGGTCTAGCTGGTTAGCTGATGAGCTACGCTCGGTGCCGAGAGTATAACGCAGGCCTTTGTCGTTGATTTCAAAGGTAGGGAACAGACCGCCTGAAGTGCCGCGAGTATCGCGAATGCGCGAGTAGCTCAACAGCAGCTTGTTGGAGAATCGACCAAATACGCTATTCAGTTCTGCTACAGAACTGTTCGTAACGTTATTGAACTTGTAAGCATTGTTGCCAAAGCGTATCTGCGTTGAAGAACGCGAGATGTTGTCATCAAATGCCTTTACATAGTTATGGCGAACCGTGAGCTGATGGTTCTGCGACAAGTTGAAGTCTAAGCGCCCAAAAATCTTGTTGCTCTCGCGGCGCGCATTGATGCTGCCATATTCCCCCACGTCGTAGCCATAGCGCGAGCTTACGTAGCTGGTAATAGAGTCAAGCGCAGAGGTACGGAAGCGGGAAGTGGAGGTGCCAGGCTCGAACGAGAGGGGAGTGCTCTGACGAGCAATTTCTGCGTTCAGGAAAAAGAAGACTTTATCTCGCACCAAAGCACCACCAACACGAGCGCCCGTCTGGTAGTTGTAGAATTCATCGGCTTTGGTACGGGGTTCCGTTACACTTTTGCCAACTGAATTCTGGTTGCGCCCAAAGCCATAAATAGAGGCTTGTACTTCATTGGTGCCGGAGCGGGTAACAGCGTTAACGCCACCACCAGTGAAGTTACCCAGGGTTACGTCATACGGAGCAACTACTACCTGAATCTCCTGGATAGCATCCAAGGCAATAGGAGTAGTGCCCGACTGGCCACCTGGGGTGCCGCTGCCTGCCAAACCAAAAACGTCGTTGTTAACTGCGCCGTCAATGGTGATGTTGTTATAACGGTTGTTAGAGCCACCAATTGAGCTGCTGCCACCACCGTTAGCTTGTGGGGTCAGGCGGGTGAAGTCGTTTAGCGAGCGGCTCAGCGTGGGCAGACGCTGGATTTGCTCCCGGCTAACCGTGGTTTCAGCACCTGTGCGGCTCGAGTTAATTACCCGGTCACGAGCGCCACTTACTACTACTTCGTTCAACTGCTGAGTAGCTTCGCTCAGGTTAATATCTAAGCGCTGGTTCTGGCCTAGTGAGAGCGTAATGTTTTCGCGGATTGCATCAGCATAACCAATAAAGGTTACGCGCACGGTGTAGGGACCACCTACGCGCATGCCCTGAATGTTGAAGCGGCCCTCCGAGTTGGTCGGGGCAACGTACTGCGTGTTGGTCGGGGTGTGTACGGCAATAACCGTAGCACCTGGTAGGCCCGCTCCCGACTTGTCGGTGATAACACCGTTCATAGCCGACGTGGTGGCACCCTGACCCCAACTGAGATGGGCTGACAGAATCGCCATTGGGACTAAAGCCGCAGAGGCGTAAAGATTGCGTCTCATAAAGGGGGGATTGGTGAAAAAGTGTACTTTAAGTAAGGGTGAACTTTGTGAGAGGGTGGTGTGTGTAGCGTGAGGCTGACTCGCTTTTGTAAAGCCTTAAGCAACACAAGGTTTGTTTTCGGCCACAAAGGTAAGAGGGAATCTCACAACCTAGGTCGTACTGCTTTAATGAATCTGCTGAGGTAGTAATCAGTCTCCAGAGCATTCTCAATTACACCTAAAGAGCTGGAAGCGTGAATGAAATGCACACTTTCGTCGGAGGCTTCTGTAACCAGGCCTACGTGAGTTATAGTAGAACTACCCGGCGAACCTCCGAAAAATACCAAATCGCCCGGCTGTAAATTTTGTGGCTTAACTGGTTCACCCCACAACGCTTGCTCATTGCTGGAGCGCGGAATGGTTACGTTAATGGCCGCAAACGACATGAACAGCAGCCCCGAGCAGTCCATCCCTAGCCGGGTAGTACCGCCAAATTTATAGGGGGTTCCCTCAAAGGAGCGGGCTGTTTCAATCACGGAAGCAATTTCGCGCTTCATGTTAGCGGGCAGCGGCCGGGCGCTAGGCCTCTTTACTACTACCTTGCTTTTACCTCTGGTAGTGGCTAGCTTGGTCTTGGCCTTGCTATGAGGTGCTATACCGCGCCGGCGTTCCGTGGCCTTAATTCGGGCCATATCGCGGGCTGAGTAGTACCGCCCGTTTCGGTAATTTACTTTCTTGGCACCGCTGCAAGCGGCTAACCAACCTAGCAACCCTATCAGTAGCACTGGCAGCCACCGGCGCCACTGCGCCGAATGCCGTACCTTCGTAACGTGTTCCCGCATCGCTGCAAAGATAGGTGAACAGGTCATTTTGCTCCTCTATATATGGAATATCAAGTTTTAACCCCGGCGCTTATTGCCCAGTTTGAAGCGGTTTTAGGCGAAGCACACGTCCTGACGGCCCAGCGTGTGGATGCGGAAGTATACGCTGATTATGGCCGCGACCATACCGAGGACCTGCACTTCGCACCCGATGTAGTGGTTCGTCCGGCAAACGCCGAGGAGGTAAGCCAAATTGTGCGCCTGTGCTATGAGCACCGCATTCCGGTTACGCCTCGTGGGGCCGGTACCGGCCTGTCAGGTGGGGCGCTACCTATTCATCACGGAGTGGTATTGAGCACTGAGCGGCTCAACCGAATCATCGAGATTGATGAGCGAAACCTGCAGGCCACGGTAGAGCCTGGCGTAGTAACTGAGGTGTTCCAGAATGCGGTGAAAGAGGTAGGCCTGTTTTACCCACCTGACCCCGCCAGCAAGGGCAGCTGTTTCCTGGGGGGTAACCTCAGCGAGAGCAGTGGGGGCCCAAAGGCCGTGAAATATGGCGTTACCAAAGACTATGTGCTGAACATGCAAGTGGTGCTGCCTACCGGCGACATCATCTGGACGGGAGCAAATACTCTCAAAAACGCCACTGGGTATAACCTTACCCAACTCATGATTGGCTCTGAGGGTACGCTAGGCATCATCACCCGTATTGTTTTCAAGCTACTGCCTTACCCGCAACAAAATATTTTGTTGCTGGCACCCTTCCGCGATGAGAACGAGGCGGCGGCGGCTGTCTCAGCTATTTTCAGAGCTGGCATTGTACCCTCCGGCCTTGAGTTCATGGAGCGCGAAGCCATTGAATGGTCGTCGCGCTACCTGAATATTCCGCTTAGTCTGCCAGCCGATATCCGGGCACACTTGCTTATTGAGCTTGATGGGCAAGATCTGGATCAGTTATATAAAGAGGCCGAAGCCGTTTACGCGGTGCTGGAAAGCTATAACGTGGATGAGATTTTGCTGGCTGATACTGCCGGGCAGAAGGATGATTTGTGGCGGATTCGGCGGAACATTGGAAATGCGGTGCGCTACAATTCCGTCTATAAGGAAGAAGATACCGTTGTGCCCCGCGCCGAGCTAGCAACGCTATTGAAGGGGGTGAAGGAAATCGGGAGCCGCTACGGTTTCAACTCCGTATGCTACGGCCATGCCGGCGACGGTAACCTGCACGTAAACATTATCCGTGGCGACCTGGATGATGACATGTGGCACCACGGCCTGCAGGAACCTATTAAAGAACTGTTCCGTCTGTGCGTAAGTCTCGGAGGAACTATTTCCGGTGAGCATGGAATAGGCCTAGTACAAAAACCCTACATCGGTATTGCCATCGGGGAGGTGCAACTCAATCTGATGCGCGGCATCAAGCAGGTGTTTGACCCCCGCGGCATCATGAACCCCGGGAAAATATTTTAAGAATGTCTATTCCATAAAAAAAGCCTCTCACAATTGTGAGAGGCTTTTTTTATGGATTTATGGCCGTGGCTTAGCAAGCTTAGCTTTGATCACCTTTCAATTTATCCTCACCACCATAAGGAGCGCCGGCCGTAATATCGCCGCGTAAACCTCCCTGTGAAATTCCTGGCCGCGTAGTTGACTGCTGCGAGAGGGTAGTGTTGTCGTTGGCCTGTACTTCAGGGCCGGAAGTAGCATCAGCTCCACCTACCTGCGACCCAGTAGCTGGCTGCCCGTTACCAGTGATAACGGTAGTCTGCTCTCCTACGGGGCCTGCAATTTCCTTCACTTTCGCAACATACTGGCGGCGCGCATCATCCTGGCTAACGCCCTTGTACTTGCTCCAGGCGTCCCACTGAGCTTGAGAAAGGCCTTTAGGGCCATTGGGATTGTCGGGGGTGTCGTCGCCTACTTCGTCGCGCTTGGCATCATGGTCGCCGTCGGTGGCTTGCTTATATAAACCATATAAGTCAGTCATATGAGCGGCCGCTTGGTCACCAGGTAGGCCGTCAACGCGTGTAACAGCGGCTTCAAACTCTTGCTGCAGAGTCATTTGGTCTTGTAAGTTCATGGCGAAGGTCAAAGTAAAAATGGGGGAGAATACAGAGGGTGTACTAACGTGGCACGGCTTTGGTTGCGAGCCGCGACCGTAGTTTTTCCGAACTCAAGTCCTGATAGTTCGTACTTTTGCCCGCCCTATGTGTGGAATTACCGGAGTATTCGCCTTTACTGACGCAGGCCGCAGTTCGCTGGCGTCCTTGCATGCCTCAACCGACGCCATTGTTAGCCGCGGCCCCGACTCTCAGGGGCACTTCGTCTACGATAGGTGTGGCCTAGGCTTTCGTCGTCTCGCTATCCTTGACCTCACCGCCGATGGTAACCAGCCCATGACGGATGAATCAGGCCGCTATACTATCGTCTTCAATGGCGAGATATTCAATTTTAAAGAGCTGCGCCAGAAGCTTATCAGCAAAGGCCACCGCTTCCATTCGCAAACCGATACGGAGGTAATTCTGCGCCTGTACATTGCAGAAGGGCGCAGCTTTATCAAAAAGCTCAACGGCTTTTTTGGCTTTGCCATCTACGATAAAGAGGAAGATTCAGTCTTTATCGCCCGCGACCGGATGGGGGAGAAGCCCTTGCTCATCTATCGTGATGAAGATAAGCTGCTTTTCTCCTCGGAGATGAAGTCGTTGCTGGCGCTGGGTATTCCGCGCAAGCTAGACTATGTAGCCCTCAGCCACTACCTGCAACTGAACTACATCCCTGGTCCTGCTACCATCTTCAAAGGCGTCAAGAAACTGCTGCCGGGCCACTACCTGTATATTAAAGGCAAAAAGGTAGTACGTAAGCGCTGGTACAAAATCCCCTACGACCCGAAAAAAGTTGAAAAGAATAAGCTGACGTATGAGCAGCAGCAAAAGAAGCTGGTAGACCTACTGGACGACGCCACGGCCCGCCGCTTGGTAGCCGATGTGCCGCTGGGAGCATTCCTGAGCGGAGGCATTGATTCTTCTGTCATCGTGGCGCTGGCTTCGCGCCACACCCCTCACCTGAATACCTTCAGCATTGGGTACCGCGATGAGCCCTTCTTTGATGAAACAAAGTATGCCAAGCTGGTAGCGGACAGGTATAAGACGAACCACACTGTCTTTTCGCTTACCAATCAAGACCTCTACGATCATATTTTCGATGTTCTCAACTACATCGATGAACCCTTCGCCGACTCCTCAGCGCTGGCCGTGTATATCCTCAGTAAGCGCACGCGCGAGAAGGCTACCGTAGCTCTTTCTGGCGATGGCGCCGATGAGTTATTTGGAGGGTACAACAAGCACATGGGCGAGTTTCAGGTGCGTCAGGGCGGCTTTAAAGCGGAAGCCGTGACTGGCCTAAACTTGCTCTGGGATATTCTGCCCAAGTCCAGAAACTCGTATTTCGGTAACAAGATCCGGCAGTTTCAGCGCTTCTCCCGGGGCATGCTCAGCGGGCCCAAAGACCGCTACTGGGATTGGGCTTCTTTTGCCTCTGAAAAGGACGCCCGTGGTCTGCTCAGTGCTGCTTCTCGTCGCAAAATCGGCAAGAAGCTAGCCGACAAGCGCCGCAAGGAGCTGCTGGAAGACCTGCACGGCGATGGCGACCTGAACGAAGTGTTGCTCACCGATACCAAAGTAGTGCTGCCGTACGATATGCTCACGAAGGTTGATCTGATGAGCATGGCTAACTCCCTGGAAGTTCGCCCACCGTTTCTCGATCCGAACGTAGTCAACTTTGCCTTCTCCTTGCCAGTCGAGAGTAAAATCGACGCAAACATGAAGAAGAAGATTGTACAGGATGCCTTCCGCCCTATGCTGCCCGAGGAGCTGTATAAGCGCCCGAAGCACGGATTTGAAGTTCCCCTACTAAAGTGGTTCCGCGGCGAGTTGCGCCCACTTATTGAGGATGACTTACTCTCTGATGCGTTTATTGAAGCGCAAGGAGTAT
The DNA here is from genome assembly GCF_013137895.1 of Hymenobacter taeanensis. Classification (NCBI taxonomy): domain Bacteria; kingdom Pseudomonadati; phylum Bacteroidota; class Cytophagia; order Cytophagales; family Hymenobacteraceae; genus Hymenobacter; species Hymenobacter taeanensis. The sequence continues at coordinate 2,722,349 of NZ_CP053538.1, forward strand.
TTAGCGTGCCAGCAATTCAAGACCTCAAAGCTCAGCTATTTTCCCGTAACCCCGGAGATGTGCACGCTCGTATTTGGGCGCTGATTGTATTTCAGTGGTGGTGGAAGAAATGGATGATGAGCTAGGTTATAACAGGTTAAAAAATTGTTTAACTCATTTGTTTGCTTCTCTTAGTGATTACAAGTTCTACCACTGTCGCGACTAGAATTCAGTTCCGTACTCTGTCCATTGTCATTCCTGTTTATAACGAAGCTCGCACAATCCACCAGATTCTAGATCTGCTAAGAGAATTGCAACTAGTTAATAACATTCAGAAGGAGATCATTCTAGTTAATGACTGCTCCTCTGACAACTCCTCGGAGGTCATTAATGCTTACGCCGCGCGTTACCCCGAGATGGGGCTGCGCCTGCTGCAGCATTCTGTCAACCAAGGTAAGGGCGCGGCCCTACACACAGGGATCCGCGAAGCCACCGGCGATTACGTTATAATTCAGGATGCTGACCTCGAGTACGACCCGGAAGAGTACAACCTACTGATCAAGCCCATCCTCAAGGGTTTCGCCGATGTCGTCTTTGGCTCGCGCTTCATGGGCGGCAACCCCCACCGGATTCTGTTTTTCTGGCATAGCATAGGTAATCACATGCTTACTTTTTTAAGCAATATGTGCACAGACCTAAATTTGACAGATATGGAAACCTGCTACAAGTTATTTCGTCGTGATATCATCCAAGGCCTTGAATTACAGGAAAACCGTTTTGGGTTTGAGCCCGAAGTAACGGCTAAAGTTTCTCGTGTCAAAGATGTACGCATATATGAAGTTGGTATAAGTTATTACGGTCGCACATATGCAGAAGGAAAAAAAATTGGTTGGCGTGATGGCTTCAGGGCTATATATTGCATTGTTAAGTATGGACTTTTTAAGAAATAAATATGAATCTGTATAGATTTGCATACTTAACTTACTTCACTATAAGTTCCATTTTTATATTAATATCTTTCCTGATTTGTGCTGTTGATGTCAGGGTTTTGATTGATTGGGCAGGTTTGATAAATTATTCTGATAAAATTGTATCGTCTTTTTTATCTGGACATAATTTATATCTAATTAAATTATTCTCTATTGTTGCAACAATTTTATTTATATCATTAGGGTATTTATTCAGGGGGAGTATAAAAAACGCGTGTTGTGCTTTAGTGGTAGAGTTTAAGATATTATTTTTGTATTTAAAAAAGACAACACTTGAAATAAATGCCGCAAATAAAACATATATTTTATTTTTATTTATAGTTTTATTAGGAATGTTGTTATATCAAGTGAAGTATCTTCCTCTTGGATATGATGAGATTTGGACTTGGTTAAACTTTGCTTCGAGAGGTATTTTAGTTTCTATTGCTTATTACCCTGCGCCAAATAATCATATTTTGTATTCTGTTTTGTCAAGTATTACTTTTTATCTTGATAGCGGTGTAGTTGGATTAAGGCTTCCAAGCTTTCTGGCTGCTTTGGTTTTATTCTGGATTTTATTAATTGTATTGTATCGATTGTTTAAGTCAAATTATGTAGCTGTTATAGGGGTGTGTTTGTTTTTCTCATTTTATATGATTGATTATTATTCTATGAATGCTAGAGGGTATATATATATTACTCTTGCATTTGTTGGTAGTACTGGGGCGCTTATTGAATTAAGTAAGCAAAAGCCAAAGTTGAATTATATGTTTTGGCTCGGTTTCGTTGCCTTTTCCGTAATCGGATTCGCATCTATTCCTACATATTTATATGCTTTCGTGAGTCAAGCGCTAGTCTTTCTTTTTTTAAGCGAAATCTCTAGAAAAAGAAAGATGACTATAGCGTTTATATATTATTCATTTATAGTTGGAGTATTTGTTCTGCTTTTTTATGCACCTGTTTTATTGATATCGGGATTCGAAAGTGTATTAAAGAATAAGTATGTGTTGCCTCTTCCACGGCAGACTGTATTATCTATGTTTAACAGACATGTGACTCAAACTGCTCGTTCATTCTTCGTTAATGATGCGCAGTTATATTTTTTCATGATACTGAGTGTTGCAGGTATTGTGGTTTTATTTGTAAGAAAAAAACATTTATATGGTTTTGTCCTAATGGGATTTGTATTATTGCCCTTTGTGTTTATGTATTTGCAGGCGGTAATTCCTTTTCCGAGGACATGGGTATATTTGATATTTATTATTGTTATTGGCCAATGTGTTGTTTTGAAATCATTTGAAGATATATATATTGTGCGCGTTTCTTTAATAAGTGTTTTAACTCCAATTTTTTTTATATACTTCATATATGCAAATATGTTGAATATAAAGAGATATAAAAAAGAAAATGCTTTATATAGTTCTATTAAAAAATCATATGATATTATAGTGGTAAATAAAAAACAGTTAGTGATTGATAGTGATTTTGTCGATGTGTATTTAAACTATTTTTTCGTAAAAAACAAAATTTATTATAATCCTGTCAGGCTTCACGCTATTCATGATTTAGATCATCATTTACAGGATTTTGTGTGGATTCATGATAAAAATAGTTCTTTTTTTGGGAAACTAAATTTAAATAAAAAAGAAGTAATTTATAATGATAGTTTGATTTCAGTTGCTAGGATTATGCCTATGTAAATGCTGTATTTTATTCTTAAATAATTTATAATTCAGTTGATGGAAACTAAAAGATCAATTGTTAAAGAAAATGAAGCCCCTTTTTAAATTATCTTCACTCCTTTCCACACGCCCCCTTTCTCATATTTCCCTTTCATATGAAAATTGCAGTAGTAGGTACCGGGTATGTTGGCCTCGTGACAGGCACATGCTTCGCTGAAGTCGGTATTGATGTTACATGCATCGATATTGACCAGAAAAAGATTGATAACCTCCACAAAGGCATTCTGCCAATATATGAGCCCGGCTTGGAGGAAATGGTTTCCCGCAACGTAGCAGCAAGCCGGTTGCATTTCTCTACCAATATCGGGGAGGCCATCAAGGACTGCGATGTAGCCTTCATTGCCGTAGGTACCCCTCCCGGGGAGGATGGCTCCGCTGACCTGAAGTATGTGCTGGCAGTAGCCCGCAGCATTGGCGAGAACCTGACCGACTACGCAGTAGTAGTAACCAAAAGCACTGTGCCAGTTGGTACCGCCGCCAAAGTGCGCAAGGAAATTGAGGATGCTTTGGCTAAACGCGGCGCAAACATTGAGTTTGATGTGGCCTCTAACCCGGAGTTCCTGAAAGAAGGCGCTGCTATCGACGACTTCCTGAAGCCCGACCGTATAGTAATTGGCGTGTCTTCGGAGCGGGCAGAAGAGATGATGAGCCGGCTGTACAAGCCCTTCCTGCTCAATGGGCACCCCATCATCTTCATGGATATTCCCTCGGCTGAGATGACAAAATACGCGGCTAACTCTATGCTGGCCACTAAAATTTCGTTCATGAACGACATCGCCAACCTATGTGAAATCATGGGGGCCGATGTAAACATGGTGCGTAAGGGTATCGGCTCTGATGCTCGTATCGGCACCAAGTTTATCTATCCGGGTATCGGATACGGCGGGTCCTGCTTCCCCAAAGATGTAAAGGCGCTCATCAAAACTGCCTCTGAAAACGGCTACAAAATGCAGGTGCTGCAGGCCGTAGAAGGCGTAAATGAGGCACAAAAGGAAGTGCTGTTCAGCAAAGTGAAGAAGCACTTTGGGGGGGATCTGAAAGGCAAAAAGATGGCTATTTGGGGTCTTTCTTTCAAGCCCAAAACGGACGACATGCGTGAGGCTCCTTCATTGGTTATCATCGAGAAGCTTTTGGCTGAAGGCTGCACCGTTTCTGCGTACGACCCAGTGGCTATGCCCGAAGCAAAACATTCGCTCGGTGACAGCATTACCTATGCCAAAGACCAGTTTGATGCTCTCGTCGACGCCGATGCGTTGTTGGTGGTAACGGAGTGGCCCGAGTTCCGGTCGCCCTCATTTGAGGTAGTAGGGCGCTTGCTCAAGCAGCGGGTTATCTTCGATGGTCGTAACATCTACGACCCCGCCGAGATGAAGGAAGCGGGCTTTGCTTACCATTGCATTGGTATTCGCACGGCGCATCATGAGCCCGCTTAAGCTTTGGCTTAAGGCGGAGCTTTCATCTTTTAAGCAACATCCCCATGTCTGATAAAAAACGTGTACTGATTACCGGCGGCGCAGGCTTCCTGGGCTCGCACCTCTGCGACCGGTTTCTAGCTGAAGGATACCATGTTATTGCCATGGATAACCTAATCACCGGCGACCTGGCCAACATTGAGCACCTGTTCGGCAAAGAGGACTTTGAGTTTCACCACGCCGATGTCTCCAAGTTTGTGTTTGTGCCCGGCAAGCTGGACTATATCCTGCACTTCGCCTCGCCCGCTTCACCCATCGACTACCTGAAAATTCCAATCCAGACACTGAAGGTTGGTTCTTTGGGTACGCACAACCTGCTAGGCCTGGCCCGCGTGAAAGGTGCCCGAATGCTGATTGCCAGCACCTCGGAAGTGTACGGTGACCCCGAAATTCATCCCCAGGTAGAGGAATACTTCGGCAACGTAAACCCCGTAGGCCCCCGCGGCTGCTACGACGAGGCCAAGCGTTTTCAGGAGGCTATTACCATGGCCTACCACAATCATCATGGCCTTGAGACGCGTATTGTGCGCATCTTTAACACTTATGGCCCACGCATGCGCCTCAACGACGGCCGCGTATTGCCAGCTTTCCTCTCGCAGGCTCTGCGCGGCGAGAACCTAACGGTATTTGGTGACGGCTCCCAAACCCGCTCATTCTGCTACGTCGATGACCTGATTGAGGGCATCTACCGTTTGCTGCTGAGCGATTATCCTCTGCCTGTTAACATCGGCAACCCTGATGAAATCACCATCAAGGAGTTTGGTGAAGAAATTGCCAACCTGATGGGTGTAGAGTTTAAGCCCACCTATCAGGAATTGCCCCAGAATGACCCGATGAAGCGCAAGCCGGATATCACGAAGGCGAAAGAAATTCTGGGTTGGGAGCCTAAGGTAAGCCGCGCCGAAGGTTTGCGCCGGACGCTTGAGTACTTTAAAGAGCACGTGCAGGGCGTTAGTGCCGGGCAGGTAGATAACACTCCCCGCTCTTTCTAGGCCACTGAAAACTGCGTATAAAAAAGCCGGCTGCCCAAGGCAGCCGGCTTTTTTACTTTCTTTGAAAGAACAACCAGTACATTGCCTTGCATGAGTAAGCCGTTTTTGATTGATTTTCCGAAAATAGGTGCCTCAGATATTGGCTTTATATCAGTAGGGGAGATTGCAGCTACTATCCCATTTGAGGTAAAGCGGGTTTTCTGGACCTATCACACGCCGGAAAGCATTGTGCGCGGGCGCCATGCCCATCATCAGACAGAACAAGTATTAGTAGCCGTAACGGGGCGGATTGTGATTGTAACAGAGCTACGCAATGGCGACATACAAACCTTTGTGCTGGAACGGCCCGACCAGGGGGTCTACATCCCACCCTATTGCTGGCATACCATGCAATATTCACACACGGCCGTGCAGTTGGCGCTAGCTTCCACACTATACGAGGCTACCGATTATATCCGCGACTATACTGAATTCAGGCGGTTATGAGCGCATTGGAGGCAATGGTGGAGGAACGAGCTAGCATACTAAGGTTTTACTCACCTTATTACGGCTTACGCAATTTGTCAGATAATAAATCGCCCTGGCAAACACTTCGTGCGCAGCTCCTTAATTTTGGTGCTGAAGAGAATGAGCACTGCTGGTACAGTGACAACGGCTGTTATTTTTTGTACACAGACTTGCCCTGGGATTCTGCTTTCTTTGGCCGCCCTATGGCCCGGCTGCGCACAGTGCTGTTCAACTCAGTCGGGAACTTACGAACGGGATGTGCACGCTTTACGGAGCATCTGGTCACGCGCGGAGTGCAGCATTGCATTGCTGATATACCCACTGAGGATATTCAGGTACTGCAGGCTCTAGGCCAGATAGGGTGGATGCTAACCGAAACGAGGTTGCAGTACGCCCACGAAAACCTATCTCATATTCCTGCTGAGCGGTACAATGTTAGGCAAGCGCTGCAGTCTGAGCAAACAGTGCTAGGCTGCATTGCAGCTCACAATCCTAACCCATACGACCGATTTCATGCGGATCCATTTTTCTCGTTTGAAGAGGCAAATGCTTTTCTGGCGGAATATGCTGTTGCGGCTGTCAATGGGTACTGTGAAGAGGTTTTAGTGCCCAACCAAGACAAGGTCTCGCTGGATAGCTTTATCGCCATTAATTACCAACAGCGAGACGCAATAAGCAGGACTAACAACATCGGTCGCATTATGCTCATGGCGGTAGGTGGGCAAAACCGGGGATGGGGCCGCAAATTATTCGCGGAAGCGCTTCACCGGGCGCACGACCGCGGTGAGCATACTATCTTCTCCACTACCCAAACTACGAACAGAGCTATAATTCATATCAAGGAGCAGTTAGGTTTCCGTCTGGTAGCCGTGACGCACATTCTTAGCTGGTCGCGCTCTTGATATCTGTGTGGGTCTTGTGCAACAGGCCTGGAATACCCATTTCAATGCTGCGTATCTTGCCGACATGCCCAAGCTGTCTGTCATTATCCCGTGCTACTACAACGAAGCAAATATTCCAACGCTAGAGGCAGAACTAGTAGCTGATAAGAGCTTACTTCCGCAGGAAGTAAACGTTGAATACATCTTCGTGGACGATGGTTCCGGGGATGGTACCGTGGCAACACTGCATGCTCTTCGGCGTCGGTATCCACGCCAAGTAAGCGTGGTAGAGCTAGCCGGGAACGTAGGGGCCTATAACGCCGTGGTGGCAGGCATCGAGTATGCCACCGGTGATTGTCTGGCAGTATTAGCCGCCGATCTGCAAGATCCTCCCGCTTTATTAGCCGACATGTATGGGTATTGGAAAAAGGGAATCCGGCTGGTAATAGGTAGCCGCCAAGATCGGCCTGAAACTGGTCTGCCTCGCGTGCTGGCTACCACTTTCCATTGGCTGATGCGCCGTTTTGCTCTCCGAAATGTGCCTGCCGGGGGCTTTGATTTTGTGCTCTTCGACCGGCAAATAGCCACCGAAGTACTACGAATGCGAGAGCGGAACAGTAACATATTTTATCTGATGCTCTGGTTAGGGTATCCCTACGTCAATTTGCCTTACGTTCGGCGCCCACGGCAGCTAGGCCAGTCACGCTGGACTCTGGCCAAGCGGGTCAAGCTTTTCATTGATTCGTTCGTCTCGTTTTCTTTTCTTCCTATTAGGCTTATTTCTGTGGCTGGCCTACTACTGGGTACGCTCGCTCTACTCTACGGCACATATATAATAGCCCTTCGCCTGCTTGGCTCCCAGGAGCCCGCCGGTTGGTCATCGCTGATGGTAGTCGTGCTTTTCGTTTCAGCCTTCCAGATGCTAGCCCTCGGCGTTATTGGAGAGTACGTCTGGCGAGGCCTCGATGCCGCCCGTAACCGGCCGTTGTATGTAGTAAAGGAGGTTACAAAGGCACAAGGTTAGGATTGTACGTTATAAGCTCCTGTCATGCAGATTCCTTTTCTTTCCTTTGCCGGACAACACGACCCCATCCGGACAGAAGTGTTGGCTGCTATGGCACGCGTTTACGACAGCCATCGGTATGTGCTGGGCCAGGAGGTTGAGCAGTTTGAAAAAGCTTACGCCGCCTTCAATCAAGTGCAGTTGTGCATAGGGGTAGGTAATGGTCTTGATGCCTTAGAACTGTCGCTCCGAGCGTTAGGAATTGGACCAGGTGATGAAGTGATTGTACCCACCAATACCTACATAGCTACGTGGCTAGCCGTTACGCACGTGGGCGCTACCATCGTGCCCGTTGAGCCGCGCCTTGATACTTATAATCTTAATCCAGACTTGCTTGAAGCGGCTATTACCAGCCGGACCCGCGCCATCATGCCGGTGCACTTGTATGGCCAGGCCTGCGAGATGGAAGCTATTATGAGCATTGCGCGCCGCCACAACTTATATGTGGTAGAAGACAATGCCCAGGCGCAAGGCGCCACATATAACGGCCAACTAACCGGCAGCTTTGGTCATATAAATGCCACTAGCTTTTACCCCGGCAAAAACCTTGGAGCTTTAGGTGACGCAGGGGCCATTACCACTAATGACCCCTCTCTAGCGCAGCGCGTTAAAGCGTTGCGCAATTATGGTTCCACCGAGAAATATCATAATAGCATCATCGGCTACAACTCCCGACTTGATGAACTGCAGGCGGCTGTGCTTCGTGTTAAGCTGCCTTACCTTCCGGTCTGGACGGCCCAGCGCCAGCAAATAGCTGCTTGGTACCATGAGGCACTCACAGATGTACCAGAGCTTACGTTGCCATATACAGCTCCCGATAGCTCCCACGCGTACCATCTATATGTGGTACGCACCGCGCACCGCGATGCGTTGCAGCAGCACTTAGCTGCCTCAGGAGTTGGCACGTTGATTCATTATCCTGTTCCGCCTCATCAGCAACAGGCCTATAGAACCTTACAATGGCAACAAGAACATTTCCCTATTGCTGAACTGCTGGCACGTACTAGTCTTAGCTTGCCTTTGTGGCCTAGAATGACGAGAGATGAGGTGCTAGCAGTTGCCCAGTCTATTCAAGTCTTTCTGCAAAGGGTTCTCAGATTATAACTCTTACCTTTGTAGTTCTCATAATTTTGCATCTACATGATCAACGTAACGAAGAGTTACTTACCACCCCTAAGTGAGTACGTTAGCTATTTAGAAGGAATATGGGAGAGAGGGTGGCTAACAAACAATGGGCCTTTGGTACAGGAACTGGAAGCTAAACTTAGCGATGAGCTCGATGGCGCTCAAGTGCAGTTTACATCAAACGGTACTATTGCTCTGCAGATTGCAATCAAAGCTTTGGGATTAACGGGAGAGATAATTACTACTCCCTTCTCATATGTTGCTACAACTACTGCTATTCTATGGGAAAATTGTGAGCCAGTATTTGTCGATATTGAAAACCGCACGTTCTGTATAGACGCTGATAAAATTGAAGCTGCTATTACGCCTAGAACTTCTGCTATTCTGGCGACACATGTATATGGATACCCTTGTGATGTACATAAGATTGAGCAAATAGCGCAGCGTCATAGCTTAAAGGTCATCTACGACGGTGCACATGCCTTTGGCGTCAACTACCATGGCAAGCCGCTTCTTACGTATGGAGATATTTCAACCTGTAGCTTCCATGCTACTAAATTATTTCATACATCTGAAGGGGGGGCAATCATAGTACGAGATAAAGAATTAGCTGATAAAATTTGGCTTTACAAATCATTCGGCCACAGGGGTGATGAGTATTTTACTCTAGGTGTGAATGGTAAGAACTCGGAGTTTCATGCTGCAATGGGATTATGTAACCTGCCCCGAGTTGCTAGCTTTATTGCTGCTAGACGTGAGTTAGCTAAGCTATACATGCAGGAACTAGCTGATATGCCTCTTCAGTATCCTACAATGCCTGAGGGTTTGGAGTATAACTATGCATACTTCCCGATTGTGTTACCAAGTGAAGAGGTTATGCATCGCGTAAAAGATGCTTTGGTTTCCAATGACATTAATACGCGGCGGTATTTCTATCCATCACTAAACAAGCTGCCATATCATAGTGGGGCTATATGCCCTGTTTCTGAAGACATTGCATCCCGAGTGTTAAGTTTACCTTTCTATCAAGATATAGACAGATTGGATGTTAAATATATATGTGAAATTATAAAAAATGTAGTGGTATGAAATTGGCTATAATGCAACCTTATTTGTTCCCATATATTGGGTATTTCCAACTTTTAAATATCGTTGATAAATTCATCATTTATGATGATGTTAATTTTATTAATAAAGGATGGATTAATAGAAATAATATATTGGTAAATAATAAAGCATCAATGTTTACTGTCCCGCTCAAAGAGGCAAGTCAAAATAAGTTGATAAAAGATATTAATGTTGTAAACGATAATAAGTGGGCTTCAAAGCTTATGAAGTCAATAGAATTGTCTTATAAAAAGTCCCCATATTTCGAAAATGTTTATCCAATTGTGGTTAACGTAATTGATGGTTTCAGTGGGTCTATATCAACTATGGCTTATGATTCTATAATACAAGTGTCTCAATATCTTGAAATATACACTAATGTGGTGGAATCTTCTTCTGTGTATAATAATGCTTATTTGAAAGGGCAAGATAGGATTTTAGATATTTGTTCTAAAGAAAAGGCCGATTGTTATATCAATCCTATTGGAGGCATTGATTTGTATAATAAAAATGAATTTAATGATAGAAATATACAGCTCTCATTTATTAAGAGTAATAATGTTGCATATAGTCAAAATTCAATAGAATTTGTTGCCTCCCTGTCTATTATAGATGTGTTGATGAATAATTCTATAGATCAAGTGAAGTGTTTATTAAGCCAATTTACATTAATTAAATAAATTCTAACTTTTGAAACGGTGCAGATGAATATATTTGGAAAACACGTTCTTATTAGAGCTATCGAAGAACATGATTTGCCTGCCCTTCATAAATGGGCAAATGATCCAGATATTTGGAATATGTTAGCTGGATGGCATTTTCCTAGTAATTTTGAATATCAAAAGAAGTGGTTTGATAATTTAATGAATAATCAATCCAGTCAACGATTTGCTATCGATGTTCCCGGTTTAGGACTTATCGGGACAGCTAATATTGTCGATATTGATTGGAAAAATAGGCGAGGGTATCATGGAATAATGTTGGGTGATAACGATGTTAGAGGTAAGGGTTATGGGTTTGATACAATCATGACTATCATGAGATACGCTTTCGAAGAATTGTATTTTGAGCGTTTGGATACGGATATTATAGAGTATAATAAAGCTTCAATTAATATTTACACTCAAAAGTGTGGATGGAAAATTGAAGGGGTGAGACGCAGATGGTATTTTAGAAGGAATAGATTTTGGGACAACATGCTGGTTGGAATAACAAGGGAAGACTACTTTACATTGGTAGAGCAAAACAAATATTGGGCTTAACATAACTTGTTAAAATTTCTATTATGCTAAATAGAATTGTTAATTCCCTTTCTTATAGAGGAAGAATCATGTGGCAAAAAATTTCTTTTGCGTTATTGGAGAAACATGATAAATCTATAATATTTTTAATTCCAGGTACGGAAACCAAAAGTGGAGGTATATTATCAATATTCTCAATTTTTAGAGAAACTATTTCGATTTTTAAGAATAAAAGGGTTTCAGTTTTAATGATGTCTTATCCTAATAGTGCAAAAATCTCTAAATATACATGGTTTGATAACAATGTTTCTATTTATCCATTTGATCTTCTTATAAAGAAAAGATATCAAGGAATTGAGTTGATAATTCATTTGCCTGAATATTATGTTGGGGAATTTTTTGATCTATTGTCATGCGATCAAATAAAAACTTTATCTGATTTCAAAAATGTTCATTTCAATATTTTAAATCAAAATATTGAAATGATGCCTGATAAAATAGTAATTGATAGACTCAGAGTCATATCAAATCGAATAACTTCTACTACCGCACATGATAGTTATACTAATGCTTATTTCAGAGATTATTATGGATTGCCAATCCATAAACTGTCTTCCTGGTTTGATAAAGAAAAAGTATTGGTATTGCCTTATGAACTAAAGGAAGATATTCTCATTGTTTCGCCTGATTCGCATCCTCTTAAGCAGTATATATTAAATTATATTGCACAAAAAATACCTAAACTAAAATTCGTAATAATACGTGATATGAGATATGAGGATTATAAATTATTAGAATCCAAAGCTAAATGGTCAATATCCTTTGGAGAAGGATTGGATGGATATATAGTTGGGCCAACATTAAGGGGAGGTATAGGATTTGCAGTATATAATAAAGAATTTTTTACTGAAGAATTTTTAAACCTTCCTAATATATTTGACAATTTTGATACATTGGCTCAAAATGTTGTTTCATTTATCGAAAATAATGATACAAAATTATTGTACGAAAATGTGCGCTTATCTGCATATGAGATAATTGATTCGAAATTTAATTACCACGACTTCAAGAATAATGTTAAATTGTTTTATGAAGAAAAGTACACCATTCCTTAATTTGTAATATTACAGTTTTCCAATACTTTAATACTCTACTCGATGCCCAAGGTGACGGTTATCATACCAAATTTTAATCACGCCAATTACTTGGTCCAGCGGATTGAAAGTGTGCTTCAGCAAACAGAGCGCGATATAGAGGTGCTATTGTTAGATGACTGCTCAACGGACAACAGTCGTGACATAATCGCCCGCTATGCTGCTCAAGATACCCGAATTCAGGTTGTACTGAATGAGCATAATAGTGGCAGTACCTTTAAACAATGGATTAAAGGCATAGGCCTAGCTAAGGGCGAGTATATCTGGATAGCTGAAAGCGACGACTATGCTGAGCCAAACCTTTTAGAGGTGTTACTATCAAAAATGGAGTCAGATAGCAGCGTTTGCTTGTCTTATTCCAGTTCTTGGGAAGTGGATGAGCAAAACAAGGTGCTATGCGGGCCTTATGCATTTTACGAGAGCTTAGGGCTGGAATTTTGGCAGCAAGATTTTATCCTTGATGGCACTGAAGTGATAGAACGTTTTATGTCCTATCGTAATGTTGTGCCTAATGCAAGTGCAGTATTACTACGTCGTAGCTGCATAGACGCTGTTGGTATGCCGAACAGCGATAGAAAGCTAGTTGGCGATTGGCAATACTGGATTCGAATTATGCAACAGGGTAACGTGGCCTACCATGCTGCACCCTTAAATTACTTTCGTCAGCATAGTAATAATGTAAGAAGCAATGTTTATGTTAATGGAGTTGTTCTGGAAGAAGAAGCGTATTTGCTAGCATACGTCGGGCGTATAGTTCCAATTGAAAAATCGCGCTTGCGTGATAAAGTATCCGAAATGAATAATAGGTGGTTCTATTCACTGTTATATTATAATCTCTCAAAATCAACCAATAAAAATATATACAAATATATGTGCGAAATGGATAAAGATTATAATAAGCATTTAACTGTTGATTTTGTTAAATTTCTATTCAAAAACAAATGTAGTGGCTTGCGCCAGATAATTGGTGATAAAGTAATTTATAAAATGATCAAGAAGTAATTATAATTGGGATTTAACTAATTTAATATGTAGTAAAAAATAAGATAATTAAAGATAGTTGTTGATTGATAGCTCACAATAACTCTACTGTATTGAACCGACACGTCTTCCTGGTTTGGAATAGAAATAACTTATTATATTTTTTAAACGTACACCTCAGTTACGCTAGCATCAATCTAATGTGGCCGGTTATAACTCGGTTAGCTTATGCACTATGCCGACTGAGTTAGAACTATAAGATGTATGACTTGTGAAGTAGCTGAATGCAATAAGTACTTCAGCTGCTTAGCTGTTCAGGACAAACTGCACGTTGAAAGTTTGTTGTATGTGAAAAGCGGGAAGTAGTTTAAGTAAAGGCAGCCATCTGTACGTGTCAGGCTTCTATTATAAATTGTAATGGCTGACTATTACCGTGTTGTACTTAGCAGGTAGCAGCACTGAGTAGCTGTTGGTATTACTTTTGCAAGCTAAAGCTCTCGTTTAAAAAAATAAAAATGCCCACGCTTAGTATTCTAATTCCTGCATATAACGCGGGTACTTATATCTCCGAAACAATCCGGTCGGTTATAAACCAGACCTTCGCCGATTGGGAACTCATAATAGTAGATGACCGCTCTACTGATAACACGTACGAGCAGGCGTGCATATGGGCCGCTAAGGACAGCCGGATCAAGGTATACCAGAACGCTACCAATCTTGGTATGCTTGAAAACTGGAACTATGGTATCAGCCTTTGTCACTCGCCTTACTTCGTTAAGCTGGATGCAGACGATATCTGGATGGATACCATACTTGCAAAATCGATGCGGGTGCTACAGGAAAACGAAAACGTAGGCTTGGTGTTCACTCGCTTTGTAAATATTACTACTACCGGTGAATTTATACCTGGATCAGACCAGCCCCTGCCTGATTTTGCCCGTGGCAAAGCGTTCAGCTGCCTCGATGTAGTTAAGCAAGGGCCTGATAAAATGCTGTCTTATCCAATTCTGCGACAAGGGCTTTCCGTAATGCGCCGGAGTGTATTTGATAAAGTAGGGTTATACCGGTACTTACTTACCAAAGCTACACAGGCTGCTACCGATTCGGAGTTCTATTTTCGGGTAGGAGCTCATTACGACATTTTCTGTATTGATGAGGTACTCTACCAATACAGAGTGCATAACAGCTCAATTAGTGCGTTAGATGCTTCCAGCTTTCTGCTAGATGTTAAGGTGTACGAAACCAAATACTGTATAATCTCCTACTACAAGGATCAAAACCTGCTTCCAGAGGCGCTTGCTGATACATTCTTAACGACCATCAAAAAGCAGCACGCTTTTTCGGCTTTTGCCATGATGCGTAAAAACAAACAGTGGGCGAGTGCTCTCAAAATAATTGGCAAGCAAGCTTTTCTATATCCAGGCTTCACCACCAACTTCTACATGAAGCGAGTACTAAACCGTTTGTCGCTGTAAAAGGTAGACGCAGTTTCAGTGAATCTGCGCCAAGGTGGTCTAACCTTGGTGCCTGCTTCTGTATTACTGGTCTTCACCTTACCAACTGATAGCTATTGTTCATTTTTAGCTTTAATGGTCTTTCTTCTTGACAGTTGGTAAGAGTAGTCAAGCCCCTTACATTTAACAGCTAGGAAATGAAGTCATACGGTTGGAGTGGTAACAGCTTCGCTGTATGAGGGTGTAGGCAATAGTATGTTACTATAGTATGGCAGAAATGAGCAGTCCCTTCATAATGTATGAAGGGACTGCTCATTTCTGCGCAAGCTACCCCTCATAGTGGCTTAGACTATAATGCTTACCTTTGCATGAAGGTGTTCTTGGTAACAGTTGTTTACCAGCCCATATAAGGGTCTGTAGAATTCCTATAATGTGAGCACAAGCCAAGCAGCAAGGTATGGAAAATAAAGAGCCTAGTGTGTCGGTAATTATTCCGAATTACAACCACGCTCGCCACTTACCTCAGCGAATAGAAAGCGTCATAAATCAGGACTATAAAGACATTGAGGTGATTATCCTCGATGATTGTTCACCTGATAATAGTCGTGATATTATCGATGCGTATGCGGCTACTGACGTAAGAATAAGAGTAGAGTATAACACCCAGAACAGCGGCAGTACCTTTAAGCAGTGGAATAAGGGGGTATCACTGGCCCGAGGTAAGTATATCTGGATTGCAGAAAGTGATGATTATGCAGATCCAACTTTCCTGTCTACTCTACTAAAGCCTCTTGAAGAAGATGTCAAAGTGGGTATTGCTTTCTGTACCTCATGGGAAGTTGATGAAAATAATAATCTGCACAGAGATAACCAAGCATTTTATGCAGACATCAATCCTGATTTCTGGAGTAAAGACTTTATCATTTCTGGAATAGAAATTGTGAAAAGCTATTTGGTTTATAGGAATATAATTCCGAACGCTAGTGCAGTAGTATTACGCAAACAAGTATTACTATCCATTCCGCCGGCCGATGAGACTATGAAAGTAATCGGCGATTGGTTGTATTGGGTGCAAGTATTAGCAGAGTGCAAATTGGCATTCGTGGCTAAGCCGTTAAACTATTTTCGTCAGCACACCAACAATGTGCGCAGCGGGGCTGTAACTAATGGTCAAGGGTTGAAAGAAGAGGCTCACTTACTGGGTTTGATGCAGCAATACACTCCATTGAATACTAGCTTTTATGAGCTAAGGATAAATAGTTTTATAGCTAGGTGGTTTTATGGATTGATTAACTATAATATTTCAAGTGGTTATAATAAGTATATATATAAGGAGCTTAAACGCACCCAGCCCAATTTCACCAAATATTTAGTTAAAGCCGGTTTATTATTCCTGTTTTCAAATAAAATGAGCGGCATTCGTCAGATAATTGGCGACGGTATTTTAAAGGAGCGTAAGTAATATGATTTTTTACTAAATAAAAGTAAAAAAATCTAACAACAATATGAAGTCGAACTCAGGGAACAGAGGTGTTGTACTAGACGCACTTAGTAGTGCATTAATGCACATGTCCGTCGCAGATAAAAGAAAAGCGGTAGGACAGTTTTTTCTTTTAATAATAGCTTCTTTGTTGGATGTTTTTGGATTGGCATCACTTATTCCAGTGATAATGGCTGCATCGCGTCCAGGCTCAATATTTGAGAATAAATATTCATCTTATGTATATCATGCATTAAGCTTTCAATCTGAGCGCAATTTCTTAGTGTTTCTTATTCTGGCTGTATTTGCTTTCTTCTTATTTAAGAATTTATTTACCGTTTTTGTTAATTATCAGCAAGTGAGATTTACTGCGCACTTGGCGCTTAATATTGTTACTCATCAAGTGAACAAACATAATAATATTCCTTTTTGGGAGTATATGCGGATAGGTTCTGGACATTTGATAAATGATACGGTGTCTGTTCCGCAAATTTATGTTAATAATATAATTAGGCAGCTATTTGCTTTCTTCTCTGAGTTGATAATAATACTGGTAATTGTTGGGGGCATATTGATTTATCAGCCTTCGCTATTTCTGATATTAGTTATAGTTTTAGTGCCATCGGCATTAATGACTTATCGTTTTTTGCGTGATAGATCCACTAGAATAGGAGATGAGATAAATGCAGTGCGTCCACAGTCATTCAATGTGCTCCATGATCTTTTCCATGGTTTTATTGAGTTGAGATTAGCAAATAAACAGGAAAAATTTAAAAACAAACTTCTGGTAAATGAGGCGAAAATACAGGAGCTGGAAGCTAAATCTAATTTATATAATCAGTTGCCTCTTAAAGTAATTGAGATGGTGGCTATACTGGCTGTTGTTACAATATTTTTATATTCGTTATTCTTTGCTGATTCTCCTGAAAATTTGGTAACAATAATAGGATTGTTTGCAGCCGCTGCTTATCGTTTGATGCCATCAGCAAATAGGTTGATTCTTTCTTTAGTGTCCTTTAAGCAATTTAAATTCACATACGAAACTATTAATAAATTCTCTGAATACTCAATCTATCAAGTTCCCAAGCAAATTGATGTTTCGTTTTCTGATATGATTGTTATTAACAACGTATCATTCTCTTTTCCTGAGAGCCCTGCTCCTGTTTTGCAGAATATATATATGCAGGTTAAAAAAGGAGAGAAAGTTGGGATTATTGGTGCCTCTGGATCGGGCAAGACTACTCTAATGAATATTTTACTCAGGTTCTATATAGAGCAAGAGGGTTTTATAAGTGTTGATGGGAAAAAATTGACAGAAGCTAATTTGCAATCGTGGTATAAGCAAATTGGATACGTGAAGCAGGATACTTTTTTGATGGAAGCTTCCATTCAGGACAACATAACGTTGAGCGATGACCAGGTAGACTATGATCGGTTGGAGTATGCTATTGAACAGGCCTCACTAACAGAGTTTATAAACTCGCTTGACGATGGCATTAAAACAAATATTGGGGAAAGAGGATCCCGGCTATCTGGTGGGCAGAGACAGCGCATAGGAATAGCAAGAGCATTGTACAAGAAGACAGAGCTTCTGGTTATGGACGAAGCAACCAGCGCTTTGGACAGTGAGACCGAGAGAGAGGTTAATGAAGCAATTAGCCGATTGTCTAGTACTGACATAACGATGTTTATCATTGCGCACAGAATCACCACGCTTAGAGATTGTACCCGGATATATGAGCTACGTGACGGCAAAGTAATTGCAGAGCATCAGTATGATGAATTAATACAAAAGCAATTGTCGTAAGTAATTACCAAGTAGCTTTAATTTCCTGCATATGACAGTTTCTGCGGTGGTTCCGACATATAATGGGGCCCATAAAATTTTAAATATACTTAGAGCCTTGGAGGGACAGGACTGGGCTCCTGATGAAGTGATAGTGGTCGTTGATGGATCAACAGATAATACGATCGATTTAATAAATAGAACCGAATTTAGCTTCAAAAAGCTCAAAGTAGTTGAGCAACTCAATAAGGGTAGAGCAGTAGTTCGCAACAGAGGATTTAAAGAAGCCAGTTCTGATTTGCTAGTTTTCTTTGACGATGATATGCGTCCTTTGCCGGACTGCATACGACGTCATGTCATTCACCATAGTAAAGTGCCGAATTCCATCGCGGTAGGAAATGTTATGGAAGATTATGAGGTGATGAAAACAGACTTTCAACGCTATAAGGCCTGGCTAAGCAGAAAGTGGATGTCTCAATTTACTTCAGAGGATACAACATTAATAAATTCAAAAAGGCCTTTTATTACAGCTGCAAATTTCTCTATAACTAAACTTCTGTTTGCTAAGCTAGATGGCTTTGATGAATTGTTAACGGATATTGAAGATTTCGATTTGGCTATGAGAGCTTCTGAAAACAATATACCTATCTATTTTTTATCAAATGCTTTAGCTTGGCACGATGAGCCAGTGAGTTGTAAAACATACATCAAGAGGTTACGTGAATATAAGCGCGCTCATAATAAACTTAAGGCGATAAAGCCAAGTTTATACATTAAATATTCTGAAAAAGATGAAATGAATAGGGCTTATAAAGATAAATTATTTAAGCTTTTTGCTCATGAATTCTGGATCAATATAATTGATGAGGGTACCTTAATAGCGAAACTCCCACAGAGTATGCGTTACAGGTTGTATGATGTTGTGACTACCGCAGCAGGGGTAAAGTTCATTAATTAAATTAATAACGTGCTTTAATGAAAAGCCCCATCAAAGTAACATATATAGTGTCAGGGATTGAAAAATCCCTGGCATTTGAGTGGATTGTAAAATACTCTGACAGTGAGCGAATAGAGCTTTCATTTATTTTACTTGATGATCACGATACAGCATTGGGATATTTTTTGCAGGAGAATCATATTAAATCAAAACGCATCTTCTATCGCGGAAAGCAAGATGTATTCTCTGCGATATACAAAGTTGCCAAACAATTGAGAGAATGGGGTAGCGACGTGGTTCATACACACTTGTTTGATGCAAACATAGTTGGTCTAATCGCTGCAAAAATATGTGGTATAAGTAAGAGAATTCTCACGCGTCATCACTCAACATTTCATCATGATTATTACCCAAGGGCGGTTTATTACGATAAATTCACTAACGCCTTAGCCACTAAAATAGTCGCAATTAGTGAGGTTGTGAAGAATGTACTTGTAGATAGAGAAGGGGTTAAAGAGGAAAAAATCTCTCTTATACATCACGGCTTCGATTTAAAAGCTATTGAGGATTTAAACCTTGACTCGGTTAACAGGGTCCGTAAGGATTATGATATTTTTACTAGCGGGCCTGTTATTGGAATCATAGCTAGGCAGACATTCCTGAAAGGCATACAATACGTAATTCCTGCTATTCAATCGCTGCGTAAGAAATATCCTGAATTAGTATTAGTATTAGCTAATGCACAAGGTGATTATCAAGCTGAAATCGAAAGATTGTTAATTTCGTCCTTGCCAATTTCTGCTTTTAGGCAAATAAAATTTGAAAAAGATTTATCCGCTTTATATGCTCAATTTGATATTTACGTTCATGTCCCAATAGACCCTTATTGTGAAGCCTTTGGACAGACATACGTTGAGGCATTAGCTGCACGAATTCCCTCTGTTTTTACTTTATCGGGTGTTGCAAACGAGTTTATTAGAAATGAATATAATGCATTAGTTGTTCCCTTTAAAGACTCTGGCAGTATTTCGAAAGCAATAGAACGCTTATTAGACGATAAAATTTTGCAAAAAAATATTACCGAAAACGGATATAAAGATGTAAATAGTTTATTTGGTATAAATAGCTTTATTATGAAGTTACAGGCTTTGTACCTAAACTAAATTCAAACTTAAAATGAGCGAATTAATTAAAGTTGGTTTTAATGTTGCTTACGATTGGGAGTTTCTCAAAACATCCTTGCCTATTGTATACAGTTCTGCAGATAAAATATGCTTGTCTATTGATAAAGATAGGATTGGATGGTCTGGTAAAAAATATGCTTTTAATGATGATGAATTCTATAAATTTGTTAAAGAACTAGATGTTGACGGTAAAATTGATATCTATGAAGATGACTTTCACATTACTCAATTAAGCCCGATCGATAATGATACAAGGCAACGCCGATTAATGTCAGAGCGAATGGGAGATGGAGGATGGTTCGTGCAACTTGACGCCGATGAGTATTTTATTGATTTTGAAGGGTTCGCCAAGCGGTTGCGTAATACA
This sequence comes from Hymenobacter taeanensis, assembly GCF_013137895.1. Classification (NCBI taxonomy): domain Bacteria; kingdom Pseudomonadati; phylum Bacteroidota; class Cytophagia; order Cytophagales; family Hymenobacteraceae; genus Hymenobacter; species Hymenobacter taeanensis. The sequence goes on from NZ_CP053538.1 coordinate 2,742,769, forward strand.
AAATATTCCTATCCGGTAAATATCAACTGTGCTTTGGTTATTTTATACAAAAGACTAGGTTCTGGTTTCTTAGTTATCGATAATGGTGGTTACAGTAAAGCTGAAAAATTTCCTGTAGCAACAAACGTTCCTGCATATAAGTATGCTAGGATTAGCGATTGGTTTAATATACAGTATCCGTTTTATATACTACACCAATCGTGGGCCAGATCTGAAGAAGAAATTCAGCAGAAAGTAAGCAACTGGGGTCATAAGTTGGATTTTGATACTAATGAATACACCAACTTCTGGAAGGGATTAGACCAAGAAAATTATAAAAATGTCAAAAATTTTCACCCAATACAGCCAGCGGTCTGGTCTAAGCTTGAATTGGTGCCTGCTCAAGGTCTGGAGTCTTTAGTTGAGTATTATAAGGAAAAAAAATTGGAAGTCCCTAATGCCTTCCAGCAATTTTTCATGAACTCACTTTGGATTTCAAGATTGAAGTCACTCTTAAAATAAGTATTAAAAATGGACTTGTCAATTGTAATAATAAATTATAATACTTATGAGCTGACGAAGCAATGTATTCAGTCGGTGTATAGGAGTACAGTGGGACTTGAATACGAAGTTGTGTTAGTTGATAATGCATCTATAGAGGTTGACCCTGATGTCTTTTTAATCAATTTTCCTCGTTTAAAATTGATTAAAAGCGAAGTTAATTTAGGTTTTGCTGGTGGCAATAATCTTGGAATTAGCGAATGTAAGGGTCGATTCATATTATTGTTAAACAGTGACACTATTGTCAAAGATGACTCTATTATAAAAGCATTTGCCTTTTTAAATCAAAGTCCTGAAATCGGAGTGGTTTCATCTAGATTAGTTTTTCCTGATGGAAGACATCAATCTGCTGCACAAAGATTTCCATCTATTAAATACACTCTTTTTGAATTATTGCGGTTGCAAAAAATTTTTTCAAAGGCGTATAGAGGTAGGTTTATGCTTGGGTCCTTCTTCGATAACAGACAAACAGTTGAGGTTGATTGGGTGTGGGGTACATTTTTTATGTTTAGGAAAGAAATTTTAGACAAGCTACCAGGAAATAGATTAAACGAGGACTTCTTTATGTATTGTGAAGATATGCAGTGGTGTTGGGATATTAAAAAGCTAGGATATAAAATTTATCTTTATGCTGAGGCAGAGGTTGTGCATATAATGGGTGGCAGTTCAGGAAATAAAACCGCAATGAACAATGGAAATAGGATTATATTTTTGAATAAGAATTATAGCGCCATTGAACGAATGATAATCACAGCACTAGAAAAGGTATTGTAACTTGCCTGAAATAAAATCTTCTAATAATGAGCAATAACCAAACATTAGGATCTGTGACATTTGAAACAAAGTGTTACGAAAAAGATTGGCGTTTTTTGCTTCGCGAGGGTTTGCTGCAAGAGATGGTAGAAAAATGTAATTTTAAATTTGATGAAAAAGTTTTAATGATTAATAATGTAAATGATTACATTAAAGTCTCTAAAGCTGCTGATATATTAATAGGTAAAGGTGTTATAGACAAGTTTTATATTGTTAAAGACTATGAAAAAGAGGTTTTGGATTATTTTGATCTTGCAAAAGATGATTTTAAAGGGGGATACTATTATTCAATAGCCGAGCTTACAAGTATTTACTTAAATTCATCGGATTATCTTTTGCATTTCTCAAGTGATGCAAGGGTTGTTACTCAAAATGATACTGTGAACTGGATTGAGAGGGGGCTTAAGCTTTTGGCTCATGATGAGAGCGTTATCACGGTTAACCCGGCATGGAATTATAAGTATGATGAAGCCAAATATGAATCTTTCTCTGAGGATGAAGATTGGTTTTATTCCTATGGTTTTTCTGATCAATGTTATCTTATTAGATTAAGCGACTTTAAAAAACATATTTACAAAGAATATCATGCAGATTCGGAAAAGTATCCTGCTTATGGAGGGGAGCTATTCGAAAAGAGAATATATTCTTATATGAAAAATAAAAATTTGATTCGAGCTACTAGTAAGCATGTATCATATATACATGAGAACTTCCCTAAGAATGCTTTTAGGAGATTTATTAAACTTCGTTTTGGAAGATGAAATATTAGGTTAATAATTGCCCTGTCTAAACAAGAAGAATGAAAGAGATTTGCTTTTTCTCAGTAGTAATTCCCTCGTATAATCGTGAATCGTTTATCCGTGCAACAGTTGAGTCAGTTGTATCGCAAACTTACTCTGATTTTGAGATTCTAATTGTTGATGATGGAAGCACTGACAAGACAGCAGATATCGTAGCTCCTTTTCTGATTGACACTCGAATAAAGTACTTCCCAAAGTGTAATGCTGAGCGGGGCGCTGCCCGTAATTATGGGATGGCCCGTGCCCGGGGTGAGTATGTTTTGTTTCTGGATTCTGATGATCGCTGGCTTCCAGATCACTTAGCTACCTTATACCAGGCTATACAGGAGCAGAAGCAGCCTAACTTTATTGCCTGTAAATTTCAGCTGGAGCGCGATGGTCAACTGACGCCGAGCGACCTAGCATCTCGGCCTGCCGGCTACTATGGGCTGGATATATTTCTACATGGCAATCCTTTGGCTTGTAATTTTGCGGTTCGCCGGGAAAATCCACAACTAATACTATTTGAGGAGGACCGCAAGTATGCATCTGTGGAAGACTGGATGTTTATGCTACAAAATATGGAGCATGATCACTTGTACTTGGTTGACGCCGCCACAGTTATAATGAATGACCATGATGATCGTTCGATGCGAGCCGACCACCGGACTATGTCTGATCGTTGGCTCAAGTTACCATCTTGGTTTGACGAACATCTACATCTGACCCAAGTGCAACGACAGCAACTGCTAGGGCATATTTACTACCTTTGTGCCATCCATGCCTATGCTGCCGATGCCCGTAATGAGGCATTACTGTATGCTTGGAAAGCATTGCCAGCGTTATCTGTTCGGCAGGCGGCCGTATTGGTTGCCCGTTGTATGATAGGCGTTGGAGGAGTGGGCTTACTGAAGAAGTTTGCTAAGCGTTCTTAGATTCTCGTACTGTCTACACTTGCCGGGGCCGCCTACTAGCGGCTCTTTTTCTTGTTACTATATTCTTTTCGCCTATGTGCGGTATTGCTGGTTTTTTGAATCTTACAACGGCCGCCCCTCTCACTGAAGAGATGCTTCGGAGCATGACCACGTGTCTGGCACACCGGGGACCTGATGCCGACGGGTTTTATTTTGACGGACAAATAGGCCTAGGCCACCGACGTCTAAGCATTCTTGACTTGTCCTCGGCGGCCAATCAGCCGATGTTCTCGCATAACGAGCGGTACGTCACGGTTTTCAACGGCGAGGTCTACAATTTTCAAGAGATTCGTGACCGCCTAGGCCTACACATGCGCACAACTTCCGATACAGAAGTTATACTGGAAGCTTTTGTGAAGTTGGGATCGAGCTTTGTGCAAGAGTTGAATGGTATGTTTGCTATTGCCATCTACGACAGGCAAACCAAGCAATTGGATGTGTTTCGGGATCGGCTGGGTAAAAAACCGGTTTACTACTATTTAGATGCTAACACTTTTGCCTTTGCCTCAGAGCTGAAATCATTAGTGAATCTGTCGCCTATAAGACAGCGCTTGACGGTAGATAAAGCAGCAGTAAACCAGTTCTTGTATCTTGGATACATTCCACGCCCACGTTCCATCTACAACGAAATCAAGAAGATGGATTCCGGAGCGCACATTCGTGTAAACGGGAGCCAGTTTAACGAAGAGCGCTATTGGAAATTAGAGGAGAAGGTTAGTGCCGAAGTACTGCGTGATGAGCAGGAAGCGAAGAAGCAGCTGCACGATCTTGTGCATAGCTCTGTACGATACAGAATGATTGCCGATGTGCCCTTCGGTACATTCCTCAGCGGTGGTATCGATTCTAGCTTGGTTACAGCCATAGCACAAGATGTGTCAGCAACACCAGTAAAGACCTTCTCAATTGGTTTCGATTCAGCTAAACATAATGAGTCAAACTTTGCAGCAGCGGTAGCTAAGCACGTTGGAACTGACCACCACAGTTTTACTGTGACTGAGCGTGAGGCTCGCGAGAGTATGGCAGAACTAGCTACTATCTATGATGAGCCTTATGCTGACTCTTCGGCCGTGCCAACGCTAATGGTCTCGAAGCTGGCCCGGCAACACGTCACTATGGCTTTATCGGGGGATGGAGGGGATGAACTGTTTCACGGCTACGGAATGTACACTTGGGCGAATCGTATGGCCCAGGGCAGCGTGAAGCTGCTGCGTCATCCGGCACGGCTTGTAATGCAGCAGATGAGCAACCGATACAAACGAGTAGCCGATCTGTTGAATTACCCCGCCCAAGAGCGGTTGCGAAGTCATATTTTCTCGCAGGAACAGTATCTGTTTTCGGAAAAGGAAATTGGAAACTTATTGCGGCCGGGCCTAAATGACTTGCCAGCACTACCGGAGCAGTGGCCTAGCCCGCGGCCGCTGACGCCTGCTGAGCAGCAAGCCATTTTTGACATGCAGTATTACCTGCAGGACGATCTATTGGTGAAAGTGGACCGTGCATCCATGCGTTATTCCCTGGAAACGAGGGGGCCGCTTCTGGATTATCGCATTGCAGAATTTGCGTTGAATTTGGATCCGGCGTTGAAGGTGAAAAACGGGGTCAGCAAGTATCTGCTCAAACAGGTGCTCTACGACTATGTGCCCGCTCACATATTTGATAGGCCGAAGTGGGGTTTTTCGATACCCTTGGGCACTTGGCTGAAAAAGGATCTGCACTATCTGATTGATGAGTATTTGAATCCGCAGGTATTGGAACAAGTAGGCTTCGTACGGCCAGAGGTAGTGCAAGGATTGGTGAAGCGATTTGAAGGGGGAGAAGACCACTTATACAACCGCGTTTGGCTGCTCATTGTGCTGCATCAATGGGCCACTACGCATCAAATGACAGCTTAACATATTTCCTGACAACTGTTCCATGAGTTCTTCCGCACCTCACGTTCTATTTATTTCTTACGATGGCATGACTGACCCACTAGGCCAGTCGCAGGTACTGCCGTACCTGGTGGGATTGTCCCAGGCCGGATATAGCATCACGCTACTTTCTACCGAGAAGAAGGAACGCTTTGCTCAGCATGAAAGAATCATTCGTGAGATAACGGATCAGGCAGGTATTCGCTGGGAGTATATCTTTTTCACGCGGAAGCCACCTGTTTTGGCCAAGATGTATGACCGGTATCAGCTTCAGCAGAAGGCGATGAGTCTACATAAAGATCTGCAGTTTGATATGACGCATTGCCGCAGCTACGTTAGCGCCGAGGTGGGGCTGCTAATGAAGCGGAGGTTTGGGGTCAAATTCCTGTTTGATATGCGCGGGTTCTGGGTAGATGAGCGGGTAGAGGGTGGAATGTGGAATCTACAGAGCCCCATATACCGCCGGGCCTACAAAACCTACAAGCGCAAGGAGGCAGAGTTTATTGCTGCCGCCGACGGTATTATCAGCCTGACGGAGAATGGCAAAGGCGAGATGCAAACCTGGCCTGCTTACCCCGGTACACCAATTACTGTGATTCCGTGCAGCGCAGACTTTTCGGTGTTTCCGCTACTGACGGCGCATGATCGGCAGGTGGCGCGCCAAAAGTTAGGTTATGGCAACGAGGATTTAGTAATAAGTTACCTAGGCTCCATCGGAGCATGGTACCTATTAGATGAGATGCTGGCGCAGTTTGCGGTAATTAAGCAGCATTACTCTGGGGCAAAAATGCTGTTTATCACCCAAGAACCCAAAGAGATGGTGCTGGCAGCGGCGCGCCAAGTATCTGGCCTAGCAGAGACCGACTTTATTGTGCGCCCTGCCACACGTAAAGAAGTGCCTGAGTTAGTAGCTGCTTCCAACTTGAACCTGTTTTTTATTAAGCAGAGTTATTCCAAAAAAGCAAGCTCACCAACCAAACTCGGGGAAATTCTAGCCATGGGATTGCCTGTTATCTGCAACGATGGCGTAGGAGACGTGGCAGACATTGTACGGCAGACGGACGGTGGTACGGTTGTATCTAATCTGGATATGGCTGGCTACGAAGCTGCGGCACGAAGTATTCCGGAACTGCTACAAAAGGATGGAGCCGAGCTGCGGCACAAGGCGCAGGAGTATTATGACTTGGAGACGGCCATTGGGCGGTATCGGGGTGAGTATCGGCGTTTGCTAGGTCAGTAACAGTAGACTATTAACGGCTTAGTGGAGATGCTGGGTGGTATAGAAACCAAGCACGTGGTTGATAACACGTGACTGCTGCTGCTCGCTCAATTCATAGTACAATGGTAGTCGGAGTAGCCGTTGGGCATAGTTTTCTGAATTCCTTAGGTTGGGGCCAGAATACTGAGAATGGAAATACGGGCTATTGTGAAGTGGTTGGTAATGAAATACAGCCAGAATATTCTGATCAGCTAAGTACTGAATCAGCTGTTGACGTTCTTCGAAGGAGCGGCAAATAAGGTAGAAAATATGCCCATTATGTTCCTGCGCATATACTGGAATGTGGGGAAGTAGTAGGCCCAGAGCAGCCAGTGGAGCTAACCCTTGCTCATAAGTTATCCACTGCTGCCGCCGTCTCTGCAGAATACATTGCCGATGCTCTAGCTGTGCCCACAGAAAGGCCGCAGTCATCTCAGAAGGCAGAAAGGAAGATCCAATATCAACCCATTGATACTTGGCTGTTTCACCCCGAAAGAATGCGGCGCGGTTAGTGCCCTTCTCCCAGATAATTTCGGCTCGTCGCGCAAATTTGGCGTCGTTAATGGCTAGTAGGCCACCTTCACCAGCGCTGATGTTCTTCGTCTCGTGAAAAGAAAAAGCAGCGAAGTGGCCCACAGAACCTAACCGACGGCGGTCATGAAACGATTCTATGGCTTGGGCAGCATCCTCAATCAAAATGAGGTGATGCTTCTCAATTAGGGGTAGGATGGCAGCTAAGTTGCAGGCTACACCGGCGTAATGTACCACCACTACGGCGCGCGTTCTGGGTGTAATCAGGCGGGCAATTTCGGCCGGGTCGAGGTTGGGATGGAGGGCACTACTATCGGCGAATCGTAGGGTAGCGCCGCGCAATAGAAACGCATTTGCAGTGGATGTGAATGTGAAAGAGGGCAAAATGACCTCATCGCCGGGCTGCAGATCCAGCAGTAAGGCTGCCATTTCTAGAGCAGCTGTGCCGCTATTGGTTAGTAAAGCCTTGCCGAACCCATACTCCTCTTGAAAGAACTCTTGGCAGCGATGCGTAAAAGCCCCGTTGCCCGATAGCTTGCCTTGGGCCGCCGCTTCCGCAATATAACGTAGCTCATTACCTGTAAGGTAAGGCTTGTTGAAAGGAATGTGAAAGGGAAGTTCAGTAAGCATGCTATGGGGTTGTTTCGGCAACAACATACAAAGGGCGGTTTCGAACCCCCTCGAATGTTTTCCCGACATAAAGCCCTACAATTCCGAGTACAGTTATAATAATTCCAGAGAAAAAGCTAATAGAAACAATCAAGCTTGCGTACCCTAAAACTACAATCTGACCCAGAAATGCACGAACCAGCATAACAAGACCTAGGGCGAATGCTCCTAAAGCCAGGAACAAACCGAAGAAAACTGTTAGTCGAAGTGGCTTGTCGGAATTAGAAAGCAAAATATCTAGGCCTAGCTGAAACCGGCGGGAGAAAGTATAAGAAGGAGGCCTGCCGTTTATACCATGAGGAACGGAGATAGACGTTTGACGGAAACCTGCCCAACGCACCATAGTAGGAAAGTAGCGCGTGCTTTCAGGGAGCCGCAATACCGTATCGATGAGTTGCCGATGGTAGATGCCAAAGTTGCCTACTTCTGGGTCTTGAGGCTGACCCGTCAGGTAACCCAATATGCGGTAAAATATACGTGCCACCCAAATAGTGAGGAAGGAGTCAGTGCGCTGGCCGCGGCGAGCTAGCACAGCCTTATAGCCATCCTGCGCTTTTGTTAATAGCCGCAAAATTTCTTCAGGCTGGTCCTGCAAATCGCAGTCCATCACGACTACCCATTCTCCTTGAGCATCTGTAAGCCCAGCCGTAATAGCGTGGTGTTGTCCAAAATTTCGAGAAAGGCGAAGACCCCTTATCCTCTCGTTGTGGGAAGCCAATTCTGTGATAATAGGCCAATCGGGGGTGGGGCTGCCATCATCTACCAGAATGATTTCGTAAGACAAGGCGGCACCGGCAAGGCTGTCCTCCAGCCGATGAACTAACTCAGGCAGCGTGTGCTCAGCACAATAGACGGGGCTGACGATAGAGAGGTAGGGGGGAGGTGACGGCATGTGATAGGACTCAGGCCACGGTAGTGCAGCGAGCCTGCTACTACTCCTAGACTGTATCAAAGATACTAATGCACGAACGCTGGCCTAGCATCAACAACACGCAAGGCATCTTGTACCTTTGTTAACTGCAGCCAGACCATCTAACGGGTTAGGCGAATCTTCTTGCCTTCTATGAAAATACTCTTTGTGGTTCCCTACCCGGTTGGAAAAGCACCCTCCCAACGATTCCGGTTTGAACAGTATCTACCGCTGCTCACAGAAGCCGGACACACCTGGCATTTAACTTCGTTCATTGATCTGGCCACTTGGGATATATTGTACAAGCCGGGCCACGCATTAGCAAAAGCTACCGGTATAGTATTGGGCTTTTTACGCCGGTTTGTATTGCTTTTTAGTGTAGCTCAGTACGACTATGTGTTTATTCACCGAGAAGCTTCACCTATTGGGCCGCCTGTGTTTGAATGGATAATTGCTAAACTGCTTAGGAAGAGAGTAATATATGATTTCGACGATGCTATTTGGTTGCCAAATACCTCGGAGGCCAATAAAATAGTGGCCGGGGTAAAGTGGCATCATAAAGTAGGGAGCATTTGCCGGTGGGCATATAAAATAAGCTGCGGCAATGAGTACCTAGCCACCTACGCCCGACAGTTTAACAACTGTGTAATGGTGAATCCTACAACTATTGACACTGTTCACCTGCACAATCAGGTGCGCAACCAGCTCACCCCCGAACGATTAGTGATTGGCTGGACGGGTACACACTCTACTCTAAAGTATATTGAGCAGGTAGTACCTGTTTTGAGTAAGCTAGAGCAGGAATTCGACTTTGAATTTAGGGTTATTTCTAACGAGCCGCCAAAGTTGCCGCTTAAGTCGCTGGTGTTCGTGCCTTGGAAAAAAGAAACAGAAATTGCTGATCTTTTGCAATTTCATGTAGGCCTGATGCCGCTGGAAGACGATATATGGGCAAAAGGCAAATGCGCTTTTAAGGCATTACAGTATATGGCTTTGGGAGAGCCTGCGCTGGTTTCGCCGGTGGGCATGAATACCGAAGTAGTTCAAGATGGCTATAATGGGTATGTCTGTACAGATCTTGCGGATTGGGAAAATGCATTGCGCCTGCTACTGCAGGCTCCACCTTTGCGCAGCGAGCTAGGTAAACATGCACGACATACTATTGAAGAGCGTTACTCAGTAACGGCTAATCTGCCCAATTTTCTGGCATTGTTCACTTGAGGAGACCTTCGTGTCACCACGCGTCTGGGTGCTCTCGCTTTGAACTGCATAATATAAAGTGCACCTAAGTAAAAAGGCATAAGCGGAATTTTATAGCGTACAAGCGTGCCGAAATTACCGCTATTTACGCCAACACCAATGGCAAATATTATCGAAAAAATAAAGCAAAAGGACAAAATAGGTTCGCCTGCGATTAACCGCAGGCTCTTTATTATCCCTGTTTTATAAAATAAACTGATCGTTAAATATATAAATAAGGTAGCCTCAAGTGCAGAAAGTAACATGACGGGATTTCGGGCTTCAAATAAAAAGGGCCTGAAAAGCGAAACCACAATGGCTTGTGGTGCTACCTTTACAATTGAGGAAGCAGAACCATCAAACTCGCCTATATTATAGGCCGAGCCGCTTGCTACCTGCTGAGTAAGGTAATAGTTGTTGATTTTGCTGCGCTCACCAATTTTTTCTACATCATATCTTTCGTCGCCGGCCGTTAAAGTAGTAGCGCCAAAAGCGCCCACTATTATACCTAAACCAATAAACACTGGCTTTAAAATTAAACGCAAAGCACTTGATTTGATTTTTTGGTTGTATTCGTTAAATACCCATAATAGTGCAGGGGGAAGGAAAGATAATAAAATGTAAATCTTGACTGACGCAATTATATAAGCGCCAAGTAACCCCATTACTACTGCAGAAGGAACATTGCGACGGATAATTATGCCGTGATAAAATCCATAGAACACCCACCCTAATGCTCCCATGCAGAGAGAGTCTTTCATTAATCCAGAGCCCCAAAAAAAGACAGATGGTAAAAAGAATACAGCTATTGCCAACTTTTTATGGGCAAGAGGGAATATTCGCAAAAATGTCAGGTACATAGCCCACATTCCGGAGAAGCTAAGTATGGCAAACCCAAGCCCTATAACTGTATAAGTATTAAAGCAAAATAGCGAAAAAAAGGCGGCTACTTTTATAACAAAAAATTCTGTAGGAGCGCGATACCATTCCATCATCGACGCATATCGACTAGTCTCTGGATCGAACTCTCCATGTGATAGTAATAGCTTAAAGCCAATTACAGGAGAGTCCATAAAGGCAGCATGTACCACTTTTACATGGTTAAAATAGTTAAAAGTATCCCCACCACCATAATAGAATTGATAAATAAGACCTAGCCCAATTGCACCTAAAAACTTTAATGAAAGCGCCGGAATAAAATACTTCTTGGTAAGCGCATTAGTGAAACGCTTGCGAAAGGCGAAAGCTAAGCCATAAAATAGGCCTAGGTAAAGCGGCGTTAGAAATAGGTCTTTGAGTTCCATGCGCGAAGGCCTTACTTTTTGTTTTTCTTCAAGTACGCTCTTGCCTCGTTGTATTGCTCCGAGTTACGCTCTGATTTCTCACGTACTATCGTGTAATACCGGATTGCGGTTTTGACATCCTTTTCTTTGTCGGCTATACGTGCCAAGGCCAAGGTAGCATAGAGGTAGAAGCCACCAGATGTTTCAGCAGTGCTCTCCGCAAAAACGATGCAGCGCAAGTAGTAGTCCTTTGCTTTTGTAAAATCCTTGTACTTGTTCTGCATGAGCCAACCCAGGAAATAGGTAGCATAGCGCCCGCTGATAGCCTCATAGCCAGGAAGACCTTGGTTGAGCTTGTCCAGAATCTCACGACTTACACGTTCGCACTCCCGAAATTCGCCCTGATTGAAGCAGACTAAGGCATAGAAGCGCTGGCAATACGCGTTATCGGGATAGGTAGAAGCCATGTAGCGGGCAATGGGCATCGCGGCCTCTGGTTTGTTCTCCTCATTAAGGAGAATCTTCATGAGAAATACCCGCGCCTCTGGCCCTACATAAAAGCCGTTGTCGGCCACGTTGCGAAGTTGCTGTAGGCCTAGTGCCTTGTTCCCCTTCGGGAAAAACAGCAGAACGGGCTTCAGTAAAGGGTAGTTATCTGGTATCCAGATAGAGTAATAATTAAATAGCGCCTGGCCAAACAGAAACTCGGGGCTTAGTCCATTCGCTTCTTTGCTAATCTCCAGATAATCGAGGGCGCGTTTGGCACTGACGGTAGCTTTGCGCCAGTCGCGGCGGTCTGCGTGGAGGCGGCCATCAAAGCCATACGCAGCTGCTAGGAAGAAACACGCTTCGTAGTTGCGGTTATCGGCGGTATAGAGCTTTTCGCCCTTTGTAATAGCCGTATCCATGTAGGCGAAAAACAGCTTGTCGTACTGTTTCGTCTGGTTGTTAGTGGGTACTATTTTCCACCAGGTACTAAGGCCTAGTAAGAAGTAAGGCATTGGGTGGTTGGGGTAGCGCCGCCGCAAGGAGCGAAACTGCCGCTCAGCCTTGTCATACTTGAAATTATACAGGTTGTATACCGCCCCCTCTAGCTCGGTCTGAATATCCTTGTCTAACAAGAGCCAGCCCTTGGTGTCAACCGCATTGGGGGCAACATCCACGTTCTCGAGTTGCACCTGGCGGGTAGTATCTAGCGAGGATGCTCGGTTCGTTCCGGATTGCTGTGCCCAAACCGATAATGGGAGTAGGAAGAGCAACAGGATAAAACTGAGTTTTTGAATCATAATCACAACTAATGTCGACTTCGCTCTTACAATTCTAACTGGCGAAACTGCCTCCCAAAAGGCTAAATTAGGACTTTTATCCTGGTTTTGGACAAACAAGCCCCCCGCTATGAAGCTTTTACACACCCTATGTCAGATTGCCGCACCCTCCGGCAACGAAGCTCCTTTATCTGAATTCCTACTAAATTATATTCAGCAGAATAAAGAAAGGTGGAAGACTCAACCAACCGTTTTACAAGGTGAAGAGTTTCAGGATTGTATTATCCTGGTATTCGGAAGACCTCGTACTGCCGTTTTTGCGCACATTGATAGCATTGGATTCACCGTCCGGTACGGGAAGCAGTTAGTTCGAATTGGAGGCCCCGATGCTGAAACAGGCTACCAACTAGTGGGCGAAGATGCTCAGGGAAAAATTGAGTGCACGCTTGTAGTAAGCGAGCGAGATGGAGCACTTACCTACGAATATGAGCGGGAGATTGAGCGAGGTACTGAGCTAACATTTCGCTGTGATTTTAGGGAAACAGACACCACGGTGCAGAGCTGCTATTTGGATAACCGACTGGGAGTTTGGAATGCGCTTCGCTTATGTGAGACGCTGCAGGATGGTGTCATTGTTTTCTCTTGCTGGGAAGAGCATGGGGGAGGCTCCGTGGCCTACCTGGCTAAGTACATTTACGAGACATATGGGGTTCGACAGGCACTCATTTCGGATATTACGTGGGTAACGGAGGGCGTGCGGCCTGGTAAGGGAGTGGTTATTTCTCTGCGCGACTCCCTGATTCCGCGTCGCAGCTACGTGGAGCGTATCCGGCGTCTTGCGCAAGAGGCCGGTATTCCGCACCAATTGGAGGTGGAAGGCAGCGGGGGCTCTGATGCTAAGGAGCTGCAACACGGCTCACAACCGTGGGACTGGTGTTTTATAGGGGCTCCGGAAGACAATGTGCACTCGCCAGACGAGATAGTGGACAAGCGCGACATTGAGAGCATGCTTGCCTTATATCAGGTATTGCTGCAGAAGCTGTAGGCCACTGCTAATTTCATGACGCGCAAAAAGCCGCTCAGACTAATCTGGGCGGCTTTTTGCGCATTTGGGTGAAAATATCAGGCTTGAGGAGGGGGTAGCGGTAGTTGCTGAAAGCTTGAGGATTAGGTAATAAATTATATTTTACCCTCAGAATCCATCTCTTTCTGCTTTCAACCCAACACCTCACCCTATTCCCACCGTGTATGATGAATGTTCTTTACGTGGTGCCAGCGCTTGGTGTGCTGGCTTTATTGTATACCTGGGTGCGCTCAGGCTGGGTTACTCGTCAGGATGCTGGCGATGAACGCATGCGCACAATTGCCGGCTACATTGCTGATGGAGCCCTTGCCTTCTTGAAAGCAGAGTACCGAGTGCTAACAATTTTCGGTTTGATAGCTAGTGCCTTCCTGTTCTATTTGGGGAGCACGGGCGAGAAATCAAGCCCTGTTATTGTGGGGGCGTTTTTAGTTGGAGCTATATTTTCAGCATTGGCCGGCTTCATCGGGATGAAGATTGCTACCAAGGCTAATGTGCGGACAGCCCAGGCGGCGCGCACGAGCCTAAGCAATGCCCTGAACGTATCCTTTTCGGGAGGTTCTGTGATGGGGATGGGGGTAGCGGGCCTTGCGGTGCTAGGCCTAGGCTCGCTGTTCATTGTGTTCTATCAGATGTTTGTAGTGAGCCAGAATGGCGGAGCCAACGGGGTGGAGATGGAAAAGGCACTGGAGGTGCTAACGGGCTTTTCATTGGGTGCCGAAAGCATTGCGCTCTTTGCGCGAGTGGGAGGGGGTATTTACACCAAAGCTGCCGACGTAGGAGCTGACCTGGTGGGCAAAGTAGAGGCGGGCATTCCGGAAGACGACCCGCGCAACCCCGCTACCATTGCCGATAACGTGGGCGACAACGTGGGTGACGTGGCTGGCATGGGTGCCGACCTGTTTGGCTCATACGTGGCTACTATTCTCGCCACTATGGTGCTCGGCCGGGAAGTGGTAGCCCGCGGAGACCAGTTTCAGGGACTTTCCCCCATTCTGCTACCCATGGTAATTGCGGGCATGGGTATTCTGGCCTCGCTGGTTGGGATTCTGATGGTGCGGGTGAAAGAGAACGGGAATGTACAGGCGGCCTTAAACCTGGGCAATTACGTTTCCGTGTTGGTATCGGCAGTGGCGTCTTACTTTATTATCCGCTGGATGCTGCCTACCGAAGACCTAACAATTCGTGGTATCACCTTCAGCGCAATGAACGTGTTTTACGCCGTGCTGGTAGGCCTGGTAGTAGGTACCCTCATGAGCATCATTACGGAGTATTACACGGCCATGGGCAAGCGGCCGGTGCTCAGCATTGTGCGGCAGAGTAGCACGGGGCACGCCACTACGGTGATAGGTGGCCTAGCCGTGGGCATGGAGTCTACGGTACTGCCTATTATCGTGCTGGCAGCCGGTATCGTGCTCAGTTATGAATGTGCGGGCCTGTATGGCGTAGCTATTGCGGCGGCCGGCATGATGGCTACTACCGCCATGCAGCTGGCCATTGACGCCTTCGGCCCCATTGCCGATAATGCCGGCGGTATTGCCGAGATGAGTGAGCTGCCCAAGGAAGTGCGGGAGCGGACCGATATTCTAGATGCCGTAGGTAATACCACGGCCGCTACCGGCAAAGGCTTTGCTATTGCCTCCGCGGCGCTAACCTCACTGGCGCTGTTCGCAGCGTTTATGGGCACGGCTAACATCACCTCCATTGATATCAGCAATGCGCGCGTGCTGGCCGGGCTGTTTGTGGGGGCTATGATTCCCTTTATTTTCTCGGCGCTGGCAATTTCAGCCGTGGGGCGGGCTGCTATGGCCATGGTACAGGAGGTACGGCGGCAATTCCGGGAGATTCCTGGGATTATGGAAGGCACCGGCCGGCCGGAGTATGAGAAGTGCGTGGCCATTTCCACTCAGGCGGCCATCCGGGAAATGATGCTGCCGGGGGCCATTGCGCTGGTAGTACCGGTTATCATTGGTTTCAGCTTCGGGCCTGAGGTGTTGGGTGGTACCTTGGCGGGAGTTACCGTTTCGGGTGTGCTGATGGCCATGTTCCAGAGCAACGCCGGTGGGGCTTGGGATAACGCTAAGAAGTCGTTTGAGAAGGGCGTGATGATTGATGGGAAGATGGAGTTTAAGGGCTCTGAGGCGCACAAGGCCTCCGTAACTGGCGACACTGTAGGTGACCCGTTTAAGGATACATCTGGCCCTTCCATGAACATTCTCATCAAGCTCATGAGCATTGTGTCGTTGGTAATTGCACCGCACATTGCCGCGCCAAGCCGGGCCGTAGTGCGTAGAGAAGTACTGCCCAAAACCGAGATGCACGCGCGGCCAAATGTGAAGTACGCCGATCTGGCTCCCAAGGCCACCGACGCAGTATTTGTGCGCATGCGCCAGCTCTAAATCCTACGCGTAATTACGTGCCATCTATGCTAGGAGCACCGTTCAGGCATAGGGGCTTCGAGCCCAAATAAAAGTAACATGTGGTGGGTTAAGCCGCTCTGCCAAACAAGTGGGGCGGCTTTTTCTACTACCTTTGGGCCCATCTTCGCCCAGGGCCCTAACCCCATACGGATGAATCCGGACCATATTTCACTGCATAACAAGCAGTTTGAGCCGTACCTGCCAGCTGCGCAACTAACTACGGCTATTCAGGAACTGGCCACCAGGCTTACGCAAGACTACGCTGACAAAACGCCCTTGTTCGTGGCAGTGCTCAACGGCTCCTTCATGTTCGTGGCTGACTTAATGAAAGGCCTCCGTTTCGATTGTGAGGTGTCGTTCATCAAAGTAGCTTCTTACCAAGGTACTAGCAGCACCGGCAGCGTAAAAGAAGTTCTAGGCCTGTCAGAAGACATCAAAGGCCGGCACGTTATCATTGTAGAGGATATTGTGGATACCGGCCACACCATGCGTATGCTCTTGGATACCCTTGCGGCCAAGCAGCCTGCTTCTCTGGAAGTGGCTACCTTGTTTCTGAAGCCAGAGTGCCTGCAGCATGAGCTGCCGATCCGGTACGTAGGCCTGAGTATTCCCAACGATTTTATTGTGGGCTACGGGCTTGATTATGATGGCTTAGGCCGCAACTACCCCGACGTGTATAAAGCAGTATAACGCGGTTCCTAGCTAAAATTCGCTGGGCTGCGTACAGCGGCTTACCTCCGCATTGCTTATCTTTCCTCAACCACCTGTTTTTCCCTTTCCTCGCGAAATACCCGCTTGCCATGCTGAATCTCGTGCTCTTCGGCCCTCCCGGTGCCGGTAAAGGAACGCAAAGCCAGAAGCTCATTGCTCAATACAACCTGGTACATCTTTCCACCGGCGACCTGCTCCGTGCTCAAATTGCGCAGGGTACTGACCTAGGCCTACGGGCAAAAAAACTGATGGACGAAGGTCTGTTGGTGCCTGATGAAGTGGTAATCGGCATGATTGACCATGCGTTGAAAAATAACAAGCAGGCGGCCGGCTTCATCTTCGATGGCTTCCCGCGGACAGTTCCTCAGGCCGAGAGCCTCGACCAACTGCTGGCCCAGCACAACACCAGTGTGTCATGCATGGTGGCGCTGGAAGTGGCCGAGGAGGAACTAGTAAAGCGGCTGTTGGAGCGCGGTAAAACCTCCGGCCGGCCCGATGACCAGGACGAAACCAAAATTCGTAAGCGGGTAACGGTATATAATACTGAAACGGCGCAGGTGGCTGGGTACTATGCTAAGCAGGGTAAATTTCACTCCCTAAACGGTATTGGCGCTATTGAAGACATATACGGTCAGATCTGTGGCATCCTTAACAAGCACCAGCCGGCTACTGCTCAAGATAGCCGACAGGCAACCGACGAAG
Source organism: Hymenobacter taeanensis (assembly GCF_013137895.1). Lineage (NCBI taxonomy): Bacteria > Pseudomonadati > Bacteroidota > Cytophagia > Cytophagales > Hymenobacteraceae > Hymenobacter > Hymenobacter taeanensis. The sequence goes on from NZ_CP053538.1 coordinate 2,759,854, forward strand.
TAAAAGCGTAACTTTGCAGCTGCTACCCGCTTGGGTGGTGGCAGAATCCTCTGTCATCCTGACTATTCCGCCGCAAGGGCGGAATAGTCAGGATGACTTTTTTTAAGTACGCGCAGCAGCATGGCTTCCAATAATTTCATTGACTACGTTAAAATCAACTGTCGCTCGGGCAAGGGCGGAGCTGGTTCTCACCACTTCTTTCGGGCCAAAGGCCTGCCTAACGGCGGACCCGATGGGGGCGATGGCGGCCGTGGGGGGCATATTATTCTGGAAGGCAGCTCCCAGCTCTGGACGCTGCTACACCTGCAGTACCAGAAACACCTGATTGCTAAACCCGGCGAGAATGGTGGCGAAAACCTGCGCTCAGGTGCTCAGGGTGATGATATTATTATTCAGGTGCCATTGGGTACTGTTGCCCGTGACGCGGAAACCGGCGAGAAAAAGCTGGAAATAACCGAAGACGGCCAGCGCCTAATCCTGACGCCCGGTGGGCGGGGTGGCCTCGGCAACGACCACTTTAAGTCAGCTACCAACCAGGCCCCCAGCTATGCCCAGCCCGGTGAGCCCGGTATTGATGAGTGGGTAATTCTGGAACTGAAACTGCTGGCCGACGTGGGGTTGGTAGGTTTCCCGAATGCTGGTAAAAGCACGCTGCTCTCAGTTGTATCGGCGGCCAAGCCCAAGATTGCCGATTACGCCTTTACCACGCTCACGCCCAATCTTGGGGTAGTGGCCTACCGCGACTATAAGTCGTTTGTGATGGCCGATATTCCGGGTATCATCGAAGGCGCAGCAGAAGGCAAAGGCTTAGGTACACGCTTCTTGCGCCACATTGAGCGCAACTCCATCCTGCTGTTTATGATCAGCTGCGACTCGCCGGACATTGCGGCAGAGTATCAGGTGCTGCTGAGTGAGTTACAGCAATTTAACCCCGAGCTGCTGGAGAAGAAGCGCCTGCTGGCCATTTCAAAATCCGACATGCTTGATGAAGAGTTGGAGGAAGAAATCCGTGGGACCCTGCCCACCGATTTGCCTTCTGTGTTCATCTCTAGCCTCACCAACAAAAATATCCAGAAGCTAAAGGATATGATTTGGGAGGCGCTGCACGCGGAGTAAGCATTATCTGCTACTAGTAAGCTTCAAGCGTGACAAAACCTGATAGACAATTTCAGGCTCTATTTGTGCATGGTAATTAAAATGCAGATAGAGAGTATTGTCGGTAACATTCAGACTTGTGAGGCGAGAAGTTTGCCAGGAGAGAAGCTTAGTCTCTGACCATTGCTGCGCAACAACTGCCACTGGCCTACCAGACACTACCGACCAAGTTGCTTTGCCGCCGCCAATGGTAGCTAAGTAAGCTTGTGTAGGGATAAGCCGTAGTATTTCAGCTAGTGAAGTGTTGTCAGGAACTATAAAACGGCAAATATGCGGCGCGTTGTCATCATCGCCGTTGGCGACACTGTCACGCGTTAAGCAGATAGTCATGATGAAGCAGATAAGTTGTGTCGAAAATACGAGGGTGAAGCAATAGCCCGCCACCTCGTCTGAACTAAACACCAGCTGTTCGTAGTTCTCGTGCCAAATTGACACAGAAGAGGGCTTTGGCAGGTTCCTTGCGCCCTGTGCTGTCACCTATGTCCTCAAGATTCAACCCATTCCGACGATTTCAAGCGAAAATGGCTGACGATAAAACACCACAATCAGAAGAAACTCAATTCGATCAAGCAGCTGACCACGTAACTGGTGAGCTGCCTCAGGAGCCTAATGCCCCCGAAATAGGGGAAGTAGAAGCCTCAGACGATACCGCTCAGGCTGCTAGCTCTGGCGTTGATGCCGAGTTGAGTGCCCTGAAGGACAAATACTTGCGCCTGGCCGCTGAGTTTGAGAACTATAAGCGCCGCACCACCAAGGAGCGCGCTGACTTGTTCAAGACGGCTAACCAGGAGCTAATGGTGGCTTTACTGCCCGTGCTCGATGACTTTGACCGGGCCCGCCATCACACCAAAGACACCGACGATGCCAGCGCCGTGCGCGAGAGCATTGATATCATTTCTAATAAGCTCCAGAAAACCCTAAGCCAGAAGGGCCTTGTTCCGATGGAAGCTAAAGGGGGCGCATTCGATCCGGAGCTGCATGAAGCCATTACTCAGATTCCGGCCCCATCGGATGAGCTGAAGGGCAAGATTGTAGACGAGATTGAAAAGGGCTACTACCTCGGCGACAAGGTAATCCGCCACGCAAAGGTGGTATTGGGCCAATAACAGTAAACGACGCGCATTTCTATTGCCATGGCAACGAAGCGAGATTATTATGAGGTGCTGGGCGTAGCCAAAAACGCGTCGGGTGATGAGATTAAGAAGGCCTACCGTAAGGTGGCCATCAAGTTTCACCCCGATAAAAACCCCGACGACCCCACGGCCGAAGACAAGTTCAAGGAGGCCGCTGAGGCCTACGAGGTATTGTCGGACCAGAACAAGCGCGCCCGGTATGACCAGTACGGCCATCAGGGCATGGGCGGCAACGGTGGTGGCCCGAACATGGAGGACATCTTCTCCCAGTTCGGTGACATCTTCGGGGGCGGCGGCTTCGAGGGCTTCTTCGGCGGCGGTGGTCGTGGCCAGGGTGGCCGGCGTGTGCGCAAAGGGTCTAACCTACGCATCAAGCTAAAGCTTGATTTGGAGGAGGTAGCCAACGGCGTCGAGAAAAAGATTAAGGTGAAGCGCTACGTGGCCTGCAACACCTGCTCGGGCACAGGCGCTAAAAACGGCACTGACCTGCGCGACTGTGGCACCTGCCACGGCCAAGGCCAGGTAAAGCGCGTGGTGAACACCATGCTAGGCCAGATGGTGAGCACCGCTACGTGCCCCACTTGTAACGGCGAAGGCAAAGTAGTAACCAGCAAGTGCGTCGTTTGCCACGGCGAGGGCCGCCAGCTCCACGAAGAGGTTATCCCGATCAATATTCCGGCTGGGGTAGCAGAAGGCATGCAGCTTTCTATGAACGGCAAAGGCAACTACCCCGAGCGTGGTGGTGTGGCCGGTGACTTGCTCATTCAGATTGAGGAGGAGCCACACGAGTTGCTCAAGCGTGATGGCAACAACATCATGTTCGAGCAGTACATCTCGTTTGTGGACGCGGCCTTGGGTGCCAGCATTGAGGTGCCGACCATTGAGGGCAAAGTAAAGATCAAGGTTGACCCGGGTACCCAGCCCGGCAAGATCCTGCGCCTGCGCGGCAAGGGTATCAAGGACATTAATGGGTACGGCCGCGGCGACCAGCTCATTCATCTCAGCGTTTGGACGCCCAAGAGCGTAACGGGTGAAGAGCGGGAGCTGCTGGAGAAGCTGCGCAACGCCCAGAACTTTACTCCGAACCCCGGCAAGAACGAGAAAGGCTTCTTCGAGAAAGTGAAGGAGTACTTCCAGTAATCAAGGATATAGACGAATTCGTCGGATTTTCCGGATTCCGTTTACAGCAAAAAGCCCGCTTTCCTGAAGAGGAAGGCGGGCTCTTTGTTTCCGGGAAGTGGGTTGTAACGTGACAATCTGTGTTGCGATGAGCAGCAAAACAAATTATTACGACTTGACACACTACCACCTGCTAGCTATACACATAGCAGAGAGGATAAGTCAAGTCATAAAACCATTGTGGTCTTATGACCCCTAGGCCACTTCTGAAAGGTAGCCTAGAGCTTACTGTATCAAGGAGTGTAGAGCTGCCGCGTTGAGAGTAGTTCCAACGCGTTCAGGCTACCACTTGACAGCCGCTGTCAGGAAGAAGCTGCGCGGATCGGAGGGTAGTATGCCGGGACCAGGGTAACCAGTGGCGCGGCGGGTGAAGTAGATGGTGTTGCTCAGGTTGTTGACGCTAGCTTCCAGTTTCAGCCAGCGCCGCTCCCATAAAAGGGAAGCATCCCAAATGTGATAAGCCGGAATTAGGCCTACCACGGCGGAATTGGCATCGGGCAGGCGGTCTTGGGGGCTGTTAGGAGCATTAGTGGCCTCCGAAAACTGGTCCGATAGGTAGGTGAATTGAACGGAGGCCTTGAAGGGACCGAAACCGCCCTGCATGCCCGCCTTTAGATTTACGCTAGGCACAAACTCCACCTGCTTGCCTACTACCTGCTTATTCTGGCTGGCTGTATAGCGGCTGCGAATCAGGGCCACGTTGCCAAACGTTGACCAGCGCCAACGGTCTGACCCAGTGGCAAGGTTAAGGCGTTGCAGCATATCCACCTCCGCGTAAGACTCCACGCCTAGAATTAGGGCTCGGCCAATGTTGCCGCGGAAGCGGAGGATACGGTCGTTTGCGTCGAAGGTCTGCACTTCCCCAATGCGATTATTATAGCGCAGGGCAAACAGGCTCAGGTCGTAAGTCAGCCACTGTTCCTGCTCGCCACGGAGACCTAGGTCGGCGGAGTAGCCACGCTCGTCGCGTAAGTTAGGGTCAATTACCAGTGAGTTGTTGGCAAGCTGCATGTCGCTGAAGGTAATGGAGCGGTAATTCTGCGAAATGTTGGCGTAGAACTCACGCTGTTCCACCGGCTTAAAGCTGGCACCCAGCCCTCCAATCACAAACCCACGGGGGCTGGTGCGCTGCTCCCGGTAGGTATTGCTGGCAATGATGTTGTTGGCCAGGTCGCGCTCCACGCTGCCATAGCTGCCTTCAGCGCGAGTCCGGATGTACTCGTAGCGTAGGCCAGGGGTGAGAGAAAACTTCTCGCCGAAGTAAAAGATGTTTTCGGCAAAAAGCGCCGCGTTGTAGTTAGGAAAGCGATAGTCGGAGTAAGACGACTGGCTGCTCAGGCCCTCCGAAGGGTCAACGAAGCGGAAATCAGCTTTGCGGCCCGCCGGCCCAAAGCCCTGCACGTTATGGCTGTAGCCACGGTATAGGCGCGTGCCTACCAGCAGCACTCCGCTCTTGCTGTCGCCGAGGCCGTACCGATTTAGGTAGCGGGCCTCGAGACCTACGTTACGGAACTGACCCGAAATCAGGTCGCGCAGCTGCGTATCGTCGTCGGCGCGCTCCACGAAGTTAGGCCGGTAGCCCAGTGACTTACGCGAAGCTACCAGGGCGAAGGTGGTCAGGTTAATATTTGCGCGTGGATTGAGTTTCCAATCGGCCGACAGGTTAAACAGGTTCCAGTCAACATCAAACCAGTTGCGGGCCCGGTTCGACTGCCGCGCATCGCGCGCAAACTGCCGGTCGCTGAGGCCCCCTGGCTGCTGAGCCAGGTAATCCATGTGAGTAAACTGGCCCCCAAGCTTCAAGTTCTCCGTTAGCTGGTAGCGCACATCGGCATAGGCTGTTTTGCTGTCGAAGTGGGAGTTGAGACGCCACCCGTCGCCACGCTTGTACTGGGCGAAGCCGTAGTAGCTGAGCTTCTTTACCGTGCCGCTCACACTATTGAAAGAATTAAAGAAGCCGTAGGAGCCCACCGACTGGCGCGATACTACGCTTACGGTCTTGTCAGGCTCGGGCTGACGTAGCTCAAAGTTGAGCAAGCCACCGAACTGGGTGCCGTACTGCAGCGAGGCTGCCCCACGCACCAGCTGAATACGCTTGATGGCCTCCGTGGGCGGGGTGTAGTAGCTTTCAGGGTAGCCTAGCGCATCGGCAGAAATGTCGTAGCCGTTCTGCCGGACGTTGAAGTTGGCTGTGCGGTTGGGGTCTAGGCCTCGTCCGCCAATGCTCAGCTGCAGCCCGCCCTGGTCGCTTTCCCAGATGTTTAGCCCCGCTACTCGCGAGTAAACCTGCCGGGCATTGTTGGTAGCTAGGTTGGCCACTAGGTTGTCGGGGATGATGACCTCCGACTTTTTAGCCGCGAAGATGGCGGTGCCTTCCACTTCGCGCAAGCGCGTTTGCCCGAACTTGGTCTGTTGGGCGGCCACTACCACCTCCCGGAGCTGACGCTCTCGGCGGGTTAGCTCAAAATCAACCTCGCCGCCCTCGGCAGACACTTTTACCTCAGTGCGTAGCGGCTCGTGGCCGATAGAGGAAAGTTGAAGCTGCAAGCGGCCGGGAGCCAAGCGGTTCAGGGTAAACACGCCGGCGCTGTCGGTGCGGGCAATTTGGCGAGAGCCACGCACATATACCTCGCAGCCGCTAACGGGCTGGCCCTTACCCGCCTCACGTACGCGCCCCTGCAGGCTAACCTGCTGGGCTACTACGGCGGTACCTGTGAGCATACTAGCGACTAGCGCCGCGCTATAAACCGGTAATTTCATCGTCGAAGGGTAAAATCCAGGGCTTGGCCCGCAGGTCATCGTGGATGCGGGCCAAGTTCACGGAAGGGTCAATGAACGCCTTGCCCAGTCGCCCGTTCAGGCTGACGTAGGCATCGGCGTACACTTGGGGAGCATACACACCTTGGCGTGCATAATAGTCGCGCAGGTAGTGAGCAAACTGCACAATCATGTCAGGCTGGGTGCTCATCATTTTTTCCTGCAGCACGCTCAGGTGTTCGTAATTGTTAACCAGCAAAGCCCGCTTAGTTTGGCTGTCGACCACCCTAAACTGCACCTGGCCCATCTTTTCCATCAGCATCACCCGCCAGGAAAAACGGTAGCCTTCCTCCGTCCAGAACAGCTCATGAGGATACAGCAGGTAGCGGAACGGCAACAGCAACTGAACCAGGAAAAAGACGCCCAGTGCGCCGAGTAACAACTGCCGCTGCACAGGGTTGTAATGCAAGGGAACCACCGGCCGCTGAGGAGCGGAGTCACGGCGCAGCAGCCCCTGTAGGCGTTTCAGTACCCGCTCGTGCCACTCAGCTGGGAAGAAAATCAGCGCCGCCACCATCATCACGTATGGGAACATGCCAATGGGAAACAGGATGGCCGTCAGCACATGGAACACCACTACGGTAACATAGGCCAGGGGCCGGGTGCGGCGGTTAAGCAGGAAGTACGGTATTGTCAGGTCATAGAGGGCGCCGAACCAGCTGAAAGCGTAAGCCACCCACAACTGGCCTAGCAAAGGCCCAATCAGGGGTAAATCATTCTTGGCCGGTAGCCAGATGCGTAGTGGCATAGCGTGCACCAGCCAGTCGGAGTTAAGTTTAGCTAGGCCAGCGTAGCAGTACACTATGCCCATGAGCAAGCGCAGAGCATCAACGGTCCAGCGCGGCACCTCGTTACGCCAGCGTTGCGGGTGCCGGTGGGCGTCGAAGGAGAAATAGCGTCCGGCTGGCAGCATGATGAGTAGCAACGCTACCAGACTCACGAAGTAGTAGTGGTTCAGGTAGGTGCTCTTGTCCATGAGTTCGATGTACGTGAAGCTCAGGAACAGCCCAATGCTGGCAGTGCGGTACCAGTAGCCCACGGCTACCAGCAGCGCACATAACCCACACACTACAAACAGGCCATACGTGTACATGCCCAGCGGCCGCACCCACTCAAAGCCATAGTAGCTGAAGAAAAACTTCGGGCGCAGATACAACTCCGCAATCCACCCTTTCGCCCAAAAACGCACTACGCTGGCCAGTACCAGCAGCCCGAAAGCCAACCGGAACGTAGCCAGCGGAGCCACTGGGGTAAGTGAAGAGAAGTAGCGCTGCAGGGAGCTACTAAGCATTAGTCGCCGTCGTTATCGACATATGTAACCGTAATGCCCAGCGCTGAGGTCATATCAACCTTGATCATGCGCACGGCCTTTTGCATCTCGTTGTAGGAAGCTACAGCGTCAGTATTGCGTGCGGTTAGGGTGGTGTACAGATCGGGGCCGAGGGAGCTGAGCCGCTGGTATGACACGCCAAACTGGGTGCTAATGAAGCTGCTCAGGGATTGTCCCGTGCGGCTATCCTTGGCGCCTACGGCATCAAGGTAGCTCTTGAGAGAAGGCTGGCCAGCGCGGCCATTGAAGAACTGCTGCACCGCGGTATGCGCCGTGGTAGCCAATTGTAAAGGCAGTGCACCGCTCAGGTAGTACGCTTCCATCTTTTCGGGGTTGGGCGTGCCACTCATTGTGCCGGCCGGAATGCCCACTTTGCCAGCGCGCAGGTACCGCTCGAAGTATTGCGAGTAAGCATTAATAACCCGCGAGAGGGAAGAGCTAGCGTCGGTGCCGGTGTTGTTAATGAACGTCTCGCGGTAGGAGCCGTTCCACTGGGTGTATACCGTACCAAAGGTTTGCTCCATCTTGGCTACTACATCTGTCAGGTACCGGCGATGATTCGCCGAGGTGGCGTACTGCTGCGCAATGGCCGCGTCGTTGGCGGCAATGCCGTTAAGCAGGTAGTCAAGCGCTGGAAAACCCTGCTGGGGAATAGCCGTTGCCAACTCAAAGTTGTACGTGCCGCGCGTGATGTTGCTGTTAATGCCAGCTGCGTCGGCGGGGTAGATGTTGAAGTGATTGCGCAGGCTTACCTGCTCAGCGGGGCCAAACTCGTAAAGCTCCACTTTTTGCCATTCCACATAGGCAGCCTGCCATGCTTGGCGAGCGGCCACTAGCGTGGCCGCAGTAGGGGCGGCAGTAAAGGCTGATGTTTTGGCTTTCAGTGTCACCAGCTTGTCGTTGAGGCGCTGGTAACCTGGCTTCACCAAGCTATCGGCCCACTGCGTGAGCAGCGCTTTACGATCAACAGAGGCGTCTGGGCTGGGCTGGTCGCCGCCCGAGTCTTTACCGCAGCTGATAATACCAAGCGCAGCAAACACGAGGGCCAGCGCAAATAATACAGACTTTTTCATCGGAAGAGGGGCACGGCGAAGGCCAACGGGAAAAGCAGCGTCGGCTGTCTCACCCGTTGGCCTAATGCCACTTGCACAAATAGGTTGAAATTACTAGATGTTGAACTTGGCTTTGATGGCGTTGATGGCCACGTCAGCTTGGGCATTGGTCAGGCTCCAAGCACCCTGAGCGCCGCTCGTCAGGCCGTTGAGGATGTTGTCGGAGAAGGCTGCATCAGCACCGTACTTGCTGCAGAAGCGTAGCGAGTAGATGAAACCGATACCCTCGCCCAGAGCGTGTGCCTTCACATCAAGCGCAGAAGCAGCTTTCCAGTTCGTCAGGTACGATACGGCCGCCAAGGCAATGGTTTTTTCCAGCTCGGTGCGGATAATGCCAGCCTGGGTTTTCACGCCGGCCGCATCGTTATTGACGATGGATGCACGGCCCTTCAGGAAGGCCAGGTACACGCCGGGAGAGGCCGGACCATTCTTCTCATTCAGGTAGCCAGCCAAGAAACGCTCCCGAGGAGTGGCGTTGATGTCGGTGGTCATGATGGCGTTGCTGGTGAGGTAGCCGTAGGCCAGGTCCCAGTTGTGCTCCAGCTCAGAGTAAGTTTTGCCGTCTACCACCTTGCTGTTATTGGCTGATAGTGCGTTGTCAGTCAGCAGCACGTTGTCGATTTGGTCGAGCAACAAAGCGCCAAGAAGAGCTTTTTGAATGATCTGGTTAACCTCGAATCCGTTGGCATCAACCAGGTAACGACCCAGGCGACCAGCGTTGCCGGGCGTAGCAACGTTGTTTACTGACTGGCTGGCGGTGGCCAGCTGGGCTAGCTTGGTATCAATATAAGTGCGGACGGTTTCTGCGTTGTTCGCTGGGAACGAAGCCGCTGTGGTGTTGCGGAGTTGCAGGCCCGAAGAGTTTAGGCCAGCACCCGTGAAGTAGCCACCAGTGTTGGCATAATATCCGCGCAGCTTAACTACATCCAGCGTTTGGGGAGTAGCCGGAGCGGCTACAGCCACCAGTGACATGTACGAGTTCAGCTCCGAGAACATATCCAGCCGCTGGTTAGCAGTGGTCAGATCTACCGTTGACTGCCCGTTGGCATCCTTAAACGATTCGGTGTACTTAGATGAGCTAGTTAATGTGCTAGCATCCAGCTTAGTCCGCAAAGCTGGTGCTGACTCACTATCGTTTTTATCGCAGGAAGAAAAGCCAAAAGCCAGCGCAACTAGTGCCAGCGAAGCGTACTTGAATGTCATAAATACAACAGTAGGTAGGTGGACAGTAGCACAAAGATAAAACCTTATTTGGAATCATTGTAAATAGACTGGCTGTTATTTAGAATTTTTCTGAACAGTGTTAAGAAACGTAGCCTAGGCCTCTTGTTGAAGCAGGCTGATACACAGAGGAACTTCGTCCCAGCAAGTGTTCCTATAGCTAAGCAGCAAGGCTCCAAAATAATTTTGCGTTGAAGTGTAATGCCTGACCTAGCGCGCCGACTCATGTAGTGTACATTGCTTCCCTTGTCTCCTCGCTGTGCCAACCCCCCTTTCTGCCGAGCCGTTTGTGGCCTATGTGAATGCCCACCAGCCGATGCTGCACCGCATCTGCCGGATGTACTGCGCCGATGCCGACGACCGCCAAGACTTATACCAGGAGATTGTGCTGCAGCTCTGGCGGGCGTATCCGCAGTATGAGGCGAGGGCGAAGTTCAGCACCTGGCTCTACCGCATTGCCCTGAACGTAGCCATCTCCGACCTGCGCCAGCGTAGCCGTAAACCAGTGGCCGAGCGCTTCGGCGACACGGTGCCGGACGTGGCTCCGCCGCCCGATGCGGGCCCCGATGCGGAAGACCTAGGCCAGTTATACCGCGCCATTGAGCGGCTTTCGGATGTGGAAAAGGCCTTCGTGCTGCTGTATCTGGAGGAGCGCACTTACGAGGAAATGGCCGACATCCTGGGCATCACCCAAAACCATGTGCGCGTGAAAATGCACCGCGTGCAAGACAAGCTTCGCCACCTACTAACTCAACCAGCCTAATGGAACTCGATGATTTTCGCCGCCGCTGGCAGGAGCAGCCATCTGGCCCGGCACCTACTCCCGAAACCACTGAACAAAATTTACGCGCTATGTTAGCCCAACGCACCACCGGTCCTATTGCCCAGCTAAAGCAAAATGTTCAGCGGGACATGAAGCTTAGCATTCCTATTCTGTTGCTGAATCTTTTCAACCTCCTCAACATCCTCAACCGGAAGTCTCTCACCACCGAATCGCGCCTCATGTTTGTGGGGCTGGTGGCGGCGCTGCTGGTGATGCTGGCGGCGTCTATGTACCGGCGCCTGCAGCTGGTGCGGCAAATGGAAGGCGGTAGCGCCGACCTCTACAACCAACTGAAAACGACTTCCCAGAAGCTGCGTCAGGTGTTGCGAACAAGCTGGATGATGGGCATTGGAGTGCTGCTAGTGGTATGCGGGATGTTTTTGTACAAGACGCACGCAGAAATGCTAGCTTACTTGAGCCCCGGAGCCGAGCACTGGGGCCGGAACGTTACGGTGTTCATTTTGGGCTGCACCGGGTTTGCGGCTGTAGTAACGGCGCTGTTTGTTGTGGGCAAGGCCAAGCAGCAGCGCCGCTACGGCCGCTACCTCGACCAACTGGAAGGAGCCCTGCGTGAGTTAGAGGCTTAAAGCAGCCCGTTGGTTGAAATCCATCCTACAAGACATAGTAAAAATTCTACATTCGCTGCAGATCAACCATTACCCTTCTTCGCCGTGCAATCAATTCTACAAGCTATCGACGTGCACAAGGCTTACGCAGCCCACGTTGCTCTTAATGGCGTGAGCCTGGATATTCCGGAAGGCAGCATTTTTGGGCTGCTAGGCCCAAACGGCGCCGGCAAAACCTCTCTCATCCGCATCATCACGCAAATTACGGGCGCCGACTCCGGCGAAATCCGGTTCCGAGGTGAACGGCTGAACCCCAGCCACATTGCCCAGATTGGGTATTTGCCCGAGGAGCGAGGCCTCTACAAGAAAATGAAAGTGGGCGAGCAGCTGCTCTACCTGGCCCGTCTGCGGGGGCTGAGCCGCGCCGATGCTACCCAGCGCATTAAAGGGTGGCTGGAGCGTTTCGATATTAAAGCCTGGGCCGAGAAGAACGTAGAAGATCTGAGCAAAGGCATGCAGCAGAAGGTGCAGTTTGTGGCTACCGTGCTGCACGAGCCCAGCCTGATTATTCTGGACGAGCCCTTCTCCGGCTTCGACCCCATCAACGCCAACCTCATCAAGGACGAAATCCTGAACCTTCGCGACAAGGGGGCCACCATCATTTTCTCTACGCACCGCATGGAGTCGGTGGAGGAGATGTGCGACAACATTGCCCTGATTAATCGCAGCCGCAAGGTGCTTGATGGGCCCGTGGGCGCCATTAAGGATCAGTTTAAAACCCACACCTATGAGGTAGAGGGCCAGGGCCGCCTGATGGTAATGCACCCCGATTTTGAGGTGCTGGAACACAAAGAGCGCGAAAACGGCCATTTCTACGACCGTATTCAGTTGCACGCCGGCACCACGCCTAACGATTTGCTACGCTACCTCATCAGTCAGGTGGAGGTGCATGCGTTTCGCGAGCAGATTCCGAGCATCAACGAGATTTTCATTCGCCGTGTGCGCGAAACGATGCCGGAAACCCTGGTGGAGGAGCTGGAAACCAGCCGCTAGTGGCCTAAGCCAGTAGTCGCTCCACTTTCTGCTCACGGCATATTCCTGACTTCTATTCTCTCTACTACTATGGACTCTAAATTCTGGCTTGTTGCTCAACGCGAATATCTTACCCGGGTACGCAAGCGTAGCTTTCTGATTTTAACCCTGCTCGTGCCATTGCTGATTGCGGGCTTCGGTTTCTTCGTGGCTAAAATTGCCATGTCAGACAACGACACCGTGGATGTGGTGCGCGTGCTTGATGCCAGCGGGCAAGGCGTAGGTAGCCGCCTTACTTCCATTAAACAACTCCAGTTTGTACCCGTGCAGGGCAACCTGGAAGATGCCAAAAAGACCTACCTCAAGTCTGATGATGCCGGGCTGCTGTACCTGCCCGCGGGCCTCTCGCCCCAAAATACCGGGGGCGTACAGCTATTTGCTAAAGGCAACGTAAGCCTGAAAAAGCAAGCCGCGGTAGAGTCGGCCCTTAACAAGACCTTTTCCGATCTGAAGATGCAGCAGTCGGGCCTCTCACAGGAGAAGCTGGATCAGCTCAAGTCGAACGTAGATGTTACCAGCATCAACCTGGATGAAAGCGGGAAGGAGAAGAACAGCAACGCGCTGGCTACCTCGGGTATCTCATACGCGCTGGCTCTGCTGATTTACATGTTCATCTTTATTTACGGCGTGCAGATTATGCGCGGGGTAGGTGAGGAGAAATCGAGCCGGATTATGGAGGTGATGCTGTCGTCGGTGAAGCCGTTTCAGCTGATGATGGGCAAAATCATTGGTATTGCCGCCGTAGGCCTCACGCAGTTTTTACTGTGGGGCATACTTTCCTGGGGTGCCTCCACCATTGTGGGTACTTACGTGCTGGATAAAATGTCGACCAAGAAAACGGAGGTTGCTGCCGCTGGTGCTACCACCACCGAAGATGGTCGCACGGTGGCGGCTGGCTCATCGGCGGGAGCGGGAGCTACTATGGCACCCGGGCAAGCGCCCGATGCGGCCACGGCCATAGGCAACCGGTTCAGCGTATTTAAGGTGCTGGGGGAGCTGCCCATTGGCACCATTCTCTTTGGCTTCGTGATTTACTTCCTGGGGGGGTACCTGCTTTACGGGGCGCTGTTTGGCGCCATTGGGGCCGCCGTAGACGACCAGACCGATACCCAGCAATTCATGTTCCCGATTACGCTGCCCCTGATTCTGAGCTACATCATTGGCGTGAGCGTTATTCTGCGCAACCCCGATGGGCCCGTGGCTTTCTGGATGTCGATGATACCATTTACCTCGCCCATTGCCATGGTTATCCGGCTGCCATTTGGGGTACCCATGTGGCAGCTGGCTCTCTCTATTGTGCTGCTGATAATTGGGTTTATTGGCACGGTATGGGTAGCCGCCCGCATTTACCGCGTGGGCATCCTGATGTATGGTAAGAAGGTAACTTACGGAGAGCTCTCTAAGTGGATGTTCTACAAAGGCTAGGCCACTTCAGGTGTAGCTTATAGCTGAACGTACCAAGCCCTGGTAGCTGTTATACTGCAGCTGCCAGGGCTTTGTGCTTACTTGCGTTGGCAGTTTTGTAGTACCCATTGGCTTTGCCTTGTTTCCCGATGACCAGAAAATTCCTGTTGCTTCCGCTGCTCCTGCTGCTGCTTAGCTTCACCATGAAGGACGATAAACCCGCTTACCGCCTGTTTACGGCGGCTGGTAAACCAGTAACCTACGATAAGATGCTGAAGGAGCTGGCCGCCGCCGACGTGGTGTTCTTTGGCGAGCAGCACAACGACCCCATTGCCCACTGGCTGGAGCTGCAGCTCACGAAAGACTTGCTGCGCCTGAAGCAGGGGCAGGTGGTGCTGGGCCTGGAGATGTTTGAGCGCGATGTGCAGCCGCTTGTAGACCAATACACCACTGGTGAGCTAACCGACAAGGAGTTTGAGGAGCAGAGCCGCCCCTGGCCCAACTACGCTACCGACTATAAGCCCCTGCTGCAGCTAGCCAAGCAGCAGAAGTTTCGGGTGGTGGGTACCAACGTGCCGCGCCGCTACGCCTCACAAGTGGCTAAGGGCAGCCTAACCGTACTAAACGATTTGCCCACGGAGGAAAAGGTCTGGCTGATGCCGCTGCCGCTTACCGTTGACTATGAGCTGCCCGGCTACCAGAACATGGCCAAGATGTTTGGAGGCGATGCGGCTCACGCCGCGGGTGTGCAAAACATCATCCAGGCCCAGGCGCTTAAAGATGCCACCATGGCCCACTTCCTGGCCCAGGCCCGCCCGGAAGGGCACCTCCTGCTGCACCTCAACGGCAGCTACCACTCTGATAACCACGACGGCATACTGGCCTACCTGCGGCAGCAAACCCCCAAGCTCCGCGTGCTCACTATCAGTACGGTGCTGCAGGAGCAGCTGGGCAAGCTGGAACAGGAAAATGAGCAAAAGGCTGATTTTGTGCTGGCAGTACCCCAGGACATGACCCGCACGTATTAAGTGGGCACTTGCTGGCAGCGTGAGCAGAACGCATAATCGGAATTAGCCTCCAGGCCACTACCCGGAGGTATTTCTTTCCCCACGCTGACAGCAACTCTTTTTTCAAGGAACTGCCTCGAACAGCCTGATCTGCTACTGTACCTAAACTACTGGCCTAGGCGTAAAAAGTGCCTACCATCAACCATGATCAACATGCTTTCGACGCAGAATTACACTGACCTTCCGGATAGCGAGAACCTGCAACGTATTTGCAAGGCAGTAGCCGCTCTGGATGCTATTGTTTCGCCAGAGCCTGAGTTCCGCTACTACACCTACAACCCCGCCTGGGATGAGCAGGAAGCTGTATTTGAAATGAATGATGGCGAAGGCGACCAAATGCTGGTGCTTTTCCGAGCCGGTGGGTGCGTGATTAATGGGTACGGCGAAGGCCTTGATGAGCCAGCGAAGGAGGCCGTAACGCGCGGGCTGCCGGCCATGTATCAGGAGTTCATCTTTGGGGAGCCCGTAAATTCCATTGGTACCACCTTCTGCCTCTGGACCACCGAACAGGGGGAATGGCAAACCGGCGAGCTGACCACCGACGAAGATGGCTCCGAGGATATGCTGGGCATTTTCGATGGCGACCCACACACCTACGTAGACTGGGCCCAGGAGTATTACGAGCCTGAAACCCTGCCTGAATCGGGCATCTCCGCAGAGGCCGTGCGGCGGGTGTACGCAGGCGAAACCCTCACCCGGGAACTCGTGCTGGCAATAACCAAGCACGTACCCAACTGGGAGCAGCTAAGCCAGGACCTGACCGATCTTCAGTACCCCTTTAACTTTAAGCAACAATAACTCAGCTAGACTACCTGTGAACCGGGTGGCAATAGTAAAATAACAGCAAGCCATAATTTTTTGTAGTGTTTTTTAACTGATGCTTTGCCTGGGTTGATGGGCTGGCGGGTGGGCCTTACTGCCATATTAGGCTTTGGGCCGTGTGTGCACTAAGTGTATTGCGGGAACTGTAAAAAGCCATTTGTGAGCTTCAGGGCGTGTTTTAGTGCTGGACTTAAGGATGCAAAGTGCGTATGTTAGGGTATTCTAACCCGCCTTTCGTCTGCCTATCGTCTGAACTCTACCTCTGCTGCCCCGCTGTATTCAAGTAAGATGAGGTACCTCATCCGGGAGTAGTTGTAGTTTGGATTACTGAAGCGAAAAGCGGCTGCCCTAAAAGGCGGCCGTTGTAGTTTCTGCCCGTGCCTATTGCCTTGCTCCGCTCCAGTTCTTTCCACCAATACCCACCAAAACACCATGAAAAAGTTCTTACTAACTACCCTGGGCGCAGCTGCCTTAGCACTGCTAAGCCATGGCAAGGCCGAAGCCCAAACCTACCAGCAGGTCTGGGCCGATGAGTTTACCAACGGCATCAGCTCCAGCTGGGTGTTTGAAACCGGCGGCGGCGGCTGGGGCAACAACGAGAAGCAGTATTACCAGCGCGCCAACGCTACCGTGGCCAATGGCATTCTGCAGATTACGGCCAAGAAGGAGAACGTAGGCGGCATGCCCTACACCTCCTCGCGCATGAAAACGCAGGGCCTCAAGGAGTTCAAATACGGCAAAATTGAAGCTCGCATGAAGCTTCCGTTGGGCCAGGGCCTGTGGCCAGCCTTCTGGATGCTGGGCTCCAACATCAACACAGTTAGCTGGCCCGCCTGCGGGGAAATTGACGTGATGGAGCACATCAACGCCGAGAACAAGGTGTATGGTACTGTGCACTGGGACAGCAACGGGCACGCGGAGTACGGCGGCAACATTATCACCACGCCCCAGGATTACCACGTGTACTCCATTGAGTGGACTGCCAGTGCCATTAAGTGGTTTGTTGATGGCACCAAGTATCACGAAATCAACATCACCAACGGTACCGGCAGCACCGAGGAATTTCAGCGCCCCTTTTTCCTGCTCCTAAACCTGGCCGTAGCCGGCAACTGGCCTGGCCAGACGGTAGACGAAAGCAAGCTGCCCGCCACCATGTACGTTGACTATGTGCGGGTGTACCAGCTGACCTCAACTACCACGCCGCCGCCTACTACCTCATCTGTCACTATTCAGGCCGAGGCCTACAGCTCCATGAACGGCGTGCAAACTGAAACCACTACCGATACAGGTGGCGGCCAGAATGTGGCCTACATTGACGCCGGCGACTGGATGGCGTACAGCAACGTTAATTTCCCCACGTCGGGCGCCTACAACATTGAGTACCGTGTGGCCAGCCCCAGCGGTGGCACCTTATCATCAGACCTGAATGCGGGCTCTATTCAGCTTGGCAACACTACCATTCCGGCTACCGGCGGCTGGCAGAACTGGACCACGGTTTCCAAGACGGTAAACGTAAATGCTGGTACCTACAACTTCGGCGTATTTGCTCAAACCGGCGGCTGGAACATCAACTGGATCCGGATTACGAAGGCCACCTCTACCGCACTAACAGCCACGCAAGCATCGTCGGCCGTGGGTGCCGACGGTACTGCCAGTTCACGAGCGGCTGGTCTGCAGATCTATCCGAACCCGGTGGAAAACGGCAGCCTGCGCATTCAAACCGACGCGAACCTGATGGGCAGCCAGTACAAAATTGTTGATGGCGTTGGAAGAACCGTGAGCAGCGGACAGTTACAGGCGGAAAGCATTGATGTATCGGCCCTCAAAAAAGGTGTGTATCAACTAACCCTCACTACGGCCGACAACCAGAATTTCACGCAACGGTTCATCAAATAGCGCTTTCTAGGCCTATACCTCAGAGCTGCTTGGTGGGCACTGTCAATGAATGTTGGCAGTGCCCACTTGTGTTTAGTTAGGCCGGGGGGGCTCGGCAGCGCTACCCTGTGGGGCGTGCGACCATACCCGCAAGGCCTGCACCGCGTGGTGCCAGTTCTCGATGCTTTCCCGAATGCCTGGCTGGGAAGCGTTCGGGCTGAACAAGGTATCGGACTGGCCTAGGGCTTGAAGCTCTTCGAGGTTTTGCCAGTAGCCCACGGCCAGGCCCGCCAGGTAAGCGGCACCCAAGGCCGTGGTTTCGGTGATGCGCGGCCGGATAACTTTCGTGTCGAGGACATCGGCCTGAAACTGCATGAGCAGTTTGTTTGCCGCCGCGCCCCCATCAACGCGCAGCTCCGCGATGGGCAGGCCAGAGTCGACTTTCATGGCCTCCAGCACGTCCATGGTTTGAAAGGCAATGGACTCTAGGGCCGCCCGCGCAATATGGGCCGCCGTGGTGGCGCGGCTCATCCCGAAAATGGCAGCTCGGGCGTACGGGTCCCAGTAGGGGGCGCCCAGGCCGGCAAAGGCCGGCACGAAGCACACGCCCCCAGTACTGTTAACCTGCTTGGCCAGCTGCTCTACCTCCGCCGAGGTTTTAATGATACCGAGGTTGTCGCGCAGCCATTGCACCACGGCTCCCGCCATAAAAATACTGCCCTCCAGGGCATACTCTACCTGGCCGTTGCGTTGCCAGGCTACCGTGGTGAGCAGGTTGTTGCTCGATGCTTTCGGCTCCGGTCCCGTATTCATCAGCATGAAGCAGCCGGTGCCGTAAGTGTTTTTCACCATGCCGGGGCTAGTGCACAGCTGCCCAAACAAGGCCGCCTGTTGGTCACCGGCAATGCCCGCAATGGGGATTTTGGAGGCGAAGACGGTGGTTTTGGTTTCGCCATACACCTCACTCGACTGCCGTACCTCGGGCAGCATGCTCCTGGGAATGTCAAACAGGCCCAGCAGCTCCTCGTCCCACTGCAGGGTGTGGATGTTGAAGAGCATGGTGCGGGAGGCATTGGTGACGTCTGTGACGTGCAGCTCGCCCTGGGTGAAGTTCCAGATAAGCCAGCTATCCACGGTGCCAAACGCCAGCTCCCCGGCCGCGGCCTTTCTGCGGGCTCCGCGCACGTTGTCCAGTATCCACTTCACCTTGCTGGCTGAGAAGTATGCATCGAGCAGGAGGCCAGTCTTGTTGCGGATCAGGTCTTCGCGGCCTTCGGCACGCAGCTGGTCGCAGTACTCGGCGGTGCGGCGGTCTTGCCACACAATGGCGTTGTAGATGGGTTTGCCGGTTTTACGGTTCCAGACTACCACCGTCTCGCGTTGGTTGGTGATACCAATGGCGGCAATGCTCTTCCCGTTCTGGCCCGCCTTCACTGTCGCTTCCGCCGCCACGCCCGCCTGCGTCGACCAGATTTCCAACGGATCATGCTCCACCCAACCCGGCCGGGGAAATATCTGGGTGAACTCCTTCTGCGCCTGCGCCACAATGCGACCTCTCTTATCAAACAGAATAGCCCGGGAGCTGGTCGTGCCTTGGTCGAGCGCAAGGATGTACTGCGGCATGGGAAGTAGGGTAGAGGTGAGGTAGGGATGGGAAATAGATAATTATTGAAATGAAAACCAGCTTCTATCAAATAATGAAAAGACTGTCATGCTGAGCGGAGCCAAAGTATCACGTATGCTGACGTCGCCTTACTAGCTGTCATGCTGAGCGGAGCCGAAGCATCTCTACCGCTTCGTTGAGCCGTCGTTAGGCCAGTTGAGGTAGTCAGAGGTAGAGATGCTTCGGCTCCGCTCAGCATGAGGGTCCACTGTACTCGTTCTAGGCCACTCAAACGACTGCATTTTCTAACGTTGTTGGTTTCTCCTTTAGCACGTAATGCTGTGCTACCCTCGTAAAACCAGCTACTTGCTGCTCCTGCCACTGTTGGTCTTTACCGAGTTCCTGAGCCAACAGGGCGGCTACTGTTGGGGCTATGCGCAGGGCGGCGCGAGCATCCAGGAACAGCACCCGGACGCGCCGGGCCAACACGTCTTCCACGGTGCGAGCCATTTCGTGGCGGGCAGCCCACACTACCTCGGCTTGCAGGAATTCTAGTGCTTCATCCAGCTTCTGGCCTAGCTCGGGCCGCTCGGTTATGAGCTGCTGAAGGGCCGGTAGGTCGGAGCCGTACACGTAGAGGTGGCTGCTGCGGTCGGAAGTAGGCTGAGCGCCGTGGATGGAGAGGTAAGCGGTTTGACTGGGAGCGAGGGGGAGCTTACCGAGGGCAATGGCTTTGTCGACCGTATCCTGGGCCATGCGGCGGTAAGTTGTCCATTTGCCGCCCGTGATGGTGATGAGGCCGCCCGGTGAGACGAGGATTTTGTGGCTGCGCGAAATCTCCTTGGTCTTCTCGGAGCCGTCTTGCGGAGCAGCCAGGGGCCGCAAACCCGCAAAGATGCTCAGCGCATCGCTGCGCTGGGGGGCGCGGGTGAGGTACTGGGCGGCAGTGCGCAGAATGAAGTCGATTTCCTCTTCCAGGGCCTGGGGCTCCAGGCTGTGCTCCTGGAGTGGGGTATCGGTAGTGCCCAGCACCACGCGGCCGTGCCAGGGCACTGCAAACAGCACGCGACCATCTTCGGTCTTGGGAATCATCAGGGCATCATCGCCGGGCAGAAACGACTTCTCCACCACAATGTGCACGCCCTGGCTGGGCCGCACCAGCTTGCGGGCACCGGGCTGGTCCATCTGCAGAATATCATCTACGAAAACGCCGGTGGCATTCACCACGACTTTCGCTCGCAGTTCGTACGTGGTGCCGGTTTCTTCGTCGGTAGCCGACACGCCTGCCACCTGGCCTAGCGCATCTTTCAGCAGCCCGTGCACCCCGAAGTGATTGAGCAACACGGCGCCCTGCTCAATGGCCGTTTGCGCCAGGTTGATGGCCAGGCGGGCATCATCAAACTGCCCATCGTGGTAGAGCACGCCGCCCCGCAGACCCTGCGGCTTGATGTTACTCAGGCGCTGCAGGGTTTCGTCTTTGCTAAGGTGCACCGAGGCGCCCAGGCTTAGCTCGCCGGCCAGCAGATCATACATCTTCAGGCCCATAGTGTAGAATGGGCCGCCCCACCAGTCGTAGTTCGGAATGATAAAATCTTGGTTTTTGACGAGGTGCGGCGCGTTTTTCAGCAGGAGGCCACGCTCGTAAAGAGCCTCGCGCACCAGGCCTACGTCGCCTTGCGCGAGGTAACGGACGCCGCCGTGTACCAGCTTGGTGCTGCGGCTGCTGGTGCCCTTGGCGTAGTCGGCCTGCTCCAGCAGCAGCGTTTTATAGCCCCGGCTGGCGCCATCGAGGGCAATGCCTAGGCCAGTTGCGCCGCCGCCAATCACGAGCAAATCCCAGAGCGGGTGCTGGGTAAGCTGTTGTAGAAGGTGTTCGCGCTGGAAAAGTAGTTCGGGTGGGGTTTGCTGCATAGGGAGGTAGTAAACCTAGCTCAACGGCTCTGCTCACTATCCTACATCAACGGATTGTCGCGGAAATAGATAATTTCAGCCATACTCGGCGGCTGGTAAGCCACAAAAAACCTTGAAGCGCGCTCCTATGCTATTCCGCGAGGCCCAAGTGGCAGATATTCCGCAGCTCAGCGTAGTAAGGCTGTCGGTGCTGGAAAACCGATTGTCTAACCCGGCCCTGGTCACAACCCAGGACTACGTCGACTACCTCACCCAGCGCGGCAAAGGCTGGGCGTGCGAGGAAAACGGGGGCATTGTGGGGTTTGGCATTGCGGATAGGCTAGGCCACAGCATCTGGGCGCTTTTTGTGCAGCCGGAGTTTGCCGGGCTTGGCATCGGCAAGCAGCTGCATGAGTTGATGTTAAACTGGTATTTCGCCCAAACCTCCGGAACCGTGTGGCTTAGCACAGCGCGCGGTACTCGCGCTGAAGAGTTCTACCGTCGTCAAGGCTGGCAGGATACGGGCCTCACCAAGAGCGGTGAGGTGCGCTTTGAAATGACAGTGGGGGAGTGGAACCAGAAGGCGTAAATAATGAATGCTGACAAAAGAACCTTACAAAAGGTGATAGGGAGTTGGCTTGTAGTGAGCATATTGATTACCCTGCCGGCTGTAGCTCAGCCGAGCTTCACGGTAGTTCCGCTAGGTGTAAAAGGTGGCCTACAGGAAAACAACCTCTCGGCCTATCTGGTGGCTCCAGCTGGCTCCGCTTCCTACATCTGCCTGGATGCCGGTACCGTGTACAGCGGCGTAGAGAAAGCCATCAGCAACAAGGTGTTCTCCGTGCCAGCTGGTGAGGTAGTACGCAACCAGATTAAGGCCTACCTTATTTCTCACGCCCACCTCGACCACGTCGCCGGAATGCTGATTGGTGCTCCCGATGATTCACCTAAGAGCATCTATGGCCTTCAGAGCTGCCTAACCACCATCCAAAACAACTACTTCAACTGGCAAGCCTGGCCGAACTTCGGTGATGGCGGCAACCCACCAGCCCTAAAGAAATACCAGTTGCGGGCGCTGGTACCCCAGCAGGAAACAGCCATTGCAAACACTGCGCTTCAGGTGCAGGCGTTTCCGCTCAGCCACGGCAAGCCCTACCAAAGCGCCGCGTTTCTGGTGCGCCACGGCAGTAGCTACCTGCTCTACCTCGGCGACACGGGCGCCGATGCCGTGGAGCAAAGCCAGAACCTGCGCACCGTATGGCAGGCCGTGCAGCCGCTCATCAAGGCTCACCAGCTCAAGGCTATCTTCATCGAAGCTTCCTACCCCAATACGCAGCCGGAGAAGCAGCTATTCGGCCACCTTACACCGGCGCTGTTGATGCAGGAAATGGACGCGCTAGGCCAGTTAACCGGCCCGGCCGCTTTGCGCGGACTGCCCGTCATCATCACCCACCTCAAGCCTTCGCCCGGCAACGAGGCTCTCATCAAAAAGCAGCTCACCGAAGCCAACAAGCTCCAACTGAAACTGGTGTTCCCGGAACAGGGAAGGCGGTTGGAGTTTTGAGGTGGCTCATGAACCGTTGGATCTAGAAGAAACAATGGAACGTCATGCTGAGCTTGTCGAAGCATCTCTACCGCTTCGTTGCTAGAAGCCGAGGCCAGTTGATTAGTCAGAGGTAGAGATGCTTCGGCAAGCTCTGCATGACAGATGGTTTGGCAACATCAGCACGCGAAGTATCTCTGCAAGCTCGACATGACCGGTTCGTTTGACTTTCAGATGTATTTCTCTAGTAGCTTAGCTGCATGCTTCTACCCAACTTCTCTAAAGTAGCGCTGAGCTACGGCCTGCTGCTCCTGCTAATTCTGGCCACTCCTGCCGCAAATGCACAAAGCCCGGCGCCAAAGCGTGAACCGTTTGTGCTAGGCCACATCGACCGTATCAAATCGGTGCAGCTGAACGAGGACCGGGTACTGAACATCTACCTGCCCGACGGGTACGACGCCGACCCCAAGGTAAAGTACCCCGTGATTTACCTGCTGGATGGCTCCGCCGACGAAGACTTCATCCACATCGTAGGGCTGGTGCAGTACCTGACGTTTCCCTGGATTGATGCGCTGCCCAAGTCCATTGTGGTGGGCATTGCAACGGTGGATAGACGGCGCGACTTTACCTTTCCCACTCACAATGCCAAGGACCTGAAGGACTACCCGACCACGGGTAAGTCAGCCGCGTTTATGCGGTTTCTGGAGAAGGACCTGCAGCCATATGTAGAGAAAACGTACCGCACCAATGGGCAGAAAACGCTCATAGGTCAGTCGTTGGGTGGATTGTTTGCCATGGAGGTGCTGCTGAAAAAGCCCACGTTGTTTAACACCTACATCATCGCCAGCCCCAGCCTGTGGTGGGATGATGAGTCGTTGGTAGCGCAGGCTCCCACGTTGCTGAAACAGACCTCCTCGGCTACTCCCGCCAACGTATTTGTCGCCCTCGGCAACGAAGGCCCCGAGATGAAGAAAGCTACGGAGTCGATGGTTTCACTGCTACGCGCCACTCCGGCCCGGGTAGGGCGCATTGAATACGTGCCGTTCCCCGAAGAAACGCATGCCACTATCCTGCACCGGGCGGTGTACAAAGGGTTTGAGACGCTGTATAAGAAGCAGAAATAATTGGGGAAGCGCGTTGGGTAACACACTACCACAAGCGGGCAACACTGGCCTAGCAGGCTTGGAAAGCGGCAACGTATCTTTCCTATTCCATTCCTGCTCCGTTTATGAAACGACTTTCCTTCCTGCTACTGGCTGGTTTCCTTGGTTTCTCTGCCCAGGCGCAAACCGTTCATTCGCCCAATAACAAGCTCACCCTCAGCTTTCAGCTCAGCCCCAGCGGTGAGCCCACGTATCAGCTTCGCTTTGGAGCTAGGCCAGTCCTGAAGCCTAGTCGCTTAGGCATGTTATTGCAAGGCCAGCCGGCGCTGGATAAGGGCCTGACTATTGCGCAAGTCGATTCCAGCCAGCACGATGATACCTGGCAGCCGGTGTGGGGCGAGGTGAAAAACATCCGGAACCGCTACAAAGAGCTGGCCGTGACGCTGCAGCAACCCGCCAGCAACGGCCGCCGCGTAGTGGTGCGTTTCCGGCTGTATGAGGATGGCCTGGGCTTCCGCTACGAGTTTCCGCAGCAGCCCGGCCTCACATACTTTGTGGTGCAGCAGGAGCTAACCGAGTTCAACCTGCCCGCCAACCACAAGGCCTTCTGGATTCCCGGCGACTACGACTCCAACGAGTATACCTACAGCCATACCCGCCTGAGCGAGGTAAACACCACGCCCATTGAGCCCATTCAGGAGAAGGCGGCGCCCCAACGCATCCAAACGCCGCTCATGCTCAAGTCCGACGATGGACTGTACGTGAACATCCATGAGGCGGCCCTGGTGAACTATCCGGCCATGATGCTGAACGTGGATACCAAGAGCTTCAGCCTAAGCAGCCAGTTGGTGCCCTCCGCTACCGGCGCAGCCGCCTATCTGCAAGCACCCGAGCATACACCCTGGCGCACCATTGTGGTCAGCGACCAAGCTCCCGAGGTGCTGGCCAGTAAGCTTATCCTGAACTTGAACGAGCCTACCGCCTTCGCCACCACCAACTGGATTAAGCCCCAAAAATTTGTGGGCGTGTGGTGGGAAATGCACGTGAACCGCTCTAGCTGGAACTACGCCGATACCAGCAACATCAAGCTGGCCACCACCGACTGGAGCAAGCTCAAGCCCAACGGCCACCACGGCGCCAACACCGCCAACGTGAAGCGCTACATCGATTTCGCCGCTCAGCATGGCCTGGCCAGCGTGCTGGTAGAAGGCTGGAACGTGGGCTGGGAAGATTGGGCCAATAACTGGAAGGAGGAGGTCTTCGACTTTGTAACGCCCTACCCTGATTTCAACGTGCAGGAGCTACAGGCCTATGCTGCCGGCAAAGGCGTGAAGCTGATGATGCACCACGAAACCAGCTCCTCCGTCACGAACTATGAGCGCCGCCAGGATGCCGCATACCGCTTTATGAAGCAGTACGGCTACAACGCCGTGAAAACCGGCTACGTGGGCCGCATCATCCCGCGCGGAGAGCACCACGACGGCCAGTGGATGGTGAATCACTATAACCGCACCGCCCAGAAAACCGGTGAAAACCAGATCATGGTGGACATGCACGAGTCGGTACGCCCGACTGGCCTACACCGCACCTACCCTAACTGGCTGGCCTCGGAAGCGGCCCGTGGCAACGAGTTTAATGCTTGGAGCACCGGTAACCCACCCGAGCACGAAACCATTTTGCCCTTCACCCGCCTCATGGGCGGACCCATGGACTATACCCCCGGCATCTTCCAGATCAAGCTGGAAGGCTGGAACCCCGAGCGTAACCAGGGCAAGCAGGTGCACACCACGCTGGCTAAGCAGCTGGCCCTTTACATAACGATGTACAGCCCCGTGCAAATGGCCGCCGACCTGCCCGAAGCCTATGAGCAACACCTTGACGCGTTCCAGTTCATCAAGGATGTAGCCGTGGACTGGGACGACACCCGCATCTTGGCCGCGGAACCCGGCGACTATATCACCACCGCCCGCAAAGCTAAGGGCAAGGAAGAGTGGTATCTCGGCGCCATCACCGACGAAAATGCTCGCACCCAAACCGTCAAGCTCAATTTCCTGAACCCCGGCCAGCGCTACGAAGCCACTATTTACGCTGATGGCAAAGGCGCCTCCTGGGACCAAAACCCCCAGGCCTACCAAATCCGCAAGCAGAAGGTAAATAGCAAAACTACGCTGAGGCTGCAGTTGGCGCCCGGTGGCGGGGCGGCTATCAGCTTCAAGCCAGTGGGGAGGTAACGTAAAAGGTGGCTAGGCCTACTGCCCCGACTAAGGATTGCTCGAAATCAGTAGATTGGCTAGCTAATACACCTTGTTATCGTTCATCTGCTCCGAATAATGAAAAATGCGCGCATCCTACTAGCCAGTGCCGTCCTGCTCCTGACTTCTACTGCCTCCACCGCACCAAAAGGATGGGAGCCGCTGCTCGACAAAAACCTCAGCAAGTGGCAGACCTACCAGAGCTACCGCCACCAGCTGGGCTATAAAGGGCAGCAGCCCACCGATGCTCAGGGTAAACTCCTGACTCCCATTGGCTACAACAAAAACGAGGCAAACGTTTTCTCGGTCATGATGCAGGCGGGAGAGCCGGTATTGCGCATCAGCGGCGAAATTTACGGCTGTGTGTTTACCAAGCAGGATTTCACCAACTACCACCTGAAGCTAAAAGTGAAATGGGGCACCAAAAAATGGGTCCCCCGCCTCGATGAGCCCTTGGATAGCGGCATTCTGTACAACAGCCAGGGCAAATGCGGCGTGGACTACTGGCGCAGCTGGATGCTAAGCCAGGAGTTTCAGGTATCAGAAGGGCAACGAGGTAACGCTATGGGCGACTTCTGGTGCATTGCCAACTCCACTGCCAACATCAAAGCGGCATACAACAAGACCAAGGATACCCTACGCTACAACCCTAAGGCAGCTCCCGTAACGATGGGTCGCGGTGGGCCTGGGTTTTGCCAAGCATCTGGTAACTACGAAGTGCCTAACGGCCAATGGAATGAGCTGGAGCTCATTAACGTGAACGGCCGCAGCATACATATTGTAAATGGGCATGTAGTGCTGGCAGTTGATAACTCCGGAGCCGTAGTCAACGGGCAGCGTCAGCCGCTTACGCACGGCAAAATTCAACTGCAAAGCGAAGCTGCTGAAGTGTTCTATAAAGACATACTGATTAAGCCGCTAGATGCAATGCCCACTCAGTATGCTACATATTTTAAATGAGTAGCAAAATAGGCGCAAGCTGCAGCTTGCGGCGCAGCGGTAAGTAAAGCTAGTTAGTCGAAGAGGGTTACGTTTGAACGCGAGATGCTGAGCGGAGCTGAAGCATCTCGCGTTCAAACGTAACCTTTAATCTTCCTAGGCCACTATTGACCCGGCGAGTACGTCCGTTCTGCGTGCTGCTTCACGTCCTCGGGGTAGAAAAGCACATCCTTAAAGTTCTCCTCTGCATACAGGCCGGCCTGGTCGGTGAAGTGCGGGGAGGAAGGCTGGTTGTTATTGCCGCCGGCCAGCACCGAGCGAGCCTTTACCCGCGGACCAAATTCCACTACCGCAATGAAGCTGTTGCCTACGTAGCCGTAGCGTTTCTTGGTGCCGGGGAAGGTGCGAGAGCCAAACGCAGCCAACGAGCCCCAGGCCGAGGAGGTGAAGGCCACCGGCAGGCTGGGCTTCTGGTCGTCGTAGGTTTCCTGAATGTTGCCGGTAAGGCGTTGGAAGCGGTTAATATCACCCCAGGGCTTCTTCCAGGTGCCAAAGTCGCGGGTCAGCTCATCGAGCGTTTCCTGCAAGGCGGCTACCTTTTCCTGGGGCGTAGTGTTGGCAATGGTGAACTTGATGAGGCTAATGTAGTCCAGCACCTGGTTGGCGGGTACGCGGGGGCGGGCCAAACGCAGGATTCTCTCGCCCCAGTAAGTAGCCAGCGTTTGCGCCACCGAGGTTTTGCTGTAACGTTTGTCCCAGGCCTGCAGCAGCTTCATGGCTTCTACTACCTCGCCTTGTGGCGGGTTGGTGCTATCCAGTACGTACTGGAAATCCTTGGCTAGCGCCGGAATCAGCTCTTCAAAGCCAGCCAGGTAAGGGTCTTTGGCGGCAGCAATGAGTGTATCCAACGTAAATACCTTCTTGCGGCTGAGTACGCGCACAGCATTTATGCCGCGGTAGTTCTCGGCATCGGGGGCCATGTAGGTGGGGTAGTTGGCCTTGTTGGGGCTGCTGGGGCCCGATACGGTGTAGGGCGTGGAGTTGCAGTTCTGGATAAAGCCGCTGGCGGGGTTCATTACCTGCACAATTTCCTCAGGCGTATGCAGGCCCTTCCAGTCAGTTTTGGGGTTGCTGCCATCTACCGGCTGGCTCCAGTCAAACTGCGGGTCGCGGCGAGGCATGAAGTTGCCGTGCCAGTAGGCAATGGTGCCCTTGCTGTCGGCAAACACGGTGTTGTTAGAAGCGTTACCGTTGAGCTTGAGGGTCTCCTTGAAGCTGGCGTAGTCGGTGGCTTTGGTGCGCAGGTACGACTGCTCCAGCGCCTCCAGCGGCATATCCATCATGCGTACCGTCACCCACTTGTCATCGGCCTGCTGACCTACCACGGGGCCATGGTGGGTGCGGTAGGTGGTAAACTCCTTCCGCACCAGTTTGCCGCCCTGCAGATAGGGAATAGACACGGTAGTGACCTGCACGGGGCGAAGCTTCTTACCGTAGCGGTAGTAGTACTTGCCATCCTTCTGCTCAATGGTTTCCAGGTACTCATCCATGGAGTCGGCCTGGCTGGAGGTGTGCATCCAGCCGCAGTTCTGGTTGAAGCCCTGGTACACAAAAAACTGGCCCCAGGTCACGGCCCCATACGCATTGAGGCCGGCCTCGCTGGTCACCTGCACCTCGGGGCGGAAATAGAAGGAGGTATGGGGGTTGATGAGCAGCAGGGCGTGGCTGCTGGCGCTTTTGGCCGGGGCAATGGCAAACCCATTGGAGCCCACCGGTTCCCGCTCTGCCTTCTCAAAATCGGGCCGCTGCCAGGAGGTGGATTTACGGTTGGCGTAGAAGTTCTTCAGGCGCTCCAGGGGCACCACGCTGATGTTTCCGCCAATGCTGCCCTCACTGAACATGAGCGGCATCCAGGGCTGGAAGCGGCGCAGCAGCCGGGGCTTAACCGTAGGGTGGGTGTAGAGGTAGTAGTTAGTGCCATCGGCGAAGGCGTCCAAGAGCTGCTTCATCCAGCTGGGGCTCTTCTTATAGATGCTGATGGCCTGGGTGCTATCCATAAATAGGCGCGCCCGCAAGTCGTGGTAAATAGCCGACTCACCCTCCACTTCCGCCAGCCGCCCAATAGCATCAAGGTAGTTGGTCTCTACCCTCGGGAAGTCATCCTCGCACTGCGCGTAAAGCAGGCCAAATACGGCATCGGCGTCGGTTTTGCCCTGCACGTGCGGCACCCCCCAGTTGTCGCGGGTGATGGTTACCTGCTTGGCTTGCTGCTGCCAACGAGCAATTTCCGTGGGGGTAAAGGCTTGGGCCTGGGCACCCACGGCAATGAGCAATAGGCCTAGAGGTAGAAAAGTGCGCATGATGGAAGGAAGTTGGGTGGAAACCGGTGCCATTCTGAGCGTGCTACATGGTAAGCTGGTTAAGGCAATCAGCGGAGGAGCCTCAACGGTTAACTCAACTTTTCTGGTACCTACAACACGACAGATGGTTGGGCTGAAACGCTAACTTACGGCCAATATCTTCCATTGCCCTTATCTGTAAAAGTATCATGGTAGAAGTGAGTAAAGAAGGCGACATCGTCTTGTTCCAGGTAAAAGGGTTGCATAAGCTCTGGTCCTTTAAAAGCCAGTTGCAGATTCCGGTAGGCCACATCAAAAGCATTCGGCAAGACCCGGAAGTATTAAAAGGGTGGTGGAAGGGATTCCGGATGCCTGGCACCCACATCCCTGGTATTATTGCGGCGGGTACTTTCCTGCAGCATAACAAGCGCATCTTCTGGGACGTGCATAACGCCGAAAACGCCCTCATCATTGAGCTGGAGCACGATGAGTACGACGAGCTTATCATCGAGGTAGAAAACGCGGCCGCCGTGTAAGAACTGCTAAGTCCAGCCAAAGCCTAACCATTAGGTACAGACAGCCAGAAACAAAAAAGCCCTGACCGCTAGGCCAGGGCTTTTAGTATTAGAAGGCTTTCCGGGTAAGGGGCGGCCAGTAACTTCTGAAAAATTAAGCTGAGAACGAAGAGCCGCAGCCGCAGGTGCTCTTGGCCTGAGGGTTGTTGAAAACAAAACCGCGGGCGTTCAGGCCATCCTGGAAGTCAACTTCCATGCCCATAACGTACATGGCGTGCTTCTTATCCATGATCAGCTTTACGCCGTCCAGGTCGAAAGTTTCGTCCTGATCTTTGGCTTTGTCGAAACCGAGCAGGTAGCTCATGCCAGAGCAGCCACCGCCCTGTACACCCACGCGCAAGCCGTATTCAGCGGGCACGTTTTTCTCAGTTAAGATATTCCGGACCTCCACCAAGGCGCGCGAGGTGAGGGTGATGGGAGCAAGTTTCGTGGAGACGGCCGTTGCCATAGTGTGTTCGTCGTTAGAGAAGTAAGGCGACAAAGATACGAAGACGGCGGCAGTAGCCACATGCATCGCTCAGAGCGTGCCGGGTACTACCGGAGTACGTACTTCGTTTGCTACCTTAACAACAAACCGGGGCCTACGGTTCACCATCTATATTTGTGCAGCCCTAGGCCACTATTCAGCGTATTGAGCAATGCCTAGGCAGCAACTTCTGCTAGGGTATGCTCACTGTACTCTGGTAAAATCTGGCTAGGCCAGTCACGAAATTCTTTCTGCCTTTTCTATTTCTTTATCCCCTCATGGATACTACCGCGTACTTTTTTGATCTGCTAAAAATCATTTTGCCAGCCCTTATTGTGGCGGGTACCATTTATTTCCTTTTTCAGCAGTTTCTCGAAAAAGAGCAGCAACGCCGCTTGGTTGAGCTGCGCATGGAAGCCAGCAAAACCACTCTACCCTTACGGTTGCAGGCCCTGGAGCGCGTAACCATGCTGCTAGAGCGTATTACCCCCAGCAACCTGCTGGTACGCGTGAGCAGCGCTGGTATTCCGGCCGTTGATTACCATCGCTTACTGCTCCAGGAAATTCGGGCGGAGGTAGAGCATAACCTCAGCCAGCAGCTCTATATGCAGCCCGAAACCTGGGCCTACGTCAAACAAGGGCAGGAAAACGTGGTGAATCTTATTAACACGCAATTCCGCAGCCTGCCAAATGCCAAAGAGGCCCGTGGCCCGGAGCTGGCTAAGCGCATCCTCGAAAGCCTGATGACCGATGAGGCCGACCCTACTGCGCAGGCCCTCTTGGCAGTAAAGCGCGAGGCCGTGGCCATGTTTTAGCCTGCATAAAAAGTAGGTATAAGTAACGCGAAAGTCCGTTTCGCGACGAGTGCAGCGAGTTTCTCCGGATGATCATACCCCCGGATACTCGCTCCGCTTGTCGCAAAACGGATTTTCGCGCTACTGGCCTAGGCCACTCAGTGTCTTACCGGCTACCCAGGGGTGCGGTAGGGCGGGAGCGAAGGTCTTGCTTCATCTCCTGCTCCTTCAGCTTTTTGCAGGTGATGAGAATGAGGGCGTCGCCGCTCATGGCGTTTTCGTCGTAGCTCATGTGCACCCGTTTGGCATTCCAGGCGTAGCGTTGGGCAAAGCGGTTGTTTTGCACGCCGGGGCCAGCTTGCTCCTGCAGGGCTTCCAGCACACGCTGGCTATTGGTCTGGCCATAGGTTTTTAGCATAACCACAGCTAGCTTGCCCTGGTAAAAGCCATACGTGATATCGGTTACCTCGCCGTTGCCGAGCTTCTTTTGCTCGCCGGTGCGCCGGTAGTACTGGGTCTTTCCGGCTTTCTCTGCCAGCACCATGTCTTTATAGCTAGAAACGGAGGTTTCAAAGCGGGCACCCTGAAATCCATAAGTGTCATCGAGGGTCTGAGGACCAGGTTCGCTGCTTTGGGCCAAAGCGGTTGCTACGGGCAGCGTGAGTAAGCAAATAACGGCGGAAAGAGATTTCATAAGCATGCAAAAGACGGCCCTACTGCGAGCCGGAAACAGATAAGGCAGTATCCCGTTGGAATACCATAATGCAAATAAAGTATAATAAATGAGCCCGGAAGACCATTTCTGGCTTCCGGGCTCAACATAGAGTGTGTTCTTACCTTATACGGCTGCCAGTTGCGCGTCAATAGCCCGCTGGTAGCAAGCCTCATAGCGAGGTACAATGTTATCAACGGCAAATTCCTCGGCCCGGGCCCGGGCTGCTTCTTTGAAGCGCGGCAGGTTGTCGTCTTCGAGAACGTAAAGCGAGTTTTTTACCATATCGGCTACGTCGCCCACGTTGCTAACCATGCCCGTAACCCCGTGCACATTCAGCTCCGGAATGCCACCCGCGTTGGTGCTAATGACGGGCACCTCGCACGACATAGCCTCCAGCGCCGCTAGGCCAAAGCTTTCTTTCTCTGAGGGCATCAGGAACAAGTCAGCAATACTCAATACCTCTTCCACGGCTTCTAGCTTACCCAAGAAGCGCACATCGTTGCTGAGCAGGCCTAAGTCACGGCAAATCTTCTCGATGCGGGGCCGGTCAGGGCCGTCGCCTACTAGCAGGAGCTTGGCTGGGATTTGCTTGCGCACCCCGTCGAAAATATGCACCACATCCTCCACCCGCTTTACTGAGCGGAAGTTACTGGTATGCACAAGTAGCTTTTCGCCATCGGGAGCTATAGCTGCCTTGAAGTGGCTCTTGTTCTGCTTCTTGAAGCGCTCTAGGTTGATAAAGTTGGGAATAACCTCAATGTCCTTCTCAATGGCGAAGTACTCATAGGTCTCGCGGCGCAAATCGGCCGAAACGGCCGTTACGCCATCCGACTGGTTGATGCTGAAGGTAACTACCGGCTCGTAGCTCGCGTCTTTGCCTACTAGCGTGATATCGGTGCCGTGCAGTGTGGTAATGACGGGTACCCGAATGCCTTTGGTTATGAGAATTTGCTTGGCCATGTACGCCGCTGAGGCGTGTGGAATGGCGTAGTGCACGTGCAATACATCAAGCTTCTCATTCTGCACAATGTCTACCATTTTGCTGGCCAGGGCCAACTCATACGGCGGAAACTGAAACAGCGGATACGGCGGGATGTACACCTCATGGTAAAAGAGGTTCTCGTTGAAGAAGTCGAGACGTACGGGCTGACTGTAAGTGATAAAGTGCACGCGGTGCCCTTTGAGGGCCAGCGCCTTGCCTAGTTCAGTTGCCACGACGCCGGAGCCGCCAAAAGTAGGGTAACAGACAATGCCGATATTCATGGGGAGCTTCAGCTAGCGCCCTACCGCGGTGGGTATAGGCGAAGAGGGGAGTGTGAATGTGAAAGGGGAATTACCTCAACGTGCAACGGACACAGCCGAAGCCGAACCGTTGCGGCCGCTAACAGGAAGCTCCGCATTAATATTTGGTTACGTACCGCTTGCCAAAAGGTGAGCGGCACAAAAAAACCGGCGGCAAGTCATCCCGCTTGGATGCCTTGCCGCCGGGGCAGATCAGAGAAGCAAAAGAGTCTGACAACAGATCATGTTTTCTGCAACGACTTGTAAATCACGTCGTGAATACGGGTCCGGATGTTGAACTGACGCAGCTTGTTGTTGCCTGCATCAGGGTACACACGGTTAGAAAGAAAGATGTAGAGGATTTTGTTTTCGGGGTCCATCCACACGCAGGTTCCCGTGAAGCCGGTGTGCCCAAAAGTGCTGGCCGGCGAGAGGTTGCTGGTTGGTCCTTCCGGCTTCGATGGGTCGCCCCGGTCCCAGCCCAGGCCGCGGCGGCTGCCGGCTTCCTTGCTAGTCGCAAACTCCGATACCACCGGGCTCTGAAAGAACTTCTTGCCACCGTAGCGGCCATTCTGCAGGTTCATCTGCATCAGAATGGCCAGATCATTGGCATTCGAAAACAGGCCCGCGTGGCCCCCAATGCCCCCGAGCATGGCAGCCGTTTGATCGTGCACGCTGCCCTGAAGCAGCGTGTGGCGGTAGTAAGTGTCGTTCTCAGTAGGTGCAATGCACGACTTCGGGAATTTATCCAGCGGGTTGTACGTCATGGTGCCCAACCCGAGCGGCTGGTAGAAATTCTTTTGCAGAAAAGCGTCAATGGGCTCCTGGAGCAGCTTCTCAGCTAAGCGCTTCAGCATGATAAAGCTCAGGTCGCTGTACTCCACAGGGTACTTGCCTTTTACTTTAGGCAACAGACTAGAGCGCTGCACCCACACCCAAACGGAGTCGTCGGCGGTTTTCAGGCTGAACAGATCGGGGGTTACTTCACGAGGGAAGTCTGGGGAGGCGGTGCTGGCGTAGAACGTGGGTTTTGGGCCGGTCTTGGTTACCGTTTTCTCCCAAGTGGCAATGCCAGGCTTGAGGCCCGCCTGGTGCATAAGCACCTCTCGCACCGTCATTTCGCGCTTGTTGGTGCTTTTTAGCTCCGGCAAGTACGAGGATACCCGCTCATCCAGGCTAAGTTTGCCTTGGTCTTTCAGGTACATAATAGCCTGCAGGGTGCCCGCCACCTTGGTCACGGAAGCCAGATCATAAAGGGTGCTGCTGTTTACCGGCTGCGACTTATCGTAGGTGCAGTAGCCGTAGCTCTTATCAAAGACCACCATGCCGTCTTTGGCTACCAGAACCTGGCAGCCAGGCGCGGCCGCATAGGCCACTGATTCCAGCGCTACGTTATCAATCTGAGCCAGCACGCGCGAGTCTAGGCCAGCGGCTTCAGGAGTGCCATAGCGCAGGCGCTTGTAGTCGGGAGTAGGTAGGCCCAGGCCCGCCTTCAGCGTTTCCGATACCGTAACAGGCAAGCGGCCCTTAGCGGGTAGGGCGCCAAATAGTATTTGCGGCATCACCAGCTGCGAGGCGTAGTTATCCTCGTAGCCGCACACCAGTGTCCGGGCATCGGCCAGGTTCTTCAGAGCGTATGCGTTGCCGAAGGCTACCACCACCGTTTTAAGATTCGGGTTAGCCTGCAATGCTTTCAGGAACTTCAGCGCCCCATCCCCAATACCGTAGTTGTGGGCGGGCGTGTTGTTCATGTTGTGCAAGCTCACCACCACCACGTTGTAGGGGGTAAGCCGCGTGAGCAAGCGGGCAAACGACGAGTCGGGGGCGTAGCGGTTGGGTACCGCGTACACGGGGCCGCTCTGGTACTTGCCCATAATCTCCTTGTACGTTGGCGCGTCAGACCCGATGGTCACCGAGGCAATACGCAGTGTATCCAGGCGCAGGAAGGGGAGGAGGTCGTCGTCGTTTTTAACTATAGTAGTGGCGTGCTCATAAATCTGCTGCTGCACCATGCGGCTAACCGGCCGGTTCAGGTTGGTCATCAGATTAGGCACATCAACAGGCTGGTATCGGTTAAGCCCCGCCCAATACTTGGCGCGCAAGATTTTGCGCACCCGCGCATCTACGTCGGCTTGGTCTAGCTTGCCAGCGGCCAGAATGTCCTTGATCTTCTGAATGGCCATGGGTACATCCTCCGAAAACAGGAGCACATCATTGCCGGCCGCCAAGGCCAGGGCATCCAGCTCGCCCGGTTTGTAGAGGTTAGATACGCTTTTCATGTTCAGCGCATCCGTAAACACCAGGCCGCGGTAAGCCATTTTTTCTTTCAGCAGGCCTGTCACCAGATTCTTGGAGATGGTAGCCGATAGCGTCCGGACGGTGTCGAAAAGGGGCATGTAAAGGTGGCCTACCATCACGCCCATCACACCCGCCTCAAACGACTTCTGAAAGGGGTACAGGTCTACGTTGGTCAGGCGGGCCATGTCGGAGTTGATGACCGGCAGGGCCACGTGCGAGTCAACATCGGTGTCGCCGTGGCCGGGGAAGTGCTTTACTACGGCCATAATGCCGTGGTCCTGCAGCCCCCGGATGTAGGCCACTCCGCGCTTGGCTACCTGCTCCTTGTTTTCGCCAAAAGAGCGGTTGCCAATAACCGGGTTGCTGGGGTTGGAGTTGACGTCGATAACGGGCGAGAAGCTCACGTGTACGCCCAGGGTTTTCATCTTCAGGGCAATTTCGCGGCCCATCTGATACACGTACTGGTCGTCGTCCATGGCGCCCAGGGTCATGCCTTTGGCGAAGTGCATGGAGCTGTCGAGGCGCATATCCAGGCCCCACTCGGCGTCCATGGCTACCAGCAGGGGAACCTTGGCGCTGGCCTGGTAGCGGTTGGTAAGAATGGCCTGCCGGCGCGGCCCGCCCTGCAGAAACATCACCCCACCAATGTTATAGTTCTTTACCAGGAAGTCGATGTACTGGGTGTGCTTGCGGTCCTTGTTAGAGTACGCGGCTACCATAAACAGCTGCCCCAGGCGCTGGTCGGGCGTCAGGGAGCTGAATACACTATCGACCCAATTTTGCTCCGCCACCGACATGGGACGCACCTCTTCTACCCGGGGAGCGGAGGAGGAGATGATCAGACCCGTGATGGCCAGGAGGAGCAAGAAGAGTCCAATCCTAAAGTCTTTGAGCATCGGCTCCCGTAGTTCGTGCTGAGGTTAATGTAAGGTGAAAAGCGAGGCAAAAGCCCTACTTTTGCCTCCTCGTAGAAGCGTGTGAGGAGCTGGATTTGGTTAGGCCAAGAGCCCTTTTTGTTGGCCCTCGCACTTTGCCTTTTCAAGCCCCTAACGTATGCGCGGAAGAATCCGTCTCATGCAGCACACACAAAAGTTGGCCGCAAACTTACGGATATTTTCCCGACGCCGGTTGTTATCAGGCGGATAGCTGTCATTTTCAGGCCAGCGCTTCACCTCTTTTTTCTTCTGATTTTAGTTGTTTATGGCGGATATTATTCAGCTGCTTCCCGAATATTTAGCCAACCAGATTGCCGCCGGCGAAGTAGTGCAGCGCCCGGCCTCAGCAGTGAAGGAGCTGCTGGAAAATGCCGTGGATGCCGGGGCTACCCAAGTGCAGCTTATTGTTAAAGAAGCCGGCAAGCAGCTGGTGCAGGTAGTAGACAATGGCACCGGCATGTCGGCTACGGATGCGCGCATGAGCCTGGAGCGCCATGCCACCAGTAAAATCCGCACCACCGATGACCTGTTTCGTATTCGCACCCTGGGTTTCCGGGGCGAGGCGCTGGCCAGTATTGCGGCCGTGGCCCAGGTAGAGCTGCGCACCAAGCAGCGCGGCCAGGATACCGGCAGCCTGCTGCTGGTAGAAGGCTCCCAGATTACCAGCCAGCAGCCCGTGGCCTGCCCCGATGGCACGAGCATCAGCGTGAAGAACTTGTTCTTTAACGTGCCCGCTCGCCGTAACTTCCTCAAGAGCAATGCGGTGGAAATGCGCCATATTCTAGATGAGTTTCAGCACGTGGCCCTGGCAAATCCGCAGATTAGCTTCTCGCTGTTTCAGAATGATCTGGAGGTGTTTAACCTGCCGGCCGGCAAGCTGAGCCAGCGCATTGTAGCCTTGCTGGGTAATGGCTACAAAGAGCAGCTGGCGCAGGTAGAGGAGGTAACGCCCTTTATCTCGGTGAAGGGCTACATCGGTAAGCCGGAGTCGGCGAAGAAGAGCCGCGGCGACCAGTTTTTCTTCGTGAACAACCGCTTTATCCGCTCGGCTTACCTCAACCATGCCGTACTGACGGCCTACGAGGGCCTGCTGCCCAAAGACACGCACCCGTTCTACGTGCTGTTCCTGGAGCTCGACCCCAAGACTATTGACATCAACGTGCACCCCACCAAAACGGAAATCAAGTTCGAGGACGAGAAGACTGTATACGCCATTGTGCGGGCCGCCGTGAAACAGAGTTTAGGCCTGCACAACATGGCTCCATCGCTGGACTTTGACGGCGACGTAAACTTTGCGCCCATTCAGCCCCTGCGCCTGTCGGGTAATGAGCAGAACCCCTTTGCCGGCGACTTTAAGCCCGATGCGCTGGCCTCGGCCGCAGCCCGCGCCGCCAGCACCCCCAGTAAGAATGAGTCGAAGTCGGGACGCGCTGATGCGTATGAGCGCCAGCTGCCGCCCCGCCCCACCGACCAGGCCAAGCGGGAGCTGGAAGAGTTCTATAAGAGCCTACAGCAAGTGAAGGTGCCCGATGTGGAGCGTGAGGCCACTGCTATTGGGGTACCGGTGCCTTCGGCGGCGGCCATTGCGGCCGCGCGCCAGGCAGAGGAAGCCGCCCAGCAGACGGCGCCGGAGTTGCCCAGCAACGTAACGAATGGCCTAGCTGGATCTGAGGAGCCAGTAGGCCAGGGTGCGGCGCCCTTCGTGCTGCCCGCGCCATCGGCGGCCACCCCGGAGCTGCCTTTGCGCGAGGCTTCCGCAACCGCCGCGCCTGGTAATAAGGTGCTGCAACTGCACCAGCAGTATCTGATGGTGCCGGTAAAATCGGGGGTAATGCTGATTGACCAGGTAGCTGCCCGCGAGCGAATTCTGTTTGAGCAGTACGCGCAGGCCCTGGAGCGCGAAACCAGTGCTTCGCAGACGTTGCTGTTTCCGCGCACGGTTACATTTACGCCCCAGGACTTTGCCATTCTGCGGGAAGTGGAAGAGCCGTTGAAAGCCTTAGGTTTCCGCTTCTCCGATTTTGGTAAGTACACTATTGCGGTGGAAGGCATCCCGGCCGATGTGCCGGCCCGCGACGAGAAAGAGTTGTTGGAAGGTCTCATTGAACAGTTTCGCACGCACGCTGGGCCAGTGAAGCTGGACCGGCGTGAGCAGATGGCCCGCGCCCTGGCCCGGCGGGTAGCTACCAGTGCTGCCGGTAGCCGTCTCTCTGACTTTGAGATGACGGCGCTGGTAGATAAGCTCTTTGCCTGCTCCGTGCCCAACTACACGCCCGATGGCCGCCGCACGCTGGTGCTGCTGGAGCTCAGCGAGCTACAGGCCTTCTTCACCCGCTAAGTGGCCTAGCACCTACTGTGTGAGCTTCAGCCCGTAGCTTCTCCAGTTTTGGCTTTGGGGAGCTATGGGCAGAAGCTCGTGCTATGAGGCGGCCAAAAGTCCGTTTCAGCCGTACTCAGCAGGAACAGCGGAAGAGGTTTACTTTCTACTGCTGCTTTGTTACCTCTACCAGCGCAACTTCGCCCTACATGTTTCAACTAACTCCTACGGTTCGCAACCTGCTCATCGCTAATGTGGTGGTGTTCTTCGCTGCGATGCAACTTAACCCGCTCGCCTTTTTAGCGCTGTACCCTATTGGCTCTCCGCTATTTCAGCCCTGGCAGTTCCTGACATATATGTTTATGCACGCTAACCTCGGGCATATCTTCTCTAACATGCTGGGCTTGG
Source organism: Hymenobacter taeanensis (assembly GCF_013137895.1). Lineage (NCBI taxonomy): Bacteria > Pseudomonadati > Bacteroidota > Cytophagia > Cytophagales > Hymenobacteraceae > Hymenobacter > Hymenobacter taeanensis. Next base: position 2,798,908 of record NZ_CP053538.1, read on the forward strand.
TAGTATTTGGCCCCATGCTAGAGCAGCGCTGGGGAGCAAAGCGTTTCTTGACGTACTGGCTGATTTGTGGCCTAGGTGCCGGTATACTCTACAATGGTTTGCGCACGTATGAGGTGCGCCAAATGCGCCAAGATATAGAGGCGTTTCGGGCCGACCCCACGGATGTGAATCTGATGGATTTTGTAGACCATAACGCATCAGACTACCGCGACCAATATGCGGCTGTGGTGCGTCAGCTACACGCTACTCCTGATGACCAAGGGCTGATCAGGAGTGCGTTGGAGAGCATGGACTACGTTTACCAACGCAGCATAAACGGACCTATGGTGGGCGCATCGGGGGCATTGTTTGGGTTAATGCTGGCCTTCGCTTTCTATTTCCCTAATACGCCGCTGATCATATTCCCACTTCCCTTCCCTATTAAAGCCAAATACCTAGTTGTTTTGTACGGCTTGTACGAACTCTATACTGGCGTGCACCAAGCGCCCGGCGACAATGTGGCGCACTTTGCTCACCTCGGAGGATTGTTAGTAGGTTTGATAGTGTTGCTGTTCTGGCAGCGCAACCGCACTCGCATGTACTGAGCCAGGCTAAGTAACCGCTCAACATCAAAAACCTAGTGCTATACTTGCCAGTCTTACCGCCAGCTTGGCAGCAAAATACCACCTGTGGAAAGGTTGCCTGAAAATTGCGACACCTGCCTGCATCATCCGGAGCAGTGGGCCGTTATCTATTGGTCTGGCTGATTTTTCCGTTCTACCCCTGTTTGTCCACCTATGAGTATTGCCAATGACATTCGCACTGCCTTCAGCCGCCGCGATAATGCGTTAAACCAGCTGCTGCTGATTAACGTGCTGGTGTTTGTAGGGCTGGTGCTGATTGAGGCCATAATGCGTTTGACGGGTACTTACCTCGAGTATTACCCCAACGTCATTCGGCAGTTTCAGCTGCCCGCCGACTTATCCTCGCTGTTGCGCCACCCCTGGACGCTGCTCACCTACGCCTTCACGCACGAAGGCTTCTTTCATATCCTGTTCAACCTACTGAACCTGTACTGGTTTGGTGCCCTGGTGCGCGAATACCTCGGCGACCGGCGCTTAGTGAGCTTGTACATTTTAGGCGCACTAGCCGGCGCGGCCTTTTTTCTGCTGAGCTTCAACCTCATTCCGGCCCTGCGCATATATCCTAATGTCTCGTTGCTGGGCGCGTCGGCATCGGTTACTGCTATTATTATGGCGGCGGCTACGTTGCTGCCCGAGTACACCTTCAACTTGCTTTTGATTGGGCCGGTACGCATTAAGTACATTGCCGCTGTAGTTATTCTGCTCTCCATCATCGCCATCAACCAGGGCAACCCCGGCGGCGGTATTGCCCACATCGGGGGGGCGCTGATAGGCTTTCTGTTCATCAAGCAGCTGCAGGCGGGCCGCGACCTGGGCCGCCCAGTGCAGGCCGTGGGCGAGTTTGTAGGTGGCCTACTGAGTGGCCGGCCTCGCCTGCGTGTAACGCACCGCAACACGGCTGCGCCTGCTGCTGCCGCGCCAGTTAAGAAAGGCACTCTGCCTAAACCTGAGCAGGATGAAATTGACGTGATTCTAGACAAAATTTCCCGCTCCGGCTACGAAAGCCTCTCCAAGGACGAAAAGCAGAAGTTGTTCCGAGCTAGTCAGAAATAGTGACCTTATAAATAACATAGTATTACAAGCACGTCATCCTGACGTAGGAAGGATCTTCTCACGCTAGCACGAGGCATTAGGCCAACCGTTCTCGCGTGGCAAGATCCTTCCTACGTCAGGATGACGTGTTATTATGATTGTTGATATATATCCGTGCTAGCCTAATGTGGCCTGGCGCTCAAGAAATAAAAAACCGGCCGCCCCACGCAAGTGAGACGGCCGGTCGAGAGCCTTCAGAAGAACAGGAAACCTAAGCGTTTGCCTTGCTCATGTTGTCGAGGGCGTCCATAACTTCTTTCACGTGGCCGCGGGAGGTTTCCAGAAGGGCTTTCTCCTCATCGTTCAGCTGCAGCTCAATAACTTTCTCGATGCCGTTTTTGCCGAGGATAACTGGAGCGCCGAGGTATACACCGTTGATGCCGTACTCGCCCTGCAACTCAATGCACACGGGAAACACGCGGCGCTGGTCGCGCACAATGGCTTCTACCATTTGGGCAGCAGCTGCGCCTGGGGCGTACCACGCTGAGGTGCCCATCAGTTTCACCAGCTCACCGCCACCAACGGCCGTGCGCTGCACAATAGCGTCAAGCTCTTCTTTGCCGATGAGCTCAGTTACGGGAATACCGCCCACGGTGGTGTAGCGGGGGAGGGGCACCATGGTGTCGCCGTGGCCACCCATGAGTACGGCCTGAATGTCTTTGGGGCTTACGTTGAGCGCCTCAGCCAGGAACGCGCGGTAACGAGCCGTGTCGAGGATGCCAGCCATGCCAAACACCTTCTCGCGGGGCAGGCCCGAGGTGAGGTGAGCCTGATAGGTCATCACGTCCAGCGGGTTCGAAACCACAATGATGATGGCGTTAGGCGAGTATTTTACCACCTGCTCGGTTACCGTTTTCACGATGCCCGCGTTGGTTGAAATCAGGTCGTCGCGGCTCATGCCGGGCTTGCGGGGCAGGCCCGAGGTAATAACTACCACGTCGGAGCCAGCGGTGCGGCTATAGTCGCCGGTTACACCTACGGTGCGGGAATCATACCCAATTACGGGAGCCTTCTGCCAGATATCGAGGGCCTTGCCTTCGGCGAAGCCTTCCTTGATGTCTACCAGTACAATCTCATTAGCAATTTCGCGGGTGGCTAGTACATCAGCGCAGGTTGCGCCTACGTTGCCAGCTCCAACTACGGTAACTTTCATTGGGATGGAATATGGTGTGAGATGTGGGTTAGGCCGTAAAGCTAACCCAAAACCAGTTCTGGTAAACCCAGATCCAGCGAAAGTTCGCCTTCGGCTCGTAACCTGCTCTTTAGAAAGCGAAAAAAATACTGGCCTAGGAGGGGCAGCCATCGTAATCCGTAGCGTTGTTTGCCCATTTATTGGCCGCTGGCGCACCGTGCCTCACATACCCTATATAATACGGCCCGCGTGGCCTGCACCCCACAGGCTCAGGGAAGCTCTGAGCCAGTGGTTGATACTACCTGCCGCATGGGGGCTAAGTAACTATGCATTCGTTTTACTGCTATTAAGGTGCGTGTTGCTGCTTTGACAGCATAAGATACGGGACTACAAACGCCCCCGAAATACTGGCAGGGAGTAGCGGCAACAGTGAGGGGCATAAATAGCTTCAAGCTGATCTATTCCCTGCGTGTAACACAGGTGCCTGATCTGTTGCCAGTACTTACTGGCCACTACTTGCTATACCCCAAAATCAGATATATTGTATGAATGTAAGTTGCTGAAAATTAGACATTTCAAATTTGGTTGCGGCCCTGATAGGCCTAGCGTAGGCAGGGGTTTGGACGTAACAATTCAGTAAACAAAGCGGCATATTGGGGTAATAAGGCGACTCTACCTTTGCCGCCACTATGCAGGACACAATTACCAAAATCACACTCGTTTTTTTGCTGTTTTTCGGAGCCCTGTCGTCGGCTGTCGCACAGGGTACGGGCAGCATAAAAGGAACCATCACCGATGCCCAAACCCAAGAGGGTATTATAGGCGGCACGGTACATCTGGACAACACAGGAATTGGCGGCCCCACCGATGTGGATGGCCGCTTTTCGTTGGAGAAAGTGCCAGTGGGCGAGTACACGCTTATCGTGTCATCGGTGTCGTACAAAACGGCCTCTATTCAAAAGGTAGCCGTTAAAGCCGGCCAAGCTACTACCGTTAACTACAAGCTGGAATCAGATCAGCAGCAGCTAAACGAAGTGGTAGTAACTGGTGTGCGCCGCACCAACACTGAGGTATCAGTAATTTCGGAAATCAAGCAGGCTAACGTAGTGGTTAGCGGGGTTTCCTCAGAACAAATTGTGAAAACCCAGGACCGCGACGCGGCCGAAGTGGTCCGTCGTATTCCGGGCGTAACCATCGTGGATAATCGCTTTATCCAGATTCGGGGCCTCAGTGACCGGTACAACGCGGTGTGGCTGAATGATGTAGCGGCACCCAGCTCAGAAACCGACCGCAAGTCCTTCTCCTTTGATATTGTGCCCAGCTCCCTGCTTGATCGGGTGCTGGTCTTCAAAGATCCCTCACCGGAATTGCCCGGCGACTTCGCGGGGGGCCTAGTAAAGGTATACCTGCGCAAGCCCGCTCAGAACGAGCGTCTATTCACGGCCAACTATTCCTCGGGCTACCGCAACGGTACCACAGGCAAAGACTTCTTCACCGATAAAACCCAGGCCGGCGATGCCTTTGGCTTTGGGGCGGTGAAGCGCCAGCTGCCCGGCGGCTTCCCTGAGCTGAGCACCGCCTACCAGCAGTACGAGCGGGACTTCTATGCCAAGCAAATCGAGAACACTTTCCCGATTTATAAGCTGAAGGCCATGCCCGATATCCGCTTCAATGCGGCCTACATGGACCAGATCAACGTCAAGGACCTGGCTATAGGTAGCATCACGTCGGTGAACTACACCAATACCTTCACCAGCTTCAACATCAACCGCAACCTGTATGATGGGGTTGGTCAGCGCACTGATCAGATCAAGGATGAGCAGTCGTCGAACAACGTGCGGCTTGGTGCCATCCAGAACTTTAACATGGTGCTAGGCAACGGCGACCGGCTGGAGTTCCGCAACCTGTTTAACCAGCAGTCGCGCAACCAGGTAACCACCCGCCGGAGCTACGATGACGATGGTCGCCCAACGCGCAACAGCTACCAGCTAGGCTACCAGGGCCGCACTACGTACACTGGCCAGCTTGCCGGCCAGCATTCTTTCAACGAAGATAAAACCAGCTTTGACTGGGTAGCCGGCTACGGATACTCTAACCGCAACGAGCCCGACCTGCGGCGGGCATCCTACCAATCTCTGCCAGCAGTTAACGAAGGTGGTAAGCCCACGGAAACCATTCTGACGCCCGGTACCGGCCAGGTAGACGTGAACAATGCTGGCCGCTTGTACCAGAAGCTTACGGAGCGCAACTACACTATCAACGCGAACCTGAAGCACCAGGTGCAAGTGGGGGAGCGGGCCGTAGAAATTGGAGCTGGCACCTACCTGGAGTACCGCAAGCGCGATTTCCATGCCCGGGCCTTTGGCTACTCTCTGAACGCGAATGGCCTGCAGGGGCTGCGTAATGAGGCTGTAGGCAACATCTTCGATCCGCAGAACATTGGCAGCGACGGATTCCGCCTCACGGAAGACCTTAACTCTACGTACCGCTACAACGCCAGCAACGAGCTGGAAGCCGGCTACCTCTCTTTCAACATTCCCCTGACGGAAAAGCTGAAACTGGTGACGGGTGCCCGCTACGAGCGCAATGTGCAGTCGATTTCAACGGGCATCAACGGCCAGCCCGTGCAGCAGGACGTGACGACCAACTTTGTGCTGCCCTCTGCCAACTTCAGCTACAACTTTAACGAGAAGAACCTGGTGCGCGCCTCCTACGGCCGCAGCCTTAACCGCCCCGAGTTCCGCGAAGCCGCGCCGTTCTTCTACTATGACTTCGACTTCAACGTGCTCAACTACGGTTCGCTGTACCTGAACCCGGAGACGCCGCTGAAGGTCGCGACTATCGATAACCTGGACGTACGCTATGAGCTGTACCCCTCCAGCGGGGAGCTGATTCACATCGGCGCGTTCTACAAGAAGTTTACGAACCCCATCGAAAACACGGTGGTGCTGACCACTAACCTGGCCTACACCTTCGCCAATGCCCCTAGCGCCTACGCCTACGGGGTAGAGCTGGACCTGAAGAAGAGCCTGAGTTTCCTGGATGATGCCTTCGGCACTACTGGCCTGCGCAACATCTCGGCCGTGTTCAATGCCTCCCTCATCAAGAGCCAAGTGCAGCTCGGCGACAAGTTTGTGGCCTGGGACAACAAGCGCGCTCTGCAGGGTCAGTCGCCTTACGTGTTCAACGGCGGCCTCTACTACAACACGCCCAGCAACAGCTGGCAGGTAACGGCTCTCTACAACGTGTTTGGCCCCCGCATCCTGTTCGCGGGTAGCGTCGACTACCCCGATGTGGTAGAAATGCCCCGCCACACGGTAGACCTGTCCCTGACGAAAACGGTGAGCCCCCGCCTGACGCTGAACGCCGGTATTCAGGATGTGCTGAACCAGAAAGTGAACCTGGTGCAGGACTTCAACCGCGACAAGAAGTACGAATCAAAAGTTGACCCCTCGCTGAGCAACTACCGCCGGGGCACTTACTACACCGTGGGAATGCGCTTCAACCTGGAGCCCCGCGCCCGTCAGCTCACCCCGCTACCCTAACTCTTCGCCTTCCTTTCCAACTCCTTTCCTAGTCTGCTTTTCGTTTCACCCTTTCGTATGAAAAAGAATACCCTTTCCCTCGCCCTGGCAGCCACTCTGCTGGCCGGACTGGCATCGTGCAGCAAGGAAGACACCACGCCCGCCCCCAACATTGTTGGTAGCGGCGGCACTACGCCCACTACGCCTACCACCCCCTCCACCGGGCAGGTAGTAACGGTAGGAGGCAGCGGCGAATCGTCTATCACCACAAACACTACGTGGTCGGCGAGCAACAAGTACTTGCTGAAAGGCTTCGTGTACGTGAAGTCGGGCGCTACCCTGACTATTGAAGCGGGTACCATTATCAAAGGCGACAAAGACACCAAAGGCACCCTGATTGTGGAGCCCGGTGCCAAGATCGTAGCCATTGGTACTGCTGAGAAGCCCATTGTATTTACCTCTAACCAGCCCAGAGGCTCACGCAACTATGGCGACTGGGGTGGACTCATTATTGCGGGCAATGCCCCGGTAAACAGCATGACGGCCACTTCTAAGCCCCAGATTGAGGGCGGGCCTTCTACCAAGTATGGGGGCGATGTGGCCAATGACAACTCTGGCACCCTGCAATACGTGCGCATTGAGTTTGGTGGGGTAGCATTCTCGCCCGATAACGAAGTAAATGGCCTGACCCTGGCTGCCGTAGGAAGCGGTACTACCATCGACCACATTCAGGTTTCTTACAGTGGTGATGATTCCTACGAATGGTTTGGGGGCACGGTAAACGCCAAGTATCTGGTGTCGCACCGCACCTTCGACGACGATTTCGATACCGATAACGGCTTCTCGGGTAAAATTCAGTTTGCCGTGTCGCTGCGCGACCCACTGCAGGCTGACCAGTCGGGCTCCAAGGCCTTCGAGTCGGATAACGACAGCAAATCAACCACGGCGCAGCCCCAGACTTCAGCCGTGTTCTCAAACGTAACGGCCGTTGGTCCCGTGGTTAACACCAGCGGGGGTAACTATAGCTCGCAATACACGGCAGGGGCCCACATTCGCCGCAATTCCAGCATCAGCATTCTGAATTCGGTTATCATGGGCTACCCCACCAACGTGCTCATTGATAACTCCCAGACGGCCGGCAACGCTGCCAGCGGTAACCTGCACTTCAAGAACAACATTGTGGCGGGCAGCTTGGTGGGCTCCAACTCTGCCGGTGGGCAGCGCAGCCTACTATACATTGCCGGCAGCGGTGGCGCGGGTAGCCTGACTACCAACACCGTTATGGCCTCCGACTCGTCGGCCTGGGGTAGCGCGGTAGGCCCCCTGACCTGGCTGAAAGCCAACGGCAACAAGCGCTTCGCCACGTCAGACAACGTGCAGCTTCTGAACCCGTTTAGCCTGACCTCACCGAGCTTCATTCCACGGAGCGCTTCGCCCATTGTGGCAACCACAGGCGGTATCGCTCCCGACTTTACGGATAGCAAGGTGACGGATTCCTTCTTCACGAAAGTGGCCTACGTTGGTGCCTTCTCCGGTTCCGGTGCTTCCGCCGATAACTGGCTGGCTTCCTGGACGAACTTCGATCCGCAGCAAACCGACTACTAGGTCATCTGCGCCTGTACAGAAGCAATGAGCAAAGCCCAGGCTACCACATAGCCTGGGCTTTTGCGTTAAGCAGGCGGGGCAAGCGGCCGATCCTGTACCGGAGAAGTTCGTATTCTGGGTAGCCTACTTTGCTCATGCCCCTATGAAGTTGTCTGTTGCGCGTTACGTTCCCCGCACCCGTCGAGCCGTCAGAAGTCTGGTTAAGCTGCATGATGCGCCGTGGCGCTGGAAAGTAGGGCTGGAGGCCAGCTTAGCCATTGGCCTACCCGTGGCGGTGTTTACGCTGGCTGGCAACCAAGCATGGGGTCTGCAGGCCGCTTTAGGAAGTTTCACCGCTTTGTACGGCGCCTCGCTTAGTCGCCAAAACCGCGCCCTGTTGTTGCCGTTTGTGGCAGCTGGGCTGGTGCTGGCGGCGGCCCTGGGTATTGCCTGTGCTGGCAATGAATGGCTGCCCGTAGCGTGCTTGGTGCTGGTAAGTGCGCTTGCCTCAACACTGGTATTGGGTTTTCGGCTGGGGCCGCCCGGCCCCATGATGTTTGTGCTGGTGGCAGCCGTGAGTGGCCACATTGCCGCGCCTGCTGCGCTGGATGGCGCCGGCCAGCCTGGCCTACGGCTGCTGGGACTAGTGGCCGCAGGGGCCGGATTGGCCTATTTTGTGGTAGTGATGCCGCTACTGATACCGGGGCGGCGTTATTCAGCATCGGTGGGGTTAGGCGTACTACTGCCGCGGTTAAGCTTTGACAGGGATACTGCTGCTGTTGCCTTACGGGTGGTAGTGGCTGTATTAATAGCCAGCTTAGTGGCTAGGCCATTGGGCGCGCACCGAGTATACTGGGTGGTGCTATCGGCGGTGGCGGTGCTGCAGTCCAGCCCCTCGCGGCAGCTTACTGGCCTGCGGGCGGTACATCGGGTAGTGGGCACGCTGTTAGGGATAGGCCTGTTTGAGCTGCTTTCACTGTTGCACCCAATAGGTTTGGGGCTAGTGGCCGCGCTCATGCTGCTGCAAGGCGCCACTGAAGTTGTGGTAGCCCGAAACTACGCCTTTGCGCTGCTCTTTATCACGCCCATAGCCCTGTTAAACGCCACTGCCGGCCATGCCGGCAATACGCTGGTTACAGTAGAAGGCAGGGTGCTGGATACGTTGCTAGGAGCAGGTATTGCCTTGGTACTGTTCTGGTTTAGTGAGTTGCTATTGCGCCCACGCCATGATAGAACTGCTGCATAGAAGGGAGATGCTATTTAGGGCTCGTGATTAAGTAGCAATAAGGGTGTCAGGCAGCGGCAAAATCAGCCTGACACCCTTATTGCTACTTAATCAAACAGGCTTTGGCCACTACATTCGCTTTACTACCAGCACGCGCTCCGTTTCTTCGGTCACTTTGAACCGCTCGTCGGGGCGGAAGCCAATAACCCAGGCAATTTTGCCGTCGGCGGAGCAGAGCACCTGCACGTTGTCTTTAAGATTGAGCGGTACTTTCTGGTCGATGAGGAAATCGGAGAGCTTCTTCTTGCCCTTCATACCGATGGGCATAAACCAGTCGCCTTCCTGCCAGGCCCGCACAATGAGGGGGAACTTCAGCGCGTCCGCATCAAGGGCGGCTACGGCTTTACCGCGCGGGATGTCGAAGCCCTCTGCCACCTCGTGTAGCTCCGTGCGCAGGTGCAGGCCATCAATCTTGAGGGCTTCCTGGCCTAGCGCCAGCTGATGCGTGCCAAACTTCGTGAGGTTTTTGCGGGTGATGACCAGCTGCTCCCGGTCTTTCACCAGCCGGTGCGTCGGCGACTCAAAGCGGCGGCCCGGCTCAGCCCCGAAGCTTTGCACAATGTCTTTGGTCACGATGTAGGAGAAACCGAAGGGGCGCAGTAGCTCGTGCAGCACCAGCGTGGTAGCGGCCGTTTTCTGCAGCATCCGGATATCCAGGTAGGTGGCATCGGCTTCTTCGCGCTGGGCCTCGGCGGCGGTATCTTCTACGTAGCGGCGCACAATTTCCTCGGCCCCGCCCACGCGCTCGGCAGTAATCTGCAGGGTCTGGTCGAGGTTGGGGTTGATGTCGCGCAGGACCGGCAGCACCTCCAGGCGCAGGCGGTTGCGCTGGTACACGGGGCTGTCGTTACTGGCGTCTTCGCGCCACATCAGGTGGTGCTCCACCAAGTAGTCGTAGAGCTCCATTTTACCGATGGGCAGCAAGGGGCGCACGAGGTAGCCGTTCTTGGGCCGGATGCCATGCAGGCCCGCTAGGCCAGTACCGTGCGTGAGGTTAAGCAGCATGGTCTCGGCGGCGTCGCGCTGGTGGTGGGCGGTGGCTATGTAGGCCAGTCCCTGGGTCTGGCGCAGGCGCTCAAACCATTCGTAGCGCAGGGCGCGGGCGGCCATCTGCGTCGAGATGCCTTCCTGCTCGGCAAACTGCTTGGTCTGGAAGAACTCAGCGAAGTAGGGCACGTCGTACTTCTTGGCCAGCTTGCGCACAAACTGCTCATCGGCGTCGGCCTCTTCGCCGCGCAGCCCGAAGTGGCAGTGCGCCATGGCAAACGACTGGCCCAGCCGGTGCAGCACATCGGCCAGCACCACTGAGTCCATGCCCCCGCTCACAGCTACCAGCAAGGTATCAGTAGGGGAGAAGAGGTCTTGTTCTTGTATGAAGTGTTGAATGCGGTCGAGCATGGAAGGTATTTTCAAGCGAACGAAGGACGTCATGCTGAGCGCAGCCGAAGCATCGCTACCTGTGGCTAACTCTACTGGCCTAGGCCTATTGCAATGAAGCGGTAGCGATGCTTCGGCTCCGCTCAGCATGACGGGCGGATTACTGCCATGATAACTGGCCTAGATCCGTACTATTTCACAAAGAAAACCGTTACCGACGGGCCTTCTGTACCTTTGCCCCGAAATGTCATTCCCGAAGTCACTTTTTTTGTTGTTTTTCGCGCTGTTGCCGTTTCTGGCAGCGGCCCAGCAGCGCCCCGGTTCGCGGCCCGCGCCGGTTCCGAAGGGGCAGCCTATTGAACTGATTGGAGCCAACCAGTTGCAAGGCGGCAGCTTTAATGGGGTTCAGATTCGCAAACTGCTCGGCAACGTGAGCCTGAAGCAGGGCACTACGCTGCTTTACTGCGACTCAGCCTATCAGTACACGGAACGCAATGCTCTGGAGGCGTTCAGTAATGTGCGCATCATTCAAAACGACACCATTACTATTACCGGCGACCGGGGCTTTTATGATGGCGACACCCGCAAGGCCCGCATGACCGGCAACGTGACGCTGCGCGACCCGCGCATGACGCTCACGACTCAGCTCCTCGACTACGACCTTAACCGTAACCTGGCCTACTACAGTACCGGCGGCCACCTTCAAGACCCCGAGAACACCCTGGATAGTCAGTTCGGCTACTACAACACGGCCTCCAAGATATTCAGCTTCAAGCGCGACGTGAAGCTGATTACCAAGGAGAATACCATTGACACCGATACGCTGCAGTACAACACTATTACCAAGGTGGCCTACTTCTTCGGCCCCACGCGCATCAAGGGCCCCCAGGGTAACCTCTATGCTGAGAACGGTAACTACAACACCGTAACCAAGGTCTCAAACTTCGCTCGCAACGCTAAAATAGAAACGCCCAACTACCTGCTGGGTGGCGACAAGCTGTTCTACGACGAAGCCCGGCAGTATGGCGTGGCCACCGGCAACGTCTCAATGACCGCCAAAAAGGATAACATCGTCATTCGCGGCGATGTGGGCCGTTACTGGCGGGGGCAGGGGAGGGCCAAGATCTATGGCGCTCCGGTAATGCGCAACATCAACGACAAGGATACGCTATACCTGGCCGCCGATACGCTGGTGAGTTTAGAAGGAAAGCCCCCCCTGAACAAGGCCGGGGTAATCTATGCCTACCGGAAAGTCCGCATCTTCCGCTCCGACTTGCAGGGCCGCTGTGACTCGCTGACCTACGACCGGCAGGATTCCATCATCTATCTGAGCCACGACCCGGTGCTCTGGAATAATAACAACCAGCTCACCGCCGACAGCATGGAGATTCAGCAGCGGAAAGGCAAGATTGACCAGATGCGCCTATATGGGCACGCCTTCACCATTGGCCAGGATACCTTGCTAAACTTCAACCAGGTGAAGGGCCGCAATATGGTAGCCTACTTCGGAGAGAAGGCCATAAAAAAAATTGACGTGCTTGGCAACGCCGAGAGCCTCTATTATGCTCTTGATGGTGACACGGCCATATCGGGCGTCAACCGGGCCCTTTCCGCAACCATGGCCATGCGCTTCGCCGACAGCAAGCTGCAGACCATTACCTTTCTCACCAACCCCGATGCCAGCTTTATTCCTCCGAATGAGTTGAAAGCTGAGGATAGCAAGCTGACTGGCTTTCGGTGGCGACCTACGGAACGCCCCACCCGTCGGCAAACGTTAGGAAAACACTTTGCCGCCTCGCCCAAGAAAAAGGCGCCAACCAAGAAAGCTCCAGCTAAGAAAAAAACACCTGCTGCTCCGCCTAAAAAACAGCCTAAAACTACCGCTCCCGCCCCCAAAGCGGTTACGCTTAAAAAGTAGATGAACAAATAGCGGTTGTATCTGGGGCTAGCTTTAGTGGCCCGCTCCCGGCTATCTGTGAATTAAGACCATTTCGTTACCTTTGCGCCCCTTATGCTCTCTTTTCGCCCTACCTTCTTTGTTCTGTTATTGAGCACGTTGCTGCTCGGCTCCTGCACGGGCTACCAAAAGCTGCTCAAGAGCGGCGACGTGAACAAGAAGTATGAAGCCGCCATTCAGTATTACGATAAAGGCGACTACTTCAAGGCGGGCACCTTGCTCGAAGAGCTAATTCCGCTGTTGAAGGGCCGCCCTGAGGCCGAGAAAGCGCAATTTTACTTCGCCAATACCAACTTCAAGCAGCGCAACTATACGCTGGCCGCTTACTACTTCAAAACATTCTACGAGACGTACCCGAACTCGCCCCTCACCGAGGAGGCCATGTTTCTGCACGCTAAGTCGTTGTTTCGCGACTCTCCGGAGTTTCAGCTAGACCAGACCAACACCTTTACGGCGCTGGAAGGCATTCAGGAATTCCTGAACCGCTACCCCGAGAGCCAGTTCCGCCAGGAAACGGAAAGCATGTCGCAGGAGCTGCAGAAAAAGCTGGAAAGCAAAGCATTCCTCAGCGCCCGCCTCTACTACGATTTGCGCTACTACCAGTCGGCCGTAACGGCCTTCACGGGCTTTCAGCAGCAGTTTCCTGCCTCGGCCCTGAATGAGCAGGCTGCGTTTCTCAAGCTTAGTGCACAGTTTGATCTGGCTACGGAGAGCGTACCAGAAAAGCAGCGTGAGCGGTACCTGGAGGCTATTGCCTTCTACCAGAGCTTCATTGATACCTATCCGCAAAGCAAAAACCTCAAAGACGCTGAGCGGATGTACGATACGGCCCGCGCCGAAGTAGACAAGCTGAAGACTGCTGAAACTACCGCGGCCAAGTAAATGCGCTGCCCTTAGCGAATTGATAGATAGCCTCTGCTAACCCGTCAGCTCACCAAAAAATCAGCACATTAGCATTCCTACATCAACAATCAGCACATCAGAAGATCAAAGTCATATGAAAACTCCTAACAACGTTTCTGCTTCCATCGTGACCCGCAACATGTCGGAACTCGCCAACGATACCGGCAACGTATACGAGAGCATCGCCATCATCTCGAAGCGCGCCAACCAACTGGCCGTAAAGCTGAAAGAAGAGCTGAATGGCAAGCTGGCTGAGTTTGCCACTACCGTTGACAACTTGGAAGAAGTATTCGAGAACCGCGAGCAAATCGAGATTTCGAAGCACTACGAGCGCCTGCCTAAGCCTACTAACCTGGCTATTGAGGAGTTCCTGGAGGGCAAAGTGATGTACCGCACCGAAGAGGAAGTGCCACAGTTGCCAGAGGCTGCTCGTCGGGCTGAGTAATCTGCACGGTTTCTAGACAAGCACATATGTCGTCGCTGCACGGGCGTAAGATTTTGCTGGGCGTTTGCGGAAGCATTGCGGCCTACAAATCGGCGTTGCTGGTGCGGCTCCTGGTGAAGGCCGGGGCAGAGGTACAGGTACTCCTGACACCCTCGGCCCCGGCCTTTGTCACGCCCTTAACACTGGGTACGCTCTCCAAAAACCCTGTTTTGCAGGGTTTTCTGAAGGATGAACGGGCGGGGGAGTGGCACAACCATGTGCACCTGGGCCTCTGGGCCGATGCCCTGGTAATTGCGCCCGCCTCGGCTAATACGCTAGGCCACCTGGCCAACGGCCTCTGCGATACGCTGCTCGATGCGGTGTATCTATCGGCCCGCTGCCCGGTGTTTCTGGCTCCCGCCATGGACCTTGACATGTACCAGCACCCCGCCACCCAGGCTAACCTGGCCCGCCTGCGCCAGTACGGCAATACCGTCTGGGATTCACCTTCGGGGGAGTTGGCCAGTGGCCTGGCGGGCCCTGGCCGCATGCTGGAACCGGAGGAGATACAGGCAGCACTGGAGCAGTTTTTTAATGCGGCACCTGGCCTGTCAGCAACATATTAAGCAAGAATGTGGCGAATTATACGCGCAGAATGCTGGTTGCTAATCAGCATCATGATGTTGGTGAGTTGTGAAACGCAGACAAATGGGCAGGACAGAAGTGCTACTATAACCAAACTGGAGGCCTTTCGGAAAAAGAAAAAGTTCGTCGATGACACGCACCCGCGCTTATCCCATGCGACCCTGCGGCCGGCGCTAAACCGTAAGCTTAACCGGGTAGCCAATGATTTTGAGCGCCTCGTGCAGCAGCCAACTGTTACGCCTCAAGAGTACCAGGCAGCCATAGCTACTGGCCTACGCCAGTTTGATGACCTTTATTTAGATCTAGATACAGAAGACCGAGAGTGGATCTGTTTGTATTTCGAGGAACTGATGGATATTGTTGGTTTGGAGAGCTCAGGTGGGCACTTGAACAAGTTTATGTACGGCCTTAATCTGCCGGATAGACCGTAGAAATCCGAGGCAAGAGAACAGACTGTATGACGGATGCAGAGTCGCACCGTAACTCCTCTTATTCCATAATCACCACCATGCACGTCCTCATCACTGCCGGCCCCACCTATGAACCCCTTGACCCCGTTCGGTTCATCGGCAACCATAGCACCGGCAAAATGGGCTACGCGCTGGCCGAAGCCTTTGCCGCCGAAGGAGCGGAAGTAACACTGGTGAGCGGGCCCACCAGTTTGCCTGATCCTGCTGATGCGCGTATTACCACCCAGCGCGTGCAAACCGCCGACGAAATGTACGCCGCTGCCGCTGCCGTAGCGCCTGCGGCAGATATTTGGGTATTTGCTGCGGCCGTGGCCGACTATAAGCCGCGGCAGATGGCTGAAAACAAGATTAAGAAGGACGGCGACACGCTCACATTGGAGCTGGTGAAGAACGTGGATATTGCCGGTACGCTAGGCCACACCAAACGCCCTGAACAATATTCCGTGGGTTTTGCGTTGGAGACGAATAACGAGCAGGCCTACGCCCTCGACAAGCTCCGGCGCAAGAACTTCGACTTGGTAGTGCTGAACTCCCTGCGCGACGCCGGAGCGGGTTTCCGCCATGATACCAACAAGGTGACGCTGCTGGAAGCCGGAGGGCAAATGACTATCTTTGAGTTAAAGCCCAAAGTTGCCGTGGCCCGCGACATTGTTGAGACTGTTCTTGCCCGCTACTCCCATCATGCGTAAATTCTCTCTGCTGCTCCTTTTGCTACCGTTGCTGCTGGCTGCGCCGGCCCACGCCCAGGAACTCCTGGCCGAGGTGCGCGTTACGACGGAAAATGTGACCATTGCCGACCGCCAACTGGTGCAGCAGATGCAGAACGACATGCAGACGTTTCTGAACACGCGCTCCTTTACCCGGCAGACCTACCGCCCCCAGGAAAAAATCCGGTGTCGCTTCTTCGTGGGCATTACCGAGATTCCGCAGAACGGTACTTACCGCGCTACGGTGCGGGTGCTGAGCACGCGCCCGGTGTATGGTACCGGCTATGAAACCAATCTGCTGAGCTTCGCTGATAAAGGCTGGGTGTTTAACTATACGCCGCAGAACCCGATAGACTATTCCGAAAATACGTTTGTGGGTAATCTGTCGTCGCTGCTAACGTTTTATGCCTTTACCATTATTGGCATGGACCAAGACAGCTTTTCGCCCCTGGGGGGCTCTGCCTACTACGACCGGGCCCGCACCATACTCACGAATGCCGCTTCGCAGAACTCGACGAATGAACAGGATGCTGGCTGGAAGGATACTGAGTCGGGCAACCGGTACTGGCTGCTGAACAACCTGCAGGATCCGCAGCTGGAAGCCTTTCGGAGTGGTATGTACGCCTACTACCGGCAGGGTATGGACATCTTCATTACCAAGCCTGAAGAAGCCCGCGCCAACATTGCTACGGCCCTGCAGGGAGTGCAGCAGGCCGTGCAGCGTAGGCCCGGTACTTTGCTGGCCCGAGCCTTTTTCACCACGAAATCCGACGAAATAGCCAACGTATTTCGCAGCAGCCCCGATCAGCAGCAGAAGGTACAGGTAGCCACCTTGCTGTCAGAGGTTGATCCTACCAACTCGGCTAAGTACCAGGCTATTATGCAGCAGCGGTAGAGGTATAAAAAATTCATTTGCGAATTTAATTGGTAAATGGCTAAATGAGTTAGTAGCTTTGGGAAGCTACTACGCCTGCTTTATCTGGGCTGGTGTGGTAGCTTTTCTCTTTGTCAGCTACGGCCGCTTGCCCGGCCCTCATTTGGTTTGCTATGCTGGTTGACCTTCGCATTCGCAATTATGCCCTGATTGAGCAGCTGGAGCTGCGACCCTCGGCTCTACTCAATATCATTACCGGCGAAACCGGCGCGGGTAAGTCCATAATGCTCGGCGCCATTGGCCTGCTACTCGGCAACCGCGCCGACTCGCGCATGCTTTTTGACACGGAAAAGAAGTGCGTGATTGAGGGCCAGTTTGATATTTCCAGCTACCAGCTCCAGGATATCTTTGAGTCGGAAGACCTTGATTACGATACCCAGTGTATTCTGCGCCGTGAGATAAGCCCGGCCGGTAAGTCACGGGCCTTCGTGAATGACACGCCCGTAACGCTGGAAACGCTGCGGAACATCGGGGCCAACCTGATGGACATCCACTCCCAGCACGACACCCTACTGCTCGGCGACGCAGTGTTTCAGCTAAACCTCCTGGACCTGTACGCTGGCCTGGTCCCCACCCGCGCGCAGTACAGCAACGCCTACCGCCAGTACCGTAAGCTGGAAGCCGATCTGAAAACCTTAGAAGACCAGGTAGCCCAGGCCAATAAGGAGCTCGATTACCACACGTTTCTGCTTAGTGAGCTGGAAGATGCGCGCCTCGACAACGAAAATCAGGAAGAAGTTGAGCAGGAGGTAAAGCAGCTGGAGCACGCCGAGGAAATCAAGTACAAGCTCACCCAGGCCATGCAAAGCCTAACGGAAAGCGAATACTGCGTAACCAGCGGCCTGAAAGAAACCGCCACGCTGCTAGGCCAGGTAGCTGCCTATTCCGACTCGTTCAAAGAACTGAAGCAGCGCCTGGATAGCTGCCTGATCGAGATTCATGACATTTCGGATGAAATAGAAGCCGCCGAGCGTCGCACCGAAGGTGACCCCGCCCGCATTGATGAGCTGCAAGGCCGCCTTAATGTGCTCTACAGCCTGCAGCGCAAACACCAGGTGCGCGATGTAGTGGCGCTGCTGGCCGTACGCTCAGATCTGCGCGACAAAGTAGGCTCCGTGCTGAACCTGGACAAGCAGATTTCCCGTCTCCGCCGCGACGCTGAAGCTGCATTGGCTACCGTAACCAAGCAGGCTGCCCGCTTGTCGGAGGCGCGCCGCAAGGTGTTCCCCAAGTTCGAGAAAGAGCTGGTAGGCCTATTGTCCGAGCTGGGCATGCCGCACTCGCGCATTGTGGTGCAGCACCAGGCCGGTGCCCCCGCCGCCAGCGGTATTGATATCATCAGCATCCTGTTCACGGCCAATAAAGGTGCTCAGCCCCAAACGTTGAGCAAGTCAGCCTCGGGCGGGGAGTTCTCGCGCCTCATGCTATGCATAAAGTACATGCTGGCCGACAAAACAGCCCTGCCAACCATCGTGTTCGACGAAATTGATACTGGTATCAGCGGAGAAATTGCCGTGAAAGTAGGCCGTATGATGCAGCAAATGGCTAAGAAGCACCAGCTCATTGCCATCAGTCACCTGCCTCAGATGGCCGCCGCCGGCGACGCGCACTACTTCGTGTACAAGGAAGACCGCGCCGACCGTACCGTGAGCCGCATCCGGACTCTGGATCTGAATGAGCGCATCCAGGAAATTGCCCAGATGATTTCAGGCGCCAACCCCAGCCCAAATGCCTTCCAAAGTGCCCGCGAATTGCTGGCCATGCGCGGGGAAGAACTGGTGGGGTAGAAATACCGAGAACAAAAGAGAAACAGAACGTCATGCTGAGCTAGTCGAAGCATCTCTACCGAGGCTAATTAATCAAGTTGGCCCGCAGTAGAGGCGCTTCGAAGGCGCTTAGCATGACGTTCTTTATTTTTTTCGCCTCTTTTGTAATCCAAACCCTAATCAATTCCACTCGCCATATGTCCAACAACCTACTTGCTGGTAAGATCGGCATCATTTCTGGTGCCCTGAATGAAGAATCTATTGCCTGGAAGGTAGCCCTGAAGGCCCACGCCGAAGGCGCCCGCTTTGTGCTGACCAACGCCCCCCTCGCTATGCGCATGGGCGAAATCAATAAGCTCTCGGAGCAATGCAACGCGCCCATTATCCCGGCCGATGCTACCTCTATGGAGGACCTAGAAAAGCTGTTCAGCGGCGCCCAGGAGCAATTGGGCGGTAAAATCGACTTCGTGCTACACAGCATTGGCATGAGCGCCAACATCCGCAAGGGCAAGCACTACGGCGAGCTGAACTACGAGTGGTACCAGAAAACGCTGGATGTATCGGCTATGTCGCTGCACCGCATGCTGGCCGTGGCCGAAAAGCAGGATGCTTTCAATGAGTGGGGCTCAGTAGTAGCGTTGTCGTACATCGCCGCCCAGCGGGCCTTCCTTGATTATACCGATATGTCGCAGGCCAAAGCCATGCTCGAGAGCATTGCCCGCAGCTACGGCCAGCGCCTCGGCAAGCTGAAAAAAGTGCGCGTAAACACGGTTTCGCAGTCGCCCACCAAAACCACCGCTGGCACCGGCATCAGTGGCTTCGATGCGTTCTACGAGTACGCCGACCGTCTGTCGCCGCTGGGCAACGCCCCCGCTGAGGCCTGCGCCGACTACTGCATCTCACTGTTTTCGGACCTGACCCGCTACGTGACCATGCAGAACCTCATGCACGATGGTGGCTTCAGCACCACCGGCATCTCGGAGGAAATTGTAGAGCTCATCACCAACAGCAAGGCCTAGGCCAGTCGTTAGTATGAAAAATGAAGCCCGGCCAGGAATGGTCGGGCTTTTTTGTGGTCGGATGGTGGCCTCAATGATGCTGTTATTTACAACGTACCGGCACAGGACCTGAACTACACAACCTCTCGCGTGTACCCACGCTACCCCAAAGTGGGTTTGTAATGACCAAGTTTCGTCGGACCGGTACAGCTGCGCCAGCAGCAGGGCTGCCCAGCGTTGCAACCGCAGCAGCTGGTGACTGCCCATTCTACTGCAGGTAGTGGCCTGGTGTACTGGAAACGCGCTTTCGGGTGGGAGGGCAAGAAGGTGAGTTACCTGTATCCGGTAGCTTGCAGTTTTTATTTACCCGGCTGGCAGGTATCAAGCAAGGCACATGCCTACAGGTTTAACTGAAGCTTAGGAAGCAAGAATAGAGCTGAATGACAACGTTCCCGGCAACGTTTCCGACGAAATTGCTTCGGGTCTGCGGCCAAGCGCCGCAGCTTTTCGCTAGTATGGCTCTCTTTTCTGCGTCAGCCTCTAGCTGTGCCATCCTGCTTAAACTCCCACTATGCCTCGTATTCTGCTTTCTCTGGTTTTGAGCCTGCTGCTCCTGCTCACTCTTCCGGGCTACGCTCAGGTAGCTGCGGCCGGCGCCCCCATCCTTGTCGCGCAAGATGGTAGCGGGCAGTTTAAAACCCTGCAAGAGGCTGTGAATGCCGTGCCCAATCAGTCTCAACAGCAGGTAATCATCCGGGTGAAGCCGGGCGTATACAAGGAAAAGCTGGTGGTGCCGGCGCTCAAAACGCATATCTCTCTACTTGGCGACAACGCTGCTACCACCATCATTACCTTCGACGACCATACCGGCAAAGGCGACATTAATACCTATACCTCACACTCCGTCCTGATTCAGGGCAACGACTTCCGGGCGGAGAATATCACCTTCCAGAATACGGCCGGCCGGGGCGCCGGCCAGGCCGTGGCCCTGCACGTGGAGGCTGACCGCTGCGTATTCCGTAACTGCCGCATACTGGGCGACCAGGACACGCTCTTCCTGGCCAGTAACCACACCCGCCAGTATTTCCATGACTGCTACATCGAGGGCACTACTGACTTCATTTTCGGGGCTGCAACGGCCGTTTTCGACCGTTGTAACATCTACAGCAAGAAGAACTCCCATATCACGGCGGCCTCTACGCCGCAGGAGCAGGCCTACGGCTTCGTGTTCCTGAATTGCCGCCTGCTGGCCGACACTAGCCAGGCGAACAATGTCTCGTTGGGGCGACCCTGGCGGCCGTATGCTAAGGTGGCTTACCTAAATACCTACATGGGCTCCCACATCAGGCCGGCTGGTTGGGACAACTGGAAGAAGCCGGAAAATGAGAAAACGGCTTCGTATGTGGAATACCGCTCATCGGGCCCCGGCGCCACGGTGGGGCAGCGGGTGAGCTGGTCGCGGCAGCTTACGGCTAAAGAGGCTAAGCAATACACGATCAAGCACATTTTTGCCAGCCAGCAGCCCTGGAGTCCGGAGAAGAAATAGCGGAGGTGGCCTGGCAGCTTAGGGTGGGTAGCCAGTGCCGCCCTTGGTGATGCTGCCCTGCAATAACTTATCCGGGAGAGGTACCGTTGATAGAAGGCACTTTATTCTGTGCTCATTATCCACCCTGAATTTCTCCCGCATATGCAGGCGCAACATTCCTTGGAACGAGTGCTGGACACCCAGCAAAAAAAGCTCGCTTTCTTTCAAAACCTGGTACTGATTGCTGCCGCCGATGGGCAGTTAGACAAGGCCGAAAGTCAGTTTCTGCTGCAGATTGGTAACCGCTTGGGGCTCAAGTCAGAGGAGGTGCAGCCCATTGCTGACAACCTGGCCGTGCTGAGCTTCATTGTGCCCACCGAGGGCCTCCAGCGTACCATGGAGCTGCAAACCCTGGTGCAGATGATGCTACAAGACGGCAACATTGATGCCCGCGAATACGGCCTCTGCATGGAATATGCGAACCGCATCGGGTACAGCAAGGATATCCTCGATGACATGGTCAGCCAGCTGGCGGGTGGCAAACCGTCGGGCAACCGCAACCCACCTACCGTCAGCTAAGCGGGTAGTACGCAGCTTATAGAAGGATCTTGTCACGCGGGAGGCAACGGGTGTAGGCCAGCTTTTTCCGCGTGGCAAGATCCTTTCTTCAGGTAAGCTAATGTGAGGATAGAGATAGTAACCCTATTATCTGCCTCAGATTATCTCTCCTGTCAGGGGGGGCAGTCTGGGCTAGTTTGAGGAGCTTTACCGACCTTGTACGCCGGGGTAGAGCGTGGGCACAGGGTCACTCTGCACGTACTCTTTGGTGCGCACGTTCATAAGGGTTAAGCGGCCGGAGTAACCAGCGCCTTGGTCGAGGTTCCAAACGTTGGCGCGCTGGCATGGGGTGGGGCTGGTAGGCCAGGTGGGCGTGTGTCCAATAAAGCACTCTGAGTAGTGAGGAGCCTGCTGCCCGTAGCGCCACAGCGCTCGGTTCCAAATCAGGTCATAAGGGTCTTGTTGGGCAATAGGCTCGTTGGGCTCGTAGCCGCCGTGCACGAAGAGGTTACCGTTCTTATCCTCATAATAGGGCAGCTGTTTAGAGAAAAACGACTGGAAATGCTGCCGGATCTGGCCCTGGAGGCCGCGCAGGTAGCCGTCAACCGTAGCCTGTCCTCCTTGCCGGAGCCAGATTTTGTTGCTTGGTTCATGCGGTGCTTCGGCGGCCATCCACTCCGCCAGCCACCAGTCATGGTTGCCCTGCAGCCAGATGCTCTTCGGAATACTTAGCAGTAGGTTAACACACTCCGGCGTGTCAGGCCAGCCATCGGCCACGTCACCTAGCTGAACCAGGCGGTCGAGGCCCGGCCGGAAGGGACTGCGCTCCAACACCTGCAGGAGTGCCCGGTAAGCCCCATGAATGTCTCCTAATACATACGTGTCCATGACTACTTCTTACGGCACTGCCGCCACAGAAGCTACAGTAGCGCTTGCGGGCTACTCCACATCCAGACGAGCTTAGGGCTCTCAGGGGCAAGCAAAAGCGTACTAATACTACACCACCAATGAAAATTGAAGACGCATACAATGAGTGGGCGGGTAGCTACGACACGGGCACCAACCGAACCCGCGACCTGGAGGCACAGGCTATCCGGGCCACTATTCCGCCGGGGCCCTACGCCGAGGTGATTGAGCTGGGCTGCGGCACTGGTAAAAACACCGAGTGGCTCGCTACCCAAGCCGGTCACCTCACGGCGGTAGACCTATCGAAGGAGATGATGGACCGCGCCCGCCAGAAGCTGCCGCACCCGCACATCAACTTTCAGCCCGCTGATATTACCCAGCCGTGGTTCTTTGCCTCACGCCCCGCCGATCTGCTGGTGTGTAGCCTGATTCTGGAGCACATTGAGCACCTCGATGCCGTGTTTGCCCAAGCTCAGCAAGCCCTACGGGTGGGCGGATTGTTTTACGTGGGCGAGCTGCACCCCTTCAAGCAATACCAAGGCACTAAGGCGCATTTTGAGCGTGCCGGCGGCTCACTTTGTGAGCTGGAGTGCCACGTTCACCACATTTCTGACTACACCGAAGCCGCCCGCCAGCATGGGTTACGGTGTGCGCGCCTGCAGGAATGGTTTGATACCCACGACCGTACCGGCATGCCGCGCATTATCTCCTTCCTGTTTCAGCGGGAAGACTGAGCAGGCCGCCTCGAAAGGCACTGTGGGTTTAGCTTAGTAGAAAGCGTAGGATCATAAAAGCTTTGTGGGCTGATTCTGTGCTTCGTTGCGTAGGTGGTTTCTCACCCATCTGGGCAAGCGTCTAGCTGAAACTCTAAGCACTTGTGCGACAATCAGATAATTGACCCTTCTACCGTTAGCTACGCCTGTTGCGCTGCTCCATGAAAGCGAGGTGGCCTAGCGCGGTATTATTGCTTGTGTAAGGCTAATTCATTGGTCTGAACCACCACAGTGTCGCCGGGGGCGAGGGAGCTGCGCAAGTTGGGGTTCAGGCTATTCCAATCGAAGCCAGTGGCTATCCAGCACCAGCGCCCATTGCTGCCAGATTTGCCCAGCCAGCTGAACAACGACAGCACGGGCTGGCCTTTCCGGATGGTAAGCATCCGGAGGGGCCGCAGCCGACACATCTGCCCGAAACCGCTTGCCTGTGACACATTGAAGCACTTCCTGGCAGGCCGGTGTTGCCGAATCTTATCGGGAAGCTCATTGCACGGATTAGCGTTGTATCCCGAGGGCGAAGTATAGATTGATACTGAATCTAGGTCAGATAATAGGTAGTACTCCCGGGCGCGAGTTGTCACTTCCATCTCTGTCATGTGGTCGTCGGCGCCGGGTGGTACCACCGAAGCCAGCGTTACGCGGTTGTTCTCGCGGAAATGTAGCTCTAGTGAAGCCCCTGTTATTGTACTATCCCGCCGCAGGAATGTAGTAGAGGCCCCGTTTAGGCGGCGCAGGAAACGCGTAATAGTGGTCTGGTTGGTAATGATGCCGGTGCTCGTGTGCAGCTGCATCGTGCCGGCCTTAATGGTAGATTCGGTGCGGTACTGACCCATCAGCATCGGAATGGTATCATCATCCTTAGAGCAGGCACCAAGCAACAAAAGAGTAGCTAATAACGAGGTAGAGATTAATCTCATGGACAAGAGTATGGTCGGATAATGAGGCGAAGGTATAGTAAAGTTGGAGTAGCAGTACCGATCAGCTCCCGCTATTTTGTCGGATTATACATTGAAGCCACCTTGGTAGGATTTTGCGAAGAACACAATGGGCTACAGAAAGCAGCGCGGGCTTATTGTTCTGTACTAGGCTACCCCACCTGTTTCGGCTAAGCGGCGCAAGTGGCCTAGCGCCTTTTGCGCGTCCTCAGCTGCCACAAAAATGTGGTCGTGGTAATAGGCGGCTACTACGTTGCAGCTAATGCCGGCCAGGGCTAGCACCCGGGCAAAGGCCGCCGTTAGTCCCACCGCTTCCAGCGCCGAGTGCACCGTCAGGGTTATCCAGGCGGCCCGGAAGGAGTAGGAGAGGTGCAGACGGTCGGCGGTGGTCTGGGGCAGAATGAGCGTAATGCCCTCCCGTTCCCGGAACATACCCAGGCACTCCGTAAGCTCTAGGCCAGTTAAGGAGGCTACCGTGCAGTACACGTAGGTGCCCGGCTGCAACTCGGGCTTCATGGTGCGGATCAGCCGAGAGAGGTTGGTTTCGCCTGTAGGCATAGAAGTAAGAATACTGGTGGTTGATACGAAGGCAAACTGCCGCCGCGCGGCCTGCCAGTAAAAGTAAACGGCGCCCGTCATTGACGGGCGCCGTTTACTTGTTGAGACAATGAGTGGCCTAGCTTTCTTCTACTACCTCGTCGGCCTGGGTCTGGGCTTCATAAGTATCGGCGTATTTGAAGTCATCGAGCCAATAGGCTGAACTTACCACTTCAAACACAATGGACTGCTCAGTGCGCCTGCTGGGGTGCAGCTGCCAGATGATAGAGGCGGCTTCGGGGAAGCTAGCACCGTCCAGCTGCTCATGAAACAGGCGTTTCAGCAGGGTATTATCAGGCATACCCTGGCCTAGCAAGCGCAGTAACGGCGCCTCCGGGTTGGCATCGAACAATTGTAGACCGTCATCATCAGCGGCCGTGAGCTGCACCTGAAACTGCACGGCTTCGGCTCTTGGGAATTTACCGTTGTAAGCGGTGTACAGCAGTTGTGTGGCCTTGAAAAAGCCCTCATGCTGCTCTAGCTCCGGGTTTTCCTCCCACAGCTTTTCCGTGAGCATCTGGTGGGCCAGGTTATCAATTTGCCCCGTGGTGAGCTGATCGGCAAACAGATATTCCAGCACGAGCCGGGCCGCCTCGGTGGGCTCCAGATCCGTGAGGGCCATGTGCGTCATCTCCAGTAACTCTTCGGGAGCAACCTCATCGGGGTTGTCGTAGCCGGTTTTAGCTAAGAGGGCCTTATAGTCTGCGGGCTGCCAGGAGTTAGGTAGCTCAGTTAGGGAATCGAAGGATAGACGCTCTACGGTGAATGTTTGCATGAATGGGGGGGCTGACAAACGGCTGGAAACAGCCGCGAAGGCGCGGAACGTCCGCACCCTACTGGTTCAGCTTACGGCATTACCCAGCAAACACCCATAAAATGAGGAGAATAAAACCAACACCTTCAACTGACTACCTGCGGAGCTAGGTACTCTTAGCGAGCTGGTGCCGGCACCGACTTAGCCTGAAAGAACTCGTCCACCTTGCGGTTGAATTCCTCGGCGTGTTCCTGTAAGGTGGCGTGGCCACTGTTGGGCACTATCCAGAGCCAGGCGCGCGGCAGGTTCTGGTAAATGGCTAGCGTATGCTCCGCCCGAATCACGTCTCGGTCGCCGGCAATGATGAAGGCCGGAGCTTTGACTTGTGCCAGCGAAGCTAGGGAGATGTGCGGGTGGCGCCAGTCGAGCAGAAACACTTTCCAGTCGTTGCGGCGGGTGGGGTCGGTGAACGTTTGCGTGCGACCTTCCTGGTAGCCCCGTTTCATCTGCTGCCACACCTCCGGCGCCAGGGCCGTAGAGTCGGGCCAGAGGTTGGCGCCGGTGGCAGCAAAGCGTTTCACTTTCTCCGGGTGGCGCTGGGCTAGCAAGAGCGCCGTAATGCCTCCATCACTCCAACCCAGCACGTAGGCCGAGTCGAGGCGCAAGTGGGTGAGCAGCGCCGCGCAATCGTCGGCCATCATCTCAAAGCTCAGCGAGTCGGTCCGGTCCACTGATTTGCCGTGGGCGCGGCTATCCAACGCTAGTACGCGGTAGCGCTTAGCGAAGTAAGGGATGGTTTTCTGGAAGGCTTTGCTGCTCCCGCCGTTGCCGTGGAGTAGCAGCAGAGGCGCCCCCGCACCGTACGTTTCGTAGTACAGCTTAACGCCGCGCACCGTAGCGTATTTCCCCGCCGCGGGGTTATTGCCGTAAGGCACCACCTGGCCTAGCGCCAGCTGGGTGAAGAGTAGCAGAATTAGAAGCAGCGAGTAACGAGCCATGTACCCAAGCTAGCGCTTTTGAGTGATTGATAGCAACCAAAGAGTATTACCTAACGCTTCTGCAGATACAGCAGGGTAGACTGATTGGAAGGCCCGTATTTGTCGTTCATCAGGAAGTAGCCGCTTTTGTAAGCCGCCAGACCCTCCCAGTTGTAAGTCATGTATTCTCGGGGCAGCTCAAACAGAGGCTTCCAGCTAATTTTGTTGCGCTTGTAGCGCAGGCTGATTAGGCGGCAGTAGTTCTGGTACTTACCATCCTGTAGTACCAAGTGGGCGTTTGGATCGGGAGCCGGTGTGCGGTATACCTGGTCATCGTCGCCGTTGTAGAAGTAGTTGATGGCCGTGAACCGGTTCTTGCCTTCGTATACTAGGTCCGTCACGCGGAAGGGTAAGCGGGCCACGGGCACGTACTGCGGAATATCGGGCAGGTCGGTGGCATCGGGGATGCGGAAGGCGTAGTTGTCGTGCGTGAAGTAGTTGTACTCGAATAGCAACAGCAGGCTCTTATTGTACCCCGTAGCCGCCTCGAAGCCCGCGTTGTGAATGTGGGAGCCGTCGGTAAGGGCGGGTTTGGCCAGCGGTACCAGGTAGCGCGTGTCGATGGTGATGGTAGCGCCGGCATCGTCTACGGTACCCTTAATTAGGTAGCAGTAGGCCGAGGGCGTAGTGGTTTCGATAGTGAAATAGGCCGTGTTGCCTACCATGGTCAGCCCCTCCAGCCCTTCGTACACTTGGCAGAGACTATCAATGTGGGCCCTGACTTTATCCAGGTTTCGGATGCTGTACTTCTTGTAGGCCACTTCCTGTGACTTCTGCGCCAGCTGGCCGTCAATGCTGGCCAAGTCTACGGCGTATACCTTGGCCTCGGCGCGCTCCTGCAGCCGGCTCTCCCCCAGCAGAAACAGCTGACCCCCGCGAATAAATAACCCGGAAAACTGGTTGTTGCGGTCAGCAATTTCCTGGGGTAGGCTAATGGTCCGGGGGGTAAACTGCGGCTTCTGCGCCCAAGTAGTGAGGCTTGTGCTTAATAGGGCCGCCAGCAAGAAGTATTTCATAGGAGCAAAGCAAGTCAGCTCTCAAAGGTAGGGCCGATGGAATACTGGGCAACGGTAAGTAGCACTAGTACACTAGGCCAGTACAATGCGCTTTGGCGCCATTTCTATCGCATAGTCCTGAATTACCTGCCGCAAAATCTCCATATCGCGGGGACAGCAATCGGCAAATTCCTCCCAGTTGGTAAGCGTCAGCACGGGTGGCATTTCGACAATGGCAACAATAGAATCCCAGAAAGCATCCCAGCTCGGTCCGTACCACTCTTCAAAGCCTAGCTTCTCCTTGAACAACTGGTGTAAGGCGGCTTTGCTGGTAATGCCGGTGAGGTCGAAGGTCATGGTGGGAGGGGGAGAGATTTACAAGTAGTTTACGCCGCTGTATCGCTCACCTCATCCTCGTCATCCACCATCACGCGGGCCAGCTTCTCAATGTTGAGGCTGCGGGCAGAGGCGTCGAAGATTTCGCGGTAGGTGCCGCGCATGTCGTAGAGCTCTTCGTGGGTGCCGCTTTCCACCATGCGGCCCTGCTTCATGACGTAGATGCAGTCAGAATCTACAATTTGGGCGAGGCTGTGGGAGATGATGACCACGGTGCGGCCCTTCTTGATGGCGTCGAGGGAGTTCTTAATCTGCTCGGTGGCAATGGCGTCGAGGGAGGCGGTGGGCTCGTCGAGGAAGATGATGGGCGGGTTTTTGAGGAACAGCCGGGCAATGGCAATGCGCTGCTGTTGCCCGCCGGAAAGTTGCTGGGCATCCGACTCATACTGCTTAGGCAACTGCATAATCTGCTCGTGCAGGTAGGCCTGTTTAGCGGCCGCCTGAATCTGCTCGAAAGTGGCATCCATCACGCCGTAGCGGATGTTTTCCTCAATAGTGCCTTTGAAGATGTGGTTCTTTTGGAGCACTAAGCCTATCTGTTGGCGGAGGGCGTGGGTGTCGTAGTCGGCCAGGGGCTTGCCATCGAGAAGCATTTTGCCGTGGTCGGGCTCGTAGAACTTGCAGAGTAGGTTGATGATGGTGCTCTTACCGGCTCCCGACAGACCTACGAGGGCGGTAGTTTTGCCTTCCTCAACGGTCAGGCACACATCATGCAGTGCTTGGGTGCCACTAGGGTAAGTGAAGTCCACGTTGCAGATTTCGAACCGGCCGCGGAGGTGGTCGGGCTGCAGGGTGCCGGTTTGCTCAGTAGCGTCGTCGGCGTCTAGAATATCAAAGAAGCCCTCGGAGTAGGTGAGGGCGTCGTTCATCTCATCGTAAATGCGGTGCAGCTGCCGGATGGGTGCCGATACGTTATTAAACAGCAGAATATGGAACATGATGGCCCCGATGGAAATTTGCCGGTCCAGCACCAGATACGCCGTCAGGATGATGATAAGCACCACCCCAATCTGCTCGGTGAAGGTCTTGAGGCCATCGTAGCGGAAGTTGACTTTGCGGGTTTGGAGCTGGGCTTCCTGCAGGTTCTGCTGTAGGCCAGCCTGCTTGTGTTCCTCGTAGTCTTCGCGCACGAAACTTTTGATCACCACCGCCGAGTCGATCAGGTTTACCAGCCCTTGGCTTTTGGCCTCGCGTAGGCCACGTAAGGCGCGGCGGGTCCCGTTGAGGCGGTCGGCTTGGCGGTAGCTCAGCCAGAAGTACACCGGTAGCACCGCCACGGCCACTAGGCCTACGTACAGGTTGTTCATGAACATGACTACCAGCGCCACAATGGCATTGGCGAAGAGCGGCAGAATATCAATAAAGAAGTTCTGCACCAGCTTCATCAGGCTCTCCACGCCTCGGTCAATGCGGGTTTGGAGCTTGCCGGTCTGGTTGCCGTTATCGGCGTAGAAGCCCAGCTGGTAGCCCAGCACCTTGCGCACGGCATCCTGAGAAAGCGTACTCGAGACACTAATGCGGATTTTCTCGCCGTAGTACTTCTGCCCAAACTGGATGAAGGTATTTATGATTTCCTTGCCCAGCAGCAGCGCACTCACCATCAGCAGCAGGTCTAGGCCTGCTGCCAGCCCTTGGTTGCGGTCGAGCAAGCCCTGCACCGTATCCACGGTGTAGCGCAGCACAAACGGGTTTACCTGCGCCGCCAAAGAGCCTACCAGCGTGAGCAGCAACGTGCCAATGACCAGCGGCCGGTAGGGGCGCACGTATGGGAAGAGGCGCTTTATAATCTCCCAGAGACTCATGGGTAAACAGGGCTAGGTTGAGGAGTAGCCGGCTAGACGCGGGAGCAGGGCGTGGGGTTATTCATCTAAGTAACTGTTGCCCTCAGCATACAGGTCGAAATCAACGGATACGTTTAGGTTGCTGATTCGCTTTAGTGTGGAAGCATCTATAAAATGCCCGCCTAACATGCCGTTCCCGTTATGAAAATAAGATGCCACACGAACTACGCACTCGGTTTTAGCGGCCAAATCTCTGATGCCTTTCGTGTCTTGTTCTAATAAGCTAAGCAGATTGTAGAGATTACTTCCGACGGTATCCGGCTCATAACGAGGCTGAAAATCAATGACACTTTGCTTGTGCTTAAAGGTACCCATACGGACGTCCCCTTTATTATACTGCCTTATCGGTGTAAGATGAGTTAGCGTCAGCATTTGGGCAGTAGTCAACTCCTCGGAAGAGGCTCGGAGCCAGATGTCGTGAAAAGCCTCCGTGGTTATGTCAACGATTTCAGCAGCTGTAGTGGCAATACTGATAGCAAGGTAGAATTTGTGCCCCTCAACTGCCATGTAGGCTGTTACAATTCCTGCCTCAGCCTCTGCAATTCTTCGGACTACCGGTAAGCCTTCCTCGTGAAGGATGCGATGAATAGCCAAAAACTGTTGAGTCACGCCGAATGTCGGGTTGGCCAATTCTTGAGCAAGTAGTTGTTTGATTTGCTGTTCTGTCATTGTGATATGACAACCTCTACTCAACCACCGCATAGTGGTTCATCTCCTGAATACTCTGGTAAAAAGGCTTCACTAGCTGGAAAAACTTCCCAAACTCCGGGCTTTTACGAAAGCCGCTGAGGTGGCGCTCCACGGAGGTCCACTCAATGCGCCAGATGAATAGTGTGGGATCTTCTTCACAATGCCCAAGCTGGTAGTTAAGGCAATCGGGAGCGGCAGAAAGCAGTTGGTTGGCGCTGCGGATGGCTTCGAGAAAAGCTGGCTGCTGCTCCGCAGTAATACGGTAGCGGATATATTCAACGGTCATGATGGAGGCTAGTTGAGTGCGTTGAATAAGTTACTCTTTTCGCTCCGTTTTCCGCGAAAACTCATCTAAAGTCAGGATGTTGTGCCGCATACCAGCACGCCTCCGGGGCAGGTGTAGGCCTGTCAGCAGAAAACCGACTATCATTTAGATATCATCCCCCGCGCCGCCGGCTACTATTTGGGCGTGGTTGAGTACGGCTACCAGCATAACTCCGCCTATCATGTTACCAATCAGGGCCGGAGCCACGAAGCTGCCCAGCACGCTGCCCCAGGATGCGTAGCCCATAGCCGCCGCCGTAAACGTTTCTACCGAGCCGGCAATGACGTGGCTAAGATGGGCAAGGCCTACGAAGTAGGTAAGAATAATAATTATCCAGACACGGGCCGTTTCGGCCAGCGGTAATAGCCATACCATGAGGGCGATAAGCCAACCCGCAAAAATGCCGCGTATTAATGTAGTGCCAAAACTGTGCTCCAGGGCTTTGTGCCCGAGTTCAGCAAAGGCCTGCTTTACATCGGGGTCGAAAGCGGGGGAGTGGGTTACTGCCAGGGCAAAAAGAGCTGCCCCTATCAGGTTAGCTACCAATACAATGGCCCACAGCCGCAATACCTCGCCCAGCATACCAAAGGTAGGGCGCTGCAGCAGCGGCAGAACAGGCGTGAGGGTGTTTTCAGTGAACAGCTGCTGCCGCCCCAGTACCACAATCAGGAAGCCGAGGCTGTAGCCGAAGCTTGATACCAAGGGCCGCCAAGGAGCATCGGGCAGATAGGTGTCTAACAGACCCTGGCCCACCATGGAGAACCCCATAGACAGGCCCGATGCCAATGCCGACCAAAAAAGCGAAGGCGAAGGGCGTTCCAACTCCGTTTTACCTTCTTTTAATATGCTCTTGTAGATAACTCTGCCCGTGGGCGAGCTGCGGTCTTCTACCTGCTGCTCCTCAACCTCTTTTTTTTCGCTCATAGGCAAGATACTACGGATAAAGAGGCGCTAAGGATGATGGCGCGTGCCTACTCTCGGTAACGTGTTTGATAATAGTGACCTAACTGCCAGGTTGCTCAGTTTCTGGGCAAGCACAGCTCACACAACAAAAAGGAAGTGGCCTAGCGCCATCTGGTGGTTCAGTTCAAGGCGCTATCACGGGTACGCCAGGCCACCTGCAGCCGGTTTTCACCCCTACCGCCACCAGAAGCACAATGTGCTCAGTTGAAATTCTCGGCCAGTACCTTTTTTACTTTGTCCTCGGTAAGTGGCTTACTCAGGAAACCCGCTACGGGCAGCTGCTCCAGCCGTTGCAGGTCGCGCGGGTGCACAGAGGTAGTGAGCATCATTATCACAATGGCCTGGCGCTCGGCCAGGGGTAGCTTCTGGTAAGCCGTCAAGAACTCGAAGCCATCCATCAGGGGCATGTTCACGTCCAGAAACAATAGCGTGGGGCAGGTTGGGCTGTTGTCTTGGCAGTGCTGGTTTAGCACCTGCAACGCTTCCTGCCCATTTAAGGCCACCATCACCTGATCAGTAAACCCTATTCTCTCCAGTAGCTTGCGGTTTAAATAATTGGTGGTAGGGTCGTCGTCGACGAGTAGAGTGGAGGGAAAAGTAAGCGACATGCGGAAGTAATAAGAGTAAAAGGTAGCTGGGCTAGCGCTTGAAGTATACCGTAAACGTAGAGCCTTGATCTATTTCACTGTGTACTTCAATTCGGCCTCCTGCGTTTTCCACCATGCGCTTAACCATGTATAGGCCTACCCCAGAGCCCTCCACGTGGGTATGCAGCCGCTGGAACATGGCAAACAGCTGCCGTTCGCGTGCTAGGTCAACCCCTAGGCCATTGTCTTGCACCTCCAGCACCAGGAAGTCGGGCTCAGTTCTACCCCTGATGTATACCTCGGGGGCCCGGTCGGGGTGATGGTATTTGAGGGCGTTGCTGAGCAGGTTATACACTACGGAGCGCAGGTTTCGTTCGGGAAAAACAATCGTCGGGATTTCCTCTACAGCTACGTGAAGGTGCCCATGTACTGCCTGTAGCAACGGAGCCAGATCAAGCCTTACCTCTTCAATCACCTGGGCCAGCAGCACCTGGCTGGCGGGCTGGTCGTGCTCTTTCTGCAGCTTACTTACGTCTGTCAGGTGCTCAATGGTGCGGGTAAAGCGGTCTACTGATTCCTGCATCAAAGACAGGATGTAGGCCACCTCTCCCGATTGATTTTGCGCGGGCAGCTCACTTTGTAGCGTATGCAAAAGCCCTTCAATGTTTGTGATGGGGGCCTTTAGGTCATGCGAAGCCGTATAGATGAAGTTGTCGAGGTCGATGTTAGTCCGGATCAGCTGTTCATTGGAGGCACGCAGGTCGGCGTTGAGTGCCTGGGCTTCGTCGCGAGATACGCGCAGCTTTTTGGTGAGGCGCTGCAGGGCCAGCTCCGCCAGCTTTTGCTCGTGCAGGTCAATCACAATCCCTACAATTCCTTCAAACTCGCCTGCCTCATTGAAACGCGGCAGCCCGGAGTCGCTTACCCAGCGGTACACGCCATCGTGGCGGCGCAACCGGTAAATAATATGAAACGGAATGCGGCGTGCATTGGCTTCTACAAAGGCTGCACCAGCGGCGGCAGCTTCAGTGGGGTGTACGGCGTTGGTCCAGCCAAAGCCCAACGCTTCGGCTTCGGTTTGCCCCGTGTAGGCGTACCATTGCTGGTTTAAATAGAGGCACTGCCCATCAGGGGCAGTCACCCATAGCATGGCCGGCACGTTATCCGCCATTTTCCGGAATGATTCCTCCCGTTCTTCTACCACGCGGCGGGCCCGTACCTGGTCAGTTACTTCGTGCGCGAATACCAGAATGCCATCGGAAATGCCTTGGGCATTTTGGCGGGCCTGGTAAGTAAAGGTAAAGTAAAGCTCTTCCAATGGGTCGCCTTCGTGACGTGCCGTCATGAGGGGCATTTCCTTGGCTACATAGGTTTCGCCGGTGGTGTACACCCGTTGCAGCACACTCGGGATGAGGGAGTCGGCTAGTTCCGGCAGGGCCTCAAGCACGGTACGGTAGAGCAGGTCGCGGCCCGGGAAAATAGCCTGGTACGCCGGGTTTACGAGCTGGAAGCGCATATCCGGGCCCTCAAGAATAGCAATGGGGGCCGGCGCCTGCATAAACAAATCACGAAGCTGGCGCTGCTGAACGTCGCGCCCCTGCCGGGCCAGTACCTGCTCCGTAACATCATGGGCAAAAATAGAAATGCCCACAATCTGCTCCTGTTCGCGGTACGCCTGGTACGTGAAGGTGAAGTACACGTCCTGCGGGGGGTGGCCATCTGGCTGCTCTACCTGCAGCAGCAGCTCGGTGCCAAAGAAGGTTTCGCCGGTCCGGTATACTGTGTCAAGCAGGTTCAAAAAGCCCTGGCCTACCGTTTCAGGCAATGCTTCGGCCACGGGGCGCCCCACCAGCCGCCGTGACGGGAACAGCTGCTGATAGGCCTCATTTACGTACTCAAACCGATGAACGGGACCTCGCAACAGCGCAATGCAAGCGGGCGTTTGCTCAAATATCTGATAAAAGGTTTCTCGCTCCCGTATGCGGTGTTGGGCTTCTTCCAGTACTGCCTGCTGACTTCTCACCAGTTGAGCATGATTGGCCAGCAACTCTTCGTTGGAGGTCT
Source organism: Hymenobacter taeanensis (assembly GCF_013137895.1). Lineage (NCBI taxonomy): Bacteria > Pseudomonadati > Bacteroidota > Cytophagia > Cytophagales > Hymenobacteraceae > Hymenobacter > Hymenobacter taeanensis. Next base: position 2,833,275 of record NZ_CP053538.1, read on the forward strand.
GTAGCTCCTCATTCGTTGCGGCCAGCTCCTCGTTGATTGAGGCCAGCTCCTCATTGAGGGCCTGTACTTGTTCGCGGGCCTGCACCTGCTCAGTGACATCCGTTATCAGGCTATAAAAGCCCATTACCGTGCCCTGCTGCACGTCGGGTATATAACTGGTACGGATATGCCGCACAAAGTCGTGACGGTAGGGCATGGTCACGTCAAACTCCAGCCGTTCGCCTGCCAGGGCCCGCTCCATATACCCTTGCGCCCGCTTGTAGGCTTCTTCACCTACTATGTCTCGCACTGGCTGGTTTATGAACTCGTCGGCGGGGAGGCGGAACCATGTTTCGTACGCTTGGTTGGCAAACTGGTAGCGCTGGTTGCGGTCTACGTAGCTAATGAGCACCGGCAGCGCATTTGTTAGTAGCTGCAGCTGCCGGATAGTAGCCTCGCTCTGCTGGCGCGCTACCACCTGCTCCGTAACTTCGAAAGCAAACACCAGTACGCCATCAATGTGGCCGGCCTCGTTGTAGCGGGGCTGCTGAATGTAGTTGAAGTACCGGTCTTCCAGCTCCCCATTTTCAGATTGGGCTACCGGTATAAGGATGCCTAGCTCTTTATGAGTGATGCCCGTGTCATATACCAGCCGCAGGGTGCGGTACACTTCGTGGTAGGCCAGCTCAGGAAGAGCTTGCAGAATGGGCCGGCCTAAAAGTTCCCGGTGAGGAAAAAGCTCTTGGTAGCTAGGGTTTACCAGCTCATACACCAGGTTAGCGCCGCTCAAAAAGCAGATGGCCGCAGGGGCCACCATAAAGAGGCTTTCCAGGCGGGCACTCTCACGCTTAACCTTAGCAACGACGGCCTGGGCTGAGCGCTGCTGCTCCTCCTCTTGTACCTTTTCCGTAACGTTTATTACCCGGTGCAAAATGTGGCGCACCGTGCCCTGCTCATCAAGCACGGGCGTATTAAGGGGTAGCCAATGCCGCTCTATAAATTGCCCAGGATGTTCTGGGTCGGGTACGTCGTACCGCTGCCGGACCATTTCATGGGGCTGGCCCGTGGCCAGTACCTGCGTCAATGAAGCTTTTAGGTTGCGTACCGCATTGCTATGGGGGGCGGCGGGGTTATCTGGAAAAACTTCCAGTACGTGCCGGTCTACTACTGCTTCTCGCGTGGTAAGCGTGGCAAGCAGATAGGCATCACTGGCCGCCTTAATCAGCAAATCAGGAGAAAGTAGCAAGTACGCCCCGGGAAGTGCGTTAAAAACAGGTAGCAGCGCAGAGAGATCAAACCCGGAGGGAGCAGGATTCATGAGGTGGTGATAACGGCAGAATTACATACGGCGGTTGCCCCGTAAGCCAAGCAGCTGATGTGCAACCGTGGGGCATTAGGTACAAACTGAAATTAGCGGCTCTAGGTTTAGCTAGGCAGCGCAATGTCAGTTGGTAGGGCCCGTAGCGGGCGGTAAGGTAAAGAGGTAATGCTTCGGAACTCGAATGTTCAGCGCGCAGGCGCAACACTTGGGCCTTTCCGGGTACTTTAGCTGTTGAAGCTTCTTTTCTCTATCTCAGCCCAATGAATAAACTAACTCTACTAACCTTGGCGGGTAGCCTGGCGGTTGCGGCCCCCTCGCTGGCTCAGCAAACCGAAAAAATTGATCAGGTCGCGCTGGCCAAAATCAAGGATGAAGGAATGAACCGTTCCAAAGTGATGGAAACGGCTTTTTACCTCACTGACGTATGCGGCCCCCGCCTCGCCAACTCCGAGGGGCTGCAGCGCGCTAATGAATGGACGAAAAAGCAGCTGACCAGCTGGGGCCTAGTGAAGGCTAACGTAGAGCCCTGGGGTACCTTCGGGCGCGGCTGGGACATTGAGAAATCGTACGTGGCCATGACGGCTCCCTACTACCACACCCTTATTGGTGCCCCCAAAGCCTGGACGCCGAGCACCAACGGTACCCTGAAAAAGCAGGTGATTGTGGTGAAGGCCACTACGGAAGCCGACCTCGACAAATACAAAGGCCAGCTGCGCGATAAAATTGCCCTGCTGGAAGTGCCTAACCCGCCCAAGCCCTCCTTCGAGCCTGATGCTAAGCGCTACACCACCGAGGAGCTACAGAAGATGACCGAAAAGCCGGCGGCCCCAGCGGCTAATGCTACCCCCGATGCCGACCGCATGGCTACGTATCGGGCCCGGCTGGCTCTGCGCAACAAGCTCACCGAGATGCTACAGACCGAAGGGGCCGCAGCCGTATTAAGCACCCGCGGTGGCTCCGATGGTACATTCTTCACCTCTAACGGTGCACCCTACGCCGCCGATGCCAAGCCCGTGCTGCCCGAGCTGGAAATGGCCCCCGAAGATCAGCTGCGCCTGATCCGCCTCTCCGACGCTGGCATTCCCGTAGAGATTGAGCTGGAAACCCGCACCCGTTTCCAGGACAAAGACCTGAAGGGCTACAACGTAGTAGCCGAGATTCCGGGCACCGATAAGAAGTTGAAAAACGAGGTTGTAATGCTGGGTGGCCACCTCGACTCCTGGCACGCTGCTACCGGCGCCACCGATAACGCCGCGGGTTGCGCCGTTATGATGGAAGCCGTACGTATTCTGAAAGCCACTGGCATGCAGCCGCGCCGCACTATCCGGATTGCGCTGTGGGGCGAGGAGGAGCAGGGTCTGTTTGGCTCGCGCAACTACGTAAAAAACCACTTCGCCGACCCCGCCACCATGAAGCTGCTGCCCGAGCATGAGAAGCTGGCCGCTTACTTTAACCTCGACAATGGCGCGGGTAAAATCCGGGGTATTTATGCCCAGGGCAACGAGGCCGTAATGCCCATTTTTCAGCAGTGGCTGCAGCCCTTCGGTGAGCTGGACGCTACTACCGTGTCGCCGCGCAATACCGGCGGCACCGACCACCTCTCCTTTGATGCCGTAGGCCTGCCGGGCTTCCAGTTCATTCAGGACCCCCTGGATTATGGCACCCGCACCCACCACACCAACATGGACACCTATGAGCGTCTCCCCGCCGACGACCTGAAGCAGGCCTCGGTGCTGGTAGCCTCCTTTGTGTACCAGGCTGCCATGCGCGACCAGAAACTGCCTCGCAAGCCGCTGCCCGCCGCCAAGCCGGAAACGCAACGCCTCTAGTCAGTTGATTAACTAAAAAGTAAAAAGCCCTGCCAGAGTAACTTTGGCGGGGTTTTTCTTGTGGGCGGCACTGGCCTAGAGGCTAGCAGGGCATCCAATAATCTATGCGTACCAGTTTACCTTTGTCGAAGAACAGAATCCAGGCATCATCACCGGGAGTTTCGCCAGTAGCCAATGGTATGGCCGTTAGCTGGCCCAAGTTCTCAACAGTAACCATATGCTGGCCCTTCACCGCTTCCGGAAATTCCTTGGCTACATCATCTAGCGTGGTAGTATGGTTCAGGCGCATAGTGGAGGTATGAAGCGCCAGTTGCGGATTACTGCGAAAATCCAGCGTCCCGATTACGGCCGTATCACCATACACTTCCAGTTGGCTGTGCTTGAAGTAGGCGTACTGAAACTTCTGGTCATAGAATGATACGCACACGTCGTTCATGTTGGGGCTGACCAAGCTATCAGGCTGGCCTAGCACGCGGTACAGCTCAGCGGTTTTGCCCAACACGGGCTGCTTGCCGTTGAGGGTAGCAGTATTCCAGTCAATATATTCGCCGGGCGCGAAAACCATTTCCTGCTCAAGGGCGGTGGTATCGTTAGCGGCGGTAGTGTCTGTTGTAGTGGTAGCGTTTTGTGAGCCAGAATCCTGGCAGCCGGCCAGCACTAGGCCACTTAGCGCGAAGGCTGTCAGACATGTGGCTCCTTTGTGTAAAAGCTGCATCATAGGGTTAGCTCAGCGTTGATTTGAAAAGCTTCAACGTCCGGTCCCAGGCTAGCTTGGCGGCTTCGGCATTGTAGCGGGCGGGGGAGGAGTCGTTGTTGAAGGCATGGTTTACGCCGGGATATACAAATTGCTCGTACTTCACGCCTGCGGCTTTCAGCGCGGCCTCGTAGGCCACCATGCCCGCATTCACGCGCTCATCAAGGCCGGCGTAATGCATCATGAGGGCGGCTTTAATGTTAGGAACTTCCTCGGCGGCTGGCTGGGTGCCGTAGTAGGCCACTGCCGCATTCAGCTTGGGGTCGTGGGTGGCAAGGCTGTTGGCCATGGCCCCGCCCCAGCAAAAGCCCACGCAGCCCGTTTTGCCATTAGAGTCGGGGCGCTGGCGCAGGTAGGCCAGTGCTGCTAGGTAGTTGTTCAGGTTCTGCTGCTTATCGAGCTTGCCAATGAGCGCGCGGCCTTCATCTTCATTGGCAGGAGTGCCGCCAAACACCGATAGGGCATCTACTCCTAAAGCCAAGTAGCCGGCTTTGGCCACGCGGCGTGTCACATCTTTGATGTGGGGGGTGAGGCCCCGGTTTTCATGAATAACCACTACGGCGCCCCGTTTCTTCTTGCCCTTGGGGTGCACTAGGTAGCCTTTCATTGTCACGCCTGCATCGCCGGGCCAGGTTACTTCCTCGGTTACCAAGTCATTATCATCGGTGGCAATAGTTGCGGCTTTGGCGTAACCGGGTTCCAGCACGGCCAGGGCGGCGGCGGCCAGGGCGGTACCACCGGTTAGTTTCACCAAGCGCTCCATAAACTCCTTACGGGTTAGCGGAACGTGGGTGTACTCGTCAAAGAGGTTAATGATGCGCTGGTCCATAGGGAGTGGCGTGGGAATAGAGTTAGAATGGCAAGGTACTGGTTTGCCGCTTCTTGCCGGTAGGAGAAACAGGATTCACTCTGGGTTTTCCGGCACTCCCTCGATTTTTCCGGCACTCCCCCGATTTCACCTGCCTGGGAGCGTGAGGACAGGCAAGTTTGGGCATCTTCTCACACTAATCCCCGCTTCTGATGAATACCTGCAAACTAACCCGCGACGTTAAATTTCTTAAGACTTACGCCCTGGCTACCACCATTCTTCCGCTGGCTGTTCTGCTCTGCGCCTTCAGCAAACCTGATAAGCCAGTGCACTTTGGAGAAATATCGGTGGAGCGTTTAAACCTGGTGGAGCGCGATGGAACCGTGAAAATGCTGCTGAGTAATAAAGCTCGCTTTCCGCAGGGTGTCACCATCGATGGCAAGCATATTGATTACAAGCGCGAGCACCCAGGCATGTTATTTTACAATGACAAGGGCGAAGAGTGTGGTGGCCTGATCTTCGGCGGCGAGAAAGATGCCAATGGTAACGTGTCAGCTGGTAGCCATTTATCACTTGATCGGTTCGGGCAGGACCAGGTTATTGCGCTCAATTACCAGGAGCAGGGAGGAGGATATAAGGCCGGGCTTACATTCAGCGATGCTCCGGATGAGTCTATGACGACTGTGGAGGAGAAATATAAAAATGCCACCGCTGAGCAGAGGCAGCAGGCCATAAAAGAAGGCAAATTAGGATTGATGCGCCGCGTATATGTGGGTACCACCGCTGGCCGGTCTTCGGCCATGATTATGGCTGATCAGCGCGGTGAAACCCGTATGATGCTGGTAGCCAATACCGAGCAGTCGACCCTTGATTTTAAGGACAACCAGGGGCGTACTCGCCTGACCATTGGGGTTGATAAGAACAATCAACCAGTACTTCGCTTTCTTAATGAGCAGGGCAAGGAGGTGAAGGCACAGGGCCTGTAATATAGCCAATTCGCCTGCTCGGCGGCTGGTATGGGCTCTCTGCTTAACATTGGCCGCTGGGCAGTAACTTTCCGTCTGTGATACGCAAAAAGCCCTTGTTTTACCTGTTTGTCTTGGCCCTGTCAGTGCTGCTGGCGCTCTACACGCGCCTGACCATGGCACCGAGTCCCGAGGAATTTTACTTATTCCCGGATGCGCCGCTCTGGCTGTTCCTGGAGGCCCTGCTGGTGGTATTTTTACTTGACCGGCTGCATGTCCGCGCTACGCGCCAGAACCAAGCCAGTGGCCGGGCCAACTACTATTTTGGCCTGTTGTGGCGTGGCGCTTTATTGTTTGTGGGAGGGTTACAACTGTTGAGCGCGGTACTAATGCTGGTTGGCGTAGGCCAAGGCAACTTTGGGAGCTGGTACTCAGCAGTGCGCAGCTTATCATCTGACGCGTTTCTGTATTTGTTGATCGGAAGTATTTACCTGCCGTTTCTGTATCAGCAGCATGCTGGCCAAGTGCGCCTAGAGCTGGAGCGCCTCGCAAAGGAAGCCACCCGAGCTAAGCTACAGGCCTTGCAGCAGCACGTAGACCCGCACTTTCTTTTTAATAACCTTAACATTCTGGCGGCTCTTATCGAACCAGGCAATAATGATGCTCACGCCTACGTGAAGCACCTGGCTGAAGTGTACCGCTATTTGGTCCGTACCCGCGACCAGGAGGTAGTGCCTGTAGCAGAAGAATTAGCTTTTGCGCGCGACTATTGCCAGTTATTGCGCTACCGGTTTGGCGTGGCCTATCAGTTTGAGGAAGATGTGCAAGCCACCGGCGAGCAGCTCCGCACGCAACTAGTGCCACCCGGCGTGCTGCAGGAATTGCTTACCAATGCCGTGAAGCATAACCTCGCTAGCCGGACCCAGTCTCTGCGTATCTGTATCCGGGTGTTAGCCACCGAAATGGCAGTGTGCAACGAGCAACGCCCCCGGCCGCAGCCGGCCGTGGGTGCAGGCAGCGGCTTGGCAGGCCTGCAGGCACGCCTTGCTCTGGTGGCGGCCACGCCCGTGCGCATACTTGCTACTGATACCACCTTTACCGTGACGTTGCCTCTGGTAGCGGCTTTACCCATGTTTGCACATGCGCATCCTGCTGATTGAAGACGAAGAGCCCGCCGCAGCTCAGCTACGCCGGTTCCTGCAGCAATACCAATCGGCGGCAACCATTGTGGCGGAGTGCCAGCAAGTAAGCGAAGCAGTAGCTTACCTGCGCCAGTATCCCGCCCCCGACCTTATTCTCTCCGACATTGAATTGCTGGATGGAAATGTATTCGCGCTGTTTGGTCAGGTGCAGGTTACGAGCCCCATCATATTCATCACCGCCTACGACAGCTTTTTGGTGCAGGCTTTTGAGCAAAACGGCATTGGCTATGTATTGAAGCCCGTGCAGTACACGCAGTTTGCGGCCGCCCTGCAAAAGTATGAGCGGCTCCGGCAATCACTACAGGGCGCAGCGTTGCAGCAGTTAGCGGCACACCTAGCGCCCGCTCCACGCTATAAAGCCCGACTCGTGAGCAAGACCCGCGCGGGAATCTATCTGCTTGAAGTGGCTGATCTGGCGTATTTCCAACTACGTAATGGCGTTACGCATGCCGTAAGTGAGCAGGGCAAGGCATTTGTACTCAACGAGACCCTAAGCCAGCTGGAAGCGGTACTTAACCCCGCCCTGTATTTCCGGCTGAACCGGACCGAAATAGTACAGTTACGCGTTGTTGAGCGGTTTGAACCCTATTTCAACGACACGCTCGTTTTACATCTGAAGGCACCGCTCTCGGGTACTTTAACCAGCAGCTCACACCGTACGCCAGAACTACGCAAGTGGCTGCATGGGTAATAAGCAAGACTTCTTGATCTAACTGAACAGCGTATTGAGCTCTTAGTTGTGGTGAGCCTGCGAAAGTTACTGCCTGTTATTGCGCAGCGTACCCTCCACCTCCACTGGCTATTCAAGCGAGGCCAAGTAGAAAGCACACTGCAACAATACAATTGCTACCGTTAACCGAGGGATGAGAGGATAAGCTTTGCGCCGGGCTTATTCCTCTTCCCGGTTAACGGTAGCAGGGCTAAAGGCCGGCACGCAGACAGACCAGTACTCGCACTCCGCCTCAAACGGGTTGGAGTAGCGCACCCGCGCACCTGCTTTAATCAGCAGTGACTCGCCGGCGCCCAGCTCCACTATATCGCCATCTATCTCAAACCGCTTGCGACCCCGCACCACAATGGTTACTTCATCAAACTCCGGGCGCTGGTGTGGCTCGCTCCAGTGTGGAGGCGCTATCATGTAGGCCACACTGTACTCGCCGGTGCCGGTGCTGGCGTGTCCAATATGCTCTTCAATGAGCTTGCCATCCGTGGTGGGAACTATAAAAGGGTTTTGCTGGCGGAAATAACGCTTCTCAGACATAAAGTGAGGTCAGAAAAAAGGATGGGTGAGCAAGGGAGGAGTGGCTGGCTTACTTACCGGCACACGGCCCTTTAGTAAAGCTTGTGACACCAGCATTGGTGGCCTGGCATGCATTGCCATAAGTTTTGCCGTCGCAGCCGCACACGGGGTCGTACTGCATGGTACACATGGCATCGGTCTTGATTTTAGCAGGATCAATGCAGGGTGTTGCGGCCGTGGTAGGGGCGGGGCGCTGGCATGTAGCCAGTAAAGGCACGAGGGCGAGAGCCGTCAGGAGGGTTTTCATAGCGTAATCAACTAGAGAGTTGGCAAGAAATCAATAAATCAGTTCTCCATACGCTAACCTCAACCGTAGTGAATAGCCTAGACGAATATTTTGAAGCAACTATTTTTACCTCGCCAGCATAACCTGGACTACGGAGCTTCGTATAGTTCGAACATTGGCGCCTACTTAAGCAGGCGGAAAAGCTACTGGCTTTCTCCCAGGCTGCGGTAGGCACCTCAAAGCTGAACTCTAATTTTTCACTCCCTTTCTCTCTCCACTATTATGTCGCATTACGAAGAAGAAGACAACTCGGGTAAAATCCTCCTCGCTGCTCTAGCTGGTGCCGGTGCCGGTATCATTGCTGGCCTGCTGATGGCTCCCGATAAAGGCAAAGCTACTCGTGAAAAGCTCGGCGCTACGGCTACTAAGTACAGCGGCCAACTCGGCGACCAGCTTTCTAAGTATGGCGAAGACCTCGATACCCGCTTCAAAGGCTACATCGAGAAGCTAGAAGACCTGGGCCTGACCGGCGCTGGCTCGAAACTGAAGCTAAAAGGCAACTGGGATGAAGCCAAAGGCAAACTGAAGCAGCAGTACGCCCAACTCACCGACGAAGACCTGGAGTACGCCGAAGGTCAGGGCGATGAGCTAGTAGGCCGCCTGCAGAATAAGCTAGGCAAAGCCAAGGCGGAAGTAGTAAAAATGCTGAACGACCTGTAGGCCACTCAGCACTAAAAAAAGCCCCTGCTTTCTGTTAGAGAGCAGGGGCTTTTTCTTAACCAGAACGTAGGCAATTTGGTATATAGGATGAGCCATGGTTGCCACCACGGCTTTTTTATGTACCCAACCGTTTCTATTACCATGCAAGACACGAAAGGAAAAGTAATTCTCTCCCTGCTGGCTGGCGCCACCGCAGGTATTGTGGCGGGTTTGTTGCTGGCGCCCGAAACGGGTGATGAAACGCGTTCAGGCCTGAAAAAGTCGGCTGCTAAACTCACCGACGACTTGAGTAAGCTGCTCAAAAGTGGCCTAGCCAGCGCCGGTAACTTAAAATCAGCCCCTGGCTCTGCCACCAGCCAGCACCAGGCTAACCGCTCAGCGGCCGATGACCTGCTCAGTTCCATGGATAGGCCTAGCGGACCTTCTGTCTCAGATGCCGGTTTCACTCACGATGGCGACTCCGACTATGATGGCATTGGCGGTGATGCCCGGCACTCACCAAGCTCTTCGCATTAATTTATTTTCTGCCCATCGTAACCTTACGGTAACTGCGGCGTAAAAGACTATACAAACCAGCTTAAAGTGAAGACTGGAGAAGATATTGGAGTAAAATTGCCGACCGTAGAGCTTCTGACAGGATCTGGTCAATCAACCCGTCAGTAAAATCATACGCTGTCCATCGCACAGTTCTCCGATATCCCCTTTCTGATTGGTAAGTTGTTTTGTGTTTTAGAAAAGGAAAGCCTCTCGCATTTATTTTAGCGGGAGGCTTTCTGATTTTATACCTGCTCAGAGCACGAATCTCAGCCCAAGGTTCACGCTACAGTATAAGGCAGAATAACGGCTGCCGTTACATGTAAACACTAAGCAAAAGAGGCCTGATACTTAATCATACAGTTTTTTTGAGGCATGCGTAACCTTGTCAGCTTAGCCACGTTAAAGAATATATAACCAGCTTGATAGAAGTTGGACACGCACCTGTCGTAAAATTGCCGGCTGTAAAGCTTCTGTTAGGAACTGGTTTATTATTCCTGAGAGTAAAATTTACTTGCCCATCGCAAGCTTCTTCAGGCAAAGGCTGTTCAACGGACCAATAAGCTTGTTACAAAAGAAAGCCTCCCGCCATTTACTAGCGGGAGGCTTTCTCTTTTTATGGCCTAGGCCACCTGCTGCTTAGGCTTCTCCTTCGGGCTTGGGTGCGTTTTCTGATTTGGTGTACTCCGGCTTCATCTGCGGGAAGAACAGTACGTCCTGAATGGAGGTAGAGTTGGTCATGATCATGCTCAGGCGGTCGATGCCAATGCCTAGGCCAGCGGTTGGCGGCATACCATATTCCAGCGCGCGCAGGAAATCCTCGTCGAGTACCATAGCCTCCGTATCGCCGCGCTTGCCCAGCTCCAGCTGCTCCTCAAAGCGGGCACGCTGATCAATCGGGTCATTCAGCTCCGAGAAAGCGTTGCAGATTTCCTTGCCGTTGCAAATAGCCTCGAAGCGCTCTACCAAGCCGGGCTTGCTGCGGTGCTTCTTGGCCAGCGGCGACATTTCCACTGGGTAGTCGGTAATGAAGGTGGGCTGAATCAGCTTGGGCTCCACATGCTCTCCAAAAATTTCGTCGATGATTTTGGCTTTGCCCATGCTGGGGTCCAGGCCTACTTTCAGCTCCTTGGCTGCGGCCCGAAGCTCATCCTCGCTCTTGCCATCAATGTTGAAGCCCGTAAAGTGCTCAATAGATTCGGCCATGGTGAAGCGCTTCCAGGGGCGTTGGAAGTTAATTACGTTCTGACCCACCTGCACCTCGGTTTTGCCGTGCAAGGCCAAGGCCACGCGCTCTACCATTTCTTCCACCAGATCCATCATCCAGTAGTAGTCTTTGTAGGCCACGTACAGCTCCATCTGCGTGAACTCCGGGTTGTGAAACCGGCTCATACCTTCGTTGCGGAAGTCCTTCGAGAACTCGTACACCCCATCAAAGCCACCCACAATCAGGCGCTTTAGGTACAACTCGTTGGCAATGCGCAGGTAAAGCGTCATGTCCAGCGTGTTGTGGTGCGTTTTGAAGGGGCGCGCGGCGGCCCCACCGTACAAGGGCTGCAGGATGGGGGTTTCTACTTCCAGGTAGCCTTTGTCGTTGAGGTAGTTGCGCATGGCCTGCACCAGCTGCGTGCGCTTTACAAATGCGTCGCGCACGTGCGGGTTCACTACCAAGTCAACGTAGCGCTGGCGGTAGCGCTGCTCAGGGTCAGTGAAGGCGTCGTAGGTGATTTTCTCGCCTGTAGCCTCGTCTACGCGCTCTTTCACCACCGGCAGGGGGCGCAAGCTTTTGCTGAGCAAAGTGAAGCCTGTAACGTGAATGGAGGTTTCACCCACCATCGTCTTGAACACATGGCCTTTTACCCCCACAAAGTCGCCGAGGTCCACCAGCTTCTTAAATACAGTGTTATACAGCTCCTTGTCTTCGCCGGGGCAAATCTCATCACGGTTGATGTAGAGCTGAATGCGGCCTGATGCGTCCTGCAGCTCTGCGAAGGAAGCTTTTCCCTTCACCCGAATCGACATCAGCCGGCCAGCCAGGCTTACATCCTGGAAGTTGTTGAGCTCTACATGGTAGTTGTCGAGGATCTCCTGGGCGTAAAAGTTTACCTCGTACAGCTCGGATGGGTAAGGCTCGATACCGAGCTTCTGAAGCTCTTCTAGTTTATTGCGACGAATTAACTCCTGTTCGCTGAGATGCTGCATGGGTCGGGGCGTAAAAGCAAGGCCCACAAGGGGCCGGAAAAGTCAAGCTGCAAAAATAGCGCGGCCAGAACACTTATTTGCATAAACCTGTGAATTGATAGATAGTTGAGTGGCCTACAAGCAAAAAGCGCCACCCTACTAGGGTGGCGCTTTGGTGTATATGGAGTAAGACTACTATAGATCGAAGGGTATTGCTTAGGCAGCCACACGCATTGTGGGCTCCTGATCCAGCAGGATGGGCTCAATGCGCGAGTGCAGGCGCTCCTCCACAAAAGAGTGCTGTAAGTGCTTCGGCAGTTCGGCAACCAACTTTTGGTACCGCTCTAGGCCCATAGCTTTAGCCACGTACGTTTCGTGAATACCGTTGAGGTAGCTCACAATGTTGAGCAGCGACTGATGAAAGAGCTTGAAGTCAATCTCAGACTCTACGTAGCGCTCAATCTCGCGGCTGGTCTGCGAAATCTGCAAGCGACCCAGCAGATCGAAGACCGTAGTATAGCCTAAGCGCCAAGTGATCTGCTGCCAATGGGAGGCCGTCCACTTATCCAGCACCTTGCCCGTCTTCTGGCTACGGAGCGCAGTGTTGGGGTTGGCCTGCACCTGCTGACGCGTCCATTGAGCCTTCATCTTACGCGTGGTGCGCAGGAACTGGCCAATCTGGGCTTGGGCATCAATCTCTTTACCGGCAATATGCAGCCCGGCCTTGTAGCCAGCCAGCGGCAACCGATGAATGCTGAAGTCGCCGTAGGTGCCAGCCGCGTAGAACGATACTGGCCTAGGGTAGGCATTACGCACCACTAAGCGGCCCACCTCACGCCGGATTAGCGAAGGGTTGTTGCTCCGCACGCCAGCAGTGTACAGGAAGGCCTGTAGGCCAGCCATAATGGTATGATACGCCTGTGGGAACGTCCAGTGCAGCGCATTGCGCAGGTAATCCTCATCACCAAGCTCTGCGGTTGCCCGCAGGGCATACTCAGTGCTCCAGCACGCGTGCAACAGCTTAGCAATGGCCTGCTCATCAGCCTCTACTAACTCGGCCTGGTGGGCCCGGAAGAAGGGGAGATGCTGTAGGCCACCCAGCGCGTCGTCGCCCTGCTGGATGTGGTAGTTAATAGCAAAGAAGTAGTTAAGGAAAACCTGGGCCGGAATGGATTTGCGCCACGTTTCCTCAGCCTGCTTTTGCTCCTCTGTTACGAGAGGAATAATCGGAGTTTCCATGTTCATCGTCGTCATGCTAAGTAAACAGGTATGAGCTGGTTTGAGTTCTTGTTTGCTAAATTTTTTAACCAAATAATATTAAACTTAAGTATATGATATATAAGCAGTTATGAAGAAGGAAAAAAGATTGTTGATTATGCTTTTCTACTGTCTATTTGCTAATTTAGTTAGACTAAATAAATGATGCAACTAAAGGATCTATAAAATTGCCTCTGATGAAGTATGAGCATAAAAAAGCCCCCTCGCGCTGTAGCGCAAGGGGGCTCCAAGTAGGCTTAAGCCTATAGGATTAGATCTGGTCTTTCAAGACTGCTACTGCTTCACGTAGCGTGATGTCTTTCTTCAGAGGCTTAGTGAAGCGTGATGCACGGTTTACCTTGATGGTGTCAGCGCCCTGAGCACGCAGGTCAACTGCCAGCGGAGCAATAGCCATTACTGGCGCAGCGTTCTGAATAGCCTCGTACTTGTCCGATTCTACTTTGGCCTGCTGCTGCTCAGCCCTGTAAGAAGCGAGCTTCAATGATACTTTGGTATCATCCTTACGCTTTACCATCCGCTGCACCATACCCGAGAGCTGCTTAAAGCTGGGGCTAGCGGCTACTCGCGCCGAACTGGCTTGCTTCAGCTTGTCAATAGCCGGAGCATTGTTCCAGGCACGGTAACGAGCTGGCGTAATTTCATCCCACTTCAATGGGTAGTCAGATTCTTTCTCGCCCTGATCGAGGTAGCTATAAGCGTCGGGCAGTACAATGTCAGGAATGACACCTTTGAATTGCGTAGAACCACCGTTGATGCGGTAGAACTTCTGAGTTGTAAGCTTCAACGAGCCAAATGGCTTAATGCTGTTGAACTCGGCAGGCATAGCATCATCTAAGTCAAAGATGCGCTGCACAGTGCCTTTACCATAGGTGCTGGCTGAGCCCATAATTACACCACGCTTATAGTCTTGCATGGCAGCTGCCAGAATTTCAGAAGCAGAAGCGCTGTACTTGTTCACCAGCAGCACCAGCGGGCCGCCGTACTGCACACGAGGGTCTTTGTCGTTATACACGCTGGCAGCACCCTGACCACCACGTACCTGCACTATGGGGCCGCTTTCAATAAATAGGCCAGCCATTTCTACGGCATCCTGCAAAGAGCCACCACCGTTGAAGCGCAGGTCAAGCACCACACCCTGCACGTTTTCCTGCTTCAGCTTCTCCAGCTCTTTCTTCACATCGTTAGCCGAACTGCGGCTACCGCTGTCGTTAAAGTCAGCATAGAAAGTAGGCAGCTTGATGTAGCCAATCTTCTTGCCACCATCATTGATAGTAGCCGACTGAGCATAAGTCTCTTCAATCACCACCACATCCCGAATAATGGAGATAATCTTGGTGCTGGCATCAGGCTTCTTAACCGTCAGGCGTACTTCGGTGCCTTTCTTGCCTTTGATGAGTGATACGGCCTTATCAAGGCGCATACCCTCAATAGACACTGGCTCAGCAGCGCCCTGGGCAACCCGCATAATAATGTCGCCGGCCTTCAGTTCACCCTGGCGGTAAGAAGCACTGCCAGGAATAATGTCGCTTACCTTAATCTGACCATCCTTCTCCTGCAAGGATGCACCAATACCTTCAAAGCGGCCAGTCATGGCCTGGTCAAAGGTTTCTTTGTCGCGCGGGGCAAAGTACTCCGTGTGGGGGTCATAGGTGTTAGCGATGCTGTTAGCATAGGTAGCCAACCGGTCATTGGCATCCGTTTGCTGCAGGTCGCGGAAATAGTCGTCGAAATACTTTTCTACGCGCTTGCGAGCCTCAGCCTCCATTTGCTCCGGCGTGCGAGTAGGCTCGGATGTGGTAGCAACAGAAGGAGTAGCGGAAGTAGAAGCCAATGGCTTATCCTTCTTCTTGGTTTGCTCATCCATCATCTCTGCCACGCGCACCATGGTCTGGTATTTCAGAAACTTGCGCCACTCCTCACGTTGGGCCGCAGCATTAGCGGGGAAAGTAGTCTTATCAGGCTCCGTCTCAAACGTCTCCTCTATGGTAAAGTCAAAGGGCTTAGCCAGAATATCATGGTACAGAGCCTGCACATCTTTCACCCGCTGGCCCATAAGCTGGGTGCTCAGGTCCAGGAACTCGTGCGTGCCGCGAAGCACCTCATTATCAATATCGGTCTGGTACTTACGCAGTTGATCTACATCAGACTGCAGCAAGAACTTTTTGCTGGAATCAAGGCGCTTGAGATACAGATCAAAGACACGCTTAGAGAAAGCATCGTCGATTTTCTCAGGCTGGTAATGCGCTGCACTTAACCCCTGCAGCATGGCCTTAATCAGTACCTCGTCTTTCTGGGGAGTGCGGGCGTCGTTGCGCTGATACAGCTTATAGGATGCCAGCACGAATACTGCCAGCAGCACCGAGGCATATAGGCCTATTTTAATTCGAGTGGAGGACATGAAGAGTCGGTAATGAAATGAAGGAAAGTCAAACGTATGCTGGGAGCCTACTTACGCTTTACGCGCTCTATTCTGGGCTTGTTGTACTTAAAAACGCTGAGAAGCAATAAATAAGTGCCCAACTCTAGAGCGCAATGTGAAAAAGATATATTGGGGGCAGTAACTCAATTAAGAAGAGTGTAGGCAAGCAAGAGCTAGTGCAATTTACCTGCCTAAAACAAATTAGCACGGAAAAAGTGAAGACTCCATGAGGGCACATGCTAAAATAGATATACAAAAATAAAGGCCCTTCCCCCGAAAGGGAAGGGCCTTTATTATCTAACAAGATGGTGGCTACTTAGTAGCGACGCACTTTGTCGCCGTTGTTGCGACGGAACTCGTCTTCGAAATAACGGGCATCATCATCGTTGCGGTGTTTTACACCCATCACAATGCCACCGTCTTTGATGTCGCTTTCATACTCAGCGGCATGCTCCTCAGGAATACCCGAGCCTACTAGTGCACCTACTAGGCCACCCGTCAGGCCACCAGCGCCGGCTCCAGCCAGAGCAGCAGCAATAGGACCAGCAATTACTAGGCCTAGGCCTGGCAACGCTACTGAGGTACCAATAGCAGCAATTGCACCAATTACGGCACCAGCAGTACCACCAATGGCAGAACCTACACCAGCACCTTCCATAGCTTTGTCGCCGAGGTCGGTATCAGGCGTGTTGTCGCCGAAGTGACGCTTACGCGTATCATCCGACATCAGCACGTTTACGTCGTCTTTAGAGTAGCCACGCGACGAGAGTGACTGGTAAGCACGCTCAGCGCTGTCACGGTCACGGAAAGTACCATAGGTAGTAGAGCCCGAGCCATACGAGGTATCGCTACCCGTAATTGCGCGGCCAGCATCGCCAGCGGCATTCTGTACTGCGTCAACGCCAGCACCTACTGCTGCGCCAGCCGAGCCAGCCATAGCTGCACCTTTGCGGGTAGCATCATGGTCGTGGTGGGGGTTGGTATCTGAAGAGCCGCTCAGGCTGGAATTGCCTACCGAAGAGTTGCCCATATTGCCGCTGGAGTTGCTTTCACTGCCAGTGCCATAGCCAGCGCCGGCCGAGCCAGTACCGTAGTTTGCGCCTGAACCAGTGCCGCTATTCGTGGGGTTGATTGAATCGTTGGTGTTCATGAGGTGGGAAGTAAAAATGAATGATTAGGAGAGAGTAACCACCTGCTGCTGTACAAATTTTGGAAAGGAAAGTACAACAGTGGTTTCAGGTTAGCTTAACGGGAACTGCGTAATAGGGGTTACACAAAATTCGGCTCTCGTTCTCTCCGGCACACGCACAACTAGGCCATCTCAGCGCTTACACCAAAGGGAAAAATCAAGCGTATTGTTGATAATTTTCCTCATTCTGCCAGAAAGCACGGCATTCTTTCCGGAGGGATTTTAAAAAATTTTCCTGCTGCTTAAGCGTCCGCCATTCACCCATCCCGAGCCGCTCACAGAGCTTATAAAAATTATCGCCCTGGCCTTTTGAGCCTTCTACTTTTACCAGGCAACTCAGGATAGGGCGCCCCGCCCGATACTCGCTTTCGGAAATTTCCGCAAGCAGCTCGTTCAAGCCAGCTTTCTCGTGAGAAATATCCAGGTTGAGGCCTAACTCAGCTTCCTGCACTAAATTGAGGTAGCTGGTGGTGCCCACCTGAGTGCGGGCAAAACGAATTAAATGGCTGCGTACTCGGCCGGTCATGAGCAAAAGTGGAATAGGGGAGCGGAATCTACCAAAAAAAAGCGCCCATCCAATCAATATGCAATTGAAGGGACGGGCGGCCGCTAACCAAAACTATGCCGTTCAGGGGCAAATATCACTTCCGGCTCTTCCGGCGGTTCATTTCTTTTTGAATAAGCAAGAACTCCCGGCTCGTTTGGCCGGCAATAGCCGTGTTCTCATCGGCCCGCCGCAGCAGGTACGGCATAACTGCCTCTACGGGGCCGTAAGGCACATATTTAGCCGTATTATAGCCAGCATTTGCCAAGTTATAGGTGAGGTTGTCGCTCATGCCATAGAGCTGAGCAAACCAAATTCGCTGGTCGTTGGGCTGTAGGCCATTCTCTTGCATAAGCTGCGTGAGCAGCAAAGAACTAGCCTCATTATGCGTGCCGGCACAAATACTGATGTGGTCAGCGTGCTGCACGCAAAACCGCAACGACTCATTGTACAAGTCATCGGTGGCTTGCTTGGTAGGGTTGATGGGGTTGTTGCGGCCCTGCTGCTGCGCTATGCGCGCTTCCTTTTCCATGTAAGCGCCGCGTACAAGCTTGCCGCCTAAAAAATAGCCGCCTTTTACAGCTGCTTCATACGCAGTCTTGATAGCATCAAGCCGGTCTTGGCGGTAAAGCTGATACGTGTTCCAAACAATGGCTGACTCATGGTTGTAACGCTGCATCATCTCATACGTGAGCTGGTCAATCGTTTCCTGAAACCAGCTTTCTTCCGCGTCTACAAACACCCGCACGCCATACTGGTGGGCCCGAGCACAAATGGCATTTATGCGTTTCTTGCTCCGCTCAAAGCTGGCTTGTTCTACTGCAGAAAGGGCAACGCCTGCCTGCACCTTCTCCAGAATTTTGCTGTCGGCTAGGCCAGTTACCTTGAATACCGAGAACGGAATGTGCTGGGAACGGTGAGCCATGTCCAGCGTAGCTAAAATCTCGGTAGTGGTAGCATCGAAGCTCTTGTCGCTGCCTTCGCCTTCCACGGAGTAGTCGAGGATGGTGCCAATGTTATACCGGCCTAGCTCCTGAATTACGGGTAAGCATTCCTCAATGGTCTCGCCGCCACAAAACTGACCAAATATGGAGTTCTTAATCAAGAACTTGGTGCCGGGCAGGCTCCACTTTAACGCCGTTTTCATCAGTCCCCCGCCGGTTTTAACCAGGGAGTTGTTATTCATGGCTGCAAAGAGCGCATACATTTTACGCAGTTCGCCATCAGACTTGGCAGCAAAGGCAACAGCAGTATCGTCAAAGGATAACTGCGGGGCATGGATTACAGACATCGGGTGGTAAGTTGAGCGCGAAATGGGTGGGTTACGCGGTGCTAAGATAGCCGTAAAACACCATTGCGGGCGCGATAGTTACCTTGCTGGCATACTCTTTACCATTCATTTTGCACTTTCAGGCAGGCCTATGGTAGCCAGCCCCAGGCTATGCCCCCATCCGCCGTGGTAACTCATAGCTCAACCGCTACTCTGGCACATCGTTGGCAGCAACTTCGGTGTCTTCTGAGTGGCTAGCACGCCGGTAAATGTGGGAACTGGCTTTACCGGTAGCATCCTGTATATACAGCCGGTTACCCGAAACCGAGTAAAATTGGTTGCTCTGATATCCCCGGTAAATAATCATGTGGCGGAATGGGCGCTTGCGATTGGCTGCATGCGCGGCGCGCCGCACAGAAAAAGCCGCCGCACTGCGCAGAGTGCCATCTTCGTAAAAGCGCGCCCGCCCACGACGGTCAAAATCAACCCATACCCGGTGGCCAGTAGAAGCCGGAGTAACACTCGTGGTAGCTTCTCCAGTGCTCTCAACCCATTCCCAACGGCCAACTAATTGTTCTTCGGCAGAGGGCAGCGAATCTCGGCTGCAAGCACTAGTAAAAAGCATAATTCCAGCGCCGAGCGTGAGTAATACACTACGAACAACGGAGCACATATATAGAATAGAAGTTAAGTTGCAGTAGTATGAGTAGTAAAAACCTTCAATAGTTGCATCAAAGCAAGCTATTTTTGCTTGATTTCCTGCTTTTCTGTAAGGTAAATCTTAAAATAAGAACTAACGCTTTGAATAATACTCTTTTTATTGGCCCAGATGCGCTACCCGCTTTAGCAGAAATGGTGCGGAGGCCCGCTGTAAGCCAAGTGTGGGTATTGGCTGACTCTAACACGGCTCGCCAGTGCTACCCCTTGCTGCAGCCCCACCTGCCGGCTGAGCACACCCTGATTGAAATACCGGCGGGGGAGGAGTACAAAACGCTGGCTACTTGTGAAACCGTATGGAACCAGCTAACGGAGCAGCGAGCCGACCGGTACGCGCTGCTGCTGAACCTGGGCGGGGGAGTAGTTACCGATTTGGGTGGGTTTTGTGCGGCGCTCTACAAGCGGGGCATTCGGTTTGTACAAGTGCCCACCACACTGCTAGCACAGGTAGACGCCAGTGTAGGTGGTAAAACCGGAGTAGATTTTCTGGGCTTTAAAAACCACTTGGGCGTATTTCAAGAACCTGCGGCCGTGTGCATTGAGCCGCGTTTTCTGGAAACCCTTGATCCGCGCCAGCTAAAATCTGGCTATGCAGAAGTGGTAAAGCACTGGCTTATTGCCGATGCCACAGCTTTTGCCGAGCATCGGCAGCAAGGTATGTTTGTAGAAGACTGGACTCCCATTATTCGGGAGTCGGTGGCCCTCAAGCAGCGCATTGTAGAGCAAGATCCCCTGGAGGGTGGCCTACGCAAGATTTTGAACTTCGGGCATACCGTGGGCCACGCCCTTGAGAGCTACCTCCTACTACAGCCGGGGCGCGAGATTCTGCACGGCGAAGCGGTAGCAGCCGGCATGGTGTGCGAGGCCTGGCTCAGCCACCACAAAGGCCTGCTCAGCTCTGAAGAGCTAGACAAAGTAGAAACCTTTCTGTTTTCAATTTACGACAAGGCGCAGTTCGTGACGCTTGAAACAGATGCTATTGCGGATCTGGCCCGGCAAGACAAGAAAAACGCGGGCTCCGTCATTAACTGCACACTGCTAAAGGCCATTGGGCAGGCCGTGTATGACCAGCCAGTGACCGTGACGGAAATTGCCGAGTCGTTGCGTTACTACCACCGGCTATAACCGCTAGGCTAGTTTGGCTTAGGGTGCTTGCCAAGCTTTATTTGATTTTTCATGAGGTGCGTAGCTGCACTGCTGCGCGCCGTAACTACTAGTGCCATTAACACTTCAATTTCTCTTTCCTGGGCCGGTGAGCCACTCCGCGGAACGGCTCAACTGCCCGCTTCCAAGAGCGAAAGCAACCGCGCCCTAATAATTCGGGCGCTGGCGGGCGGTGGACAGCTCGATAACCTTTCCGACGCCAATGATACCCAACTCATGCAGCGGCTGCTGGCAAACCCAGAGGCTACCGCCTTTGATGCCGAGGACGCCGGCACCGTTATGCGCTTCTTAACCGCTTATCTGGCCATGACGGGCCGCCAAACGGAGCTTACCGGCACTGCCCGCATGAAGGAGCGGCCAATTGGTATTCTGGTTGACGCCTTACAGGAACTAGGTGCCCGCATTGAGTACCTGGGCCAGGCAGGCTACCCACCTCTGCGGCTACTCGGGCGCACGCCTCAGCCCGCCACCGATGAGTTTACGGAGCTTACCGTGCGCGGTGATATCAGCAGCCAGTACATTTCAGCTCTCCTGATGGTGGGGCCCATGCTGGCCAGTGGCCTACGCATCTGGCTAACGGGTAAAGTTGGCTCCCGTCCCTACATCCGGATGACGCAGGCGCTCATGCAGCATTTTGGGGCGCAGTGCCGTGACCTGGGTGAGGTGCTGGAAGTGCGCCCGCAGGCTTATCAGCCCACCGACTACACAGTGGAAGGTGACTGGTCGGCGGCCAGCTACTGGTACGCTTTGGTGGCTCTGGCTCCGGCTGGCTCCCATATTACGCTCCCTGATCTGCGCCGCCACTCCTGGCAGGGCGACCAAGCCATTGTGGACATTATGGCCAAGCTTGGCGTAAACACAGAATTCCTGGCTGGCGAATCAGTACGGCTAACCCAGACTGGAAACACCGAAGAGTTTACCCAGGACTTTACCGATTGCCCTGACCTGGCCCAAACTGTGGCCGTAGTGGCTGCCGCCCTAGGGGTGCCCGTAGTCATGACTGGCCTGGAGAGCTTGCGCATTAAGGAAACTGATCGAATTGTGGCCTTGCAACAGGAATTAGCCAAGTTCGGGGGGGCTCTCACCGATGAAGGGGAAGGGCGGTTCCGGGCTTCATCTGAGGGTTTCCAGGTATCGGGCCAGTCAGTGGCCACCTACCACGACCACCGCATGGCTATGGCCTTTGCGCCCCTGGCTATGCGAGGCCCATTGACAATTGAAGCACCCCAAGTGGTGCGCAAATCTTATCCGCAGTTCTGGGCTGAGCTTGAGAAAGCGGGCTTCAGCGTGTAAGCCCGATAGTGTCAAAAGCAAAAATCCCTTAACCACGCGTGGTTAAGGGATTTTTGCTTTTATGGCTGCTACTTAAGCGTCTGGAAATACGCCGCCGTATGGCGTAAGCGGCTACCGTACCAACTAAATAGCTCCCCATCTACAATCCGGATGGTGGCCGCTGGACAAAGCTGATTAAACTCAGCAATGTGCTTTTCACTGAAAGGATAGGGCTCAGAAGACAACAATATTTGTTGCGGAGCCGCCGCCTGCAGTTGCTCAGCGCTGATTTCAGGGTATCGACTGAGGTGGCTGAAGGCATTCTGAAAACCAGCCCACACCAGCAAATCATCAATGAAAGTGCCGGCAGCAGCCACCATGTAGGGCTTGCGCCAAATAAAATACGCAGCTGTTTTTAGCTCCACTGCTGGCGGTAAGGCGGCCATAGATGCTTGAATCTCACTGACGAAAGCATCCGACTTCTCTTTCCGGCCGGTGAGCAGGCCTACACGCCGAATCATGTCCAGCGACTCAGCCAGAGTAGAAATGTCGCTCATCCAGACGGGGTACTTGGTAGCCAGTTGCTCGATGCCCTCCTGGTAGTTTTCTTCCTTGTTGCCGATAATCAGGTCGGGTTGTAGCTCCTCAATCTTCTCCAGGTGGAAGTTTTTGGTGCCTCCAATAACGGTAGCTGTTTTGCGAGCGTGGGCCGGGTGAATGCAGAACTTTGTCACGCCTATTACCCGCTCACCTAGGCCTAAATCAAATAATAGCTCCGTTTGAGATGGCACCAGCGAGACAATCCGCCGCGGAGGAAACGGCACCGCTACCCGCCGGCCCATTTGATCAGTGACGGTAAGCGGTAGGCTAGGCACGGCAGGAAGAAGCATAACAAGTGGGTGAAGGCACTAAAAAACGGGCGCTGCCATAATGAGTAAAGGATCTTATTGCACTTAGAAGAATGGCCTAGTAAGAACCACTCAAGTGCAACAAGATCCTTTATAGTACGCAGAACCGGTTGTGTAGCTTAGCTGAAATAGCGGAAGTCGTGGCCATCTTCAATGCGTAGCAGGGTCTCATAAATGAGTTTCGTTACGCTTTCTACGTCATCCTTATGCACAGTTTCAACGGTGGTATGCATGTACTTCAGCGGCAGCGAAATCAGGGCTGAAGCTACGCCAGCATTGGAGTAGGCAAAGGCGTCGGTATCGGTGCCGGTAGCGCGGGTAGCAGCGGCCCGCTGAAACGGAACCTCTGTTTGCTGGGCAGTTTCAATTATCAGGTCGCGCAGGTTGTTCTGTACAGCTGGGCCGTAGGTAATAACCGGCCCTTTGCCGCAGAAAATATCACCAGATGTTTTCTTTTCATACATCGGCGACTGCGTGTCATGGGTCACGTCCGTAATGATGGCTACGTCGGGTTTAATGCGGTGGGCAATCATCTCGGCGCCTCGTAGGCCTATCTCTTCCTGCACCGCATTTACGATGTAGAGGCCGAACGGCAGCTTTTTATCGTTCTCCTTCAGCATGCGGGCTACTTCCGCAATCATGAAGCCTCCGATACGGTTGTCCAGCGCGCGGCCCACGTAAAACTTATCGTTTAGCACGGTAAACTCGTCCTCAAACGTCACCACAGTGCCCACGTGGATGCCCATTTCCTCTACTTCTTCTTTAGAGGAAGCGCCGCAGTCGAGGAAAACGGTTTCAATAGTGGGGGCCTTGTCCTGCTCCACTTTGCGCACGTGAATGGCGGGCCACCCGAAAACAGCTTTTACAATGCCTTTTTTCGTGTGCAGGTTCACTCGTTTGCTAGGCGCAACTAGGGGGTCGGAGCCTCCATTCTTGCGCAGGTAGAGGTAGCCCTCTTTGGTGATGTAATTGACGAAGTAGCTGATTTCATCAGCGTGCGCCTCGATTACCACTTTGTACTTGGCCTCTGGATTAATAACGCCTACCACCGTGCCGTAAGTATCCACGAAATACTCGTCGATGTAGGGCTTGATGTACTCCAGCCACAGCTGCTGGCCTTCTTTTTCGAAGCCAGTAGGAGAGGGATTATTCAAGTATTTCTGGAGGAAGTCGAAGCTTTCTTGACGCATGAGGGAAGAAACTAATGTAGCAGGTAGATAGTGAAAGCTACCAATGAAGTGGCAAAAAGTGCAAAGCTGGATAAGAGTAAGTAATTACCGAGCATTCTGTTTTTCGAGTCAGACCATGAGCTACTGCGAGGTGGAGAGTACTCAACAATACTGGCAATCAAAATGATCAAGCCAATAATGAGTAGCAGCGGCGACAAAATAATCTGCACAACCACAAACCGAATACAGGCTCAGCTTATTAGCGCAATAATTGCTATAACAGCGGTAACCTTACTAATTTCTAGCCAAGGCATATAAGTTTACAGTGGAATGTTTCCGTGCTTCTTACGTGGCAGGGTATCTACTTTGTTCTCCAGCATTTTAAATGCCCGAATCAGCTTCTGACGTGTCTGAGAAGGCAGAATTACCTCATCTACGAAACCACGGTGAGCCGCCCGGTAAGGCGTGGCAAATTTCTGCTGGTACTCATCTACTTTCTCCTGCAGCTTGGCCTCTGGGTCTTCAGCCTGAGCAATTTCGCGCTTAAAGATGATTTCAGCGGCTCCTTTGGCGCCCATTACCGCAATTTCGGCGGTAGGCCAGGCATAGTTCATATCGGCCCCTATATGCTTGGAGTTCATTACGTCATACGCCCCACCGTAGGCTTTGCGGGTGATTACCGTAATACGCGGCACCGTGGCCTCACAGAAGGCGTACAGCAGCTTAGCCCCGTTGGTAATGATACCACGCCACTCCTGGTCGGTGCCGGGCAAGAAGCCAGGCACGTCTTCCAGTACCAACAGCGGAATATTGAATGAGTCGCAGAAGCGTACGAAGCGAGCAGCTTTGGTGCTGGCATTGATATCAAGCACACCGGCCAGCACAGCCGGCTGGTTACCCACAACGCCAATGCTACGGCCACCCAAACGGGCAAAGCCCACTACAATGTTCTCGGCAAAATTCTGGTGTACTTCCAGGAAGCTATCCGCATCAATAATTCCCTCAATCACCTCCCGAATATCGTAGGGCTGATTGGGGTTTTCGGGAATAATGGAGTCCAGCACTGGCCTAGCTTCATCTAGACCACTCTCGTAGGGGAGAGTGGGAGCCGTTTCCTCACAGTTCTGCGGCATGTAGCTCAGCAGACGCTTGAGGTAGTTGATGCACTCTACTTCGTTGGCGCAGGTGAAGTGCGTTACTCCACTTTTGGCCGAGTGGGTGCTGGCGCCACCCAGCTCCTCGCTGGTCACATTCTCGTGGGTTACCGTTTTCACCACGTTTGGGCCGGTCACGAACATGTAGCTCGTGTCCTGCACCATCAGAATAAAGTCAGTAATAGCAGGAGAATATACCGCGCCGCCGGCGCAGGGCCCCATAATGGCCGAAAGCTGAGGCACCACGCCCGAAGCCAGCGTGTTTTTATAAAAGATGTCGGCGTATCCACCGAGGCTTACCACCCCTTCCTGGATGCGGGCTCCGCCGGAGTCGTTGAGGCCTAGCACTGGCGCGCCGTTCTTCATGGCCAAATCCATAATCTTCACAATCTTCTCGGCGTGAGTTTCGCTGAGTGAGCCGCCAAATACCGTGAAATCCTGGGAGAACACGTACACCAAGCGACCATTTACGGTGCCGTAGCCCGTTACTACCCCGTCGCCGAGGTAATATTCTTTATCAAGGCCAAAGTCTTTGGAGCGGTGCATCACAAACTTGCCAATCTCCTCGAAAGAGCCTTCATCCATAAGTAGGTCAATCCGTTCACGGGCCGTGAGCTTACCCTTCTTATGCTGGGCATCAATGCGGGCTTGGCCGCCGCCCAATAAGGCTTCTTGATTTTTGCGGTCGAGAATTTCGAGTTTGCTTAGTTGGGCGTCAGTGTGCAAGTCAGACATTGGATGGGCTTAGGAATGCAGAGTGGGTGCTGTGAGTAGGAGGCCAAAGGTAACGTACCCGCAAAGAAAAGCCGCACCAGAATTCTGGTGCGGCATCACTACGAAAGCGTTGAGTTAGTAAAAGTGATTAGCGAAAAAGCGCACAGGCGTCACAATCATTCCACAGTCAAATTACTCCATAGCTATGCTATAGGTGCATGATTCGGGCAATCTTACTAAGTGCCTGCCTAAGTAATGAAATAGCGCTCAAATAAGGAGGTTTTGTTGAATACAGCGCTTGCTGTAAAAGCAACTCAATGGTTAGGTAGCGGTATGTTTGCTGACTTAAGTATTGCTCCAGCCATGTCAGATACCGTTTTCTTATGGCTTGATACTGACCCTGCGCATGTGAGGCATGCACTAATGAGTCGGCGCGTTGTCTGTATCTGTTAAAGCAGGCTGAAGAGATGAAGACAGGTTCACTTAGGTAAATTTTCATCAGAAAAACCTGATCCTCATACATACCCGAAAAGGCTTCATCGAACATGCCTATTCTAAGTAGGGTTTCTCGTTTAACTATAATTCCGCATACACAGGGGGCCGCTCCTTTACCCAACGGATAGAGTAGTTCACCTAATTGCGGGGGCTGAAATAGGGTGTTCTGTGGGCTGCCAACAGGTATAATAATGTCTGAGGTAGTAGAATGCCAGCTATGCCAATATTCGGATGCTTCACAAATCATACAGGCTTCAGGATTTTCCTGTAAAACTTTTACCTGATTTATTAAATACTCATTTAACCATACATCGTCGCCATCCAGAAAAGTAATAAGCTCCCCCTTGGCTTGGCTGATAGCTAAGTTTCTGCTGGCACTAAGCCCCCGATTAATACCCTGGTTATGCTCCAGATATATAATCTTATCAGGAAATAGTTGAGTGTATTTAGTGGCTATGCTTTTGCTGTTATCACTAGACCCATCATTGACTAATAAAAGCTGCCAGTTGATATAGCTTTGACTAAGAACACTATTAATCATCTCCTCTAGAAATGCCTCTTGATTTAAGAAGCATGTAATAATTGAGACAAGAGGTGTCAATGACATATTAATTGTATTTAATGGAAGTAAGGAGTTGTTTAAAGAATAGTTTAAATATTGATCATCAATGCATTTCGCTGACAAAAAATCACGGGGTATAGCACTAATTGTATTTTAGCCAATTGCGTATGTTAGTAGAAAATTCACTGGCGTTCCAATTATTAACTTGAAATCGACTTAGAGCAAAAGGATTGGATGATGCGGTAATTGTGGATGGATGCGTAGTCAGGGCTGATGTGAACCCAATCTTACTAACAATTGCCTGCGTAGCCGGAGATGTGTCACCGTAAGGATAGGCAAAATGTTGCACTGGCCTACTTAGCACCTGTTCGAGTGCGCTTTTGCCCAGGGCAATTTCAGCATACTGTTCCTCTAATGATAGCCCCGACAATGCCGGATGGGTAACCGTGTGTCCACCAATAGTAATGAGCCCAGTATCGGCTGCCTGGAGCATTAACCTAGTATCGCCGGTAGTGTACTCTGACCGATAATTCGGTTGCTGCAAACCCGCCCACTGTTTTATCCGGGCTAAGGCATTTTCTCTGTCAGCATGAGACATTTCCTTGAGTGCCTTCCAAACCATTATATACAACGCAGCTCGGCGAGTTGCGGGCGGTTGGTTGCCGTTCCAGACGTGATGGCGTTGTTTGATTTCAGTACTTAAAAAAGTTTCGTTCTCTAAATCGAAGCTCTGTGAAGACGAAATTGTTAGGGCTGTAAAGAATTGCGGAAGCTGAGGTTTATTAAGAAAAATATATTCAAGCTCATCCCACCAAAACTCCTTTTGATCGTTTATTGATCCGGTAGGAATAAAGAATGTGGCGGGTAAATTGTATTTACTAAGCAGTGGTAGCGCAATTGTATAATTGTCTATATATCCATCGTCAAAAGTTATAGCAATGCTTCTGTGTGGGAGAGTATTATACTTATGCTTTTTAATTAATGTATCTAATGATAGTACTTTGTAATTGTTTTTTAAGGTTTGCAGATGTTGTTCAAAAAAATCAGGGTTCACTGTTAATTGCCAAGCATCACTTTCACTATAGCCTATTCTATGATACATGAGTACTGCCGCTCTAGGAGCCACAGCGCGCTTTATCCTGTGTACTAATTTACTTATCATACAATGCTAGGTTTGGTAGCCATAGCGGTAATTATAAGTTGAAAGTGACTGTCGTTATAATCAAGTTCTTCTTTAGTTAACTCAGGAGCCCCCAGCCCATATAAGAAGCTAGCGGAAGTAAGTACGTTACCGTGTGTTTCTATTTTAACATTGCTATCCACGAAATATTCCTGCAACAGCTTTTTTATAGAGCTTCTGGTAAATGACCAAAGCCATATATCTTGCCACTCATCATGATCAATCTGGCTAATGCCCGGCACTGTTAGGAGTAGTGTTCCACCAGGCTTTAATACCCTAAAGCATGTGCCAATGGCTTGGCGGAAATCATAAATTAAGTGAAGAGTTTGGGTAAGTATAATGCAGTCGAATGTGTCGTCAGGGAGGTGTGGCGCGTTACTCAGGTCGCCGACATACGTGGCCTTCTCATTATTGGAGTTGACGTGAAGTATGTCACTTTTGGAAACGGCTTCCTTGCCATACGCTAGAGTGTACTCATTATCACCTATCTCAAGCACGTTGCCCCTGATTAAAGCAGCGTTTTTGTGTAGAAATCCTTCTATATAATAACGGTCTACAGGACCGCCGCGGTCATAGCCAAAGCAAGTACTGAGAGGAGTCACTCGTCTTAAATCTCCCAAATCTATTGGGCCCTGCTGTTTAATATACCTGCGTAATGCTGTGTTGCTCCATAGCGCTTTCTTAATGGGGGCTGGCATTACGGTTTTGA
Source organism: Hymenobacter taeanensis (assembly GCF_013137895.1). Taxonomy (NCBI): domain Bacteria; kingdom Pseudomonadati; phylum Bacteroidota; class Cytophagia; order Cytophagales; family Hymenobacteraceae; genus Hymenobacter; species Hymenobacter taeanensis. Next base: position 2,861,838 of record NZ_CP053538.1, read on the forward strand.
GTATTTTTCTGGCAATAGTGAGTACTGTTGAGCGCATTTGTATGGTGAGTGGAGTAACGTTTATGACTGACATAGCTTGAGGTCCGTACTAGCCTGTATAGCAACCGCTAGGCCACTTTGATTGAGGTTATCGCATAACCGGCTTAGTGCACAGGTTTGATATCAAGCTATTGTGGACGTGCAGTCGGATTTTGCTTACTTAGTTGGAAGCTTACAAGTACGAATAAAAAAAGGCCAACTTCTACATAGAAGTTGGCCTTTTTTTATTCGTTTGTGAAGGCAGATTACTCGCCTTTCTTCTTCGTGTCCTTTGGCTCGTCGTCCGTGGGCTCGGGAGCTTCCTCGGGCCGCTCATCGCTGGCTAGGTTAGGCGTTTCACCGCTCTTGCTTACAGCGAAGGTTAACTCTTCAGCCCCCTCGGTGTAGTCAGCCGTGATAACGTCGCCCTGCGCGATTTCAGCCTTCAGAATTTCCTCGGCAATCGGGTCTTCGATGTACTTCTGGATGGCCCGGTTTAGCGGACGTGCACCATACTTCGGGTCATAGCCTTTCTCAGCTACAAAGTCCTTAGCGGCATCGGTCAACTCCACACGGTAGCCCAGCGTCTGAATACGGCCCAGCAGCTTTGCCAGCGAGATATCGATAATCTTGTGAATGTCCTTCTTCTCAAGCGAGTTGAAGACAATCACGTCATCCAAGCGGTTGAGGAACTCAGGAGAGAAGGTCTTCCGCAGAGCGTTGGTGATGGTGCCCTTCGTCAGCTCATCCATGTTTTCCTGGCGAGCCTTGGTGCCGAAACCAATACCAGCCCCAAAGTCTGCCAAGTCACGTGCCCCAATGTTCGAGGTCATGATGATGATGGTGTTGCGGAAGTCAACCTTACGGCCCAGGCCATCGGTCAGGATACCATCGTCCAGCACCTGCAGCAGCAGGTTGTACACGTCTGGGTGAGCCTTCTCAATCTCGTCGAGCAGGATGACCGAGTAGGGCTTGCGACGGATTTTCTCCGTCAACTGACCACCCTCTTCATACCCTACGTAGCCGGGAGGCGCGCCCACCAGGCGCGATACGCTGAACTTCTCCATATACTCCGACATGTCGATGCGCACGAGGGCATCTTCTTTATCGAAGAGGTAAGTAGCCAGAACTTTGGCCAACTCCGTTTTACCAACACCGGTTGGGCCGAGGAATACGAACGAGCCAATAGGCTTCTTCGGATCCTTCAGACCTACGCGAGTACGCTGGATGGCTTTCACCAGCTGCTTAATAGCCTTGTCTTGACCGATTACTTTGCCCTGCAGTTCCTCGCCCATGTTCAGGAGCTTAGCACTTTCGTTCTGGGCAACGCGGCTTACCGGAATGCCAGTCATCATGGCGATTACTTCGGCCACATTTTCCTCTTTCACGGTGTAGCGCTTCTTCTTGGTCTCCTCTTCCCAGTCCTTCTTGGCCTGGTCGAGTTGATCAATCAGCTTCTTCTCCGTGTCGCGGAGCTTGGCGGCTTCCTCATATTTCTGCGACTTCACCACGCGGTTTTTCTCCGTCTTGATGTTCTCAATCTGCTCTTCAAGCTTGAGAATATCCTCGGGAACCACAATGTTGTTAATGTGCACCCGAGCGCCAGCCTCATCAAGAATGTCGATGGCTTTGTCTGGCAGGAAGCGGTCAGACATATACCGGTCCGACAGCTTTACGCAGGCCTCAATGGCCTTGTCGGTATACACCACGTGGTGGTGGTCCTGATACTTGTCTTTGATGTTGTGCAAGATTTCAATGGTTTCCTCCGGCGTAGTTGGATCAACCATTACCATCTGGAAACGACGGGCCAGAGCGCCATCCTTCTCGATGTACTGACGGTATTCATCCAGCGTGGTAGCCCCGATGCATTGAATTTCGCCGCGGGCTAGGGCTGGCTTGAACATGTTGGAAGCATCCAGCGAGCCGGAAGCACCACCAGCACCCACAATCGTGTGGAGCTCATCAATGAACAGAATTACGTCGGGCGACTTTTCCAGCTCGTTCATCACGGCCTTCATGCGCTCCTCAAACTGACCGCGGTACTTGGTACCAGCTACCAGCGAGGCCAGGTCAAGCGTAACCACGCGCTTACCAAACAGCACCCGGGACACTTTCTTCTGGATGATGCGCAGGGCGAGGCCTTCGGCAATAGCCGTTTTACCAACGCCAGGCTCACCAATTAGGATGGGGTTGTTCTTCTTGCGGCGCGACAGAATCTGAGCAACCCGCTCAATTTCTTTCTCGCGACCTACAATGGGGTCAAGCTTGTCTTCTTCCGCCAGCTTGGTCAGGTCACGGCCGAAATTATCGAGCACCGGAGTGCGCGATTTCTCGCCGCCCTTCTTCGGAGCAGCTCCGGCGCCCGCACCACCGCGGCCGGCCGAGCCTCCAAAGAGGCGGTCGTTGTCGTCATCATCGGCCTCGGGGCCGTTGGTGGGGTTGTTCGCCGTGTTACCGTGGTAGTCCAGCGAATCGCGCACAGATTCGTAGTTCACGTTGAATTTGCTGAGGATTTGAGACGAGATATTGTCTTCATCGCGCAGAATTGACAACAGCAGATGCTCCGTGCCAATAATTTCGCTCTTGAAGATTTTGGCTTCGAGGTACGTGATCTTGAGAACTTTCTCGGTCTGTTTCGTCAGAGGGATAGATCCCGTGATGCTCGTGCCTTGCGTGGCCGTATTACGGGTGGCTTGCTCCAGGGCATATTTAAGCTCTTCCACTGATACACCCAATTTCTTGAGCAGACCAATGGCAGTGCCTTCCCCTTCGCGAATCATGCCCAGTAATAAGTGTTCGGTACCGATATAATCGTGCCCGAGCCGGATGGCCTCTTCCCGGCTCAAAGAGATGACCTCTTTGACTCGATTTGAGAATTTAGCTTCCATGCAGATAAGGTAGTGAAGAAATACGGAACCCCGCAAGCGCTGTTTACGCGAATTCCGGGGATTGGGCCGCTAGTATCTGAAACAGATGGGAGCGGGTGAAGGTTCGGGGGCGACAGTTACACTACGCAAGAAAACTGCCGGCGGCCGGTCCCTGCATAAAGAGCAGGTCTAAGATGCTGAGTCCCGGTGCAAAATCTTTACCAAACGTTTGGGAGTAGGGCCGAACCGACGTCCTGTCAGGTTCTGCATTTTCTCGGGCTTTTGGTGACAGCCAATCCCGCCGGTCCTGCCAAGCATCACCGGCCGGCGTCGGCAATTCCGTAGGAGGGTAGGAGGGGTGGTACTCAGCGGTAAAATGGATTGGGATAGGTAAGCGCAGACACCGCAGGTAAAAACGCAGAAAAGCCAGATTTAACTCAAAGAGGAGTTGTGGTTTATCTGCGTAGATATCGTGCAGGTAATCGGCGTAATACTCAAAATACGGGGTGCCGCCATATGCGGTTTGCAGAGTACGCCAGTGCTGGTGAATCCAGTTTTGACGGTAGTCAATCTCAATGGCGGACGTCAATACTTTTTCGCTACGGTTGCCATCTACTACCGGCACCGTGAGTGGCTTTATGCCCTGGGCCGTGAGAATAAGGCAGCGGTTTCGGTAAGTTTGTTTGCGATAATGCTCCTGTGTTTCCAGCCACAGTTCTTGGGCTCCCAGCAGCTGACTGAAAAAGGCGAGGGGAGGATGGTACTGTGATTCAGAAACAAGCAACATGCTGCAAAAAGTTTGGTATCGGCTATAAGCTATGAAACGAAGCCGTGCTTCAAGCTGTAGGGGCCATGAGTGAAAAGCTGCCAGCTAGGCCAGTCAGGAAGCTGTAGGCTGCCTGAACCATTATCCTGCCGGTTCTCTTTTGCAGCTATACCTTCTACCTTTATCCCGACAAGCTGACATGATGCGGAATTTACTTACTCTTCTTCTGGCATTAACTGCCTTGTGTGCGCAGGCTGCCGCTCCACCCCAACTCCTGCTGGACGTCGCGCGCTTTCGCAATGAAGATCAGGTAGTAAAAGGCGGAGTGGTAGAAATTTATGCAACAGTATCAGGGCAGGCTCTCACGTACATGCGCCGGGGGCCTAAGCTGTTTCAGGCAGCAGCAACCGTTACACTGGAGGTTATCCGGCCCGATGGCAGCGCCGCTTACCAGGAAACGGTAACGCTGAAGCCGCCAGTATTACGTGACACAACGGCAGCCATCAAAAATCCCATCAGTTTTCAAAAGCGCATTGCGCTGCCAGAAGGCACTTACACCCTGCGTGGGCAGGTCCGCGACCAGTACCGGGCCGGCACCTCCACCATCACCGATTTGCCCTTGGTGATTAAGCCTGCCGCAACCAAACCCACCCTCAGCGACGTGGTGTTGCTGGCTAAGCCCGCCAGCCGTACCATTGCCGAAGGCAATAACTTCATCCGAAACGGATTCAGCTTGACTCGGGCACCCGGAGGCATGTATTCTCGGGGAACTGAGAAGCTTAATTTCTACGCTGAGCTATACAGCGCCCCTGTTGGGCAGCCGCTTTCGGTGCGCTATCGAGTACGTGCAACGGGGGCAGCCAAAGATGCAGCCGTTGCTACGAGTACCGTTACTGGCCAGGAAGGACGCCCTACGCCCGTGGTTGGCCAATTAGACTTAACCAAACTGCCGGCCGGAGAATACGTGCTGACAGTTGAAATTCGGAATGCTAAAAGCCAGGTGCTTTCTTCGCAAACCGCCAAAATGCGCTACAATCCGGCCGATTACGCACCGGCTGGTGCCGTTATGCCCTAATGAGTTCTACTACTTCCGCTTCCCGCTCATCCGCTCCATCATTTCCTTGGTATTACCGCCCCTTGGAGTGGTTGCTGATAGCCATTGCCAGTCTGCCTCTGGCGGTGTTGTATGGAGTGGCCTACGGCTTATATATACTGCTGGCCTACGTGGTGCGCTACCGGTACCGGGTGGTAGTGCAAAACCTGCGTAACTCTTTCCCTGAGAAAACCGATGCCGAAATAGAGCGGCTGGCTAAGCAGTTTTACCGACACTTCGCTGACTTGGTAGTCGAAATTCTCAAGCTGACGACCATCTCCCGGGCAGAGCTCACGCGGCGAGTAAGGCTAACCCACGCGGAAGTAGCCGACCGGTTTTTTGCACAAGGGCGGCCGGTCATTGCCTTGGCCTCGCACGCCGGTAACTGGGATTGGGTGCTCTCAGCGGGCACGCTTCTTATGGGTGCTCCGGCCACCGGAGTATATAAGCCTTTAAGCAACCCCTTTTTTGAAAGCTTTATGTATCGGCTCAGGTCGCGCACGGGGGCAGGACTAGTACCCATGCGCGACACCCTACGCAACATGGTGCAGCACCGAGAGGCTGTGCGATCTATCAGCTTGCTCTCTGACCAAGCTGCTGGGCCCGAAGACCGACCCTACTGGACCACATTTATGCACCAGGATGCAGGCTTTTACACTAGCGCCGAACGGTTGGCGAGCCGTTTCAAATTCCCGGTGATTTACGTGGGTATCCGGCGCCTGCGCCGTGGCTATTACGAAATTGATTTAGCGGAGCTCTATGATGGTGATTCGCCGATTCCCACTGATAGTTACCCCATAACGGAGGCGTTTGTGCGGCATCTGGAGCAAACCATCCGGGAAAACCCTGCCGCGTACCTCTGGAGTCATCGGCGCTGGAAACACAAGCGCCCGGTAGCTACCACGTGATGGGGTATATAAACAAGAAGAGGCCTAGCAACTGCTAGGCCTCTTCTTGTTTATTGGGCTTGCCCAGAAGTATTACAGGTACTGCTCAATTTCACCAGCACCCTGCCGAATAATATCAAAATCCTCGTTGGTGCAGTCCACAACCGTGCTAGCTACGTTGTTGCCAAACCCGCCGTCAATTACCATATCTACCAAAGAGCGGTACTTCTCAAAAATGAGGTCCGGATCAGTGCTGTACTCAATGAGAGTATCATCATCATGAATGGAAGTGCTGACGATGGGGTTGCCCAGCTCCCGCACCAAACTGGTGCAAATCAGGTTGTCGGGCACCCGGATGCCTACCGTCTTGCGTTTTACTCCGCCGTAACGGGGCGCTTTGGCGCTGGCCTCAAAAATGAAGGTAAATGGCCCCGGCAGTGCCTTCTTCAGCACCTTATATACCGGCGTTGTGATACCGTGAGCATAGTCGCTGATATGGGAAAGGTCAGCACAGATAAACGACAGATTAGCCTTATCAGGATGTAGACCTTTAATACGGCAGAGCTTTTCTACTGCTTTAGCATTGTGAATATCACAGCCCAAGCCGTACACCGTATCGGTTGGGTAAATGATGACTCCGCCTTTGCGAAGCACTTCTACGGCCTGCAGAAGGCGGTTTTGAGGCGGGTTATCGGGGTGAATGCGAAGCAGCGTAGCAGCCATGGTTGAATCAGGAATAAGGGGGAAACACCAAGCCCACTACCGGCGGGTGGTGGGGGCGGTCAATGTACAAGGTGATAAAGTAACCTGCTACTCTTTTCGATAAAAAGGCAGGTTGAGTTGCGCTAGGCCACCCAAGAAACTAAGTAAGCCCGTCAGAAAAGAGTCTAGGGCTAATTTCGCTGCCGCTAATCTGTTTGTTAAGCGCAGACGAAGCGCGCCGCAGCGCCCGCCTGTAAATGACAGTCATACCCTGCGGCATAGCCACGGATAAGCCGTACTTTTGGCAGCCCAATTCATGCCAGTGGCCCTGCGTGGCCTACGCGGTAGTGGGAGCAACTCGTGTACCTTACTGATTCTTGCTTCGCCATATGGCCAAAACCCGCATCGATTATAAAGCCAACGCCACGCGGCGCCGAAACCGGTTTGCCTACATTACCGGTATTCTGGGCTTGCTCCTTATTACGTTCTCCTATTATTTCTACCAGGTATTCTTCACGCCAAACGTAGAAACCAATGGGCGCCCCACCTACGTGGTAGTGCGGCGCGGTGAAACCGCCAAGCAGGTGCTCGACTCCATTGATGCCAGCGGCGTTATCGTGGATAAGCTCTCTCTGCACTTTGTGGCGCGCCTGATGAAGTACGATCAGCTGGTGAAGCCTGGCCGCTACGAGCTGAAAGATGGCTATACCAACCGTGAGTTGATTAACGACCTGCGCACTGGCCGCAACCGCTTGCCGTTACGGCTCACCTTTCAAAACATCCGGCTGCGGGAAGATCTTGCGCGCAAGCTGGCCTCTACTATTGATGCCCGTCCCGGTCAGTTCGACTCGCTCCTAACCTCACCTGGTTATACTAAAAGCCTGGGCTTCGATACCACAAGCATCCTCACCATGTTCATCCCAAACACGTACGAGTTGCCCTGGAACGCATCGGCCAAGAACCTCATGCAGCGCATGAAAAAGGAGTACGAGAAGTTCTGGACGCCAGCCCGCGACGCCAAGCGCGAGAAGCTGGGCCTATCTCGTGCGGAAGTAAGCACCTTAGCCAGTATTGTAGAAGCTGAGCAGCAGCAGCACCCCGATGAGCGCCCCCGGGTGGCAGGCGTGTACCTTAACCGCCTCAAGCGCGGCATGAAGCTGCAAGCCGACCCCACCGTAGTGTATGCCAACCACGACTTCACCATAAAGCGGGTGCTGAATGTGCACCTCGCTAAAGACTCACCCTATAATACATACAAGTACGCGGGGCTCCCGCCTGGCCCTATCAACCTACCCAGCATTGCCAGCATTGATGCGGTTTTGAACCCGGAGAGCCACGAGTACCTGTACTTCTGTGCGAAAGAAGATTTCAGTGGCTACCACGCCTTTGCCCGCAACGAGCAGGAGCATCTGGTAAATGCCCACCGCTATCAGGCCGCCCTAAGCCGCGCCGGCATTATGAAGTAAATGCAATAGCCGGTTGCCAGCAATGAGGTACCAAGATATAACCCGCCCTCATTGCTGTTCTCAATTACTGGTCACTGACAACTCAACCCTCATCTATGTACTCCCAAGACACACGAATACGAGTTCGGTATGCCGAAACAGACCAGATGGGCTACGTCTACCACGGCAACTACGCCGCTTACTTTGAAGTAGCCCGCACGGAGGCTTTTCGGCAGCTAGGAATTCGCTACAAAGACTTGGAAGCCGATGGGGTAGGAATGCCCGTAGGCGAAATCCGGACGCGCTTCCGTCGGCCGGCTCGCTACGACGACCTTCTGACGGTGCGCCTGATGCTGAAGCAGCCTGCTGACGGGGCCCGGGTGCTGTTTGAGTACGAGATATATAACGAAGGCCAGGAGCTACTCACCGAAGGCCACACCCTAATGGTGTTCGTGAGCATGGCTACCGGCCGGCCGGTGCCTATGCCCGCCAGCATTCAAGAGAAGCTTGCGCCCTATTTTACCGATGATGAAGTGGCCGGTCCGCTCACCCCACCTATTGAGAAGCTGCCGGAAAATGCACCGGCCCCCGCGGCTTTTTTGAAAGGCAATGAGTCGAAGAGTGAGTAAACCGCAGCAATGCAAAAGGGGGGGGGAGCATGGCCTAGCACAATTGCCTTGCGGCAAGACTAAGCCGAGTAGTTAAGAACCTCTGCGGTGCCCACTGGCGTTATAGAAGAATAAGGCTGCCGGCCACTGAACACCACTCAACTGTTCTAGGCCACTTTACACATTAAGCTCATGCGTCTACCCGTTCGCCGTTACCATCTGCCTGATGTACGCCGCCGGCGTAGCTACCGGCGCTTCATAGTGTTTCTGAAACGTCTGCGGTTTCATGACGGGCAAGCTTCCGTGTACGACGTAGTGGACCGTATGCTCCAGGAGATTAAGCTGGATGGCCTGACTAAACGGGCCAGCTATATGGCATTCAACTTCACGATTGCCATTTTTCCTACTATCATCTTCCTGTTTACGCTTATTCCTTACATCCATATTCCTAACCTGAACCTCGACATCCTGCAGTTTCTCTCCGATCTGATTCCGCAGGAAATGTATGTAGCCGTTTCTGGCACCATCGAAGATATTGTGAACATTCCGCACGGGGGGCTGCTGTCCTTCGGTTTTGCCACGGCGCTGGTCCTGAGCTCCAACGGTATCATGGCCTTGCTGGATGCCTTTGAGAAAAAGTACCCCTCTTTTAAGAAGCGCACGTATGTCCGCAAACGGGTTATAGCCACACTCCTTACTATCGTATTATCCTCAGTGCTGCTGTTCTCAGTGGCGGGTATTTTCTTCGGAACCTACATCATTGATGCGCTGGTATACCACGAAATAGTGTCGGAAGCCATGACCGATCAGCTTATCACGTTGCTACGTTATGGGTCAGTGGTAGGCCTGTTTCTGCTCACTACGTGCTTGGTATATTATTATGTGCCCCCAGTGCACGATAAATGGCCATTCATTTCGGCAGGGGCCGTGGTAGCTACACTGTTGATATTCCTGGTGTCGTTTCTGTTCATCCTGTACGTGAAGATTTTTGACAGTTACAATCACTTCTATGGCTCCATTGGTACACTAGTCGGCTTTATGGTGTGGCTCGACTTTGTGTGCATGACGTTGATTCTGGGGTTTGAAATCAATGTAAGCATTGATGCCGTAACCGGTAGACTACGGCTGGCTAAGTAGCTGACTATGAACAGGTGCCTCAAAAACCAGCAGGGGTCTTGTCAAATTTTATGAAAATTGTGGCCTAGAGGCTTGCACCAAGGAAATTGGGCTGCTACTTTTGCCATCCCAAACCACTCGTTTGGGACCCAGAGAGGTGGCAGAGTGGTCGAATGCGACGGATTCGAAATCCGTTATACCGGCAACGGTATCGGGGGTTCGAATCCCCCCCTCTCTGCGAAAGGCTTTCTTCCCAGGAAAGTCTTTTTATCCGAACCTCGGGTAAGTAAAATGGGTATAATACGCTACTAGAGGAGTGGCAGAGTGGTCGATTGCGGCGGTCTTGAAAACCGTTGAAGGTTAAACTTCCGGGGGTTCGAATCCCTCCTCCTCTGCTAAAACGCCTGCTTCCAACCCGGAGGCAGGCGTTTTTATTTGCTGGCAGCATATGCGTAGAGAATGGTTCAGCTTATGCAGAGCTGCTGCGCGAAGACTCTTGCGTGAGAGTGTAACAAAACCAAGTTGCCACAACCGGCAAGCTGGACAACGCGAACGGAGGTTCTCACGTTTGCGGTGCATTAGCTTTTACTCTCTCGCCCTCGTCTCATGCTTCGCCTATTACTGGTACTCCTGTTAGTGCTGCCCTTTTCTTCATCGGGTTACTCCGTGCTTTCTCACCAAGCTAATATTGACTCCACCTGGGCGCGGTGCCTGAAGCCAATGTTGGAGAAACGGTACCCGGGGGCTACTGAGCAGGAGCTTGTTGAAGCTAAAAGTTTTGCCTATGGTGGCTCTATTGTTCAGGACATGGGCTTTTATCCATTCGGCTCAGAGCTATTTACCAACCTAACGCATTATGTGCGTAGCGGCGACTTTGTGCGTAATATGCTGGATGAAGCGCACAACCGGAACGAGTACGCGTTTGCGCTGGGGGCACTGTCGCACTACACCGCCGATATTGTAGGCCACCCAGAAGGCACTAACAAGGCAATGCCATCCGTGTACCCGGAGTTGAAGCAGAAGTTTGGTAATGCTATTACTTACGAAGAAGCCCCCATTCAACATACTCAGTTAGAGTTTGCCTTCGATGTGGTTCAGTTGGCAGCCGGGCGCTACCGCACCGCTGATTATCAGCGGGCAATTGGCTTTAAAGTAAGCAAGCCAGTGCTGGAGCGAGCTTTTAAAAAGACGTATGGCCTGGAGTTAGGCAAAGTAGTATTCAACGTAGACCTGGCCGTTAGCACTTTCCGGTTTGCTGTGCGCTCCCTCATTCCTATTGCTAGCCGGGCAGCTTGGCAGTCACAGAAAAAAGAAATCCGGCGGTTGAGCCCCCGAGCCCGCCGCCGGGAATACGTGTATAAGCAAAGTGAGCGTGAATACCGCAAACTATACGGGTCCGATTATCAGGTGCCCGGTACCGGGGCGCGGGTATTATCCTACTTCGTGCGGGTGCTGCCAAAAATTGGGCCTCTGAAGCCTTTTGCTTTTAAGTTGCCTACTCCCGAGGCGCAGAAGCTTTTTTTATCGAGCTTCCATGATGTAAGTACTGAATATTGCCGTCGGGTAGAGTTAGAGCCGAAAGACACCCTAGTAGCTTCAACCCAAGTACTACCCAACACCGACTTTGATACTGGTAAGCCCACGCGGGTAGGAGAGTATAAGCTCACGGACGAGGCTTACGGTGAGTGGTTACGGAAGCTGGCGGCCCAAAAGTTTAACGGAGTAACACCTCCGTTAAAGCAAAACATCCTTGCTTTCTTCGGGACTACGCCTAAAGCTCCCATTGACGAAGACGAGAAGAAAGCGAAAACCCATGAAGAAACCCTGCAAGCGCTGGCGCAGTTACGCGACTTACAGTTGAAATAGGAACGCTAAGCTTCATACCTAAAAGCAGCGGCCCGCCCTCCACAATTTGTGGAGAAGCGGGCCGCTGCTTTTAGGTATGAAGCTTAGCGAGCTTTGTAGGTCCGATATACTGGCCGGTGGAGACGGTTGTGGCCTTTGATTTTGGCTCGTACGCTAGGCAGCAAACGGCTGCGTTTTCCCAAAGGCGATGCTGCTGATGCTGATGGGGCGGCAGCCAGGAGAGTGCCTACAACGAGAGTGAGAACCAAAAAGAGGCGGCAAAAAGAGGTAAACATGGCAATAGGTAAAGGAGTTGGAGAGTAGAGCAGTCTTTTAATTAAGCTGTTCCGAACTAGCTATGATGTAAAAGGTTCACAAATGTAGTTTCCGATCTTGTGAAAGAACTCCAAGTTTCGATTAATCTAAGAAAGTAGCACTTAAGCGGACTGTTTTACAAAGCGAATGAATACAGGTTCGCGCATATTATCTTAAATAGACCTGCGCTAAGTAGGCCTGATCTGGTAGGCATTTGAAGAATATAAGAGAAAGGGGGCTGCATTAGCGGCCCCCTTTCTCTTATATGTACTAACGTTATACTTATTGAGGGCCGTTCTGCTGCACTAGGCCACTGCTCAACCGGCGTAGTACAATCTCGGCCTGCTTGGCTTGATAACGAATATCTAACAGACGTACTTCGGCATCAAGCTGGGTGCGCTGAGCCTCGCGGAGGGCGAGGGGAGTAAGCAGACCCAGGCGGTAGCGCTCCAGCGCAATAGCCACGTTCTCGCGTGCGAGCAAAATATTGGTTTCTTCCAGCTCCAGAAGCTGCAGCCGGTTTTGATACTGGGCGTAGGCCTGTTCGGCCTCCGCATCGAGCTGCAGCTGAGTCTGGTCGAGCTGAAGCTTGCTTTGCTCCTCCGCAATGCGGGCGTTTTGCTCTAAGCGGTTGCGGTTGAAACCGTCAAAAATGGGTACTGAAGCAACCAAGCCGTAGTTTAACCCATACGTGCGGCCGGTGTTGGTTACTAACTGTGAGCCGAAGAAGGCAGCGCCGTTTATGTTGCGGTTGAGGCCATAGCCGGAAGTCAGGCCAACCTGTGGAAACCGTGAGGCCCGTACCAAACGCCGGTCATAGGTAGCCACATCTATGTTGGTTCGGGCTTGCTGCAGGCGGGGGTTGTTCTGGCGCACTGCCTGCAGTACGGCTTCCCGATCTAAGTCCTGGGCTACTACAATAGAGTCTTTGGGCTGAAAGTCGAGGCCAGGAGTGCGGCCGAGTAGATTGTTTAAATTGATTTTGGCCGTGCGAAGCGCTTCCTGCTGCTGTATCAGGGCAGAGCGGTCGGCGTTGTAGTCAACCCGGGCGGTGAGTACCTCCACCTTAGCGCTAACCCCTACATCTACCCGCGCCTGCGTGAGGTCAATCCGGGCTTGCCCAATCTTTAAGGCTTCCTCAATGGAGTTGATCTTGCCCGACTCCCGTACCACCACAAAATAAGCGTCGGTGATACTGGCTACGGTTTCTTCTACGGTTGCCCGGGTTATTTCCCGTTGGCTCTGCTCCAAGGCCTTTAGCCGGTCGTAGGCAATGAACATCCCGAAGCCATCAAAAATGGTCCAGGTAGCGGCAATGTTTGCATTGAGCAGGTTAGACTTGGCCCCGTTGGCAATACTGGGCTCGGGGCGACTGGAAGATTCCTGCCGGACGTTGTTGCGGTTAAAAGTGCGAGTAAGGTTACCGTTAACCGTTGGCAACTGGCCTGCGTTGCCGCGCGTCACGTTGTTTTCCGCAATACGCTCGTCCTGCCGAGACAACCGGATGTTGTAGTTGTTTTCTATCCCTATCCGAATGGCATCCGCAAGGCTCAGGAAAGGCGCCGGAGCCACCGTTTCGGGCTTTTCAGTTTGGGGCTTGCTCTGGGGCTGAGTGGCTGGCTGACGGGAAGGAAGAACTGGCTGCTGCGCAAGCAAGGGTAGGGGGGCAGCGGCGAGGCAAACAGCAAGCAGGAAAGAACGAGGCATGGGTGAGGTTAACGGCAAATAAAGAAGCGGCGTCAAGGGAAATAGTGCTGGTTAAGCCGCTACGGCTTTTTCTTCCTCTACCGGTTGCTTGTGCTTCTTGGCGGTAGCGAAGTACGAGTACATAACCGGCACCACGTACAGCGTAAGCGCGGTGGCAAAGAACAGGCCACCCACTACGCCAATACCCATAGCCCGCCGGCTGAGTGCACCAGCGCCAGAGGCAACCGCAATGGGCAGAATACCCAAAATAGCGCAAAGCGAGGTCATCAGAATTGGGCGAAAACGAGCTGTAGCGCCTTCAATTAGGCCAGTCATATAGTCTTTGCCATTTTCTACCTGCTGGTTGGCAAACTCCACAATCAGGATACCATTTTTTGTTACCAGGCCTACGAGCATAATAATGCCAATCTGTGAGAACAGGTTGAGCGTCTGGTTAAAGTACCACAGGCTCAAGAGTGCGCCAGATAGGGCCAGCGGCACCGTTACCATGATGATAACCGGGTCGCGGAAGCTTTCAAACTGCGCGGCCAGCACCAGATAAATCAGCACCAGCGCCAAGCCAAAAGCAAACACCAGTGACGAAGAGCTTTCCTGGAAGTCGCGGGATGCTCCGGCTAGCTCCGTTGAAAACGTATCGTCGAGGCTCTTATCAGCAATGGCTTGCATGGCCGCAATACCGTCGCCCAGGGTCTGCCCGGGAGCCAGTGAAGCGGAGAAAGTAGCGGAGTTATATCGGTTGAAGCGGTAAAGCTGGGGTGGGGTGCTGCTCTCTTCCAGCCGAATCACGTTGTCAAGCTGAATCAGCTCTCCCTTCGCGTTCTTCACTGACAGCAGGCGAACATCCAGGGGCTGGCTGCGGTCTTCGCGGGCCACCTGCCCAATAATCTGGTACTGCTTGCTGCCCCGGATGAAATAACCGTAGCGCTGCCCGCTCAGGCCCGACTGCAGTGTCTGGCTGATGCTTTGCACCGATACGCCCAGGCTCTGGGCCTTTTCGCGGTCAATGTTCACGCGCAGCTCGGGCTTATTAAACTTCAGGTTTACATCCACGAACTGGAAGGTAGGGTCCTGACGGGCCGCTTCCAGAAACTTGGGTACGGCAGCGCGCAGCTTATCAAAATCCTGAATCTGAACAACAAACTGCACCGGTAGGCCACCGCCCCCATTGCCAATGCTCTGGTCCTGTGACACAGAAGTACGCGCTGCGGTTAAGCGCTTCACCCCATTAGATAGTTTGTCGGTGAGCTGTTCTTGGTTGAAGGGGCGTTCATCGGCATTCTTCAGCAGCACCCGGGCAATACCCGAGTTAGAGCCCCCGCCAAAACCTGGCGAGGTCACGGTAAACACGCTACTCATGTTTTTCTCACCCGTAGAGTCTATAATCAGCTTGGTGAGTTCGGTCATATGCTCCTCCATAAAATCGAAGGAGGCGCCCTCAGGGCCAGTAGCGTTAATATTTATCCGGCTACGGTCTTCTACCGGAGCCAGCTCCGAGGGAATGGTTTTCATGAAGAACCAGATACCTAGGCCAGTACCTGCCACCATTACCCAGGCCAGCCAGCGGTTACGCAGGAATGTTTCGAGGCTCTCGCGGTAGCCGCCAATCATTTTTTCAAAGAAGGGCTCAGTCTTGCGATAAAACCAGTTGTGCTTTTCTTCGCGCTTTAGCAGCAAGCTGCACATCATGGGGGTGAGGGTCAGCGATACGAAGGCCGAAATCAATACGGAGCCGGCCACCACAATACCAAACTCCCGGAATAGCCGGCCGGTGATACCCGTCAGGAACACGACAGGCAAGAACACGGCCGCCAGCACGATGGTAGTACTAACTACGGCCATCAGAATTTCTTCCGAGCCTTTGATAGCGGCCGTTTTTGGGTCTTCGCCTTCCTCAATGCGGGAGTAAATGTTCTCCAGTACCACAATGGCGTCGTCTACTACCAGGCCAATGGCCAGCACGATGGCCAGCAGGGTAAGTACGTTGATAGAAAAATCCATCAGGTACATCACGAAGAAGATGCCCACCAGCGAAACAGGAATGGCTACCACCGGGATGATGGTTGAGCGCCAGTCACGCAGGAACAGGAAGATGATGATAACCACCAGCACGAAGGCCTCGATGATGGTATGCTCTACCTCATTAATAGAGTTACGGATGAAGACCGAGTTATCGAAGCCCGGCTTTAGGACCAGGTCCTTCGGGAGGTCTTTGCCGTAAATCTGAAGGCGCTTGTTAAACTCATCGGCAATGTCAATCTGGTTGGAGCCCGGCTGAGGAATGACGGCCAGGCCTACCATGGGCACCCCGTTTACCTTAAAGATGGTTTGGTCGTTTTCCGGGTAAAGCTCGGCGTAGCCCACATCCGACATGCGGATCAGGGAGGTTTCATCCTGACGGATGATCATATTGTTGAAGTCCTTGACGGTGCTGAGGCGGCCCATGGTACGCAGAGTAAGCTGGGTGGCTTCGCCCTGCACGGTGCCACTGGGCAGCTCTACGTTTTCACGGGTCAAGGCTGCCTGCACATCTACCGGCGACACGCCCAGGGCCGACAGTTTAATGGGGTCAAGCCAGAGGCGCATAGAGTACTTACGCTCCCCGTACACTCGTATCTCGGAAACACCCGGAATAGTCTGGAGACGCTCTTTGAGTGTGTTGTTGGCGTAGTCCGTCAGCTCCAGCAGATTGCGCCGGTCGCTGCTCAGGTAAGTCATTACAATAGGCTGTGAGTCGGCGTTAGCCTTGCTCACTACCGGCGGGTCAATATCGCGCGGCAGACGACCCTGCGCCCCCGATACTTTATCGCGCACATCATTGGCGGCCGTTTCAAGGTCGGCGTCGAGGTCAAACTCAACCGTAATCTGGGTGCGGCCGTCGCGGCTGTTGGAGGTCAGGTTTTTGATGCCCTGGATGCCGTTCAGGGCTTCTTCCAATGGCTCCGTTACCTGGCCCTGCATTACGTCGGCGGAGGCACCCGTGTAGCTCGCCGATACCGTGATGATAGGTGGATCAACGCTAGGATATTCCCGAACGCTCAGGTAACGAAACCCAATCACCCCGAAAATCACGATGACCAAGCTCATCACAATGGCAAGCACTGGCCGGTTTATACTGGTGGAGGATAAGCTCATACGTCAAATACACAGAGTGTCTCGCTCTAGAAAAGCGCCAAGGCTAGCAGATAAGGAACGGCTACTGCGAGACACTGCACCGAACTCTGCTACCCCTTGGGCTACTGATTTATTTAATGACCTTTACCGCATCGCCGGGTTTAACCTGCAGAATGCCAGTACGGAGAACGGTATCGCCTACAGCCAAACCATCAGTTATCTGAATTAGCTTCGCAGACCGCACACCAATCTTCACCTTCTTCGGTACCATTTTCCCGTCTTCCACCGTGTACACGCTGTACCCCGCCGCCTCTGGTATCACCGACTCAGTGGGTACCTGAAGCGCCTCCGTTGATTCTCCTAACTGCAAGTTTACCTTCACGAAAGCGCCGGGTCGTAGCTCGTTGTTTGTGTTAGCGTAGCGGGCCCGCACGGTTTGGGTGCGGCTTACCGGGTCAATCTGCGGATCAAGGGCGTATACCTTGGCCTGAAACTTCTTGTTAGAAGATTCATCGGTGATAGTAATCTGGTCGCTAGGCTTCACCATGCTGGCAAAGCGGCCCGGCACCGTGAAGTTGATTTTAACCGGCTTTACCTTAGATAGCGTGGTGATTTCAGCCCCTGGGCTAACGTACGTTCCTACCGTGGCTGTAGTCAGGCCCAGCACGCCATCGAACGGAGCGCGGACATAAGCTTTGGCCAAGGAGGCGCGTAGGGTCTGTAAATCGGCCTGGGCAGTGAGTAGCTGGTTGTTGGCCTGCTCGTACTCCTGGGCGCTGATGTACTCCTTGTCTAGCAGGGTGCGCTGACGGCGCTCTTGGTCACGGAAGAGCTTGATATTATACTCCTGCTTGCGCAGGTTGGATTGAATCTCGTCGGCGTTGATGGTAAACAGGAGTTGTCCTTTCCGAACCGGTTGCCCTTCCCGAATATTAAGGCTGGTAATCTTGCCCGAAATTTCACTCTTAATAACCACCGATTCTTCGGCCAGTATAGAGCCAGTGGCTGCCACTTCATCTGATAGGTTGGTAGCTTTTACTACGTACACCTGTACTGGTAGCTTCTGGCCACCGCCCTTGCTCCCTTTGGCACCAGCCGCGCCAGGGCCACCTTTACCACCTGCGGCCCCTTTGCCACCTCCTTTTTCTGCACTCTGAGCCGGGAAGTACTTCATCTTGATGAATACCAAGGCAGCCACTACTGCCAGGCTGATAATCAACCAAAGTATCCGCCGGCCAGCCCCACCGGAGCGAGGAGTGTCGGTTTCAGGAATAGCTACTTCTGGTTCGCGTTCTTGGGTTTGCATGGAATAAGGAGGTGATTCCCAGCTTGATAAAAGTGTCTGTGGTCAGAGAGGCAAATGTGACAACGCTAACCGCGGAATTTGGGTTTGCTTTTCGTTTGAAGCCGTGAAATTGCAATCAGGGTGAGACGCAGAAACGGCTTGAAGGTTTAAGCTTATGATGGGGGTAAGACACAAAAAAAGCCCGCAGGTTGCAGGCTTTTTAGGAATTAGGAAGCTAGTAGCAGCTCTACAGTCGGCGTAAGTACACGCAAAAACCTATTACTCAACCTGGCAGAAAAGCGTCAATATCGCCTGTTGACTGATACAGCTTTTAGCGGGGTCGTTAAGTTTGGGGCCTTTTGGCTGCGCTTCTTCCGGCGTCGGCCGCAAGAGTTGAGCCGCCTCGTCGTAGCCAAAGTACTAGGCACAGTGCGCTGCCGCGCTATAGCCAGAAACTTGGTGGAGCTCAATTCTTGGAGGGGTGGTAGTACTAGCGGCATTCATTACTTCATCCGTGCCATTTCCAGACGGCGTTTTCTGGTCTTCTGCAACGAGGTTCTTCGGGGCTTTGCAGGTTTCGCCATTGAGGCCAATATCCAGGATTTGCCAGCGCCCCCGAGATATTCTACTGGCTGAGTTTCTCTGAAGCGGCGCTCAATAGCGGCGCGCAGGCGTTTGTATTTGGGTGCAGCTCTCATCTTAAGAACTGCTCTTGCCCGTTGATGTTCGGCGCTATACAAATCCTTGCTCCTGCGCTGAAATAGGGTACCCATAATTTTCAGTCATAGCCAGGTAGGTGAAGGGCATAAATGAACATAAATTATACGTAGCCACACGGCTAAAAATCCGGTTGCGGCGGGCCATTACGGCGCGGGACTAAGGGAAAAATCTGCCATTTTACTGCCTTTGAGCTTGATTTGGTGTAAAACCGGCAACTGGTTTACACGTATCTTGCCAGCATGAAATCTGCCGCTGAACCCTCTGCTGAAGGCCGTAACTTTTTTCAGGATGTGCACGAAGTAGTGCGGCTGATACCGCCGGGCCGCGTGAGTACGTATGGCGCCATTGCCCATTACCTGGGTGCCCGGCACGGGGCCCGAATGGTAGGGTATGCGCTCATTGCTGCGGCACCGGCCCTGGGCCTAGATAAGGTGCCCGCGCAACGTGTAGTGAACCGCAATGGTCTGCTCACGGGGCGCCACCACTTCTCTACGCCCACAGCCATGCAAGAAGCGTTGGAGGCAGAGGGCGTGAAAGTTGAAGATGATCAGGTGGTAGAATTCAAACGCCTTTTCTGGGACCCGGCTCAGGAACTGGAGTGAGGCTGCAACAATGGAAGTGGCCTACACTACCCACTCGCCTATATTAAAGGCTGTATGGGTGGTGTAGGCCACTTTCGTTGTAAACAATTATCCGTTTATACGATTGCTAGGCCAATCGGGCACGCTTTAGAAGCGTGCTGAGATGATACGGTTAGCGCGGGTATCCTGGCCTAGAACCGCCAAAATGGCTCGGTGTACTTCCTCGGGGCTGGCGTTTTTGAGCAAATAGCCGTGGGCACCTTCTGCCCGCAAACTGTCAATAAGCTCGGGCTCATCGTGCATAGAAATGATAATGGTACGTACCTGTGGGTACTGCACCCGCAGCAGGCGCACAGTTTGCAAGCCATCCAGCACGGGCATTTGTAGGTCCATCAGTACCACATCGGGCACAATGCCCTGATCGAGGCGTTCTAGGGCCTCCTGACCATCACCGGCCTCAAAGGCCACCTCCATGTTAGGAAAGCCACTGATTAGGGCGCTCAAGCCTTTACGAAACAGAATATGGTCATCAACTACGGCCAGGCGGATGGGTGGTGTGGTCATGCAATAGTAAGAGTAGAAGGCTGACTAGTAGTAAGATAAGGGATAGGTAGGGAAATCCAAACACGGCTACCCTCACCCGTCGCCGACTCATGCCGAAGCGTTCCGCGTAGTACGGCCACCCTACTGCGTAGGTTGGTGAGGCCCAGGCCAGTACGTACGCCCGGAGCCGGCTGTGCTTCCACCACGGTGGGGTCAAAACCGATACCATTGTCGGTATAATGGATAGATAAGTAGTCGGAGCCAAACTCTACTTTTATCTCAATAAGGGCGGCGTGGGCGTGGCGCAGGCCGTTGCCAAGCAGCTCTTGCACTACACGGTACACAATGAGCTCGTACTTGGGGTCGAGGCGGCGTGGGTTGCCTAGTTGCTCCAGCACCACGTGCGTGGGCCCATCAACGGGCATGGTGCGGGCCAGGGCATCAAGGGCGAAGGAAAGGCCAAACTTCTGCAGGGCCGCCGGCAGCAGATTGCGCGAAATGCGTCGAACTTCACTAATGGCTTGGTCGAGCAGGGCAGAGGCCTCCTGCGTTAAATCGGGTTGGGCAAGAATATTCAGGTGCAGCTTCACAATGGCCAGGGTGGTGCCCACCCCGTCGTGCAGGTCGCCGGCAATGCGGCGGCGTTCTTCCTCCTGAGCCAGCAAGGCGGCCTCCAGTGCCTGCTGCTGGGCTACATCCTGCAGGGCCTGAAACTCTTGCTGCTGCTGCAGCAAACGGCGTTGGTAACGCACTACAAAGCCCACGATGCCCAATGCCAATAGCAGCAGGATGGGCGTAACGAGAACCAACGGGATAAGCGCGTCGGGCATTAGAATGATGCAGCAGCCAAATAGATAATAATCAGCTCACCAAGATACAGGGATTTATCTGACTACGGGCGTAAGTAGTACGCAATACGGCAGCCCTGTGGCCTAGCGCTGAACAGCCGTTACAGCGGGGCGCACCAAATAGAAGGCACGCGTGAGCAGCAGCGCCATAATGAAAACCAGGGCACTGCTAAGCAGATATACCAGGCGTGCATGCAGCTCATCATTGTGCATGATAAGATGATTGGTGAACAGGAACACAGTAACCGTTCCGGCCAGATATAGTAAGATGCCGATGGAGGCCACAAAAAGTGGTATTCTTAATAAGTCGGTACGATGTTGGGAAAAAACAACTTCCTCAAAATACTGCAGAATGAGCCCGGTGACCAGGAGGCTCTCGAGCAGGTTGGTGTAGGAATTGATTTGATCAAACCCTTCCAGATAAAAAGAATCAAATACCGCGAAAACGATAAAAAATAACGCAAGCCCGTTTACAAGTCGTCGTTTAGGGGAAGGCTTCATATTGTCGCGGAATACTTTGAGGTAGAGCAACGACTCGCCAAAAGTGCTTAGATGAGCAATGGGCAGGTTGTAGTGCCAGAGGTAAATTCCGAGCTGCATCAACCAGTAAGACGCAAACAAGAAAGCGGGTAACACCGCCAGCGTTCGTAGGCCACCCGTAAGGTAAGCACGCCGGCTCCATGCCATCCCTAAGGGAATGAGCATGAAGCAGTACACGATCAAGTCGCTGTAAATACCCAGACCGATTACCCAAGAAGGCACCAAGGGCTTATCGTTAAGAGTTCAGCGGATTTTCAATGCTGCAGCACGGTGGGCAAGGAGGCAGGTCTGTGGCAATAGTAGTGGCCGCGGATGACTCAGTACCGGCGCCATCGGTATCGGCGGCCCGCAGCAAAGTATCCACGCCAGTCTCCGAGAGGATATCGTTCTCGTTGGCATCAATGCCCACCAAAACCAACTTGCGGTTGCCATCATCATCGAGGCCATAGTAGGCCCGAATACCTTCGCAGCCCGGCTGACTCAGAATAGCCTCTAGCTGTTCTTTTTTTATGCAATGGCCCTTAGGAGCGTTGGGGTTTTGGTTGCGGTAGTTGCGGGTCCATTGGCTGGCCTTATTAAGCTCCGAAGACGAATCAGCAGCAGGTGACTTCATAGGTGGCAGGTAAGCGCAGGGAAAATCAGAACGGACAAATATAGAGCGCTCTGTAGCGCAAACAGAGGGGCAACTGATAATAACCTATGTGCGACCCAGGGCTAAGCCACCCAGCCCTAGAACAGAACGAGGAAGCCGAAGTACCCTTTAGGTGCTTAGGCTTCCTCGTTCTGTTCTGTACAGAGGTATCAGAAGGGCCGCTAGGCCTATTCCTCTTCTAGCTCATCAGAGTCATCCTCTTCATCCAGGTTCTCAAATACCTGGTCAATGGCCGACTCAGCGGAGCGCAGCTTTTGCTTGCACAGGCGAATAAGCTCCGCGGAACGCTGCACGCGGGCCGTGAGATCATCAACATCCACGGAGTCGGTTTCAAGAGCGCGCAGAATGGTTTCGAGCTCTTCGATGGCCTGGCGGTAGGTTATGGGTTGGGGCATGGGAAAGCAGATGCGCTAAGACAAAAACAAGGGAAGCTGCCCTTTAGTGGGCGCGCTGGCAGTTTTACGGCTAGTGGTAGGGGTGGTGGGTTTAGCCCGGAGAGGAGCCGCAGGTACGGAAGCCAGTTCAGCGGGCTGCTCAACGGGTGATGCCGCTGCGCTAATCTGGAGCTGCAGCAACCGTAGCTCTGCTTGGTGCAGAAGCCGCTCGGCGGCGAGCTGCAGCTGGTAGCGGCGGCGCAGGAGCTGCTCACAACGGCGCCGATGCAGGCGCCGAAAGCGCTGAGCCAGCGCCCGCCCAAAGGTGCGCAAGCGGCCCTCCTGGCTGCGTAGGCCAGTGCGAGCCGCCCGGTGCAGCTGATGGCGGCGGCGGGTAAGCTGCTGCTCCTGCTGGCGCAGCTGGGCCCGGGGTGCGGCCGCCGCCAGCCGGATGCGCTGGTGCAGCGTTTCGCGGTGCTCCTGGAGCTGCTGGCGGGCGTGCTGCTGGGAGCGCCGCAACAGGCGGTGCAGAGAGTCGGTGGCATCTTGCACGCGGGCCTGGGCCAGCTCCCGAATGCGGCCACCGTATCCATCAAGCGCTGCCTCCAAGCGGGCAAGCCGTTCGATAAGGAAGGCCGCTACGGCCGTAGGAGTCTTAAGCGAAGTATGAGCCGTGAGGTCAACCACGGCTTCATCACGCTCGTGGCCGATGCCGGTAATAATGGGTAGCGGAAATGCGCCTACGGCCGCCGCTAGGCCATAATCATCAAAAGCCAGCAGGTCCGTTTTGGAGCCTCCGCCCCGAATAATAACCACGGCATCGTACTCGCGGCGGCGGGCCTTAATGGCCGCCAGCGCTGCCCGAATGCTAGCTGGAGAGTCATCGCCCTGCATGGAAGCGGGAAAGAGCGTCAGGGCAAAATAGAAAGGGGCCTCACGCAGCTGCTGCACAAAGTCTTGCCAGCCGGCGGCGGTGGGAGAGGAGACAACGGCTACGCGCTGCACCCCAATAGGCAGCGTAAGGCGGCGCTGCCGTTCCAGCAGACCTTTGGCCTCCAGCTTTCGCAGGGTTTCGAGGCGCTGCCGAGCCAGGTCGCCGACGGTGTAGGTGGGGTCAATGGCTACTACATCGAGGGAGAGGCCGAACTGCTCGTGAAATTTCACCTGCACACGCAGCATTACTTTCAGGCCCACTTTCAGCGCCAGGCCAGTCTGCTGCTCAAAAGCGGGAGCTAGCTGCTGGTAGCGCTGGCTCCAGATGGTGGCGCGGGCCTGGGCTTTGAGCTGAGCACCGCGGCCGGTGGTGTGCTGGTCGGTGAGGGTAAGGTAGCAGTGAGCCCCATCAAAGCGAGGAACGGTGAGGTCAGCAATTTCGGCCAGCACCCAGTAAGAATCCGCAAACCGCTCGCTCAAGGTTTGCCGCACGCGGGCCAGTAGCTCGGCCAGGGGCAGGGCAGCAGGGGGCGACGCGGAAAGCCCCGGCTCAGGGCGGCGGTTATAGAGCGGCATAGAACTGCAAGTTACGAAAGGTGAAGTGGTGAAGTGGTGAAATTGTGAGTGTAGAGGGGGAATAGGCCTGTTCCGTACTGCTCTTCTTAATGGCCGCCCCGAGCCAAATCAGCAGGCTAGGCGTGCAATGCTACCTGGCCTGGCAGCGTCTTTGCGTTCCGCAAAAGCCACTTTGGCAATGGCCACTCAACGGCGTGAGTGAGCTTTTTCACTTACCTTGGGTGTATCATCCGCACTTTCCCAACCCACACAATCTCCTTATGAAAAACCGTAATAGCCTGACTTTGGCGGTCGTAGCCGCTGCTGGTCTGGCCCTGGCAGGCTGTGCATCAAGCAAAACGGCTGCTCCCGTGGCCGCGGCCACTACCACTGCCCCCGCGGCCCCTGCTGCAGAAGCCGTAACGCCCGGCGTAGGCCTCAACGTAGCCAATGTAGACAAGTCAGTAGACCCTTGCTCCGACTTCTACCAGTATGCCAGCGGCAACTGGCTCAAGAACAACCCCATTCCGGCGGCTGAAGTACGCTGGGGCTCGTTTAATGAGCTCAGTGATAAGAACAACGCCGTAATGCGGCAGATTCTGGAACAGGCGGCTAAGAACACCTCCGCGGCCAAAGGCTCCAACGAGCAGAAAGTTGGTGACTATTATGCTTCTGCCATGGATACTATGGCCATTGAGCAGGCCGGCCTGAAGTATCTGCAGCCCGAGCTGAACCGCATTGCGGCCATTAAGGACCTGAGAGGCCTGCAAGCAGAAATTGCCCGCCAGCAGCTGTTAGGTACGGGGGCGTTTTATGGCGAGTATGTTGGGCAGGATGAGAAAAACAGCACCATGTATGCGGTGCAGATTTCGCAGGGTGGCCTCACCTTGCCCGACCGCGACTACTACCTGAAGGATGATGCCCGCTCAAAAAGCATTCGGGCGGCATATACCACCTACCTCACCAACACGTTCAAAATGCTGGGCGACTCGGAGGCTGCCGCCGCCAAGAACGCCGCTACGGTAATGCGCCTAGAAACGCGCCTCGCTAAAGCCAGCAAGAGCCGCGTTGATCTGCGCGACCCGTACGCCAACTACAACAAAATGACGGTGGCCGAGGCCAATAAGCAGTTCCCAAACCTGGGACTGCCTGCCACGCTGCAAACCCTGCAAGTTGGTTCAGCTAAGGAAATCATTGTGGGGCAGCCGGCCTTCTTTAAGGAGGAAAGCGCCATGCTGAAGCAGGAGCCCCTGTCTGACCTGAAAACCTACCTGCGCTGGCACATGGTCTCGTCGCTGACTTCGGCGCTGCCAAAGGCGTTTGGTGATGAGTCGTTCCGCTTTGCTCAGGTGCTCACGGGCGCTAAGAAGCAGCAGCCCCGCTGGAAGCGCATGAACAGCGCCACCGACCGCGCCCTGGGCGAGGCCTTTGGCCAGCTGTACGTAGACAAGGCTTTCACGCCCGACACCAAGCAGAAGGCCATGCAAATGGTAGCCAATATTCGGGAGGCCATGGGTGAGCACATCCAGAAGTCTGACTGGATGAGCGAGGCAACCAAGAAAGAAGCCCTACAGAAGCTGAATGCCTTTACCGTAAAAATCGGCTACCCCGATAAGTGGAAGGACTATTCTACCCTGAACATCTCCCGCGAGTCGTACCTGAAGAACATGCTGGCTGCGCGTCAGTGGGCTAGCATTGATAACGCTAAGCACCTTGGTAAGCCCATTGACCGCGGCGAGTGGGGCATGACGCCGCCCACGGTGAATGCCTACTACAACCCGCCAATGAACGAAATCGTGTTCCCGGCCGGTATCATGCAGCCCCCGTTCTTCGACCCCAAGGCCGATGACGCGGTAAACTACGGCGGCATGGGTGCGGTAATCGGCCACGAAATCACCCACGGTTTCGACGACCAGGGCCGGCAGTACGACTCTGAAGGCAACCTGCGCGACTGGTGGACCAAGGAGGACGCCGCCAAGTTTGAGCAGCGTGCCGACATGGTAGGGAAGCAATACTCTGCTTTCACTCCCCTCGACTCCGTGTTCGTGAATGGTAAGCTCACCATGGGCGAAAACCTCGCTGACCTGGGCGGCCTGAACATTGCCTACACGGCTCTGGAGAAGCAGCTGCAGAAGCAGTACGGTAATGGTGCCCGCCCCAAGTTTGATGGTTACACCCCCGAGCAGCGCTTCTTCCTGGCCTGGGCTCAGATCTGGCGTACTAACGCCCGCCCTGAGTACCTGCGCCAGCAGGTAATGACAGATCCGCACTCACCCGGTCAGTTCCGCACCGTTGGTCCGCTCATGAACATGCCGGAGTTCTTTGAGGCATTTGGCTGCAAGGACGACGCCAAGATGGTGCGCGCCCAAGCTGACCGTGCTAAAGTGTGGTAGGCCCCGGCCCGCTCTCACTCAATAAAAAAAGGTGGCCTACTACATATAGGCCACCTTTTTTTGTCTGCTTCGTTACGCCTAGTTCGTTACTAGCTTACCCCATGCAAATTCTATCTCGATTACTACCCATGCTGCTGGCTGGTGTTGCACTCAGCAGCGGCTGCAACTCGGCGCCTTCCTCAGAGCAATCTGCAGCTGCTCCGGCTGCCTCACCAGTGGCAACCCAACCGGCTTCAGCGGCACCCACAGATACTACCAGCATCTCGGCGCAGCTGCAAAACCCGCGCGTAGGCGACGTATATGTGGTGCAGTTTCAGCCGCGCAATACCACTGAGCAGCGGTACTATTTCTACCAAGTGTTTGCCGTGCGCCCCAATGAAGTTGATTTATACCCGGCCCGGCAGGAGGCTAAAGATCCGCAGGCTGATACCAGTGCTCCCCGGTTCTTCGCCAACGAAGCCAGCAACGCAATGACCTATACCCGCGCCGAAGCCCGGGAACTGTTACAGGAGCAACCCGGCGACGTACTGCATAGCCGCCTGGTAGCTGTGCGTCGGCCGTAAAAAGCAAGGGGTTACCCTACGGCAAGGCCCAGCCCGTTAGGAGGGTTATTCCTAGCGAGCCGGGCCTTGCTGTATGTAAGCGAGACTACTAAAAAAGCAGTCTGCTACTTCTGAGGCTCTACTACTTCCATCTTGATGCACACGTCCTTCTTAGGCCAGTTATAGGGGTCGAGAGGCTCATTGGCAATTTTATCGATGACCTCGAGCCCTTCAACTACTTCCCCAAACACGGTGTATTCGCCATCGAGGCCGGGGGTGCCACCACTGGTAGTGTAGGCCTTTATCTGCTCAGGCGTGAGAGGGCGGCTCGAGGAGGCTTTGGCTTCGGCTGCACTCATTTTTTTGCCCTGCACAATGTAAAAGTCGTTGTTGGAGGAGAGCTTGCCGGGGTTCTGTGCGCCATCGTAGCGGGCCATTGCCAGTGCCCCGTACTTATGGAAATGCTCGGGCCTGATTTCCGGCTTGAGGTGGTACTCCTTCATGTCAATAGTGCGGAAGTTGGAGTTACCTCCCTGAATAGCAAAATCCTTCACTACCCGGTGAAACACCGTTTCATCAAATACGCCCTTACGGCTGAGCAGCAAGAAGTTGGCCTTGTGCAGGGGCGTGTCGTCGTAGAGGCGGATGCGCATGTCGCCGAGGCGCGTATGCATAATAACTTCTGAGGCGGGGTACTGCTGCCCGTAAGCCAGGATCAGGCGCTCCGCAACTCCTCCTGAGTCGGTCAGGGCCATAAGATCGGGGCCGGGAAGGGGGGCCGGAGCTGCCGGTTCTGTGGCAGTTTCGGGTTGGGCGCGGTTGCAGGCAGTAGTAAGCGCGGTTCCAAGCAGCAGTGTGGCGAGGAGGTGTTTCATGGCAGAGCGGGCGGAAAGGTGGCCTAGGCCACTAGCAAACGGGCAGAAACGCAATACGTGCAGCTTTCAGCAGAAAACCACGCCCAAAAGTAGGCGTTTGCGCTGAGCAGAGTGGCCTAGGCCACCTTTCCGCCCACTCTGCCTATTGATATAGGCTGGTAATGGCAGACGCCAGCTGCGCAAACGTGTGTACCCGCAATCAAACGGCAACAAGAAAGGCGGCCCTGTTGAAGGCCGCCTTTCTTGTTGTGCTGTACTTAGTGTTGGGCTACCACCCTGAGCCACTAGGAGCTCCCCAGCCGTCATCGGCCTTTTTCTTGGGCGCCGGTGCGGCCTTGGCCTTTTGCTTTTGCGCGGGGGCATTGGGCTCCTTGGTTTTCACTTTCACCTTATTGGTACCGGCAGGCACGGGCGGCGCACCTGGTACAGGCGAGCCCGTGGGGGCAGTAGCCGCCGGGGTAGGCTCATCTGGCACGGGAGCCATATCCTGGGCTGCATTAATGAGGTCGGGGCGGACTTCCTGCTCTACCTTCTGCAGCGACAACAGCATCTGCTGGTTAACCAGCTCATTCTTGTCCCAGATCTTGAGCTCGGCGGCCAGCTTTTCCTTTTCCTCTTTGCTCGGCTTCTTGGTCATCATGGCATCGAGGTTGGGGCTGCCGGCGTCTTTCCAAGCCGTCAGCCACATAGAGGCTACCATAGTAGGTGCTTGCTTCAGACGGTAGGCCACCATGCCACCTACTTTCTCATGGTAAGCATCAGCAAACGCATCGGAGTAGGAGCGGCGGGTTTTGCCATACTTATGCGAGAATACGTACTTCTGCTCCGGCGTAAACTTGCGGTTCAGGTCGTCTTCGTAATCAAACGTGGCCCCCAGAAAGCCGTAGGAACTCTGCACTACCTTCCAGATATCCGTCTGCGGATCCTTCAGATAGGAAGCCGGCTCAGCATCAAGCTTGTACTTGGCAATGTTGCGCTCAGGGAGTTTGCTTTCCCAGAGCGAGTGAATACCCGCCTGGTTGGTAAGCTGCCCGTCGTAGTTTTCGGTGGTGTGCAGGGGCACGAAGGCATCGGAAACGTAGTGGCCTAGGTCAGCCGATAGGCGCACAATGGCCACGGTGTCGCCTTTGCGGAAGGCGTCGGTGAGTTGCTCTTTTAGCTCCATCACCGTCCAGGGCACAGTGCCGTACTTGCGCAGCGTATCAGCGGTGTATTTGGCTACCGCTTTATCATACAGCTTCGGCATCAGGCCGAACGGGTTGTCGCCGTAGTGGTCCATGTCGATGAAGTGCTTGGGGGCTTCGGTGGGGTCGGCTTCGCGGCGCTCATCGGCGGCGGTGCTGCGTTTCACCAGCTCGGCCATGTGCCGGTAGTAAAAGCCGCGCATAGAGGAGGGCAACGCGTACACTGAAATCTGGGCAATGGTGCGGTGCCCAAAGAAGCCCCAGCCCTGCGACAGCAGGGGGCACAGTATGACTAAGAGAAGTGAGAGGATCAGTTTTTTCATAGCAGCACAAACACACCGCAACCCGCGGCGCAACAAAGTTCGGGAATTTGACGATTCAATGAGGCAGCAATTGGAGTTTTTGACGAAGTGATGACCAGAAACTAGTTATGGCGGCTTGCTGCGCGTGTATCTTTTCACTTTTTCCGCGTTAGATACCCGTCTGCCCACCTAATCTGCCTATTCATTGACTGCTATTTCCCGCAAAAAAATCAACTATACCATTGGGCAGCCTCTGCGCCAATACCTGCACCAGTACGACCGTGAAACCCGTTTGCCCGTGACGTACGCCGACCTCACGCGCACCGCCGGCAGCTTTCCGTTGCTTGACCGGCAGGAGCGTGACACGCTCTGGGAAACGGTGTTTTATGAGCCCCAGGCTCTGCGGGAGCTCAGTGAGGGCTTGGCCCAAGTGTATGCTCTGCTGAAAACCGCCGGCGACTTATCATTCACTGACCACCTGCTGGCCGACCGCATCGACTATTGCCGCTTTGGGAACAGCAACCCGTTTCGGGTGCGCATTGTAAACCAGCTCAACGACAACTACGATTATTTTTACGTGAAGCGGGCTGATGCCTCGCGGGTGTATGGCCTGGAGCTGGAGCACTTGCTTTCCCCCAACAGCATGAACTACCTCGTGCACGGCGATACGCTCATTGAGGAGCACATTGCTGGCATCCCCGGCGACGATTTTATCCGTGACCATCTGCAGCGGCCCCATCTCAACCAGGTGCGTATTGCCAAAGAGTTTGTGAAGTTCAATGAGCGCTGCTTTGCGCGCCTGCTAGGTGATATGCGCGCCTATAACTACGTAATTGTTGTGACCCCCGACTTTGAAGATGAGCAGTACCGGGTGCGGGCCATTGACTTTGATCAGCAGAGCTACGAAGGCAAGAAAACCATGTACATGCCGCAGTATTTCAAAGACAACCGCGCAGTAGTAATGCTCTGCAGTAAGCTGCTCAAGCCCGAAACCATTCGGCAGTACCAGGCCGAGGAGCGCACCCTCATGGCCCGGCGGGTGCGCTCAGAGCGCTACCGCCTCAAGGATCTGATGGATTGCCTGCGCCGCGACGAAATATCGCCCCCGGAAAAGGTGGAGCAGCTCAAGCAGGAGTTGAATAAGCACCACGCCACCAAGCGCTTTGCTGACTGCCGATGCATGGGCGACGTGGTGCGCCTGAATCTGCAGATCATGCTGGTAGGGCGGGCCGACCGGCGGGTGCAGGTTTAGGTAGTGGGCGCTATTTGCTCGCGGTCTAGGAGCTCAGCCAACTTACGGTAGATAAACTCGGTGGCCTGCTGCCGGATAGCATCACTGTTGCCACCAAACTGCTCCCGGTATTCGTGGGCGTGGCCCTTAAACAAGACGGTCACGAAAACGGTGCCCACGGGCTTGTCAGGGGTTTCTGACTTGCCGGGGCCGCACAAGCCCGTTACGGCCACGCAGACATCAGCATGGGGGAGCTGGCGGTGCAGGCCCAGGGCCATTTCATTGGTGGTCTGCTGGCTTTCCGCAGAGTAGGTGGTGAGGGTTGCTTTCTTCACGCCAAGCAGCTTTTCCTTGGCATCAGTATGATACGTAACCACGGAGCCCAGGAGTACCTCACTCACGCCTTCGGCAGGGGCCAGCTGGGCAGCGGCTAAACCACACGTACAGCTTTCGGCCAGGGCCAGGGTAAGCTTGTGCTTGATAAAATCTTTGATCAGGACTTCGGGGGTGGTTTTTTTCATAGTCGGGGAGAGAGCAATGCTGTGGATACGGGGGTGCCTACGGGCAAGGTTGCTACTGTTCTGCTGCTGATTGTAGCTGAATGGCAGGCCTAGGGTAGCGCAGTATTGGTCTGGCAGCGCTTGAGTAAAGAAAAAGGCCCCACTACCAAAGGGGAGCGGGGCCTTGTTGCGCCGGACTGGCCAGCAGCCGGTTATTTTATTCCTGCCGATACACGGTGCCCTGCTTCATTACAAAGCGTACGTGCTGCATCACTTTAATATCCTGCACGGGGTCGCCTTCTACGGCCACTACGTCAGCCAGCTTGCCTGGCTCCAGAGTACCCAGGTTTTCTGACTGGCCTAGCAGCAGGGCCGCATTGGCGGTAGCCGCCCGCAACGCCTGCACGGCGGGCATACCTGCCTCTACCATGTACTGAAACTCCAGGGCATTTACGCCATGCCGGAACACCGCCGCGTCGGTCCCGAAGGCAATTTTAACTCCGGCCTTGTACGCCCGCCCAAACGTGCTCTGCAGCTTAGGCCCGATGCTGATGGCCTTGGGCGTCACAAGGGGCGGGTAGTAGTTCGGAATCTTAGCGGAGTCGGCTACGGACTTGCCAGCAGTAATAGTGGGCACGTACCAGGTGCCGTGCTTCACCATGAGCTTCATGGTTTCGTCGTCCATGAGGGTGCCGTGCTCAATGCTGGTTACGCCCGCCCTAATAGCCCGTTTCATGCCCTCGGCCCCGTGCGCGTGGCAGGCTACCTGCAGGCCTAAATCGTGCGCGGTTTCTACAATTGCCCGTATCTCGGCTTCCGTCATTTGGGCGCTGCTGCCATCTTTCGCCACCGAAAGCACCCCGCCGGTAGAGGCAATTTTGATGAGGTCGGCGCCGCGCTTGTACTGCTCCCTCACCGCCTGGCGGCACTCGTCGGGGCCGTTGGCTACGCCATCGGCGGGCCCCGGAATGCCCATCAAATCAAGGCGGTACCCATTGGTGGGGTCCATGTGGCCGCCGGTGCCCGAAATAGCTTTGCCCGCCGTGAAAATACGCGGCCCCACCACCTGGCCTTTGTTGATGGCGTTGCGCAGAGCCAGGTTTACGCCCGTACCGCCCAAATCACGCACCGTAGTAAACCCCGAAAGCAGCGTTGTGCGGGCGTGGTCGAGAGAGCCAAAAGCAATGTCGGCGGGGTTGCGAGTGAGCTCCTGCAGCTGATTGTCTTTGCTGGTTTCGCTCTCCAGGTGCACGTGGCAGTCAATGAGGCCGGGCAGTACAGTCCGGGTTTTCAGGTCTATGACCTTATCAGTAGAGCCCGTGGGAGTAGTGTAGCCCTTGTCAACCGCTATAATCCGGCCCTTCTCCACTACCAACGTCATTTCGGTTTGGGCGCGGTCCTGGCGCATGTCCAGCAGCCGGCCGCAGTGCAGGTAGGTTTTTTGGGCCCAGACCGGCGAGGCAGCGCCAAGCAGGGCACCGGTCATGAGAAAAGCTGCAAACGAGCGGAGTAGGGGTGAGGTCATAGAAAAGAGCAAGACAATGGGTGAGAGTTGGGAGCCGGAAGATACATCGTAAATAAATGCTGCATGCAGCCTAAAATTGCCGGAATCCGTATCTTCCCACCCGGCTCTGCCGTTCCTGCTCTCAACTCATATACTCAGACTAACTACATGGCTACCTCCGCCGAATTTGAAGCCGCTGCCCAGCGCGCCCAACAGCTCCCTACCAAGCCCTCTAACACGGTATTGTTGCAGCTTTACGCCTTATACAAGCAGGCCAGCGAAGGCGACGTATCCGGCGACCGGCCCGGTGGGTTTGATTTCAAAGCCATTGCCAAGTACGATGCCTGGGCTTCCCTAAAAGGTAAGTCTCAGGACGATGCCCGCCAGGAGTACGTAGGCCTGGTTGACTCTCTGTTTCAGGGCGCCTAACGCCACAATATAGGTAGCGCGCGGGTAGCTCAAGCTGCCCGTAAAAGTACAACAGCCCGCTTCCGGTTGCCGGAAGCGGGCTGTTGTGCTTTTACCACTGGCCTAGCCGAGCGGCTGTCCGCCGGCGTCGGGAGCGGTAGGAGGAGCAACGGGCTTAGGCGCTGCGGGAGCCGGCAGGTCAAACGCCTTGGCATCGTGTTCAAAATGCCCTTTATGGGAGCCGTCACAGAAAGGCTTGTTGGAGGAAAGGCCGCAGCGGCAAATGCTGATACGCTCGCGGCCGCCGAGGCCGTAAGCCTGGCCTTGCGCATCTACGAGTTCGAAATCGGTGCCCTCTACGCGGAGGGAGCCATTGCTAAGGACGGTGATTTTAGTGGCCATATGGTGAAGTTGTGAGGAGTGAAATTATGAGGGGGGATGAGGTAGCAGGAGCAAAGATAGAGGCCGGCTCTGGCGCCGCTGTGGGTTGTACTCACTTTGCGTAAGCCAATTGAGTGGCAACGGCACCATTCTACCGGCTCTCTGCGGCACTACCTGCGCTTAGCGCAGCTCTTTGCGCATTACGTAGTCGTTCATCCAGTAGGGGCCAATCGGAATATCTTCCTCGTGGTGGCGCTGGAACCCCTGGCGTTCATAAAAGGCCAGGGCGGGGTTGTGGCGGTTAACGTTCAGTTCCAGCACTAGGCCGCCTGCTTGCCGCACGGCTTCTTCAACGGCCCTGATCAGCAGCTGCCCAAAGCCCCGGCCCTGGTGCGAGGGCAGAATGTAAATTTTGTTGAGGTGATATGTCCCGGCTTCAGCCTTGGCGGAGTAAGAGGCGAAGCCGCCCGGCTGGCCATCCTCCAGCAGCAGCAGAAACTGGTGACCCTGCTCCGTCATCTGCCGCTCCAGGGAGGCGGGCGTGTAGATAACGCGGTACATATAGTCTATCTGCTCCTTAGATATGATAAACCGGTACGTGGGCTCCCAGGTGGCTTCGGCCAGCTCAATTATAGTAGGAATATCGGCCAGAGTAGCCGGATGAATGATAACGGAAGCGGTGGCAGAAACTGACATAGCGAGCAAAAAACGGCATTATTTCGCGCAAAACCGAACCCAAACGAAAGGTTGGCTCGTTTTTGGGACAGAAATGCCAGCTACAGTATACGGGGCAGTTTACCTCAACCGTTATTTCCCGTTCGCTCACGCATTCTCCCGTCTTATGAAAAAACTTCCGCTAGTCTTAGCTACCAGTCTGCTTTCCCTTACGGCAGCAGTAGCGCAAAATTCGCCTTCTGCTTCCCGCCCCAAGGTGAGCACTACCACGGCCGTGCAACGCGACTTAGACGTGTTCAGCGACTGGGTAAACGATAAAATAGACCGTGCCGCCGCGGATATCCGCCGCGAAAAGCCCCGGCTCAATGCTGAGTTTGAGCGCCAGAGCAAGCGTATTGACCGGGCCGTAGACAGCCTCACTGTGGAAGGCAAGCGGGAGTACGAAACCCAAAAAGTGCGCTATAAAAACTGGTCGACCAAGCAGGATAGCCTCGACCGGGTGGCCCGTAGGCCCGAAACGTCGGCTCAGGCGCAACGCCGCTTGTTGGGCGAGGAGGTCGTAATCAGCCGGGCGCGGGCCACGGAGCTACCTGACCTGTACTTCCGGCTGGTAGAAACCATGCGCGACAAAAGAAAGAACTGGACTTCTGCTGACTGGAGTGCCGCCAGTGCCGTGCTCAGCAACCTGAATGCCCGCTATGAGCAGGTGCGCACCGACTTGCCCATTGAAGAGCGCTTGCGCATTCGTACTCTGCAGGGCGAGTTCCGGACGTTGGAGAAAGCCCGCAATGTGAAGGACGCCATCAACGAACAGTAACAAGAGCGTCACTTAGTTGTGGTTCTAGGCCAAATCGGCGGCTGCTCTCAGAGGGTAGCCGCCGATTCTATTTTCCGACCGGCGCTAGGCCACTCTCGCTAGGCCTGAGCGGCAAACCCCCTACCGGGATTGGGGTTAAAATGCGCGTAGTCACACAGCCACTTGTAAGCGGAGGGAACATCAAAAAATAGTTTTATGGGGAGGTAAGACGCCACCCGCTCCGAGAATTTCCTGCTGGCATAATGGCTGCTGGCATCGGGGCTGAACACGTAGGCCACTGCGCGCAAACCATTGGACAAAGCCTGCGGCAGCCAGTCAAATTCCAGCCATTCCATGCACTCAGCCCAGTCGCCGGTGGCATTGGTTTTATCATTAAGCAGCAGGCTTACACTCATTCGGTGCTGGGCTTCTAGAAACTGCTGGGCCACAAACACTACCTCACGGCTGGTAATATTGCCGAACCATTGAACCTGTAGTAATTCTTGGGCGGCCGCGTAATATAGTTCTGCTAAGCGCGTGCCATGCTCATCAAACAGGGAGCCTATATGGTATTGTTGATAGCGATACATAGCACTGAGTTGGTTGTGGTAGGATAGGTAGGCGCGGGGCAGAACTCTAATATATAGTTTATTAGTAGAAATCTGCTATTAGAATAGGGGTGCGGGTTCAGGTTGGTTCCGTTACTTTTGTAGCCTAACGCAACTCCTTATTTCTCGCATTCTCCCCCGCTTCGCTCATGCACATTGCAATCGTCGGCAACATCGGGGCCGGCAAAACTACGCTGGCCAATAAACTGGCGCACCATTTCAACTGGGAGGTATTTCTGGAAGATGTAGACCACAATCCTTACCTGAAGGATTTCTACGACGATATGCCCCGCTGGGCGTTTCACCTGCAGGTGTACTTCCTCAACAGCCGTTTCCGCCAAACCCAGCACATCAAAAAGCTGCAAAGCGCCAGCAAAGGAGTAATTCAGGACCGCACCATCTACGAAGACGCCCACATCTTCGCGGCCAACCTGCACCAGTCTACCCTAATGTCGGAGCGGGATTATCAGAACTATCTAGGCCTGTTTGAGTCGATGATTAGCATGGTAGATCCGCCGGATCTGCTACTCTACCTGCGCGCCGACCTGCCCAAGCTAGTGCAGCAGATTGAGCGCCGCAACCGCGACTACGAGAATAATATCAAGATTGAGTACCTCAAGAACCTCAATGAGCACTATGAGCACTGGATCAGCAACTACAAGCACGGCCGGCTGCTCATTGTAGACGTCAACAACCTCGACTACGTGCACAACCCCGAGGACTTAAGCGTCATCATCGATAAAATCAACAGCACTCTCTTCGGGCTCTTTTAACGGTGAAGTGGTGAGGTGGTGATTAAGCGAGTTGATGACTGGGTAAAGTGTCATTGCAAGGAGGCGCGACGAAGCGCCTATCGAACAGCGCAGCTACTTCTTTCTTGACTCTCTATTATCTCTGATTCATTCAAAAGCCCTTACCTCCTGCGTGGAGGTAAGGGCTTTTCAAGTTTCTGGGCTTATCACTGCGGAAAGAAGGAGTAACTACGCTGTCCGGCGGGCGCCTCCTTGCAATGACAGAGCCGCTAGGCCACTTCATCTACACATTTCTCCGCTACTCCACTTGCATGGCTTCATTCAGGAAATGCACAAAAGGTTGGGCGGCCTGCCAGGCGGCTAGCACCCGGGCTAGGAAGTCTGGCCGGAGCACTTCTTTATCGGAGAAGGATTGCCACACAAAGAAGCTCTTAAGCCGCAGCCACTCAATATCGGGGTCGGTGCGGTCGTAGCCTTTGGGAGCAGTTTTAAGTGTCTGCGTCATGTCTAGGCCACTTGGGAAATGGTGTAGCAGCTCTGGGTTTTGGCGTAGGGCGTGAAACTCAGCAGGGTTATAATGAATTTCCTGCCTGATGCGGGCAAGTTGCTCAGCTTCAGGCTGCCAGCGGCCGGCGCCCACATACGTCTCGCCGCCAGGCTGCAGCGCCACAAAGTAACCGGCCCACTGGCTGTGGCGCCCACCCCGCTTAATGCCGGCGCCCATATGACGCTTATAGGGCTCATCACTCTGCTGAAACCGGTCATTCTTGTTGATCCGGAACATTACCTCCTGAGGGGTAAGGCCCAGCAAATCGGGCTCCAGCTGCTGAAGCCCCTTTATTAGTTCTGCCACAAAGGCGGTGTAGTCGGCGCGGGCACGGTGGTACTCAGCGCGGTGCACATCCATCCAGGCTTTACTATTGTTGTCGGCCAAATCACGCAGGAAGGATAAAATAAAAGCCCGTTGCATACAGACGAAGTAAGGAGAACGTGAGGGTAAAACCAAAAATGCCCCGCACCGGGTTAGCGGTACGGGGCACAAGAGGATGAGGTTAACAGGAACGGCACTTAGTGCCTGCTCATGGGCTGTGAAGTATTGAGGGTGTTACGGTCGTTGAGGGCCCAGCTGAACGAGAGGTACTCAATGGTGGCCGTTGGCTCAATGGGGGTTTGCGTGTAATGAGTAATAAATGCTCGCACCTCAGAGGGAGAACCAAAATCCTTGGCATATGCATCAAAAAGGCCCGAGAGCTTCAGGTGCGTAGCCGTGAGCAGGTTGAAGTTAGAGTCGTTGAGGTAGCGCCGCGTTTGAGCATCTAGCTGCTGATCAAGCCGGCTGCCGTCGTAGGCCTCCTTTGGCATGGGTGCTGCCGAGGCCGACGCGTACATCAGCCCGAAATGAATGCGTGGATCGGGCGTAGAGCTGCTTAATTTTTCGCGCTCAATCTGGTTGAGCGAGTACGTCTGGCCACCCACGTTTACTACCGGTGCCTCCCACGGCGACTTCGCACCGCTAAGTGCTTTCACCCGGATGTCGTTGATGCTACTTACGGGGTAGTACTGCACCACCAAATAAGCGGCAGAGGCATTGTACACATTAAGCCAGAAGGCTTTGGTCTCCTGAGGCGTCCAGGCGGCGCTAGGGGTTACCTTGCGCAGGCTCATCAAGTAGTCTAGCAGCTCCGCCTCATCTTCCTGCAAACCCTGGTAGTCCAGCCGGCCCTCGTAGGTTACATGGCGATTCAGTAGGTCGCTCCAGGGTTCATGCAAGCGCTGAAGCGAGGTTTGGCTATCGGCGTGTACAAATGTGGGCGCCAGTGCTAGCAGCCAGATCAGCCAAGCATAGCGTGACAAGAAAGTAAGGGCAACAGGCATGATAGAAGAGAGCAGGTAAAATACGAATGCGGCAGCTCTTATCGGTAGGGCAGAAACCTTTCAGGGAGTGTAAAGGCACTCCGGAATGCACCAGCGCGCGGAAACATATTCCCTTGCTACATCAGATAAGATTAGCTCTCAAAAATACATTAAATATTGTGTATAAACCGAATACAATATAATAATTTAAGTGATATAAGAGGTTTGGTTCAACTGTTAATACAGGCAAATATTTGACAGTGAGTACTATAGGGTAAAATGGTATTGGTATAAGGCAAAAATATTAATGGCTTTAGAACGAAAATATGTTATACAATGTGGTAACACGGCTGTAATAATGCTGTGCTACAAAGCCTTGTAGCTCTTGACCGTGAGCGTATCACCTACGTGAAGGATACCTGTTGCGGGGCCAGTTACATTTTGGCCAAATATGGCTTTACCTTCTT
Source organism: Hymenobacter taeanensis (assembly GCF_013137895.1). Taxonomy (NCBI): domain Bacteria; kingdom Pseudomonadati; phylum Bacteroidota; class Cytophagia; order Cytophagales; family Hymenobacteraceae; genus Hymenobacter; species Hymenobacter taeanensis. The sequence goes on from NZ_CP053538.1 coordinate 2,899,821, forward strand.
CAATGCGGTAGCTGGCTAGCGTCCGGAGGGGCTCAGTGTGGGGGTGCCTTTGGCCTGTGTGCTGGTTAATAGTCGTAAGCACGCAGCGGGCGCAGGCCCTTACCGCCCGAAAGGTTACTTCCCCAATCTGAAACTCATACCACGTATCTTCGGTGAAGGCCTCTCCGCCGCTGAACACCAAATTGGGCCGGAAGCGGTCTAAACCCACTGGCTCGGCGAGGTGGCTATTCAGCTCAGCCAACGAGTTCTGCCCAACCAGCAAGTAGGGGTACCCATCGGCAAAGCTTACGAGCTGATTGTTGGGGTTAAACTCGGGCTCCACTGTGCGGCACACCATATCCGACATATACACCAGTTTGCAAGTCTGGCCTAGCGCAGCTGTGAGCCACTCATCACACTCAGGGCGGGCCCGCCAGGCAAATACCATGTCATCCCAGATAGTAACAAACAGAGTCTTGTCGGGGGTAGCCTCAAAGGGTACGAACAAGGGTAACATCTCGGGGCGGCCGGAGTGGCGGAGCAGAAACCCATTATAGGCCGGCTCTACTTTGAGAAAGGCCATGCCGGGTGTCTGGCGCTGGGTCATGAATTGGTTACGCTCATTCACAATCAGCCAGCGCCGGTCATGGCGCAAACCCCGGCTATCAAGTTGCGCTTCAGTGAGACGAATACCGCCTAAAGATTTTACGGGGTAGATATAGAGATCGGAGAGTTGCAAAGTCATGCCTCAAAGGTAGACGACGAATAGGTGAAGTTGATGAGATAAGTCCACCACCTCTGCATCATTAGTCAATTGCTGAGAGCGTGTTAAGCTGGTTCTCCCAAAAACTAAAAACCTCCCAGCGCCGCAAAATGCAGGGCTGGGAGGTAGTAAAGAGCAACTTAGAAAGCTACTCTTTGATGAAGCGGCTAGATTTAGCGGTTTGGCCTTGGCCAGCTACACGCATTGTATACATGCCCGCTGGTAGTACCGTAACTGATACGGTAGGTTGCGCCTCAGTGAGTTCCTGCGTAAGCACGCGTTGGCCCTGCGCATTATAGATTTCAACGGAGTGCCTGCCGCTCGCTAGGCCACTAACCGACAAGGAGCTACTGGCCGGAGAGGGGTAAAGCACGAGCTGTGCCCCTGCCTGGTCGCCCACTTTCACCGTTACCACAGCTGAGTAAGTCACTTTCCCGTCGAGGTCCGTTTGAGCTAAGCGGTAGTACTGCAGGCCGGCAGCAGCGGTACGGTCGAGGTACTCATAAGAAGAAGCGCGCTCAGAAGATCCTTTTCCGTTCACAAAGCCCAGTGCCCGCCATTTGCCGTTCGGAAGCTGATGCTGCACCTCAAAGCCTTTGTTGTTTAGCTCAACAGCCGTAGCCCACCGCAACCGTACAGCATTGGCTTCGGCCTGGCCTGTGAATTGGGTTAGCTCAACCGGCAATGGTTTGCCTTTGGCAGCCAGCGTCCAGATACCCATCAGGTCTACCCCGCTTAGCCGCACCGTATTATTGCCAGCATTCAGGCCGGTTCTGTCGCGGCCTTCCTCACCGAATGTAGTGCCCGAAATAGTAATAGTGGGGGGAAGCTTTGATTTGAAAAAGGAAAGCTGGCCTTCTGGCAAGGAGTTGATTTCTGACTGCGCGTAGTGCAGCGTCATGGTTATATCCAGGGCAGGGCTGATGGCTGAGTTGCTGGGACTCACGAAGAAGAAACGGGAAATGGTGGTATTGCCCGTGCCACCAACATATGTTTCACCAGTTAGCCGCGTCACAACCGTTCGGCCAGGGTAAGTGGTACTTGAGGTTCCGTTTTCTAGTAAAAGTTGCAACCCGGTGTTGGAGAAGGTGTAAGTGCCGTTAGCATTCAGGTTGGTGGCCGTGGCTACTTTCCCTAATATGTAACCGTTGGCATTGCTGTTCGTCTTATCGTTCTCCTCTTCATCCAGAGTCGCGTACTGGTCTAGCGTAACGGTGTAGGAATTGGTCTTCAGAATAGTATTGCGGATGTAAAGCCGACCATTCACGGTGAGGTCACCTGATAGCGGTATAGTTCCGTCTCCGGAATTAACCGCGTAGTTGAAGAAAGTGCCCGCTGGTGTGCTGATGGCATTAGCAGGCGCAGTATAGCTCAAACGCTGAAAAGTAGGCGCGTTTGAGGGTGTAAAAACATTGTAGTAATACGCGTAATTACTCCCGGTCAGGTTAGCATACGGAACTGGGTTGTTAGCAGCCCCCCGTAAATAAGCCATCCACTCAAAGGTGGCCGGCTTACCTGCCGTTGACATACTTGCCCAAGCAACTTTGATCTCCCGTGTAGTTCCTGCGCTTGCCATTTCTCCGCTGACCGGTGAAGGCAGCGCTGAGTTTTGCCACCCTAAGTCCCGGCCTTGCTGTGTTGGAACCTGCACGGAGCTGCTAGCGGCAGTATTTCCAATGACGACGGCAGCGTCGGCCGCAAAGGGTAAAGTTACGCTGCTCCCTTCCACTCCGGTATTAAGGCCAGGAGCCGTAGTAAAATTAAAATATAGAACGGCGGGGGTACTGAGGTCTGCTCCCTGCACGCCAATGTAGAGGTACGTTTCATCAAAGGTCATATGCCACCGAGTGTCTCCACTCACGGCCCAATTTTGGTCTTTTGACCCATACTCACTATTAAGTGAGGTGGCAGGATCCCCTACGTAGGTAACAACACCGTCAATGGTAGGGTACTGTTGGGCATTGCCGTTAGGTGAAGCAAAGGCAATGAGCGTTACGAGACAAAATAGGACTCGTAAGTGACTGTATGACTGTTCCATAGCTCATGTGTTTGTTATAGTAACAAGATACGTAAAACATGGCGATTCAAATTATTTTTATAAAAAAATCAATTTGTGTACTGCGAGCGTACTTGGCGAAAACAAGTGAGCCGGCCTCCTGAGGTGGAAGCCGGCTCACTAAGCGGTGTAAAAAAACTATTGAGCGGACTGCTGACGGGCCAACTCTACAGCGCGGTATAAGTTCACTACGCCTCCCGTTTCCGATAGCTCCCGGAAGTCAACCAGCTTCTTGGTGCCGGGCTGATGCACCTGCGTATGCACGGGCTCCGCCGACTGCAGTATTATGCGCTTCAACTGCGTGGCAGTAAGTGAAGGAAAGTATGATTTGAGCACCGCTGCTATACCGGCTACCACGGGCGCCGCCATGCTGGTACCGCTTTTGTTGGCATATTTGCTGCCCGGAATAGTAGAGTAAATCTGATTGCCGGGGGCAAAAACGTCTACCGCGTGCCGGCCATAGTTGGAGAAGTTGGCTGTCAGGTCGGCGTTGTTGGTGCGGGAAGAGGCCCCTACGGTCATCATGTTGGGAATGCGCTGACCGTTCTGGAAAACGGGGGCCGGGTACTGCATCTCCTGGTCGAGATTTTTGCTCTCATTGCCGGCTGAGTGCACCAGCAGCACCCCTTTGGAACCGGCGTAGCGGATGGCCTCTTCCACGGCAGCGCGCTGAGGCGAGTAGTACTTGCCAAAGCTCATATTAATGATGCTGGCCCCATTATCCACGGCGTATCGAATAGCGTTGGCCACGTCTTTGTCGCGCTCATCGCCATTGGGCACGGCCCGTACGGCCATCAGGCGCACGTTGGAAGCTAGGCCAAGAATTCCCAAGCCATTGTCGCGGTCGGCGCCGATAATGCCGGCTACGTGGGTGCCGTGGCTGGGCTCGGGGCCGTAAAGGTCGTTGTTGCCGTAGCGGCGTTCTTTCACGTCATTGGAGTGATCTTTTACCACGCCCCGCGGGTCAAACTTCAGGTTCAGGCTATACTCAAGCTGATTTTTAGTGTCGGTCAGGGCTTCTTTTATTTCCTCCAGCACGGCTTCCAGGGAAGGGTAACCTGCCTGCACCAAGTTTTGATAGAGGCCCTGGGTAACGGCCAGCAGCTGAGGGTCGGTGGTGGGAGGGTGGTGCAGAGTAGCCGTATCGAGAGCCGGCACGTTGAGGGCTTGCTTTACCGCTTGGGCGCCTTGTTGGTTCTCGGTGTAGGCCTCTTCAATTTCCTTTAGCCGTTGGGTATTTTCCTTGAGCTTCTCATTGTAGGTTTTGTTCACCTTCACGTAGAGGTCGTAGTCGGCACGCTGGGCGGCCGGTACGGTAGCGCGGGTTTTCCCTTTGAAGCGAGGCTGCAACCGGGCCAGCAGGCGGGTGTCTTCGTAGGTGTCAATATCTACGTTGCGGCCGTCGGGCCCACCCAGGAAGCTCCAGCCATACGCATCATCTATGTAGCCATTCTGATCATCATCAAGGCCATTGCCCGCCACTTCCCTAGCGTTGCGCCAGAGCAGCCGCTTTAAGTCTACGTGAGCCGTATCAATGCCGGCATCAATAATAGCCACCGTGACAGGAACCGAAGCCCGGCCTTGTAAGAGCTCAGCGTATGCGCGCGTGGCACTTACGCCCATTACGCCATCTTGCTGCGGGTCTAGCAGGTACCACTGGGGCGTAGTAGTGGGGGCCGGAGCCGCCGGAGCAGGTGCTGGCGTTTGGGCCAGAGAGAGGGCAGGCAGCAACAGGCCTAGAGCCAGAAGCCGCAACTGAGAAGGGAGGGGAAAGGACATGCAGGAATGGAACGCGGGCGAATCTTATAAAACGGGCTATACGAAGGCGCGAGGAAGTCAGGCTATACCTACAGAAGGTAGTAGCACACTACGCTACAGACGGTACCTAGGCCACCTCCGACGCATGCCTGCCTGATTTTAAAACGAAACTCTTGGGCTTACATGCGGTAATACGTTTCCGCCGCGAGAGGAGCGGGTACATGCGTTTCGCCGAGCAATTGCTTCAGGTTGATTTCAATGTTGCGGGCAATAGTGGTAACGGGGGTATCGGTGGGGCGGTTGGTGAACGGGTCCTGCAGGTAGCGGGCCGTGCGCTCCAGCAGGAAATAGGTGGTGGCAATGCCCAGCAACAGCGGCACCTCCCAGCGGCCAATGGTTTCTACCAGCCCCAACGACAGAGTAATGAGGAAAAGGTAGATGAATAAGTAAATAAGGAGCCGGTAACTGGTAGGGAATACTGTGCCGTTGATGCGCTCAGCGCGGCCCATAGCATCGCAGAGGCGCACCAGCGTGGCATCTAGCTGCACCTGCTGAAAGCTGTTTAGCGCATCCTCCCGGAAAAGCTCCTTGATCTGATGGGCATGGAGGTCTAGCAGAGCCAGGGGCTTATTGGCGTGGTGCTGAATGTAGGTAAGCTCGTGCATAGAAAGAAACTGCTCCAGCAGGTGCATAGGATCTTGGCCCCGCAACGACTGGCCCAGGCTGTAGCACCAGGCTATCTGACGATAGGCCATAACCTGGATGGAAAGGGCCGGCGGCAGCGAGGCGGCATCTGATACAAACGTCCTGATCTGCAGTACCAGGGTGCGCGAGTCGTTGGTGATGGCGCCCCATACCTTGCGGGCTTCCCACCACCGGTCATACGACTGGCTGATTTTAAACGCCAGCAGCAGCGAGATAGACCCACCCAGTACCGTCGGGAGCTGCAGCGGAATCAGGGGGATGTCCTGCGCGAAGAACTGCTTCAGCACCTGAAATAACACCGAGATAAGCAGCACACGAATGATATCGGGCAGTATGTCTCGGAAAATGTAGCGGATGGGAAGCCGGGTATCAAGCAGCATAAGCGGGTGAACAAGGACACGGAAAACAGGTGTACCCGGGTTAACGATGAGAGAGCAGCTAGGGATACTTAGAAGTGATAAAGGAGCCAGCATGCAGCAACAACCAGGGGTATTTTCGGTTTACTAGCTCCGGCTACCTAGCTGGTAGCCGTTACCAGCTCTTTGTCTGGAGCGGGCAGAGTAGAATGGTTTTGCTACTCTGCAACCTCCCAGCTAGGCCTGTATCTTTACTGCTCCGCTATTACCCTCCCCCGACGTTTCTCCATGCGTATTCGCTCTTTCCACGCAGCCCTCTGGGCATTACTTATTGCTCACTGCTCACTGCTAATTGATGGTGCCGCCGCGCAGGCGCCTAAAACTTACTCGTCGTCGGAGATTCTGCTGGGCCTCAAGAAGCTCAACGTGCTGGGCTCGGTGCTGTACATAGCTGCTCACCCTGACGATGAAAACACCCGCCTGATTGCCTACATGGCCAACGGCCGCCTGCTGGAAACCGGCTACCTCAGCTGCACCCGCGGCGACGGCGGCCAGAATCTTATCGGCCCGGAGCTGCGCGAACAGCTTGGCGTTATCCGGACGCAGGAGCTGCTGGCGGCTCGCCGTATTGATGGGGGCCGGCAGTTCTTCACCCGCGCCAACGACTTCGGCTTCTCGAAAACCTCCGAGGAAACCTTCACCATTTGGGACAAGGAGCAGGTGCTCTCTGATATGGTGTGGGTGATCCGGCAGCGCCGGCCCGATGTGCTCATCACCCGCTTCCCACCCGACGCCCGCGCCGGCCACGGTCACCACCAGGCCAGCGCCATTCTGGCCGCCGAGGCCTTCGATGCCGCCGGGGACCCCAAGCGCTTCCCCGAGCAGCTGAAGTACGTGCAGCCCTGGAGCCCAAAGCGTCTGCTTTGGAACACTGGCAGCTTCTTCGTGAAGCCCGGCGAAAACATGGATGGCTACCTGAAAATCGATGCCGGTGGCTACAATCCGCTGCTAGGCCAGAGCTACGGCGAAATGGCTGCCCGCAGCCGCTCCCAGCACAAAAGCCAGGGCTTCGGCTCGGCGGCTCAGCGCGGCGAGGCCCTGGAGTACCTGCAATACGTGAAAGGCGACAAGCCCAAGTCGGACCCCTTTGAGGGCATCGACATGACTTGGAACCGCGTGCCCGGCGGCGCGGCCGTGGGCAAGCTGATTGACGAGGTTATCCGCAAGTATGACCCAAGTAACCCGAGTGCGAGTGTAGCGGGGTTGCTAAAGGTGCGCACTGCTATCCAGAAAGTCCCAACGGGTATTTCATATGATGGGACGAATTCTTATCGGGAGAAAAAAGAAGAGATTCTCTGGCAGACTAAAAAAACAGAACAAGTAGAACAGCTAATTCAAGCTTGTTTAGGCCTTTCTATAGAGGCAACAATGAATGCGCCAGCTACTAGCTTAGAAGCCGTTGCCGATGCAGAGAAATCCAGAAGAAAAACTGTCTTTTTCGAAATTATTAACCGCTCGACTATCCCGGTAAAGCTAGAAGATGAGGCAGCTTATGCTTACTCACCTCAGAATGATAAAATAATGGCTACAGGTGTGTTAAGTGGAATGCATGGTGGCAACCCGCATAGCATTACTATTCCATTCGATAAGAAATATGTTGATACGCTGTGGATAGAAAGGAAATTTGAGTCAGCATTAGTGTCTCAACCTTATTGGCTACGAGCAAGTCCTACTCTGGGAATGTATTCGGTACAAGAGCAACTTGAGCGGGGCAAAGCGGAAAATGAGGCGGCAATCAAAGCTCGATTTGTTTTGCGTGTTTTAGATCAGCGCATTCGTTACACCGTTCCCGTCCAATACAAAAGCACCGACCCTGTAGAAGGGGAGAAGTACCGCCCGCTGGTGGTGGTGCCGCCTGTGGCCGTAAACATTGGCGGTAGGGCTTACGTCTTCGCTGACAACTCGCCCAAAACCATTCCGGTAACCTTGCGCGCGGGCAAATCTGGCGTGAAAGGAAGCGTGGCTCTTAACCTGCCGACGGGATGGAAGTCGGAGCCAGCTAGTTTCAACTTTGACATTGCCAGCAAAGACGCCGAACAAACCGTGCAGTTCCGGGTGCAGCCCGGCGCGGGCGCGGCAGAGGGCAAAACGGAGCTGAGGGCCGTGGCTACTGTGGATGGGCAGCAATATTCGCGCGGCTACCAGGCCATTGAGTACAACCACATCCCTACGCAGATTCTCTTTCCGGAAGCCGTGGCCCCGCTCGTGAAGCTGGACCTCAAGCGCAAGGGTCAGGAAATTGGCTACCTCATGGGGGCCGGCGACGAAGTGCCCGACGCCCTGCGCCAGATTGGGTACACCGTAACCCTGCTCAAGCCAGAGGACATCACCGACCAGAACCTGCGCCGCTTCGATGCCGTGGTGCTAGGCGTGCGGGCCTACAACACCGTAGACCGCCTCAAAACCCTGCAGCCCACGCTGCTGCGCTACGTGGAAAACGGTGGCAACATGGTGGTGCAATACGTAGTGAACCGCGGCACCGTGATGCCGCAAATAGGCCCGTACCCGCTCACGCTCAGCAACGACCGGGTGACCGTTGAGAATGCGGCCGTCACCTTCCTCAACCCTAGTCAGCCGCTACTCAACACGCCCAACAAAATCACCACTAAGGATTTTGAAGGCTGGGTGCAGGAGCAAGGCCTGTATTACCCCAGCGCCTGGGATGCCAAGTACCAGACCGTCATTAGCTCCCACGACCCCAATGAGTCGGCCAAGGAAAGCGCCATTCTGGTAGCCGACTACGGCAAAGGCCACTACATCTATACCGGCCTCTCCCTGTTCCGGGAGCTGCCTGCCGGCGTACCCGGCGCCTATCGCTTGCTCACCAATATGGTTTCGTTGGGGAAATAGATAGGGAGGGAGCAACACGCATCGTTTTACCCACCCATCATTCTAAGGCAAGCACAGAGTTTTGCGCACGGCAGCCACGGCGCTAGGGAGTAAATAAAATCCTGTGGTCTTGGCATTTGCAATACAGGCCCTAGGCTAGTTGCTCTACCCTCATAGTGATTCCACACCCACTTCTCCACTGGGTTGGCCTGACTAATGCAACCTAAGCTCGGCTTTACCGCCTCTTTCCGTCCTAACCCACCCGCCTGTGCCTGACCACCCTGCTCACTCTACCAAAATTACAGGCCCCGCCGCCGAGCCGGCACCACCGCTGTTACCCTCGTGGCGGGCTTGGTACTGGCTGGTGCTAGGAGCCCTGGCCGCGGAAGTAGCGTTTTTTACGTACCTCACCCGGCTTTTTGCATGAGTTTGCTGGATTGGCTGGTGCTGGGTAGCACACTGGCGTTTATTGTGGGCTATGGCACCTGGCGCACCCGCGGCCAGCATACCATGGACAGCTACCTGCTCGGCGACCGGCAGGCGCGGTGGTGGGGTATTGGGCTGAGCATCATTGCTACCCAAGCCTCCGCCATCACCTTCCTGAGCACCCCCGGGCAGGCCTACGACGACGGCATGCGCTTCATTCAGTTCTACTTTGGCCTGCCCGTGGCCATGGTGCTGATTGCCATTTTTGCGGTGCCCATCTACCACCGCCTGCGCGTATTCACCGCCTACGAGTACTTAGAGGGGCGCTTTGACAGGCGCACCCGCACCCTGGCGGCGGGGCTGTTTTTAGTGCAGCGGGGGCTGAGCAACGGCCTGTCACTATACGCACCGGCGCTGGTATTGTCGGCTATTCTGGGCTGGAATGTACACCTCACCGTCTGGCTGATTGGCGGGCTGATGATTAGCTACACGGTAGCGGGCGGCACCCGCGCGGTGGCTGTTACGCAGCAGTGGCAGGTGGCCGTTATCTTCACGGGCATGGCGGTGGCAGGCTACCTGCTGGTGCATTACTTGCCAGCTGATATTGGCTTTACCGATGCTCTGCAAGTGGCAGGCCACCGCGGCAAACTCAACCTGGTCGATTTTCACTTTGACTTTAAGGAGCGCTACAGCTTTTGGTCGGGTATGACGGGCGGGCTGTTTCTAGCGCTGTCGTACTTCGGTACCGACCAGAGCCAGGTGCAGCGCTACCTCACCGGGCGCAGCATTACAGAAAGCCGCCTGGGCCTGCTCATGAATGGTCTCGTGAAAGTACCCATGCAGTTCGGGATTCTGCTGGTTGGCGTACTGCTGTACGTGTTTTACCAGTTCAACGCGCCCCCCCTGACTTTCAACCGGCCCGTGCGTGAGCAGGTAGTACGGAGCCCCCAGCATGGCCCTGCCCTGCGCGCTTTAGAAGAGCAACACGCCGTATTGTTTGAGGCCCGCCGCCAAGCCACCACGCAGTTGGTACAAGCCCTCCGGCAAGGCAACCCGCTGCAAGTGGCCGCCGCAGAAACCCACCTGCAAACCACCGATGCCGCCAGCAGTGGCCTACGCGCCGAAACTCAGCAACTGCTGAAGCAGGTTGTGCCCACCGCCGAGGCCAAAGACACCGACTACGTCTTTCTGACCTTCGTGCTCAAATACATGCCCCATGGCTTCGTAGGCCTGTTGATTGCGGTGGTACTGTCGGCGGCCATGAGTAGCGCTGCGGGCGGCCTCAACGCCCTAGCCTCCACCACCATCATCGACCTGTACCAGCCCGCTCGCCCGGGCCACACCGAGCGCCACTACGTGCGGGCCTCCCGCTGGGCGGCCGTGGGCTGGGGCGTGCTGGGCATTGGCTTCGCTACGTTTGCGGCGCAATTAGAGAACCTGATTCAGGCCGTGAACATCCTGGGCTCCTTGTTTTACGGCACCATGCTGGGAATCTTCGTAGTTGCCTTCTTCCTGAAGTGGGTAGGGGCGAGGGCCGTTTTTTGGTCGGCCATCATGGCACAGATTGCCGTGTTGCTGCTCTACTGGCGTACCGATATTGGCTACCTCTGGTTCAACATCATTGGGTGTGTGCTTGTAGTTTTGGGCAGCCTGCTGATGCCGAGAGTAAAAGCTCAAGCAGCTTAAAGAGAAGGAGCCAATTTAAAGCCCAAGGCAAGCTAATAGATTACCTGTTCTGAGTACTGAAAAAGCACCTCATCCTGAAAAGGAGGAAGGATGAGGTGCTTAAGTAAGAAAGCGAGTGGCCTAGGCTTTTGGATAGTGAGAGACCGTCATGCTTCAACTCTGCTCAGCATGACGGTCTCTCACTATCCAAAAGCCCTGCTGTCCGCAGAGGCTAGGCCAGTGCTCCTACATTTTGCCAGCTTTCTTCGCGTCGGCAATGATGCCTTCGTTCAGCTTCACGTAGTCGGTGTTTTTAGCTTCGGTGGCTAGCTTTTTCGACTGCTCAGCGGCCGTTACGGCACCTTTGTAATCCTTCATTTTCATGCGGATTTTAGCTTCCGTGTGCACGTTCCAGAACTTGGGGTCTTTCTCGTTGGCCTTCTGAATCCAGGTCAGCGCCTGCTTCAGGTCCTTGTTGTTGTCGTAGTAATACACGGCTGCGGCGGCCATGTCGTTGGCACTGGCGCTGCTGTTCTTGATGACTTTCTCATCAATCTGGGCCATTACTTTGGAGTCCACATCCGACATCACCTTGAACTTGGCGCCGGTCTTGTCCCACAGAATTTCCACGTTAGCGGTAGCAGGCGTAATGTCAGAGAATCCAATAGTGAAGGTCTCTACCTTGTTAGCCAAGGCATAAGGCTTCACCGTGAAGCGGGCTACGTCGTCGGCATCCTTGAAGCCTTTCACATCGGCGCCCTGCTTGGTGCTTTTGTTGAGAACCATTACCCAGGAGGTTTTACCAGGAATGGTGTAAAGGCCGTACTCGCCGGCGGGCACCTTTTTGCCTTCCACCATCACGTCATCCGAGAATTTGATGCTGGTGGTATTGTTGGCACCGGTGCGCCAGCGCTGCCCGAAAGGTACAATGGCTTTGGTGGTAGAGTCGCCAAAAACGGGGCGGCCTTTCACGCCGGGGCGCGAGTAGGTAATGGTGATGTCGGTGAGGCCCACGCGCTGCATTACGGTGCTTTTGGGGCTGGCAGCGGGAGTAGAAATTTGGGCTTGGGCGGCGCTAGCCAGCAGAAGGCCGCTTACCAGCAAGGTAGAGCCCAACAGGCGCGACGACTTCAGGTTACTTGTGATGATCATAGTAGCAAGGCTAAAGAAAGGAGAATGGGATGAGGCTGTAAAACTAGGGAAAAGGCAGAGAATTGCGGCTTCCCGCTTTATTCTCACCTGCTTGGTTTAAGGAGTTGTGCTAACCAAGTTGGCAGCACCTGTGCTCGGCAAGACTAGTGAGCCTCACACGCGGCGCACCGGAATCTGGTGTTGCGCCAGCACCTGCTCCACTGCCTCAGCGGTTGCGGGGGCCTGCAGCTGGCGCAGGTTCAGGTAATAGCAGGCGGCTTGGGTAGGGTAAAGCAGAAGCCAATCAGGCTGCACGAACACGGCCCGAGTGATATTGGCCAGCTTCCCGGTGAACTGGCCTAGGCCACTCCGGCCTTTGATATCCTCGTCAGTCAGCGTAAAGTCGATGGGCTCTTTCAGGATTGTGTTCTTGAGGTAGCCTCGGCGCAGCATCCAGCGCACAAACCACGCGCGCAGGAGCGCATACAACAGGCCTACAGCCAGAAAGGAAAGGGCTGACCAAGATGTAAGCTTCCACCCATCCTGCTGCAATTGGACTAGCAGGCTGATGGTGAGCAATACAAGAGCTGCTAGCAGAATCCAGTTGTTGCGGCGAGTGGCGGGCTGTTGGCGCCACAGTCGGAAGTTCACGGCTACATACTCATCGGCCGACATAGTCACTTTAGAAAACACGAGGGGTTGCATACCCGCAAGGTCGCTCATTCAGCCGAAACGGGGCGCTGGGGTAACAGGGCTAGTACATCAGCGGCAGTGGCTGGTGTCTGCACTTGCGTAAGGTTGAGGTAGTAACAGTGCTCAACCGAAGTATATAGCAGAACCCAATCTGACACGCGCTGAATACTATAGAAGTCGCGCCAGCCCAATGTGCGCCGATGATTTTCTTGCTGGATAATCACGGCGTTGGCATCTAACTCAAATCCAGTGGCAGGCTGTGCCTGCGCATGCTGGCGGAAGGCCCGGCGGTATTCAACCCACTCATGTGCGAGGCTTATGCCAGTAAACAGGGTAACAACAACGGCTCCTGCAAACCAACTGCCTAGACCCATCCACCAGCAACTAGCGCCCATAGAAATTACGGAGCCTAACCAGAGCTGTCCCTTTTTTCGCCAAGAGTCGGAGGTGACTGGCCTAGGCGCTGCTTGGCTCGGGTATCTCTGCCGCTGCTGCTCCTGATGAATTTCCTGATACTCTGCAAATGTGAGGGTAGTAGGAGGAAGTACAATACTCGCCATTGCCGCGCAGAGATATAGACCTTTGTAAGTTGAATTTACTCAGATGTAAAATAGAAAGGGCGAAGCACATTGCCTCACCCTTCATTCAAAATCCGCGTAATCCGGAGAATCTGTCTAAATCCGTGATTTAGCTAAGCTCGAACTGCAGTTTCAGCAGCTTGGAATAAATGCCGTTGTCATTGTGGGCCAACTCATCGTGGGAGCCTTGCTCCACAATACGGCCGCCGTCGATGACCAGGATTTTATCAACTTTGCGGATGGTGCTGAGGCGGTGGGCAATGATGATGCTGGTGCGGTCCTGCATGAGCTCATCCATAGCGCTCTGCACGAGCTTTTCGCTCTCCGAGTCGAGGGCCGAAGTGGCTTCGTCGAGGATGAGGATGGCGGGGTTCTTCAGGATAGCGCGGGCAATGGCAATGCGCTGGCGCTGGCCCCCGGAGAGCTTTACGCCCCGCTCTCCTACGAGTGTGTCGAGACCTTCGGGGAAGGTAGAGATGAACTGCCAGGCATTAGCCTTCCGCGCAGCCGCCGTGATTTCAGCGTCAGTAGCGTCAATCTTACCATAGGCAATGTTCTCCCGGATAGAGCCACCGAACAGCAGTGTTTCCTGGGGCACGATGCCGATGTGGCTGCGCAGCTCCGTGAGGTCGAATTGGCGTACGTCGCGGCCATCAATGAGGATTTTGCCACCGCTTAGCTCATAGAACTGCATCAGCAGCTGCACAATAGTGCTTTTGCCAGCGCCCGAGGGGCCTACCAGCGCAATTTTCTCGCCGGCTTGAATACCAAAGTTGATATCCTGGAGCACGGGCAAGTCGGGACGGGTGGGGTAGCTGAAGGCCACATGGCGGTAGTCGATGTCGCCGCGTACCTGCAGGGGAGCGGTGCCAGCGGGCAAGGCCTGGTGGGTGGGCTCCGAGGGCTCGTCCAGTATCTCCAGGATGCGCTCCGAAGCGCCCAGTGTGCTTTGCACCTTGCCGTACAGTTCGCCTAGGCCACCTACGGAAGCCCCAATGAAGATAGTGTAGAGGGCAAACGAAGTCAGGTCGCCGATGGTCATCTGGCCAGAAGCTACCAGAGAAGCAGCGCGCCACAGCACCAGAATGATGCCGCCAAAAAGCCCGATAATCACAAACGACACAAAGCCGCCACGGTAGAGGTTGCTACGAAGGGCTGCCTGCACCGTGCGGGTGAGCGAACTAGTGTAGCGGCCGGTTTCGAACAGCTCGTTCGTGAAGGCCTTCACCGTATTAATGCCCTGCAGCGTCTCCTCTACAATAACGTTGGTCTTGGCCAGCTCATCCTGGGTGGCTTTGGCCAGTACCCGAATCTTGCGGCCAAATACCATAGCCAGCACCACAATGGGCGGAAAGGTGAGCAGCATAAACAACGACAGCTTCACTGACACCATCATAATGAAGACAATGCCTACTACCAGCGTCATGATCTGGCGGAACAGCTCGGCGAGGGTCAGCGAGAAGGAATCCTGAATCTGGCCTACGTCGGAGGTGATGCGGGACGTAATGGCCCCCACCCGGTTTTTCTCGAAGTACGGAATTGGGAGGGTTACGAACTTGTGGTAGAGCGCCTGCCGGATATCGCGCACCGTAAACTCACTTACCTGCGTGAAAAACCAAATGCGGCCAAACGAAAAAATACCCTGTAGCAGGATAATGCCGAACAGGCCTAGCGCAATCTGGTTGATGGTAACAGCGTTGCCGTTGGGCAGTATGTAGGGCTTACCGTTGGCGGCGTCAGTGAGCTTGCCAATAATCCAGGGGAAAGCCATTACCGTGGCGCTGGACAGGGCCAGCAACACCATCCCGACGATGAACTTCGTCCGGTAGGGCAGCACGTAGCGGAAAATGCGCAGGCCCTGCTTAAAATTCTCCTTCGTTAATTTCTTCTTGGGTACATCCGGGTCAAGGGTTGTACCGCTGGTATTCATTCCACTTCGGGCCATTCTAGTATAGAAGTGAGAACTGCGAAGTGAGAACTCAGGACAGGGTAATTGCTTACGCTGGAGTTCTCACTTTTTGCTTCTCAAGGTCTCTGTTACTTATTCAAACTTGGGTTTGCCTTGCTCTACTTTGAGGTTCTCGGAGTTGCCAAACGGCACGGGCAAGCGCACCTGCGTGGCAATAGGCTGGCCCTTGCGGGTAGCGGGCTTCCAGGCGGGCATCTGGCCTAGCACCCGCAGCGCCTCAGTGTCGCACTCTGGGGAGAGCGGCTGAAGTACCGTGGGGTTGGTCAGGTGTCCGTCGGCTTCTACCGTAAACGTCATCACTACATTGCCACTAATCTGCTTGACGCTAGCGGCCTCCGGATACTTTAAATTCTGCTGAAAAAACGTGTTCAGGCCTTGTGCTCCGCCCGGAAACTGTGGAGGCGCATCGGGGCGGTTAGCCGCCGGTTTGGCCTGCGCCTGCATGCGGCCGGCGCGCAGCTCAATAGGCTGCTTGGCAGGTGCTGAAGTAGGAGGCTGGGTTTGCGCCTGCGCCGCAGCGCCCGAAGCTACGAGCACCAAGATGAAGAAAAGATGTTTCATAGGGCAGTGGTTTAGGGCGTTGGGAAGATGTAATGTTTCACCCCCGCTATCCGAACGCCGGAGAAATCTGAGATAATTGGTGCAACACCGTTAACTCATATTCTGTCTGCGTTTCAATGATGGGGCCGAGTAACCCAGCATGAGGAGTTACACTCCTAGACGCAAAGGTACGTCTCCCTAAACAACCCCTACGCTACAGGGTTCAATTCTAGTACCCGAGCGCGAGAAATGGCCAATAGGCCTACAAACGTGAGCAAACCGTTCAGGATCAGAATCTCAAACCCAAACTCATAACCCCACCAAGTCTTAGAGTTGGCATTGATAAACCACGTTACCAGCGGAGCCGCCACGCACACGTAGGGCACCAAGCGGTCGTGGAGGCCGCGGCTGGTGAACAGCCCAAACGAATAGAGGCCTAGCAACGGCCCGTAGGTGTAACCAGCCGCTTTGAACACGGCCGTAATCACGCTCTGGTCGTTGATGGCCCGGAAGATCAGGATGATGACGATGAGCACCAGCGAGAAGCCGAAGTGAGTGAGCTGGCGTACCCGGGTCTGCTTTTTCTCCTCGTACTGCTTGATATCAAGCATGTCCACGCAGAACGAAGTAGTAAGAGCCGTGAGGGCGGAGTCGGCGGAGGCGTAGGTAACGGCAATGATGCCCAGGATGAAAACGATGCCGGCAAATAGGGAGAAGTGGTTGGTAGCCAGCAGCGGAAATACGTTGTCGCCGATTACTTTGCCGGTGGCGGGGCTAACGGGCAAGGCAATGCCCTTGGCAGCGGCAAACTGGTACAGGAGCACGCCCAGTGAGAGGAAGAACACGTTTACCACCACAATAGCAATGGTAAACCAGAACATGTTCTTCTGGGCATCTTGCAGGTTGCGGCAGCTGAGGTTTTTCTGCATCAAATCCTGGTCTAGGCCAGTCATTACAATGGTGATGAACGCACCGGAGGCAAACTGCTTCCAGAAAAACTTATCGTCTTTGGGGTCAGAGAAGTAGATCTGCGACATAGCACTTTCCTTCACCGTTTTTACCAGGCCGGCAAAGCCCAGGTTCAGCTCATCAGCCATCAGATAGATGCTCACCGCCACGCACACAAGCATAGCCATGGTCTGGAAAGTATCGGTCCAGAGGATGGTTTTGAGGCCCCCGCGGAAGGTATAGAGGTAAATCAGCAGAATGCTGATGCTCACGGTAACAGCAAACGGCACATTCAGGCCATCAAAGACAGCCAGCTGCAGCACGCCTGCCACCAGAAAGAGCCGGAAGGCGGCCCCTACGGCTCGGGAAATCAGGAAGAAGAAAGCCCCCGTTTTATAGCTCCAAAACCCAAAGCGCTGCTCCAGATACGTGTAGATTGACACCAGCCGCAGCCGGTAGTACATGGGCATGAGCACGGTGCCAATCACCAGGTAGCCCACAATGTAGCCCAGCACCACCGCCATATAGCTCCACGACTGCGTGGCCACCATGCCCGGAATAGAAATGAACGTAACACCCGAGAGCGAGGTGCCAATCATGGCAAATGCCACCATGTACCACGGCGCATTGCGGTTCGCAATGAAGAACGATTCGCTGGTAGCCTTACGCGACGTGAGCAGCGCGATGATGACCAGTACCACGAAGTAGCCCGCAATCAGGCTCAGAATAAGGGTAGGAGACATGAGGGTGAGTTGCCAGTGATGAATTGCCAGCTGCTAGGTGGGTTAAGACCAGCGGGCCGGGCGGCAGTCGGGAAAAGTAAACACCAAAGCTACCAACTAGCCGTTAACAACCGACACCCCTCACCCGGAAACCCTGCCCGGCACCCGCTAACCCACAACAGGCAACAGTTACTCCCAGTCTTGCCAGCGCAGCACCTCACCCACGGCGGGAGCGTGCAGCTCGCCGCGCAGCATCTGGCCGTTGGCTACCATCTGCAGCTCCCGCAACGGCTCAGAGGCGGGCTCATCGGAGAGGTCGAAGGTACCGTAGTGCATGGGCACCACGTGGCCGGCCCGCAGAATATTTACCGCTTTGGCAGCTTCGTGGGGGTTGGTGTGGCTCATGTGCATCATGAAGGCTGGCTTGTAGGCTCCAATCGGGAAGAGGGCTATATCCAAGGGCCCAAACTGCTTTTCAATCTGCTCGAAATGGTCGGCCATGGAGGTATCACCGGCGAAGTAGATGGTACGGCCATCAGGCGTCCGGATCAGGAAGCTGCCCCACAGTACCGTGTTTAGGTCAAACAGGCCGCGGCGGTGCCAGTGGGAGGCGGGGAGGTAAAACAGCTCAAAAGGAGGTTGTCCAAGATTTTCCCACCCCATATACTCCCAGTCAATGGTAAACTGCTGCCACCAGCCGGCCTCCTGCACCGGCAGTTGGCGTGCCATGCCCCGCACTAATTTCGACATACCTAGCGGCCCAAAGACGCGCATTTGTGGATTCTGGCGAGCTAGCAGCTTCACCGATTGCTCATCCAAGTGGTCACGGTGGCCGTGACTAATTAGCAGGAAATCAATATTCGTAAGATCTTCAGGGCGGCAAGGTAGAGGATGGCGCCGACGCAGACCGAGCGACGAAAACAACACTGGGTCGAAGAGGAGGGTAGTTGCCTCAATACGTAGCAGAAACGAAGCGTGACCCAGCCAGACCAAGCCGTCTTCCTGGCTTTGCAAGAAGGCGGTGCAGTCTACCACTTCGGGCACCCAGGTATCGGCCTTCTTCTCCTCCTTCTGGGGATTTTCCGACAGCTGCCAGCGGATTACGGTGCTAAAGCTGGGCTCATACAGCTCCTCCCCGTTGCAGTACTCGCTGCCAATCATTTTGTTGCCGGGGTAGTTGGGCTTGATAGTCGAAAGCTGTTCGTTGCGGACGTAGCGGGCAGCAGCCATGCAGAAGGAGAGAAGCGGGAAAGAAGATGGAGGCAAATAAACAACAAACCACCCGTCATCGAGGATGGCGGGTGGCTCAGAAATAAATCAGGAAGGGCTAGTAGCCAAAGGGCATGCCCGGCGAGTACATAGGCGAGTACCCAGGGTAGCCCGAGGTGCCGTTGCTCATGCGTAGGCCACCCGATACCGAGAAGTTCTCGGTGATGTGGTAGTCGGCCCGCAGGTTTACGCCCGAGCCCAGGTTGCCCCCAAAGCCCGCATACGGGTTTACGTTGTAGCCGCCCGGCGTGAGGTCTTTCCAGGCTGAGCCCGTGAGGGTAAGCCTGGGCGACAGCGCATATTGCCCGCCACCCTGGATGAGCATCCGGTTCGTGCCGTAGTAGCCCGGCTGTGAAGCCCGGTAACCTGCTTCGGTGCCGGGGTAGGCGTAGCCGTAGGCCACTCCCGGCGTAGTGCGCAGGAGCGTGGCACCGCCAAATACGGAGAAGCGCTTGGTAACCTGATATGCCATGGTGGGGCTGATGTAGCTGGCTGAGCCATAGCGCCCGGCAAACATAGCTCCCGCATTCAGGCTGAACGAAGTACGCTGGCTGAGGCTGCCCAGGCCCGGCGCAGGAGTGCCAGCCGCCACATACGGTAAGGTTTGGGCCGAAGCCGTAGCACCCGCAAACAGCAGGCCGAGGAGTATAAGCGTAGAACGTAGCATAAGCAGGGGGCGGAAAGCAGGGTTTCCTTTCACAAGATACGCAACATCAGCGGAGCAGGCTGCGTGCCCTTCGTGAAAAAGGAGCCGGAAAAGTAGTAACGTAGCAGCTGCTTAGCTTCGCTATACGATGTCAGAATTTATTTCTTACCAGCGCTTTCCGTCTTTGGAGGTAGCGCAACCGCTGCTGGATATTCTGCGCCAGCGAGGCATTGAGTTCGAGACCGGCTTCGACCGGCCCCGGTTCGACGTGACGTTTGCCTTTAACCCAACCAGTACGTATTTCGTGGTGAAGCTGCGCCAGGAGGATTTTGAGGCGGCCCGGCTTGCGGAAGAGCAAACCAATGAGACCCTCACCGCCTCCGTGCCCATCGACCATTACCTCTATAGCTTCACCGATGGCGAGCTACTGGAAATTCTGGCCAAGCCTGATGAGTGGAACAACCTCGACGTGACGCTGGCCCGGCAACTCCTACGCCAGCGCGGCCACGACGTTTCCCCCGATGTAGTGCAGCTCCTGCGCCAGCGCCGACTAGTGGAACTGGCCAAGCCGGAAGAAAGCCAGAAAACCTGGATTCTGGCCGGCTACCTGATGGCCATACTAGGCGGGATTGTAGCCGTGTTCATTGGCTGGCACCTGTTCAAACATCAAAAGCAGCTGCCTACTGGCGAGAAAGTGCTGGCCTTTGCGCCCACTGACCGCCAGCATGGGCTGCGCATCTTCATCCTGGGCGTCCTGGGCACCATCTTCTGGACTGGCCTACGCATCTATACGTACTAAGGCGTTAGCTAAAATTAGCTCTCCGACAGCGCAGCCGCCAACTCAGCTTGGCGCAGCTGTTGCCGGGCCTGCCAGGCCACCAGTGCCAGGCAACAGGCAAACCACAGCCACGGCAGCCGTAAATCAACTACTGATAACGCCGCCAGCACCAGTGTGCTCCCAAAGCTAGCTAAGCCCTGCACGGCCTGGTTCAGACCAAATATCTCGCCCCGGTCGGCATCGGTAGTGCGCTGAGCCAGCAAGCCTTCCAGTAGTCCCTGGATCAGGGATAGAGTGAGGCAGTCGAGGGCGGTCAGGACGTAGAGGCGCGTAACCGACTGGCCTACGAACCCATAGCCGACCAGAATAGGCACGCCCACCAGGGCCAGCCAGAAAATGGCGCGGCGCTGGTTGAGGCGGTCGGCGAGGTAGGTGTAGAACAGGTAGTTGATGGCCACGCTCAACACCCCAAAAAACATGAAGAAGTACGCAATGCCGCGGGCATCCAAGTGCAGCTCCCCAATGCTGATGAAAGGCACAAAGTACGTGTAGTACCCCGTACTTAGCGTAAGCGCTACCTGCATCAGCACGATGGGGCGCAGGCCCCGGTCGGGCGTATCCTGCTCCCGCAGCCGCTGCCAGAGCGTAAGCGGGTTCACGGCCCGGATGAGCTCGGCCCGGAGCTCAGCCCCACGCACGGGGGTGCGCTGGGTATGGGTTTCACGAAGCAGCAGGCTAAGCCCCACATTCAGCGCGGCCAGGGTTACGGCCAGCGCTACCACGTAAGCCACCTGCTGGCTAGGCTTTACCTCCCAAAGCGTAAGCACGGCGCCCGAGGCCATGGGCCCCAGCACAAACCCCAGGGAAATAATGGCGCCCTCAAT
Source organism: Hymenobacter taeanensis (assembly GCF_013137895.1). Taxonomy (NCBI): domain Bacteria; kingdom Pseudomonadati; phylum Bacteroidota; class Cytophagia; order Cytophagales; family Hymenobacteraceae; genus Hymenobacter; species Hymenobacter taeanensis. The sequence continues at coordinate 2,920,576 of NZ_CP053538.1, forward strand.
CCCAAGGTTTCGGAACAAGCGCTCCGGCGGCGAAATATCCGTAATGGCCGCACGAATGGTGGCGTATATGCCGTTGGTGAGGCCGTCGCTGAAGCGGTTGGCGAAGTACAGCGTGGCTCGTACCGGGAACAGCAGGGCATTCGCCAGCAAGGTGCCCACCGCCGATAACACCAGGATAGGCCTACGCCCCCAGCCATCAGAGAGGCGCCCCAGTACCGGGGCCGAAAACAGCTGCACCCCCAGGAATATGCCCGTGCCCAGCACCATCCACAGCTGAGGCCGTGCTAGGCCGCGCACAAACTCCGGTAGCACCGGCCCGATGGCCGCGCCAATAACTACGTCAAGGAGAATAATGCTATAAAGCAGCCAAAGGCGACGGTCAGAGGGCATGGGGGAATAAGATGGGCGTAGTGGAGGAGTAGATATTTTTCAGCCCGTTTTGGTCATTTTACTGTGTAGCAACCCCCGAATCGGTATCTTGGCTTCGTTTAGTTTTCATTCTTACTTTCTATTTCCTTAGTATGGAAAATTTTACTCCCGAGGAGCAGGCTCCAACTCAGCCTGAAATTACTATCAGCGCCGAAGAAGCAGCCCAGGTACAGGCTAGTTTCATGCGCCAGGTATATGGCTGGATGGCCGGCGCCCTGGCACTTACGGGCGGCGTAGCTATGCTGGTCGGTTCTTCGCCGGAAATCATTGAGTTAGTTGCTGGCAACCGCCTGGCATTTTGGGCCTTGCTTCTGCTGGAAATGTTTGTGGTGGGCTACATTTCGGCGCGCGCTTTTGACATGTCAGTAAGCGCCGTAACCGGAGCATTTTTTGCCTATTCTGCTTTAAACGGCATCACGCTCGGCATCATTTTCCTTGTCTTCACCGCCGATTCTATTGCCTCAACCTTCTTCGTAACGGGTGGCACATTTGCCGTTATGAGCCTCTACGGGTACTTCACGCGCACTGATCTATCTCGATGGGGCAACATCCTGTTTATGGGACTGGTAGGCCTCATTATTGCCTCAGTAGTAAACCTGTTTTGGCTGAATTCCCTGCTTTACACCATCACTTCGTTCATTGGGGTAATTATGTTTGTGGCCCTTACGGCATACGACACCCAGAAGCTGAAGGCGCTGGCGTTTGTTGGCCTCGGCGATGAGGAAACTGACCGCAAAGCCGCCGTGTTAGGGGCCCTCACCCTGTACCTCGACTTTATTAACCTTTTCCTGTTCCTGCTCCGCATTTTCGGGCGCCGCAAATAGAAGCTGAAGCCATTAGCCCCGCACGAAACAGTCAATCTGGCCACGTCCGGATTGGCTGTTTTTTTATGCTCTTAGAAAACGCTTTCTGTTGGGAACTGGCGCTTAGAGGTGTATTTGGTGTTGGAATGTAGCTGAGCAGGAAAGAAGTAAACTTTAGTTTTTTAAAACCTAAAGGTTGTTTTAGCTGTCTGTAGGCCTACCTCTGTTGTGGGCCACTCCTCTATGAATTCAAAACGCGTATTAATCCCCCTAACCCTGGGCGGATTCGGCATCGGCATGACGGAATTTGTCATGATGGGTATTCTGCCGGATGTAGCCAAGGCCCTGCACATCTCCATTCCTACGGCCGGGCACCTGATATCCGCTTACGCGCTGGGTGTGGTGGTGGGTGCGCCCCTGATGGTGGCCCTTACCGGCAAGCTGCCGCCCCGCAAGATTCTGGCCTTGCTTATGCTGATTTTCGCGGTGGGCAATGGGCTGTCGGCGGTGGCACCCGGCTATGAGCTGATGCTGCTGACGCGCTTTATCTCGGGGCTGCCGCACGGAGCGTTCTTCGGCGTAGGCGCTGTGGTGGCGGGTCGGCTGGCAGAGCCGGGGAAGGAGGCGCAGGCCGTGTCCATCATGTTTGCGGGCCTCACCATTGCCAATATTATTGGGGTGCCAATTGGTACCTACCTGGGCCACACCTTTAGCTGGCGCATTCCTTTTGTGCTGATAGTAGTGGTGGCCCTGCTTACCGTGGTGAGTGTGCGGCGCCTGCTGCCGGAGCTACCAGCCCGCGAGACCAATCTCAGGCAAGAGTTTGTGGCCTTCACCCGCCTAGAGCCCTGGCTCATTATTGCTATTACCATTCTGGGCAATGGGGGCTTCTTTGCCTGGTTCAGCTACATTGTGCCGCTGTTTACGGAGGTGGCTGGTTTCAGCCACAACGCCGTCACTATTTTGATGGTGCTGGCTGGCGTGGGCATGGCCTTGGGCAACCTGCTGGGCGGCTGGCTCACCGACCGTATGTCGCCGTTGCGGGCTACCACCTGGCTGCTGTTGGCTATGGCGGCGGCGTTGTTTACTATTCCGGTAGCAGCTCAACACCAATGGTCAACGGTGGTCATGACTATGCTTACCGGTGCGCTGGCTTTCTCTACCGCGGCGCCCATCCAGATGCTGATGATCAGGGCCGCTAAGGGCTCCGAGATGCTGGCGTCGTCGCTGAGTCAGTCGGGCTTCAATACGGGCAATGCTTTGGGTGCTTACCTGGGCGGCCTGCCCATTGCCGCTGGCCTGGGCTATACCTCGCCCGACTGGGTTGGAGGCGCGCTGGTACTTGGAGGCGTTGGCTTCGCTGCCATGCTGGTACTGCGCCGCCGCCGACAGCAGAATCAGCCGGAACAAGCTGTGGCGGCGTAGGCAATAACATACTGATTATGCCCCTGGCGCTTACCGTTAGTGCTGAGCCTGTGAGAGTAACAACTTTCAGATAAAGCTAGGCCACTGCGTAAAGCAGCGGCAATGGGCGGCCTCTGGTGAGGTGCAAATGTAGCCGAGGGAAGTGACCTAGAGAGGGGCTAACCAACCGGGATAGGGTCTTAGTAAAACTTATCAGCATGATAATCCCCAACCTGCCTGCTCGCTCCCCCGATGGCCGTTGCCCCTGGGCTAACCACAATGAGCTGCTGCGCGAATTTCACGACTATGAGTGGGGCGAGCCAGTTGCCGAAGCAGGTATTTTGTTTGAATACCTGGTGCTGCACACCTTTCAGCTAGGCTTCGATTTTCCGGTGGTGCTGAAGCGGCGCGAGGGGTTTCGGGAGCTGCTGGCCGGTTTCGACCCGGAGCGACTGGCGCGGTTTGGGGAGGAGGAAATAGCAGAGCTGCTGCTGAACCCGCGTATTCTGCGCAACCGGCGCAAGCTGGAGGCCACCGTGCAAAATGCGCAAGCGTGGCTGCGGCTCCGGCAGCAGGTGGGCGGCGAGGCTGGCCTGCTGCCGTTTTTCTACCAGTACGTAGGTGGCCGCGCCCTCGACAACCGCCGCAGCGAAGCCAACCCCGTGCCCGTCTCTACACCTCAAAGCGAGGCCATGAGCCAGGATCTGAAGCGGCGCGGCTTTGTAATGACTGGCCCCGTAACCTGCTACAATATTTTGCAAACTGCCGGCCTGGTAAATGACCACCTGCTCAGCTGTCCTCGCCACGCTGAGTGCCTGGCCCTGGCGGCGCACTAGCGCTTAACAAGGTAGAAGTGGCCTAGGGTCTTGACGAACACACCGGCCTGCAGGTAAGCTTAAAACCTAGTAACCCCGTAAGGCCAGATACCTTTGGCTGCCTTTTTAGCCGCTCACCTTCTACTTACACTATGCGCACCTACAATTGGGCCATTATGGGCCTCGGCCAAATAGCCCACAAGTTTGCTGAAAGCCTGACCCTGTTGCCCAATGCCCGGCTCCACGCCGTTGCCTCGCGCACTGGGGCCAAGGCCGAGGAGTTTGCTGCTCAATATGGAGTACCTCACGCCGTTGGGAGCTATGAGGAGTTACTGACCGTACCCGACGTAGATGTGGTATACATTGCTACGCCGCATACTGAACACTACGCTAACACGCTACTGTGCCTGCGGGCGGGACTGCCAGTGCTCTGCGAGAAGCCGTTTGCCGTGAACACCGTGCAAGCCCAGGAGATGAGGCGCGTGGCAGAAGAGAAGGGCGTATTCCTGATGGAGGCCTTCTGGACGCGCTTCTTCCCGGCTATCCATAAGGCCCTGGAAGTGGTAGCCTCGGGCACCATTGGGGAGGTGAAGCACCTGGCGGCCGACTTTGGCTTTGTGGCGCCGTACAACCCGGAGGGCCGGCTGTTTAACCCCGTACTGGCGGGCGGCTCCTTGCTGGATATTGGGGTATACCCGCTGTTTATCAGCAAGCTTTTCCTCGGAGAACCTCAGGCAATACGCGCGGTTGCCACCCTCGCCGATACTGGGGTAGATGTAAATTGTGCTATGGCACTGGCCTACGCGAGCGGTGCCACGGCTAGCCTGTTCTCTACCATAGCTGCTCAAACAGATAATCAGTGCATCCTGTACGGCACCCAAGGTCAGCTTCACCTTACCGGCCGCTTTCATGCGGCCAGCGGTATCATGCTGAAGCTCCCAAACCAGGAGCCGCAGGTAATTCCATGTGAGAAACAGGGTTTCGGCTACCACTACGAAGCCGAGCACGTGCAACAATGCCTGACCCAGGGCCTCACCCAAAGCCCATTGCTGCCCCTGCAGTTTACCCAAGAGCTGATGCAGCAGCTCGACGCAATTCGGCAGCAGATTGGTCTTCGCTACCCAATGGAGTCAATAGGTACGGCCTAAAAAGCCATCAGGGGCCACAGCTTACTGTGGCCCCTGATGGGTATAGGTAAAAAACGGAAACTAGCAAGGAGCCCGTGCTACTTTGCCTTGCTGCCTAGCCAGGCCTCTCTGAATTTCTTTTGGGCTTTGGTTAGTGGCTTTTTCGCTTGCTCATAGGTTACTACTTCCAGCGCGGGGTCTTCCACCAGGGTTACGGGCACCGTGCGGATGCCGTCACGGGCCCGTACTTCTACCTGCACCACGTCGCCGGGCTTGTGGGCCGCCAGGCGCTTCTGCATCTCCTTGGCATTGGTAGGCTTCTGCCCCTCAAACTTCAGCAGCACGTCTTCGCGGTCTAGGCCAGCGGTATAGAGAGGGCTGCCAACGGAGGTGGTACCGAGAGTAGCCGAGCTGTCGGCGTTGAACTGCAGCCGCGCCGCCAGGCTGGCTTGTCCGGCTCGGGCCGGGCGCACGAGCATACCAGCGGGGGCCAGCAGCTCCTCGTATTTAGGAAGCTCATGCCCGTAAATATGCTGCCGGAAAAACTGCCCGGCAAAGGCCGTATCCTTGGCTACCTGGCCTAGCACGCGCTGCAAGTCCTGCAGGGTGTAAGGCTTTTCGGGGGCGTAGTTGCTCTGGAACTGGCCCTGCTGCTGCCATAGCGTGCGCATGTACGTGTCAAGGTCGGTCTTGTAGCGCTGGCGCAGCTCTAAGTCCAGGGCCAGGGCGTTGGCGCCGCCAATGTAATAGTAGCTCAGGTAGGTATTAGAGCGGTTGTTGGGGTCGATGGCTGCGGCAGCATCCACGAACGGGGCCTGCTGGCTCATATACACCGGCGAGTAGCGCTTCGCCCCCGGCGACAACAGCATAGCACCCACCAGGCCACTAAGGGCCTCCTGGCAATACTGCTCATCGGTGTAAATGCCAGCGCGGCGTAGCAGCAGCTCGCCGTAGTACTGCGTGAAGCCCTCGGCAAACCAGAGGCCACTGCTCATGTTGGCGCGCTCAAAATCAAACGGCTCCAGGTCTTTGGGCCTGATGCGCTCCACGTTCCAGCTATGGAAAAACTCGTGAGAAACGGTGCCCAGGTTATCAAGAGCGCCGGAGCCGCGCAAGGGGCGGTTGCTGGTGAGGCTGGTGGAGTTGCGGTGTTCCATACCATCACCGCTGGTCTGAGGCAGGTAATTAGCTACGAAGGTGTAACGGCCAAAATCGTAGTCGGGCAGACCGCCAAAAACCGCCGCCGCCTCTTTCACTACTTTCTTGGTTTGGTTGGCGAAGGCATCCAGCTCAGCTGCGGTGCCATCATGCAGCACCTGCATTTCAATGGTTTTGCCTTGCTCCTGCCAGCTGCGCACCTGCTGGGGGCCCAGCGACGTAGGCGAGTCCATGAGATACTGCATATGCGGGGCAAAGTAGGTACCTTTAACCGCATCGGGCCGCAGCTGCGAGGCCACCGTCCAGCCCTGGGGTAGCTCAAACTTTACTTCTGCCGGGCGCTGCTCCAGGTCCCGGGCGAAGGCCAGCGTAGCGGGCATGTTCAGGTGGGCATGGCGCGAGTCAATGCCGGCATAGGTGCCATCGGTACGGTCGCCGAACAGGGTGTAGGTGAACCGCACAGTACCATCGTGGCCGGTTACATTCCAGCCGTAGGGGTCAGGCTTATCTACACTCAGAGTCTTTCCTTTTGAGTCAGTGGCCTGCACATCATACACGTTCTTGGCAAACTCATGCAGGGCGTAGCGGCCGGGCGAGGAGCGCGCCATGCGTACCTGCAACGGGCCGGCGGGCACATCGGTAAACGTAACCGTTACGCGGGCCTCGTGGTGCACGGCATTGGGGAAGGCCACGGAGTATTGCACGGGAGCCTGGGCAGCGGCCGGGCGGCCGAAAGCCAGCGGTAGGCCTAGCAAGAGCAGGGCAGCAGTTTTCCGCATCATAGGGGAGAGGAAGAGAAGGAGAGACGAAGCGTATAGAAATGCTAACCTAAGAGGTATAGGCTAAACTGCCTAAATTCTCAGCAGATAGACCACTTCAAGCCAAACCCGAGCGCCCACCAATCAGCCACTTTGCCAATCAGGGCTTATAAACTCCAGGCTAGTTGCAGCTCCAGGATTTCGGCTTTAATAGTGCGCTTGATTGAGCCAGTGGTATCGAAGTAGGTGGCGTAGTACCGTGCCTCAAGTGTAGGGCTATCCTTTCGAGCTCCCGACCCGAGGGCCCAGTTGGGTTGGGCGTGGGCAACGGAGTAGGAGCTACCAATAAGCAGGATAATAAGCGTACCAGACTTGAGCATAAAGTAATAATGGAGCGAATAGGTGTGGCCAAGTTACAGGAAGCTGTCTTACTCGCTTTACTACTGCCATACCGAGGCCTCTACCATCCCGCCAAAATAACTTCCTACTGGCCTAGCCGCTAGGCCTAGCCGTTGCAGCTCCAGTTCAATTGGCGGGCGGCGGCGGGCGCTAATGCCAGTAGTCAGGCCGAAAAAGGCATACATGGCCGCCAACAGGCTACGATGCCACCAGGTTGCAGGCCGGGCAAAATCGGCGAGGAGCCAGGGGGCCTCTGGCCTACGCGCTGCTTGTAGCCGGGCAATAAGCTGCCGTAGTCGAGCCGGCTCAAATAAGTCGAGCAGAAAGAAAGTTACCACCGCATCAAACTGCTCTCTGGGGCGCAATGCGTCTTCAGTACCTAACCTAAACTCAACCTGGGCCAGCTTGGTAGGCCAGTGCTGGCGCAAAAACTCCTGGCTGCGGCGCAGCATTTGCGGGGAGGCCTCCAGGTAAAGCACCTTAGCCGCCGGGCGCTGGCGTAATGCCTCGCCCAGTACCCAGCCGGTGCCTCCGCCAATGATTAAAATGTAGGGTGCTCCCGTTGGCAAGGCCGTAAGGGCAGCCAGCTGCGCCTGCTGCAACGCCCGGCCATACACCAACCGCGCCAGCGGATCATAAACGGCCGCTACATAGTCAAAGCCAGAGTCGGGGAGGGACATAGGGGGGAGGCAGCGGCTCTTGGTCTACGTGATTCGGCCGTTGCGCCCCGAAATGTCGTAAGAACCACGACAACCGACTCCGCTGGGCCAAGTTTATTGCTGCTTTTCTATGACCAAATCAATTCGCCAACTGCTGGCTGGTGTCACGCTGTTCGTTACTGAGTTTGCCATAACGCTATTACTGGGTACGGTGGGTGTAGTAATTTTTCTGGCCTTGAGCCGGGAGGTGTTTGATCAGGATGCTGCTACGTTTGACGCGGCCGCTTTCCGCTGGACGCGCCAGCTCTTCGGGCCTGAGCGGCAGCAGTGGGTGCAGGGTATTACCTTTCTGGCCTCGCGAAACTTCATCACGGGTATGGGCCTGCTGCTAGTGGCCTGGCTGCTGCTGGTACGGCGACACCGGTGGTACTCCTTGCTGGTGCCGGTAGTTGCGCTGGGCAGCATCACGCTCAACCTGGTCCTGAAGCAGTTCTACCACCGGCCGCGCCCCTTACTGCCGTTGGTTTCAGCAAGTGGCCTGAGCTTTCCCAGCGGGCACGCCATGATATCAGCCTCCTTCTATGGCCTGATGGTGTATCTGGTGCAAGCGCATGTGCGGCACCCGGCGCTCCGCTGGGGCCTCACTACGGCTCTGGTGGCACTCATTATTCTGATTGGACTCACGCGGGTGTACCTGCGCGTACACTATGCCACTGATGTGCTGGCCGGCTTCACGGCGGGCTTAGTGTGGCTGGTAGTGGCTATTCCGCTTCTGCAGCAACTGGAAGTTGCGGCAAAAAAACGCTTCGGCAAACAAGTGCAATCACCTGAAAAACAGCCTATATAGCCCGTAAAGCAAATTTTTGTGATTAAGTTTTTATTGTTTTTTGGGCTGAAAGCTTGACATACGTCGAAAAAGCCTTCTATCTTTGCAGCATCAAATGACACTCCAGAAGGGAAATTGTCAGTTGAACATCAGAATGCGCTTGTGGCGAAATTGGTAGACGCGCTGTCTTCAGGCGGCAGTTCCGAAAGGTGTGAGAGTTCGAGTCTCTCCGAGCGCACGAAAGCCGGTCCAGAAATGGGCTGGCTTTTTTGTTTTCTGGCGGCTGGCATCGTAGCCCACTCCAACACCCAAGGCCCGCGTTGCGTTGGATAGCGGAATAACCTTCCCGCCATGAAGAGACTTACCGCCCGGCTCGCAGCCCTGTTCAGCTTTCTTACATTGGAAATAGCGCTGGTAGGAGTTGTGTTTATGGCATCAGCCCTGCTGTTCTTTTATCTTACGCGAGTAGTATTCGTGGAAAACTCCATTGACTTTGATCAGTGGGCTTTTCGGCGCGTGGATCAGCTCCGGAGCTGGTGGCCTGGCCTGACCAGTGCGGTAGAAGGGGTGACGTTCTTTGCCTCTCTGCCTTTTCTGGTAGGAGCGGGAATAGGCCTACCCTTGTTGCTCAGGAGCCAGGGCCACCACCGCGAAGGCCTGGAGGTTTTTCTGGCAGTAGCTGGTGCTGCCTTGTTTAACCAGCTGCTGAAGGCGCATTTCCACCGAGCGCGCCCCAGCTCAGCGCTGTTCCCGCAGGCAGGCCAGAGTTTTCCAAGCGGGCACGCCATGATTGGCCTGGCCCTGTATGGCTGCCTGGCCTGGCTGCTCTGGCGCCACCGGCGCCACCCGGTGTGGGCGGCCGCGCTGCTGGCATGGGCCCTGCTAATCGGACTCACGCGGGTGTACCTGCACGTGCACTATGCTACCGATGTGCTGGCCGGCTTTGCCATTGGCCTAGTCTGGCTGATTTTACTGCGCACGGCTCTGCAGCTATGGTGGCGTGAGAAAGCAGAGGCAAAGCTTTAGGAGCTATCCTCTACAGCCGCACCTTCACCCGTAGCGCCAATAGCCCCTTCACGCCCTGTAGCTCTTCCAGTTCCAGCTCTTCAATGCCCGGCTCCAGCAGCCCGCGGTCCTGCAGGTAGTCAATGTACTCAAGGTACTCATCGGCTTCCCGTTGCTGGGTATATACCAGGGCAATGTAGCCCGGCTGGGTTAGCCGCTCACCCGTACCCTGTACCGTGGCCTTATCAATGCGCTTTTTAATGATTTCGTAGCGGATGTTGTAAGCGCCGTCTACATCAAACTGGCGCTCATCCTGCCGGAAACGAATGTTAAGGGGCTGGCTGTGAATGAGGATAAGCTGGGTGGTTTCCAGGGGCAGCGGCAACTCGGTTTTTAGCGCGGCAGTGCGGCGGGTAATTTCTACCATGACCAGCAGTTGCCACAGCCTCAGGTTCTTCAGGAAAACCAGATCAAAGGGCTTGTTCTCTACCAGTGAGGCACCCACGTAAATATTGTGCTCTACCCCATCGGTTTTAAAACGCTGGAAGTAGTGCGGGTACATATCCTGGGCCTTGGCTTCTTCCTCATCAAGGTAGTCGCTCACGGCATCATTCAGGCGGGTGGTGCTTTCCTCAAACTGCTTGCGCCGCTTGTACAAAATGCCCAATTCGGGGTCGATGTTGGCCCAATACTCCTCAATAACGGGCCGCAGCTCCGGGGCGTTTTGTGCCAGGTAGTTGAAGAGCGGCTCTACTTCCATCCGCAGCGACTCAAAGATGCTGACCTCATCACCGGTCAGGATGCCTTGGCGCAGGCGGCGCAGGTTCTTGCTCACGTAAAACTTCAGCTCATCCAAAATGGGGAGCTGCTGAAACTCGGAGGCCTTTTTCAGAACCTTATTGGCCAGGGTCAAGTGCTCAATCAGGTCGCCCTGAATAGCCTCGTTGCGGGCCGTGCTGCTGCCCCGAATGTCAGAAGAGCCGTGCAGTGGGTACACTTCATGAAAGACGATGTCTTCCATCTCTGCGTTTTTGTTGCCGTCCTCAATCTTCTGCAGCAGGTTTTGGGCGGCATCCGTGAAGCGCCACTCCATGGTGGGGTGCAGGGCGGTGAACTTCTCCTTGATGATGGCCTGCACGCGGGTCTGGATTTCCTCGGCGTTGCGTTTCACGGCCACCGCAAACAGGGGCATAAACTGCGTCACGTTCTCCAGGCTGAACTCATTGAGGTCGCCCACATTGGGTGAGCCCAGCTCCAGGAGGCCTACCGTATCATCGCCATAGGGCAGCAGCGCCAAAATAGCCGAGCGGATGCCTAGGCTAAGGATCTGCTGCCGTAGGTCGTCCGGAATGTCCGCTTTTTCCACGTCTTCCAGCACCAGAGGCTGGCGGTCTTGCCAGAGCTGGCTGTAGATCTGCCGGAAGCCCGAGCTGGCGTCTTGGTTGTGCAGCTGCTTGGTTAGAAAACTGTGGTTGATTTTGCGGCCGAAGTCCACGAAGGCCTTCTTCTTTTCGTCGTAGGCCGCAATGCCCAACTGCAGAAACGGCCGCCCAAACAATACCCGCAGCTTCTCCTGAATCTGCTCTAGCCGGTCAGAAGCCTGCAGCACGTCGCGCTCCAGCAAGTCGTACTTCAGCTCCGAGAGAATTTCCTGCTCTGTTACATCCGTAAGCTGCAGCAGGTTAAAGCCTGAGAGCTCAAAGTGCTCAGGCGGCAGCGTTTCCTGCCACACATCGGCGCGGTGCATGTTGCGGGTAAGATGATCTAACTGCTCCGGGGTCAAGGTTGGCTTTTCCCCGCGCACAATCACCTCCAGAAACGTAGAGTTGAAGTTAACGCTGTAGTGGCGGTAGAGGCCGATGCTGTAGTCGGGAACCGTGAAAATGATGGCCCCCTGCATGGGGATGTGCACCCCGTATGCCTTCTCCAGAATAAGCTGGTAGGCCATGCGGGTAGTATACACCTCCAGGGTGTGCATATCAATATTAAGCGGCTGCTTAATAGTTTGGCCCGCATTGAGGAGCACTTCCTCGAAGCGAGGAGTATAGTAGAAGCTGTGGCGTTGAAAGGGCAGTATGGCGCCGCTGATATCCGTCTGGAAAGAAGAGGAGGGGAATACCGCCAGCATCAGGGTTTCCACCAGGTCGCAGTTGCATTCCAGCTGGGTTAGGTCAGTGATGGGGCCGCGGCTCCAGTCGGCCTGCGCTACCTGCTCGCCAATAAAGCGGGCCAGTTGGGCCACCCCGGCATTAGAAGCATTCTCACGGTCTTTCCAGTACGCAATGAGGGGTTCCAGGCTAAGCGTAGTCTGGAAGGGGAATATAGCCGAGGACGGGCGGGCAACAGGTTCTTTTAGCATACAGCCAGAGAGCAGAATCTCCCAGATAGCCAGCAACAAATAGCGTTACCAACCGGAGATATAATGTATACGCGTTGCAGGCCCCCCGTGTTGAAGCAACTAGTGCAGCTTGCAAGCCACATGGCTCTACCGCTTTACCACAAATGGAACGGGCTGCTTAGGATCTGCCGGGTTAGTAGCATCAAAGGGAGTAGCCAGCCCTTTAATATACAACACCCGTTTGGTGTTCTCATAGCATGTGCAGCAGCCATCGGCTTTGAATTCGCCGGCCAGATCCACCCGCTCCACCACCACCGAGTCAGTTGGCACCTTCGGCTTCTTGCTATCAACCAGATAAAGCTTGTAGCTGTACTGGCTGACTTTTCGATTGTTGGTAGCCACAAAAGGGCTGGTGTTATTGATGATTATGGGCTGCTGGCGCACTTGCTGTAGCGTGCGAACTATTGCAACGGTATCGCGCACGGGCCGCTTGGCAGTGTCAGCCAGCACACGCCGCACCACGTACACGGTATCTAGGTCTGCTACCTTAAAAGGGCGAGTGCTGGCAGTGGTAGTATCAAATTTAAGCGCAAAGGAATCTGCATTGGCATCGTTGCAGTCGCAGGCAACAGAGCCACAGCAGGCCGCAACAAGCGCAGCAGTGGATAAGAGCAAAAACCAGGTAAAGAAGGAGCGCAGCATAGGGGCGTAAAGATAGGGGTACGCCGGCACCCGGCCCACGCTAGGCCAGTCTGGCAGTACCCCACGAAAAAGCCAGCCCAATTTTGGGCTGGCTTACAAACGTAACTGGTGGCTTAGATATTGGGTCTGATGCCCCCGCTAGCTAGGCTACCTGCCGGGCGCAGAAGTGGCCTAGGAATAACCACGTGGCTATTCTTTCACGAAACGCTTGGTTTCGGCAGAGCCTTTCGTGGTGATTTTGAAGTAATACGTGCCGTTGGTCAGGTCGCTTAGGCTCACGGGTAGGGTGTAGGTGCCTTTTTCCTTGTTCGCTTCCCGCGCTACGTTGCGCACCGTATTGCCTTTGCTATCCAGCAAGTCAATGGTTACGGGGCCGGCCTTTTTTACTTCGTACTCTAGCTGGCTAGTAGGGGCAACCGGGTTAGGATACACAGCGCTGCCAGCACTAGCGGTGGCAGAGGTAGCAGGCGCATCAGCCTTCATGAGCAGGAACATGGCGGGCCGGAAGTACTGCGTGGTGGGGTTGTTGTGCCGTATTTTGCCCCCAAGGTGCTTGCGCCGCTCCTGCTGCTCAGGCTTGGCGTTTTGGACTACCAGGTTTTTCAGGTCAGCAGACCACTTTTCGCGCTGGGGCTGTATTTCCTGGGCCAGCCGGGCAATGTCGCCCTCATATTTCTGGCCTAGCTTACCTACTTCCTGCATCAGGGCTTTTTGATCAGTGCGGAGCTTCTGCAGTTCCTGCTTTTGCGTCTCGGTTAGCTCGGGGCGGGTGCCCTGGGCCGTGCCAGCAGTGCGGAAGCTCTGGCGCAGGGCTTTGCCCCGCTGGCGCAGCTCCTGCAATTGGGTGCGGTAAATAGCCAGTTGGGCTTTATCAGAGGTGCTCAGCTGAGGCTCTAGTTTCTGGCGCTGCTGGCGCACTACGGGTAGCACGTTCTGCTGCACGTAGGCCAGTACTGCGCGCCGGGTAGGCTTGGCCTGGCCCTGGGTGTTCTGGCCGGATTGGGCCCAGGTGCTGAGGCTGGTTAGCAGCGCCACAAGCAGCAGGCCCAATGATTTACATGAAGTTGTTTGCATGGATAAAATAAGAAGGGAGTAGGCAGATGAGTCAAGCTGTTTTGCCCTATAGATGCGCGTAGGCCAGTGTAGTTTAATGCGCCCAGAAAAAAACCGCCCCAACTTTAAGTCGGGGCGGTTTAAGCGGAGCGGTAATTCCGCAACCAGTGGCCTAGCGCTTACCGGAACGTGTCGTTGGTGTCAATCACCTTTACTTCCGTCACGTTGAGCTTGTAGTTAGCTACTTCGGCATCCTCGGCTACTACGGCTTGCGGCAGGCCGGCCTTCACCACGTTGGCATAGCTCATGGGCGAGGGTGTGTTGTTCCTGAGTACATCGGCCAGGGGCTGGGCCTCACTGTCGTCGGTCACGATGGTGACAAACATGTTCTGTACCTGCCAGTGCTTGCGCATGGCCTGGTTCACGTCGTTGAGGGTGAGCTTGGCCAGTTGGCCATCTACCTCCTGCAGCCAGTCTTTGCGGCCGTAGAAATGGGAGTCGAGCAGGAAGCCGAGCTGCTTGGCGGGCGTGGTGCCGTAGAGCTTCACGTAAGAGCGCAGGAAAGTGCGGGTACGCTCAAAGTCTTCCTTGCTCATGCCATTTTTTACCACGTTGTCCATCTCGCGCACCGCCAGGCGCAGGGCAAAGGGAGCGTGGCCTACAGTGAGGTTGCCCAGCTCAGTGGGGTACTGCTTGCGCAGACCTTCGGCAATCTGCACGGGCCGCAGCCAGATGCTGGCGTAGTTGGCGTGGCGGGGCACACCGGGCACGGGCAGCATATTATTACCCCCGGCTTCATACCACTCAATGTAGCTGTAGTCGCCGTAGTTCATGGAGCGGGTCGTCCGGATTTTGTCATAGAGCTTGCCATAGCTTTTGCGGTGCTCACCCAGCCAGGAATTCGCCACCATCAGGGCCGCGAAGTCGTCCTGGGCGCGAGTGGTCTGGATGGGAAAGCCGGCAAATATCGCGGAGCCCAGGGCATCGGGCTTGCTAATGATTTCTACATGGATGCCTTTGGGCATAGCGGCCACCGGAATAGGAGTTTTCACGGTGCTTTTAGGCAGCTTCTTCATATCCTGCTCCAGCTGCTTGGCAAAGGAGGCGGGGTAGTTGCCGGCTAGACCTATGGTGAGGTTGTTCTGGCCGAAGGCGCTGGCGTAGTACTTCTTTACATCATCCAGCGTGATGCTTTTTACGCCAACAGCGGTGCCGCGTGTCATATGCTGGTAGCGGGTGTTGCGGAACAGCTGGTCCTCCAGGGCAAACTTGCTGTAGTCCTCATCTGAAGATGCCCGAATTAGCTGCTCCACGTAGTTGAGCTGGTTGCTCCTGAGGCGGTCAAAGTCTTCCTGCGTGAACGAGGGCGTCAGAATCAGTCCCCGCAGTACGGGGTAAAACTGCTTGATAAAGTCGCGGTGAAACTCGAAGGTGAACGTGGTAACCTCCTTGTCGGTGGTGGCGTAGTAGCGCGCCGCCATGGGGTAGAGCAGGTCCTTGAGCTGGGCGGCCGTCAGGTCTTTGGTACCGCCCTCGGTGAGCAGCTGGCTGGTGAGGTAAGTGAGGCCTTCTTTGCCCACAGGGTCGGCGGCAGAGCCGTTGCGGAACTGCAGCTTCACCACCACTTTGGCGGCGTTGGGCTGGCGCAACTCTACTACTTCGGCGGCGCGAGCGGGCGCCACTGTGGCCGGGCCCAGCAGGGCTGCGCTCAGCAAGAGGCGGGAAAATATATGTTTCATGGAAGTGAAATCAGGGAGGAAAAAAGGGAGAGCGCTGCCAGTTAGGTAGCGAGGCAAGCGCAACCAAGCAGTAAATAGCTTGGCTGGGTCTCGGTTAACTGCCCGCTTAGCACGCTGCTGTTACTGTAGGCCACTTGTGGCGCCCGGCCCGATGGTGCCCACCGTGAGGCTTTCGGGTACGAAGTATTTCTGGGCCACGGCCTGAATATCGGCGGGTGTTACCTGGTCGTACTGGGCGTAGAAGCGGTTCAAGGATTGTACATCACCCGTCAGCCAAATGAACTGCGCCAGGGCGTTGGCCACCTGGTCGGGTGAGTCCAGCCCCATCAGGAAGCCATACTTCAGCGCCGATTTAGTGTCGGCGAGGCGCTTGGCATCCACGGGCTTGGTTTTCATTTCCTCCAGGGCCTTGGTAATCTGGTCTTTCACGTAGCTCAGGTCCTGGGGCTTCACTACCGAGGCCCGAATAGTCATCAGGTACGGGTCGCGGGTGTAATTAGGCGAGCCGCCCACAAAGCGCACTTTCTGCTCCTTCACCACCAGCTGCTGATACAGCGGCGAGTTTTCGGCGAACAGCATAGTAGTCAGCACCTCAAGAGCCGGCAGGTCTTTGCTCCGGTCGGAGAAGGCGGGGCCGCGGTAGCTCAGGCTCACCAGCGGCGGAAAGTTGGCGTTCTGAATGTGTACCGCCCGCGGGGCCGTTTGGGCCGGCTCCGGCGTGATGTTAGGCGTGTAGGTGCCGCGTTTCCAGGAGGCGAAATACTTATCGGCCAGCTTGTTTACTTCTTCTGACTTTACGTCTCCTACCACCAGTAGCGTGG
The DNA here is from genome assembly GCF_013137895.1 of Hymenobacter taeanensis. Lineage (NCBI taxonomy): Bacteria > Pseudomonadati > Bacteroidota > Cytophagia > Cytophagales > Hymenobacteraceae > Hymenobacter > Hymenobacter taeanensis. The sequence continues at coordinate 2,936,612 of NZ_CP053538.1, forward strand.
TGTACTCGGGGCGGTAAAAACGGTCGAAGAAAGAAAGCGAGTACTGGTACTGGTTGGGCATGTCCACAATGTCCTTGAAGAAGCCCATGGTGGTATGCTCGTAGGTATGCTTATCGAAGGCCGCGTCGGCTACTTTCTCGTTCAGCTGGCTGTAGAGCGAGGCAGAGTTCTTGGTGTACTCGCCCTTCACGGCCCCGGCTTCGGCCTTGAAATCGTGCTCGGCATACTTCAGGTTCTGGAAGCGGTCGGCCTCTACCTCAAACATCTTCTCCAACATGCGGGCGTTGCCGGTCATGTGGTACACAGTACGGTCGAGGGAGGTGTTGGCGTTAGCGGCAGCCCCAATGCTTTGCAGCACTTCATCATACTGCTCCTTCGAGTACTTATCGGTACCCCGGAACATCACGTGCTCAAAGAAGTGGGCGAAGCCAGTGTGGCCCGGCTCTACCTCATCGCGGGAGCCCGCCCGCACCACCAGGAAGAATGAGGCTAGCCCCGGTGAGTCGAACGGTACCGTTACCACGTTCAGGCCATTGGCCAGCTGTTTTTGCTGAATGGGGTAAGGGAATACATTAATGGAGCCGGCGGCGGCCGTGGTAGTCGCGGCACTGGCTTTCTGCGCCTCAGCGGCGGGGCCAGCCAGCAGCGCAGTGCTAAGCAACAAGGCCTGCAGGGTGTGTTTCATATGAGGGTGCAATGAGCGTGAACGGAGCCGAACCAGTAAAGGCCCGGTAGCCGCAAAGTAACCATCCGGGCCGGAAAGGTTGCAGAGTATTATTTCGTGTGACCCTGCCTGCTGTCGGCTGCTTATAACACTAATGGGGCTACGCCAAGCAGCACTTACCCCGGCTGGCTAAGGGGCATCTCATGGCTGCTTATGAAAGCCTGCTACAGCCAAATTCCCGCACCCAGCGCCAGATTGGGCAGGTGCGGGAACGGGAACAGGGCTAAGGCAGAAAGAAACTATTTGGTGGTGTGGGCCGTCCCGGTTACTTCTTCAAGAGGGCCAGCAGCCACAAGTTTAGTGCGTAGGTTTAGGGAGGCCGTATCGAGTTGGGGTCTGATCTGATTCAGGGCCAGGCGCAGGCCTTGCACGTCAGAAATCCGGGGGGCACTACTCTGGCTGTAGCCGTTGTACATGGCCACCCGTACTTTGCTATGGCCGGTACCTCTGTATGTACCCAATACTACGCCCTTGGAGTTTATGATCTGTACTTCGGCTGTTACTTTAGTGCGGTACCACTCCAGCGGCAGACCTACCAAGCAGGGCGTCATCAGAGTAGCCATTTGAAAAACCTGAAGCGCCCGGCCTGTGCGCGAAACGTTGGCCTGCGTTATAATTAGCTTGGCATAACCATACCCCAGGGTATCTTCGGGCTCTGCCGTGTGGTAGGCCAGTTCCTGACGAAATACCTTAGCGGCGTCATCAGGGTAGGCCCCTTCGGTGGCATAGAGTGGCCCAGCATCTACTACCTGCTCTAGCCGGGGCAGCTTCCCAATGGAAACCGAATGGTTGGAATGCACGGCACTATAAAGCGCTTCCTCCGACGATTTACAGCCGGTAATAGCCATTGAAGCCAATAGAAGCAGTAATAAGTACCGGTTCGCAAAGTTCATAAGCAGGATGGTTAGTATGCTGGCAGCCGGAGAACATTCCCAAAGTAAAGCTATTTGCCAAGCACAAAGCTATAGGTAAATATAAATATATAATTAAAAATTAGCACATATTGAGTACAATTTTTTACTATCTGTTGTGGAAAGTAGCCGATGTAAGATAATTACAAAATAAGTCCCCGCTCCTGAAGCCAGGGGCGGGGACTTATTTTGCCAATAAAAATTGTGGCGGCTTAGTGCGCTGAATGCGCCAGGGCGCTATCGGCTTCTGCTAAATCGTCTAGCGGAGGAGCTACATAATTATCTACAAACTCACCTTCCCAACGGGCCACCACGGCCGTAGCCAGGCAGTTGCCTACCACATTTACGGCAGTGCGGGCCATGTCCATGAGCGCATCAATACCCAAAATGATGAACACGGGCCAGGCCGGCAGGTTAAACGAGGCTACCGTAGCCAGCAGAATAACCAGCGAGGCACGTGGTACTCCGGCTACACCTTTGCTGGTCAGCATCAAGGTAAATACCATTATCAGCTGCTGGCCAAATGAGAGGTCTATGCCTGCCGCCTGGGCCACGAAGATGGCCGCCAGCGAGAGGTAGAGGGTGGTACCATCGAGGTTGAAGGAGTAGCCGGTTGGCATTACAAAGGCCACAATACGGCGGGGAACCCCAATGCCGATCATGGCTTCCATAGCGCGGGGTAGGGCAGCCTCTGAGGAGGTAGTGGCAAAGGCAATGCTCACGGGCTCCGCAATAGCCAGCACAAAGCGTTTCAGCGGGATGCGGGCAATCAGGGCAATGGGCACCAGTATCAGCACCAAGAACGCCGCCAGCGCGCCATACAGTGTTAGCAGGAGCTTAAAGGCATTGTACAAAGGCGCAAAGCCCATTTTGCCCACCGTGTAGGCCAGGGCACCGCCCACTCCGAAAGGGGCGAAGAACATGACCACGTTGGTGAACTTGAACATCACTTCCGACAAGCTCTCGGTGAGCTGCAGCATGGGGGCCCGGTGCTTCTGGTGCACCATAGCCAGCCCAATGGCGAAGATGATAGCGAATACCACCACCTGCAGTACCTGCCCTTCGGCCACCGATTTGGCAATGTTCTCGGGGAAGATGTGCAGAATAATATCGGCGGTAGTCTGCTTCACGGTGGCCAGCTGCTCCGTATCGGCCTGAATGCCGCTGCGGTCTACGCCGGCGCCGGCCCGGGTCAGGTTGATGGCGCCCAGGCCAATGAAGAGGGCGAAGGTGGTAACTACTTCAAAGTAGATAAGGGCTTTGAGGCCCATTTTGCCAACTTGCTTCAGGTCGGCGTGGCCGGCAATACCTACTACCAGCGTGGCAAATACCAGCGGGGCAATAATGGTTTTCACCAGGCGCAGGAATACGTCGCTGAGTACTTTCAGCTGTACGGCCTGCTCCGGAAAATCGTGGCCAATTTCAGCCCCCACGAGCATGCTCACCACAATCCAGAACGTAATAGAGCGGCGCTGGAAGCCCAGGGCTACGGCCGAGGCAACGGCCAGCCAGCGGATAGCCATCGGAACTGAGTCAGGCAGGGCTACCACCTGGTAGGCTGCCAGGGCCGTTAAAACGGCTGCAACAACAAAGAGAATAAGAACGATAGGTGCGAGTCGCGAAAACTTCATGCGCAGCAGTCAGGGAAAGTTAATGGCGGGAATACGACAAAGATAGGTTTTTGAGCCGGGCAGTAACACGCACCGGCTGTAAGGATGTGTACAACCACGGTATTGCCCCGTGTATCCGTAGGCCACTTGCTGGCTGATTGGGGGCGGCGTAGTACCTTGTCCTTCGCCTTTTCTTTCCTGCCCTCGCCCCATGCTTACTTGGTCTCTCACCCCACTGGTGCTGCCCTTGCGCTACACCTGGAAAATAGCGCGCAACGCGTCAATCTCTAAAACCAACCTGCTCCTAAAAGTGCAGGACCCTGCCGGCCAGGCCACCGGCTGGGGCGAAGCCGCTCCCAATGTGCGCTATGGCGAAACCCCCGAAGGTTTGCAGCAGGAGTTTGCGCAACTGCAAACCGCTGGCCTAGGCCAGTGTGCCACGCTGGAGGAGCTCACCAGCTTTCTGGGTGCTCACGCCCCGGCCCACGCCCTGCGTTTTGCCTTAGAGTCGGCGTTTGTGCACCGGGCCGCCGTGCTGGCCGGGCAGCCGGTAGCAGAATGGCTAGGCCTGGCTGCCCCAGCCCCAGCCGTAGGTACAGCCGTTACCTTGCCTATTATGGAGCCGGGTGCTGTGGCAGAGTTCCTGCGTGTGCAGGGGTACCAGCGCTTTCCCATGCTAAAGGTGAAAGTAAACCGCGAGGGGGCCGTGGACTTGCTGCGCGAAGTCACGCGTTTGCTGCCCAACCACCTGCTTATTATCGATGGCAACGAAGCTTGGACTGATGCCGACAGCCTGCGCCAGTCATGGGAGCAGATTCAGGCATTGCCTGGCCTACGCGTGCGTTTGCTGGAGCAGCCCCTGCCGGCCGCCTGCGCCGCCGACTACCGTGCCCTGAAAGGCCAGCTGGGCTGCCCCATTTTCGCCGATGAGTCGGTGACGGATGAGGCTGACTTCACGGAAATAGCCCGGCAGTTTGATGGAGTGAATATGAAGCTGATGAAGGCCGGGGGCTACCTCAACGGCCTTCGGATTCTGCGCGAGACCCGCGCCCACGGCCTCCAGACTATGCTGGGCTGCATGGTGGAAACCTCGCTGGGTATCTGGTCGGCGCTGCAAGTTAGCAGCCTGACCGAGGTATGCGACCTGGATGGCTTTTTGGTAGTGCAGGACGAGCCCTTTGGGATGGTGGGTGAGGAGCAGGGCCATTTGTTACCCCACGGTAACTGGCCTGCCATTACGCCATAAGCCCCATCGCTCTAAGGTTTTACAGCTCAGAACGATAGGGCTTATAAGAGAGGGGTGGGCTGATTACTTCAGCTTTTCGTCCAAAGCTTTTATCTGTTGGTCAAGCTGGCTGGTATCAGCGGGGCGCTGACCGGCGGAACTCATCAAGCTGATTTTCTGGTTCAGAAGTTGAATTTTCTCGCCCATGAGGCTGATTCTTTGATTCAGCTCCGTGAGGCGTAATTCTACACCCGCCGCGCTATTGGGTGCGGGGCGGTTATCAATATACTGTTGAAACTGAGGGCTAGATGTGCTGGCTGGCTCATTACGGGCCGCCGCCGCGCTACTTGGCGTAGCGAAGACAATGCCGCCATCCATGCGCACGTAATCACCCTCCTTTAAAGTCGTTATTTTGCCTCCAGGAAGTTCTACTATCCCACTCTTATAATTGATCTTGGTCCCGTTAGAGAGCACTATATTCTTTGTAAGTGGGGTAGGGCGCTTGCCTTGCACCAATACTACCTGCCCACCTTGCAGCATGAAGCGGTCGGCAGAACTGGCTTCTTTGGCACCAGCGGGCATTTTTGGCGCGGTGGTGGTTTGTGCAATAGCCGGTGTTGCGGCTAGCAGGCCTAGTAGCATAAGCCAGGAGAGAGGGAGCTTTTTCATGGGAATAGGAAGCTTAGACACCCCGCTTACGATATTTGCCCCGTAGTGGCTACATCACAACAATACACCTGAATAAAATAAAGTAGCTGAATAATGTTGCAACATTAAATGTATGTACATATATTTGCATCATTATTCAGCATGACCCCATGCCTGAGCTATGAAAATCGAGGACGAAATCAAACAGCGCACCTTTCGAGACGAGTACCAAAAAGCTTACATCAATCTGGTGTTTACTTCCGGCTGGCTGCAGCTACAGCAGGGAGCCATGTTCAAGGACTACAACCTGACCTCACCCCAGTTTAACATTCTGCGCATCCTGCGCGGTCAGCACCCTAAGCCGGCCACGGTGAACATGTTGATTGAGCGAATGCTGGATAAAACCAGCAACGCCTCCCGCATTGTAGACAAGTTGGAGACCAAGGAGCTGGTAACCCGTAAAGTGTGCCCCAGCAACCGCCGCGCTGTGGATATTCGCATCACCGATAAAGGGCTAGAACTGCTCACGCAACTCGACGACGTAATCAATTCCCAGAAGCTGGGAATGAGTAATTTAACCCCTGAGGAAGCTACGCAACTCAGTGCCTTACTTGACAAAATCCGCGACTGACGTCTTTCAGTTAACTTCAATTACCACTTCTTATTTCAACCATGAAAAAGATCGTTCTGCCGGCCCTGTTGGCCGCCGCTTTGTTTACTGCCCCCGCCTTTGCTGGGCAGCCAGTAGCAAATAAAGCTGCTGCCAGCGCTGTTAAGCCTGCCGACAAAGTGTACAAGCTGCAGCCCCAGCTCAGCACCTTGGGTTGGGATGGCAAAGCCGTAACGCACGGCCACAATGGTACCGTACAGTTCTCGGGTGGTGAGCTGCTCGTTCGCGGCAACCAGTTGGTTGGTGGCACCGTGACCGTTGACATGAAGTCTATCAAGGCCACTGACATTAAGGATGCTGAAACCAGCACCAAGTTCATGGGCCACATCACCTCCGACGACTTCTTCGGGGTGTCTAACAACCCTACCGCCACGTTCAAAATCACCAAGGTGGCCTACATTAAAGGTGCCGCTGCTGATGCCAACAACGCCAATATCACCGGCAACCTGACCATCAAAGGCAAAACCAACAGCATCACCTTCCCCGCCAAAGTAGGCGTGAAGAATGGTGTAGCTGCCGCCAGCGGTACCGCTACCGTTGACCGCACCAAGTACGACATCAAATACGGCTCGAAGTCGTTTTTTGAAGGCATCGGCGACAAAGCCATCTACGATGACTTCACGCTGAGCTTCAACGTAATTGCTAAGTAAGTAGCCCTGGCCTAGGCCAGCTTGTTACCTATAAAAAAGCCCCGCCAGTATTCTGGCGGGGCTTTTTGTTTATTTAAAAACCGAGGCCTAACGGCCAGAGCCAGCAGGGGCTGGTGAGGTAGCCGGGGGAGTTGCAGGAGCCACCTGAGGCAACGTTGCAGGGGTTGGGGGCGCCGCCGGAGCCGTCATCGCGGCCTGGTTGCGCAGCGTCAGGCGCAGAGGAGCCACGTTGCTTTCGCGTAGGCTCATAATGCCATACACTGTTTCTCCGGGGTGCAATACTTTATTGGTCAGGTCGTAGCGGGCAAATTCCATTTTCAGGTTTTTGTTGGCAGCACTGGCTCCTAGCATATTGCCTGCCGCTGCTACGGGGCCCCAGGGCAGAATAGTGCCGCCAGTGGTTTGGCCAGTGTAAGGGTCTACGCTGCCACCAATCCTGCCAATACCAAAAACGTAGAGCAAATAAATGGCCACGCCTTGCTTAAGATCATCGGCCGCCTGCAACGATGATACTGGGACTACAGGCCGGTCGGCGAAGGTCAACTCAAGGTCGCGCGAGAAATTCAGGTCTGTGCTCGTATTGTTTTTCAAGCGGACGGCCACTACCTGATATCCCTTTTTACGCTCCTTCTTAACGTATTTCTTATTGGGGCCATTTGTAAGCAAGGCACTGTACTGATAAGAAAATTCTACCGGCGCGCTTGGCACAGACACCGATTGATACGTTGCGATATGCTCAGGACGAATAGTGCTGTAACTGCCGGCGCAGCCAGTAACCACTAAAAGAGTTGCCGCAACGGCACAATGAGTAATTGTTTTGATCATATAATAAGATGAAAATGAATCTGATAATCAGATGCGCTTAGTGCTCTGAAAATCAAAAATATCGGGCTGATAGATAGGATAAAATAGATGTCTTAAGTTTCCTGTATAGATTACATATTATCCGGTTCAGATTATACCTGCTGTATGAATGAGGTTGCGTAAAATGGCCTTAATCTGGCAGTACCAATTCCCGCGGCAGCTCAAATTTGAGGCTTCGGCTCTTGGCTCGGGAATGCAGCTGCTGCAGGAAATCATCCAGCTCTGCCTTGTACTCCAGCCAGAGGTCCTCGTGCAGATTTTGGAGTACCAGTTGCGTGGTGCGCGCCGCTAGGCGGGCCGTGCTGGTGAAAAAGCCGCCGTATACACTCTCAAACTGCCCGGTATAATTCGCAAAAATGTGCCGCAGCGTATACAGGTTCAGGTCAACTTCCAGGCGCTTATCCTTGGTGATGCGGCGGGCCCGGGCTACTTCTTTGGTTGCCTTCTGCAGGGCTTTGGTGAGGCTGCGATTGAGCAGCCGGCCCGTGGCGCCCACCGCAAACAGCTCATGAATCTGGTCGGAGGCCTGCTCAAATATCGTTTCCACGGTCACGTCGGGCAGCAGCTCAAAGCTGAGGGTGTCGTACAGCTCGGCATCGCGCCGGGCGGCGCGCAGCAGCAGGGTTTCCTTTTCCTTGTCAGTCAGGCGCTTGAGGGCACGTTTGAAATCAGCGGACGGAACGGGCATAGGGTGAGGTGCTGATGAGGGAAGGGGTTAATACTATGACTGAGGTTGGCTACCTGATGCACGCAGGCTTTTGTGCTGAATAAACTGTCCCTGCATCAGGCAGCTACTGGCCTAGCTGGCCTGAAAATGCTGCGGTGGAGCTGCAGGTATGGCCTTATACTTATTTCGTTGGGCCATTGGTGGTGCGCACCTTACACTACTCATCAGGAAGGCTAGAAAACCAGGCTATTAGGAGTGTATTTTCGGGGAGAGGCTGGCAGCAAGAGAAAATCTAAAACTTCAAGTGTGGAAAGTATTTTCGGTTAAGCCAGAGCCGGCAGGCCACGAAAGTCAGCAGCGGCAAATGTCGCCTGCATACCTAAGAAGCAGGCCCGGAGAAGGAAGTAGCGGAATAAGCACCGAAAAGTACACCAGATTTTCAGAGTGCCAGGGCTAGGCCACCTCCACAGGCGGAGGCTCACTACAACTGTAAGGTGCATTCAATTTTTACAATGCTTACCCGAAACGATTCTGCTGCTCAGGCGGTTATAGGAAACCAGTTTACACCTTAGAATCCGGCTTTCTGCCTGTTTTTACGTAGTTTTGTGCCATGAACAGTAAACCGCAAATCGAGTACGACGAGGACGTTCTGCTCCTGGAAGAGACCACCGACGTGCGCGACCTGGTCGTGTATAATGATGACATTAATACCTTCGACCACGTCATCAGAACGCTCATTGATGTGTGTGGCCATGAGCCCGAACAAGCTGAGCAGTGCACCCTTCTGATCCACTACAAAGGTCAGTGCACCGTGAAGCATGGCGCCTACGACGAGTTGGCAGCTATGTGCACGGCCATCCACGACCGCGGCATCTCAGCCGATATCGTGTAGCTGGGCCTCACGAAAAAAACTGTCATCCAGCGCCTATCGAGGGACTTATCACAGGGGAATCAGTGTTTAGATACGGGCCTTGTGAGCATCTCTCGTACGCCCTGGATGACAGCTCTTTTTTACAACTTGTTGATCTGAATGGAATTCCCTTCCAAATTGATAGAAAACGCCGTTGGTGAATTGTCGAAGCTGCCGGGCATCGGCAAGAAAACGGCTTTGCGTCTGGCGCTCCACCTGCTGAAAGCCGAAACGGATGCTACGGCCTCTCTGGCGGAGGCCTTGGCCAAAATGCGCTTTGAGATTCGGTACTGCGACACCTGCCACAACATCTCTGACACGCCGGAGTGTGGTATCTGCGCCAACCAGCTACGCGACCAAAGCACCGTATGCGTAGTGTCCGACATCCGCGACGTAATTGCCATCGAAAACACGGCCCAATACCAGGGTATGTACCACGTGCTGGGCGGCGTCATTTCGCCCATTGAGGGCATTGGGCCTTCTGATCTGACCATTGACTCGTTGCTGGAGCGCGTGACCAAAGAGGGCTCAGAGGTACGCGAAGTAATTCTGGCCATCAGCCCCACCATGGAAGGCGACACGACGGCCTTTTACCTCTCGCGCAAGCTACGCGACCTGCCCGAGGTGCACGTGAGCAGCATTGCCCGCGGTATCCCGATGGGAGGTGAGCTGGAGTACGCCGACGAGATTACCTTGGGCCGCTCTATTGTAGAGCGGCAGCGGCAGGCGCGCTAACCCCGTGGCCCTAGGCCAGTTTAAGTAGAATAACAACCAGAAGCAGCCCGCAGAGTAGTTCTGCGGGCTGCTTTTTGCTTGCAGTAACTGAGAATTTAGTTTGTGAATACGTTGCCGATGGCTAATAATTTGACTTCTGAGCCAACCTCGGCTGCTCCGGTACTTGTGGTGGGAGCCGGGCTGGCTGGCCTTATTACCGCCCGTACGCTGCATAAAGCTGGGGTGCCCGTGCAGCTGCTGGAAGCCCGGGACCGGGTAGGGGGCCGCACACTGGCGGTGCCAGCTCTGCCCGGCAGCCCCGAAGAAGAGTGGCTGGACCTGGGCGCTACTTGGGGCTGGGCGCATCATCCTTTCCTGATGCGGCTGTTTAAGGAGTTGGCCATTGACCCAGTAGAGCAGCCCAGCACGGGAGCCACGGCTTATGAGACCACGGATACTGTGCATCGGCTGCCTCATCCCTCGGGCTCCGCTGGGTATCTGCGTTTGGTTGGCGGAGCAGCCATACTTTGCCGCACGCTGGCCGCTGGGCTGCCGGCTGGGGCGGTGCAGCTCAATACGCGCGTAACTCAACTGCGCCACTTAGCCAACGGATCAGGAGTGGAGCTGCAGGCAGTACAAGGCCGGAGTGCGCAAACATATTTCGCCCGGGCCGTTGTCCTGGCCTTGCCCCCGCGCTTGGTAGCTCATAGCATAGCCTTTGTGCCGGCGCTGGCGGCACCATTGCAGCAAGCACTGCGCAGCGTGCCCACCTGGATGAGCCACGCCATGAAAAGCATAGTGGTGTATGCTGAGCCATTCTGGCGCCAGCAGGGGTGGTCAGGCTTCGGCGTAAGTCAGCTGGGCCCATTAAGTGAAATCCACGACGCCTCGCCTCTGGTAGGAAATACTGGAGCCCTGTTTGGCTTCTTCGGCGCTCCGCATCCGCTGCGGACAGCCTCCGTTACCGACCGGCAGGCAGCTGTGGTGCGCCAGCTCGTGCGCATGTTCGGCCCGCAAGCCGGGGCACCGCTGGCGTATCACGAGTTAGACTGGTCGCTGGACCCGCTTACCAGTGTGCCGGGCGATGAGCAGCCTCCGCTGGCCGTACCCCTGCAGGGGCCCGAGCTGCTCCGGCAGCCCGCCTGGGCAGGCACACTGCACTGGGCCGGGGCCGAAACCTCTGCCAGTGAGTGGGGCCGCCTCGATGGAGCCGTGGAATCTGGTTACTATGCTGCTGCACAAGTGCTACGGCAGCCAGCCAGCGGTGCCTAGCAATACCTAAGCACCGCTTGGCTAGCCACCAACTGGCCTACATGGAACGGTGGGTCTGGGTCCGCTCGCGCAGGGCTTCGAAGTTGGCTTTGGCTACCTCGTCAATTTTTCTCGGCTCCAGAAAATTGGTTTTGATTTGCTCTTCCCGTTCAGGGCCACCCAGGATAACGTTGATTTCTCCGCTTAGCAGGCCCTCTACTGCGGCCCGGGCTACATCCTGGGCCGAGTCCATGTTGCGGACCACCGCCGTTTTCATCATATCCGTATCGGTGGCGGCTGGGTAAACCGTCATTACGTGCAGTGGGTACTGGGCTAGCTCGCGGCGCATGGCGTCTGAGAACTGGCCTACGGCCGCTTTAGTGGCGGCGTACACGCTGTAGAAGGGCATGGCAATGTAGCCGTAGCCGGAGGAGATGTTCATAATGGCGCCCTCCTGGCTGCGCTGCAGCAGCGGCAGGCACTTTTTGGTCAGCAGAATCAGGCCCGTAACGTTAATGGCCACCTGGCTGATCACGTCCTCGTCGCTCACCTCGGTAAGCAAGCCGGCACTCACTACCCCCGCATTGTTGATGAGGATATCTAGGGCACCCCATGCCTCCGTAACCGTGGCCACAGACTGGTTTAAGTCTGATACCTGAGCTACGTCGCCGGGCAGGGGCAGGAAGTTTACAGCAGGAAACTCGGTGGCTAATGCCTCCAATGCCTCCGCGCGGCGGCCCATAACGGCAATATCGCGCACACCTCGTTGCACCAGCTCGGCAACAATGGCTTTGCCAATACCAACGCTACCCCCGGTTATGAGTACTTTTTTAGTGGTCAGGTCCATCATATTTCATTGATTTGTTAGGATGTGCTTTCGCTTGCCATTCGCTTTCAAGCATGGTAAAGCGGCAAGGCTTGCCAGAAATTTTTGGCGTGCTGCGGGGCTCTACGGTTAGTCTATGGCTTAGAAAAACGGCAGGCCGCAATCAACACACTCTACGCAATGAGGCGGGCACCGGCCATGTATGGTATGTCGGCCGTGCTGCCTGAGGTAGGGGAGGGTAACCTGCAAATTTTGGCCAAATGCCTTATTTCAATCATCTGCTGGCTAAATTACAGTCTCATTCCGGCAGACAACTGTCGTCGGCTTCCCGACACGTAAACCCCATAATTCCCCTCCTTATGACTCCTACACCCATTACCCTGACCGATAAGTTTGCGCAGTTTGAGGATTACTGGAACCCCCGCATCATCGGCGAGCTGAATGATCAGCATATCAAGATTGCCAAGGTAAATGGGGAGTTTATCTGGCATAGTCACGCAGAGGAAGACGAGCTGTTTATAGTTGTGCAGGGCAAGCTGCTGATGGACTTCCGCGACCGTACCGAAGAAATACACCCCGGCCAGTTGCTGGTAGTACCACGCGGCACCGAGCACCGCCCCCGTACCGAAGCCGAAACCTGGATTATGATGATCGAGCCTAAAACCACCGTCAACACCGGCAACGTGGAAAGTGAGCGCACCCGCCTAGACCTGGAGGTACTATAAGCGCCACAGATTGCTGCATAAGCGCCTTCATCATGCAAGGGCTTCAACTGACAAAAGACCGTTATGCTCAGCATAACGGTCTTTTGTCAGTTGAAGCCCTTGCTGTCTGCGCAAAATCTAGCAGATTAAGAGATAAGCAATGCCAACGATACTGAAACGGGCCGTTTTCAGATTGCCCGGCAGCTTACCTTAAATCATTCGTACTTATATCGGGCCAAGCCAGGTGGCCTACGCTGCCTGATTTGGCCTGCCCGCACTAAAGCTTGCCGTGGTTGCCAGGTAAGGAGCTTCGTGGTGCCTTTACGTGCGCAACAATTCTAGCCGTAGGTCCTGGGCCACTGTTCGATATTATTCTTCATAAGTCCATCCTTCATACAGCGGAATGGCTCCCGAATGCCAAGCGTAGCTTACCGGGCATAATCGAGCCTTAGGATTGTGTATGACGGCTATTGGGTGGGTGGTTGGCACGTGCAGTACGGGGCCTTGGGCTACTGATATGGATCTGTCCGCAGGGCCCGCTACTCTGGGGTAAGCTCATCTATATGTTGCTGCAAAAGCTGGAATCACAGTCTTGGGATTAAAATAAAATTAAAATGACTGCTACTCTTCCTCCCGAACACCCGTACTATTACCCCTCGGGTGGAGCCAACTTCTCTCTCGCCTACCATCGGCGAACGGGCTGCCAGCCGTAGTCACTTTCCCACCTAACTGCTGACTATGAAAGAAACTCGCGACAGTATTGATGACATCTGGGGCTCCCGCACTGGCTATGAAGGGCAGTGGCCCGTACGCGTAGACGAACGGATTGAGGAGGAGCCCGACCACTGGGTACAATCTGCGTGTGTGCTCTGCTCCAACGGCTGCGGGATGGATATTGGGGTGAAAGAGGGCCGCATTGTGGGGGTGCGTGGCCGCGCCGAGGACCGCGTGAATCACGGCCGCCTCGGACCAAAAGGGCTGCACAGTTGGGTGGCCAACCACAGCCAGGACCGGCTCACTAAGCCGCTTATCCGGCGCAATGGCAAGCTGGAAGAAGCCAGCTGGGAGGAGGCTATGAGCCTGATTGTACAGAAGTCGAAGGAACTGGTGCAAAAGCATACGGCCAGTTCCATTGGGTTCTACACCTCCGGGCAGCTACTACTGGAAGAATACTACGCCTTGGGCGTGTTAGGCAAGGCTGGCCTAGGCACTCCGCACATGGATGGTAACACCCGCCTGTGTACGGCCACCGCGGCGGCGGCCCTTAAAGTATCGTTCGGGAGCGACGGGCAGCCCGGCTCCTATACTGACCTCGATACCACCGAGGCGGTGCTGCTGGTAGGCCACAATATGGCCTCGCAGCAAACCGTACTCTGGACGCGCATTCTCGACCGCCTTGCCGGGCCCAACCCGCCCCACTTGGTGGTTATTGACCCGCGCCTCACGTACACGGCCGAGAAAGCCACCGTGCATTTAGCGCCCCGGGCGGGCACTAACGTGCCGTTGATGAACGGGCTGCTCCACCTCATCATTGAAGCTGGCCACATCAACCAGAGCTACATTGAAGCGCATACCCAAGGCTTTGAAGAGCTGAAGAAAATTGTAAGCAAGTGGACGCCCGAGCGAGTAGAGCAACTCACGGGCGTGCCTGCTGAAAAGCTACTTGCCGCGGCCCGCATTCTGGGCACCTGCCGGACGCTGGTGTCCACTGCCTTGCAGGGCGTGTACCAGTCTATGCAGGCTACGGCAGCTGCCGTGCAGGTGAATAACCTGCACCTGCTGCGCGGGCTGCTAGGCCACCCCGGCAGCGGTATTTATCAAATGAATGGGCAACCCACGGCGCAGAACACCCGCGAGTGCGGCGCCGATGGTGACCTGCCGGCCTTCCGTAACTGGGGCAATGAGGAACACATTAAGGAGCTGGCTAAGCTCTGGAACGTGCACCCCGATCAGATTCCGCACTGGTCGCCGCCCACTCACGCCATGCAAATCTGGCGCTATTGCGAGCAGGGCTCCATCAAAATGCTCTGGATCAGTGGCACCAACCCCTTGGTGTCGTTGCCGGAGCTTGACCGGGTGCGCAAGATTATTCAGCAGGAGAGCCTCTTTGTGGTGGTACAAGACGCCTTCCCGACGGAAACCACGCAATACGCCGACGTAGTGCTGCCCGCCGCCATCTGGGGTGAAAAAACCGGCACGTTCACCAACGTTGACCGCACGGTGCACATCACGCACAAAGCCATAGACCCGCCCGGTGAAGCCCGCCCCGACTTCGACATCTTCGTGGACTATGCCCGGCGCATGGATTTCCGGGGGCAAGATGGCTCGCCGCTGCTGGTGTGCACCTGGAAAACCCCCGAGGATGCATTCAATGCCTGGCGCGAATGCACCCGCGGCCGCCCCTGCGACTATACTGGCCTCAGCTACGCTAAGCTCACGGGCGGCTCGGGCATACAGTGGCCTTGCAACGAGCAGTATCCCAACGGCAAAACCCACCTTTACGAAGATGGCGTGTTCAACACCGCCATCGACTACTGCGAAACCTACGGCCACGACCTGGAAACCGGTGCCCCCCGCTCCCACGACGATTACAAGCTCCTCGACCCGCAGGGAAAAGCCTTCCTGAAAGGGTCAGACTATGAACCACCTCACGAGGTGCCCGACGAGCAGTACCCGCTGTGGCTGACAACGGGCCGTTTAGTGTACCACTTTCACACGCGCACCAAAACCGGCCGCTCCCGCGCCCTCAACCATGCCGCGCCTGATGGGTTTGTACAGCTCTCAGCAGAAGACGCCGCCCGCTATGGCATTCAGGATGGTGACATGGTAGAGGTGGAGTCGAGGCGGGGCAAGGTGCAGGAGCCGGCCCGCATTGGTGGCACTGAGCCGGGGCTGGTGTTTATTCCCTTTCACTACGGTTACTGGGATAAGCCCGGCCGGCCCCGCGCTGCCAACGAGCTAACCATCACCGAGTGGGACGCCGTGAGCAAGCAGCCGCACTACAAGTACGCCGCCGTGCGCATCCGTAAAGTCAACGCCTAAGCCCGCCTGTCATGAACCTCGCCCATTACATCGGCCTGCTCGAAAACAGCGAAAAGCAATTAACGGAAGCCTTCGAGTACGTTGCCAACAAGCACAAAGACGAAGTAGACATTGAGCAGGTATGCCTGAAGCTCTCGGCCTGGTCGCGGGAGCACCACGGCCGCATTATGCCCTTCGTTGAGAAGTATTCCGAAGACCATGAAAGTGAGCCGGCCTCGCTCAAACGGGATCTTTTTACCAAGAAGCGCCGCGGCAGTCTGGCTCTGCTGCGCGACCTGCACGACCTATGGCTGCTCACCCAGGAAGCCCAGCTGTGCTGGATTGTCATTCGGCAGGCAGCCCTTGGCCTGCGCGATGAAGACCTGAAATCCTGCTACCAATTCTGCAATACCCGTACCAAGCGGCAAGCAGAATGGCTGCTCGGGCGCATTAAGCAAGCAGCGCCCCAAACTCTGCTGGTAGCGTAGTAGTGAGTTGAGCTACTGCTATTATCCCCTAAAAAAGAGAGTTGAGCGGTGCTGCTTGGAGCATTGCTCAACTCTCTTTTGGCCTTGCTGAAAACTGTTTTTGTACCCGAACTACTATTGCCCATAAACTAGGCAGGTATAAGTACTCGTACGCGCACCGGGGTAAGCCGACGGTAAGCGGCAGCCAGAAAAATCCTGATAGGCTATATACCTCGTAGGTAAGGATGTATAACTGGTATTGGTACTACAAGCCTAGCCTCTGGCACCTTTCAACAAGCGAGTCTCACTGCAAGAGGCGGCGAAAAGCCCGGTAGAAGATACGTGGGGGTGCGGCTAATATTAGTACATTTCGTAACTCTTTTCCATGCTCCCGCGCTCGTGCCTTCTTTGAAGCTTTCTGTCATCATTGTTAACTATAACGTTTGCTACTTTCTGGAGCAGGCGTTGTTATCAGTGCAGCGAGCAATAGAAAAGCTAGGCCAGCCAGCGGAAGTATTTGTGGTGGATAACAGCTCCGTAGATGGCTCCGTGGCCATGGTGCGGAATCGGTTTCCGGACGTAATTCTCATTGAGAACCATGATAACCCCGGCTTCTCTAAGGCCAACAACCAGGCATTGCGGCAAGCAGCGGGCGAATATGTGCTCCTGCTGAACCCCGATACGGTGGTGGAAGAGGATACTTTTCTGCGCTGTTGCGAGTTCATGGATGCTCGCCCTGGCGGGGGAGGCCTGGGCGTGAAAATGCTGGATGGGCAGGGCTGCTTCCTGCCGGAAAGCAAGCGCGGGCTGCCCACGCCCTGGGTAGCTTTTTACAAGATGTTTGGGCTGGCCAAACTATTCCCAAAGTCGCGGCGGTTTGGGCAGTACCACCTGGGCTACCTTGATAAAGATGAGAGCCACGAAGTAGCCGTACTAAGCGGAGCCTTCATGCTCATGCGCCAGACCGCCCTGGCCGAGGTAGGTCTGCTGGACGAAGACTACTTCATGTATGGCGAAGACATTGACCTCTCGTACCGCCTGACGCAGGGCGGCTGGAAAAACTACTACTATCCCGGCACCCGCATCATTCACTACAAGGGCGAGAGCACCAAGCGTACCAGCGTCAACTACGTCTTTGTGTTTTACCGGGCCATGGTCATTTTTGCCCGCAAGCACTTTGCTCCAAACCGGGCGGGGGTGTTCAGCTTTCTGATTAATATGGCCATCTGGCTGCGGGCCGGGGCCGCGCTGGGGCAGCGGTTTTTCACGCAGGCCACTCCCGTACTGCTTGATGCGGCCCTGATTTACGGGGGTATGTACTTCCTGAAAACTTACTGGGAGCAGAACCACCGCTACGTACACATCCCTTACCCCGAGAAATACATGCTGGCGGCGGTGCCCGTGTACATCCTGCTCTGGCTTATACCGGCCTACCTGAGCGGCGGCTACGACAAGCCTACCAAAACCAGTCGCATAGTGCGTGGTATTGTTATTGGTACCGTGCTTATCTCCGCGCTGAGCAACTTCCTTGACGCCTGGCGCTTCTCTAAAGCGCTGATTGTGCTGGGCGGGGCCTGGAGCGCGGCCGCCCTCATTGGTAGGCGCATGCTGGAAAACCTGATTCGGCACCGCAGATTCAGCCTAACAGTATACCATCAGAAAAACGTGGCCATTGTGGGGTCGCGACAGGAGAGTGAGCGGGTACGGCACCTGCTGGAGCAGTATGGCGTGCAGGTGCGCGTTATTGGCTTTGTAACGCCCGATGTGGTACTAGCGCCTGCACCCAGTTTCCGGCAAACTGCCGTGGGAGCAGCTACGGTGTGGGAAATGGCAGAAACCGCCCAGGCCACGGCTCCCGCCGAGGATTTGCTGGGCGAGGTGCGGCAGCTCGAAGACATCATCCGGATGTATGAGCTTAACGAACTGATCTTTTGCGGCCGTGACCTATCGGCCAGCCAGATCATTTCCCTGATGGTGCGCTTGCCCCAGCACCCACCAGTGGCCTACAAAATTCTGCCCCAAGACAGTGAGTATATCATTGGAAGCTCCCGCAAGGATGCCCCCGGTGACTATTATACCCTGGATATTACCCTGAACCTGGTGCACCCCCAGCACGTGCGGAATAAGCGCCTGCTTGATGTGTTTACCAGCGTGCTGCTCTTGCTGCTGCTGCCCATATTAGTGCTGTTTCAGCGGCACAAGCAAGGGTTTGTGCGCAACTGCCTGCGGGTGCTGGGCGGCTCGCGCACCTGGGTAGGCCTACGCTATGCGGCAGCCCCCCGGCGGTTAGCCCGGGCAATTCTTTCTCCCGCCGATGTAGCCCAGTCGGCCGCACCGCTCTCAGAGGCTACGCGCCGCCGACTAGAGCTGCTTTATGCCAAAGACTACGTTACCGGCACCGATTTGCGCATTATGCTGCGCTGCTTCCGGTGGTTAGGGAAGGAGTAATTAGGCAGAGGCAAGCTTTTGCTCACCGGCCTGAATGCGTACCTTCCCGTACTTTTGCGTCCTTTCCCATTCCCCTTTCTCAGCTCTTACTATGTCTGACGCTACCACTCTTGCCCCCACTACTTCCGTTCTGTCCGATCGTATCAACGCCATGCAGGAGTCGCAGACGATTGCCATGGCTAAAATGGCGCGGGAGCTGGCGGCTCAGGGCGTTGATGTAATTAGTCTGAGCTTTGGAGAGCCCGATTTTCAAACGCCCCAATACATCAAGGAGGCGGCCAAGAAAGCCCTCGACGACGGCTTTACCTTTTATACGCCCGTACCCGGCTACCTCGATCTGCGCCAGGCCATTTGTGATAAGCTGCAGCGCGACAACAACCTGGCCTACAAGCCCGAGAATATTGTGGTAAGCACGGGCGCTAAGCAGTCGTTGGCTAATACCGTAATGAGCTTGGTGAATGAGGGCGATGAGGTAATCGTGTTTGCGCCTTACTGGGTTAGCTACGAGGAGATGGTGAAGCTGGCAGGGGGTAAGGCCGTAACGCTGATGGGCTCTTTGGAAAATGATTTTAAGGTAACGGCCCAGGAGCTGGAGGCGGCCATTACGCCCCGCACCAAGCTGATTATGTACTCCTCGCCCTGCAACCCAACTGGCTCGGTATTCACGCGGGAGGAGCTGGCAGCCATTGCAGAAGTGGTAGCGCGCTACCCGCAGGTGCATGTGCTGGCCGACGAAATTTATGAGTACATTAATTTCGTGGGTGAGCATGTGAGCATGGCCCAGTTTGAAGAGATTAAAGACCGGGTGATTACTGTAAATG
The DNA here is from genome assembly GCF_013137895.1 of Hymenobacter taeanensis. Classification (NCBI taxonomy): domain Bacteria; kingdom Pseudomonadati; phylum Bacteroidota; class Cytophagia; order Cytophagales; family Hymenobacteraceae; genus Hymenobacter; species Hymenobacter taeanensis. The sequence continues at coordinate 2,955,743 of NZ_CP053538.1, forward strand.
GTTTCTCGAAAGGCTACGCCATGACGGGCTGGCGCGTGGGGTACCTGGCGGCCAGCAAGGAAATAGCTTGTGCCTGCGAGAAAATGCAAAGCCAGATTACCTCCGGCACCTGCTCTATTGCCCAGCGTGCGGCTTTAGCAGCCCTGCAGGGTGGCCGCACCTCCGCCGATGAGATGGTAGAGGCCTACCGCCGCCGCCGCGACCTGGTGCTGGAGCTGGTAAAGGATATCCCGGGCTTCCGCACGCCCACTCCCAGCGGCGCCTTTTACATTTTCCCCGACGTGACCGGGTACTTTGGCAAAACCACTCCCGAGGGTAAAACCATCAATTCTGCCTACGACTTAGCCTTATACATGCTCCATGATGGGCACGTAGCCGCCGTAGATGGTGGGGCGTTTGGGGCACCCAACTGCCTCCGGTTCAGCACGGCGGCAGCCGATGAGAAATTGCGCGAGGCCTTTATCCGGATCAAGCATAGCCTGGCAAAACTAGCGTAGGCATACTGCTCACTCGTAACCCAAAGAGCCCCCAACCTTACCGTTGGGGGCTCTTTGGGTTATAGACGGTACATTTTCCGGCGGCCGACTACCTTTGCGGCTTCTTTACCAGATTCTCCCGTAATGCCCGCTGCCATATCGCCCGCTTCTCTGCCCGAGCTATTTGCCGCTTTCAACAACCTCACCGTGCTAATTGTGGGCGACGTGATGATGGACGCGTACGTGTGGGGCAAAACCACCCGTATTTCGCCGGAGGCACCCGTGCCGGTAGTGAATGTGAGCCGCACTGAGCAGCGCCTGGGTGGGGCAGCCAATGTGGCCCTCAATGTACAGGCGCTAGGCGCTACGCCGCTGCTGTGCGCCATAATTGGTGATGACCAGGGTGGCGACCAGCTTTTGGAGCTGCTGCGCACCACTGGCCTATCGGCCGATGGTATTGTGCGGAGCCAGCATAGGCCTACCACCGTAAAGCAGCGCATTCTGGCCCACGGCCAGCAACTCCTGCGCATCGACTCAGAAGTAGAACACGATCTGAACGAGGAGGAAAGCCGTGGCCTGGCGGAGAGCTTTGAGGAGCTTTTGGGCCGCGCTGATGTGGTAATATTCGAGGATTACGACAAGGGTGTGCTCAATGAAAAGAGCATTCAGCACTTCATCCAGTTGGCCCGCAAGCAAGGAGTGCCCACCGTTGTAGATCCCAAGAAAAAGAACTTCCTGGCCTACCAGCACTGCACCCTGTTCAAGCCCAACCTAAAGGAACTGCGCGAAGGCCTGAAGCTGGAGTTCGGCGACACCGACGCTGAGAAGCCGGCTTTTGAGGCTGCCGTAGCTCAGCTGCGTGCGGTGCTAAAGCCGGAGATAGTGCTGGTAACCCTCTCCGAGCGGGGTGTATTTGTAGAAAACGGCCAGATGAAGCGCACCTACATTCCAGCCCACCTGCGTAGCATCTCCGATGTTTCGGGAGCCGGCGACACCGTTATCAGCATTGCTGCCTTGTGCGTAGCGCTAGGCCTGGCCGCCCCGGTTACAGCGGCACTAGCCAATTTGGGTGGTGGCTTGGTGTGCGAGCAGGTAGGAGTGGTGCCCATTGAAAAACAGCTGCTGCTGGCAGAAGCTCAGGCAGTAGGCCTAGCACTATAATAGCGACAAAATATATCGAATGGAAAAGCCCGTCCTCTTTATCAGAAGACGGGCTTTTCACTGTTGGAGCAGGGCACTGGTGCAATTAGCGCAGCTTTGGGCTGTATTCCTTTACTGTTTCAATGAACACCTTCACGTTGTCGGGGTTGGTGTCGGGGTACACGCCGTGGCCTAGGTTAGCGATGTGGCGGTGCGGCCCGAACTGGTCGAGCATGGCAATGGTAGCGGCACGAACTTGTGCAGGGGTACCGTAGAGGGCGCAAGGGTCGAGGTTGCCCTGCAGGGTTTTGTCGCCTACCAGGGGGCGCACGGCGCGGGCATCCTGGTTCCAATCAAGCCCGATGGTGCGGCAGGGGAGTTGAGCGAAGTCTTCCACGGCCCAGAAAGCGCCTTTGGCAAATACCGTAACGGGCACATCGGGAATGGCCTGGCAGATTTCGGCAATGTAGCGGGTGCTGAACTCCTGGTAATGGGCCGGCGGCAGAATACCTGCCCACGAATCGAAGACCTGTACAATATTGGCTCCGGCTTGCACTTGCGCCTGCAGGTAGGCAATGGTAGTATCCGTGATTTTGCGCAGCAGCTGGTGCGCCAGCTCCGGCTCGGCGTAGAGCATGCGGCGCGCTTTACTGAAGGTTTTGGAGCCGTGGCCCTCTACCATGTAGGCCAGGATCGTCCAGGGGGCGCCGGCAAAACCGATGAGCGGCACCCGGCCATTAAGGGCGCGCTTGGTTACGCGAATGGCCTCCAGCACGTAGCCCAGGTGTTCCTCGGGGTCAGCTACGCGCATGCGCGCTACATCCTGCACCGTTTTGATGGTTTCCGGGAACAGGGGGCCGCGGGCCTCTACCATCTCGTAGGTCAGGCCCATGGCCTCGGGTACCACCAGAATATCAGAGAAGATGATGGCAGCATCCACGTCTAGGACATCAACGGGTTGAATGGTGACTTCAGCCGCTAAATCTGGCGTTTCTACCAGCTCTTTAAAACCGCTCAAGCGGGCCCGCAGGGCACGATATTCGGGGAGGATGCGGCCAGCCTGGCGCATGAGCCACACGGGGGTACGCTCGGTTTCTTCGCCACGGGCGGCACGGAGGAGGAGGTCGTTCTTCAGCATAGGAAGTGCAAAGATAGGTCGCTCGCGTTACCGCAACATAAGCAATCAGCCTATGGAATAGATATTGAGCCTCTCATAGTGAAAACAACTAGCCGTTTTCGGCTCAGATAATGCGTCGATTACAGCTTGTTCTCCTTCCGGTGGATGCATATCATGAATGCGCTTTAATGTTTTCGTATTCAGTTTTGTGTAAACAAAGCTGATAAAGACATGTGTCAGCGAGTCAATTGTCAATGTAGTATCATAAGTCAACTGTTGACCGCTACTTCTTACCAAAAGTCGGTGCGAGCCCGATGTAGTAATAAGCGAATGAGTATCGAATAGGTCACCTACACCAGTGTAGCGGATAGTGTCGTTCAATACTATAGCTGTATCCCACTTAACTAGTAAGTCAACAGCCTTCTGGGTTTCGCTATTGTTGTCGATATAAAAATGTACGGGATAGGCGTGTGCTGGCCGTTCTCGATACGGCAGAGCTGGGCTATTACAACAGTATAGCCAACAAAGAAGTAATAAATAGGCCGCTTTCCTCATTAACCGCACCACTACCGGCTCAGCCCCGGAAACAACGCGGCAATGGCCGTGGCCAAAAAGTTTACCCCAATGGCCAGCGTAATAAAGCCCATAATGCGGGCCAGGGCAGCCATGCCGGGGCGGCCCAAAAAGCGCGTCAGGCGCAACGACGACATCAGAATAGTGTATGCCGCCAGCGCTACCAGGGCGAAGCCAATCACAATCATCCCCATATCGATGTAGCTGAGCTTTTCTGTGAATAGGCCAATGCACACGGCCATGGAGCCGGGCCCCGAGAGCATAGGCATAGCCAGGGGCGTGAAGCTGATATCGTCCTTGTGGCGGCTTTCGTCGAGGGTGGCATCAGATACTTTGCTGCGGTTGCCGCCGGGCGTGAGCAGGTCGAAAGCTGAGCGCATAAGCAAAATACCGCCCGCGATGCGCAGATGGTGAATGTTGATGCCGAAGAAATTCAGCACGTACTGGCCCGCGAAAAAGGAAACGGCCAGCACCCCAATCATGTAAATACAGGCCCGCAGCGCAATGCTTCCTCGGTGCGCCGGCGTGTCGTCCTCCGTCATGGTCAGGAACACGGGCATGGCGCTGAAGGGATTCACGACCGAGAACAAGGTGGTAAAGGTGGCAAGCAGTATCTCCATAACTGAGGCGGGCACTTGGGGCCTAGCCAAAGGTACGAGCCTTTAAGAATCAGCAAACAAGGAAAACACTATGTTTGGTGAAAGAACCTCGCGTATAGGAGCCCGTAGAAGCACTATCTAGCCGGTTCTGTCCTGTTTTTGTTCTCCCTCCTCCTATGAGCACAACTCTTCCCGCTTCTTCCCCGGCCGATGTAAGCCCCCTTGCCGATACCCCGCTGGTGGGCATCGTTATGGGCTCACAGTCAGACCTCAAAATCATGTCGGCCGCCGCTGAGTTTCTGCGGCAATTTAACGTGCCCTATGAGATTACACTGGTGTCGCCGCACCGCACCCCGCACCGCCTGATTGAGTATGGCGAAACCGCGCGCAAGCGGGGCCTGCGCGTAATTATTGCCGGTGGCGGGGGCGCCGCCCATCTGCCGGGCATGCTGGCCGCCTTTACCACCCTTCCCGTAATTGGGGTGCCCATTAACTCCGTCACTTCCCTGCACGGCCTAGATTCCATCCTGTCGATGCTGCAGATGCCGGCGGGGGTGCCCGTGGCTACTGTGGCACTGGATGGGGCGGCCAACGCCGCGGTGCTGGCCACGGAAATTCTGGCCATCAGCAACGCCCGATTGGCCGATGTCCTGGAAAAATACCGGACTTCCCTGAAGGATAAAGTGATGCGCACGATTGAAGAGCTGCGTAAGGGTGGCTTTAGTGACGACTAAGCCTCCTGCTTCCTTCTTCTGCCTATTGCCTCTCTTCCTACTAACTCTCCCCACCCGTGCCCGATCTTGATGAACCTCTTTGGCTGACGATAGCCCATAGCCTGGCATTTCTGCTGGCAGTTATGTCTATTATGGCCACGCTTTTACCCTTGCTGCGCGAAACAGCCTGGTGGATCAGAATATTTGACTTTCCGCGCCTGCAAATTGTAGCCGTTTCTCTGCTCTGCGTGGTGGCCGGGTTGCTGCTGGGCTGGCACCAGGTAGCTGACCATTGGGGGCTGGTGCTGTTGGTTGCTTTGGGCGCAGCGGTCATCTACCAAAGCATCCGCATTTTGCCCTACACGCCGCTCATGCGCAAACAGGTGGGCGACAGTACCCTAAAGGATGGCAAACGCCACCTGAGCCTGGCCGTGATGAATGTGCTGCAGTATAATAAGGAGGGGGCAAAAGCTCTGGCCGCTCTACAGAAGGCTGACCCCGACGTAATTATGGCGGTAGAAACCGATGATTGGTGGTATGAGCAGCTAAAGCCACTGGAAAAAACGCACCCCTACACCTGCCACGAGCCCTTAGATAATACGTATGGCTTGTTGTTCTTTTCGCGTTTGCCCCTGCAAAACTGCCAGATCAAGTATCTGCTGGATGATGATGTGCCCTCACTGCACACGCGCGTGCAGCTGCCTGATGGCAAAACCTGGGTTCGGCTGTTTGGGCTGCACCCTAAGCCGCCAGCACCCGCCGAGTCTAAAACCAGTACCAAGCGCGACGCCGAGCTGCTGCTGGTAGGCAAGGAGATTGAGCAGAAGGAAGAGCCCACTGTGGTATTCGGGGACATGAACGATGTGGCCTGGTCACACACCTCTGAGCTCTTTCGGCGCATTAGTGGCCTCATGGACCCCCGCGTGGGCCGCGGCCTGCTGCCCACCTTCCACGCCGATTACTCTCTGCTGCGCTGGCCCCTCGACCACGTGTTTGTGTCGGCTGACTTTAAGGTAGACGATATGGAGCGCCTGCCCTACGTGGGCTCCGACCATTTTCCCATCTACATCAAGCTGAGCTACGAGCCCCACGATAAGCAGGAGCAAGAGGAAAACCAAGAGCAGGCTGATGCAGAAGACCACCAGGAAGCCAACGAAAAAATAAGAGAAGGCTTCGAGGAAGAGACCGAAGAGGAGCTGGAAGAAGCCGCCGCAGAGAAAACGCAGAAGGAACTTGCCACCTAAACCAAGGGCAGCCGCTACCACGGCTGCCCTTTCTCATGCAACGGGGGCTTCATACAGCCACGCCATCTGGCTTCGGCTAACAGCAGCGGGGAGGAGGCGCATGATAGAGTTGCGTAGGCCAGTGAGCAAGGGGTTTTCCCACTGGCCTACCTGACCCAGGCGCCAGGAGGTTTGCACAATGCGCGTAGTGCGCGGCAAGCGGCGCTGCTCAAACCGCCGGAATGCCGCCACGGGGCTGGAGGTGGCGGCCAGGCAGGTGGCCAGCTCGGCCGCATCTTCCAGAGCCATGCCGGCTCCCTGGCCCATGTTAGGCGTGGTGGCGTGGCCGGCATCACCCAGCAGAAGCACGCGGCCGTAGGCCAGGTGGCGGAGCGGCTTTAGGTCCAGAATATCATTCCAGAGGAGCTGGTCGGGGCGGGTGAGGCTAAGCAGGGCCGGTACAGGCGCCGGAAACCGGGCAAATTCCTGCTGCAAATCGGTTACACGGTACGCCCGGTACCTGGGATTCTGGGGCTCGGGGCTATTCAGGCAGGCAAACCAGTACACCCGGCCGCCACCCACTGGTACGTAGCCAAAGCGCCGGCCTTTCTCACCCCATATTTCTGCCGACTCACCCAGCGGGAGCTGCAGGCGGGAGGCGTCAACAATGGCCCGCCAGCAGGTGTACCCGGCGTAGCGCGGCGCCGTTTCGGGCAGTAGTTGCCGCCGTACCCGGGAGCGGAGCCCATCGGTCCCAATCAGAAAATCAGCTGTGGCGGTTGTGCCATCAGTAAAGTGCACGGTTAGGCCAGTCGGGGCTTCCTCAAAGCGCTCGAAAGGTTTACCCAGTACCACGGTACCCGCGGGCAAATGGCGCAGCAGCTCTTGCTGCAGCGCCACCCGGTGAATTCCTACATTATCGAACCCCAGCTTTTGGGTGAAGGCAGATGTATCGGCGGCTTGCAGCAGGCGGCCTTGCTGATCGAGTAGGTTTAGGTATAGCACGGGTGTGCCGTGCGCCCGCACCGCATCGTGGAGACCTAGTTGGTGCAGCGCCCGCATGGCATTAGCACCTATTACCACTCCGGCTCCTGTTTCACGCAACTCCGGAGTGGCTTCATATACGCGCACCGTGTGGCCTAGGCCCAGCAGCGCATGAGCAGTGGTGAGTCCGCCAATGCCGGCTCCAACAATAAGAAAATCTGCCATTAGACTGCGAACTGGCCTAGCTACCAAACTACAACGGCGCAAATTTAGCAGGCAGCGCATGATGCGCTAATGAAGCCAGCAACTGCTAGGGTAGGAGAAATACGCAAGAATTCGGCGGCAATTACTGGCCCAGCGCTGTCGGCAACGAGTACTTCACGCGCGGGTGCAGGCAGGAATATTCAGAATCTAATTACTTGGTTCAGCCACGCCCAGCAATGTAAAACTGCCAGTATATGTGCGGAGAGATTGGCTCTGAACAATGACAAAATAACTGACCGTAAAAATAAATTACAGCCGCAGCAGGGATAAAGTGAAGTGGGTATAAAGTGGCGTATAATAAGTTGAACTGTAGAGTGATGTGCGCTCAAAAGTGCCTCCTAATCACCTGCATGAAGTTTTGCTTCATGTAGTCTTCATGCCATGCCGAGTGCTTTGTATCACTCAACCGATGATACGCGCACTACGGCAGTCATATTTCACAGCTTTTTTGCTGGCCCTCACCGGGCTATGGCTGCACGCTAGCCCCGTCAATTAGTAAGCATGCACGAAGATAAACTAGGTAGTACCGCTCAGCGCACCCACTCCTCGGAGTGGAATATGCAACCTCCATATTGGCAGCGGTTTACGCAACCCAGATGCCGCCCCCTCAACCCGGTAGCCCTCGTGCCTAGCACGCTACTGGCCTAGGCAGGCACCGCTTCGCATTCAATCCACTTCAACCATATTCTTGGATCACCAAACGCCTGTTAAGGCAACTAAGACCCTTATGAAAAGAAGGTTCGTGCTCATGTGTGTGGGCTTGGGCGTCTTGTATTCCGCTACAAGCTGCTCAGAAAAAAAAGAAGAAAAAGAAGAACAGGTTAAATACCTGGTTACCAGTGCTTGGCAGAAGGACACGACCATCACCAAGGAGTATGTGTCGCAGATTCACGCCTACCAGCACATTGAGGTGCGGGCGCTGGAGAAAGGTTACCTCCAGAAGATTTACGTGGATGAAGGCCAGCACGTGCAGCAGGGTCAGCTCATGTTCCAGATTATGCCCATGGTCTACAAAGCCGAGCTGCAGAAGTCGAAAGCAGAGGCCAGCTATGTAAATCTGGAGTATCAGAACACCAAGCAGCTAGCCGATAAGAACGTAGTTTCCAAAAACGAGCTAGCGCTGGCCCAAGCTAAGCTAGATAAGGCAAACGCCGAAGTAGGCCTGGCCAAAACCCACCTCGATTTCACCACCATTCGGGCCCCGTTCAGCGGCATGATGGACCATTTTCAGGCCCGGTTGGGTAGCCTGGTGGATGAAGGCGACCTGCTGACCACCCTCTCCGACAACAGCAAGATGTGGGTGTACTTCAACGTACCGGAGGCAGAGTACTTGTCCTACAAAGCGCACGCGCGTAACGAGGACGAAACCAAGGTTAACCTGAAGATGGCCAATAACGAGGTATTTCAGTACCCCGGCGTGGTGCAAACCATTGAGGCTGACTTTAATAACGAAACTGGCAACATCGCCTTCCGAGCCACTTTCCCCAACCCCAAAGGGCTGCTGCGAAACGGCGAAACGGGCAGTGTGCTCATGACGGTGCCCCTGAAGAACGCCCTCATTATACCCCAAAAAGCCACGTTCGAAGTTCTGGAAAAGAAGTTCGTGTACGTGGTAGACAAGAACAATGTGGTTCACCAGAAAGAAGTAACGGTGGCGTCAGAAATGCCCCAACTGTACATTATTTCAGGTGGCCTAGCCGCCTCCGACAAGATCATGTTGGAGGGTATCCGGAAAGTGAAGGATGGCGACAAAATCAGCTTCACCTACCAAGATCCCAAGGTGGTAGCCTCGCACTTAAAAGTGTATTCTGAATAGTTGCTACTTGCTGATTGCCAGTTGTTAGCATGGTTCTAACAATCAGCAACCAACAAGTGTCAGCTAAACTCACCCGCTATGTTTAGTAGATTCCTTCGTAGGCCAGTGTTTGCCATCGTTATATCGGTGGTAATCATGTTCCTGGGTGTTCTGGCCATCAAAACCCTCCCCAACTCTCAGTTCCCGGAGATTTCGCCGCCCATGGTTATGGTGAGCACGGCGTACCCGGGCGCCAGCGCCAAGGTGCTTACCGAATCGGTGCTTATCCCGTTGGAGCAGGCCATTAACGGTGTGCCCGGCATGAAGTACATGACTTCTGACGCCGTTTCGGCTGGTGAGGCCAACATTCAGATCGTGTTCAACCTGGGCACCGACCCCGAGCAGGCGGTAGTAAACGTAAACACCCGTATTGCCCAGATCCTGAACCGCCTGCCGGTGCTGGTGCAGCGTGAAGGCGTGGTGGTAAACCGTGTGGTGCCGAACATGCTGATGTATGTTAACCTCTACAGCAAGGACAAGAATACCGACATGCGGTACTTGTTCAACTATGCCGGGGTAAATATGCTGCCCGAAATCCAGCGTATCGACGGTATTGGTCGGGCCAGCATCCTGGGTTCTCGCCAGTACGCCATGCGCGTGTGGCTGAAGCCCGACCGTATGCGGGCCTACAACCTCTCCGTGGATGACGTGATGGAGGCTCTCAACGACCAGAGCGTGATCGGCTCGCCGGGGCGTATTGGCCGCTCCGACGGTAAAGAGGCCTCGGCGCTGGAATACGTGCTAACCTATAAGGGGCGTTTTAACGATGTAGAGGAGTATAAGAACGTTATCATCAAGGCCAACGCCAACGGTGAAACGCTCCGCCTCAAGGACGTGGCCAACGTGGAACTAGGGTCGGAGTTTTACGACATCTACTCCAACCTCGATGGCTACCCCTCGGCGGCCATCATGCTGAAGCAGACCTACGGCTCAAACGCTAGTGATGTAATCAAGAGCGTGAAAGCCAAGCTGGAGGAGCTGAAGAAAACCATGCCTCCTGGCATGGACTACAAAATCAGCTACGACGTATCGAATTTCCTCGATGCCTCCACCGAAAACGTAATTCACACCCTGCGTGACGCCTTTATTCTGGTGGCCATTGTGGTGTTCCTGTTCCTCGGCGACTGGCGCTCCACGCTTATCCCGATTATTGCGGTGCCGGTGTCATTGGTGGGGGCGTTCATCGCCATGCAGGCCTTCGGCATGACCATCAACATGATTACGCTCTTCGCCCTGGTACTGGCAATTGGTATCGTGGTCGATGATGCCATTGTGGTGGTGGAAGCCGTGCACGCCAAAATGGAAGAGAAACACCTTTCGCCCTACGGCGCGGTGCGTGAGGTAGTAGGCGAAATCAGCGGCGCTATTATCGCCATTACCATTCTGATGACGGCTGTATTCGTGCCGGTGGCCTTCATGAGCGGCCCGGTGGGTATTTTCTACCGTCAGTTCTCCATCACCATGGCCTCGTCTATCGTCATCTCGGGTATTGTGGCCCTGACGCTGACGCCGGTGCTGTGCGCCATGATTCTGAAGAACAACCACGGTCAGGCTCGCAAGAAAACCCCTATAAATCAGTTCATCGATTGGTTTAACCGTGGGTTTGAGCGCCTGACCGGCCGCTATACCAATATCCTGGAAAAGGTAGTTGACCGCCGGGTATTCACCTTTGGTATCCTGATTGCCTTTGGCTTCGGCATCTTTGGTATTTCCTCTACGCTGCCCTCGGGCTTTATCCCCGCTGAGGACCAGGGCATGCTCTACGCCATCATCCAGACGCCGCCCGGCTCAACGCTGGAGCGTACCAATGCACTGTCACAGCAGCTCTCGAAGCTCGCCGAGAAAGTCCCCGGCATCGAAAGCATTTCCTCGCTGGCCGGTTATGAGGTACTCACGGAGGGCCGCGGCTCGAACGCTGGTACGCTGCTGATCAGCCTTAAGCCGTGGGAAGAGCGCAAGGAGTCCGTTCACGACATCGTGATGAACCTGGAGGAAAAGGCCAAGGATATCCCTGGCGCGACCATTGAGTTCTTCGAGCCACCAGCAGTACCCGGCTATGGCGCTGCGGGCGGTTTCCAGCTGCAGCTGCTTGATAAAACGGCCACCGGCGACTACAAGGCGCTAGAGAAAGTAAACGAGGACTTCATGGCCGAGCTGAAGAAGCGCAAAGAGCTGGCTGGCCTGTTCACGTTCTTCTCAGCGAACTATCCGCAGTATGAGCTGCAGATTGACAACCAGCTGGCCATGCAGAAAGGGGTGAGCATCGGCAATGCCATGAACACGCTCTCCATCATGATTGGCTCCACCTACGAGCTGGGCTTCATCAAGTATCAGCGCTTCTTTAAGGTGTTCGTGCAGGCCTCCCCGGAGTACCGCCGCTTGCCCAAGGACGTGCTGGACATGTGGGTGAAGAACGACAAAGGCGAAATGGTGCCGCTTTCGGCCTTCATGAAGATTGTGAAGAGCCAGGGCGCCAACGAAATTAACCGCTACAACATGTACCCCACGGCTTCTATCCGCGGCGATGCAGCGGCGGGCTACAGCTCGGGTGAGGCCATTAAGGCCGTGCAGGAAGTGGCAGCCAAAACCTTGCCCCGCGGCTATGACATTGACTGGGGTGGTTTGTCGAAAGATGAGGTATCGCGCGGTAATGAGGCTATCTACATCTTCCTTGTGGTTATCGTGTTCGTGTACTTGGTACTGGCCGCTCAGTACGAAAGCTTCTTGCTGCCACTAGCGGTAATCTTGTCTTTACCCGCGGGTATCTTCGGCTCATTCCTGCTGATTAAAACCATGGGTCTGGCCAACAACATCTACGCTCAGGTAGGCCTGGTAATGCTCGTAGGCCTGTTGGGTAAGAACGCGGTGTTGATTGTAGAATTCGCGGTGCAGAAGCATGAGGAAGGTATGTCGGTGCGGGATGCGGCTATTGAGGGCGCTAAGGTGCGTTTCCGCCCCATCCTGATGACCTCCTTCGCCTTTATTGCCGGCCTGATTCCGCTGGTACTGGCCCACGGTGCCGGCGCTATCGGTAACCGCACCATTGGTACCTCAGCCCTCGGAGGTATGCTGTTCGGTACCATCTTCGGGGTAATCATCGTGCCCGGTCTGTACTACATCTTCGGCACCCTGGCCGCTGGCCGCAAGCTGATTGGGGATGAAAATGAACACCCTCTGTCAGAATTCGAGCCGCACGTATTAGTTGAAGAACATGCTTAAGAGTCGCATATATCAAGGCCTGACTGCCGCTTGTTTGGCCTTGGCCGTAGCTGGGTGTAAAACGCCGGAGCTAGTAGAAAGAAAAGCAAACCGCACTGTGCCGGCCAGCTATGGCATTGCCGGCATAAAAGACACGGTCAGTACGGCGGCGGGCCAGTGGAAAAGCTTTTTCACTGACCCTAACCTGGTAGCCCTCATTGACACCGCGCTGCAACGCAATCAGGAGCTGAACATCTCGCTGCAGGAAATTCAAATTGCCCGCAATGAGGTTCAAATCCGGAAAGGGGAGTACCTGCCCTTCGTAGGCCTGGGTGCCAAAGCCGAAGCCGAGAGGCCTAGCCGCTATACGCTGCAGGGCGCGACGGAAGAAGCCATCAACATCAAGCCCGAGCACCGCAACCCCGACCCATTGCAGAACTACCAGATTGGCGCCTTTGCCAGCTGGGAAGTGGATATCTGGCATAAACTGCGCAACTCGCGGAAGTCGGCGGCCCTGCGCTACCTGGCTACAGTAGAAGGCCGCAACTTCACAGTAACCAACCTGATTGCCGAAATTGCCACCTCGTACTACGAGCTCTTGGCCCTCGACAACCAGCTGGCTATTGTGCGCCAGAACATTGAGCTGCAAACCAACGCCCTTGAGCTGGTGCGGTTGCAGAAGGAGTCGGCCCGCACCACGGAGCTGGCCGTGCAGCGTTTTGAGGCGCAAGTACACAATACTCGCAGCCTGCAGTACAATATTCAGCAGCGCATTACGGAAACCGAGAACCGGATTAACTTCCTGGTAGGCCGGTATCCGCAGCCTATTATTCGCAACGACGCGTCGTTTAATGAGCTGGTGCCCATGGTGGTGCAGACGGGGGTTCCGGCCCAGCTATTGCAAAACCGCCCCGATATTCGGCAGGCGGAGCAGAATCTGGCTGCGGCGAAGCTGGATATTCAGGTGGCACGAGCCAACTTCTACCCAGCCCTCCGCATAACGGGCGGTGCTGGCTTCGGGGCTTTCAAGCCCGGCCTGATCTTCTCCACGCCTGAGTCTATGCTGTACTCGTTGGCTGGTGATTTGGTAGCTCCCCTGGTAAACCGTAATGGCATTAAAGCCGTGTACGGCAACGCCACCGCTGCCCAAATTCAGGCCGCTTACAACTACGAGCGCACCATCCTGAACGCCTACGTGGAAGTAGCCAACCAGCTAGCCAGTATCAATAACCTGGCAAAGAGCTACAATGAGAAGGCGCAAGCCGTGCAGGCCCTGAATCAGTCGAGCACCATCTCCAACAGCCTCTTTCGCTCGGCCCGCGCCGACTATACCGAAGTGCTCTTCACCCAACGTGATGCCTTAGAATCGAAATTCGACCTGATCGAAACCAAGATGCAACAGCTCAACGCCTCGGTGAACGTGTACCGAGCCCTGGGTGGCGGCTGGAAATAAAAGTTGTAATGGTTTCCTGCAAGTAGGCCACTAGTCTACTTCTCAGCAAAAGGCCTCTCCAATCTGGAGAGGCCTTTTGCATATCTGATTGTTGAGGAAGGTAGTCTATGGTCTCGAATAGCATCAGTGCACACTACAATGACCGTGTTAAACGCAATCCTACACAAAGGAGTGGCCTATAGTATGAATGGTAAGCAAGAAGGCTCCTCATTCTGAGCGGATTTGAAGGCTGCGGGAAGCAAGCAGGTAGTTCGACTGCTCTGATGTGCTTATTAGCCGCCCGTGGTGCATAGAAATGATTTTTAGCGAGCACCCGGGATAGACGCTGCACAACGTACCAATTCATAAAAAAGGCCCAGAGCAATTGCCCTGGGCCTTTTTTATGAGCTACTCCTCGAGAGGATTACTTGCCTACTTCTTCGTAGTCAACGTCCGTAACGTTGTCGTGGGGCTGGCCTTGCTGGCCATTGCCGCCGGGCTGGCCGGCACCGCCGAAGGGGTTGCCACCGTCAGCACCGGGCTGGCCGTCGGCACCGCTCTGGGTAGCGGCGTACATCTCTTGCGAGGCAGCCTGCCAAGCAGTGTTGATGGCTTCCATAGCAGAATCAATCTGGCCCAGGTCCTTGCTCTCGTGAGCCTTCTTGAGGTCAGCGAGGGCGTTTTCAACGGCCGTCTTGTTGCCTGCGCTCAGCTTATCGCCGTACTCCTTCAACTGCTTCTCAGTCTGGAAGATCATGGAGTCAGCCTGGTTAACTTTCTCAATGCGCTCTTTCTCCTGCTTGTCAGCTTCAGCGTTGGCGGCAGCTTCGTTACGCATACGCTCAATGTCAGCGTCGGTGAGGCCCGAGGAGGCTTCGATGCGGATCTTCTGCTCTTTACCGGTGCCTTTGTCTTTGGCCGACACGTGCAGAATACCGTTGGCGTCAATGTCAAAGGTTACTTCGATTTGCGGAACACCACGGGGTGCTGGCGGAATCGAGTCGAGGTGGAAGCGGCCGATGGTGCGGTTCTGCGAAGCCAATGGGCGCTCACCCTGCAGCACGTGAATCTCAACCGAAGGCTGGTTATCAGAGGCAGTCGAGAAGGTCTCCGACTTCTTGGTAGGAATGGTCGTGTTCGACTCGATTAGCTTGGTCATAACACCGCCCATCGTTTCGATACCCAGCGAAAGCGGGGTCACGTCGAGCAGCAGCACGTCCTTTACTTCACCGGTCAGTACACCACCTTGAATGGCAGCGCCCACGGCTACTACTTCGTCGGGGTTAACGCCTTTTGAAGGCTTCTTGCCGAAGAACTTCTCTACCTCCTCCTGGATGCGGGGGATACGCGTAGAACCACCCACCAAGATTACTTCGTCGATGTCAGAAGTGCTCAAGCCAGCATCTTGCAGGGCCTTTTTGCAGGGCTCCATCGAGCGGCGTACGAGGCTGTCAGCGAGCTGCTCGAACTTCGCGCGGCTCAGCTTTACCACCAAGTGCTTGGGGCCCGAAGCCGTAGCCGTTACGTAGGGCAGGTTGATTTCAGTTTCTGAAGAGCTCGACAGCTCCACTTTGGCCTTCTCAGCAGCTTCTTTCAAGCGCTGCAGGGCCATAGCGTCTTTACGCAGGTCGAGGCCTTCGTTTTCGCTAGCGAAAGTCTCCGCCAGGAAGTTGATGATTACTTGGTCGAAGTCGTCGCCACCGAGGTGGGTGTCGCCGTTGGTGCTCAGCACTTCAAACACACCATCACCCAGCTCTAGAATTGAGATGTCGAAGGTACCACCACCAAGGTCGTACACGGCAATCTTCTGGTCTTTGTGCTTCTTATCGAGGCCGTAGGCCAGTGCAGCGGCAGTGGGCTCGTTGATAATGCGCTTTACATCGAGGCCAGCAATGGCGCCAGCTTCTTTGGTAGCTTGACGCTGGGCGTCGTTGAAGTAAGCAGGCACCGTAATAACGGCTTCCGTTACCGACTGGCCTAGGTACTCCTCAGCGGTCTGCTTCATTTTCTGCAGTACCATGGCAGAAATTTCCTGCGGAGTGTACTGCCGGTCGCCAATTTTCACGGCTACCGTGTTGTTAGAGCCACGCTCCAGCTCATACGAAACGTGCTTCGCTTCTTCGGTTACTTCACCGAAGCCGCGACCCATGAAGCGCTTAATAGACTGGATGGTGTTCGTAGGGTTGGTAATGGCCTGACGCTTAGCGGGGTCACCTACTTTACGTTCGCCTTTACCGTTATCGAGGAACGCCACGATCGAGGGAGTCGTGCGGCGGCCTTCGCTATTCGGAATCACCACCGGCTCGTTGCCTTCCATTACGGCCACGCACGAGTTGGTGGTGCCGAGGTCAATACCGATTATTTTGCCCATTTGACTGGTTATCGTTAGGAGTTGAGGTGTCAGATACTAGATGCGAATTACTCGCACCGGGTGAATTACAAGACGCGTACCAGCCACAGAAATGGCTCTTTTTTGTGACAGATTGTCACTTTTGGATAACACACCGGAGTGATTCGCGACGGTCTGACTTTTACGGAAAAATAGGACAAGGGATATGCTGACAGCCGGGCAGAACTATTGCCTAAGCACTTCAGGTTGCCTTTTTACTGGAACTACTAAGAACGTCCGCAGCATGTTGTCCTCTGCTTGGTAAACGGTAGGTTCGGCTTGGTCCCCTATTGAATAACCTGTGTCAATTCCTGAAAGTAAATGTCCAAGTTCAGCGAATAGATCAAGATCAGCTTCAGTGCCCCATTCGTAACAATGGGGCATGGTAGGATCAGCAACGGCGCAAATTTCCACACTAGATTCGGATAGCATCCTAGCCTGCGCTTTCAGCCATAACCGGTTTTCATAGCCAGCTACAGGTAAATGAACTTCTAAAGTGCAATTGGGGTCAAGATGCGCGGGTAAAAACGTATCAAGGAAATAGCTCAATATTTCGGTAAGATTTTCAGGGCCACCGCTGCCCTCAAAAACATCTTCTTTAACTGAGTAGCTTACCCAGTTAGTTACTGTTCTTTCTACTATAGGATAGTCAAAGCTGACTTTCCTTACACAGGTATCACTGAGGTCTATTTTAACGACCCATCCTGGATTATCTATGTTGGTTATAGAAACGCCATAAGAATGCTCCCAATCACCGTTGCAGTTGATAGTGTACCAGCGCTGAAGTCGTTGTAGAAAATCCATTGTCTGATAAGTGAGATGAGATGCTATTCGTAAACCCCTCCATCGTCCGTTCCCACAGCTGCTTGTGCTTCCACCAATAGGGCTCATGGCCGGAGCCAGGGAAATCCTGCCGCTGCTTAGGGCCGCTGAGTGCCGCGTAAATGGCATCGGTTTCCTGGCGTGTTACTCGCGGGTCGGCGGTGCCCCACATGAGCAGGGTAGGAGTGGAAATGTGGGCTGCATAACGCGTGGCATCAAGGTCAAACGCCCAGAAATTATTCTCTAGGCCACCCCAGAACACCAGCAGGTTCGCCATGGGAAAGGAGGGCATGTGCATGGAGCGGAAGCGGCTCTGCGCAGTTTCGAGCATGCTGCCGTAGGGGCATTCCAGCAGGTTGGCGGTGGGGCATACGCCTAGTTCGGCCTCGGCGCGTAACGTGGCCACCGCGCCCATGGAATTGGCATAGATGAGCACGGCCCCCGGCCGGCGCTGCAGCCACCGAACTACCGTGGCCACGTCGGCGGCTTCGTGGTGGCCTACCGTGCAAACGCTGCCCTCGGAGCCGCCGTTGCCAGCAAAATCGGTGAGCAGCACGGAGTAGCCGAGGCGGCGGAAAGTGGCGGCTTCGGTCAGTAGCTTGCCTTTGGAGCTGGTGTAGCCATGAAATAAGGCCACCGTGCCCCGGGCGTGTGGCGCGGCGCTGTACCAGCTTTCTAGTCGGCCATTAGGGCTGGTCAGGTAAATGGTCTGGTAGGGGAAGGGTGGCCTAGCGTGGTTTAGTGGCTTCGGGTTCTTGATGCCAGTCAGTAGTACCCACAGTTTTTGCGGCCCTGAAAGCTGCTCGGGGTTAGCCGTGTGTAGGCCACTCTCCGTGGTGAAATGGGTAAAGCGCCAGGCGTGAAAGCTCGCTACCACATTAGCCAGCAGAAACCCCAGTGCTATCAGTAATCCAAAGCGAGCAAGATTCCGGCGAGACATAGCAAAGAGGATGGGTCGGGTTGTCGTTCTGGTGGGCGCCTCACCCCCCCCCGGCCCCCTCTCCAAAAAAGGAGAGGGGGGCCAGACGATTTATTATGCATTTGCTGATCTGGGATTTGCTCTAAAACTGTCATACCGAGCAGCGCGGGGAATCAGGAGAGTGGCCTGGCAGCTACCCAGATTCCCCGCGCTGCTCGGTATGACAATACTAATGTTTACTAACCGCGTCCGTTGCGGCCGCCACCGGCTGGCCCAGGCTTGCGGCCCGCACCACCACGTCCGGCCGACTTAGGACCGGGCTTGCTGCCGGGCTTGCCGGGTGTGGCCTTGCCGCTGGCCGTTTTACCACCCGTTGGTTTGGCGCCAAACGACCTACCGCCCCGGCTACCGGCAGCATTTCCATTTTTGGCATCAGCAGCGCCGCCAAAGCCGCCGCGGTTGTAGCCGCCGGCGCTGTTCTGGCCGGGCTTTGCAGAGGCAGGGCGTATCCCACCGGGCCAGTATTCGGCTTTGGCGGGCGTTTTAAAGGTGCCGGCGGCAGCCGTTTGGGCGGCCATGTCGTCGGTGAGGGCTTTCACCTCGGCGGCGGTAAGGTCGCGCCACTGGCCGGGCTGGAGCTTGGCTACTTTCAAATCAGCAATGCTTACCCGAACAAGGCGCAGGGTAGGGAAACCCACGGCGGCCGTCATCTTGCGCACCTGCCGGTTCATGCCCTGCGAAATCCGGATCTGCACCCAGCTGGTGGGGATGTTGGCCCGGAAACGCACCGGCTTGCTCCGCTCCCAGAGCACAGGCTCTTCGGAAAGCAACTCTACCTCGGCGGGCGAGGTGTAGCCGGTTTTCAGGTCTACGCCGCGGCGCAGGTTCTCCAGTGCTTCTTCAGTGGGTACCCCTTCTACCTGCACCCAATACGTTTTCGGCACTTTAAAGCGCGGCTCCGAAAGGCGGTGCTGCAGCTGCTTGTCGTCGGTAAGCAGCACCAGGCCCTCAGAGTCGTAGTCGAGGCGACCAACGGGGTAGATGTTCGGGATGTCAACAAAGTCCTTGAGCGTGGCCCGGCCTTTTTCGTCGGTGAACTGGGTGAGAACTTCGTAGGGCTTGTTGACGAGGATGTAGCGCATGGCTTAACGGGGTGGCCTAGGCAAGCGCCGGGGCCGTGATGGGTCCGACGGATACCGGACGAAACAAGAAAATGTCCACGAAGGTACCAGCTCTGGTCCGCACTAGCGCAGTGCCTCCGCCGATTGTTGCTGCACCTGCTTCAGGCGCTTCTGTCGCACACTCTCGGCCATCAGCAGCCGCACTTCCCCATTGGGGCGCACCACGTATTCGCCGCTGTCCCGGATCATCTCTCCATCGCGCATTTCGTCGCGGTAGTCGTGGTGCACCAGAATCCCGATGCGGGCAGTATCAGCTGGAGTAGGTGCGGGTGGGGCTGGCGCCCCGTTAATCTGGGCCATTTCGGCCAGGTACAGTAAAGAGTCGCGTTTGGTGTACGGCTTAAGCCGAAACTTGCCGGGGAAGTAGTTGGCCGCGTCACTGGCCCGGTTACGCACGAAGTCCTGCACGGCCAGCTCTGCCTGCTGATCAGTGGTTTTCTTACAGCTGCCCAGCAGTAACACGGCGGGGAGTAAAAGGAAAAAAGGAGTTTTCATCACTGGCAAAATATATCAGACTACTGCTCACCTCATCACTTGCATTACGCCAAATGAAGATTGAGCGCAGTGCTAGGTAGAGCAGGAAAAGTACAGGAAGGGCTAAACACCACCGGAGTATTTGCGGGTAGCCCACTCCACGGTAAGCAGGCCCAGCAGCAGGAAGAACAGCCATTTAAGGTTGATAAGATCCTTCAGATCTTCCTGCTCATAGATTATGGGCTTGTAGTTGGCCTTCTGAATATCCTGACTGAGCTGCGCAAACTGCGCCGGGTAATAAAGCCGCTGCCCGCTGCGGCGCGCCAGCTGGTAAAGCAGGTTGTGGTCGGCGCGCGACTGCAGAGCCTCCAGCTGCTGATCCTGCACGAGCACCTCGCCGCGGTCTTGCTGGGCCTGGCCACCGAGGGTGGCGCGGGCCGCATACTGGTACAGGCCACCGGGCAGCGGACCAATGTGCAGAGGCGCGCCATCTTCGCTGTTCGTGAAGGTGAACGTGCGGGTTTTCTGCTGCTCGTCGGTTAGCGTGAGGGTAATCTGCTGGCCGTAAATGCGCTCGAAGATAGCGTTATACGTTTCGGCCCCGAAGGTGATGTCATCCTGGGAGGTGAAGGCATCCTGCGTGGGGTACACGTCGAGGCGCTTCTTGTTGGCGTTTTGGGTGAGCAGCTGCAGCGTCCGGATGATGAGGCGGTCGTAGACCTCGGGCCGGTCGTCGTGCTCCACGGCTTCCTGCAGGCGCCACTGCCAGCTGCCATCGGTCAGCAACGTGGCCTGCCGCTGCGCTGGGGTACCGCCAAAAACCAGCAGGGGCTTCTGGGTTTTCACGCGGCCTACCTGCTGCCACAGAGCGGCTTCAGCCCCCCCGTTGAGCCGCACTTCCCCAAAGGGCACCGGCGCGGGTGGGTAAGCCGCAAACCGCTTCAGGGCATCCTCCTCGAAGGTAAAGCGCGAAAAAGCCGAGTTCGGTGTGGGCGTTACGTCATCGGTCTGCTGGCCGCGGGGCTGTACCGTGAGGCCGGTGTTCAGAGCGTTGTAAGAGCCAAAATCCGACTGCGCCCCGAGAATGTAGAGCGCGGGCAGGCGGCGGGTACGCACCAGGTTCAGCACCTCCTGGCCTAGGCCACCCTGAGAAGGCAACTGATGCAGAATGGCCACATCGTAATCCTGGGCCTTAAGCGGGGCAATGCCGGGCAGGTAGGTGGTCAGGTCGAAGTTGTCGTTGGTGATGATGGCCGCGCGTAGGGCCTTGAGGTCGGGGTGGGGGGCGGCCCCGGCTAGTAGTACACGCAGCTTGCCCTTCACCACTTCCACGTAGGCAAACTTGGCGTTGTTGAGGTCGGTAAACTCGCCGGCCTGCTTTTCAATAACTACCTCATAGCGCCGCTTGCCGGGCGCGGGTGCCGTAATGAGAAAGGTGGTTTTGGTGCGGCGCTGCCCAGCCGGTAGGTTCACGCGCTTGGTTTGCAGCACCCGGCCGTTTTCGCGCAATACCACGGTGGCTACCTGGCCCGCAAAGCCATCGTAGGCCACCTCCGCCTCAACCGGGAACTGATTGCCGCTGAAGGCTACCCGGTTATACGTGAGTTGGGGTAGGCTCAGGTCTTTCTTGGCGATGGTATCGCCGAGGCCCAGCGCGTAGATCGGAAAGTTGTAGTCGGTGTACTGGGGGGCGCGGCCTTGGTTCACGAGGCCATCGGAAGCCAGCACCACACCGGCCAGGTTGCGGCCCTCGTAGCCTTCCCGAATGGAGGTAAGCAGGCCATCCAGATCCGAGGAAGCGGCCTTGAACTGCACAGAGTCGGGGCGGACGGGCCTGGCGGCATCCAGCACCCGCGTTTCCACCTTAAAGCCCCGGCCGCGCAAGGTTTCGGCGAGCTGTGCCAGGCCCTGCGTAGTTTGGCTCAGCACCGCCGAGGGCGTGAACAGGCCTACCGACTGGGAGTTATCAACGGCCAGCACCACGGTGGGTGCTTCAGTGGTGGTAGTGGTAGTCCGGATAAAGGGCGAGAGCAGCAGGAAGCACAGGAAGCTTACTACCGCAAAGCGTACGAAGGCCAGCGTATAGTTTACGGCCCGGCTCCAGGGCGCTTTAGCCGAGTAGAGCAGGGCCGCATAGCCCGCGCCCACGGCCAGGCACAACAGTATAAACCAGGGGGAAGCAGATAGTAGCAAATGCCAGCAGAATCAGTGTGAAGCTAAGAACCCCAGATTGCCTCGCAGAGTTGCGTCGCAGCTAAGGTGAGAAAGCGAAGGTAGGCGGTTGCCAGGGAGAAAGCAGATATGGAAATCTGATAGCATATTACAGCAGAAGTCGTATGCTCTATACATTCCGGTACTTATGCAAAAGATTATCCTGGGTCTATTATTCGTGACTAGTGTAGCGTTTGTATTGACGAAAACAGTGTTCAAGGCTCCCCCTTCCAAAAGCTTACACAGTTTGCCTAATATTGGCTTAGATACTATTAAGTTGGGAGTAGGATATGCTGGCTGCGGAGAGTGGGGTGGGCGCCGAGAACTAATCAAGGTATTTCAGGGCGGTGGAGAGAAATACAATGAGTTAGATTTTACTGATACGACCCGCACATACTTTGCTGAGTATTGGGTGGACTCACTAGAATGCTCATACAGGACGGATAGACGGTACCGTATGAAAGTCCGCAAATTACTCACGCTGAGCGATGAGTCGTTAGTATTGCGTTACATGCAGGATTTTATTCCTGCTACTTTAAAACGAGGGTCAGCGTCTGATTATCAGTATGGTAGTAGTTATTATATGAAGTTTCAAGGGAGAAACAACGTTGTACTACATTACCCTAGTGCAGGCAAAGATGTATTTCAAGAACTGCGTGCACAGCTATATAGCAAATAAAGCTCACCACACTGTCACCAATTACCTACTCTCCAGCATCCGCATGGGTGAAATAACCCTTTTATTCATGTGGATGCGCCTTGACTGGCACGGCGGGGTGGCCTAAGTCAAACTCGCGTAGTGTCTACAGCAGAAGGAAGCGGCAGAAGTAACCGGAAAAAACTGTAGGTTAACTGCTGCTTCTGCTACCTGCTACTATACGCTTATGCCCCGATCTATTGCACATTATCTGGCCACTGTTGCCCTCATTTGCGCCCTAATCAGTTCTACCGCTGCACAGCCCAGCAAACTGGCACCCTCGCCCTACCAGGTCGCGCAGGCTGCCGCCCGCCAAGGCGACACCCGTACCGCTTTGCGCCAGTTGAAGCAGGCCGTGGCGCAGGGATACTACTGGGAGGAAACCCTGCGCGCTGAGCCTGCTTTTGCGCCGCTTACTACGCAGTCGGGCTGGACGGCAGTGTTGCGTCAGGCCCATCAGAAACAGCAGCGCCACGAGGCCAACTTCAACCCCTCCTTGTTGGCACTGATACGGAAAATGCGCTATCAGGACCAACATAACCGTCTGTTGGCGCAGGCGGCTGACCAGCAATACGGAGTCAACTCGCCGCAGGCAGTGGCCGCTATGCGGGAGCAAGAGCCGCTGGACGCACGGCTGATTCGGCAGGCTGATAGCTTGGTAGCCATTTATGGCTATCCGGGAAAGTCAGTGGTAGGCGAGTATTATAAGTCGGTGGTGTTCTTGATTATACAGCACAACCCCGATGAAAAGTACTTGCCGATGCTCACAGCCGCCGCCGATAAAGGCGAGCTGAACTGGTCGTCAGTGGCCTTGCTAGTGGATAGGGTGAAAACTGAGAAGGGCGAACCGCAGGTATATGGCACTCAGCCTCATATTTGGCCCGATGGTCGTAAACAGTTATACCCCATCGAGGATGAGCCGAACGTAAACGTAAGGCGGGCAAAAATTGGGTTAGGTCCGCTTGAACCGTATTTACAGCAATTTGGCATTGCCTACCAGGTACCTACTGCCACGCACAACCCAAACCCACCAGAGTTGTATGTCTCGCCTCGTGCCCGGGAAGTGCATAAGTCGCCGGTAGAGTTGATTGGTAGCTACGAAGCGCTACAGGCTCAATTGGTCTATCCTGAGCAGGCCAAGAAAAATAAAGTGTCGGGCAAAGTCGTTCTACAAATGGTCATTGACCCGCAAGGCGTACCACAAAACGTACTCGTGGTAAAAGGCATAGGCAGTGGCTGCGATGAAGAAGCCCAGCGCGTTATGCGCACCGCTCGCTTTACCAACTCAAGCGGTGAGGAACACGAAATTCGAATGAGCCTGCCATTTTCCTACGATAAAGCAGTATCAGGTACGGGCAAGTAGCCAACAGAAGCCAAAGGGTAGGCCTAGTTGACTGTCACCAACTCCCTGCTCTCCAGCATCCGCACGGGAGAAATTACCTTCTCATCCAAAGGAATATGCTCACCGTAGCGCTCCTGCAGCTTGGCTTGCACGGCGGGGTGGCTCAGGTCAAACTCGCGTAGCGTCTGCAGCTTCCCAATTTCGCGGCCGGTTGCTTGCTGGTACATCTTCCAGAGCAGTTCTGAGCAGTAAATCCGGTCATCAGACCAGCCGAAGTACAGGTCGTAGCTCTTGCCGCGGTACTGCTCGCCGGCGGCTTTCAGGCGCTGTAAGGCCGCGGGCGTCAGCACGGTTTCAGCCTCGCGGAGGCGCCTTACTATTACTTTGCCGTCTTTGCCCCGCGCGGCCCAGGCCACCAGGGAGGTTTCGCTTACGGGCTGCACGGCTTCAAACACACGCCACTCCCCGTTGCGCTGAAACAGGATACCGCAGTGGCTGTAGGGTGAGTGCGTGGCCAACTGAATAGCCTGGCTCTGGGCCGATTGCGACGTCTGAAAAACCAGGTCGCCGTTACGAAGTTTGGGAGCTAGTTTAGCTACCATCGTCTGGGCCGATTGCCTTTGCTGAAAGCGCGTAAATCGGCGGTGCAAACGCGGGTAGGCCACTAATGAAACAGCCAGTAGCAGAAGAAGTGGGAGCAGATAGCGAAGCATATATCTGGTAAATCAGCCATGTAAAATACATCATGCTGAGCTTGTCGAAGTATCTCTACCGGGGCATTACTGTGCTGAACTAGTAATGCCCCGGTAGAGATACTTCGACAAGCTCAGCATGACGTTCTATTTATACGCAGCCTAAAACTGGCCTAATTGGCCTAGGTCAGCATACCGCCGTCTACCTGCAGCACCTGGCCACTGATGTAGCTGCTGTCGTCGGAGGCGAGGAAGGCGGTGGCTTTGGCCACGTCTTCGGGCGTGCCGCCGCGGCGCAGCGGAATGGCTTTGCGCCACTCGTCTACCTGCTTGGGGTCGAGGGCACCGGTCATTTCCGTTTCAATGAAGCCGGGAGCAATGGCGTTGCAGCGGATGTTGCGCGAGCCCAGCTCCAGGGCCACCGACTTTGTGAAGCCAATGATGCCCGCTTTAGAAGCCGCATAGTTGGCCTGGCCGGCGTTGCCTTTGATGCCTACTACTGAGGTCATGTTGATGATGCTGCCGGCTTTGGCGCGCATCATGGGCTTGGTGGCGGCCTTGGTCAGGTTGAATACTGATTTCAGGTTCACGTCGATTACCTGGTCCCACTGCTGCTCACTCATACGCATGAGCAAACCGTCTTGGGTGATGCCGGCATTATTTACCAGCACGTCCAGCTTCCCGAACTCGGCTACTACGTCATCCACCAGCTTTTCCGCTTCGGCGTAAACGGAGGCGTCGGAGCGGAAGCCTTTGACTTTTGAGCCGTGCGCGGCCAACTCCTGTTCGAGCTGCTGGCCTTTTTCCACGCTGGAGAGGTAGGTGAAAGCCACCTGAGCGCCCTGTTGGGCGAAATATACCGCAATGGCGCGGCCGATTCCTTTGGAAGCACCCGTAATCAGGGCCACTTTTCCTTCGAGCAGTTTCGTCATGGAGGCGAAGGTAGCAACGAAAGGCAATAGGCCACCTAGGTAGCCAAAGCGGAATTCTAGTGTTGCAGCGGGCATAACGCCCAAACTACCGCTTCTGGCGTGTATCTTCGCCACTCGTCTATGCCTGACACCGATATTTGTATTCTGGGCGCTGGCCCTGGCGGCGCTACGGCGGCGTTACACTTGGCCAATGCCGGCCACCGCTGCCTGCTCCTCGACCGCGCCACCTTCCCCCGCGACAAAGTGTGCGGTGATGCCCTTAGTGGTAAAGTTATCAACGAGCTCCGCCGGATAGGTGAGAGCCTGCCGGAGCGCCTGGCCGCCGAGCCCATTCAGCTGCCAAGCTGGGGCATTGACTTTTACGCCCCCAACGGCCGTCGCCTGGCTGTGCCGTTCAAGCCCCGGTACAATGCCGCCACCGACCGCTCCGCCGGCCACATCAGCAAGCGCATTCACTTCGATAATTTCCTGATTGAAGAAGTGCGGCAGCGCCCCGAAATTGACTTCCGCGAGAATGTAGATGTAGCCCGCCACGAGCAGCTGCCCGATGGCCGCTGGCGCTTGCTAGGCCCGGCAGGGGAGGAACTGGCTACTGCTAAGTTGCTGCTGGTAGCCAACGGGGCACAGTCGAGCTTTGCGCGCCAGATTGGGGGCCACGAGCTGGAGCCGGCCCACCATTGCGCCGGCCTGCGGGCCTATTACCGCGGCGTCACTGGCCTACACCCCGATAACTTCATTGAACTGCACTTCATTAAGGACTTCCTGCCCGGCTACCTCTGGGTGTTTCCATTGCCCAACGGCGAAGCCAATGTGGGCGTGGGCATGCTGACGGAAGCCGTTTCCAAGAAAAAGGTGAAGCTGCGCGAGCGGCTGGAGGAAATGCTGCACACCCACCCAGCCCTGAAAGAGCGTTTTGCCACAGCTGAGCGTTTGGGGCCAGTACGAGGTTTTGGGCTGCCGCTAGGTTCCAGGCGTAGGCCACTATCCGGCGCTGGCTACCTGCTGCTCGGCGATGCTGGCTCCCTCATCGACCCATTCTCCGGCGAAGGCATCAGCCACGCCATGGTATCGGGGCGCCACGCCGCCGACTGGGCCGGACGCGCCCTGGCGGCCCAAAATTTCACGCCAGAGTTCCTGAAGGGTTACGATGGCGCCGTGTATAACCGCTTGTGGCAGGAGCTGCGCCTGAGCCGCGGCATGCAGCGCCTGCTCAACTACCCGTGGCTGTTCAACTTTGTGGCTAACCGCGCCGCCAACAACCCCACGCTGGCCGAAACCATCAGCAACATGTTCCTGGACCTGGACCTGCGCGAACGGCTGCGCCAGCCCAGCTTCTATGTGAAGCTGCTGCTGGGCAAGTAGGTGAAGTGGTGAAGTGGTGAAGTGGTGAAGTTGCGGAAGGCCGGTCTAGGCCTGTGGTCATTGCGAGCGGAGCGAAGCAATCCTTCCTTGTCGTAAGCACAACTTCTGAGGACATAAAAAAGCCCCTACTTCCATTGTGGAGTAAGGGCTTTTTTGTGTTTCGACGGTTCGGGCCATGAGGAAGGAAAGATTGCTTCGCTCCACTCGCAATGACAATAAGCCTAGACCGGCCTTCCGCACTTCACAAATTCACCTACTTGCCCGCGTAGCGGCGTAGGCTCTTGGCGGCTTCGGGGTTGAGCTGGGTGGCTTTTTCTAGGTCGGCTTTGGCCTCATTGGGTTTGTTAATGGAGGAGTAGCTGATACCGCGGTACTCGTAGGCGTCAGCGTAGCTAGAGTCGAGGGCCAAGGCTTTAGTGAAGTCGGGGATGGCGCTCTTGAAGTTGAACATCTGCATTTTAGCAGCGCCCCGGCCAAAGTACGCTTCCTTGTCTTCGGGGTTGTACTTGATGGCCTTGGTAAAGTCGGAGATGGAAGGGGAGTACTGCTTTAGCTTCAGGCGGTTGAGGCCCCGGTTGTAGTAAGCCTCGGCATTAGTCGGCTTCAGGCGCAGCGCGGCGTTGTAGTCAGCAATGGCATCAGCGTAATCCTTGAGGTGGCTCTTGGCTTTGGCCCGGGTCAGGAGGGCGTCAAAGTTGCGCGGGGTGCTCTTCAGCGTAACATCCGCTGCCCTGATTTCGGCTTTATAATCGGCGGCGGTTTTACGGGCGGCGGCTTCTACTGCGGTAGGGGCGGTGGGCGCTGCCGAAGCGGTTACAAGAGTGGAGGCAGTGCTGGCCGTATCGGCAGCACGGGCAATAACCGTTTCGCGGCCAATGTTACGGGCGGCCGATGTAGTGGGCCTTTCTGCTTCAGTGGTGCGGGCGCACTCCGTGGTGAGCAGTAGGGTAGCCAGAGACAAAAAAGAAAGTACCGGTAATTTCATGGGTAATGGCAGAGTGAGAAGAAGCGGAAAATAGATTTTCCAGCGCATACGGCCCTTGTACGCGGAGACTAAGGCAAAGGCTGAACCGTAGGCCATAATTTTGTGACCCTGGGCTAGCAGTGAAGCCCTTGGGTAGGTGCGGAGTTGCGCGGCGTGCCTATCTTTGTCCGGCCGCGTCCGGACTCTTATAAACGGCGGGGTGTTTTCCTTCCAAACCTTCAACCTGTACAACATGGCATTGCAATACGACCTGGTCGTTGTCGGCAGCGGCCCCGGCGGCTACGTAGCCGCTATCCGGGCTTCGCAGCTTGGTCTGAAAGTAGGCGTGGTAGAGCGCGAGTCGCTCGGTGGTATCTGCCTCAACTGGGGCTGTATCCCAACCAAAGCCCTGCTCAAGAGCGCCCAGGTATTCGAATACCTCAACCACGCCGGCGACTACGGTCTGAAGGCTGATGGAGTGGGCTACGACTTTAATGCCGTAATCCAGCGCAGCCGCGGCGTGGCCGATGGCATGAGCAAAGGCATCAACTTCCTGTTCAAGAAGAACAAAATTGACGTGGTATCCGGCACCGGCAAGCTGACGGCTCCCGGCAAGGTAGAAGTGACGAAGCAGGACGGCTCGAAAGAAACCGTAGAGGCGAAGTCCATCATCCTGGCCACCGGTGCCCGCTCGCGTGAGCTGCCCGCTCTGCCCATTGATGGTAAAAAAATCATTGGCTACCGCCAGGCCATGGTGCTGCCCCAGCTGCCCAAGCGTTTGGTGGTAGTTGGCTCCGGCGCTATTGGTGTGGAGTTTGCCTACTTCTACCGCACCATGGGCTCTGAGGTGACGGTGGTAGAGTACCTGCCCCGCATCGTGCCCGTGGAGGACGAAGAGGTATCGCGCCAGATGGAGAAATCCTTCAAGAAAATTGGCGTGAACGTGATGACCAGTGCCGAGGTAACCAAAGTGGACACCAGCGGCGAAGGCTGCAACGTGACCATCAAAACCGCTAAAGGCGAGCAGCAGATTGCCTGCGACGTAGTGCTGTCGGCGGCGGGCGTGGTTACCAACCTCGAGAACATCGGCCTCGAAGAGCTGGGTATTAAGGTGGAGAAAGGCCGCATCATCGTCGACGACTTCTACCAGACCAACGTACCCGGCATCTTCGCCATTGGCGACATCGTGCCCGGCCCCGCACTGGCGCACGTAGCTTCTGCCGAGGGTATCATCTGCGTAGAGAAAATTGCCGGCCACCACCCCGAGCCACTTAACTATCAGAACATTCCTGGCTGCACCTACGCCTCGCCAGAAATTGCCTCGGTAGGCCTCACCGAAGAAGAAGCCAAAAAACAGGGCTACGACATTCTGGTGGGCAAATTCCCCTTCTCGGCCTCAGGCAAAGCCTCCGCTGGTGGCGTGAAAGACGGCTTCGTGAAGGTAATCTTCGACAAGAAGTACGGCGAGTGGTTGGGCGCCCACATGATTGGCTCCAACGTGACGGAAATGATTGCCGAGGTAGTGGTAGCGCGCAAGCTCGAAACCACCGGCCACGAAATCATTAAGTCGGTGCACCCGCACCCCACTATGTCGGAAGCTATCATGGAAGCTGCCGCTGCTGCTTACGGCGAGGTAATTCACCTGTAAGCCACATTAAGCAAAAGAAAAGCCCCGTTCAGTTAGCTGAACGGGGCTTTTTTGCGTTATTAGGTCACACGTTATGTCTCGGCCTTACCATCACTTTGCCGGTCTCTGCCCTATCTAATCTTGCTTCCTAATGGCTTCTATTTCTTACCGTACACTGTTTCTGGTGTTGTTGGCCGGTATGGCCATTGTATTGTTAGCGGGTTTCCTTAAATCCAATAACATGGCGGGCGCCGACATAGTAGTCATTCTAGGCCTAGGCATACAGGCAGTAGCAGGTATTATGATGGTCTGGAAGTTCGCTAGTCGTCTGGATAAGTCAGAGTAGGTTTGGAATAGGAATAGCCCAGTTCACAGCGACTTGCCCATGCAATGGACTTGAGGCCTGTTTGGGGCATTTCGTTAACCACCCACGAACGAAGTAGAGAATTGAGCTGGAGTGGGATGCTTTTCGGTGCCTGAGTGTTCACGGAGCCATTCTCACCTATGTCCTATCTTATTCTATGGCTACTCCTTATTCTGCTACTGCAGAGCCGCTGCTCGACGTGCTAATCGTTGGGGCCGGGTTATCCGGTATTGGAGCTGCGTATGCTTTACAGGAGCGCTGCCCCGGTAAGCGCTACGCCATTCTGGAGGCACGCGAAGCAGTAGGCGGCACCTGGGACTTGTTCCGGTACCCCGGCATCCGCTCCGATTCTGATATGTACACCTTGGGCTACGGCTTTAAGCCCTGGAAGAACCCTAAAGCCATTGCCGACGGCCCATCTATCCGGAGCTACATTGAGGAAACTGCCCGGGAAAGCGGCATTCTGCAGCACATTCGGTTTGGCCATGAGGTGATAGGAGCGGCCTGGTCTAGCACGGAGGCCTGTTGGACGGTAGAAGTAAAGCACCACTCCACGGGCGAGGCTCGGACCCTACGGGCGCGGTTCCTATATGTGTGCAGCGGCTATTATAGTTATGAGGAGGCCCACCGCCCCACGTTTCCGGGCGAGGCAGAATTTCAGGGGGCGGTGGTGCTACCTCAGTTCTGGCCCCAAGAGCTAGATTACTCCGGTAAGCACGTGGTAGTGGTAGGCAGCGGGGCCACGGCCGTAACGCTGGTGCCAGCCATGGCTAAATCGGCGGCACACGTGACCATGCTGCAACGCTCCCCATCGTACATTGTAACCCGGCCTTCAGAAGATGCCATTGCTGCCAAGCTGCGGCAGTATTTGCCCGCCCAACTGGCCTATCGGGCTACCCGCTGGAAAAACGTACTGCAAAGCATTGTGCTGTACCGGATAGCGCGCAGCAAGCCAAAGCTGGCCAAAAAGCGCATTGTGCAGCTGGCTAAGCAGGAACTAGGGCCCGATTACGATGTGGGCACCCACTTCACTCCAAGCTACAAGCCCTGGGACCAGCGCGTGTGCGTGGTGCCGGATGGTGATTTGTTTCAGGCGGTGCGGGAAGGCCACGCCACCGTTGTGACCGATGAAATTGAGCGCTTCACTGCAAGTGGCCTACGGTTGAAGTCGGGGCAGGAGCTGCCGGCCGATGTAGTGGTACTGGCCACGGGCTTAAAGATCAAACTATTAGGCGGCATGCAGCTGCACGTAGATGGTCAGCTGGTGGAGCCCAACCAAAGCTTAACCTATAAGGGCATGATGCTCAGCGACGTGCCCAACTTTGCCATGGCCTTCGGGTACACCAATGCCTCCTGGACGCTGAAGGCCGACCTCACCGCGGGGTACGTCTGCCGGTTGCTGCGCTACATGGACCGCCACCACCTCGATATTGCTGTGCCGCGCAAAGAGCAAAATGTGGAGCCGGAGCCGTTTCTCAACTTTACTTCCGGTTACGTGCAGCGCGCCCAGGCGGTATTGCCCAAACAAGGCTCCCGGCGGCCCTGGAAAGTATACCAGAACTACCTGCAAGACCTCCTGACCATCCGTTTTAGCCGCCTGGCCGATGGGGTTATGCACTTCGGACCTAAAGGAGTAATGCCATGAAGCTCGAGGACAGAATGGCTCTTATTACCGGGACCGGCGGAGGTATTGGTAGAGGCATAGCGCTGGCGCTGGCACATCGGGGTTGTCACCTGGCTTTGGTCGATATCAACGAGGACGCCCTGGCGCAAACCGCCGCTCAGTGCCGGAACTTAGGTATACGAGTCACCACACATCTGCTCGACGTAGCCGACCGGGAGGCCATCCGCCAGCTGCCCGCTCAGGTGCACGCGGCGCACGGTTATTTAGATGTTCTTATCAACAACGCCGGCGTGGCGTTGGGCGGCACGTTTGAGCAGGTAAGCGAGGCCGATTTCGACTGGCTCATGGAAATCAACTTCCACGCCGTGGTGCGCCTCACGCGGGCCTGTTTGCCCCTGCTGCACCAAAGCGACGACGCTCGAATAGTAAATATGTCCAGCCTCTACGGCCTGATCTCGCCGCCCGGCCAAACGGCATATTCGGCCAGCAAATTTGCCGTACGAGGCTTCTCCAACGCCCTGCGGCACGAGCTGGAAGGCACCCGTATTGGCGTAAGCGTGGTGCACCCAGGCGGCGTGGCTACTTCCATTGCCAAGAGTGCGCGGGCGCCAGGTGGCGTAACAGAGAAAGAGATAGAAGAGGAGCGCACCCGCCACGAAAAGCTACTTCGCATGCCACCCGAAAAAGCGGGCGAAATCATCGTGAGAGGCCTGGAGCAGCGCCGCCCCCGTATTCTAGTCGGGGCAGATGCCAAAGCCGTTTCCGTATTGGAGCGACTATTTCCGGTGCGTTATTGGAGCATCCTGCAGCGGGCTATCCGTCGCTAAGAGGCTGACGTAAGCTTTAAGTAGAGACGCATTGATGGGAGTCTCGTCTTACGGATGTGGTTTACCCTGTTGTTCTAGGCCAGTTGTTCTGACGCCGGTTGTCCAAGTATGCTTCTTTACATCGTTCGATGGTCACTCATCCACAAAAAAGAGGCCTAGCCGTTACTAACGGCTAGGCCTCTTGGGCTTATTTATGCAACTCTAGGCCTATCTGCCGCCGGGAGGGCAGTTCTCCTTGAGGAATTTAGTGTAGGTAGAAGCCAGGTGGCGCGTAGTGCCTTCGCCTTCCGAGATACCGTGGGTCCGGTTGGGGTAGGCCATCAGCTGGAAGGTTTTGTTGTTTTTCACCAGCTCATTAATCATCTGCTCGGCGTTGTTATAGTGCACGTTGTCGTCGCCGGTGCCGTGGATGAGCAGCAGGTTGCCACGCAGGTTTTTAGCGTGGGCCAGCGGTGAATTGTCTACGAAGAAATGCTTGTCTTCGGGCAGCAGGCCCATGTAGCGTTCCTGGTAAATGTTGTCGTAGTTCAGTTGGTTGTCAACGGCCGCAATAGAAATACCCGTCTTGTAGATCTGGGGGTATTGGAACAGCAGGTTAAGAGTCGAAGAGCCGCCGCCGCTCCAGCCCCATACCGCTACGCGGCTGGTGTCAACGAAGCTGTTTTTCAGCACTTCCTTCGCGCCCATGGCCTGGTCGCGGATGTTGAGGCTACCAATGTTGTGGTAAATAGCCTTGCGGAACTCACGGCCGCGGGGCGCGGGGGCACCGCGGTTTTCCAGGGAAGCGTAGATGTAGCCGTCATCGGCCATGCTGCCTTGGTAGAGGCGGTTGAAGCCAGTACCGAAACGGTCCGTTACGGTCTGGCTGGCGGGCTCCCCGTACACGTAGAACACGATGGGGTACTTCTTGGCGGGGTCGAAGTTGGTGGGCTTCACCATCCAGCCATCCAGCGTCACGCCATCGGTGGTCTTCACCTGGAAGAACTCCACCTTGGGCAGCTTCAGGCTCTTGGCCTGAGCGGGCGTTTCGCCGCCGTTCAGGCGCTGGTGAGCAGGCAGGGAAACTACGTCGGCAACGGGAAAAACCGTGCTGCTGGAGTAGTTATGCAGGGCAATTTTGCCGTTGGGCGAGATGTCGTAGCTGTGCGAGCCGGCCAGGTTCTGGGGCGTCACGCGGGCAGCTTTGCCGCCTTTTAGCGGTACTTGGTACAGGTAGGTTTGGGTGGCATTGGTGGGGGAGGCCATGAAGTAAATGGTGCCGGCCTTCTCATCAATGTTCTCGATGCTGATAACGTCGTAGTCGCCTTTGGTCAGCAGCGTAGCTTTGCCCTTTCGGTCAATGTTATAGAGGTGGCGCCAGCCGTCCTTTTCACTCGACCACACGAAGCTCTTACCATCGTTAACCCAGTTCCAGCCCACGGCGCCTTCTTTAGCGTCAATCCAGGCCTTGTCGGTTTCGGTGTAGAGCGGGCGCACGGCTCCGCTAGCAGCAGTAGCCAGCATCAGCTTGCTCTCGTTCTGGCGCCGGTTCAGCTGTTGCAGAATCAGCTCGTTGTTGCCGGCCCACTCCATGCGCGGAATGTAGTGTTGCACGGCGTCGCCGGGCACTTCCATCCACTTGGTAACGCCACCAGCCACGGGCACCACGCCAATGCGGCAGCGGCTAGGGTCTTCGCCTACTACGGGGTACTCCACGGGCACCGTGAAGGGGTAGAGGGCGTCGGTGGTATTTAGCATCAGGTAGTTGCGGGTCTTGGTAGCGTCGAGCTGCCAGTAGGCCAGCTTCTGCCCATCGGGGCTCCAGCGGAAACCGTCGCGGCAGTCCAGCTCCTCCTCATACACCCAGTCAAAGGTGCCGTTGATGAGGCCTGTGGTCCCATCGGTGGTGAGCGGCGTGATGGTGTTATCGGCCAGGTTCTCCACGTAGAGGTTGTGCTCGCTCACGTAGGCCACCTTGCTGCCATCGGGCGAGAACTTGGCAAACATCAGCGACGACTCGGGGCGGCCTTTGCCCAGCTGCGTCAACTTCTTGCCATCAAGGTTATACACCCAGTAGTCGCCGCGGGTATCGTAGCGCCACACTTTCTTGGTGTTGGTATTGAGCAGCACCTGGCGGCCGTTGTCGGAGAAGGCAAAGCGCCGCACTTTCAGGGGCACCGACTGCCCGGCGGGCGTCAGCTGCTCTTTGCTGATAAGGGTGGTAGACTTGCTGGGGTCGCGGGCGTCGAGCTGAACAATTTCGTCGTTCTGCGTCCGCATGTAGCCGTAGCCATCTTTGGTCCATTGGGTGCCCGGACCTACTTGTGCCAGCGCGGCGGAGCCCCCCGTTAATAGGAGAAAGGCAACCATACCGAGGCAGCGTACTGCGTGTTTTAACATATGGAATGGGAAGGATTAGGAGCTGAAATTACATGTTATGTGCTGAACCAAGGCTTGTTGGCATTGAAAACCGTTGCCCCGTTTTCGGAGGGTATTGCGCAGTAAGCCCAGGATGAGGCAGGCGCGCGAACTACGTAAAACAGGCCTGGCAACCGCAGCAACGCCTCTAAGACACCGTTGGCACCTCAGCGTTGCAGGAACAACGCGGAACGGTGGCACAAAAATTCGTGCTGATGACAATGCTCTTGCTCGTAGGCCACTAATCCTGCACGGGCTCCAGCGGAATGGCGGTGGCTACCGGCTGGTGCTTGGGCTTACGGCTGACCAGGAACACGCCTCCAAAAATCAGGAGCGCCTGCAGAGCCTTGGCAGTTGTGAGGGTGTCTTTGCCCAGGCTCACGGCAATAAGCACTGCCAGCGCCGGCTGCAAGTAAATGTAAGCCCCCAGCAACGACGGCGACGCATACTTTAAGGCCCAGTTGTTGAGCAAATAGGCCATAATGGTCAGGCACACTACCATGTACACAATGGCGGCCCAAATGCCCAGTGGGAAGCTGGCATAGTCGGGCTGCTGCACCTGCTGCCAGCCGGCGGGTACGGCCAACACGGCCCCCACCAGGAATATGCGCGCCAGCACCGTGAATGGGTGATACTTGCGCATCAGGGGCATCACAATTACCAGGTACACCCCGAAGGCGGTGGCGTTGAGCAGGATAAACAGGTTACCCAGCATGGTATCCTGGCCCGGAGCGGCGGCCGGCCCGTGCCCGCGGCCAAGAATAATGAGCGCCGCGCCCACACCCGCTAGGCCTATCCCAAGCAGCCGCGGCAGCGTAAGCTTTTCGCCGAGCAGCACCACCGAAGCCAGAACCGTTACAATGGGCGCCACCGTCTGGATGAGGGAGGCATTGATGGGGGAGGTGAGGTTGAGGCCCGAAAAGAACAGCAGCTGGTTCAGCCCAATGCCCAGCAGGCCACACGCAATGGCCCGTAGGTTGTCGGCGCGGCCGGTAATTCGGTCTTGCGGAGCAACTATCCGGCTGACAATCCCAAAGAACAACGCCGCGCCTACAATGCGCAGCAGTACCAGCCCAAATGGCCCCATGTACCGCGGCATCACATCCTTAGAGATGCTATAGTTGGCGGCATAAATCAGGGCCACCACAAACAAAGCGGCGTGAACTCGGACGGCATTTTTCATGGGCCGTAAAGGTAGCGCCAGCTGCCACTTCCGCTTCGCGTTTCGTACAACGATTTTCCAGCTGGTAGGTCGTAGGCCAGTTCAACAACATAGACCGTCATGCTTCATCTAACGTCCGCGCAGTCGAAGCATCTCTACCGCTTCGCCTGCTAGACTGGAGTTTGCCAGAGGTAGAGATGCTTCGGCAGGCTCAGCATGACGGTCTGAGGTATTCTGTATTCCTCTGCCTGACCTACGCTACCTTTACCTTACATTCCCCTCGCTATGTCAACCGGCTCTCTTTTTGATTCTGATCCTCAACCTGCTTCCCAGTCTGCTATGTACCCGCCCCGGCCGGGTGCACCGTTGGCGGAGCGGATGCGGCCGCGCACCCTGGATGAATATGCGGGCCAAAAGCACCTCATCGGGCCCGAGGGGGTACTGCGGCGCTACCTGGCTGCCGGGCGCCTGCCTAGTCTGATTTTATGGGGCCCGCCGGGCGTAGGCAAAACCACACTGGCCAACCTACTGGCTCAGGAGCTAGGCCAGCCTTTTGCCTCCCTCAGCGCCGTAAATGCCGGGGTAAAGGATGTACGCGACGTAATTGAAAAGGCCAAGCGCCAGCGCGGCACCGTGCTGTTCATCGACGAGATTCACCGCTTCAGCAAGTCGCAGCAGGATGCGCTATTGGGCGCCGTGGAGCAGGGCATCGTCACGCTGATTGGGGCAACCACTGAGAACCCCTCGTTTGAGGTGATTCCGGCCGTGCTAAGCCGGGCGCAAGTGTACGTGCTGGAGCCGCTCAGCAAGGAAGTGCTGACTGGCCTAGTAGACAAAGCCCTAGCCGAGGACGAGGTTCTCAAGCAGAAAAAAGTGCGCGTAGCCGAGTACGGCGCTTTGCTAATGATTTCGGGTGGCGATGCGCGCAAGCTGCTCAACCTGCTCGATATTGTGGTAGAAGCCAGCCGCCCCAACCCCAAGACCGGCGAAATCATCATCACCGATGAGGCCGTACAGCAACTGGCCCAGCAGCACCTTACCCGCTATGATAAAGGCGGCGAGATGCACTACGATGTTATTTCGGCCTTCATCAAGAGCATCCGCGGCTCTGACCCCAACGCCGCGCTGTACTACCTGGCCGTAATGCTGGAGGGCGGCGAAGACGTGAAGTTCATTGCCCGCCGCTTGCTGATTTTGGCCAGTGAAGATGTAGGCCTAGCCAATCCCAACGCCCTCATTCTGGCCCAAAGCTGCTTCCAGGCCGTCACGGTTATTGGCATGCCGGAGTCGGATATTATTCTAGGCCAGACGGTGGTGTACCTCGCCACGTCGCCCAAGAGCAACGCCAGCTACAAAGCCATCAGGGAGGCGCGGGCCCTGGTGCGCCAGCAGGGCGTGCAGCCCGTACCCATTCCGCTGCGCAACGCGCCCACCAAGCTTATGGAGGAGCTGGGCTACGGCAACACCTACATGTACTCCCACGACTACGAGGGCAACTTCGCCTATCAGGAGTTCATGCCCGAGCAGCTCAGTGGCCGCGTCTTCTACCACCCGGGCCACAACCCCGCCGAAACCAAAGCCCAGGAGCGCCTCCGCCATCTTTGGGGCGAGAAGTATGGGTACTAAGTGGGGCTGAGGTGACGAAGTGAGGTGGCCTGGCAACACTGTAATGGCGAGGACGCAGCAATCCTTCCTTCTCTGTGCGCAAACCACCGACCTATTCAAAAGCCTTGGTTTCCACTGCAGAGCTAAGGGCTTTCTGGTTCTCCAAGGTTTCTTCCTGTGAACAAGGAAGGATTGCTTCCGCCCTCGCCATAACAACCAGCTGGGCCACCCCAGCACCTTATCAGGCTTCACTACCTGTTCCCGCTACAAAATGGCCGGTTCGTTGAATACCCGGCGGGGCACTACAAAAGCCTCTACATTTGTTAAGAGACCTAATTTGCTATTCCTTCTTTTTCAATGAGACAATTTTTTAAATACGTGCTGGCCACTCTCACTGGGCTGGTGCTGTTCGCTGGTTTAGGTTTTCTGCTGCTGATTGGGCTTATCGTGGGTCTGGCTTCTTCCGATAAAGAAGTGACCGTAGCCAGCAACTCGGTGCTGGAACTGACGCTGGATAAGCCGATTGGGGAGCGGGAGTTTGATAATCCGTTTTCGAGCCTGGTTGGTGGGCAGAGCAGCAGCATTGGTCTAGATGAGCTGAAAGCCAGTATTCGCAGGGCCAAGGAAGACGGCGACATCAAGGGCATTTTCCTGAACCTGGACTTGGTGCAGGGCGGTATGGCCTCGCTGGAGGAAGTGCGTCACGAACTGCTTGAGTTCAAAAAGTCGGGCAAATTTATCGTGTCGTACGCCGATGCGCAGTCGGAGAAAAGCTTCTACCTGGCTTCTGTGGCTGATAAGCTCTATCTGAACCCCCAGGGCACTTTGGAGTTCAACGGCCTCAGCTCCGAAACCATGTACTACAAAAACCTGTTTGATAAGCTGGGCGTGCAGGCGCAGATCTTCCGGGTGGGCTCGTTCAAGAGCGCCGTGGAGCCCTACTTCCGCACCAGCATGTCCGACTCGGCCCGGCTCCAAACGTCCTCATTCCTGAACTCCATCAACGATGCCATGCTGGCCGATGTATCGGCGGCCCGTAAGCTGGCGCCCGCCCGCGCCAAGGTCATTTCTGACTCTATGCTGGTGCACAACGCCGACGACGCCAAGCGCCTTGGCCTTGTGACCGACCTCGGCTACTACGACCAGGCTACCGACTACATCAAAGGCAAGCTGGGCGTGAAGAAAGACAAAAAGCTCAGCCTCATCAGCCTGAGCGATTACTCCAAAAACGAGGATAAAGATGACGCTAACAGCGGTAATCGCATTGCCGTGATTTACGCCGAGGGCGACATTGTGACGGGCAAAGGCGGCAACAATAGCATTGGCAGCACGCGTTTCGCTGAGGCCATCCGCAAAGCCCGCCTCGACGACAAGGTGAAGGCCGTAGTACTGCGCGTGAACTCGCCTGGTGGCTCCTCTCTGGCTTCTGATATTATCTACCGCGAGGTGATGCTGACCAAGAAAGTAAAGCCTATCATCTGCTCCATGTCGGATGTGGCAGCTTCTGGCGGCTACTTCATTGCTATGGGCTGCGATACTATTGTGGCGCACCCCACCACTATCACGGGCAGCATTGGGGTATTTGGGGTATTGCCAAACATTGAGCCTTTTCTGCGGGATAAAATTGGCATTACTACTGACCGCGTAACCACCGGCAAGTTCTCCGACTTTCCCACCATCACGCGCGCGCTCACGCCTTTTGAGCAGAGCCAGTTTCAGGCCGAAATCAACCGCATTTACGCCGACTTCACCACCAAAGCTGCCGCTGGCCGCCACATGCCCGTTGAGCGTCTGCGCCGCTTAGCCTCGGGTCGGGTGTGGTCGGGCTCCGAGGCCAAAGCCCGCGGCTTGGTTGACGTGCTGGGCTCGTTTGATGATGCCCTGCGCATTGCCGCCCGCCGGGCCAAGCTCAAGGAGGGCGACTACAAAATTCAGAAGCTGCCCCGCCAGAAGTCGTTTGCTGAGTCACTCTTCAGCGGCTTCAGCGAAGAGGTACGCCTGCAGCTGGTAAAGCAGGAAATGGGCCCCATGTACCCCATGTATGAGCAATACAAAACCCTCACCGAGATGAAAGGGGTGCAGGCTCGCATGCCATTCGAAATGACTATTCAATAAAGGATGTTCTTCAGCAAAAGGGCCGCCAGCACATACTGGCGGCCCTTTTGTGGTTTATGACAGGCCTAGGGTGCTACCTGGGCCGACCACGCAAAGCACCTAACCGCCCCGCGGCTTTGGCTGATGCGTAAGTAGTACCTTGCAGCCTAAACTGAACCATACGCATGCAGCAACTCCGCGAAGCCGCCGACTTCCTCCGTCAAACCCTTCAAGATTTTCAGCCCGAAGTAGGAATTATTCTCGGTACTGGCCTGGGCGCGCTGGTGAAGGATGTAGAAATGAAGCACAGCTTCTCCTACGCCGATATTCCTCATTTTCCGGTTTCTACGGTGGAAAGCCACGCGGGCAAGTTGCTGGCGGGCACTCTGGCAGGCAAGCGGGTGCTGGTGATGCACGGCCGCTTTCATTACTACGAGGGCTACACTATGCAGCAGGTGGTGTTTCCGGTGCGGGTAATGAAGCTGCTCGGGATTGAGAAGCTGTTTGTGAGCAACGCCGCCGGCGGCCTAGCCCCCGACTTTGAGTACTCAGACCTAATGCTGATTGAGGACCACCTCAACCTGCAGCCCACCAACCCGCTGATCGGAAAAAACTACGACGAACTTGGGCCTCGTTTCCCCGACATGATGGAGCCCTACGACCTGGGATTATTGCGCTTGGCTGAAGAAGCCGCCCAGGAATTAGGTCTAGGCCAGTACATGCGCCGCGGGGTATACGCCAGCCTTTCTGGCCCCATGCTGGAAACGCCCGCCGAGTACCGCTACCTGCGCACCATTGGGGCCGACGCTGTGGGCATGAGCACTACCCCTGAGGTAATTGCTGCCGTGCAAATGAGCTTGCCTGTGCTGGCCGTATCTGTCATCACTGACCTGGCCTCGCCCGGCAAACTCAAGAAAGTAGATATTGCCGATATCCTGCGCACGGCGGCCGTAGCAGAGCCTCGCCTGACGGCGCTGTTCCGGCGGGTGTTAGAGAAGCTGTAGAAGCTTATGGTTAGTCTAGTCCTATGAAAAAAGCCGCCGTGCACTGGTGCACGGCGGCTTTTTGTTGCTCGGGCTAGCGCTTAGCGTGAGTTGTGGCTAGGGTTTGGCCGTGAACATATAAACTTCTGGCTGCCCGCTTTTATTCATGCGGCTGTAATAAAGCACTTCAGGGTTGGCGCCCTCCAGCGTGTAGCTCTGGTTGTCGCCTTTATGGTCTACGAGGTGCAGGTCGCTGTTTCTGGTGCCCATCAGCATCCAGGTGCCTTGGTTATCAGTGTCATCCGAGAGCAGGGTTTGGGTGTAGGTCCCATCTGGCCGGAAGCTCATGCTATAGCGGTCTTTAATATCAGCGCCCTTTACGGTTTGGCTACCGGAGGTAACTTGCTGCAGCCACCAAGTGTTGGTTTGGGTGAGCTGGGCGCTGGTGAAAGTAGGGAGTGGGGGCGGAATACAGCCGCAAAGTGGCTCCTCAAAGATGCCGCAGCTGCTGGTCAGGCCCGCCACCAGCGTTAGCAGAAGCAACAGCAGGGAAGTAGTACGGGTACGAAGCATATACCAATGATAAAAAGTGGATAGGTAACAGCAAGAGCTACCTTCCGCTCCAAAGGTTGTATGCATTAATAAATAGCGCCGCCTATTTTAAAATAAGCCGCTGGCGCTGGTAACTGAGAATGGTAAAGATGCCAATGCCGCCTTCCACAGTGCTTTTTATAGCCGAGGGCTGCGCGAAGGGGTTACCGTTGGAGTTGCGCGCATCCTGAACCGATTGCAAAAACTGAAAGTAAGGCCGGTCGAGGTGGTAGAGGGTCACGAAAACCGTATCCTTGGGCGAGAACTGATAAGATGTTCCCAGACTTAGGGGCTGCCCGTTTGAAAGGCGGTCTTCCACAGTGTACTCCACCTCGGGGTCAGTAGATACGGAGCGCTTGTGCACTTGAAAACGGTAGAAATCAACGGTGGCGGCGGGGTCACGGAAACTGGCCAGCACGTAGGCCATGCGTTGTGAGCCGGTCAGGTCGTTGTATTTGTACTCTACGCTATCTAGCGGCACGGTAGCGGGCATGGTAGCACTACCCGTTACGCGGCGGCCTTGGGTATCATATACCTCCAGCTTAAAGGTGTCGCCGGGGCGGGCCGAAATGCGGGTACGGCCCGTGTGTGTATAGCCCTTATTGGTATTGGGGTTGATGGCCGGAGCGTACAGCAGGGTGTCTCGACGGCCCGAGGGCAACGTAAGAACCACTTTTACTCCCTGGGGCAGCCCGGCATCCGGAGCCGACAAATACGGCACGCTTTCCGTCACCGAAACCCGTGGGAAGCGGTTGTTTTCCAGGTAAGACTCTACCACCAGCTGCGCGGGGTAAGCCGGCAGTTCCACATCAATATCCTTCTGCAGGCCGCAGGCCGATAGCAACAAGATGCCACCAGTTCCTAGGCCAGTAGCCAGCGAACGAGCCCGTGGAGTTAGGCAGCCAGTAATGGGGTTGAACAGCATCATCATGCAGCCTTAGAACTTGAAATTGTAGGTCACCGACGGGATAACAGGGAACAGCGACACCTGACGGGCGCGGTAGCTTAACACACGCGTTGTTTCCTTATCCTTCACCTGATCGAAGTACACGAAGTAGGGGTTGCGGCGGTTGTAGGCATTATAAATGCTAAACGTCAGGTCTGACTCGCCTCCTTCCCGGATGGGGCGCAGCTTATACACCAGGCCCAGGTCAAGGCGGTTGTAAGGAGCCAGGCGGTAGGTGTTGCGCTGCGGATAAATAGGCACAGCTGAAGGATTGGAGCCTTGTACATCCTGAAAAACAAAGCGTGCCAGAGGCAGAGTAGTAGCCTGCCCGGAGGTGAACACAAACGAGCCGGTGAGATTGATGCGGTGCGAAAGCTGATGCAGCACCACTACCGTTAGGTTGTGGCGGCGGTCGTAGTTGGGGTAGAACGTGTTGCCGTTGTTAATGCCGGTAGTACCGTTCTGGGGTGGGAAGCGGCGCTTGGTCCAGGCCAGGGTATAGCCAACCCAGCCGGTAGTGCGGCCGGTTTTTTTCTCCAGGTACAGCTCATTGCCATACGCCCAGCCCCGGCCAAACAGAAACTCCGAGTCGAGGTCGGGGTTCACGAATAGCTGAGCGCCATCTTTGAAATCAATCTGCCGCTGTGCCCACTTGTAGTACAGTTCATTGGTAAGCAGGTAGGCACCATCACCCAGCAAAAAGCTTACGCCCGTTGCTACTTGTTGTGAGCGTTGCGGCTTCACGGAGAGCCGCGAGGGATACCAGATGTCGGTGGGCAAGGAGGCTCCGCTATTCGAAACCAAGTGTACATACTGGTACATCAGGGCATAGTTGGCCTTCAGGGAGATGTTGGGCGTGAGCGAGTAGCGCGCCGCTGCCCGGGGCTCCAGGCCACCAAACTGGTCAGAGCCGCTCTGAAAACCCGAGACGCGCAGGCCATACTCCAGTTGCAGCTTATCAGAAGCCCGGAAATTGTCTGAAGCGTACAAGCCGGCCTCCTGGCCCCGGTAGTTAATATCGGAGCCGAAGTTGAAGGAGTTATCCTCGGCGCCCGCTTTCAGGCGCCCCGTCCCGAAGTGATGGTCGGTGAAAGCGGCGCCAAACTTCACGGCATGCCGGTCGTTGAGGGCATAATCGAAATCAGTGCGCAAAGAAAAGTCCCGGATTTGAGAAGACAAATCAAAACTAAACTGGTCGAGGGCATTGCTGATGCGGTAGTCGTAGCGGGTGAAGGCGGCCGTGGTGTTGGCGTACAGGCGCTTATTGAATACGTGGTTCCACCGCGCCGAAGCCACCGCGTTGCCCCAGCTAAAATCAAAGTTGAAGCCATTGGTAGAGTTGAACCCAAATACATCGTGGCCCAGGTACCCCGTCAGGAAAATGTTGTCTTTAGCGCCTAGCGTATAATTACCCTTGGTATTCAGGTCGTAGAAGTAGTAGTCGGGGATGGGGTTCCAGTCTTCCTTGCCTTCATTGAGCTTGTTGACCTGCCGCGTAAATACATCAAAATAGGTGCGCCGTCCCGAGACCAGCCACGAGCCCTTGCGGTTGGGTAATGGCCCTTCCAGCGTCAGGCGCGAGGAGATAAGCCCTAGGCCACCGCTGGTAGTAAATTTCTCAGGGTTGCCGGGGCGCATCTTCACATCTACCACCGATGACAGCCGCCCGCCGTACTGAGCCGGGAAGCCACCCTTATACAGGTCCACACTCTGCACGGCATCAGGATTGAACACCGAAAACAGCCCGAACAGGTGGCTAGGATTGTACACCACCGCATCATCCACCAAAAACAGGTTCTGATCGGCGGAGCCGCCGCGCACGAACAGGCCGCTGGTACCTTCGCCGCCATTCTGCATGCCGGGCTTTAGCTGTAAGGTTTTAAGCAGGTCAACCTCCCCAAATAAGGCTGGCAGCAGCTTAGCTTCGCGGCTGGTTAAGCGCTCCACGCTCATTTGAGTAGTCTGGAGTTTCTCTCGTAGCGTGCCGCTACCTTCAATTACAACTTCGCCAAGGGTATTGCTGTCTTCAAGAAGAGAAAAGCTGAGCCGCTGGTTGCGAGTAAGCGTAACGGATTTTGTCAGAGACTGATAGCCAATAAATGATACTGCCAGCTCCTGCGGTCCCGCTGGTAGGGTGAGGGTATAGAAGCCGCTGTCGTCGGTGGTGGCACCCAGGGCCAGTGCCGGAACCGCAACAGTGGCGCCGGGTAGTGCTTCGTTAGTGCCTGCAGCCCGCACGTACCCGCTCAACGTGAGCCGTGCCTGCGCCAGGGCATGGTCAGGCTGAACCAGTAAAAACAGGCCTAGCAGGA
Organism: Hymenobacter taeanensis; assembly: GCF_013137895.1. Lineage (NCBI taxonomy): Bacteria > Pseudomonadati > Bacteroidota > Cytophagia > Cytophagales > Hymenobacteraceae > Hymenobacter > Hymenobacter taeanensis. Next base: position 2,999,834 of record NZ_CP053538.1, read on the forward strand.
AGAAAAGTAAGCGATAAGGCATCAGGGCGAGATAAGATAGAAAGCTCAAAGGTAGCCGGGCTCCCTCCAAACGCCCGAGCTCCGCCGGAAGTTTGACTTACTACTGCATTAAGCAAAATCTCCAGACCAGACTCCTCAAAAACAGCTGATTTATGCCGCTGAGCGCAGGCTGGTTTATGAGCAGACCAAGCCATGTAACGCCCACCCATAAAAATGTGCGCTTAAGCGAAAGCGCAAAGCCTGTCAGCTCAACACGCCCTGCAGCACTTGGCTTAACTGATGAGCTGGCACCACCCCGGCTTGCCGCCATACGGGCTGTCCTTTGTGAAACAGAATCAGGGTAGGGATACTTTGCACCCGAAACTGCTGCGCCGCCGCTTGGTTGCGGTCTACATCAACCTTAATGACCTTAAGCTTGCCTTGGTGTTGCGCCGCAACCTGTTCCAGAATAGGGGCCATGGTTTTGCACGGACCACACCAGTCGGCGTAAAAATCAACCAGCACGGGCATGCCAGGGCTGCTGATGAGTTCGGAAAAGGATTTCTTGGCCATAAAGTAAAATGCTAGAGTAAACAGTGGCTGGGCGCATCAGCGCCAACTGTAGTGTACGCAGTTTTTAGAACTGCGTATGGGGTGGCCTAGCGGTTTTACAAGGGTAGTAAGCCACTTCTAGAACGCAAAAAAGCCCGGCGCTGCAACGCCGGGCTTCTGCAAAAATAGTGAGTGAAGGGTGGGGAGGGTTAATTTTTCCCCACCAAGGTAACATCATTCGCGACTTCCGAAAAATTAAATCGGCCGCCAACCACTTTTTTTCCTTTCACCTGGCACTCCCAAGTGTATTGGCCGGGCTTGGCCGTGGCAGCTTCGCCTTTCTCGGTTTTAAAATAATCAGCCTCAGTAGCCTCCGATGGGAATATCACATCAATGCCTTTTTGCCCATTAGGCACCTGACGCACCAGCACATATTCTTTGCCGGTAGCTTGGTTAATAACCACAAATTTGGCGGTGTATGCGCCAAGTTGGCCAAACTTGTCCAGCACGCCAATCTTGATGTAGGCGTCGGTAGATACCAGCCAGGTTTGGGCCCGTGAAGTTGTAGGGCTAAAAACAACCAGAGCTAGCAGTAAGCCAGCCACCCGAAGAGCCCGTTGAAATGTTGCAGGTGTAGAAATGAGCATAGGTTACTGAAAAAGTGTGAAAAATCAAAGAAAAAGGACTTGTCCCAAACTATTTATAACCGGCTTGGCATAAAAGCAATCTGGGTATTGTACAGCACACGGGGTATGCCATATGATTGGCCCGCAACCAAATATAAATACAAATTAGAACCATCAACAAAATTATATACAGTTTTTTTGATCATAGGATTACACCAGGATTTAATTGGCAGCGTAAATAAGTGGCTGCACCTAACTCAACTTGTTCATTTATGACGCGACGGCGCTTGGCCCCTCCTTATACAACTGCGGCAATGGCTGCTGAGAAAACGTGTGAATTATGCTTGCGCCAAGTGCAACATGTGTCGCGCCACCACCTAGTGCCCCGCGAGGAGGGTGGCCGTTATGGCCCAACTATTGATTTATGCCAGCCCTGCCACAGTACTGTGCACTTGTTGCTCACCAACCGCGACCTGGCACGCCGCTTTCCATCGGTAGAGGTGCTGCAGGGCGCTGAAGAGCTACAGAAGTATTTACACTGGGTGCGGCCTCCCGCGTAGAGCACATTTCAAACCGCCGGAAAAGGTAAAATTTTGTGATTGGACAATAATGCTAAAACCCTTAACGAGCGGAAAAAACCAACTGGCCTTCATTCTTTCGGTGAGGGCTGCCTAAAGCGTTTGCAGTTTTTCTCCAAAATGCCCGAGATGGTCGAATAGAAAACTATTGGCTTTATAACCAATGGTTTCGGATCTAGGTTAGTTGTTTTTTAAATGAAAAAGGTCGTAAGAAATTACTGATAGTCTGTTATTTAGTAGATTTGTTGTATGATTTAAAGTCGTACTGCACTTTGTTGTTTTTAAATATGAATAAAGCTTATGCAAATATCTTTACTCATTAAAAAAGTACTAGTAGTCGGATGGTTGATGATGCTGGCAGGCCCCGTGTTGGCTCAGGGTCTGGATACCACTAACTTAAAAAAGGTGGAACTGGAGAATGTGGATATTGCCCCGGCTGCATTCACCTCGGGGTGGCTACTGACGAATGAAGATATTCAGATAGAGCTTGATGGAGCCGTTCAGAACCTCTACAACGCCAAGCACGATAAAGCAGAAAAGCAGTTCCGCTCTTTAGGCCGGCGCTATCCGCATCATCCGATGCCTGATTTTCTGCTGGGGTTAAGCACCTGGTGGAAAATACTGCCCAGCAACACGCTCAACAAGCAGTATGATAAGGTATTTTACACCTACATGGACTCTGCTATTGCCAAGGGCGAGAAGCTGTATCAGGCTGATAACAAGAACTACGAGGCGTGCTTCTTTCTGGCAGCGGCTTATAGCTTTAGCGCCCGCCTGCAGGCAGAGCGCCATGAGCTGCGCAAAGCAACTATCAACAGCAAGCGGGCCCTTGATTACCTGGAGTTAAGTAAAGAAGCGAATGGCCTCAGCTCAGAATTTCTGTTTGGGCAGGCGTTGTTCAACTATTACGCGTCATGGATTGCGCTGGAGCATCCCTTTTTGCGCCCTGTGCTGTTGTTCTTCCCGAAAGGCAACCGGCAGTTGGGCATTCAGCAACTGCGCAACGTGGCCGACAACGCTTTCTACACCAGCACGGAGGCGAAGTACTTTCTGCTGAGAATTTTGGGCAGCGAGCGAGAAAACCAGCCGGGAGCCGCCCTTGCCGTGGCAAAGGACCTGGTTTCGCGCTACCCCGATAACGGCCCCTTCGCCCGCGAGTATGCCCTACTTTCTTTTGAACAGGGAAAGTTTAGGGATTGCGAGAAAGTAAGCCTCGATATCCTGGATAAACTAAATCAGGGGTATCCGGGGTATGAGGAACTCAGCGGGCGGTACGCAACCTACTACATGGGCTGGATTCAGCAGACTAAGTACAAGAACCGGGCAAAGGCCAAGGAGTATTACCAGCGTTGCATTGTGTTCTCGGAGATGGCAGAGTTGACCAAGGGTGGCTACTACCTGTATGCCAACCTAAACCTGGCCAAGATGGCTGTAGATGAGAACAACACGCTTGCCGCTCGCCGCTACTACCAAGTGGTGCTAGATAAAGCCGACCGAAGCTCTACGCTGTACCAAGAAGCCAGAGACTACCTCAAACAGGCTTCGCGGGCCACGAGCAGCGCTACCAGCAAACGGGCTTACAGCCAGGCGCAGTAGCTGCTGTTGGTACTGCCGGGAGTGGGGCGTACCTGATATTCCTGTGGCAGAGCAGCTTCTCAGGGGGAGTAAGCGCAGGAGAGTACTTTTGTACTTCCCGTTCTGGCATACTCGTTTCACTCCCCGCGCTTGAAAACCTTCATTCCTTTTTCGCAGCTGCGGCAGCAGCCTACTATTGTGGTTGATAGTACTGGCCTAGGGACTACCCTAACGCTGGCGCATTGGCGCGGGGCGGCCACTCCCGAACCACTGCGCGACGATACCAGCGCGGGCTCGGTGCTACGCGCATTGCACGCCCCGCGCTTCCCTGGCCTGGAGGCACCAGCCGTTACGGCCAACCATTTTGATGTAGATGGTTTTGTGGGCGTATGGAGCCTGCTGAACCCAGCGCTGGCGTTGCGCCATGAGCATCTGCTGCGCCTCACCGCCACCCTCGGCGACTTCCGGGAGCTAGATTGGCACGACCCCTGGGCCGAGCACGCTTTGAAGCTGGTATGCTGGCTGAATGCTGAGGAGAAGGCCCGTTTCTATGAGCCTTTCGGTGCCCCAGCCCTCCGCCGACGGGAAGATGAAGCCTCAGCGGAAAAATTCAACTGGTTTCTGCCTCGTTTTCAGGAGATATTGGAAAACCCGGAGGCTGGCCGGGCCGCTTGGGAGCCAGAAGTAGAGCGGGTGCGGCAAGCTGTGGCCATCATGCAAAGCGCCAGCACCACAACCCGGGCGTACCCCGAAATAGGCTTACTGGTAGTGAGCACCCCAGAGCCGCTGCCCTACTACGCATTATTTGGGCCATCGGCGGGGTACGATATGGTACTGAGCCTCTACAACGAGAATCGATACGAATTCGAGTACAAGTACACTACCTGGATTGACCTGGAAAGCCGCCCTACGCTGCCCCGGCTGCCCCTTACTGGCCTAGCAGCTTGCCTCAATGCCCAAGAGCAAGGCCCGCACTCCTGGACGTATGACGGCGTTACGGATACCGGGCCCTTGCTGCGCTTGCAAGGCAAGCGCCTGACCAAAGCCCAACGCTACGCCGACCCCGATCAGCGCCCCATCTACTCATCGTCCATTCCGCCTGAGGTGCTGGAGCAGGAAGTAGTGTCGTTTTTTCGGGAGAGATACGCCGGAATACAGCCCCGCCGCTATTGGTCGTGGGCCGAGATTCGGGCGGCGGGAGAGCAATAGTATAGTTGTAGCGGCGGTTTCTGCTACAGGCCCGCAGAAGGCGCTAAGCCATTAGACTGGTAATGGCGTAAGGAGAGTTGTGTGGATAAAGCCTAACAATGGTAACCCCGGCTGCTAGTTTGTGCAGCTAGAGTTGCCATTGCTCAGCATGTAGTCAGTAGAATGTGCCCAAGATAACCCTTACAGCGCCTCACCAAAGCCTACAATCTGTAGAGTGCTGGTGCCACCAGCTCCTTTGCGCACGTTAATCTGCGTGGTTACTCGCTCCTTTAGGGCTTCTACGTGCGAGATGATACCAATAGTTTTGCCACTGCCCTGCAGCATTTCAAGGGCAGAGAGAGCAACGTCCAGCGTATCGGGGTCGAGGGTGCCAAAGCCTTCATCGATAAAGAGGGTGTCGATTTGGGTTTTGCGGCCCGCCAGCTCCGATAGGCCTAGGGCCAGCGCCAGGCTTACCAGGAAACTCTCCCCACCCGAAAGAGAATTCATAGAGCGAGTGCTACCCGCCTGGTAGTCATCCTGCACCAGCAGGTCGAGGTGCTCTTCCGGGTTGCGCAGAATGCGGTAGCGGTCGGTGAGACGAAGCAGGTGGCGGTTAGCCAGATCCACGAGACGAGCCAGGGTGAGGCCTTGGGCAAACTCACTGAACTTCTTGCCATCGGCGGAGCCAATAAGCTCGCTGAGCTGCCGCCACCGCTGGGCCTCCTGCTGCTGCGTAGCCAGCTGAGCCGCCAGTGACGCATGGCGCTCTAGCCCCGCTTTGTGGTTGAGCAGGCGCTGCTGGCGCTGGCCTAGCTGCTGATTGAGGCTGGCCAGCAATTGCGTGGTGCTCTGGAGCTGCTGCGCAACCGATTCGGCGGGTTCTTGCGTGAGGGAGTGGGCCTGCTCATGCTGCAGCTGTTGAGCTAGCTCAGTGAGAGTCTGTTGGGCCAGGGCCACATCTCGCTCGTGTTGGTGGAGCTGGTCGGCTAGGCGGCGCACTTCTGGCTCGGGCAGTAGCAGGGCAGCCAGTGCAGTAGGGTCGGGGGCCAGGCCGGCCGCGCTCAGGGCCGAAGTAAGCGTAGCGTGCTGCTGCTGCCAGAGGTGGTGCTGCTGCTCCGCATCTTGCTCACGCTGCCGCAGCTGCGTGGCAGCCAGCGTAAGGGCGGTTTCCTGCTGTTGCAACTGCTGCTCAGCTAGTTTAAGTCGGCTATCAGCCTGGCGCAACGCAGTTTCGAGCTGCTGTCGGGCCGCGGCTACATCGGGGCTGGCGAAGAGCTGCTGGCGCTGCTGCTGCCGAGCCACTATCTGCTGATGCTGCTCAAGCAGGCCTTGCTTATTGGCGCGCAGCCACTCCTGCAGCTCCAGCTTTTCCTCTTCGGCCTTGTTGGCTTCTACACTAATGCCGCTTAGGTCACGCTCAGCCTTGTTGAGTTGCTGTTGCCGCTGTTCAAACTCCGTGATGCGCTGGCGAGCCTGGTCCATAAGGGCGCGGCCATTTTCCTCCGTAAACATCATCCCGAAGTTTTGGAGCTGGCTCTGGATCATGGTGCGAGCATCCGGAACGCGGTCCTCAGCATCGGCCAGGGCCTGGGTCAGTTGGGCTGCATCCTGGGCGTAGGCCTGTTGCTGGTGGGCTACGGCCTCTTGCTGGCTGCGGGCCTGCGCCAGGCGGTGCTCGGCGGCGGTGCGCTGGTCGTGCAGCTCACGCAACTCCTGTACCAGCGTTTTAACTTCCTCGGCGGCAGCTTTTTCGGCGCTTTCAGGTAAAAGCTGGATGGTATCTGCTGGGGTAGCTTCCGGCTCCGGACCGATTTGCTCCAGCATGGTTACGTATGTGTTCAGGCGGTTATAGCGTGCTCCCAGGGCCCGCACGTGCTGGCCAAGCTCGTCTTCGCGTTGCCGGTCGTGCTGTACGCTGTCTTCACTCACGCCCAGCACGCCCGCCATGTAGGGGTGCTCAGTGGCCCCGCACACCGGGCAAGGCTGACCAGCCTCCAGCAGGTGGCGCGTCTCGGTATGGTTGAGAATGAGCTGCTGCATCTGTAGGCTGCGGCGCAGGTCGTCCCAGTGCTGCTGCTGCTTCTCCTGCTCCCGCTGTAGGCCACTCACGTGGTGGCGTAGGCGGTGCAGCCACGTGTTGCGGGTGGCGGCGGCAGTCTGGTAGCGCGCCGTAAGCTTCTCTAGCTGCCGCTGAGCTTCCGCGGCTACTTGTTGGTGCCGGGCTGTTTCAGTGGCGGCTTGCTGCTGGCGCTGGGTAGCGGCGTGCAGGCGTTGCCGTAACTGGCCTAGCTCGCCCTTCAGGTGCTCCCAATGCTGCAGGTTGGCTGAAAGCTCCGGCAGGGTGGTGGCCAACTCGCTTACGTTAGCGTTCAGCTCCAGCCATTTACCGGCGTCGCGTACCTGCTCGCGCAGCTCCCGGGCCTGACTGGCAGCCTGCTCGGCGTGTTGCTTGAGGCGCTTGCACTTCTCGTTTTTCTCTTCGTATTCCTGCTTGCCTGACACCAACTGCTTTTGAGCTTCCTGAATCTGGAAATCCAGTTTTTCGGCTTCCAGCAGCTTCGGCTCCTGCTCCTGGCGAGCGGCCTCGGCCTGCTCGTAAGTGGCTTGCGCCGCATTGCGGGCCACGTAGGCCTCTTCCCGATGCTGCTGGAGCTGGGGCAGTTTTACCCGGAGCTGCTCGGCTTCCTGCCGTACTTTCTTCACCTGCTCGTCCGTTTGGCGCAGCAAGGCCCAATCGGTGGCGAACGGAGCGGCCTGGGTGTGCAGGTTCATGCGTTGGCGCAGGGGAGCCAGCGTAGTGGCCTGGGCCGTGAGTTGCTGCAGGCGCAATTGGCTGCGCTGCTGCTGGCTGCGCAGCTCCTGCAGGCGCCGAAGCCAACTCTGGGCGTCCAGGAGTCGCTTTTGGGTGGCGGTTGCTGCTTCCAGCTGTTGATTTAGCTCATTAATTTCGCCTTCCAGAAAGGCCACTTCCTCAGGGGAAAGCAGAACTACTCCCGCCAGGCCTGCCCGCAGCGTTTCCACCTGTTGCAGCTCGTGCTTGGCCCGCTCATACGCCGCCCGCGAGATATCGGAATACTTGCGGGTATCGGTGATTTTCTCCAGCAGCTGTGCCCGCTCACCGGCCGTAGACTTCAGGAAGCGCGTAAACTCACCCTGAGCCAGCAGCACCGAACGCAGAAACTGCTTGTACTCCAGGCCGCTGAGCTCCGCTACGCGGGGCGGCACTTTAGATTTGTAGTCCTCTAGAATGGGCCACTTGTCGGCTGTTTCTACGGTAGGTGCTTCGGGCTGCTCGCTGAGCTCCATGGTAGGTGGCTGCAGCTTGCCATCGGGCTTTTTCCGGGCCCGGTACTGGCCCCACTTAGAGCGGTAACGGCGGCCGTTTACTTCAAACTCCACCTCGGCCCAGCTCTCACCCGTGCCATGACTCATGGCCTGCTCAGGGCCGCCGGCTTCGTGGCGGGGCATCTGGCCGTAAAGGGCCAGCGTAATGGCATCCAGAATAGTGGTTTTGCCCGCGCCCGTAGCACCCGTAATGGCAAACAGCCCCGATTCGGCCAGGGGCGACTGACCAAAATTGACCTCGTGCTCCCCGCGTAGGGAGTTCAAATTATAAAAGCGGACGCGGAGGATTTTCATAGAAAGCAGTAAGTCGCGGGAGCAGTTGCCAGATGCGGCGCCACCAACGGGCATGGTCACCTGGGCCACTACAAAGTTAACTTACCAGGTTCGCAATACATTCCTGCTGGCTCAACCGAGGCAGGGCAACCTGTTTACAAGGAGGTTCCCATAATCAAATATAACCCCGTCAGTAACCATTGGGCCGCTAACGGGGTACATTTAAGGGTACCTTGTTGGTATTGTGATGAAATTACCTAAGCACTTAATCTCTGGCAGCTTATGGTTGCTGGTTCCTGCGGCCATGAGCTGCTCTATCCTGCAATCAGACTATAACTCTGATGAGGGCCACTACCTCTGGCTCTGTGGCTAACTATGATGCCCAACGCATTGAAACGCTCCGCAATGAAATTAACGTACAGGAGCACGTAACCAAAGAAGCTAAACTCAGAGCCAAAAGCGAAGAAGAACGCCTGTCGGTCAAAAAACACCAGCTTAAAGCTGCTGAGCGTGAGCAGAAGGCCAACCAGATTGGCTCAGGCGGTTAGCTCTGCAAACGTCCTACTATTGCCCGCCTTGATAGTGCCATCTTTGTGGCCTTCAACCAGCATGATCTAGCCCAACTGCAAACCCTTTACATCGAGAACCTGGAATTCTATCACGAAAAAGGTGGCCTAGCCAACATTGAGCAACTTATGCAGGGCTTTCGTAACCTCTTTAATTAAGAACAACATCACCAGATTGTGCCCGGTATAGTGGAGGTATTTCCTATCAAGGATTATGGCGCCGTAGAACCCTGTTAGCACCGTTGGCCTTGGGTGAGAATTTGGTCAAAAGGCTAAACGAGTGGGCTGGCTGGAAGCTTCCCAACCACTTTTCACGGCGGCGCGCAAATAAAATGAGGCTAAACCCCGGCTCCCAGCTTATTTCAACTGTAGCCGCTGCAGCTGTTCCTGGGCCATCCGGCCGTTTTCGTAAGATTCACCCGCGCAGTATACGTGTTCATCGTTGTAGCCGGTGATGAAGGCAGCGTTGAGGCTGGTGCGACGGTTTACGCGGATAAAGGAGTTCAGCAGGGAGGGCGGAAGCAACTGGTCGAGTACGTAGGCCAACGAGCCGCGGATGGCGTGGCTCAGGCGCAGCGCTGGGGCCCGGAGCGTAACGTAATTTTTGCCGGCTTCCAAACTGGCGACGTCGCGCCAATACAGCTTGTGGGCGAAAGCACCGCGTTTAACAAAGAAAAAATCCGGCACTGGTGCAGCCGGCGCGTTTGGGTGGGGCAGGGGCGCCGGCTGGTGCGCGGCCGCGCGTTCAATGGCCGTTTGAATGGCCGCGAACAGCGTAACGCCGTTTACGGGCTTGATCAGGTAACCACTGGGCTGCAGCCGCGCCGCCTGCCGGATGGTGTCGAAGTCGCTGTAGGCCGTCAGAAACAGGAAGGGTGGGCCTTGGGCCTCGCGCAGCAACTGAGCCAGCTCCAGGCCAGACTGCTGAGGCGGGCCACCCAGGTTGATGTCGAGTAGCACCAAATCGGGGCGCGGGCCGGCAAAAGCCTGTTGCGCCTCAGCAAACGTGTAGCAGGTGGCCAGTACCTCATACCCCAGATCTTCAAGGGTCAGGCGCAGGCTTTCGGCAATCAGGGCCTCGTCTTCCACAACGAGGAGGGTGAGCTTAGGCGCGGAGTCCATGCGGAATGCGAAGCTGGTAGTGGTAGGGATGGTTGAATGGGGTGCTGAGCGTAGCGCCCAGTTGCCGGGTGAGCAGGGTGATGATTTGCGTGCCCAGGCCGGGCGCAGCGGCAGCGGTGGGCACGCAGCCATTATCTTGGTACTCCACGCATACCTCTGTGGGGCTGTTTTTCACTGTCACGCGCACTTCCAGAAAGGGCGAGTCGGTTGCGGCGTATTTGATGGTATTGGTCACCCATTCGTTGAGGATGAGCGAGAGAGGCAGGTAGCCGTTTGGGGGCAAGTTCAGGCCTTCAGTCTGGAGGTGGGTCACCACCTGCCGGTCGTTGGCCAGGCAGCTCACCACCGACGAGACAAGCTCTTTAAGAAAGGCAGCCAGGTTTACCTCGGCCCCGGCCCCATTCAACAGCTGGTTGTGCAAGGCCGCGATACTTTCCACCCGCAGGCGGGCCGCCTGGAGTTGCTCGATAACTTCCTCGTTGTCGGTACGGCGCTCCTGCATCTGTAGCAGGCTGAAGACCATGTGTAGGTTGTTTTTTACCCGGTGCTGAATTTCCTTGTTGAGCAGCCCCACTTCGGCGGCCTGCTCGTCGAGGTGCTGGTTGGCGGTGGCCAGGGCCGCGGCCTGCTGCCGGGCCCGCCGCCCTTGCCGGTACAGGTAAAAGCACAAAACGCTAATGACGGCCAGTCCCACGCTAAGTCCGGCCAAAGCGAGCTGGCGCGCCTGCTGCCGGGTTTCGGCCAATGCCTGGCGCTGCGTTTCTGACTCGGCCAGCACCCGGCGCATGTGGGCTACGGCGCCGGCACTGTTAAGGCGGTCATACATGCGGCGGCTGGTATCGGCGTAGGCGTAGGCCTCCCGGTACGCGCCGGCGGCGGCCAGCAATTCCGCCAGTAGGCGACCGTGGTATTCGCGGTCAGGGGGGCTGGGGGCATGGGTGAAGGCCAGCCGAAGCGAATCCAGGTAGGGTGAGTAGCGGCCGGGGTGGCGGTAGAGCACATCGAGGCGGGCCTGCACCAAATAGTAGTCGTCGAGGTAGTTGTAGGTTTCGGGGTCGTTGCGCACCCAGGCCCGGCGCACCAGCTGGCCCAGCAGCGTATCAGCCAGGCCGAAGTTGTTGATTTGGGTGGCGCTCAGCGCCATTTCAACGGTACTGGGTACCTGCCGTCGCACTGAGTCGGGGCGGGCGGCCAGCTCGCGGCCCAGTTGGCGCAGAGCCTGCACGGCGCGCAGGCTGTCGGGTACTTTATCGTAGGCGTGGGCCACCAGAAAGCGGGCGTAATAGTAGCGCCGCCACTTCCCTGGCAGGTGCGCAAAGCCCTGGGCGGCCTGCTGAAAGTAGCGCAGGGTTTTTTGAGGCTCGTGGTTCCACGCATCATACACCCGGGCCCGGGCAAACACGGCTTCCGCCAAAAGCAGCGAATCCTGAGCCTGTTCGGCCAGGCGCTCGGCGCGGTCATAGTAGAGCAGGGCCTGTCCAAAGCTGCCATAGCCCTGCTTGCGGGCGTACACCGAGTCGCCCTGCTGTAACAAGGCAAAGAAACGCCGGTGCAGTGCATCAGGCGGGGCAGATGCTGACCAGGCTGGGGCACGGCTCGTCAGCAGCACCAGGAGTACCATCACCGCCAGCGGCGCCCGTCGCCGGGTCCGCTGGCGGTGATCCTTAACGCAAGCTGTAGTAGGGACAGTCAGGTTCATAACAAGGGGCAAAGATAGCCGGCTGAATCAAGCTGAACCCAGTGAGCCAGCCTCAATATTCCGGGCTTCGCGCTCAAATCCGGTCGGCGCGCGGCCTGCAAACTTGCGCCCGGCTGGGGCCACCGCGCGCAAGTCTGCGGGCCCGAGCTCCAGGCTGTTGTTGCCAGCGCCCGAACAGGCTGGCCCGCTCCGTATCCCCAACCTCAAAAAAGCCGCCTTCGTGCTCAAATGCCTTGGCAAGCGGTGTTCCGCGGCCCTCCTTTGTGCTACCGCTTCTCCACGCCCGGCCGTTCGCCGGGCGTTTGCATTTACCCCTTACTTATTTCGCTAGACAGTGAAAAAACTATTGCGCGTCCCTGTTGCCCTTCGCTATTGGCTGTTGCCTGCCTTACTGCTAAGCGCCGCTACCGCGGCCCGTGCCCAAAACAATGTGGGCATAGGCACCACCACCCCCGATGCTTCGGCGGTGCTCGATGCCAGCTCCACCACCCAGGGCATGTTGGTGCCCCGCATGACGGCGGCCCAGCGCGCGGCTGTAAAGGACCCCTCCACCAACAAGCCCGCTACCGGCCTGCTCGTGTACCAGACCGACGCTCCGGCCGGCTTTTATGTTTACAACGGCACCGCCTGGGCAGCCCTGAGCGGCGCGGGCAGCACCGGCCCGGCCGGCGCCGACGGCAAGAATAGCCTCGTGCGCACCACGGCCGAAGCGGCCGGCGCCAACTGCGCCACCGGCGGCTTCAAAACCGAATACGGCCTCGACGCCAATGCCAACGGCACGCTCGATGCGGCTGAGGTGAATGCCGCCCTGACGCGCTACGTGTGCAACGGCGCGCAGGGCACGGCTGGCAGCACGGGCGCCACGGGCCCCGCCGGCCAGGGCGTGCCCACCGGCGGCACGGCCGGGCAGGTGCTCAGCAAAGTAGACGGCACCAACTATAACACACAGTGGACGACGCCTGCTTTGTCAAGTAGTGGTGCCGCGCTTCAGTTGTACGCAATCAGTACCACTGCGCAGAACAAATCGCCGTACGGATACAGCCGCTATGTCTTCAATTTCGACAATATTGTTAGCGGTGATAACCCAACGGCTTGGACTACGAATAATACCTACACAGTACCATCTAGCGGTCTATATAGCATCACGTTAGCACTGATAGAATCCGCCTTTGCCGGATTTACTACTCCCCCGTCCATTGCACCTGAAATACAAGTGGTTTCGGGAGGCGTAACACGCTATTACTATGGAGCCAATGGGCAGAGCTCGACCTTGTACCAAGGCAATACGAGTGAAGGCACAGCAGTAGGAACCGCCGGGGCACCTACTTCCTATTCGAGAGGCCTCGGCTGCTTTGTGCTTCCGCTGCAAGCCGGAGACGTTATTAAAGTGTTCTACCGGTCGAGTATGAATGCCACAAGCACGACGAACACAATCTCGTTTAGCACCGACGGCAGCACCTACCTCAGTATTGTCAAGTTAAATTAGGCAATGCTGAGAGGCAAGTAGTTGCCCCATTGGGCATGTTGATTTCACTAGTCCAATCTTAGTCAGCGTGATTTAAAGGGCCAAAGCCCCTTCTCAAATTTGGTTTTTTCTCAACTATGCTTGTCGTATGCTGCATTTTACTCTAGCTATCAAGCGGCTGCTCACCTGGCTTAGCTGCTTGGTGGTACTGGCACTGCTGCCTTATACTGGTCAGGCCCAGTGTGCCCCGACCGTGGCGCCCTCCACTGTCAACATCAGCCAGACGTATGCCGTGCGTACGCGCCAGTCGTTCACTGCTACCTGCACCGGTATCCTGCAAAACGTGACGTTTGTCATTTCTTCCTTTGCGGACGATTTGCGCGGTTCCGGGTTCAAAGTGCGCTGCAATTTGAAAAATGCTGCCGGCACTGTACTGGCCAGCACGGTCGAAACCGACGTAATCTACCCCGGCGCCACGTGGGTGGCCTCCTTCACCGCCGCTAACCTCACTCTTACCAGCGGCGCTCAATACAGCTGGGAAATTGAGAACAGCAGTTACCCCAGTGGCCAGGGGCCCGTAGCCCTAATGCTGCTCAACCGGACTACGGCGGTTATTGCGGCCAATGATGCGTACACCGGCGGTAGCTATACCGATGATAACACCGGCAACACCGATGGCAGCGGCACTGCGGTTACAAACTACCCGTACTCCGATGCTCGGGGCTGGACGGTCAACATCGGCACGCCCGGGCCCACCATTACGGCGCAGCCGCAAAGCCTCACGGCCTGCCCGGGCTCGGCGGCCAGCCTCGCCGTCACGGCCAGCGCGCCGGTTACCGGCTACCAATGGTTCAGCAACACCAGCAGCAGCAACACCGGCGGCGCCCTGCTGCCTGGCGCCACCGGCGCCACCTACGCGCCAGCCACGGCCGCGGCCGGTACCCGCTATTATTACGTGCAGGTGTATAACAGCAGCGGCTACACCGCCTCGAACCCCGCCACCGTGACGGTGAATGCCACCCCGGCCGCACCTACGGGCAGCGCCAGCCAAAGCTTTAGCAGCGGGGCCACCGTGGCTAACCTGGTGGCCACCGGCAGCAACCTCCAATGGTACGCGGCCAGCACCGGTGGCACTGCCCTGGCGGGCACCACGACCCTTGCCACCGGCACCACGTACTACGCCACCCAAACGGTGAGCACCTGCGAGAGCACCAGCCGCCTGGCCGTAACCGTTACCATCACCGCCCCGGTTGCCCCCGTGCAAGTACTTACCAGCATGGGCGGCACCCTGTTCGTCAATACCGGAGGCACCCTCGTCGTAAACGGTCACCTGAGCCAGACCGGCGCAGCCCTGCTGCGCACCACCGGTACGGCCACCGTGCGCGGCGACCTGACCAGCACCGCTCCCGCCGCGCTCGACCTGAGCGCTGGCGCCCTGGAGGTAACCGGCAACCTAAGCAACGCAGGCCCCACTACGGCCACCACTGGCACCCTGCGCCTGAGCGGGACCACCAACCAGACCGTGGACCTGGTCGGCGGCACCGTGGGCCAGCTCGTGGTCAACAAGCCAACTGCGGGCGGCACCCGTGTGGACCTACCCACCGACCTCACCACGCTCACGGGCCTTACGCTCACGGCCGGCAGCATTCGCACGGCCGCAACGGCCACGCTCATTCTGCCGGTCGGAGCCACCGTGGCGGGCGAGGGACCGGGCCAATACGTGCAGGGCAATTTGCGCGTGAGCCGCGCCGTGGCCGGCCCCGGTTCGGTTGATTTTGGCCTCGGGCTCGTGCTCAATTCGGGCGGACAAAACCTGGGCTCAGTTGCGGCGACCCGGACCGCGGGCTTGCAAACGGCGGGCGTGAGCTACGGCCAGAACCTGGCCGGTACCGCCAAAGGCATTGACCGGGTGTGGCGCCTAGCCCCGTCTCAGGCCCCGACCGCTCCGGTATCGGTTACCCTGAGCTGGGTCGCCGACGACGACAACGGCTTTGTGGCCACCACCCCGGCCCAACTCTGGCGCGCTGATCAGTCTGGTGGCCCCTGGAGCCCGCAAGGCAACGCCGCCAACGCCAGTGCCCGCAGCTTCACGGCCAACGTTGCTCAGTTAGGAGTGCTCACCGTCAGCAACACCAGCCAACCCTTGCCTGTGGTGCTAGTATCCTTCGCCGCCCAGCGCCGGGGCGAAGCCGCCTACCTAACCTGGGCCACTGCTTCGGAAAAAAACAGCGCTTATTTCGAAGTCGAAGTCAGCCCCAACGGCACCGCGTTTCGCCCCGTGGGCCGCGTGGCGGCCCACGGCAACAGCACCCAGCCGCAAGCCTACTCGCTCACCGACGCCAATCTCACCCGCTACGCAGCCCCCGTGGTGTATTACCGCCTGCGGCAGGTGGACCAGGACAGCACGGCCAGCTACTCCACCGTACGGGTGTTGGCTGTAAGCGGTGCCCCGGTCACGTTCCGGGCTGAGGCCTGGCCCAATCCTGCTCAACCCGGTATGACCACCCAACTGCAGGTAAATGGCCCCGACGCCGGACTGCCCGTTGAGCTTACGCTCACTGACGCGGCTGGCCGCGTGCTGACCCGGCGCACGGTGCCCGCCGGGTCCGGGTCCCTGGCTCTGCCCGAAGCCGATAGCCGTGCGGCCGGGGTATACCTGCTGCTTGTGCGGCAGGGGGCCAGCCAGCAAATGGTGCGGCTGCTGCGGAAGTAGCGCTGGGATACTATTCCGTTTGTTTTACCCTGGTTTCCTACTGTGCTACCTCCTTCCGCATCTTCCCCCCGTCACTGGCTCTGGCTGGCCGTTACTGCCGCCTTCCTGGCCCTGGTGGCGGCGGGAGCCGCGCTGACGTAATGCTTGGCACACATTCAAGAATATGGTGGGGTGGCGTTTGACGACCGGTGGAAGGTAACGTGGGTAGTGAGCTACGACCATTTAGGCTGACGCAGAGCCAGCCAGCGGTTGAGTTGTGGCGTATACGGGATGAGCAACGCCTGCTTACCCAGCAGACATCTTACATCCAATATGGCACCAATTCATGGAACCTAATCCCTCTCCCCAGCCGCCCACCCCGGGCCCCAATACGCTACCCGCCAAAGGTACTGCGGATACCCAGCGCGCCGGCGCCGATGTTAGCACCAACCTGCCCCCACCTGATAGCACCCCGGCATCTGCGCCACCTGCTGCACCCAATTCAGAGGAAGATACTACCGGCTCCGCAAGTGAAACCATTACGGAGGTTCCCACCGACCCTACCGTAGCCTCAGAAGCCGGCCCCAGCGGTGATGCAGACCCCGGCGCCAGCAATACCAGTAACGATGAGCCACTGTAAAGAAGCTGGTTCATTACCTCTAACCCAACAGAGCCCGACGCATTGCGCCGGGCTCTGTCGTGTTCGGTGGCCTAGAACTAAAAGTCGGCGCAGCCAAGAGAGCCGTAAGCAGCGCCAGTAGGCTAGTGCGCCGCTCCAAAGTTAGTGTGTAAAATGAGGGAAGAAGTTGCTTCCCAAGGCGCAAGAAAGGTCTGGATTTAGAAATGAAGCCAGGGGTAGCTAGGCACTTCTCCGGAAAGCAAAGGCAACACCGAGCTGCAATGCACGAAAGGATATTGGGAGGGGAGAGCAAAGCAGGCAGTGCAGGCAGCGCTAAGTCAACTCAAGACCCAACCGCCTCAGAGGTATAAAACAGGAAGTGGTATTCGGGCGTGGAAACTGCGCGATTTTCTAATTGTTACAGGTCTTCTGAGTTTTGTTCGTGGCTGCTTTAGCGTTGTCTCTTAGCTGCTGTTGCGCCTTCAAATTAAGGGGCTTTATCATTACCTTGGAAGCCACAGGTATTCTATAATTTCTCTCTGGCTTATCCTATTATGAGGTTTATTCTGGCTTTCCTGCTGGCCCTGGGGGTTGTACACGCGTCGCAAGCTAAATGCTACACCGAAGGCTTAGCGTTCTGGCCCACCAGCAAAAGGATTCAGGCAAACTCCTGCATACTGATTGACGGCTTCGCGAATAGTCAACGTATCATTCAGGGGCTCGGCACTTCCTATGAGGCGTTTTTTCAGGTAGGCACGCAGCGTGTGCCGCTACAGGTAAAAGAAATACTGGTAGGCCAGTATGGGTTGTCGCAGGCTGTGTTGCAGCCACGTACAAGCTTGACAGTAGGTGAGCAGTACGAGCTGATTATTCGCGGAAAAGGCGCCAAATCAGGCAATGCCATTGAAAGCCCCTCTGGGTTTGGCAGAGACAGGGTTATCTACACAGTTGAGGCAGGCCTAGATCAAACTTCCCCAACCTGGGTGGCACCGCTCCGAGAAAAAAGCAAGCACTATGTTGAAATGGGCTGCGGCCCTGAAGTAGCAGTAGAGTTTGCGGGCGTGGTCTATGACCAGTCAACGTACTTGGTGAAAGCCACAGTGAAAGACCTGCACACTGGCAAAACCACTCAGTACTATCTACAGCCCGACAAGGCCGGGTTAGTTTCGGTAGGCCACGGCATGTGCGCTGGCGCGTTTATGCTGGAGAAGGGCAAGCTCTTTTCGGTAACGTTCAGCCTCCTGGATGCCTCGGGCAACACCACGCCATGGGTTGGACCAGCTATACAGTTCACCAGTCCGGAAATAGCCGGCTAATAGGTTGTTTTAGCCTCTCGCATCTGGTTTTGCTTCTGGGGGAAGGCTCACACACTTCAATCAGGAGCGCCATATTAAAACTGCCAAATCTGCCTTAACCTCTTCTCAGGCTAATGGTGTGCCAAAGGAGAGGTTCAGGCAGGTTCGCAGCAGCGCTTACTAATTGGAAGTGTTAAAGCCCTGCGTGCTGGTATCTCTGCTGTTTTTGTTGCGGTTATACAAGTACGCAGCGCCTGCGGCCAGGAGCGCGCCACCCATCAGCTTGCGGTTAAAGCCACCGCCCCGGCTGACAGTACTAGGATTAGCGGAAGTGTTTCGAGCTGAATTACCTCCAAACAGGCCCGACAACAGGCCACCCATTGTGCCGCTTGGTTTGCGGTCTGAACCAAATATGCTCATGATTGAAAAGGAAGACAGTGAAGAACATACTACGGATTTTGAGCCGTCTGGGTCAAGTGAGTTGTCAGGCATTTAATAGGCGCCGAAAAGTAAGTTTCGCTAAACTCGTACTAGATTCGGTCCTGATTATACCTTCCAACCCATCCGCTCTATGAAATTACTTCTCTGCATATCCCTGTTCTCACTTTCTCTGGCCGCCTGTGCTCAACCCACCTCGTCCGTTAAGGTGGAGGTTAAAAAAGTTAATGGGCGCTATGAGTTGCTGCGTGGCGGTAAGCCCTACTTCATCAAAGGAGCCGGTGGCGGTCAGTTTCCGGAGCGCGTGAAAGCGTACGGGGGCAACTCCATCCGTACCTGGAGCACCTATGGGGCCGAGAAAACCCTGGCGGAGGCCAACAAAAACGGCCTCACCGTAATGATGGGCTTGGATGTGGCCCGGGAGCGGCACGGCTTCGACTACAACGACCCCAAAGCCGTAGCCGACCAGCTTCAGCGCCTGCGCACCGAAGTGTTGAAGTACAAAAACGACCCCGCCCTGTTGTTTTGGGGCATTGGCAATGAGCTGAATCTGGAGTATACCAACCCCAAAGTGTGGGATGCCGTGCAGCAGATTGCCCAAATGATTCATGAGGTAGACCCCAACCACCCTACCAGCACGGTGCTAGCCGGCCTCAACCAGAAAGAGGTTGACTACATCAAGGCCAAATGCACCGCCGTGGATATACTCAGCATTAACACCTACGCCGGGCTGGCCTCTATTCCGCAGCAGGTGCGCACCACTGGCTGGACTGGCCCCTACGTGGTAGCGGAGTGGGGCCCCACCGGGCACTGGGAAAGCCCCGTTACACCCTGGAAAGCCTCAGTAGAAGAAACCAGCAGCCAGAAGGCCGCCGTGTATCAGAGCCGCTACGAGGCCTCAGTGGCCAAAGACAAAACGCAGTGCCTGGGTACTTACGTGTTTTTGTGGGGCCAGAAGCAGGAGCGCACCCCCACGTGGTACGGCCTGTTCACGGAAGACGGTAAAGAGTCAGAAGTGGTGGATGTGATGCAGTACCTGTGGAGTGGCAAGTGGCCTACGAACCGGGCGCCGCACTTGGCGTCGTTCCTGCTGAATGGGCAAAAGGCTACCGACAACATCTACCTGCAACCCGGCCAGAGCGTGCCCGTAGCAACCGCCGTGACGGACCCCGATAAAGACCTAATTACGTACCGCTATGAGTTGCTACCGGAAAGCACCGACCTCAAATCGGGCGGTGACCGGGAGGAGCGCCCCAAACCTGTTACCGGCTTGATTCCGGCCAATGCCAAAGCGCAAACTAACCTCAAAGCTCCCGCCAAGGAAGGCGCTTACCGCCTGTTTATCTATGCCTATGATGGGCACGATAACGTGGCCACGGCCAACATTCCGTTTTATGTAAAGGAGAAGTAACCATGTCTTTCAAGCTCCGCGCGTGGTCACCCGACGACCTGCCCAGCCTCGTTCGTAATGCTAACAACCCGGCAATTGCTGGCTTCATGAATGACCAGTTTCCGCATCCTTACACGAAGGAAACGGGCCGGAACTTCATTGCCATGGCCAGCCAGGAAAGTCCGCTGCACATCTTCGCCATTGAGGTCGAAGGCGAAGCCGTAGGTGGTATTGGCATCCACCCGCGCACCAATATTGAGCGCAAGAACGCCGAAATGGGGTACTGGCTTGGAGAACCGTTCTGGGGCCGGGGCATCATCACCGAGGCGGTGAAGCAACTAGTGGCCTACGGTTTCCAGACCTTTGATATTAACCGCATTTTCGCGCGCCCATTCGGTACCAACCTGGCCTCGCAACGCGTACTGGAGAAGGCCGGCTTTAAGCTGGAAGGCCGCTTCGAGAAAACGTTCATCAAGAACGGGGAGTATCTGGATGAGTTGGTATATGCCGTACGGCGCCCTGAGTAAAGCAAGGGTATTGCTGGTTTGAGTACAGACGAAAAGTGGCCTAGAGGCTTTCCAGCAACTCATCAAACGTGCGTAACAACTCGGCGCGGCCTTCTGCAGACTCAGTTTCCAGGCGCTGCTCAAATACTTCGCGCTCCGTGAAATCGTGGAGGCTGCGGGTGAGAGGCTCTTCCGTGTCTTCTTCGCCGAGCGCCCGGAGCTTCACCAAACGGAAGTGGCGGCGAGCTAGTACCTCCAGTTGCTTGCGGTCCAACTCCTGAATCACTTTCAGCAGGGCATCGGCAACTTCCAGCTGAGTAAGCTCGGAGTGAATTTGCACATCGGCCCATGCTGGCAGCAGGAAACCGGTATTATCATAGGCCTGTAGGCCAGTCATAACTTCCTCTAGGGTGCCATGGAAACGAATGAGGCGGCGCGTGCCGGGCACTTCCAGCGTTTCCAGGGTGTGCAGCTTGCCCGATGCAAACTCCAACAGCAACACCTCTTTGGGGTGGCCAATTTCAGAGAACGACAGCGGAATAGGGGAGCCAGAGTAGCGGATATGCTCGCGGCCACCTACGCGCTGGGGGCGGTGCAAGTGGCCTAGCGCCACGTAATCGAACACATCGGGGAAATGGTCGGCGGTAATCTGGCCCAGGTTGCCCACATGAATGGTGCGCTCTGAATCTGAAGGCGCGGCGCCGGCGGCGTATAGGTGGCCGGTGGCTAGCACAGGGAGCCCCAGGTCTTTGAGCTGCCACACTTGCTCTGCGGCGGCCAGGCGGGCGTAGTGGTCGGCAATGCCTTGCTTGATGCGGGCCTCGCGCTCCTCGGCGGTTTCGCCGGGCACCGAGAGGCGCACGTCCCGGTCGCGCAGAAAGGGCACCGCGCACACTACCAGGCCAGGCTTGCCAGCGGCATCATCGAGCACCAGCACCTGATCCTCAAAACACTCCGGCACGCATCCTACCACGTGCACCCGCAAGTGGCGCAGCAAACGAGCCGGGGCATTGAGCGTAGCGGGCGAGTCGTGGTTGCCGCCCACTACCACAATATCACGGCAGCCGGTGCCCCGCATGTTCAGCAGGAAGGAGTAATACAGCTCCAGTGCCTGGTTAGAGGGCGAACCGGTATCGAAGATGTCACCGGCAATAACCAGCACTTCCACTCGCTGCTCGCGCACTGTTTCCACCAGCCACTCCAGAAAGTGACGGTGTTCCTCGGTGCGTTCGTGGCCACTGATGAAGCGTTGGCCCAGGTGCCAGTCGGCGGTGTGTAATACGCGCATGACCACAAAAATACGGTTCTTCTGCCTGAACTTCTACTGCAGGGGTAGAGGAAGATCGGCAGGAGGGAAGGGCAGCCCGCAAACAAAGCGCGGAGGCCTCAAGAGTATAACCTCCCTGAACCTCCGCGCCACGGTTGAGCGAGTAGCAGCTGTGTGAGCAATTAATGCACTGACTGCGTCTGAAACGTAGAGATGGCCTCGCCTAGATCAAGCACCTCGGTGCCGGGCAAAGCCGCTTGCAGAATGCTGGCCCCAGCGGCAGAGCGGTAGCCGCCGGCGCAGTGTACTAACACGGGCTTGTTGGTGGGTACTTCGTGGGCTCGCTCGCGCAGCTCTGGCAGCGGTATCAGCAGGGCGTTTTCGAAGATAGGTTGCCTAGCCTCGGTGCGGTTACGAATGTCAACGATGGTGAAGTCTTCGGGCCGCTCCCGAACGTGGTCTACGGCTACCTCGGGGCTGGCTACGGGCAGCTGCTGAGGCGCCAGCAATGCACCGCGCACGTTGCCCTCGTAGCCAATCTTAGCCGTTTTGCGGATTACCGTGTCCAGGCCTATCTGGGAGTCTGCCAGCAGGTAGAAGGGTTCGTTAGGTCCCACAACAGAGCCCAGCCAGGTTTCAAATTTACCGCCATCCATCAGGTTAATGGCGCCGGGCAAGTGGCCCTCCCGGAACTGCGCGGCCGGGCGCGTATCAATTATCAATACACCGGGCTCCATTTCTTTCTCGCTAAACAAGCGCGGCACCGCCCTGATGCTGTCTTCAAAAGGCAGTGCGCCCTGCTTGTTCAGGAGCACATCGTGGCCAAAATACTTGGGCATGAAGGGCTGATCTTCAAGCAGCACTTTCACAAACTCCTCCTCCGACATGGGCTGCAGGGCGTAGTTGGTTTTCAACTCCTTGCCAATGGTGCTGTCCAGGTCGGGGCTGGTGGTTTTGCCGCAGAGTGAGCCGGGGCCGTGGGCCGGGTACACGCGGGTAGTGGCAGGCAGGGTCATGAGCTTCTGACGCGTGCTCTGGTAGAGTTGGGCCGCCAGCTCCTCGCGGCTGTGGCCACCCACGTTGTCGTCTTCGCGCAGGTCGGGGCGGCCCACATCGCCTACAAAAAGGGTGTCGCCGGTGAATACGGCGCGGGTCTGGCCGAGTTCATCCATCAGGATAATGCTGATAGAATCGGGGGAGTGGCCGGGGGTGTTAATAGCGTGCAGCTCCACGGTACCGAGCGAAATACGGTCGCCCTCATCGAAGGGCTGGTGGGGGTAGCCTGCCTTTACCAGCTTGCTGACGTAGATGGTGGCGCCGGTTTCCTGGGCAATTTCCAGGTGGCTGCTTACAAAGTCGGCGTGGGGGTGAGTTTCGATAACCCCAATAATGTTTGCCTCGTGCTCGTCGGCGAAATCGTAGTATGGTTGGGGGTCACGGGCGGGGTCGATAATGACCACTTGGCGGCCGCAACGGACGGCGTAGCTCGCGTGGGCCAGGCCTTTGTCGTAGAACTGCTGAATTTGTACCGACGTGGTACTACTGGGCAGAGGACTCATGGGTGTAGGATGTGGTGAATGCGCCACCGTGGGAGCAAGCCGTAGCGGGGTGCACGTTTTCAAATATACGCAGCCACAATTGCTATGCTACTGGTTGAGCTCATAATGTCAGAGGACGTAAGGTGTAAGCTGCTGAGTACTATGAAGCTACTAAATCCTCCGCGATAGTGGGAGCGATTGATGAATGTCTGGCCTTTTTTGATACTGGCTGCCTGGCTAGGCCACTACACTGCACAAAAAAAAGCTCTGGCGGTGAGCCAGAGCTTTTCACTAGGAATTCTGAAAAACTACGATTTAACTTTCATCTTCATCTTACCATTTTCCATGCCATCCTGGCGCCTTTCCTGCTGCTGTTCGCGCAGTTGAGTGTATTTGGTCAGCTGGTCGGGGGTGAGTACCGCCTTCAGTTGGGTATCGTACTTATCGCGGGTAGCCTTCATAGATTGCATAGCGGCGCGCCGGTCAGTGCCCGCCATAACGTTGCTACGCATCGACTGCATCTCCTGAGCCTCGGCCAGCGCTATGCTTTTTACCTGGGTAGCTTGGTCAGCAGAGAGGCCTAGCTGTTTGGTGAGGCGCTGGGCCTGCAGGTCAGCGCGCTGCTCAGGCGTCATGTTCATACGGCCCTGGCCTTTCTGGCCCTGGCGCAGTACCCGGTCTTGGGTGGGAGCAGTTTGTGCAGAGACCGAACCGGCAGTAAGAGCAACCGCGGCCAGGAGAACGAGCATCTTTTTCATAATTGTAGAGTCTGTGTGGAAGAGTTACGGCGGGTTAGAGAGCCAAACTTCGTTAAGGTTTAATTCTTAGCTCAAAACATACCGGCAACATCCCTGCCAACGCCAGCAATCAACAGAAAGGCCTATATTCGGGCCACGTTGCTGCTTGCAGGCAGCTTTACTTGCAAAATCTTCACCTCACTTACCCTTTTCTTTCCTCTCTCACAATCCATATGGCAAATATTTTCGCCAAAAAACCGCTGTCCCAGCTGCTGGGCGAAGCCAACACCTCGGGTGAAGGGTCGCTGAAGCGCACATTGGGTGCAGCTAACCTCGTGGCCCTGGGCGTGGGCGCTATCATCGGGGCTGGCTTGTTTGTACGTACCGCCGCCGCCGCCGCGCAGGCTGCCGGGCCTGGTGTTACGCTGGCCTTCATTGTAGCGGCCATTGGCTGCGCCTTTGCTGGTCTTTGCTACGCCGAGTTTGCGGCCATGATTCCGATTGCCGGTTCAGCTTACACCTACGCTTACACCACCATGGGTGAGTTTGTAGCTTGGGTAATTGGTTGGGCCCTGATTATGGAATATGCCCTGGGGGCAGCCACAGTTAGTATTGCCTGGAGCGAATACCTCAATAAGCTCTTAGAAGTCTTTGGCACCCGAATACCCTATGAGCTGTGCCACGCGCCCAGCGAAGGAGGCTGGCTTAACCTGCCTGCCCTGTTGGTTATTATTGCCCTAAGCCTGTTGCTCATTAAGGGCACTCAGGAGTCGGCTACGTTCAATGCCATTATTGTGGTAGTGAAAGTGGTTATTGTATTGGTATTCATTGCAGTAGGCTGGCAGTTTATTGACCCCGCCAACCACACGCCTTACCTGATTCCGGCCGATGCTGCGCCCGTAACCGACGCCGCTGGTAAAGTAGTGCACGAGTACACTAACTGGAACAAGCACGGCTACGGTGGTATTCTCGGGGGCGCGGCCATTGTGTTCTTCGCCTTCATTGGTTTTGATGCCGTGAGCACCGCCGCCCAGGAAGCCAAGAACCCCAAGCGCGACATGCCCATCGGTATCCTTGGCTCGCTGGCTGTCTGCACCATTCTTTACATCCTGTTCGGCCACGTGCTGACGGGTGTTGCCAACTGGCGTGAGTTTGCTGACCCCACCAAGGGCGGCGAGGCTTCAGTGGCCTACGCTATCCGGGAGCACATGCCCGGCTACGGCTGGCTATCTACGGCCGTTACGGTGGCCATCCTGGCCGGCTTCTCGTCGGTAATCTTGGTAATGCTCATGGGCCAGAGCCGCGTGTTCTTCTCCATGGCCAACGACGGTCTGATGCCGAAGGCTTTCTCGGAGCTGCACCCCAAGTTCCGTACTCCTTATAAGTCCAACCTGGTGCTGCTGGTTTTTGTGGGAGCTTTTGCCGCCTTCGTGCCCGGCTCTTTAGCCGGCGACCTAACCTCCTTCGGTACGCTGCTGGCCTTCGTACTGGTGTCCATTGGTGTATGGCTGATGCGCAAGTCTAATCCCGAGCAGCACCGCCCATTCCGCTCGCCGCTTTCTTCGGCTAGCTTCCCGCTAGTGCCAATTCTGGGAGCCGTTATCTGCCTGCTGATGATTGCCGCCCTCGACCTGTTCACCCTGCAGGTGGCCATCGTCTGGATGGTATTGGGCTTCATTGTCTATTTCATCTACGGCAAGAACAACTCCAAGCTGCAGCAAGGCATTGTGGTGGTACCCAAAGAGATGGAGGAGGAATTTTTCATCGAGCCCATCGACAAGAAATAGTCTGCTAGGCCACTAGCTAAATAAAAAGCCCCGCCGAAAACACCGGTGGGGCTTTTTTTGTGGCATTCCTGAGCGGTAGCGCCCAGTAGCGGGCCTGTCCTACGCTGCCCAAAGCAAGTGCCAGCAGCCGTGGGTCTGCGTGGTGATGGAGCAGCTACTTGGCCTCCTTTACTTCGCTCTGCAGCTTCAACACCTTGTCGCCGTTTTCCTGCACAATGAGGAAGGCGGGGTTTTCGGGGGTGCCATTGCGGGTGATTTCGGAGCCCTGCAGTTTGCGGGTTACGCTCTCTTTGTGGGTTTCTTCGATTTTGCCGGTGGCCGTGCCAGTGCCGTATTTCCAGCTCACTTTAGTGCCTTTGCGCATACCTGAAGTAGTTGATAAGGTGGGGAATACTGCAACATACTGTGACGGCGGCAGCAAGGTTGAGGTGGCCAAGCAACAACTATAGTATTATGCGCAGTTTCTTTAGCTACATTTGATGAGGTCGGTTCAGCCGATTATCTAACCCTAGCCCCTTCGGTATTTCTCAACTCTACTTCCGCAATCTTATGCACATTGACCTGCGCCGGCTTGGGCTGGCGGGTAGCCTGCTCGTGAGCAGCCTTTCGGTGGCCTACGCACAGTCGGGCACATTTCCGCGCAACGGCGTTTACGACGACCGCCCGGGGCTGTACGCCTTCACCCACGCCACCATCTACACCGACTACAAAACCCGGCTCAACGATGCTACTCTCGTCATCAGAGATGGGAAAGTAGAGGCGGTGGGCCCCAACGTTAAAATTCCGGCCGGGGCAGTAGTGCAGGACCTGAAGGGCAAGTTCATTTACCCCGGCTTCGTGGACCTGTATGCCAGCTACGGCGTGCCCGAGGTAAAAGCCCCGGAGCGCCAGGGCCGCCGCGGTGGCCCCCAGTTTGATAGTCAGAAACCCGGCGCCTACGACTGGAACCAGGCTGTGCACCCCGAGGTAAATGCGGCTGAGCTGTTTAAGGTAAATGCTGAGCAGGCCGATGCGCTTCGCAAGCTTGGCTTTGGGGCCGTGCTCACTCACCAGCCCGATGGCATTGTGCGCGGCACGGCGGCCTTGGTAAGCCTGAATACCAACCGCAACGAAACCGAGCTAATCCTGCAAGACCGCGCCGCGGCAGCCTATTCCTTCGATAAAGGCACCAGCACCCAGGATTATCCCTCTTCGCTGATGGGCAGCATTGCCCTGTTGCGCCAGAGCTACCTCGATGCCGACTGGAACCAGCGCAACCCCACCCGCGAGCAGAACCTCTCACTGCGGGCCCTGAACCAGCAACGCAGTTTGCCCGCCATTTTTGAAGTGCGCGACAAGCAAAGCCTGCTGCGCGCCGATAAGGTAGGAGATGAGTTTGGGGTGCAGTACATCATCAAAGGCCGCGGTGATGAGTACCAGCGCCTACCCGACATTCAGGCTACCAAAGCGCCGCTCATCCTGAGCCTGAATTTCCCCGACGCCTACCAGGTAGATGACGTGTACGATGCCATTCGGGTGCCCCTGCAGGATTTGAAGCACTGGGAAATGGCGCCCGCCAATGCTGGCCTGGTGGCCAAAGCCGGTGTCCCCTTCGCCCTTTCCACCGCCGACCTGAAAGACAAAAAGAAGTTTCTGCCCAACCTGCGCAAAGCCATTCAATACGGCCTTACCGAGGAGCAGGCCCTGCAAGCCCTCACGGCTACACCCGCCATGCTGGTGAAAGCCCAGGATAGGGTAGGGGCCCTAAAGCCGGGCATGCAGGCCAACTTTCTGGTGTGTTCCACTCGCCTCTTCGCCCCTGAGAGCGTGATGCTGGATAACTGGGTGCAAGGCCAACGGTATCAGCTCAGTGAAGTGCCCAGCGACTACCGCGGCGTGTACACCCTGAAAATTGGTAATCAGCCGGAAATAAAGATGCTGCTGGCTGGTAAGCCGGAGGCGCCGGAGCTGAAAATTGTGAAAGCCCCCGCCGACACTGTGAAGGGTACCCTTAGCGTGAATGGCGAGCTGGCAACCGTGGTATACAACCCCACCCCCAAAACGAAAGGCAGCGGTGCCGTGCGCCTCAGCGGTTACTACACCCCCGACACCCGCATGTTTCAGGGCGACGGGCAGCTCCCTGATGCAACCAGCATTAAGTGGAGCGCCCAGCGGCAGGAGCAGGCCAGCCGCGCCGCCCGCCGCGACTCAGCCAAGGCCCCCGAGCCGGTGCAGCTAGGCCAGTTGCAGTACCCCTTTGTGGCCTACGGCCGCCCGGCGGTACCGGAGCAGCAAACCGTGCTGATCAAGAACGCCACCGTGTGGACCAGTGAGGCCCAGGGCAAGCTGGAAAATACCGACGTGCTGCTGCAAAACGGTAAAATTGTGAAGATTGGGCGCAACCTCTCCGTGCCCAGCGGGGGCCGTACCGTAGATGGTACTGGCAAGCACCTCACACCCGGCATTATTGACGAGCACTCCCACATTGCCATTTCCGAAGGCGTAAATGAAGGCACCCAATCGGTAACCAGTGAGGTGCGGATTGGCGACGTGGTAGACGCCGAGGACGTGGACGTGTACCGCGACCTGGCCGGCGGCGTGGTGGCTGCCCAGCTGCTGCATGGCTCCGCCAACCCCATTGGGGGCCAATCGGCGCTGATTAAGCTGCGCTGGGGCCAAACCGCCGAGCAGATGCAGATTAAAGGTGCGCCCGGTTTCATTAAGTTTGCTCTTGGTGAGAACGTGAAGCAAAGCAACTGGGGCGAGGCTAATACCCTGCGCTTCCCGCAAACCCGCATGGGCACCGAGCAGGTGTTTGTGGATGCCTTCACGCGGGCCAAGGAGTACGAGCAGGAATGGAAAGCCTGGAATAAGCTGAGCAAGGCCAAGCAGAAGAAAGGGGAGGCTCCACGTCGCGACCTGGAGCTGGAGGCCCTGGTGGAAATCCTGAATGAGCAGCGCTTCATCACCTGCCACAGCTACGTGCAGTCGGAGATTAATATGCTGATGAACGTGGCCGACCGCATGAACTTCAAGGTGAACACTTTCACCCACATTCTGGAAGGCTACAAAGTGGCCGACAAAATGAAGCAGCACGGCGTGAATGCCAGCACCTTCTCCGACTGGTGGGCCTATAAGAACGAAGTGCGCGACGCCATTCCGTACAACGCGGGCATCATGCACAACGCGGGCCTCAACGTGGCCATCAACTCCGACGACGCCGAAATGAGCCGCCGCCTCAACCAGGAAGCCGCCAAAATTGTGAAGTACAGTGGCTTATCGGAAGAGGATGCGCTGAAGCTAGTGACCATCAACCCCGCCAAAATGCTTCACCTCGACAAGAACATGGGCAGCATTAAGGAAGGCAAAGATGCCGACGTGGTACTCTGGAGCGACAATCCGTTGAGCATTTACGCCCACCCTGAGCGCACCTACGTGGATGGCCGCCTGTTCTTCGACGTGGAAAGCGACCAGCAAATGCGCCTGGACATTCAGAAGGAGCGCCTGCGCATTGTGCAAAAAATGCTGGAAGCCAAGAAAGGCGGCTCGCCCACGCAAATGCCCACCGCGCGCCCGACCAAACACTTCCACTGCGACACCCTGGGGGAGGAAAAAGAGCTGGACCAGTAATTCAATTAGGTAAACATAACCGCACGTCATCCTAAAGCAAGAAGGATTTTACTACCGCTAAACGAGGAGCGCCGCTAGGCCAGTCGTTCCGCTGTAGTAGCTCTTTCAGCAGGTAGGGTGGCTCCAGGATAACCCATATAACACATGCGAATTTCCGCATTACTTCTTTCGCTGGGCCTGCTCACGGCGGCTCCCGCGCTGGCGCAGGTACCGGCTCCGGCCCCGCCGCAGAGCAAGCCCATGCTGCTCGTGGGCGGCACCTTGCACGTAGGTAACGGCACCGTAGTGCCTGACGCCGCCGTGGCTTTCGACAAAGGCAAAATAACTTATGCTGGCGCTCAAAGCGGGTTCAGCCAGGATAAAGCCGGCTATGAAGTGGTCGACGTAAAGGGCCAGGAGATTTACCCCGGCCTGATATTGCCCAACACCACGCTTGGCCTCACCGAGGTAGAGGCCATTCGAGCTACCGTAGATGCCCGGGAGGTAGGTATTCTGAACCCCAACGTTCGGAGCATCATTGCCTACAACACCGACTCAGATATTTTGCCCACCGTGCGCACAAATGGGGTGCTGCTGGCGCAGGTTACCCCCCGCGGGGGTATGCTCTCGGGCCAGAGCAGCGTGGTGCAGCTTGATGCCTGGAACTGGCAGGACGCCGCCGTAAAGGCCGACGATGGCCTGCACCTGAACTGGCCCCAAATGGTTATCAAAACCAACCCTGCTGAGGACCAGAAGCAAGTAGAAACCCGCGAGAAAAACCGCACGGAGCAACTCCGTCAGCTAGAGAGCCTGCTCTCAGAGGCCAGCGCCTACCGCCAACAGCCCGCCTCGCGCAAGGAAAACCTGCGCCTGACGGCGCTGGCTGGCCTGTTCGATGGCAGCAAAACGCTGTTCATCCACACCGACTATGGCAAGGAGATAGTAGAATCGGTGCGGTTTGCCAAGCGGCTGGGCGTGCAGAAAGTAACCCTGGTAGGGGCCCGCGATGCCTGGATGATGCTCGACTTCTTGAAGCAGAACGATGTGGCCGTAATCCTTTCCCGCATTCATGCTCTGCCCCGCCGCGAGGGCGATGACTACGACCTGCCCTACAAGCTGCCCAGTCTGTTGCAACAGGCAGGCGTGCGGTTTTGCCTTGATTATGAAGGCGACCAAGAAACCTCGGGCTCCCGCAACCTGGCTTTCATTGCCGGTACCGCGGCGGGCCACGGCCTCACCAAAGAGCAGGCTCTTACGGCTATTACCCTTAGCCCCGCGCGTATCCTGGGTCTTGATAAGGACTATGGCTCCCTGGAGGCCGGCAAAAGCGCCACGCTGGTAGTTAGCCGTGGCGACCTGCTGGACATGCGCACCAACGACGTGACCCAGGCCTACATTGATGGGCGCGCCTTTAACCTCAACAACAAGCAAACCTACCTGCGCGATAAGTTTAAGGCTAAGTACGGCCAGCGCTAGGCCAAGTAGTTGGCCAAGAAAGAAGGAGCGCTTACGGAGAAGATCTGTGGGCGCTCCTTTTTCCTTATTGACTGCATTGAGATAGAACTTTGTTGAATACAACGGGGTTAGGGGACAAATGCTGGAATATATAATATTCTGCATTCTTGGTGCCCTTGGGGAAAACAGTAACTTTCTACCTAACCAGAGCAGCAAAAGCGCATTACCAGCCTGTTGAGGCCCATTGTTCAGATTACAGGCAGCGCTTGAGAGGTACAAAATGTTCGGGTTTCAGCCGCCTATGACTACACCTATGCCCACTTCTAATCAAATTCCGCTGTTGCTTGTTGACGACCACCCAGTAGTGGTGGAAGGACTGAAGGCATTGCTACGCTCTGAAGTAGATTTGCCGGTAGCCGCCCAAGCCAACAGTGGCGACGAGGCCCTGCAGGTATTAGCGGAGCACCCTGAGATTCGGGTGGCCGTTCTTGACCTGAACATGCCCGGTATGACGGGCGTAGAACTGGCCTACACCATCCGCCAGACCTATCCCCAAATTAGAATTCTGATTCTGAGTATGTTCCACGACCATGCCTCGGTGGCCGAGGTGCTGGAAGTTGGCTGCGCGGGGTATGTGCTCAAAACGGCCTCGAAAGCTGAGCTATCAGGGGCCATTAGGGAAGTGGCAGCGGGCCGCACTTATTTCAGCAGCGAAGTAGCCGCCACGGTATTGCAAAACATTCAAATTCCGGCCTCACGAGAGCAGATGAAGGAGGCTCGGGCCTCGGAGCTAACCAACCGGGAGCGAGAAATACTGCAGCTAATTGCCCGTGAGTATTCAAACTCACACATTGCCGAGACCTTGTTTATAAGTGAGCGCACGGTAGAAACCCACCGGAAGAATATTCTCACAAAAACGAATTCGAAGTCTGTGGTAGGCCTCATTCAGTATGCCCTGCGTAACCGGTTGATTTCTTAAGCACGCACAGCGTGAAGTATAATCATACCAGCATATCAAGCGAGCAACCCAGTAAGTAGCCGGCACCACTAAACCCTACCTGATGGAGTTGGGCTGCGAAATTAGACCGGTAAAATTGCCTGCATAAACGACGAACACCCGCAAGCAGCTGTTAGGCCTGTTTGTGGGTGTTACTTTTTGTGCGCTTTCGAAAAGTAGGATAATTCTATAGTATATATGGCTGTAATGATATATGCGTAAACCGCCATAGCTTGATAGAGGATGTAATTTCAGTTAATTGATAGGCAAATACCTGAAAAATAGAAGAATAACTATTCAAATAATCCGGGTGAAAAGCGTCTGATAGTGAGCCTAACTCTATCCGTGCTGGCACGGAGACGAAAATACGGGTTGCTACGGATTTACATTATGCGGTGAAAGAGTATACCTTAGCATCGTTCAATCAAATGCAAGTATCCTCCTACTAAATGGACTTGTCTTGGTTCAACTTCCACTGAAAACACGCTTTCTAGTCAGCTCTTTTAACTACTAACCGTATCACACCATGGCTTCTAAAATCCTGTCTTTCATCTGTCACGTTCCCGCCAGCATGCCCGGTGCTTACCCTTCCATGCCTGCCTCCACCTCTGCAAGCCGCAATGCCGACCGTAAAGCAGAACCCAAGTCTGCTGGTGGTCATTTTACCGCTATCTATGAGAATGAGCGCTTCGTGCGTTTCAAGTATATCAACAACGCTAGCTAATCTGCTTATTGATAGAACACTACAAAGACATTATTACTTATCAGGCGCCGCTTTTTCCTTGGGTGAAAAAGCGGCGCTTTCGTGTGCTTAGCCGGCTGTGGTGTAGATTTCGGCTAACTTGCGCTTATGTCCATCCGTTCAGCGTGCATGACAAACACCCTCACTCGCTTATTGCTGCCTTTGCTGGCAGTGTGGTTGATTACCTTCTCAGCCGCTGGTCAGGCGGCTTTCGTGCCCGATGCATCCGCTTGGTACGGGCTAATTCCCCGGAGTAGCGGCCGTTCCCTGGATATTGCCAACTCCTCAACTGAAGCGGGAGCGGCGGCGGTGCAGTGGGAGTTTACTCATTCTAATAGTCAGCAGTGGCGTTTTGTACCCGCTGCCACCGGCAGCGACTTCTACCGGATTG
Organism: Hymenobacter taeanensis; assembly: GCF_013137895.1. Lineage (NCBI taxonomy): Bacteria > Pseudomonadati > Bacteroidota > Cytophagia > Cytophagales > Hymenobacteraceae > Hymenobacter > Hymenobacter taeanensis. The sequence continues at coordinate 3,032,247 of NZ_CP053538.1, forward strand.
AGGCCCGCCACAGTGGCAAGTGCCTTACCTTGGAAAGCCCCGACGAAAATGCCCCGCTGGTGCAGCGCCCCTGGACCGGCAGTTTCTACCAGCAATGGAAGTTAATTCCTTCGGGCCCCTTGGGCAGCTTCATGCTGGTGAGCCGTGGCAATGATAAGTGCGTGGCCCTGGCAGCCGCCGATAAATTCAACGGTACGCCTATCGTAGGCCAGCGCGTTCTCAACCGGGCTTCGCAGCAGTGGAAGCTATTTAAGCTTCGCCTGAACGTAGACGCCAGCAAGCCTGGCTTTGGCCAGCCCGAGCCCCTGATGAGCCTGAACACGCCCGGAGGCAACGAGCTTCAGCCCGTGCCCACCCCCGATGGCAAGACCCTCTATTTTGTAAGGACGCGCTACGCCGGCAATACCGAAGGGGTGGCCGAATCAGGCGACATCTGGGTAAGCACCGCCCCGGCAGCTAACTCTAACTGGGCTCCTGCCACCCGCCTCGATGCTCTGAATACCCCTCAGCACAATGGCGTAATGGCCGTAGTGGGGGCCAGCGGGGAATCGCTGCTGGTGCGCGGGCGCTATGAGCGCGACGGCAGCTACCGCGATGAAAGTGCCAGCAAAGTAGCCCGGAACCTGCAGGGTAAGAATGTGCGCCCGGCGGCTCTCATCATTCCTAACTACTACTCCGCGGGGCCCGCCACCTCGTTTTACATGACCCCCGATGAGCAGTTCCTGCTCCTTTCACTAGAGCGCGGCGATTCGCAGGGGGGCAACGACCTATACCTCTGCCGCCCCACCGGCGACGGCATTTGGAGTGAGCCCATGAGCTTGGGCAACGTAGTAAACTCACCGGGCTATGACTTTGCGCCCTGGCTTTCGGCTGATACCAAAACCCTGTACTTCAGCTCCTACGGCCATGCGGGCTTCGGCAACGCCGATATTTTCGTGAGTGAGCGGCTCGATGACTCCTGGACGCGGTGGTCGGAGCCGCGCAACGTGGGTGCGCCGCTGAATGGCCCGGGCTTCGATGCCTACCTGGCTCTCTCCGCCGATGGCAAGCAGGCCTTCTACGCCTCAGCACCCACCCCCAATAGCCCCGCCGACCTGTTCCGGACGGCGGCGAGCGTAGCTCGCCCCGACACCGTGCCGGTTCCACAACCCGCTGCGCCCACTAACCCCGCCGTGGCCGCCCGGATTCTGCTTACCGGCCGCACCCTCGACGCCAAAACCCGGCAGGGGCTAGGTACCGAGGTGAAAGCCATTCGGTTGGGTAATGATTTGGCGTTTAATGCCACCGCTCGCACTGAAAGCACGGGCGGCGCCTTCCAGATGACCCTACCACCCGGCAGCTACCGCCTGCAGGCCACTCGCGCCGGCTACCTCACCGCTACTGATACCGTAACGCTTACCACGGGCTCCCTGAGTCGGGAGCTGTTGTTGGTACCTGCCGCCGTGGGCTCTAGCCTGGAGCTGCCCACGCTCATATTTGCGCAAGGCAAGTACAGCCTGCTGCCTGCTTCCTACACAGAGCTGAACCGCCTGGCCCGTACTCTGCAGGATAACCCCACCGTGAACATTCGCCTGGAAGGCCACACCGATAACCAGGGAAATGCCAAGCTTAATCAGGAGCTCTCCGAGTCGCGTGTGGCGGAGGTAAAGCGCTACCTCGTAACGCGAGGCATTACTGAAAACCGCATTACTACTGTTGGTTACGGCGGCAGTCGCCCCCGCGCCAGCAACGACAAGGAGGAAACCCGCAAGCTTAATCGGCGGGTAGAGTTTACCATAACTAAGTAGCACACTCCGTAGGCCAGAAGTTAGCCGCCATGTTTCTTCTGTCCGTTTTCAGCTCCTGCCTAGGCCTGCCGTGTAGTACTCTTACCTACTGCGCAGCCCCAGGCAGGAGCTGACTCGTTTTAAACAGATGAAGTGAGCTCTGCGTACCTGAAGCTTCATAGTAGTTTGATGTAGAGCTTAGTGAGATGACTCTGCCTGCACTAGCCCTGCATAGCGTCAGCTGCCTTACGCGCCTGGTTTGCGTGTAGCACGCCTGAGCCTGCGCCAGCTAAGCTTGCCTGCATGGGGGTAAGCTGGTCTAGATCTGCTGCCTGACCTTCCCTAACTGCCACTAGTATAGTTGCTATGCAGGCCCTTATTCAGAGCGAAGCCGTTTTGCCTTCCGCTATCGGCATTCAAGTAGTGGGGGAGGTGGCCTACATCATAGACGACTATGATTCTCTCTTGCTATATCAACTCAACGCAGCTTCTCTAGCCGCTGGCGGAACAGGCTTGCCCCTGATGGGTTCTGGGGCTACGCCAGTACGGGAGCAGGGCTTTTGGCTAACGCTGGCTAAAAGCGCGGGGTATATAGTGTACCCAGGATATCATTGAGCGCGTTGTACGGCGCCTTGCGCTAGCACTCCGCCCCTTTCTGGCCCGGTAGGCAGGGCCCGCAGCGCCGGTTACCCTACTGGCGATGGCCACGCCGCCCCGATTGCCGTATAGTCTTGGGTAATAATATTGGTTGTTTTCTTCCGCGATTTATGGACAAGCTTCTGCGCTTAATTGCTTCCCCTGGCGGCCGGGTCGCTCGCATTGCCGTCGGCACCATCCTCATTGGTACAGGCTTGGCGAAGGGGCGCCAAAGCTGGGGCCTGACCGCAGCTGGCTTGCTGCCGCTGGCTATGGGCGCCTTCGACTGGTGCCTGCTCTCTCCACTGGCAGGCCTACCCTTTGAGGGGCAGGAGCTGCGCACGGTGCTCGGGCCCGTACCCAAAACCGCCGGTGTGCATTCCCCGGGCAGCCATAAATAGCTACCCTTTCTCCTGCTGCCCGCAAACTCGGCTGCCCAAGTTACTACACCAAGATAAATGTATGGTTGGGTACCCCCCCTGTGGCTGCCATGCTGGCTCAGGTAGGCCAGCATAACAGCCACAGGGGGGCAGCCGGCTTTCCGGCGTTTAGGGCCCTACCTGGGTAGCACTCCTTGCGAAGTGATGAAGCCAGTTTGGTACATACGTTGCAGCTCCAGAGGCTGGCCCTGCACAAATACAGTATGCTGGTGGCTGTTCCTGGAGTTTTCGGCTTTAATATACCCTTTCAGGCTCAGAGCACTCTTTGTGTAGCTGCCCATCTGGTGCAGCTGGTTCTGGCCATAGGTGCCTTTGAGGTTCTTCTCAAACATTTTTGCTCTGACAGCCGGGGGTAGGTGCTGCGTTCCAAGCCCACCATGCCGCCCACGAAGGCTTTGACGAACACCAACGGGCTGAACCGCCGCCAGTTTTCGCGCAAGCCGAGCTTTTAAGCCACACGGAGATACGCTAGAAAATGGTTACGGGTGCACCAGCGCCCAGCCAGCGGCCTGGCGAATGATCAGCTCGCCGTTACCGGTAGGTACAATAGAGATGTAAGGCAGCATGTCATCCTTGGTCAGCTTATAGGCCTTCATTGAGTTAGCGCACTGCGCCAAGATTACGCCCGCCTGCTGCAGGGCCAACACGTCGGCCTCATAAGGCTGGTCTTTGCGGAACACTACCGTGCCGCCGCTGAACACTACCAGCTCCAGCTCCAGCCGGCCCTGCAGGCGCGGGTCTTCCAGAGCGTTCTTCATGTTGTGTAGGGTTTGGTTAATGAGCTTGGGGTCGCTACTATCGAGTTGATATACTGCCCGGTAGTGGCCTTTAGTAGCTGGCGCGCCAGCGTAGCTAGCGGCTTTGGCAGCAAAGATAGCATTGGGCGGCAAGAGGACGGGCGGCGTGACGGGTGTGGTGGGCCTCGTTGCGGACGTTTGAGCCGTGGCGGTAAGGGCCGCGCCGATGAGTAGCAGCGTGGTAAGTAAGGGGCGAAGAGTTAGCATGGAGGCAAAGAATTATGGGTGGGTAGAAACGGGCCGGCGGCCTTAAAAGTCGTAATTCAGTTGAGCATTTAGCAGGTGCAGGCCTACCTTGTTGACGGCGTAGCGCACCTCCCCGTAGGGGTTGCCCAGGCGGCCTTTGTACACGTAGAGCAACTGTCCGCGCAGCCCTGTGGCCCTGCCCGGGAAGGCATACGTCAGGGAGGCATTCAGTTGGCGATACGAGGGCATACTATACTTGTTCAGGCGGGTGTTTTTTACGTCGGGTAAGTAATAGTGGCCTAGCCGGCTTCGGCCTTTAGACCTGGCACCCGGGCGAAGGTGTACCTCCCCAGCAGGGAGGCGGCGTGCACGCCCCCAAGCCTTCTTCCCGCTCCCGGGACAGAAACGTGTAAAATGGCTCGCGGCCCCACTCGCGGTAGAACAGCCGGAGCCCGGTGCGGGTGATGTGAGTGTAGTTGCCGCTCACGCTCCAGGCCTCGCGCTGGTGGTTCAGGCGAGAGCTTAAGGCGTGGGCCTGGCGGCCGGGGGCACTGTAGGCCGGCTGCGAATTGGTGTTGCCGCCGGTGCCCACCGTGCGCTGGTAGTGGTACTGAGCACCCAACGTGAGCTGGCCCGTGCCCAGGATCCGGCCGGTGGTCAGCTCTGCGAAGCAGTCATTGAACAGGTTGTTGGCATAGTAGCTCTAGGCCTGGGCCATAGTGCGCGGGCTAAGCTGCCGGCTGACGCCCGCAAACCCCAGCCCACAGCTGCGGAGATTGCCCGCGTACTGAGCCCGCTGGCCGGACTCCGTTACGCCCGTCGGGTAGAAGCCCACCGAACCGGCAACGGACGTCCACTCAATGGTAGAGCGCACGGCCAGACCAGTCAGCCAGCCGGCTGAAACGGTGGTGCGGGGCACTTCATTTATTTCCAGCCACAACCCTTCGGCGTAGTTAGGGCTCAAGCGGCCATCCTGGGGGTTGAGCAGCGGGGTAGTGAGCAGCTGCCGGCTCAGAGTAAGGATGGAATGCCGCCAGCGGTAGCACAGAAACAGCTCCTCCGCCCGCCCGGTAAGCCGGCGTCGCGTGGGGTTCGTCACGTCGAACAGGCCCACTTTGTTGCGGCTCACGGCACTTGCCAGTGAGTCCGGCGTCACCAGATCATTGGAAGCCAGGTTGGCCCAGAAAAAGCCGCCTATCCTTACCTGCAGCCCATAGAAGGAAGCCGTTTTAAAACGGGCTCCGGCTCCTAGGCCACTGGCATAGTAATCGGGGTAAGAGCCCTCATTCACGCTACCCATCGTGTAGCTGCGCACCCGCCCGTGCCAGCATCCCCGAGGGAAAGCCTCCGGCAGAGAACGGGCCCGCACCGTATCGGGCGCCACCGGGGTGGGGTATAGCGGCAGCTGCGTGTGCCCCATTATATCCGGGCCGGCGTGCTGCGCCCAGGCCACCACCGACAGCAGGCTAGTCAGTAAGAAGCGCTGGGTACGCGGCACCGCGGGCAAACTAGTTGGCCTTGGCCAGCTGCGGGTGGGCATCTTCGATGGGCTGATACGGCCCGTATTTGTGCTGGCGCGCCGAAAAGGAGTCGGTGTATGGCCCGAAGGGATGGTCCACGGGCTTTTTGCTGATATTAGGCCAGTCCCTGGGCGTGTTCAGGTGCGGCCGAGGCTGGGAGTTGACGAAGGCGGCCACGTCCCAAGCCTGCTCGTCAGTGAGCTGGGGGTGGTCGAAGGTCGTGCCAAAGGGCATGGCGGCCTTCACGTACTTGGCTAGGTTGGTGACCCGGTACAGGCCCGCACCGTCATTGTAGCTATGCCTTCCCCAGAGCGGCGGGTACTGGTACTCGCGCCCGTCGGCCTGCGGCTTGCCTTCTCCGTTGGGGCCGTGGCAGCTTTGGCACTTGGCGGCAAACACCGCCTTGCCCACTATCGGATCAGCAGCCCGCGGCAGGTAGGCCAGCTTCGTGAACCCGGTACCGTACACTTTTTTTCCCTTTGGAATGTCGTGGCCCAGCCAGTTGATGTAGGCCACGATGGCGCACATCTCCCGGCTGCTGTCATCTAGCGCCCGGCCGTTGAGGCTGCGCTCTATACAGTCGTTCACCCGCAGCTGGGTTGTGACCATAGTGCCCGAGCGGGCCCGCAGCTTGGGGTAGGTAGCAGCCACGGCCAAGTAGTTGTTGGCAAAGCCCTTAGTGCCGGCATCGAGGTGGCAGTTCTGGCAGTTCATGCCGTTAGTCAGGTGTGCTACGGAACCCTGCGGCCCCAGATACCGGGCGGTGTGGGCAATCAGGTTACGGCCGTAGCGGATCTGCCAGCCGGCGGCGGTTCGGGGAATGGTCGCCGTGTCCGGGGCCGGGGTAGCCGGCCGGTGGTAGCTGCCGGGTGGGGGTGGCCCCTGGCTGGCTTCATTCGCCACGGATACTGCCGGAGCAGCAGTGTTGGGCCAGTAAAGCTGGATTAGCACAGTGGTCACAACCAGCGCCAGCGCGACTGTAATCAGCAGCAGCACCTGTACCAGCCCCGAGAGGCGCGCAACAATGGGTTCCTCAGAAGGCTCCATGACAGGCGTAGGCTAGAAGATAGGGGAGGACAATAATCAGTTAGCCCTACATGGGCAACCTCTCGCGCAGAGCACTGTAGGTCCAGGTGCCGGCCAGGGCCGCAAGAATCAGCACGGCCGCACCGGATACCCCACTGCCCAGCTGGGCGAACATAGGCCCGGGGCAGGCCCCAGTCAGGGCCCAGCCCAGCCCGAAAATGGTGCCCCCGATCCACGTGCCGTGGTTGTACTTCTTATTAGCCAGCTTTATCTCCTCGCCGTTGATGGTTTTGAGGTGGTTGCGCTTGATGAGCTGAATGGAAATCAGGCCCACTGCAATGGCTGAGCCGATGATGCCATACATATGGAAGCTCTGGAAGCGAAACATCTCCTGAATGCGCCACCAGCTTACCACTTCGCTTTTAGTCAGGACGATGCCAAACAGTACGCCCAGCACCAGGTATTTCAGATTTTTCATGTCAAGTAACAGAAGAAAAGATTAGGAGCGCGTGGCCAGCAGGCGCACGATATTGGCCGGACCCGAGTGGAAGCTGCCCTCGTGCAGGACTACGCCCAGCTCGTGGTTTTCCCGCACCGTGAGCCCCATAAAGTCCTGGGCCAGAATGTCGGGGGTATAGAGTAGTTCGGCCGACTTGGGGCCGCCGGAAGGCAGGCCCAGCTGGCGGGGACTGAAGGCTTCTAGAAATAGTTGCCCCCCGGGCGCCAGGCTTTGGGCCGCCGCTGCATGCACGGCCCAGCGGGCTACGGGCGGCAGGTGGGCGTAAATCAGGCCGATGGCGTCATAGTGCCCGGGCTGCTGCCAGCGCAGGCTGGTCACATCGTCCACCTGGTAGTCCAGGTGCACACCCTGGGCCACGGCCAAGCGCTGGGCTTTGGCGCGGGCCTCGTCGCTGAAGTCCACGGCCGTTACCTGCCAGCCGTGCCGAGCGGCGTACACCGCGTTGCGGCCCTCGCCCTCGGCCAGCAGCAGCAGCCGACCGGGCGGCAGCTTATCCAACTGCTGGCGGAAGTACGTGTTGGGTTCAGTGCCGTAGGCGTACGCCTCGCTTTCGTAACGGGCATCCCAGAACTCGGCGGCCGCGGGGTGGGGGACGGTATGCATGGCAGGATGGTGGAGAGTAAGCCAGTTAAAATAGCAACGGATAGAACACCCAAGTCATCAGCAGACCGCCTACAAAGAAGCCAATCACGGCCACCAGCGACACCCACTGCAGGTTGGAGAGGCCCGAGATGGCGTGTCCTGAGGTGCAGCCCCCGGCGTACCGCGTACCAAAGCCGACGAGGAAGCCCCCCAGCACCAAGAATACCCAACCTTTCCAGTTGGAGAGATTCTCGAGGGCGAACAACTCTTTAGGAAGCAGGCCAGAGAAGTCAGTCAGGTGCATCTGCGCTTTCAGGTCGCGCACTGTTTCCGGAGAAATAGCAATGACATCGGCGTGGCCCAGGAGTTGGTAGCCGATAAAGCCGCCGATGCCGATGCCGAGCACGAAAAATAGGTTCCAGATTTCCGCCCGCCAGTTGTAGGTCAGGAAGGGAATACCGGCGGGCACGCAAGCGGCGCATACGTGGCGCAGCGAGGAGCTGATGCCCAGGGCCTTATTGCCGATGAGCAGCAGAGCGGGGACGGTCAACCCAATCAAGGGACCGGCCACGTACCAGGGCCAGGGCTGGCGAAGTAACTCAAGCATAAAATGGAATCAGAAAGAAATATGGAGCGAAAAGGGTTTCAGCCTGCTAGTAACGGCGGCTGGCTGGAGCTCCTGAAATATGCTGAAAGCATAAGGAGTAGAGACTTTACCGAACCAGTTGTTCGGGCCAGTCCAGCACCCCGCCTAGTAGGTTGGATACATGCTCAAATCCGACCTTGGAGAGCTGGCCGGCGGCAGTGGCTGAGCGTGCCCCGCTGCGACAGTACACGTAGGTAGGTTTGGCTTTATCCAGCGCCGCCACACGCTGCGCGAAGTCGGGGGCAGTAACATCGATGTTGACCGCCCCGGGCAGGTGGCCGCCTGCAAACTCATCGGGGCGGCGCACGTCCAGCAGAACGATACCGGGCTGGCGTAGGGCAGCGGAAAACTCAGCGGGCTTCAAATCCTGATAAGCTTTGGAAGCAGAATTAAAGAGACCAAACATGGTGTAAACAGCGGTTAAAATTGAACCAAAAGTGTAGCCAAGGGCGGCACTCTCCGGCAATATTAGTGAGCGGCCGAAGCCGACTGGAAGGATTTCACGGCTTCGCCCAAATCCAGCACTTCGGTGCCAGGCAGCGTGTCGGCCACGATGCTGGAGCCCGCCGCCGAGCGGTAGCCACCGGCGCAATGCACTACCACCGGCTTATCCGTGTGAATCTCGCTGGCCCGCTCCCGCAGCTCGGGCAGCGGCACGCTAAGGGCACCGGCGAAGATGGGCTCATTGCGGTGCTCGGTAGCCGAGCGAATGTCCACGATAGTGTACTGCTCCGGGTGCTGGCGGAACTGCTCCACATCCAGCTTCGGCATGGTGACCTCAATGGCCGGCGTACCCACCAGCGCACCTTTGATCAAGGCTTCGTATCCGATTTTGGCCGTTTTCTGAATCAGATCCTCTCGTGTGGCCTCGTCGGCCGCAATTAGGTAAAACTGCTCTTCGGGTCCAACAATCGAGCCCAGCCAAGTTTCAAACTTGCCACCCTGTTGGATGTTGATGGCGCCATTCACGTGGCCTTTTTTGAACTCGGCTTCGGGTCGGGTGTCAATGATAATGGTACCGGCTTCCAGGGCAGTGCCTGAAGCCAAACGGTTCACTTGCAGCAAGCTCGGCTTATAGCTGGGGGCGCCAGCTTTATTCAGGGCCACGTCGTAGCCGAAATACTTGGGAACGAAGGGCTGGTCAGCAAGCAGCTCTTTTACGAACTCTTCCTCGCTCAGCTCGCGTAACATTGGGTTGCCGAACTTCTCGTCGGCTATGGTGCTGCTGTTAGCCCCGCTCAGGGCCTTGCCGCAGAGGGATCCCGCGCCGTGGGCGGGGTACACCAACACTGTACCGACCAGGGGCATCAGCTTGTCTCGCAGCGAGTGATACATCTGCCGGGCCAACTCTTCGCGCTTGGCCGTCATGTTGCCGGCCTTCTCACGCAAGTCGGGGCGGCCTACGTCCCCGATAAAGAGCGTATCACCAGTGAATACGGCTTCATCTTTGCCTTCGCGGCTGAGCACAATGCTGATGGAATCGGGCGAGTGGCCGGGGGTGTTCAGGGCCCGGAAGGTGAGCTTGCCCACGGTAAACTCCTGACCTTCATCGAAAGCCTCATGGGCGTAATCGGCCCCCAGCAGCTTACTCACCCGGATGGTGGCGCTGGTAGTCTGGGCAATTTCTAAGTGCGAGGACACGAAGTCGGCGTGGGGGTGGGTCTCGATGACGCTCACGATTGTAGCGTCGTTGGCCTTGGCGTAGTTGTAGTATGGCTGTGGGTCGCGGGCCGGATCGATGAGCACGATTTCACGGGCGCACTCGCTGAGGATGGCATAGGAGAAATGGGCCAGGCCCTTGTCTTCAAACTGTTCGATTTTCATGACCAAAGCGGTTGGGAGGTGGGTGGAAACAAAAAAAATCTCAGGAGAGGTAAACTGGGAAACGAGAATTACTGGGTAAGGATCAGCTGCTTAAGGGGTGAATACCAGTTCGCGTAGCAGGATGAAGGTGCCCATGGCCAGAGTAAACCAGCCGAAAGCGGGCTTAAGCTTGGCGCCTGGGATGAAGCGAGCTAGGTACGTGCCTAGCACAATTCCCACTAGGGCAAAGGCCAGAAAGCCGAGCAGAAAAGTCCAGGCAATGGGAGTGCCGGCGCTTAAATCGCCCGTAAAGCCAATGAGGGAGTTTAGGGCGATAATGGCCAGGGAAGTGCCCACGGCCAGCTTCATGGGCAGGCGGGCGCCCAGCACCAGGGCCGGAATAATCAGGAAGCCCCCACCCGCGCCCACGAAGCCTGTGAGCGTGCCCACAACCAGGCCAATGCCCAGAATCAGTGGGTAGTTGAGGGCATGCTGCTGGTGCAGTTCTTCGTCGAGCACCTCCTCCGCTTGCCTGCTACGGATCATGGAGGTAGCCGCAACAACCATCAGCACCGCGAAGGCCACCAGAACCAGTAGGTCTTTGGTAAAGACAATACTACCGATGGTGAACAGCTCGTGCGGAATGGCGGGCATAAGCAGCTTGCGCACCGCAAACACGGCCAGCAGCGAAGGAATCAGAAACACAATAGCCGTTTTTAACGACACCAGCCCTTTACGAAAGTAGCCCGAGGCCCCCACCACGGAGGTGGAGCCCACCACAAACAAGGAATAGGCCGTGCTCAGCACCGGGCTCACGCCCATCAGGTACACCAGCACCGGCACGGTAAGGATGGAGCCCCCGCCCCCCATAATACCGAGGGAGAGGCCAATGAAAATAGCCGCGAAGTAGCCGATATAGTGTAGCATGGATGAACGGGTGAACGTATGAATTCATGAAAGATTGTTCATGTATTTGGCAAAAAAGCTGGCTCCCACTACAGGAACGTGCAGCCAGCCAAGCACTGAATTACGTCGACTACTTCGCGCATCTTCAGCGAGTAGAAGATGTTTTTGCCGTCGCGGTGAGAGCTTAAAATACCTTTCAGCTTCATGCCCGTGAGGTGATGGGAGAGCAGGCTTTGCTCAACGTTGAGCTTCTCACTGATGTCCGTTACCGACAGGCTCTCCTGATTGGCCAGCAACTGCACAATAGCAATGCGGGTGGGATGGGCCGTGGTCTTAAGGATAAAAGCCACCTTCTCCATCTTTTCGGTGGTTAGGTTCAGATCGGCGGAGGTGGTATTCGGGGTCATAAGATGTTACAAATGTATGATCATTTGTTCATGTATACAAGTTTGCCGATTGTTTTGGTTCCAACATACTTCATAACCGCACGCAAGTTTCCGCAAATACCGGCTCAGTTGCCTTTTCACTTCACTTTTAAGGCCCCAGACAATAACTGGTACTGGGCGCTGTGGTCACGGCCTGAGTGGGTGCAAGGACTCCACCTCCCGGCAGGATGCCAAGGCGGCCAGCAGTTCATTCACCATGCTGCACACTAAGAATATTCATAGGCAACCCTAGCCTTTCCAGGTGAGCCATGATAGTGCTACCACCTTAACTGCATAACCCGCTTGTGCATAACCCGCTTGGCGCGGCCCACCAGACAGGCTTACCGGGGCAAAGTAGCAAGTGTATTGGTGCGCCGCCGGGGAGGCGCGCACCTTGGGGCTTCTGTTGGTCACCAACGACGACCTGGGCGGCTCTACTGCGGTAACCGCTCTCCTGATAGTTTAAGGCAGCGCGATAAGGGAGGGCTTACGCATGAATCGGCTGGGAATTCTACTGGCAAACTCTAAGGTAAACGGGAATGGAAATACAGCTTTTGCTGTTGGATAAGCAAAGCAGAGAGCAACTTGCTGTCCGTGTACTATCTGTTGCACTTCCAGTGCTGTTGTTGCGCTGGAAGGGCAGCTTTCACCCATCATGCTTTCCGTTACTATCTCCCACATGATTGTTTTCGAGACTCGTTTTCTATATCCCGTAAGTGCCGTTCGGCTTCAGGAAGAAGAGGGGATTTTACCCGCTGAGTTTTTGCAAAGTATCGCCGCGCTACGGCCATTTCTGGAGAAGGAAAAGGCTTACGGTGAAGTTTATTCTACAAGCGTACTCTCGCCGCGCGGCCGTCAGCTGGTCATTCACTACCGCAAAACGTACTCTTCTGATGCGGGCTTTGTAGTGGAAATTCTGGCCGCTGAAGTAGCCAAGACACTGCCCATAGCCCAGGTGGCCTAGCCTTTCACTATCCGTAAAAACGAGCCCCGGCCCTGCTGCCTCAAATCATGCTTGGGAGGTAGGGCCGGGGTTGTTTCTAGGCCAGCCTGCACTTAGCAGGCATCCGGGCCGGCGGCAGCACCCAGGGAAACTTGGTTGAGCTGCTGGCGCGCCAGCTGCCAACCCGGCAGGAAGCGGTCCATCAGGCCCCAGAAGCGGGCGTTGTGGTAGCGCTCGTGCAGGTGCACCATCTCGTGAACCACCACGTACTGCAGGCAGTGGGTCGGGTGCTTAATCAGCTCTAAATTCAGCCAGATGCGCTGGGCGCGGATATTACAGGTGCCCCAGCGCGTCTTCATTTGCTTGGTGCTCCAGGCTAGTACCGTTACGCCCACAATGGGTTCCCAGTAGGCCACCATAGTCGAGAGCTGCTCCTTCAGCCGCTCCCGGTACCAGGCGTTTAGCACCTTGGCGCGCTGCTCTGTGGTGCTACCCTCGCGCACCCACAGGGTAAGGCTCTGCTCTGCTTCCTGCAGCTCCACGCGCGGCCGGCCAGTAGTCGGGAGTACATGCAGGGCGTAGCCTCGGCCCTGGTAAAAGTGGGTTTCGCCGGAAACGTATGCCAGAGTGGTGGGCTTTTCGCGGGCCTCAAAACGGGTTTGGTGTTTCTCAATCCAGGCGCGGCGGGCCACTACCATCTCCCTGATGGCGGCATCGGAGGTACGCAGGGGAGCGGCCACCGTGGGCGTACACCGTCAGACGCAGGGTGCGGATGTTTTTACGGATGATTTCCACCCGCAGATCGTCAATTTGTAACTCAGGCATGCGTAGCAATCTGCTAACTATTTTCTGGCCGGCCAAATGTGGAAGGGCTGGGACAGAGTTGCTAGGCCACTTGGTGGTGGGGGAGAGTGGGAGCTAGTGCCTACCTTTCGTAGTCATCCACCTTTCCATCCTTGTTCTGTTATCTAGTATGCATCATATCATTTATATGAGTCGGGGCACTCAGGCCATGACCGACGACGAGCTGCGCACTCTCCTGCAACAGGCCCGCGCTACCAATGAGGAGCAGAACATCACGGGTGCTCTGGTGTACGGCGACGGCCAATTCATGCAAGTTATTGAGGGGGAAGAGTCAGTACTGGCGGCCCTGTACGCCAAGCTACTCACCGATTCGCGGCACATGAACGTGGTAAAGCTCGCTGATAAACAGGTGGGGCAACGCAGCTTCGGAGAGTGGTCCATGGGCTTCCGGCCGATGTCGGCAGAAGGCTTTGCTGAGTTAGCTGGCTACGTAGAACCCAACGAGCTTGACCTATGCTTGCCCGGCCTGAGCGCTGCCGATGCCCTGCTGCTGCAGATGATGAAAGTATTCGTGCTGACTCCCTTGAAGGACTAAGCACTCTAGCCATTCCTTGGAGTAATACAAGGATGCCATAAATAAGCCACGAGGCGAGCCGCCAGCTATTAGTGCTGTCTGCTCGCCTCTTTTTGTACAGTTGAGTTATATGCCCGCCTACTGCGTGAGCGCACGTAGAGCAGTTATGGCCTTGATAGCCAGCTGTCGGTTCAGCTTCTTTCCCTCACATTCTTCAAAGTAGGCAGGAGCATAGAAGTACGCCGTCCTGATAGCTCGTTTATCAATCAGATAAAACATGTTTTCATCTCCGTCCTCTAGGATGCAGTTGCCTTGTGGATTCAGCCTGCGTTGGTCATCTCGTACTTGCCATAACTGCGAAGGCGCCACGTTACGCCAGCAGTGGGCCAGAGTCGTTGGAGCCGCTGTGGTGGGCAGCAGGTAGCGGTTGGTGTCGGGAGGCATTCTACTAAACGCCAATTCCCCCTGCGCAAACTTCTTACTCAATTCCCCGGGAAAATATCGGCCCTCCGCTACCCGGTAAGGACTGGTGTACATGAAAAAGTACACCTTGTCTTGGTACTTAGCCAGTATCAGATAGTTGGGAGAGTTGTTCCGGGTACTGCTGCTCTGATAGATGATGGTGCTGTCGTAATTAGCCTGAAAGAAGGTATGTAGAGGGAAAAGCTGCGGCGTGGGCTGGCCTACGAGGTAGTGCATGGACAGAAGCCAACTGCCAGCGGTCAGCAATAAGTACCGGATGATGTGATAGTGAATTGTGGGTATAATCATACTCCCAAATAAGATACGAAGCAATTCACTCCAAGTTATCGCCCCTCAGATTAGGCCGGGGTAGTAGTCCCTGAAATATATTATTTTATTCGCATTGCCTCCTCCCGACCTGTAACTCTACTCGGCCAGACTTGGTCTATAAGGTTCGTAAGGGTTCCTACTCGGGTTCTGCTCATCACTTTGACGATACTACCATCGGCGAGCGACTATTAGCAGTCGTGCTGAACTGCAGCAGCAACCGGCGAGCCGGTTGGCACAAGCCATATTTCAACCTTTGGAGCGCCGCTGACTGTATCGCTCCTCCTGTCATGCAAATTCTAAGCTGGCTGCAGGCTCTGCGGCAAGGGTTGCAACGCATATAGAGAAGGAGCTTCTCTTTTGACTTATAAAAATGCTTAATTGAAAAGCAGACCAGCATAAACGCAAACAAGCCTCAAAAACTGCATCTGCGAACAGATTTACAGCTTTTGAGGCTTGATTTAGGTAGAGGTATTAACCTCTACTAGTACCCAGAGCCGGGGTAGCATCTAGCCTCAAAAACGAGATGCTAACCGTTTGATTTTCTGTGGGTACTATTCAATTAAATGTGCTTTGAAAAACAACAGGTGGCGTAGCAGGGCGCGTAGGGTCCGAGCTTGCCATTTTTCCTGTTTCCGGGTGGCATCTACAGCAGCCGCAGTTGCTCACTGGCGCGGCTGCTAATCCGCTCCATCATTTCCTGTAAACGGCCGCGTACGTCGGTAGAGTCACGCGCCATAACTTCCAGCAGCCCGGCTACGCGCTCAATAGCTTCCTCCCGGTTGGCGGGCACCCGCTTGGTCAGCACGCCCCGCACTTCCCAGATTTCCCAGATGGTTTCCCGCGGGACAATGTGAGGGGAGAAGTACGAGTTATCCGAAAGCAATTCCACTTCCTGGTCCTCGTTGCGGATGGGGCGCGGAATGCGCTTCACCATCAGCGAGTCGTCCGTCACCACCACGTACACGTGTCGGGGCTTCACCATCCGCCAGTCGTCCATGCACCGGGCAATGACTACATCACTGGTCCACAGCGTCGGCTCCATGCTGGAACCCTCCACCTCGAAGGCCCGGTGCGACTTGCCCGAAAACTGCGGTAACGCCAGCAACTCCAGGTCCATTTCTTTCAGCACCGCCGGCTTCTCGCGGGAAAGCTGGTAGCCCGCCTGGGCAGGTGTCGGCACCAGCATAATGCCTTCCTCCCCAGCCATGTCCAAGGTAATTACCGCCGGAGCATTCAGCCCTCCGTAGCGGTGACCGGGCGCCGGCTCTGGGGCCTTCTTCGCCGTCGGAGCAGGTTCAGCCAGCGCCTTGGGCAATAGCATCTGCCCTTCGCCCAGCAGCAACCACCCGGGGTTAATTTCCGGGTAGGTCTGGAGCACTTCTACCAACGTATCGAAGCCTGGCTTAAACTTGTGTCCAATAAAGTTGTAAAGCTTCGTGGGCCGATCATGTCCAAGCTTCTTTGCAGCGCCGTACACCGAATCCCCGTAGTGCTCAATAATGGCCGATAAACGGTCACCTATCTGCTTTTGCTCTTCCATTGGGCAGTCACCAGGTTGTTAAAATTTGTTTGTTAGTTCAAATAAGTTGTGCTAAACTTGTTTGTCTAACGAACCAAAGATAACCAACCGGCAAACAAAATGGAACATGTGGCAAAGAAAATTTCAGAGCAGCGGCACCTATTTGGTAAACGCAGTAACTACACTGCCCGCATCACGGCCAACTTAGCCGCTAAGGGCAAGGCGTTTACCCGGCAGCAGGTGTACAACGTCGTGACGGGGCGCTACTTCAATATGGACATTGCCGAGGCTTTTTTCGAGGAGCTGGAAGCTGAACTTAAACGCCGGGCCCACCTCGAAGCCCGTGCTAACCAGCCGCTGCCGGCCTAAGCCATGCAAGTAGCCCTGCTAGTGCCCGAACAAGAGTGGCGGCAGCTGCTCTCTGACGTGCAGCGCCTCAAAGAAACCGAGGCCGCCCCCAAAATGCTGCCCGCGCCCAGCGCCCCACCCGACCGCATTCTGACGGTGCGTGAGGCCGCCCATTACATGCGCCTCAAGCCCGAGGGCGTCCGCAATGCCCGCCGGGCCGGCCGCCTCCAAGGGCTGCGACTCAACGAAAAGGAGTGGGGCTTCCACTTGTCGGAGTTGAACCGCTACCTGTCCCGCTACAATCGGCGTCCGCTCGATTTTCCATCTGGTTCCTAAGCCAATTTCTTTGCCATGTCCTACTTACTTCCCATTGTCGGGCCTGATGCCCCCGCGACTTACTCTCTTATTCGCGTTCAGAAGGCCAGGATTAAGAATCAGCAGCTCACCTGCGAGTTCACGGAGCAGCGCACCGACGATGCACCCCCACGCGCCTTTACGCTCACCTGCCAGGAACTGGTGCATCCCGACTTGCTCCACCGCCTGGCCCAACTCGTGCCGCACCTGTGTTTGCTTACCGAGCAGCTCACCGAAACCCCGGACTACTGGCCGGAGGATGTGGCCGAGGTTCTGCCCACGCACTTCGAACCGTTTACTGTCACGCGCTTCAGTGTGGCCGGGAATGGGGGAGGCGTTACGCTCATCGGCCAACGCACGCTTTGCGGCGGCAAGGTGCTTAACCTCACCAGTCCCTACGTGGCATTCGAAGACGAGCAGCCCACCTACGCCTACGCCGGCCTGCTGGAAGCGGCTCTGCAGGATGCTTTGCAGGAAGTGGAAGCCGCCCTGCGCGGCAAATGCACCACCTACCGCCAGCTTGACTTGTTCGAGCAGCCAGAAGTAGCCCAGCTTGCTCCAGTAACTTAGTATGAAGCCCCCCGCTTTCCTTCTGTATACCGGCGACTTTCTCAGCTCCCCCGACGTGCAGCTGATGGGAGCCCACGAGGTGGGAGCCTACTGCTTGCTGCTGTTCAACTCCTGGCAATCCGACCGCCCCGGCTATCTGCCCGCCGCAGAAGACCGCCTACGCCGCACGGGGCGCCTGACGGTCGAGCAGTGGGCCGAGAGCCGGGACTTGCTCTTGGGCAAATTTCCGCTGACCACCGACGGCACCGCCCGCTACAACCCGCGCCTACTCGCCGAGGCCCACCGCCAGGCCCAGCACCGGGAACTGAAGACTAAAGCGGGCCTCGCCTCAGCAGCCAAGCGGGCGGCCCAGGCAACAGGTGTTGCCCCCACGCCAACACCTGTTGCCTCAATTACTGGCGCAAATGATTCTGACACCGCCAGTTCAACAGCGCCCCAACAGCTGGCCAACAGAAAAGCAGCACATGTTGGCCTTGCCGCCAACACGTGTTCAGAAAACGACCAACAGACGGGCAACCTTTCCTTTTCCTTGTCCTTACCCTCTTCACTACGTTCAGAGGGAGAGGGGGCCGCGGCCCCCTCCGCTCCCGCGCCAGGTTCAGTTAAGAGGAAGTCTTGCCCGCCCACGCTGGCTGAGGTGCAGGCGTATGCTGCCTACCAGCACCCCGGCCATCCGGCGGCCGGCGAGGAGGCCGCGGCCTTTTTCGACCACTTTGAAAGCAACGGCTGGCGGGTAGGTGGCAAAACCCCTATGGTTGACTGGCGCGCGGCCTTCCGCAACTGGATGCGCCGGCGTCCGCAGTTTCAGCCGGTGCCGCCCGCGTCTGCCACCCCAGCCCGCGCCCGCACCGCCCCCAAGCCCGCCGACCCCAGCCGTTGGAGTTAATTTGCTATGTCCGCACGACCCATTTCTTCCAGCCGTAGCGTCTCAGTACCTCGCAGCAGCCACGTTCCCCCACAAGCTCTGGACTTGGAATCCGTGGTTCTGGGTGCGGCCTTGCTGGAAGTAGGAGCCCAGCGCACCCTGCTTGCCACTCTATCGACGGAACAGGTGTTCTACTCGGCCCCGCACCAGCAAGTGTACCTGGCCATCCGCGACTTGCTGCAAGCCGGCCAGCACGCCGACCTGCTAACCGTCGTGCAGATGCTGTGCCAGCGCGGCACTCTCCAGCGCATTGGCGGCCCGGCCTTCGTGGCCGGCCTCACGCAGCGTGTGGGCTCCGCTGCTCACGTCGAAACGCACTGCCGCATCCTCCAGCAGCATTACGCCCGCCGGATTGTTATTCAGGCCGGCACCGAGCTGACAGCCTACGGCTACGATGAGGGCCGTGACCCGCTGGAGCTGCTAGCCCAGGCTCAAATCCAGCTGACCAGCCTGCATCGTAGCCTCGAAAATCGCCCTCCCAAAACCGCAGCGGATGCCTTTGAGGCTACTTTCGAGCGCCTCGCCCAAGCCGTGCAGCGGCAGGGCCTCACCGGCATTCCTACCGGCCTCACCCAACTCGACGGTCTCACCGGCGGCTGGCAGCCCTCCGACCTCATCATCTTGGCCGCTAGGCCGGCTATGGGTAAAACTGCGGCTCTATTGCATTTCGCCCGCACCGCTGCCCTCAACCATGGCCACCACGTGGCTGTCTTCAGCCTGGAAATGCCCACCCTGCAGCTCATGCAGCGGCTGGTAGCCAGTGAAGTGCCCGGCTACAGCAATTCCGACCTGCGCCGTGGCAACCTGCCTGGCGGACTTGACCAGGTGGCCCACGTCCGCCAGCAGGCCCAACGCCTGCACACCCACGGCCACCGGCTCCACCTCGACGACACGCCCGGCCTGAGCATTCAGCAGCTACGCGCCAAATGCGCCCGCCTGCACAGTCAGCACCCGTTGGGCTTGGTGCTGGTCGACTATATTCAGCTTATGCGCGGAGACCAAAAAGGCAACCGGGAGCAGGAGGTAGGCAGCATTAGTCGCGGGCTGAAAGAGCTAGCCAAAGAGCTAAACGCTCCCGTCATTGCTCTCAGTCAGCTCAGTCGCGACGTGGAGAAAAGGGGAGGGGACAAGCGCCCCTTGTTATCTGACCTACGCGAATCCGGCAGCATTGAGCAGGATGCCGACTGCATCATCTTCCTATGGCGCGGCGAGTACTACGACATCCGCGAGTACGACGACGGCACCCCCACCGCCGACACCGTCCTCTTCGACGTGGCCAAACACCGCAACGGAGCTACTGACGAGGTCATAGCTGCCTGCAACCTCCGGCGCGGCTTATTCGCTGATTTGGGCAGCCGTTAAATCGGCCATCTGGTTGGTCAGACAAAAGCCAGCTTTGCAGTTCCCATCTTTGTGCCGGCAATTACTCACGCAGCCCTACACAGCCCTGATAGCTTACTGAATGGATAAGAAATACATGGAGCGGCTATTTTCTGCCGGGCGGCTGGCACGCTTCTATGAGGTGGTTCGCCATGATACTGACGAAGCCGCAGCCCTGTATGCGGGCAATATCCAGCTGTCGGAAAGCTTGTACCCCAGTCTCGCCGTAGCCGAGGTTACGCTGCGCAATACCATTCACCGCCAGCTCACCTACTTATTCCAAACGGCCGATTGGTACCAGTCGATTGGTCGTCAACCCGGCCTGAGCAGTTTGCAGTCTAGCATCGACAAAGCACAAGAGCACATTCGCGACCGGCGGGAAACGGTGTCCGCCGACAAAGTAGTGGCCGAGCTGAATTTTGGCTTCTGGGTCACGCTCTTCAACAAAGCCTACGAAACTGCCCTGTGGAAGCAGTTACGCTTGGCTTTTCCGCATTTGCCCAAGCCCGAGCGCCAGCGGGGCACCGTATCAGCCGTCGTTAACGCCGTGCGCATCCTGCGTAACCGTGTGTACCACAACGAACCTATCTGCTGGCAGCTGCGCACCTTGCAGGAGCAGCATGCCCAAACCCTACAACTCATTGGGTGGATTGAGCCACAGCTGTTGCCCTGGCTGTCAGCCATCGACCGTTTTCCCGCGGTACTACAAGCGGAGCAGGCACGCCGGGCGGCATATCAGGCAAAGTTGGCGGACAACCAATAACCACACGTCTTAAAAGCAAAAAACCCGGCTCCATCACCAGCATATAAATCTGGGAGAGGGAGTACCGGGACTGCCCCCAAATATACGCAGATTTTCAGGAAACGTCGATACGCTTGTTTAAATACTCTTACCAAACCAATCAAAGCGCGACGACTATACAGACGTCCCACTTTGGCTGGTTTAGCTTAAATAAGAATTCCCCGTCGGGCACCCACCGGCCGGTCAGTGGAAACGGCAATGGGCTGGCCCGAGGCCGGTACGGCCCGCTCCCGGCCCCAGAGGCGGATAGCCTCAATCTGCTCTGGGCTGGTACGACTTAGTGGCACCACGTTGCTGAAGCTCTTGGCGTACAGCCCATCCGTCACGGCCGCGTCGCCGTTGATAACGGCCTGTACCGCTACTTCGCGCACGGCGCTTTCCAAGTCGGCACCAGCAAAGCCCTCGGTCATATCTACTAGCTGCTCGCGCATGCTGGCCGAAGGCACTGGCAACTGATTGCGCTGGATGTACAGGTCAATAATATCAGCGCGCTCGGCTTCGCTGGGTAGATCCACGAAGAACAACTCATCGAAGCGGCCCCGGCGCAACAACTCTGGAGGCAGGCGGCTCACGTCGTTGGCTGTGGCTACCACGAATACCTTCGCCGAGCTTTCCTGCAGCCAGAATAAAAACTGCCCTACCATGCGGGTGCTGGTGCCTCCGTCGTTGCCACCTGTGGCCCCAGCCAAGCCCTTCTCGATTTCGTCAATCCACAGCACGCACGGCGCGGCATTATCGGCCGAGGCCAAGGCTTCCTTGAGTCGATTTTCGCTTTGTCCTAGGTACTGCCCATGAATGGAAGCTAGGTCGAGCCGGTATAGCGGCAGGTTCCAGGAGGCTGCTACGAATTTTGCCGACAGCGACTTCCCGCAGCCTGGCACGCCCACTAGCAGCATCCCACGCGGTGGCCGCAGCTTGCGCGCTTTCAAGTCGGCCGTGAGCAGTTGCCGCTGCTGGCCCAACCAGTGTCGCATGCCATCAAGCCCCGCCACGGTGAGCGTATCAGCCTCGGCCCGTACCTTTTCTAAGCCGGAAATGTCGCTGAATAGCCGGTCTTTCGTACGGCTCAATTCTTGCAAATCGGCCTTCACCAGTGATCCTTTCGCCATGAGAGTCGCCAGTACGTTTTCGGCTTCTACCAGCGTCATATTGGCCAGGATGGTCGCGGCCAGCCGGAAGTCAGCCTCACTCCACTCTATTGGAATCTGTCCGCGGTACGGCTCCACGCACTCGCGCACCACCGTCAGCATCTCCTCCTCACCGGGCGGGTCCAGCGTGAGCGTCATGCCCAAGCGCTGCAGCTGCGGCCAGATGCCGCGCCCGTTGCTAAGCACACACAGCGAGCCGCCCCTCTCAATGGCCTGCAACACGCAGTCGTAGAGGTGACGAGCCAGCATGCCGTCATCCTCAATGTCGCTGATTTCAGTGAAGACAAATGTCAGGTTCTGGCGCTGCCCGATATTCTGAACTGCAAAGTCCAGTCCCCCAGCTACTGACCGGTCATCGTGCACAGTTTTAAGCGTTTTTAGGTCGCGGGTGCCGTGCGAGAGACCATGCACGTACATGGGAATCCCGATTTCGCCAGCCAGCTCTTCGAGCACTTTTAGTACCCGGGCCCGCTCGATGCTTTTAATGGAAATAAATGGAATGCGGGCCTTAAGCATCCGCAGCAGGCCTTGGCGAAACTCCGCAACTGCAGCCATGTAGTAGAAGGGGGTAAAAGCTTAAAAAACGATGCGCCGGCCTCCGCTCGGCGGGTGCACGGCTGCTGGTGTAGAAGCCACCAAGGCGGCCGGCGGGGCACCAAAACCTCGTAGCGCCAGCAGTAGCTCCTCACGGCGGTTGCCGCCCTCGCGCTGCACGTTGTCGCGCAGGGTAGCTGCCACGTCCTGCACAAACTTGGTCAAATCCGTTTGCAGGGTCTGGCGCAAATCAGCCGGCAGCGCTGGCAGGGCAATCAGCCGGTAGAGTGGGCTTAAGTTAGCAGTAGCTTGGCGTAGCAGTTGGGCAAAATCTTGGGGCGAGCGTACAGCCGGCCCCACCCGTTGGCTGCGACTGAAGGAGTCCAGCCAGCGCTGCTTACGGGCTGTATAGGCCGCATTCACCAAGTTGGCAAACCGGATGGCCGTGCCCGCGTCGGGCTGCCAGATACCTTGCCCCAACAGCTCAAGCGTGGCATCGTCGCCCTGCCCGCAGCGCTCCAGCAAGTCTGCCCAGGCGGCGTAGGTGCGCGGCAGCTGATTCATTTTTTCAGACGGGGGTTAATGATGGCACCTTCCGGCGGCAGAATGTCCCAATCAGGAAATTTGGCGTGGTCCGGCGTGCCTTCGGCACGACCTTGGAAAATGTTGGGCTGGCGCACAGCAGTAGCGGCCTGGGCCGGCGTGCCGGCGGCATGGCCGCCATCCTGGGCGGGGTCGGAGAAGTGAATCTTAGGCATAGTTAGGAAGTATAAGGTGGTAGAAGATTAAGCCAGGGCGCGCGATGTTTCGTACGTTTTCGAGCTAAAGCTTTCGGGCGTGATGTTGGCCAGCAGTTGCTGCAGGTCGGCAGCCTGTACGTCGCGGCGGTTGTAGTCGCGGCGGAAATCAACTAGTTCGGCTAGGCAGCCCCGTAGCACTTCGTGCGCCCGGCGGTGCCGCTCGTTCACCGCGTCGCGCACTTGTTGCTTGGTTTTGGTAAAGGCGGTCCAGCCGGTGTAACCTAGCACCCCAGCCAGAATGATGCAGACAGCGCCCAGCAGAGCCAAACCGCCGCCGTTAGACGCTGCCCAAATACCGAAGGCAGCCAACACTCCGGCGCCGACAAAACGTCCTACCGGCGCTGCTACTTTGGCTAGTTCCGTCTGCATGATGGCAGCATAGTGGCTACTCTGACTGTCCAGCAGCGCCGTTTCGTTTTGCCCATCGGCCGACTGACCTTGCCAGCCATCAAGCGCCAGCTGGGCCTGGGCTGGTACCTGCTGCCGGGCGCGGGCTGTGAAAGTACCGTGCGCTTCCAGAATCCAGCTTTGGCTGACCGACAAGGCCAATGCCTGTGTAACGCGAGTAGTACCAGCCAGCTCAGAGTCAAATAGGGCGTTGGTGAGCAGTTGCAGCAGATCTACCTGCTGGTCAAACAGGCCATCTTGGGCGGCTAGCTGCGCCTGTGCGGCCGCCTTGTCGCCTTCGTTGCGCACGATAAGTTGGTTGAGGTGTACCTCATGGCGCAGGGGTAGTTCTTCGTCATCGAAGTTGGATACCAGGCGGCTTAGCGTTTCATCCAACTGTGTTTTCAGCGAGGTCGAAAAGTCGTGGGCCCCCGATGTGATATTGTCAAAGTGCTGCCGCATCAACTCGTGCACGTGGGCGCGGTTATAGCCCAGGTTCAACTCCGCCCAGTTGGTAGCGTGCTCACTCAGTTGTGGGTACGTCGTGGCCGCCGGCCCTACCATCCCGGCCGTGGCCTCCATAAACTCGTCCCACTTGCGGCGTTGTTTCTCCACGAAGCCGCCGCCTTCGGTCAGTTGGTTTAACCACTGTCGCAGGTGGTCCTGCATCAGCTGGCGGGCTGCCGGCGGAAATAGCCCGGTGGCAATGCCTTCCAGCAGCGTCACGAATTCCCGGTCCAGGTGGCGTGGGTCCTGGTGGCGGAAATAACGCTGCAGCCATTGCAGGCTGGCCTCTCGCCGGCCCAGGCGGCGCATTACCAGCACCAGAAATAGGGTGGTCTTGTAATCGTCGCGACGCAGCGCCTCGGCCAAGGCACGCTGCATGGTCGTCTGGTCCTGCCGAATCCAGGCGGCCAGTGCCACCAGTACCGGGGCTAGCCAATAACCGGGCGCTTTCATCATCACCTCTTCGGTGCTGGCCCGTAACGTGTCGTCGCTGAGTACGCCCACGTCTACTCCCTGCAGCATACCCACTGCCAACCGCCGGATTTCGGCATAGTATCCGTACTCGGTTTGCAACTGCTGGCTGAGTACGCCCACCCGGGTTTCGGCCAGTTGCAGCGCTTTCTGCTTGCGGTCCGCGTCCACAAACTCAGCGAAGTCGTCAATCAGTTGCTCCAGCTGGCTCTTCATTTGCGACTGTTCGCGCCCAATGTGGTTTACGTCAGCAGCAACTTCCCGCACGTCCTCGCGGAGGCGGCTAAACTTGTTCTCGATGCCGGATAAATCGGCGTATGAAATGTGGTGGGTACTCATAGGGTAGCGGGTAAGGGTTTAAGTCAAAGGCAGCTGGGTGATGGGAAGATTTATAGGTGAGTAACCGAGCCGTCTTCAGCAATCAGCAGCAACTTGGTGGCATACACTTCAACCAGCGCGTAAGCGTTATGCCGGGCCAACTGGCGGGCCCGCTCAAAATCGGCGGGCATGGCTTGGCCCGCCTTATAATGCTCAATGATGGCGTGAGCGCTCAGGTCGAGGGTGTGTACCTCGTAGGGCGGCCCCAGAAAGCATTTGCTCACAATGCCTAGCGGTACATCGGCCAAACTCGCCGTGCCAAACTCCTGCTGAATGGCCGCCAGCAGCTCCTCCCAGCCGCGCGTGCCTGGCAGCGTGCCGTGGTCCAGGCCTGCCAGCAGCTTCAGGTAAGCGGCCGAACGGCGGCCCAGGTGCAAGCGCGGGGTAGCAGAGGTTTGGGTGGTGGCCCGCGGCGCGGCGGGGGCCGTCACGGCGCTTACCGAGGCACCGGGTGTGAGAATAATGCGGGGCATGATAGTGCCGAAAAAAGATAGGCTGGTGCCAGGAAAAAGCTAATACCAGATTAGAATGCTGCTAGTCAGCTAAACACGGGTAGCTATGAATAAATAGCGTCAAGCATAAAGAAACAGCTAACTAAGACTATGAATTATCTGCCGCAGCAGCATGACCAAGGTAATGTTTTTACTTAGCAATATCCAATACCTCCGGAATAATAATTTTGGCTAACCCGGCCGTCCGGCCGCACCCGTTGCCCTCATTGTGCCCAATAACCGCTCCGTTGAAACTTCATTTCCGCAAAGAAAGAAGCGTGATAAGAACGATCATGCTTCATCTGACGTCCACTTGTCGAAGCATCTCTACCGCTTCGTTGTTTGATAGAGTTGCCTCGTCAAGTGGACGTCAGATGAAGCATGGCGGGCTGGACTTTCCGGACCGGCTCTTAACGTCCTTTTCTCAGCTTCAGCAAACTCAACCGGGCCTGCACTGGCACCAGTGCTTCCTGCTTGTTACCCTGATTCACCGATTGGATAAACTGTCGAAACAGCTGAATTTCGTCTGAGAAGTTGGCGGCTGAGAATTCAATCCGTTGCCATACATCTTCTTCATATGCTTCTTCGATGAACGGATTATTTTCCAGTTCCTCGAGCAAATCAGCGGCTGCTGCCTGCTTCGTTTTATTGAAGCCCAACGCCATGATGTCGGTTACGCATTGGGTAGCCACTTCGTAGGTCGAGCGGTCGGATGCATCGTCTACAAGTCGCAGGGCTACACAGTCGCGCAAGTGCGCTAAAAATTCGCCCTGCATCTCTTCGTAGAGCTGCGGATTTGTAATTTCCATAGGATCAGGTGAAGCAGTGGTTATAAATTAGCCTTAGGCAGGCAATTATACAGGTTATAACAATAGGGTCTTACCTCGTCTGCAGTAAGATGCTGCTCTTCACTAAAGGTTTGGTAAAGTAGTTCAGGTAATCGTAAGGAAAATGCACTAAATATGAAATATATAGTTTAAGTTCTATGTAATAACTTGGTAGATAAATATCTCGCTGACTCGCTAGCTCTTCCGTAGCACACTAAAAAATGCCTTAGCATCTCCCACATTCTTTGCCGATATTTCCCGCTGAGTTGCTACTGTTTGCCGCCTACGTTACTCAGTTGGTTTGTCTATATGTCTGTTTCATTGAACGATAGCGCTACCTTAGGTTTTATCGACCCGCTTCCGCAATCCTTGCTGCCCCACCCGCCCAGCTTTGCTGGGCACCAGACTTTCGCATTACGCTCTTCTTGGCTCAAAAAAGGAGTAGACGCGCTGCTGCAGGACCCCACGTTATTCTCGTCCGAGGATGCCCTGGTTACGCTTGGGGTCGGTAAAAACATGGTTAGCGCCATCCGCCATTGGCTGCTGGCTACTGGCATGGCTGCGCCTATCTCCGACCGTAGCCCTAAGCTGTTGCCCACTGCTTTAGGCATATACTTGCTCGCCGATGAGGGCGCTGATCCTTACCTGGAAGACCCCGCCACGCTTTGGCTCTTGCACTGGAACCTATGTGGCCCCGGCAGCCAAGCCTACACCTGGGCCTATGCCTTCAATGTATGGCGGGAGTGGGAGTGGACCCGCGCCGCGCTGTCGGCCTCCATTCTGGCTGCTGCCCGTGCTACCGCATCCAAGGTGTCCTCCGCCGATACCATCGAACGAGACGTCAACGTATTCCTGCTCACCTACCTGGCAGCAGGCGAGCGGAGCCAAAACGCCGAGGACGGTCTCGATTGTCCGCTGCGCGAGCTAGGCCTCATCCGGGCCGGTTTCGGCAACCAGGAGCACTACACCTTCGCTGTTGGTCCTAAGCCCAGCTTGCCCCCCGCGTTATTTGGATGGGCCCTGCTTAAGTTCTGGGACTGGAAATATCCTGGCACCAGCACCATTGCCGCCCGCGACATAGCCCACGCCGAAGGCTCGCCGGGCGTGGTATTCAAGCTTGATGAAGACTCCGTGCTGTTCTACCTCGATCAGCTCGACGAGCTCACCCGGGGGCAGCTGCGCTTCGAGGATACCCCACTCGTGCGGCAGGTAGTACGCACTACCGGCCAGGCCCTTACCCCCGAGGTCTTGCTTCAATCTCATTACGCTGCTCAGCACGTCGCCTAATCTCAATGCCTGTTTTCTCTTCGCCGCTGCTGGCTGACTACGTTTCCGTCAAGCCCCGCTTTGGACGTTCCGTACACCTGGAGCGCGACTTGGCCGTGCCCGCCAGTTCCGACGGCTACTTTCTAACTACCTCCGCCCTGGAAGCCCTGCAAGGCGTGCTCCGGGCCCAGGCTACTCCCGCCGACCGCGCCCTTTTCCTAATTGGACCCTACGGCGCTGGCAAAAGTGCATTCGCCGCCTTCCTGGCCCGTCTCTCATCCGACGCAGCCTTCCGTGCCACGGTCCAGCTACCCGCCACCGTGGGTACTGAGGTGCCCCAGTTGCTGCCGGTACCGGTTGTGGGCTCCCGCTCTGCGCTGGCCCCCGCGCTGCTGGCGGCCTTGCACCATGCCCTGGCCACGGCGGCCGGAACCCTGGACGTACCCGCTGCCCTACTAACAGCCGAAAGCAAGCCTACCGCCCGCAACGTCGCCAACGCCTACCTGGCCGTGGCCGAGGTTATAGCCGGCAACACGCCCTTCCAGGGCTTGTTGCTGCTCGTCGACGAAGCTGGCAAGTTCCTGGAATATGCCGCCAACCACCCGCAGGAGGGCGACATATTCGTGCTGCAGGAGCTGGCCGAAGCCGCTGCCCGCGCCCCCCAACACGGGCAGCTCTGGGTGATTACCATCATGCACCAGAACGCCGAGGCCTACGCGCACCGGCTCGGCCGCACCCAGCAGGGCGAGTGGGCCAAGGTTGCTCAGCGCTTCCGGCAGCTGCCCTTGTTCCCGTCCGACGTAGAGCGCATGGACCTGATCGGCCGCGCCCTCGAGCACCAGCCGGCTTTGCATCTGAACGGCACGTTCTCGGCCCAACTCGCCCCCGTGATGAGTCCGGCTGCACACCTGCTGCCGGTCGGGCTGGCCGAGCGTTTCCCCGACCTGGCCCGGGCTGCCTACCCGCTGCACCCGCTTACGCTGCTGGCTTTGCCCGCCCTGTTCCGCCGCGCCGGCCAAAGCCACCGCAGCGTGTTCAACTTCCTGGAAGGGCAGGAGAGTAGCGCCCTCGGCCGCTTCCTGCAGGAGCAGCCCTACAACGACGCGGACCCGGCTTTCTTCCGCCTCGACCGCCTCTTCGACTACGGCCGTGACGTGCTGCTGGCCCACTACACCGGCCCTACGGCCCGGCCTTGGCACGAGGCCGTGGAAATCGTGGAGCAGAGCGTCGCGAAAAACCCACCCCTGGACGAATCGGCGGTGCGCGTGCTCAAGTGCGTAGCTCTGTTGAGCTGGCTGCGCGAGTCGCGCCTCCCAGCCTCTCCTAGCGTATTGGCTGCCGCCCTGGGTCCCGAAACGCCCGATGCTATTGCCGAGCTGGAGCGCCGCTCGCTCATCGTGTGGAGCCGCACCCGCGGCAGCTTCCGCCTTTGGGAAGGTGGCGACGTGGACGTGGCTGCCGAGCTGGTCGCTGCCCGCGCTGCCCTCACCGGCGATGTGCTGCTCTCAGCCGCCAACGACCCTGCCTTGTTCGCTCTGCCGCGTTTAGTAGCTCGCCGCCATGCCTTCCGAACTGGCACGCTACGCCCGGTAGGGGTAGAAGTGCTCCGCCCCGATACCTTGCTCAAACGCGGTACTGAGCGCCCCGCCGACCTGAGCGTGTTGCTCTGTTTGGCCCCCGACGACACCGCTGAATTCTACGCCCTGGCCACAGCTCAATCCCTGGCCCAGCCCAATTTGCTGGTAGCCGTAGCCACCGAAACCGAAGCCCTGCGCGAAGCTGCCCACGATTTGGCCGCCGCCCGCGTAGTACTCGAGCATGTGCCGGCTCTGCACGGCGACCGGGCTGCCCGGCGCGAGCTGGCGCTGCGCCGCCACGAGGCCGAAACGCTGTTTCGCTCCGAGTGGAGCCGTTTATTTGGGCCGGCTATGGGTGCCGAATCGGGCCCTAATCAGGAAGATGCTGTTGCCAGCTGGTATAGCCAGGGGGGGGGGCTGCTACTGCCCGACGCACGCTCCTTTAGCCGCCAGCTGTCCACGCTTGCC
This sequence comes from Hymenobacter taeanensis, assembly GCF_013137895.1. NCBI lineage: Bacteria > Pseudomonadati > Bacteroidota > Cytophagia > Cytophagales > Hymenobacteraceae > Hymenobacter > Hymenobacter taeanensis. The sequence goes on from NZ_CP053538.1 coordinate 3,061,365, forward strand.
GATGCTACCTTCCGCCACACGCCGGTGCTGCGCAATGAGTTGCTCAACCGCCGCCAGCTTTCTTCGGCTGGCGCCGCTGCCCGCGGTGCCCTCGTCAAGGCCATGCTCGACCGGGGCGAGCTGGCTCGCCTGGGTTTTGTTGGCTTCCCGCCCGAGTACGCCATGTATGCCTCCGTACTTCATGCCCCAGGCCTGCATTATCAAACCGAAGAGGGCGCCTGGGCATGGCGTAGCCCCGCCGATGCCCCCGACGACCGGGCCCAGCTCCGCCCAGTGTGGCAGGCCTTAGAGCGGCTGGTATTTGAATCGAGCCGCCCCGTCGCGCTGCCTGATGTGTATGCTCACCTGCGCGCGGCTCCGTATGGCGTGTCCGAGGGCGTGCTGCCGGTACTGGTGGCCCTGTTTCGGCGTGTGTACGCCGGCGACACCTCGCTCTACCGCGAAGGCAACTTCCTGGGCGACGAAAAAGAAGCCGACTGGGAGCTGCTGCTACGCCGCCCCGATATGTTTGCCCTAGCCGACAGCCGCGTGAGCGGCGCCCGCCGGGCTGTGGTCGAGCGTATTGCCCAATCCACCGGAGTACAGCCCCAGCTGGTGCCCGTGGTGCGCCGCTTGCTGCGCATGCTCGATGGCTTGCCCGACTATACCAAGCAAACCCGCCGCTTGCCGGAAGCAGCGTTGGCCCTGCGCGACGCCTTCCAGGAAAGCAAAGCGCCCGAGCACCTGCTCTTCCACGCCGCGCCCGTGGCCCTAGGCCTGCCCCCCCTGGCTGCCGACGCCCCCGCCGACCCCGCCCGCCTGGAGCATTTCTTCACCGGCCTCAACACCGCGTTGCAGGCCTGGTCCATGGCCTATCCTGCCGTGCGGGCCGAAGGACGCGACACCTTCCTGCACGCCTGTGGCCTACCCGCCGGCGCCGAAAGCTGGCAGGAGCTGCACCAGCGCCTGCGGCAGCTGCCGCACCCCGCGCAGGTGCTCGTGCCCCTCGTTACGCGGTGTGCCTCCGACGATGCCGAGGCCGACCTCGACCGGGTGCTGGCCTTGGTAGCCAACCGCCCCCTGGAGCGGTGGCGCGACGTGGAACTAGCCGCCCTACCCAGCTACCTGGCTCCTTTCGCGGCGGCCCTGAAAGCTGCTTGGGGCACGGAGGCTGCGCCTGCAGCCCCAGTGGCTCGCAGGGTGTCTCTCACCCCAGCCGAACGTAAGCAAGCTACCCAGCTGCGCGAACGGTTTGCCGCCGTAGCCCGCCCAGCCGGGGCGTCCGCCGTGGCCCCGCACGTGCTGCGGGCCGCCGTGCTCCAGTGGCTCGAAGAGCTGGACCAAGAATCGTAACCTGTTATCAACGCGTCGTGAACCTACCCAACTATACCGGCCCCCTGCATCCCGAAGGCCAAAAGGTGCGCCATATTCTCTGCCTCTCTGGAGGCAAAGACTCCACCGCCCTGGCTCTGTATATGCGCGACAAAGTGCCCGAAATGGAGTACGCCTTTGCGGATACCGGTGAAGAGCTGCCCGAAACCTACGACTACCTCGCCCTGCTCGAAGCCCAGCTCGGCAAGAAAATAACCCGTCTGAATCCAGATAGGCCGTTTCAGCATCACCTCGATATCCGGAACGGTTTTCTGCCTTCTGCACGCCAGCGTTGGTGCACAGATTTATTGAAAATCAAGCCTTTCGAAGTTTTCGTAGGCGATGATTTGGTCTACTCTTATGTCGGTATCAGAGCTGACGAAAACCGTTCGGGCTATATTTCCAGCAAACAAAACATCATCCCTATTCTGCCTTTCAAAGATGATGGTCTAGGCTATGACGATGTGATGCAGATTCTGGACGAATCTGGTTTGGGTCTACCTAAGTACTACGAATGGCGTAGCCGCTCTGGCTGTTATTTCTGCTTCTATCAGCAACGTAACGAGTGGGTCGGCCTCAAAGAGCGTCATCCTGACTTGTTTGAAAAGTCGAAAGAATTTGAGCGCTTCGACGAACAGACTGGAACTCGCTACACTTGGAATCAGCGAGAAAGTTTGAATGAGCTTGAGCAGCCAGAACGTATGGCGCAAATCAAAGACGACCTTCAAAAACGTCGTGAGCGTCAACAAAACTTCGTTCCGTCTAGCTTGCTCGATATTCTTGGAGAAGAGGATGATAGTGAAGAGGGTTGCCTAATATGCCATTTATAAAATAGCTGTTATATGGAAAAGGAATTACCCGTTAAAGAAGAGAAAGTTGCTATTAGCTACCACAGAGGTTTCGGCCTTAACAGGATAGCATTATCATCTGTATTGCGGTTTTTCGCAGAAGGCAAAAGCCGCAAGCAGATGGAACAAGAATTAACACTTGGCCCTGACCAGTTAACGGCAGCAATTAGCTACTGTGAGCGAAGCGGTTTAGTAATACGGGAGAAAATTACTGCCTTTGGGGAAGCTGTATTAGAACACGACACCTCCCTTTCAAAGCAAGCAACTCAGTGGGCTATGCACTATTTTTTGGCAAGCCCTTCTGTCGCATCACCCAACTATTGGGCATCACTTGCACTGAATCACCTTAGTTTCACCAGACAATTTGGTCAGTCAGACTTAGCCAATGCCATTTTGGGTTTTGCCAAGGATGCTTCTAATTGGGAACCTTCCGAAAGAACAGTTAAGGCTGGTGCAACAGCATTTATAAGCACCTATAGTAAAGAAGAAGGATTAGGTGCAATAGGAATTTTGGAGGATGCGGGCCGCAGTCAATACACTGTTCGTCAGCCCCGTGCTTTGTCAATAGGCGTATTTGCCTGCCTGCTGGCTGACTATTGGGACCGACACTGGCCCGACCGTGACGACGTACTCTTGGAGGATATCACCCGCGGCGAGCTGGCCCAGGTGCTGCTGCTCAGCGAAAACAAGGTCAATGACTTGCTAGGAGCCCTGGCCGCCCCCGATATGGCCCTCATCAAGCGTCAGCGCAAGCACTTGCCCTACCAAATCATCCGCCAAGCCGGCCTCGATGCGGCTGCCCTCTGGCAAACCCATCTCTACCGCTGAGTTTCCGCCACCCATTAGCCCGTATTGTTCGTGTCCCATTCTGCTGCTTCGTCGTCCTTCGCTTCGGGGGGCTGGCTCGAACCGGAGGCGCCCTTATACCAAGCCCCCCCGGTACCCACTGAACTATCGGCCTTGCAGGCCAATCTTGTCGCCGGCACCACTCTGCGCACTGCGGTGCTCTGGTTGTCGCCTGCTGCCTATGCCGCCGGTCCGCACTGGGCCGCGCACACCCTGGGCCTCACCCCGCGCCACCTGGGCCGGGAGGTAGTGGCGGCCTGCGAGGCCGAGGGCACCCAGCGCGTACCCAGTGTAGGCCCCATGCTCTATAAGCACGTGCTCACCGTGCACAATGCCACTGGCCCCGGTGGCACCTGGCTGTTTGGGCTTGATGCCCTGCTGGTGCGCTTGTCCACCGCCGAACGAGGCTTTTTCTGGGATAGGCTCTGGGAGCTGCGCCAGCGCCCTCCCTTACTGCTGGCCCTGCCCGAGGCCTTCCGCGACGTGGGCCCTACCGACCCCGGCCGCTGGCTGACCGCCGAGCCCCCCCGGGGGCTGCACCTCTAGTGTGCCCCCTTGTAGTTTTCTGATTTCCCTAGTCCTAGTCCCCATCTTCTAGTTTACCGCTTTCCCATGGTCGCAACTTCTACCACCATCGGCGACGTTACCGTGCCCAATCCCGAGTTCCGCTTCGTCTATGACGTTCGGCTCGACCAATATCCCGACCACTCCGACAACCTGGCTCTGGCTAAAGCCTATCAGTGGACCAACCAGCAAATTGGCCGCGAGCTGCCGTCCGTACAGGTGCTGGTGTCGCTCTGTGATGCCTTTGAGTTTGAGAGCAAGGAAATCGAGAACCGCCGGGTGCTCCAGGCCACCTACGGCCACGGCAAATCCCACCTGGCCCTGGCCCTGGCCAACTTCTTCGGCCAGCCCACCGGCTCCCCCGAGGTAGAAGCTATTCTCTGCGGCGTCGACCACGTAGCCCCCGGCATTGCCCAGCGCCTGCGCAACTTCAAGGAAAACCGGGCTCCCTACCTCATCCTGCGCCTGGCCGGCGGTGAGACCGACAGCCTCTCCGCCGCCGTAGTGCGCGGCCTCGAAACTGCCCTGGAAGAAAACCCTGCTACCAAGGATGCCGAGCTAGGCCTCTGGTTCGATGAAGCCCTGGCCGTGCTCAACTCCTTCAGCCCCGAAGAGCGCGCCCTCACCAACGCCTACCTCGACGCTTACGCTGCCGACCTTAACCTCGACTTCGGGGCCCTGCGCGCTACCCTCGACGTGCAGCACCGCGACGGCCGCCACCGCCAGCTCATTCACAAAGTAGTGCAGCACGTGCGCAAGGTGTACCCGCACTTCGATGCGGCCCTCTCGCCCCGTGACCTGCTGCTCAAAACTGCCGCTAAGTTCTGCGGCCCCGATAAGCCCTTCGCCGGTATTCTGGTCCTGTTCGATGAGTTTGCCGCCTTCGTAGAGGCCTACGCCAAGCAGTATGGCCTGCATACCGAAAGCCTACCCCTGCAAAGTCTGCTCGATGGCGTCAGTGCCCTGCGCCAGTCCAAGCAAGCCGTGTTCCTGGCTTTCGCCCAGCAGGACCCCGACGACGTAGCCGAGCTGGCTATGCAAGAGCGGGGTACCGTGCAGGCCTCCCTCAACGACCTCAAAAAGGAGCTGACGCGTTTACCCAACGAGGGCCGTAACCCGCTCTACTCGCCCATGGAGGCCGTGCTTGACGCCTACCTGAAGCAGGATGTAGCCGTGTGGGACGCGCTAACCCCCGACGACTCCCCGGCCGACAACGACGTAATTGACGCCGTTGACTCGGTGCGCAACTTCTTCCCTCTGCGTTACACGGACGCCGCCGGCTGGACGCTCGACCAAATTCGCGTCACCCTGGCCTACGGCTGCCACCCCCTGCACCCACTCACCACGGCCCTGCTCTGCTCTGCTACCCTGCGCGCGGGCACCGCAGCCCGTACCGTGTTGTCCTTTGTGAAGGACACCATGCAGCACTACGGTAGCCGGCCGGCCCTGGCTTCCGACGGCCGGCTCTGCTGGGTGCGCCCCGTCGAGCTGGTGAAATACTACCAGCACCAGCTCGTTTCCGACGACGCCTGGAAACGCTACGAGGATACCTTGCGCAAGGTAACGCCCGCTAATATTCCGGATGCTGAAGCCATCCTGCAGGGTATGTTGCTGTACGAGTCAGCGGGCTTCCGCCCCGGCGACACGTCCACCACGGAATACCCAGGCGCCTTGGCCATCCTTACCGGCCTGCCCCGTCCCGCCGTGGAGCGTACTCTCGATACCCTCTGCGAAGTAGGGGGCTACATCGAAAAGGACGCCGTGAGCGAAACCTACCGCTTCTGGGCCGCTGGCCAAGATGGCTCCAAGGTCAAGCAAACCCTGCTCGACAACCTGGCCCAGCTTAAGCGCAACTCCTCGGCGCTGCAAGCTGCTCTCAAAGCCGGCCTCAGCCGGGCTGAGCTGCCCCAGTGGGAAGAGGCCGGTTTCCTCAACACCCCCGGCGGCGAGTGGGCCGCCCGCGTTATTCTCTTGCCCCGCGAGCAGTGGAGCGTAGCGCAGCTGACCGAGGTGCTAAAGGCCCAGAATTTGGAAGCTAATGGCCGTCTCACGGACGCAGCTCGCGGGTACGTATTGCTGCCGCTGGCCGCCAGCGACGCCGACGTGCAGCATTACCGCCAACACGCCGCCCAAGACCTGGAACAGGCGCTGAACGCATTTTCCGAGCGGCAGCGCATCCCCCCGGTCGTTATTGTCTTGCCCAAAAAGCCCCACGAAGCGCTGCTCAATAACCTGCTGGAGCTGCACGTCCTCGACGAGCTAATGCAGCAGCCCAACCTAGTGCGTAACTTGGGTGAAGAGGCCGTGAAGCAGCGGCGCGTTGCCCTGAATGCCAACTTCCAGAGCGCCGCTCAGGCGCTGAAGGAGGAGCTAAACCAAGCAGCCGAATGGGTAGTGCCCGCCCAGCAGCGCCCCGGTATCGAGGACCGACTGCGGGCTAAAAAATCCCCCCGCCTCAATCACATTCTCGAAGCCAGCTACGAGACGGTATACTACCGGTTTGCCCCTTTCCTTGGCGACTCGCCTGTTCGCCAGCACTCTATCCGCACAGCTGTTGGCATGGCCGCCGTGCGCCTCTACAAAGGCAGCTTCCTCGATTGGGACGAGGCTACCCGCCCTAGCAACCTGGGCCGGGCCCGTGATCTGTACAGCAAAGTCCTGCGTGAGGGGCCAGCGGCCTCTTGGAAAGTCGTGGACACCAGCGCCCGCGTGATGGCGCCCAAGCTGCCGCAAGTGAAGCACGCCTGGGACTTGCTGGACCAGGCCGTGCCTGCTGGTGCCGAACCCGTGCGCCTGCGCTCGGTGTTGTTGCAACTGCTCAACCCGCCCTTCGGCTACGACCCGTATTCGCTGGGACTACTCTTTGCCACTTGGTACGGGGTCAACCGTCATCAACTCACAGTTATCAGCGGTAAAGGCCAGAAGTTAGAGCCTAAAGACTGGCTGGGCAATACCAACGATTTCCGGCAGATTCTGGAGCACATGCTTCATGCGTTGGATATTCGTGTTTCCCGCCGCGACGCGGCCGGCAGTGAGAGCCGCGCCCAGGACTTGGTTACCCGGCTGCGCTTCCATGATGCCATGACGGTAGAGGAAGCCGAAAAAGCCCTGGCCGACTTGCGCGACTTTGCCGCCGCCCCCGATGCCACCAAGCCCCAGCTCCAGGACGAAGCCCTAGAAGCCGCTAAACAACTGGAGTTCGAGCTAAAGCAGGCCATTGAATTTGAGCAGAAAATAGAGCCAGCGTATGAGTCGCTGGATACGACGACAGCCAACTTTAACGGCATTCGTTCCTTGATTGGACTGCAAAGCCTGTTTGCGAATCCTACCCAAGCAGGCTTTCCTCTCGGCCGCGTCGTGCCACCGGCTCAAGCGATTCTGCCGTTGGCCCAGCGCAAAGTCAGCAGCAAGCTGCGTCAGCACCTAACCGAGGTCAGCACCAATCTGGCAAATATCAGTTCCATCAAGGGGTACGACCTGTCAAAACAAGGACTCGCTACCTTGCTCAACCTCGTTGCTCCCCTGGGCGAACCTGACCTGGAACGCCGCATCAAGGATGCCGAGCAGCAGCTGGAAGAAAAGCACGCCACCTATAGCCAGCTCGAGCAGGACGCCCCCATCCGTGAAAAGCTCACGGAAGCCAAACGTGCGGCCACCCTGGCCGACTTACGCGAGCTATTGGCCTATTTCAGCACGGCCGAACCCCAGGCCGACGTTACTCGCACCGCCATTACCGAGGCAGTAGATAAGCTCACCAGCCGGCAGCACGAATCCGAACAGTGGGTAGTAGCCATGCAAGTACGTGCGGCAACCCTCACCGACGCGCAGGTTATCAAGTCGTTCGAAAAAGCCCTGGACCAGCGCACCAACGAGTTCAAGGGAACCCCCGAGGCCGAAGTGCTCGACCAGCTCCAAAAGCAGGCTGAGCTGGCAACCCGGTTTGTAAAGGACCTGGACGAGCTGCGTGGGCAAAAGCCCAAAACGGCCGAAGCGCTCCGCAAGGTTCTGAAAGACTACACTTCGCTGGCCGCTAAAGCCTCCAATACTCCGGCCCAAATCGAGCGGGTACAGCAAGAGCGGGCCCGGCTAGAGGAGCGGTTCGAGGAGCAGCGTCGGGCCGCCAGCGCCAAGCTTGCCGAGCTAACCCAGCGCAATAACAGTGGGGAAGGGGCCGCCCTGTTGCTGGCCGAGCTGGAGCGTAAGCTGGACTTTCTGCCCGATGAGGAGAAAGCCGCCCGCGACACCCTTGAAAAAGCCTTGCAGCGCCGCGTAACCCAGGATAAAGCCAGCTTTGCCGAAAAAGCCTTCCTCGACATCGACAACCGCTCCGAGCAAAAGGCGCTGTTAGCCCGCCTGCAACAGCTTATCGAACTTCAACCGGCCTAATCCTCTACTGTGGTAGCCTCCCCAGTTCTTCTGCTCGACCCCCACGGCGACGCCCCCGTGCCGGCCGGTCACTCGCTCATCTCCTCCGAAGTGGAGTGGTTGCGCTATACCGTGCAGGCCACGCAGGGCCCGGTCACGCCCGTAGTCGTGCGCGGAGCCGCCCTGGGCCACTGGGCCGGTACGTGGTGGGAGCAGACCGGCGGTACTTGTCAGTCGCTCGTTTCTCCCGGCGAGAAAGTTCGCCAGGCCGTGCCTTCCCTCGCTACCCCAGATGCCCAAGCCTTGGCGCAGCAGCTCCTGGCTGCCTGGGGTACTGCCGCGTGGCCGGCTCCCCTGACGTTGCCTCTCATCTTGGAAACGCTGTACCCCGAAGCTGGCCCCCTCTGGCACGCTGAGCCCAGCGCTGAACAAGCGCCGCTCACGTCGGCCACTGCGCAGTGGCTGGCCTGGTTGCTAGCCACCGACGGCGTATCCTCGGTTCCTGCGCCGGTACTACGGGCCTGGGTAAGCCGCTGGCAAGCTGAAACGGCCGCGGCGCACTACTTATTGCCCCTTGCGCCCGATAGTGGTAGAGAGCTGCTACGTGCCTGGTGCGGGCTCCCCCAAGTAGCCATCAGCTACCCGGAATACCAAGCCCTGGCTCAACTGGCAGAATGCCCATTGCCTCTGCCCGCCGACTGGATTCCCCAGGCCAAACAGCAGTGGGATGACGACCTGCGCGCCCAGGTAGCGGCTACCCCCGCCGGTACCGAAGCAGGCTTAACTGCCGCCGCGTGGTGGGGACAAACCCGCGCCGCCCTGCGCCACTCCGAGCTGGTACCAGCTGCTCTCGATGTGGTGTTGCGCCTTCTGGATGAGCAGCCTGCCGTTCTGTCCGAAGATTTGCTCCGCGCCCTGCGCGGTAGCTTGCCTGCCACCGAATACGCCTGCTTGCATAAGCAGCTTCCGCCCCCGGAGCCCGGTACCCTGCCCACTGAGCCCGAAGCCATGCTGCGCTGGGTGACGGACGAGTACCTGCCGTATCGGGCCTGGCAGGCCGAGCAGCCTCATAACCCTCAAGCGGCCGCCACGGCTCGCACTCACGCTCTGGCATTTGGCGAATGGTTATTGGAATCTTACCCTGCCCAACTCACCGGTGCTTCTCATCCCTACCAACAGCTATATTGGGCTCAATCTACGCGAGTAAAGCCTCAACACGCCCAGGAGATAGTGGTGTGGGTGATAGCCGATGGCCTGGGGTGGAATGATGCCCGCTTGCTGGCTCGTCACGTGTCCGAGCTGTCCCACGGCGACGTAGCCGCCACCCAGGCCACGCCCTGCTTTGGGTTGCTGCCCACCATTACCCGGTTCACAAAAGCCGCCGTGCGGGCTGGTCTGCCTTACCAGCAGTTGGTACCGCACCTAGCGCAGCACACTGCCGCCGCCGATACGGATGTGCGTGACCATCAAGACCCGGTAACCCGCGCCCACCAGCTGCAGGGTGGCCAGATGCTCGTCTGGAAACCCCTGCAACCCGACGAAGCCTACCACGAAAAAGGGGAGCTGAGTGTAGTGCGCCGCTCGGCACGCTCGGCGCTACGCGAGTTGGCTGAAACCATCGTTGAAATAGCCCGTGCCGTACCTCGCACCTACGCGCTGCGCCTCATGCTTACCACCGACCACGGGCGTATGATGGGCCCTGGCACCCGCGAAATCACGGTGCCCGAAGGCTTTGAGGCCCACGGCCGCGTCGCCTACCGCCTGGGGGATGGCCCCGCGCCCACTCCTTCCCCCGATATTCATTGGCTCAACCCATCCACCTGGTTCAACCTGCCCGGTTGGGTGGGCGTCGTGCGCGACGAGCGTAGCTTCCGGGTGCGCCGTTCCGACGGTAGCCAAGCTAGCGGTGCTGATAATTTCTCCCACGGCGGCCTCTGGCCCGAGGAAGTAGTAGTGCCCTGGCTCAGCCTAAGCCGCCACGTGTCGCCCGCTCGCCTGTCGGGTAGCGCCGCGGGCCGGGGTAGGGTAGGAGCCACCGGCTCCGTTACCGTGCAGCTTACCCACCACGGCGACCATACCGTGCAGGTACGCCGCTTGGTCCTGGCTTGGCCCACCACCGGCACCGTGCACGAACTACCCGCCGCAGCTACGCTGCCGGGCAAGCAAACCACCACGCTGACGCTACCCCTGGCCGATTGGCCCGCCGGCCAGCGAATCAGTTCAGCGGAAGTAAGCATCGTAGTTGAGCAGGCTGATGGGCAGGAGCTTACCTTCCAGCTAATCAACCAGCTCAGCACCGACGAATTCCAAACGCAGCAGGTCGACCTGCTAGGCGACCTGTAATCTATCTTTGCCTATACCATGAATACGAACCCGGACGACCTGTTTAGTTTATTTGAACCTGCAGCTCCCACGCTGACTCCGTTGGTCAACGGGGTTGATTTAGCCGCCCTGGAGGCCAAAGTGGAACGCGTGTTTGGCAGCGTTTCCATTGATAAGCGCCGTTTGCCCGCTTCCAAGCTTCAAAGCCGTGGTATCCCCGGCTACGTTGCCGAGTGGGTACTGGAGTCCAAAGTACCCGGCCGGGGCCCGCTTTCAGCCGAAGATGCTGCTAAGGTGCTCGATTGGGCCGCGCGCGTAGTGCCCAAGCCCGATGAGGGCAACCTTATCCGCAACCGTCTCCTAAACGGTGAGGCCGTGCGTATTCTTACCCCCGTGCAGGTAGATGTGGTGCTGTCGGGTAAAAAAGCCGAGCGAGTAGCCAAACTGCCGATGATTGGAGAAGAGCGTGCTCAAATTGCCGAGCACTTGCTCGAAGCTCACCCGGCCTTGCTCCAGCAGGGAATGTGGGGCGTGGCCCAACTGCTCTATATCCGCGACCAAGGCATTGTCATCACCGAGTTTCAACCTATGCAAGCCACCGTCAGCCTCGACCGGTGGCGCGAGGCCCGGCATGAATTCCGGCTGGAAGAGTGGCGGGCCCTGCTGCTGCTTACCATGGGCTACAATCCTGCCGCCTACAGCCCCGAGGCCCAGTTGTTGGTGCTGGCCCGCCTGTTACCGCTGGTGCAGAAGAACGTGCATCTGATGGAATTGGCTCCGAAGGGCACGGGCAAGAGCTACATCTATGAAAATATTTCTCCGCTCGTCCGCCTTATCAGTGGTGGCAATGTTTCGCCTTCGGTGCTATTCGTCAACAACCAAACCAACCAGCCCGGCATCCTCGCCCGCTACGCCGTAGTGGTACTGGATGAGGTACAAACGCTCAAATTCGACAACCCCGCCGAAATCGTCGGCGGCCTGAAAGGCTACTTGGCCAACGGCAAAATCTCCCGCGGCGGCAAGCACGAAATGGCTTCCGACTGCGGCTTCGTGCTGCTGGCCAACATCACCCTCGACGCCAACCAGCGCCCAGCCAACGAGCCCATAGTTGTGCGCGAGCTGCCCGTATTCCTGCAGGAAACCGCCTTCCTTGACCGTATCAAGGGCATGATTCCCGGTTGGGAAGTGCCTAAGCTTTCCCCCGCCAGCTTCGCGGAGCAAAGTGGGCTGAAAGCCGACTACTTCAGCGACATTCTGCTCCACCTGCGCCAGGAGCTAACCACCGACGCCTACTGTGCGCGTCACATCAACCTCGGGCCCGACGCCTACCAGCGCAACCAGGAAAGTGTGCGGGCTCTGGCTAGTGGCTACATGAAGCTGCTTTTTCCTCACGGCGAAGTCAGTCCTGCCGACTTCCAAAAATACTGCGTGGAACCCGCCATCAAACTCCGCCAGGGCGTGTGGGACCAGTTGTTTAACCTCGACGCTGAATACCGTAAATACGGCCGCTACATCACTGTCGAACGGTCTTAGTATCCATGTCTCTCATCTACCTCGACCACCACGCTACCACCCCCTGCGACCCGCTCGTGCTGGAAGCCATGCTGCCTTTTTTCCAAGGCCAGTTCGGCAACCCGTCCTCCCCGCATTTCGCTGGCACGCGCACCGCCGATGCTGTGCAGCAAGCCCGTGAGCAGATTGCAAGTCTGGTAGGTGCTCAACCCGGCGAGGTAATTTTCACCAGCGGAGCCACAGAGGCCAACAACTTAGCTCTGCTAGGTTACGCCCGCACCGCTCGCACCACTAGTTCGCGTCGGCGCATCATTATTTCCGCCCTCGAGCACAAAGCCATTACTAATCCGGCCAAGCAGTTGGCCCGTGAAGGGTTTGAAGTAATAACGCTACCTGTTGACTCACAAGGCACAGTTGACCTAGCTGCTGCAGCGGAAGTCATCAACGACCAAACCTTATTGGTGTCGGTCCACGCCGCAAATGGCGAAGTGGGTACCATCCAGCCCATTTCGCAGCTGGCGCAATTAGCCCACGCCGCCGGTGCCCTCCTGCATACTGACGCCGCGCAAGCTGTCGGCAAAATTCCCCTTGACATGCTGAATTGGGGCGCAGACATGCTCTCCATCAGTGGCCACAAGCTCTACGGCCCCCAGGGCATTGGTGCCCTTATCATCCGTCACCCTCGCCGCACCCAGCTTGAGCCGCTGGCTTTAGGTGGGGGGCAGGAGCGGGGCTGGCGGCCCGGTACTCTCAACGTTCCCGGCATTGTAGGCCTGGGTGCCGCCTGCACCCGCGCTCAGCAGCTACTGCCTATTGAATCCGCCCGGCTTGCTACCCTCCGCGACGAGTTTGAAGCCGCCGTGCTTGCTGCCGTACCCACGGCTTACCGTAACGGCAACCTCGCCCACCGGCTGCCGCACAACACCAGCCTCACATTCCCGGGCCTCGAAGCCGACGCGCTGCTGGCCCGCCTCCCCACCCTGGCTCTCAGCACCGGCTCCGCCTGCGACGCCGGTACCGTGGAGCCCTCTGCTACGCTGCTCGCTCTAGGCCTATCCCGCGACAATGCCCGCGCTACGGTGCGGGTGGGGTTGGGGCGGTTTAATGTGGACGAGGAGCTGCGGCACGCTTACTTGCTGCTGGTTAAACAACTGCATGAGCTTTCCGCGCTGCAAGCTTCGTAGTCTAGCATTAGTCGCTTCCCTGCTTATGGTAGGAAGCACTGTATTTTTTGTTTCGGTTTGATAAACCTCATTTGCCCCGACACGGCCAAGTCGTAAATTGGTCACTTCACCTCAACCCTTTTTGCTTGCAAACACCTTTATGAAAAACATTATTGGTATCGACTTGGGTACCACCAATTCTGTGGTGGCATTTAAGACCCGAGATGTAGAAGTGCTCCGTAACCGTGAAAACGAAGAACTAACCCGCTCGTGCGTGGCCCTACGCAATGAGGAAATATTGGTAGGCAAGCATGCGTACAATATGCTGGGTGCCAATCCTCAAAATACAATTGTATCGGTAAAACGCCTCATGGGCGGCGCCATCAACGATCCGATGGTGCAGGACATGCTCAGCAAGAAAAACTATTACCAGTACGGCATTGTGCCTATGGAAGGCGGGACCAGTGATGCTGTAGCTGTGGTGATGGGCGGACGGCAGTACACGCCGGAGCAAATCAGCGCCGAAATTCTGAAAAAACTAAAAGCCGATGCCGAAGAAAAACTGAATGGTGAAGTAACCCACGCCGTTATTACGGTGCCAGCCTACTTTACGGAGAAGCAGAAAAATGCCACTCGCCTGGCGGCTAGTTATGCTGGCCTTAAAGTTTTGCGCCTGCTGGCTGAGCCTACCGCCGCCGCCATTGCCTATGGGGTGGACAACACGAAAGCGGGTGAGCTGAGCACGGTTGTGGTGTACGACTTTGGCGGAGGGACCTTCGACCTGTCTGTATTAAATATTGTGGACCGGGAATGCCTGGAAATGGGCGCTGGGGGCGACCGATGGCTGGGAGGCGATGATTTGGATCAGGCCCTCCATAATTATGTGTTCAAGAAAGTTGAGCAGGAATATGGTCTGTCCAGCTTGCAGGACTTAGTTGATAACCTGCCTGACAAAAAGCGTCACAAATTCCTGTTTGCTATGCGCTCGGGAATCAAACAAATCAAAGTCGATTTAAGCAGCAGCCAGTCGCAGAGCTTACTGATCGAGGATTTGCTAGAGGATGAGGACGGTAACGCCATTGATATAGACCTTACCATCACCCGGGCTGAGTTTGAGAAAATCATCCGCCCATTCGTGGAGCGCACCGTAGCACTCACCGAGGAACTGCTCAATCAAATGAGCTACACCCCGGACATGATTGACGCGTTCCTGCTGGTGGGAGGTTCTTCTTGCATCCCGCTGGTCCGGCAGCTAATGGCTGAGCGGTTTGGAGTTGATAAAGTTAAAGTGGGTAAAAAGCCGATGCTGGCCATTGCTGAAGGTGCCGCTATGCTCGCTCAGAGCATGGGCGAAACCTACGAGTGCCCTAACTGCGGCGCAGCGGTACCGCAATCTGCCAGCAAATGCCCTAGCTGCGACTATAACGTGGCTGCCGAGGTGAAAGAACGCGGCGTAGGCGAGGTAACGCTCACCACCAAGCATGACCTGTACATGATGGTGACGGACCGGCATACGGGTCTTGAGCGCCCTGAGCGGCTGTTTGAGAAGCAGACCCCCATGCCTGCCAGTACCTCACGCATCTTCCGTACTTCCGGCGACCAACAACGGCTAATGAAAGTTGACGTCCAATCCGACGTGGAAGGAGGGCGCCGGGAGCGTCAGACGTTCGGCTTTGCCACCATTGAAGAAAACCTGCCTGCCGGCAGCGAGTTCGTGTTCGATTTTGCCTTGTCAGCTGACGAGACTATTAGCTGTAAAGTATACCCTAAAGGGTATTCGAATAAAGCTAAGCAGGTTATTCTAGGCCGAGGCCAGAAAGATGAAGAGGCCTTGCAGAGTATTGACAAGATGATTGATGATTTCAACGCCGGAGAATTCAGCGCTAATCAAAGCCAGCAATTGGCAGAGGCATTGTTGCGCTATCTGCGCGTAGCCGAATCAATTGGGAATGATAAGGGCCTGGATACGCGCTGGCCCGAACTACGTGAATGTGTCTGGGGCGACTATTACCGCATCACTGAACCCAGCAACGACGAGAATACGGATACTATGCTGGCCGAAATATATTGCGCCAGCTATCCGCAGCTCATCGAGCCTAACGACCTCCGTCAGATGCGCGCGCTCATACCGCAAGCCAAAGTTTCTGGCATAGCCGGGGCACAGGCCCGCGAACAACTCACCGAATTGGTTGACGGCTACTGGTCGCTGCTCAGTTTGGCTTTTATCAAGTTGGCTAGCAATGAAGCTACCACCTTAGGCTCGCCTGACGGCAGCCGTATTCGTTCCCTACACGATCAGGCCGTGGCCTGTTTCGAGCGAGGAGACCGAAATGGCGCATTTAGCACGATGGAGGAAGCTGAGGTATTGGCCAACAAGTACATGGACAAGGGTACGATCGGCAAAACGGTTTCTAAGAACATCATCGGTTAGTGCTCATGAACTGCCCGGTATGTCAACGGCGGGATATTCCCGCTGAAACCCAAACGTGTCCCCAGTGTGACGCCGATTTGCGTGGCCTGCATCTGGTTGCCAAGTTCAGAGATACCCCTGTGGCCCCGCCAAAATCCAAACCAATGTGGCCGCTTGTCTTGGCCGCCTTTGGTTTGCTCGGTGGTGGGTTGATAGTGGGCTGGGGCTTAGCCCCGGCTATCTCAACCTCACCTCCTGTCGCGGTATCCAACATCGTAACATCGGCCGCCAATACGCAATTACAGGCCCTGCGCGACTCTCTACAAATCCTGAAAGCGCGTTCAGCAGCTAGTCCAGGTGCTGCGCCTACCGAATTCACCTACGTAGTGCGGCGCGGTGACACGTTACGTGGTATTGCGTGGCGACTGTATGGTCGGGCAGCTTTGGCCAGCCGCTTGCAGCAGGAAAACAATATACACGACCCACGCCGACTGCCGATTGGCCGCCGGCTACGCTTATTCACGTTGTAATTCGAATGCACTATGTGGTTCTTTATCCTCGTACTGCTAGCTACTGGGCTGGGCATCTATTTCCTAAGCAACACGCCTGATAAGAAGCTTGAAAAGGCTGGAGCCGCCATTGGCGCCGGCAATTACCAGCGGGCTCAGGAGTTGCTGACTGCCCTTTTGGAAAAGCGTCACGCCGGGGCTCCATCTGTACAGGCCCGGCTACACTTAACCAAAGCACAACGGGCACTTCAGAAGTCGGAGTACCAACCCGCGTTGGCTGAGCTAGACTATCTGTATGGGGTGCGCAGCCGCCACGCATTTGCTGATCATCACAAGCTCACAGCGGTAGAGCAAGAATCCGCCGATATACTGCTGCGTTGCACAGAAGGATTGGTGGCTCCGCTGCAAAAAGCTGGTAGTTGGTCCGCCGCACTTCAACTCTTCGAGCAGGCCCTTGGCCGCACGGAAAAGGTGCATGCTCTTAGCACAGGCGCGCCGGTTACCAAATTCCGTAGCGGTGCCGTGGCATGCCACCAACGTTTACTTACCGCTGGGGTTCAGGTTAATGTAAACCAGGGAGCTGTTTTGCTGGCGCAAAAACAATACGATGCGGCTGAGCTGCAGTTCAACACGGCACTTCAACAGCTGCAGGGGCCTTTCACCGGACTAAAAGAGCAGGCAGCCGTTTTGGTTCGTGCCACGGTGATTAGTCAGCTTACCGATTTAAAACAAGCGCGGTGTGTCGCGGAAGCCATGCGCTTGGTTGTCCTGGCTCAAGCCGTGTCTGGAGCTGGACGCAAATCATCTATACAGGAGCAAACCTCGGCGCTGACTCAACTGCAACAAGCTACCAGTATGCTGGAGCAGGCCAGTGCGCTTAAGGCCAAACTGCCCGAGGCCGCAGCAGCACTGCCAAGTCAAATTTCGCTGTTTACCGGTCGGCTTAAGCGTAATCGAGGCGAGCAGTACGAGGCGCAGGCGAATTGGAAGGCCGCTTGTCAAGACTACGAGGCTGCGCAGGCTATTCATCAACAGCGGGGCGAGCTACAAACTGTGGCTACGCTTCAGCTGCGGCGCAGCATCATAGCTCTGAAATCCGGAGTTGGTACTGTCATCACGGACGCTGCAACCCTTGACCGGGCTGAACCGGCAGTACGCGTAGACTTAGCTTACCGTGCTGCTTTAGCTTACCTAAGAGCCGGAAGGGTAGAAACCGCTGAACTATTCCTGCCTCACTTAGCTGGACAAATTTCGGAAGCTTCAGCTTTGGCTGCAGCTATTACCCAAGCTCAACTTGATGCCTTGGCCAAAGAAGTGGAAGTAGCTATTGCCACTGCTCAGCACGATCAAGCCACCTTCGTCCAACTACAAGAGGTGTATCAGGCTATTCCTGGATTAGCTAAGCGCACTTCTGCTACCGATGTGCAATTAGGCCGGCAAGTCGCTGCTCTGGAGCCTTACGTTTTGTCACGGTTGCTCACCGTTGGCTTAACACAGCAGCAATTGTTGCCCCTGCTTGATGTGCTTACGGCTAAGTCGGGGTTTTTGACATCGCCCGAAACGCTTAAAAATGTTGGTATTGTTTGCCTTCGAATCATCCTGGCCGGTGGCCTCACCACCAGCAATTATCAGCGTATCTTGTCTCTCTGGCTGACGGCTCTCTATTCCAACACAGTGCTGGTCGCTTCACTAGAAAGCACCAGCTGGGATGATGAACTGGCCTTTACATTAGAAGATTCACTAGGCGTCTGCACGTTACCCGACTTACCGGATAACGTCAACCACGACCCTGCTGATGACCAAAACATATCTTTGGGCGACACTCAACGCGAGCTGATGCGGGTAGTAGAAGCTGCCCTAGGCGAAATCGATCCACCCCAGCTACAGGCACAGGCGGCAGAGTTTTACAGCAATGAGCGAAATGCGCTAGTCAACTTGATAGCGGAGTTCGACCGCATGGGGGGAATTACGACTAAAGTGCTGGCAGTTACCACTCCGTTTGCAGCTCAAACTTATGGGGCCAATCGCACAATCGTCCTAAAGCTGACAGCCCAGTACCTCCGCGAACAGGAGGAAAAACTGCTGGACTGTGCCTTGCCCTATCACGGCAAGCTGGCCAACCCACAACTCCTTTCTTACCAAGAAGCATTGACTGCAGAAAAGCAGATTATGGCCTGTTTTGCTGAGCCCCGTACCACCAGCCTGCGCCAGCTTCCCAAATTACTGCCCAAGCAAGCAGCGTTGTTCAATGCGTATCCTAAGCTGCGAAACCGACTCATTAATCAACTCACTACCCAGGTTCGTGCGGCAAACGAGGAGGAAGTAGAGGGAAGCTTAGCCGACACGTTTCAGGTTTTGATCGAAGCTTTCCCGAATACAGAGACATTCAAAGTACTCGGCGCCAATCATCTTTGCGACTGGTGTATCGGTGCGCTCAACGAGGAGCAGATGACCGAGACTGCCGGGTTAGAGCACCTGCTCCGGGCCTGGTCATGGCGTCCCGATGACGACCGTGTCGCGGCTAATCTGGTCATTGTCTTCGGAATCATATGTAGGTCTGCCATCACAGATAACAACGGTATTATGCAGGAACTGCCAGCGTTGCAGAAGGCCTACAAGCAAATATCATCAGCTCAGAATCGCACTATTCGACAAGTAGTTGCAGAACACCTAGTGCCCGTATATCAGAAGTATAGAGCTATGTTATCCTCCTCTAAGATCGACCCTGATGCACTTATGCTAGCAGCAACAAAGCCAAGTCTTTCTGGGCAGTTCTCAGCAAAAGGCATTTCAATGGGAATGAAACTCATTCTTATGCGGGACTTAGCTAAGCTCGCTACCACACAACCAGTAAGCGCGTTATGAAGAACCCTTACGAAGTATTAGGTCTCACTCAAGAAGCTTCCAATGAAGAAATCAATCTTGGGTTCAAAGAAGCTGTGAAGCAAAACATAAAATCCCGGCTGCACACGCAGGCAGAGCTAATGACCGCCCGTCAGCAGTTGCTAAGCCCAGCTCGCCGGTTGGCAGCCGACTTTTTGTACCCGGTCCGTCCCAAAGCCAAACGCCCACGCAAGTTGACTTGGCCCACTCTGGCCGAAGTCAACCTTGACTTATTCAACAGTGATGCCCATGATTCCCTCTAATTCCCAAGCCTCCTCACAGGTAAGGGATAAACCCATGGCTAGGTCTCGTTACAAAGCTGCATTTGGTGCATGGTGGAAGTCCTTTACAGGACGTTTCACGTCAGATCAAGCATGGTCGGTAGATGATTCAATAAACAGTGCTACTGCTGAGTTTGAGCAATACGTGGGGGAGAAGCTTACCCTTATCCACGAATTAAAAAAGCAGTTAGCTGCCAAAGAACAGGAAAAACAGGATCAGCTTCGTGAATTCCTGTTAGGGCAAATTGAGTTGCTAGATGCCATGGAGCAGAAGGAAGCCAGTCTGCGTGAGCGTTACGAGGGAGATGCTGATGCTCTCAAACTCATTACCAACCATACTTCGCTGCAGAAAAGGCTGTGGCGCCAGTTGGAACGCTATGGAGTAAAACGTATCGATTTTCCTGGAGGAAAGCTGTTGGTAGGCTTATCCAAAGTAGTAGATACTATGCCTGATTCTGGCAAACCCAATGAATCAATTATCAGCATTGTCAGCCAAGGTTATGTTCGTGGCAGCACAGTGCTGCGCGAAGCGGAATTGATTGTGGTAAAAAATTAGTGCTTGTTCGCCTGTGGGACTGCTTTTCTCACTACAGCAGATTTAAGAACCGTGTAGCTACTACCGTCTGGCGTCCATACGCGGGTGATAATGGTGGTACTGTGTACCTGTAGTCTTTCCGGCTATACTTCACAGCTGCAATACACGGCGAATCGGCACCATCGATATGTCTGCTAAGTCAAGCACTATTTACCACGGCATGAATACCTTTCCTCTTTTTTCGATAACTCACAAATGAATCGAACACTTTTACGCTCTGCTGTTTCTTTTACCCTCGCCGTCTCAGCCGTAAGCTGTACTTCTACTGGTAGTAACAGTAGCAACTCGGCCGACCAATACGACCTGCTGCCCTATCAGATGGCTGACCGCTGGGGTTACCTAAACCAGCAGGGCAAAGCCGCTATCAACCCCCAATTTGCCGAAGCTGACTTGTTCCATGATGGGCTGGCCCGGGTTGAAAACACTGCCCATAAAGTAGGCTACATTAACCCGAAGGGGACATTCATCATTGCCCCGGCGTATGAGGCGGGTCTGGCTTTTTCCGAGGGTCTGGCTTGCGTAGTGCCCGCTAGCGGCCAAATCACCTATGTTGATACCAAAGGAGCTGTGAAGTTCACCCTTGCCAACGCCCAGGAAGCACGCAGTTTTCACGAGGGCCTGGCGGCAGTGCGCATAGGCGAGAAGTGGGGGTATGTCAATCCCGAAGGCCGCCTGGTGATTACTCCTACGTACAGCAAGGCATCTTCCTTCGTGCAGGGCCAGGCCCGCGTGGAGCAGCAGCGCGGCCCGTTCGAGTCGAAAGCTGGGTTTATCAACAAGCAAAACCAGATAGTTATTCCCCTAGAGTACGCCGATGTCAGTTACTTCAGCCAGAATCGAGCCGTGGTAAAAGTTCAGGAGAAGTACGGTTACTTGGACGATAAAGGCACGTACGTCATCAACCCACAGTTCGACCAAGCCGGTATGTTCTCGCAAGGATTAGCGCCAGTCCGTCTGGGCAATAACTGGGGATTTATTGATGAGAGCGGCAAAATTGCCATCAATCCGAGCTACGCGGGGGTACTACCTTTTTCTGCCAACGGGCTGGCTCTGGCCGGCGACAACGCCACCCGCCAAATAGGGTATCTGGACCGGGAGGGCAAATGGGCTATAAACGCCCAATTCGAGGAGGCCACTCCCTTCTACGCCGATATTGCCTTTGCTAAAGTAGGCAGTAAATGGGGTGTGATTGATAAGCAGGGCAAGTTCCTGGAAAACCCCACCTATGATGACGTCTATCAGCCCAAGCTCAACGGCTCGGCCTTGGTAGAGGAGGACGGTAGTGTCACCGCTCTAACCCGCGACGTGACAGATTCCGAGGAAATGGCCGTCACCTCCGAGGCTGCTTCTGCGAATTCATATACACCTGTTGCTGGTATGGAAGATGTAGGAGCTGAAGGAGAGGCGAAGGCCGACGCTATGGAAGCGGCCAGCGACGCCGCCAGCTCATCGGCATTGCCTACCGAAGAACAAGTTCGGGAAGGGGCCCCGGCCTACTTAACTGGTACGTGGCGCGGCAAACTCGACGACAAGCCCTTCACGCTGCACATTGATAAAGTAGCCGGCGACCAGGTATCCGGCTGGAATCAGGTAGGCAGCAACAAGCGCCCGGTGTCCGGTACATTTTGGGCCTGGGTGGAAGGCGACGGCTGTGGCTATGGCCTCAAGCTCAATGAGCCCGGCGACGACAAATGGGACGGCAAATTTGAGCTGCAGGTCACGTCTAAAGAGGGCGGGGCTCTCAATATCAACCACGCCTACGGTACCTGGACTGCCAACAACGGCAAATCCGAGAAATCAGTCAGCCTCGATAAATAGCAGCTTCTCATACAATATGTATTCTCGTTTTTTACCCGCGCTTACTGCGGTGGGCGCCTTGCTTGCCTCCTGCCAAACCCAGTCCGATAACGCCGTTACCGCCACCAACGCCCCATCCGCAGCGGCAGCGGCAGCGCCCGCGCCAGCTCCTGAGCCGGCCCGCCTGGCTACGTTCCATAAGCGTTACCTGGGCACCATCGGCAAGTCGCCCGTTGTCCTTACCCTGCGCAAAGACAGCAGCGGAGCCCTCTACGGCAGCTATTATTACCAGCGTACCCGCCTGCCCCTGAGCCTGACGGGCCGGTTGCGGGGCGCGGAGGCTGAGGTAGATGAGCAGGATGAGAACGGCAAGATTACCGGCCGCCTAAAAGGCCAGCTCACGGCCGCCGGCTGGATGGGCACCTGGACCAACCCGCGCACCGGCGCACCATTGCCCTTCCAGCTCCGCGAAAACTACGACGGCTCCGCCGCCCTGAGCTACGGCGAAAAACAGGAACGAGACTGCGCTGTACGATTTGAAAACCGGCCCGACGATATGGACAACTGCTCTTCAATTTCGGTCAGCATCCCCCTCGTTGAGGGCCATGATAAGCTTAATCAACAAGTGCGGCAAGTAATCATGGACGATGGGAGCGGTAATACCGACTACCTGAAAATGGACTTGGCGGCCTGGATGAAAAAGCAAGTCGCCGACGGCCCGATTCAATCCGATATCAGTGTAACGGAGGTAAACAACGAATACCATTTGCTGTCTTTGCAAATAGACGACAACACCGACAGCGGCGGTGCCCATCCCAATCACTCTACTCACTACATCAACTACGACCTACGGCAGGACCGGCCCATCCAGCTCAAAGACCTGCTCGTTGCGGGCTACGAGCAGCGGCTCCACCAATTGGGGCGTCGTTTGTTTTATGAGCAAAACGCAGAGAATACCATGCTCAACGACGCCGACGAGTTTCAGATGAATGGGAATTTTCTCATCACCCCCAAGGGCCTTCTGTTTCATTTCAACCCCTATGAAGCTGCTGCCTACGCCGGCGGCGACCCTACAGTGTTTATCTCGTATCAGCAGTTGGGTACGTTGCTGAAACAGAACAACCCTGCTCGCTCCTTCATGGATGGCAAACTCTAGGAAGTGAAAGTTTTATAACAAGGGCCAGCTTCTCAGGGTAGAAGCTGGCCACTTTTGTTTCTTGCTTTTGAGTGCTTTGTTCATTATTTTAGCTTGTTCATTATTAGTGAACATCATATAAAAATGAACGCAGAAGTAGAGCAAGAGATACTGACCTTAGCTTGCCAGGCATTCGAGACGAGCACCCAGCTTAACGCGCATCCGGTACCGTTGCCCGAAAAGCACTTGGCACTAACAGCTGGGAGCCACTATCAGGCCGACGGATGCCTTCGTATCGGTCCGCAAGGGCATCTGTTCCTGGCCGAAGCCAAGCAGCGAATACAATCCGGCACGATAGGGCATCTGCGCTCCATCAACGACCAGGCAGGGGAGCCAGTCGTGCTTGTAGTGCCGTACGTGAGTAGCCAGCAGGGGGAGAAACTGCGCCAGCACGATATTCAGTACCTCGACACTGCCGGTAACGCCTACTTGTACACGGCTGATAAGAGCTTCTTTGTTCTAGTGAGTGGGCAGCGGCAGCCCCTGGCCGATCCGCCTACCCAGCACCGTGCCTTCCAGCCGGCAGGGGTGCAACTGCTCTACCATCTGCTCAGCACCCCCGCGTTGCTGCAAGCCAGCTACCGCGTCATGGCCGAGCAGGCCCAAGTGGCGCTGGGCTCCGTGAGTATCCTGCTGCGGAGCCTGCAACAGCTAGGGTTGTTGCGCGAGGAAGCGGGCCGCCGCCGGTGGACCGACCCGGCCCAGGTGCTCCGCCGCTGGGTCGATGCCTACGGCGAAGTAGTTCGCCCCCGGCTGGCCGCCCAGCGCTACCGCTGGCTCGACCCGGGCGTGGCCCGGCAAGGCTGGCAGGACCTGCCGCTGGGGCCCGACATGCTCTGGGGCGGAGAGCCGGCGGCCCACCTGCTGCTCGATGGGTATCTGCTGCCCGA
The DNA here is from genome assembly GCF_013137895.1 of Hymenobacter taeanensis. Lineage (NCBI taxonomy): Bacteria > Pseudomonadati > Bacteroidota > Cytophagia > Cytophagales > Hymenobacteraceae > Hymenobacter > Hymenobacter taeanensis. Next base: position 3,084,895 of record NZ_CP053538.1, read on the forward strand.
ATACTTCACCCTCTATACCACCGCTTCCCGGGCCGCCATCATGCAGCAGCTGCGGCTGGTGCCCGATGCCCACGGCCCGGTGGAGGTGCTTCGTCCCATGGATACCATTTTCCACCCGGAACGGCCACAGCCTCAGGCAGTACATCCGCTGCTGGCCTACGCCGACCTGATCATCACCACCGACCCGCGCAACCGGGAGGTAGCCCAACGCCTGCATGAGCACTATTTACCCTATCTCGCCTGAGAGCCTGCAGCCCGCGGGCCTGAGCGAGGCAATGGCCGCCCTGCAGCGCGGCTTCGGGCAGTTCGGCGTTGATTTCTACCTAGTAGGGGCGGTGGCCCGCGACATCTGGCTGAGCCAGATCTACCACGAGCCGGCCCGGCGCATGACCAAAGACCTGGACCTGGCCGTGTTCATCAACAATACGAGCCAATACGAGGCCCTGCAGGCCTGGCTAATGGAGCACGAGGGCTTCATTCGGGCTCCGAGCAGTGCTTTCTGCCTGCTGTATCCCGCTTCAGTCGGCAACGTGACAGTAGACCTGATGCCCTTCGGCGCCATTGCTGACGAAGCCGGCGACGTGTATTTTTCGGGGCGGGGCATGGAGCACATTTCCACCGTTGGCTTCTCGGAGGTGCTGGCCGAGGCCGCCACGGTAGCCACCCCGGCCGGCGAGCAGTGGCGGGTAGTAACGCTACCCGGCATCGTCGTGCTGAAGCTGGTGGCCTGGCAGGACCGTCCCGAGCTGCGCGGCAAGGACGCCGTGGATGTCTGGAACCTGCTGGAGGCATATTTCCATCTGATAACCGACGAGATATACACGCACCACCTGGACTTGTTCTCGGAGGACGCCGCCGCCGATAGCACCCATCTGATGCTGCTGGTCGGCGCCCGGGTGTTAGGCCGACAAGTCCAGGAGCTGATTGCCGGCCGCCCGGTGCAAACGCGCCTGCTGACGCTCCTGGCCGACCAGCTCGCCCTGGGAGAACGGAGCCCCTTAGCGCGGGTCATCAGCCGCAGCGGCCCGGAACTGGGCATCAGCTTGGCTACGCTGGCGGCCCTGCGGACGGGCATAGGAGAAACCTGGCCGCTTCCTGAATAACGTCTACAGAGAGACGCCTGAGTGCCGCCGAATGGACTAAGCCCTAGGAGGAGTTACAGTCTTTATTTGTCCAGCAAAAAAGCATACTGGCTGAGCTGATTATCCCGCAGCTTCTCCATCCAGCGCTGGGCATCTTCCGCCGTTTGCATCTCGGCTGCCGGCAGCGGAAACAAGGGTATTACGTCGTTACCTGGCCCTAACGGCATCCGCAAAGCGTAGCCACCCAGCCGCGGCGCCGGTATTAGCTCTATGCAGTAGCCCCGCGCTTCAAACTCGCCAAAAAACTCAGTGATGGACTCCGCGTCCGGTACAAAATGGGGCATGACAGTGGAAGGTAGGAGAGAGGAAATGAAGAAAACGAGGCCGCCAGTTAAATTGGTTGCCAGGCTGCTTGTATGGCATAGAGACGCCGAGCAGGACGTTTCTTGGTTGAGCGGCTTGCCAGCTCTGCTACCGTTTGCGCCGCTGCCGGGTCTGCAGCTCCTGCCAGCACCACACCGCGGCGTCAAACGCTTCCGCCGTGAACTGCACCACCGAGTACCGTACCCGGTCCCGCAGGATAAAGTCGCCAGGCGTATCCCGGTAGCCCAGGCGCCGCAGCTCGGCGGCTTCGCCTGCCTTCAGCGCCTGGGCCAGCTGGAGCTGATAATACCCTTCCGGCGTCACCAGCATGCCGATGCGCTGATTATGCAGGCGAAGCGCTACGCCCCGGCGGGTTTCGTACTTCTCCAGACTAACCGGCTGGTGCACTGGTGCAAGAAGTTCGGGTAAATGGGTCATATCGGTTTGCAAGTGAACTGGTTGAAGTGAAGAGTTTCGGGGAAAATCAAAGCGCAGGCGGGGCTGGCCCGTGTCGTCACGTGCTGAGTGGCGTATTCGGGGACTTGCCGGGGTGAGTATATGCTTCTTCCAGGGCCGTGCGCACCAGGGAATACACTGTTTCCCACCCCAGCCGGACACCTTCCTTGGGTTGTTCCACCAGGTATTGCGCCGTCACGTAGTCCACCAGCGCCACGGTTACGCGGCCCTGCTCCACTTCCACTGGCAGCGCCAGTTGCCACGGCGGCCGGCCGGGGCGTAGAAGTTCGATGACGTGGGAATCGTCAAAGACGGCCCGAACGTGGGCCTCCAGTAAAAAACGTGCGGTTGCCATGTATGTCACAGTTGATGCAGCTGCCATTAGCAGCGTACTTTCCATAGTTCTTGCCAGCTGGTAGTAAACGCCGGGCTCTTCGCCTCCCGCCGCATAGCCCAGGCCTCGCGCTGCCCCGGCGCGGCCACCATCGTGCCCACCCGCACTGTCCCCTTGCCATAGCGGCTGTTGAGACCGTCCAAGGTGCGCATCAGGGCCGCCCGCTCGGGAGAGGCTGCCAATGGCGCAAACAGACTGCCCTGCTGCTGTTGCCCGGCCCGCTCCAACCCGTCCAGCACCACCCCGGCCTTCACGTAGCGCCGGCCCGGCCGGTAGATCCGTTCCAGCCCGCGCCGCGCCCAGGCCGCCAGCACCAGCGTGTCGTCGGTAGCCACCGGCAAAGTCAGCTGAGTGGAAAACGAGTAGGGGGGAGGCGGCCCGGCGTAGCGGCTGGTTTCCACGAACACGGTGAGCAGGCGCGCGGCCAGCCCCTGCTGCCGCAGCTTTTCGCCGGCCCGCGCCACGTGCGTGGCCACGGCCCCGGCCAGGTCAGTTAGCTCACTCAGGGGCTGCCCAAACGAGCGGGTGCAGGCCAGCGACTTGCGGGCTTCATCTTCTACTACCACACTAGCGCAGGGCACCCCGCGTAGTTCCAGCAGCAGCCGGGCTCCCACCACGCCGCCCAGGTTCTTACGCGCCCAGACGTCGCTGACTCCTGCCAGCTCGGCGGCTGTGCGCACGCCGGCAGCATACAGCTTGGCAGCCGACCGGTGCCCCACGCCCCACACATCTTCCACGGCCACCTGCGCCAGCACCTTCCGGCGCTGGGCTTCGTCATCGAGCAGCAGCACGCCCGGTCCCTGGCCGCGCAACATTTCCTGCTTGGCCACTCGGTTGGCCACCTTTGCCAGCGTCTTGGTTGGCGCCACGCCCACGCACACCGGAATGCCGGTGCGCTGCCGCACGGCCCCGCGCAGCTCGGCGGCCCAGCTGGGCAGGTCATAGTGGCGCGTCATGCCCCGCAAATCCAGAAATGCCTCGTCAATGGAATACACTTCCACCGCCGGCGTCACCTGCTCCAGATACCACATCACGCGCCGGCTCATGTCCCCGTACAGCTCGTAGTTCGAGGAGCACACCACCACACCATGCCGCTCCATCAACTCCCGCATCTGAAAATAGGGTGCCCCCATCTTCACGCCCAGCGCCTTCGCCTCCTGCGACCGGGCAATAACGCACCCATCATTGTTGCTGAGCACTACCACCGGCCGCTCTTCCAGCTCCGGCCGGAAAACCCGCTCGCACGAGGCGTAGAAATTATTGCAGTCAATTAAGCCGAACATAGGAGAGGTAATAGGTAAATGGTGACCAGTAGCTGACCGCCAATAAAGAGTAAGACCAGCGGGAAGAAGCCATGTCGCTTACAGCCTCACCCTCCAATTCTTAATTCCTAATTCCTAATTTTTAATTGACACCCCGTGCCGGCCTTCTTTCACCAGCGGGTGCAACACGGCCACTACCACGCCCCAAATCCGCAAATCGTCAGCATTGCGCACCACGATAGGGGAGTAGTCGGCGTTTTCCGCCACTAGCATAGCCGAATTTGGCAGCTTCTTGAGCCGCTTTACGGTGTACTCACCTTCCACGCAGGCTACCACCACGTCCCCGTCCTGGGCCTGCATGCTGCGGTCCACCGCCAGCACATCCCCATCATGGATGCCTGCGCCCATCATGCTGTTGCCCGTGGCCCGCGCCAGAAACGAGGCATCCGGGTGTCGCAGCATCAGCCGGTTCAAGTCGACCAGTTCCGCTTCATAGTCCGCCGCCGGCGACGGAAAGCCACACGACAAGCGGTTGTCGAGCAAGGGTAGAAAGGTCAGGTCCTGCCGGACTTTGCCTAGTATGATTGCAGTTGCCATCGGTGCGTTTTAGTTGGGTTGAAACAGCTTACGATGGCAAGTATACGGCCTTGCTAATTAAATTAGTTAATGTATTGTCAAAAAAATTGGTAAAAATGCGCTGACACTGTCAAAATAGCTTGCTGCTATGCAAACATGTTCCCGGCTGAAGCAGCCATTCCAGTCTGCTTGGAAAGCCGAAGACCGGCTCACACTTCAAAGTGTGGCCGGTCTTTCCAACTCTGCCAGTCGCCGCCCCACCGGACGGCCGGACTCGCCGCTTTCATTAGCTGCGCAAATCGGGCCAGCAACTCCGCCGACCAACTTACCTGCCCGTTGTCGAGCAGAAAGGCCACATCCAAAGCCCTAGCTGGCTTGGCGTTGTGCTTCGACTCCCCACCAAGCTTGTATGTCACGATGGGCCCTGGCTTGTTGCGCCCTTGTGCGTACAGGGCATTTTGCTCATCTACGCTCCTATGCCCCGTTGTCACAATCGGCCGCCCGAGTCGGGCCAATTGTGGGTTGGCCAGCCACGCCAGCAAGGCCTTGGCATAGGCTGCGCGTAGCGTTAGATGCACCCCCGCCAACCGGGCCGCCTGCCGCCCGGCCTGGGCACTACTGAGCGTTACCATCCAGCGAATCCTGGCGAACTTCAGTTGTTTTCGGTAATGCTTCGGCCGGTACTTTTACTACCGCTTCCGGCTTCTGCAAGGCCTTCCGCACGGTAGCCCAGATGGTTACGATGGCCACCAACGCCTGAATAATCAGGTGCCCGTAGTTTTCAATGGTCGACGGGTCGGGAGGCGTAAGACGTTCGGTAACAACCTGACCTAGTAAGGCCGTCGTTACAATGTGGGTGATGTGCCCGGCTTTGGTGCTGCTGAACATGGCTAGCTGATGTTTGGTTAAACTTGTTTGACAAATCTACTAAACGTCAACTTTGTTTTATGGTTGATGAGTTGAAATGATATAATAGTTTTTGAACTTTTACTTGCTGTATTCTAAGTAGGGGCTGCCCCCGTCCCTCCGCTCTGCTGCGGTCCGGGGTCGGGCTGTACGCCACTTCGCTACGGCCCTGCGGGCAGCCTCCTGCGTCGGCTTGGCTGCCATCCCTCAGCCATTCCTCCCGCAACAGCTGCTACTCCCTGAAGCTGACCGTCCCACGCTGCCCAGCCGCGCCCCTAAAAGGCGCCGCCGGTCGGCTACCGAACCCCACCGCCCGGCCCAGCCCCTGCGTTCTGCCCTCCCACCAACTCCTGCGCCACTGCACTCCAGGGCCCGGCCTCCACCTACCGCACCATTCCGACTGCTGCTCCAGACATCAGCGTGTCAACCCAGCCGCCTGCCCAACGCACCGCTTCCAGGCCGCGCCGGGCCGAAAAAGGCCCCACGCCGCCTGTCCGTACCCCAAGCCCCCACCCCGGCGCCAGCGGCTGCTTCCCAACCCACAGCCTGCCCCGCAGCCGCCCGCGCCTCTTCCCCCGCACGATAAGGTCCGCTTTGCGGAGTGTTCATTGGGGAGTCCCCCAAACCCCCGTAGTATGCTCCGCGCTGCGCTGCATGGCCTCGGGTTCCGCAGCCCGAAAAAAGGTTGCTACACCCTCATAAGGCGCCCTTCGGGCCGGTCTGTTGGGGGCCCTCAGCCCGGCCCCCAAACCCCCAGGGCAAGGCTTTCAAGGCAGGCAGCCGGTCCGTGGTGCGTGCCAGCGCGGCAGCCGGGGCTAGGCGCTAATCCAGTGGCAGCAGCTCCACGGGGCGGCCCAAGCGGCGGGCGGCGCGCAGGGCGCTCAACGTCCCTTTGCTGCGGCCGTCCCACACCACCAGCACTAGGTCAGCCCGGCGTACTATATCGGCGTTGCGCACGTGGGGCGCAGCTCCAGCAGGGGCACCCGGTGGGCGCGGGCCCAACTGGCGGCCAGGGCATCTACCCCCGCCGCGCCGCCGCTCACCACTTCGGCGGGGCGTAACTCAGCCGGCCGCTCCGCTAGGGCAGCGCAAGTAGTTATGCCTCGGCTACCCACTACTGCTACCGTCTTATTTTTGTGTTTTTCCATGCATTCAATATATGTAAAATTTAGTTGATATAAAAGCAAAATTATTTGTCAAACTAGTTGTTATAGTGGAAATATGTTTGTACTTTAGGTGTGTAGTCGGGAAGGCCCTGGCTACCGCCCCCCGGAGGCCTACGGCGCGGGCACCCACGGCTAACTTCTACAGCCATGCAACCCCATCAGCTTTTGCAGCTCGCCGCTGCCGTTTGGCAAGGCCCTGCCCTCTGCCCGTTCCAAGGCATCTACGTCGCCCAGTCTGCCGCCACCTATGACCAGGGCAGCGGCCCGCGCTGGTACGTCAGCTTCTCGCTGGCCGAGCGCCCGGCTTGTCAGCCTGCCGGTAACTTTGCTGGCTCTGGCCGCTGCCCCTTTGAGGCCCTCAAAGCTGCTTTCCGCGCTCTGCGCGCCGTGGCCCCTGCCCATGCTTTCGTGGCCGTGTGGGAGGTGATAAAGGCCGAGGACGAGTACGCCCACGTTCCGGCCCATGTCTAGCGTCGCTACGCTGGCCCCCGTAGCATCCGCCCCGGCAGGGGCGGGTAGCTATACCCGCCGCCGTTGCTTCCACGAGCGGGAGCTAGCCGTGTTGCTGTTCGGCGGGCTGCGGGAGGTGGTAGCTGCCGTGACCTACTACGTGCAGTGGGTTTCCGCGGATGAGTTCAGCTGGTCGAGCAACAGGCAGCCCCATGTGCGCCTACGGGGCGTGTACTGCCGGCGCACGGGCCGCCCGCTTTACGTCGGCCGCGCCCAGGAGCAGGCCCTAGCCGAGCAGTTGGCAGAATTACTCTACCACGAGGGTCCGCGCCCATGAGCCCTGGCACCACCTCACAAGCAGGCTGCTGGTACGCGGCCTGCTTGTACGCCGCGGGCCCCGGCTGGGCCGTGGTGCGCGACGTCGCCCAGCCCGGCACCATACCCGGCGGCCCTGGCCTGTATCAGCAAGAGGCCGCCCCCGGCGCCTACGCCACCCACGAGCTAGCCCAGGCCGCCGCGGAGCAGCTGAACCGCCCCGCCTTGCTACGCCTGCGCCCGGCCGACCGCTACGGCGAGCTGCCCCCGCCCGCCGATGACTACCATCCGCACCCCTGGGACCTCCAAGAACCTTTACCTGTCTACTCTCATGCCTAAACCCGCTACTTCCTACCAAGCCCAACTACTCGACCCGCACAGCGCCCAGCCGCAGCCGGTCAGCCCCCGCAACGGCCGCAGCTTCAAGCTGGCCGAACTCTACCAGCTGCTCGACTGCCGCACGGTAGACGTGGTGCGCCTCTCCTCCGAGTTGATTTTGATAATCGACGACGAAGGCAAGTTTCGTAACCCCTGCTACCTCAACGTGCTGGCCACGCACTTCTACCATCAGCATATTCCAGAGGCGCGCGGAGTAGATGTAGTAGTCGGCCGCGTCATTCTGTGCCACGACAAGCAATTCCGCTAAGCCGTGCGCAAAACACCCGCCCCCGTCTGCCGCATTGTGCAGCGGCCCGTGCCCGGCAGCCCGCTGGGCGCCGGCACCTACCTCACCCTAATGAAGTGCCCCGGCACCTCCTGGGCCGCGCTATGGCTCGGGAACCGGGCCGCCGGCCTTCGCGCCGCCTTGCGGGCCGCTTGCCGCGCCCGCTGCAACAGCACCTGCCGCCGCTGCCGGCCGCCATAGGGGCCGCCTACTTCCGCTCCCATTGCCACGGCGCAGGGGCCCGCCGCAACCATCGGCCCTAACCTTTCTCACCTCTTAATCTCTCATTTCTAACTTCTAGTATTATGGCCACTGCCACGAAAACCACCAAGCTGCAAGCCGCTCAGCCCGCCACTCCCGCCCCCGAAACCACGCTAACCCTAGGGCCACTTAGCCCCGCTTACCTGATGGACAAGGTAGACGAGGCCAGCGGTGAAGTCATGCAGGTGCCGCGCTTCCGCTACCTGCCCGGCCACCCGCGCCAAATTCGCTTCGATGCCAAAGCCGGCCAGTTCAACATCGGTGGCATTACGCCGCTGGGCCCCGCCATCAGCTTTATTCCGCTGGCTTGGCGCGTATTCTCCGACAACATTTTGAACATGGGCCGCAAGCTGTGGGCCGAACTGTTTTTTGCCGATGAGAAAGGCGCCATCTGCGCCGTGCTCTTTCACGGCTACAGCGTCGAAAACCTCTACCGCCTGATCGAGCCCCTGTTCTACGACGAGCTGACCTTAGCCGACGTGGTAGTGAAAGTGACGGCCGAAAAGAAGGAGACGGTCAAAGATGGCAAGAAAGCTACCTACTTCATTGCCGGCTTTAGCTACGAAGCCGCCGCCCCCCAGGAAGTAGCCGCCCGCCGCGACTTCGCCCGCGACTTTCCCATCTGGCGCCAGGAAACCTATTCAACCGGGGCTGAGGTGCGCATCAGCCACGGCTACACGGCCCCCGCCGAGGATGCAGCCCCGGAGGGAGTCGAAGAAGCCGAGCTAGCCCAACAAGCCGCCTGATAGCCCGGCCCCCGCGCCACCCGGCGCGGGGGCCATCCTACGCCCATGTTCAGGTCCGTCCTACACGCTCACTGCCCCGACCTGCTTAACCAACCGCAGCTCACCGTGGAGCAGCCGCCCCGCAACGATGCTGAAGCCGCCGACCTGGACAAGCTAAACGAACTGGTAGCTGCCACCGCACCCCTCCCTGACCTGCGCACCCTGGCCCCGGCCGTGCGCCGGCTGTTTCCTGAACCCACTTACCAAGTGGGTTGTGGGGGCGCCCACATCTGGTTGCACCGTGCCACCGACCCCGAGCGCCTGGCCATCATCCGCGAATTCAGCTCGTCCGCCCGAACCCAAGACCCTAAGCCTCCAACTTCCCAAGAACACAATAGCCATGTTTCACAGCCTCACCCATCATCCTGGCCTCACGCAGGACCAGCACCGCGCCCTACCTGGTATCAGCAACACCGGCCTGAGCCAGTTGAAGCACGAACTGTTGGGCCTGACCCGCCAGCCCAACCCCGTGGCCCTGGCCTTTGGCAGCCACTTTCACGCCGCCGTGCTGGAGCCCGCCTACTACGCTCGCACTGCCGAAAAAGGCATCCGCTGGGCCGACCTCGAAACCCTGGCCCGCCAGGTGCGCCGCCAACGCTACTGCCGCGACCTGCTGTATCGAGGTCAGCCCGAGCAGTCCTACACCGCCACTCACGCCGCCACGGGGGTAGGGGTGAAGGTGCGCCCCGACTTGCTGGTGCGCAGCCGTGCCGGCCGCCGCCTCACCCTCATCGACTTCAAAACCACCAGCTCCCCCGACCTGGCCCATTTCCTTACCACCATTGAGAAGTACGACTACGACCGCCAGGCCGCCTTCTACCTCGACGCGCTGGGCGCCACCCGCTTTCTCATCATCGGCGTGCAGAAACGCGCCCCGCATAACGTGTGGCGGGTAGAGCTAACGGCCACGCCCGGCCTCATTGAGCAGGGCCGCAAGAAGTACCAGCGCCTGCTACGTGCCTACACCGCAAGCCTTACCACTGATGGCTTTGCTCCAATGGAAACCCGACTGGCAGCCTGATTCCACTCTTTTTCCTCATTTTCTTACGCATAATGCCATGAGCAAAAACCCCAAACCAAAGCGCAAAAAAACCATCTACCGCGACTCGGAAACCGGCCGCATCACCACTGAGGAATACGCCGAAGAAAACCCGAAAACCACCGAAAAGGAGCGGGTGAGAAAGTAAGATCACATTAAAGAAACGCAGCATAAAGGCTGGTTCTGTAGTCGCAGAACCAGCCTTTTTTTAGATGTATAAATGGGAACCCACTGGCCCTCTCGATAACTTTAGAGCAATACAATTTATACCAACATGGCTCGTCGAGGAGGACCATCAACATTGACGGGAGTAGATTATCAACTCCTATACACAGTGAAGCGGTTCGCCGAGGCGGTAACCGAGGATAGCATTACAACCTTACGGCCTGAGGCTCATTTGCCAGGACAGGCTGTAGCAGTGCCGGATAGGGGCGAGGAAGGAATGATCGAGGCCCCATCGGTTGATGACCTTACTATCTCCCACCGTGGTGGCCCAACGGAATATATCAGCCTAAAGCACCGCGCCGGCCAGCCTTTCTGGACGGTGCAGCAGCTCCTGAGCCGGGGAATTATCGATGATTTCTTTCAACAGCATCAGCAGGATGCTTCCGGGATTCTCCGGCTTCTGTCTCAGTCTCCCATGGACCAGGCACTCCGTGACTGCTTGGAAAGAGTGCCGCAAACGACACCAGCAACGCTGACCGCTCTGGGGAAGGCTCCCTTAGAAGTGTACCAGAAAATTGCGGAGCACATCCGCCAGCATTACCCTGACGCGGCTACGGACGATGAGCATCTGTTGAGGTTTCTGGGGCAGGTCGAGGTGCTGGAGCAGCCCGCTGAAATGCTCACGGAAACCATCTTGCTCCGACTGCAGCCGCACACCCAAGACGCGCAGGCAGCCCTGAATGTGCTCTACAGCTATGCAATGCGTGCCGGCAAACTGCAACTCTTAGTAACGCCTGAAACCATCCGTCAGGAGTTAATCAGTCAGCATCAGCCCTTCATCTTACCGCCTAGGCAGGAAGAAATACTAGCTCAGCTCGAAGCCGTTGGTGCAACTTTGAGGGCCGTGCCGGCTAACATTGGTAATCTGCCTGGGCACCATATTACCCGTTCGGAAGCGGTAATCTTGGCTGACTGGGTGCAGGAGCCTTTACCCAGGGCCAAGCCCGAGCAATCGAAAGCAACCACTGCCAGTCGGATTGTTATTGGTGGGGCAGGTTTGGGCAAAACCGTAGTCTTACGGGATGTTTATCAGGAGTTGACGCGACGTCGTATTCCGGTTCTGGCCCTGAAGGCCGACCGCATTAAAGGCGAAACCAAGGGGAAGCTGCTAGACGACATCAGAGCCAACGGGTTGCAGTTTCCCTTGAAACAAGCCCTGGCAATTGTCGCATCTGCTGAGCGGCCAGCCGTAGTGCTGGTGGATCAGTTGGACGCCTTATCCATGTGTTTAGGAGCCGAACGGGGCCTGCTCACCAGCTATACCGAATTGCTCAATGAATTGCAGCAGCTGCCGCATGTCCGCTTCATTCTTTCCTGTCGCACCTTCGATCTGCGGCACGACCCCGAATTGGCCCCGTTTCGGGCAGCGGAGCAGGTGGAAATAGCCCACCTAACGGTTGAACAGGTTAATGAAGCACTGCAGGCCGCTGACGCGGGTACCGTCGAGGGTATGGATCCGGCGGTAATAAAGCTGCTGCAGACGCCCTTGCATCTGGCTATCTATTGCGCATTAGATCCTGAGTCTCGCAGCGGGGAGCCAGTTACCAGCTTGCAGGGCTTGTACGACAGGCTGCTGCAACAATACCTGCTCAACTCCAAGCGTCTGCCGGGCAATGTCGGTATCAGTCAAGTAAGAAAGTATCTCTACCAATTGGCCGATGCCATGTTCCAAAAGCAGCAGCTCACGCTGCCCCGCCTATTTTGGGAAGAAGAGGATACCGATGTATTCAACTATCTGAACACGCAGGCTATTGTAAACCTGGTAGGGCCCAATGGCCAACAGATTACGTTTTTTCATCAAACCTTCTACGAGTATCTGTTTGCCAAGCAATTTGTTGCCAAAGGCCAGGCATTATCAGATTTCGTGCTGACCTCTGGTCAGGGGTTATTTTTTCGCTCGTTAATTCAGCAGGTTCTCGTATTTCTGCGCGGGCAGGATCCTGACGCCTACCTGCAGCAGGTCCGTCAACTCCTGAACTCTTCGGCTTGTCGTTTCCATATCAAGCTGCTCATCACCCAATTTCTGGCAACGCAAACAGCGCCCGAAGCTGCCGAAATAGAGTTGGTTCGCACCAGCATAGTACCTAACCCTGGCTTGGTTCAGCCTTTCATCGAAACCGCAAGTCATCGGCCCTGGCTTGAGTTCCTAACTGAACCCACGTTGTTTTTGCAGTTGGCGGCCGGCGTAGAGCACCTAGAAATGGGGCAGGCGTCATCGGTGCCCAGCACGCTGCTGTGGGTATTGGCTCGTCGTGGCCCGGAATTATTGTTTCCCAGAATCCCACTTCTGCCGGCCGGCCCCCACCTGACTACCTGGATTGCCAAAGTGCTGGATGACGCCGGTGCCACCAGCGCTGCCGGGTTCACTGAGCTATTTAATGTGGCATTCGCAGGGGAAGTGAGCGAACGGCAACAATTCTGGTACTGGAAAATTCTGCAGGATCAAGCACCAACTAGACCTGAGTGGGTGGCAGAGAAGGTCTTTGCTCAGTTGGCTGATGCCCCGTTCGATAATGACCACAAGCAGCGACTTAGGCACGAAGAATACGTGCAAGCAGAAATTTTCAAAGGGCTCTGGAAAGCTGATCCACAGATAGCATTCAGCTTAAGCAGCCGATTGCTGCGTACTTGGATTCGTCGGGGTAATCATTATCGAGCGCCCGAAATTTTGGAGCATGCGTGGAGCCGACCAGGATATACACTTCTACCAGCACCTTATTTTCTTGAATACCGTGCTCTAGATGATCGAAACCAAGAGCCGCATTCATCTTATAGCGCGGTTATACACTACACATGGAAGTATCTGACAGATCCAACAAACACACAGCAGCCTAGCTACGAGCATACGGTTCGCAAGTGGCTATTCAGTCGTACAAATTTGTTGGTGAATATGGCATTGGCTGCAGCTTCGCATAATACAGCAGTATTTGCTCCTGCGTTAATTAAACTATTTTTGAAAAACGGCTGGTTTATTAAAGCCGCTCGCAGTGGTTATGTTGGTTATTTTACCCGTAAAGTGCTGCCTCATTTGTGGGATGAAGTACTATACGATCAGCGCATACAGCTGGCACATGCTATATCTGCCCGTGAGCTTGTAGCTAATTTCAGAGTTTATACTGATGATAAAGAAAAACGTCGCTTTTTAAGCCGCCATGGCCGAGATGCCTTGTGTAATCTGCAGGTATTAGGTCATGAGCGTCTGAAGGACGGCTACGCACCACAGGCAGCTTTACTCACGCAACTTGCCCGCCGGTGGGGACGGTTGATAGAAGAGGAGCCTGGCATAAAAGGATATACTCGGGCTGCAGAGCCCAGCCCGGCTGGTCAGTGGAACGTCGAAAAGTTAACCCCCGTCAATTGGTTGCGCGCACTGCGTAAATATCGATTGAAAGGTGAGCCTGACGTGTGGTCTGATGAGGGTACTTATGAGGGCCTATGTCACCATATCAACCGACTAATCAAAGACCGTCCCGCTGACCACGTGGGCCTGTTGACCTACCTGCTAGATAATCGGGATGAAAGCATTGCCATGCTATTGCCTGAGCTGTGCGAGGCCGCTTCCGTTATGGCCGCCCCGTTGGTAGAATCAGCCTACGAAAAGCAACTGCTGAATCAAGAGGATTATCGCCGCCTCAAGCGAAAGACGTCTTCTAAAACAGCAGACCAGGACCAGCCGCTGGCTGCAGAGTTTGTGCAGCACGATCTGGCAACCATCCGGCAGAATCTTAATGCCGAGTGTAATTTCAAACTAGAGGAGGGACCGAGTGAGCGGGGTGCGCGTCAAGATTTACTAAATGCTGCTCTGAATACTCCTGGAGCCAGTGAATTGTATAATCTCCTGACTGAACGACTGCCTGAATCCGAGGTTCCGGAGGTCGTAAAACTGCTGGGTACCGTCGCTACCGAAGGCAGCCTGATTATTCGTGCTGCTGCCGTGGCGCACCTCGCTATGTTGTTGCGCACCTCGTTGCCTGAGGAAAGCGTGGTGGGAATTTTTGAACAGCTTATCGGTAGGGAGTACATTTTATTAGCTCCTGGTCAATGGTCGTTGCAATACTTGGTGTGGCGGGGTAAGCCCACTATTTTCCGTTTGCTGCGGGAGGGAATGGCAGAGCCGGCCGCCCACGAAACCATTACCCGCATTCTGGCCGTGCAGTGGGGGCATGACGTGCCCGGAGCTCACGAGTTGTTGCGGGAAATTTGGGCACTAAACCCGGCCATGATGCCAATTACCTTGGATCAACTGCTAACGGGATACAATCGGTGGTCAAGGCAGGCAGTAGTATTTGACGCCATGAGTTATTTCCTATCCACTGAAATGACCAAAGAGCTAGTCCGGGAGTTAGATGACGTATTCCGGCACTTGTCAGTAGATGAGTTGCCCAGCGCAATCAGTTTAATTGAACAATACATTTCTACTTGTGCTCCCCATATTGAGTACGAGCACTTTTTGCTTGATTACCTAGCTCAATGCGTTACGCAGCATCCCGAAGTGTGCATCAAACTGCTGGCACTGCTGCTATCTCACCTTAACAAAACCTACAAGCGCTACGACTTTAAGCGCACCATCCTGAAAGTACTTGTGGAAGCCTATACCCGTCTGCCGCATCAAAATGCCCACTACCCGGCTGTACAGACCGCTTTAGATTTATTTGACGAACTATTGCAGGATCCTACTGTGCGCAACGACGACCTGAAGAAAGTAATGAGTGAAGTGATGACTTCCTAAATGGTATTTATACCATCTAAGCTGATAAAAAACAGAAAGGCCAGCCTAATTGCAAGGCTGGCCTTTTTGATGCTTCAATAGCTAAGTTAGCTACCCGTCTACCTGCTCCCGCGTTAGAGTCTGCGGAGTCGGATTATCAATCACCTGCGGCGGACTGGGCACCACAATAACAAGTGGGGGCGTAGTAACGTCCTCTCCGAAGAGCGCATTAGCTGGCAACGCTTGACCGCCGTTGCCGTCCGGAATCTGATTAAAAATTACCAGTTCCTCGCCCGGTGTGCTCTGCGCCAGGGCATCCGTCAGCTGGCTTTGCGTGACGAGGTTGCGCAGGTCGCCAATCAACAACGTTTGCGTGCTTACATCTACGTTGTAGAGCTGATTCAGGGCGTTCATCTGCACCGCGGCGTCTTCTGCCACGCCAAGAGCGTCAGCCAGGAGCTGAGCATAGCGCCGGGCCTTCTGGTCGGCGCGGGCCCGCAGACGAATGGCGCGCTTCATGCGGCGCTTAAACTGTACTTGGTAAGAAGTGAGTGCCATCTGTAGAAGAGAGATTCGAGAGATGAGAAGTGAGACAAATGCAAGGCAGACAAACAGAGAGGTGAGAAGCGGAAGAAAGCCAGTAAGCGGCTTTAACTTCTCGCTTCTCACCTCTCCCTTCTACCACTAGGCCACGTACTCGATAGCTAGCGGGTTGGTGCTGTTGTTGTTCAGCGGGTAATTCTTGCCGTTCACCTGCTGATAGAAGTTGATGCCGACCACGCCAACTACCAGCTCCGCGTCAGTTGGGGCCGTGGCAAAGGTGGCCACCACGCTCTGGTTCAGCAGCGGCGCGTTGTTGATGGGCAACACCCCCAGTGGAGCCGCCACGGTGGCGTTGGTGAAGGTCAGGGCCTCCATGTCCAGCGCCGAGGCCGCAAACACCACCTCGAAGTGCGTAGCGCCCTGCGGCGCGGCAATGTCGGAGGTCGGGTTTATGCTGGGAATACTCATCGTCACCTGTGCGCCGCTGCCCGTCACCTCGAAGGGGAAGTACATGCTCTGCGCAATGCCGGCCCCCGCGTTGAAGTTGAAGCCCAGCAACGGCGCCGAGTTGCTGGCGTCAAACACACGCTGACCCCGGTCGTTGGTGTCGTCGAGGCCGATTACCTCCCGCATTACCTTCGTAAGACGAGCCGCCACCCGGCTGTCGCTGGCCGCGGCAATGGCCACGCGCAATGAGTCGCGCAGCACCTTGCTGTAGCTGGCGGCTAGGCCAAATTCAGCCGCGTTTTCCCTCGTTCGGGCTCGGCTCGGGGCCGAGGCGAAGGCCGCTTTGTTGCTGGCCGGCTTTTGGGCCACCGAGCCATCCTTGCGAAAGACCAGCCCACCTACCGTGCCCTGTAACCCCAGGATACCTGTTTGTTGTGCCATTGTGAAAAGTAAGTTGTTGGAACGCGCCCTGTTTGCCACTATTGGCCAACTCCCAAACCCGCGCCCGTAGCCAGAGAGCTGTTGTAGGGCTGAAATACATCAACTAAATTTGACAATTATAGTAAGGCGCCCCAATCAGCCCGGTTCGACCCCACATACTCCGCCCTGTGCCCCGCATCTGCATTTATCCCAAAGACGTAGCCGCCCTCACCGGCCGCAGCTACGACGTGGCCAAGCGGCTGATGCGCCGGGTGCGCCAGGCCGCCGGCAAACCTACCGGCGCTTTTGTTACCGTCCAGGATTTCTGCCGCTTCACCGGCCTCGATGCCGCCGAAGTGGCACAGGCCCTCGACCGTAAATCCACCTGAACAGCTCCCACCCAGCCACCGCCGACCGTACTCGGAGGCAGGATGGAGCCTATTCGGAGCTATTTCGGAGTTGCCGTAGCGGCTGCCTGACAGACACTAGCGCGCCCGGCTAGAACTTGTTCTACACCGGGCGCAGTAGGCGCACTATAAAGGGTTACGCTGCCAGTACATTGCATACAGCACTATCTGTTGCAAGGGTAGTCGTAGGAGCAGTGGTTGGACCGTCCCAGGCTGCCCGCATAGCTTGGTGCTGCAGTTCCTCTACTACTTGCGCGTAGCGCATGGTATTCTGAATTTTGGCGTGCCCCATCACCCGCTGTAGCACCGTCACGGGCATGCCCCGGAGCAAACTTTGCACGGCGAAGGTGTGGCGGGCCGTGTGCATGGTCACCAGTTCATGCAGCGGAACCGCTGTTTTCGTTATTTGTCCGCCCACCGAGTTGATTACTTCGACCTTGCGGGTGAGGCCAGCCAACTGCGCCGCCTTTTTCAGGTAGCGGTTCAGGGGTTGATTAGCCAACACTGGCAACAAGCGCGCGCCCTCAAACTGCCGCTCAGCCGTGGCATACCGGTCCAGAATCTCGGCCGCCATGCGACTCAGATAAATGCTCACTGTAGCCCGGGTTTTAGTCTGCACCAATCGAAGCACCCGGTCCCCGTCGCCGTTGGCGCCCAGGGCGTACACGTTGCCCGCGTGCAGGGCTGCCACATCCGAGTAGCGCAAGCCCGTGTAGCAGCAGAATAAGAACACGTCCCGCGCTGGCTCCAGCGTAGCCGGCAGCTTCGCCGCCACCAGGGCTGCTAGGTCAGCGCCGGTTAGGTAGGTTTTGGCCTGGTCGGTGTAGCGTACTTCCAGCCGCTTTAAGTCCAGACCAAGCCGTAGCTCCCGCTCATCCTGCGCATGCCGCAAAAAGGTCTTTAGGTCTTTCAGCACGGTATAGACCCCATTGGCCGACAGCCCGCAAGCCCGCAGGTAGCCAACGAACTCATCATGCACCGCCAGCGTGTAGTCGGCTAGCACCAGAGCCTTACGTCGGGTCTTGGCTAGAAAGGCCGTCAAGTGATTTTCGGCCGTCTTGTAGTGCCGCAGAGTGTGAAAAGCATATCCGCGCCCGTGCAGTACCTCCCGAAACGCCGCGAAACGCACCACCAGCAATGGTTCTTCCTTCACTACCACGGCCGCCGGATTTACGGCCTCGCGCATCAGGGCGACGGTAGGGGCAACGTTCATCGCCCGCAACTCCCGATACCGGTCTTCCAACCGCCGCTCCAAGGCTTCCAGCCCGTCGTTAGCTGCCTGATAGCCCGGGAAGGAGCGCCGGAACTCCTGCTCCCGCTCGTTCCACTGCCGCGGCTCGCACCGCTCTTTAGTGGAGCAGCGCAACCGCAGCCCATCGAAATACGCCGACACGTAGACCGGCACCGTGCCTGCCTTGTCCTGCTTGTCGTGCCGCAACTCAAACAATACTTTCATAGGGTTTGAAAAAAGAGGTGGCGTAAGAGGTGGCGTAAAAGCATTGGTAAGTCTGGGTAAACCCATTGGTAGAACCCGACCGGCCTAAACGCAAACTAGCCTCAAAAACTGCATCTGCGAACAGATTTACAGCTTTTGAGGCTAGTTTTTGCGGAAGTTTTTAACGCTTCCAAGTACCCAGAGCCGGGGTCGAACCGGCACATCTTTCGATATCGGTGTTTGAGACCGACGCGTCTACCGATTCCGCCATCTGGGCATCTCGTTCCTACAACTCAGGAACGGGTGGCAAACTTAGTGAGACTTTCTCTAATGCGCAACAAATACCGCTTTTTCAGATAATACGTTCGGATTTGCTGGAGGGCCTGGGGGCGCGTATCCACGGGTAGTCCCTCATAGCCAGCCAGAACCGGCTCAATGCCCGCGTCGAGCGTGTCGGACAAATCTTTCACGTCAGTTTCTACGCGCTGCATGATTTCGGGGTCAGGCTCAAATTCCAGCTCCATGAGCTGCTCGTTGAGGTCCATTACCTCCATCAGGAAATCGGGGGGCAGTTCCTGCTTGCCTTCCTCCATGAGCCCGTGCTGACCCAGGATGTAGGCCATGCACTGGTCGGGGTTGGAGAGGGTGCGATAGGCGTTGGTGTTGAGCGTGGCCAGGTGCAAGATTTCCTGTTGGCGCTCCGGGGTGGCCGTAGCGTGAAAATCGGGATGATACTCGCGGCTGAGGGCGTAGTACTTACGCTTGAGGGTGGCCTCATCGGGGCGGAAGGTCTCGGGCAGCTCGTAGAATTCGAAGTAATTGGGAGTCATAATCAGTCGGGGAGAGGAAGCAAAACCGCTAGAGTGGCCTACGGGTTTCGGCCGGGTTAGGCTGAGTTGTAGCAGCCAGCGACCGACGGTTTGCTTGACGTGAGCACACAGAGAGGCCTAGAAGGAGAGTTGGCAAACAGAACGTCATGTCGAGCTTGCCGAGATATGACGGTGGTTTTCAGTGGTTCTTTACCTGCTGTTCACGCACTACTCACAGGCACGCTAGGCCAGGTCAACCGGGAGGGTGGCGGCTTCAACGCGGTGTACCGAGAAGGCGACGGGGGCGGCTGAGAACAGTTTCTTGGTGGCGGGCCACACTTGCCCAAACAGCTCGGAGCGACGGTAGGTATTCAGGGCATCGGCGGAGTCCCAGTGGCTGTGGGTGCAGTACACGTGAGGCAGTTCCGCATCTTGCCACAACTCCAGAAACCGGCACCCTGGCATCTGGCGAATCTGGTTTTCCGACTGGCGAAATATCTCCAGAAAAGCCGGCACGTTTTCCGGGGCAAACGTCATGCGCACAATTCGAATCAGCATAGGAAGAAGCTGCTAAATTTCAGAGCCAAAGGAAAGAGAAAGCCTACTGACACGGTGGCAGTATTTACTTAACATAATATAAAAACGGTATAATATTCTGCTAAACAGCTAAATAAAGCAGGCTTTCCGTGGATTAAGCCTCGGTAGGGAAGCGCACATCTACCTGCGAATCGAAGTAGAGGCCTAGCAGTTCGGAAGCGTTGCCCTGGTTGATGCCAATGCACAGTTGGTCCTGGCTGTTGAAGATGCACACCACTTCGCCGGGAGGTGCAGCCTGAAAATGGGGGGCAATATCACGCACCGTTTCGCGGGCAAAATGGATGGTGCTGGGGCGGTTGCGGCCCAGCACTTCCACGGCTGTGCGGGTAATGTTGGTGATGAGGTTGCCGTAGTGATCCACGTGCACCACGTGGCCCGTGATGCGGTGGTCCTGGAGACGGAGTTGGCGGTTGAGGAGCTGGTAGGCCTCGGTGGTGATGGGGCCCAGCTCCACGAGGGCGCCACCCTTGGCCAGGTGCACGGCGGCGGGAGCCAGTAGGTCGCGGGTAGGGGAGGCGGTAGCAGTGGTGCCGGCCCCCAGGCTCACGAGCTGCTCGGGCTTGCCGTCGCAGAGCAGGGGCAGGATGCCGTTGTCGGCCGAGACAAAGAAATGACCCTCGTACTGAGCGGCGTGCCAGGCGGCGCGCGGAGCCCCCAAATCGTTCACCCCAATCAGGTGTACGGTACCCACCGGGAAGTCGCGAAATACCGCCGATAGAACGTGAACGGCGTGCGCGATGTTAAAGGGTTCAATGGCGTGCGAAATGTCCAGTACGGGAATGGCGGGGGCCAACTGCAGAATCCGAGCTTTTACGGCCGCAACGTAGTGGTCGCGGTAGCCAAAGTCAGACAGAAACGTAATCAACCCCATTGCCTAAAATTCTCAGTTATTCGTACTATTGCCAGAGGCCGTGTAAGGCGGCAAAAGTAGGCGTTTTGCCGCGAAATGGGAGAAATAAAGTCGGCCGGACTTTTGTTGTTCTCTTGTTGCGCGGCCAGGCAAAGCGCCAGTTCCTACGTCGATACCGGCCACTTTCTATTTCTTTCGTCACAAAATTCCCTCAGATTGGTCGAGAAAATCATCACGCTCGAAAACGTGTCCCTGGTTGAGTTTCTGGGGCCCGATAACCAAAACATCCGCCAGTTGGCGGCTGCTTTCCCCGGCAGTAAAATTATCTCCAGGGGCAATGAGATTAAAGTTCAGGGCCAACCGGCCGTTATTATCCGCATCAACGAGATTCTGTCGGCGCTGCTGGAGCATTACCACCAGTACGGGCAGATAACTGACAAAACGGTATCGCAGTACCTGAGCTCCGCCGACGAAGACCAGCAGGACCGTCTACTGGCGGCCTCCCCTGATGTAATCCTGTTCGGCGCCAAGGGCGGCATCATAAAGGCCAAAACTGCCAACCAGCAGCGCCTTGTGGATGCCGTGCTGCGCAATGACCTGGTGTTTGCACTCGGGCCGGCTGGTACGGGTAAAACCTATATTTCGGTGGCCCTGGCCGTGCGAGCACTTAAGAACAAGGAGGTCAAGAAAATTATCATCTCCCGCCCCGTGGTGGAAGCCGGCGAAAGCCTGGGTTTCTTGCCCGGCGACATGAAGGAGAAGGTAGACCCCTACCTGCGCCCGATTTACGACGCGCTGGAAGACATGCTGCCAGCCGAGAAGTTCAAGCTTTACCTGGAAAACAAGACCATTGAAATTGCGCCCTTAGCCTACATGCGTGGCCGGACGCTGAACAATGCGTTTGTACTCCTGGATGAGGCCCAGAATACCACGCCCTCGCAGCTCAAGATGTTCCTGACGCGGATGGGTCCCTCGGCTAAAGTGATGGTGAATGGTGACCGGAGTCAGATTGACCTGCCCACCAAGCAGAAGTCGGGGCTGATTCAGGCGCTGGACATTCTGAAGGATGTGAACGGCATCGGCTTCGTAGAAATGAATGCCGACGACGTAGTGCGTCACCGTCTCGTGAAGCAGATTGTGCAGGCCTACGATAAGTTCGACGTGGAGCTGCAGAAGGATCAGGCCAACCAGGCAAACCGCCCAATCCGGGAATATCAGCCCTACCGCCGGCCCAACAACCCCGGCAACGCCGGTTCTGACCCCGGCAAGCACCCCGATGCCCGCCGCGAAGACGATGGCATGCAGGACCTGCCCGTAAACCACGAGCAGCTCTAAGCTCTGCTGTGCAGGCGGTGCGCCTCACTCCACCGGCCCCCTCTCCGCGGGAGAGGAGGAGCCTGACGTAATACTCGTAGGCCAGCCTAGGCCACTATACCTGAAAAAAGCTGCTCCCCTGGGAAGCAGCTTTTTTCTTTTCCGCCCTACTTTCGCACGCTCACCTAGCCTGCGTCTACTAGGCTGTCCGGCTGTTACCATTCTATAATTTACCAGCTCATGAACGTCCAGCGCATCACTTCCCCCCAGGACCTCGACGCCGCCCTGGCTATTCGCAATATCGTGTTTGTGCAGGGCCAAAACGTGCCCGCCGACTTGGAGAACGACGCCCACGACCGCACCGACGCTACCCACTACCTGGCCCGCACTCCCGACGGTACGCCCTGTGGGGCCGCCCGTTGGCGCCCCACCGAAAACGGCGTTAAGCTGGAGCGCTTTGCGGTGCTGGAGCAGTTCCGTAACCAGCAGGTGGGAGCTGCGTTGCTCGCCAGCGTGCTCCAGGATGTGCAAGCGGCGCACCCGCAGGCCACAGTGTACCTGAATGCACAGCTGCCAGCCGTGCGTTTCTATGAGCGCCATGGCTTCGAGAAGGTAGGGGAGCAGTTCACAGAGGCGGGCATCGAGCACTACAAAATGGAGTGGAAACGCCCCGCCTAGTGGCCTAGGTTTGAATAAAGAATAAGAACGCCGCTCCCTCCCTCAAATGCGGGGGCGGGTGATAATAGTTGTGTGCCAAGAGCATCCTGGCGAGATTGTCGAGACGTCTTGCTCGCATCGGTGAGTAAGTTTGGTGGCCTCAGCACGCGAGATACCTCGACCGGCTCGCCAGGACTTCTTTCATGTTGTCGTGCAATACTCTTGTATAAATGCCCCGCGCCCAGCGGGCTTTTTGTATTTCATCCGCTTTTCTGCATTTTGCTTAAGCTATTTGGGGCTGGCTGAAACACAGCCAGCTCTGCAGATATAGGAGTGTTTAGGGCAAGCGGATTAGATGATTAAGTGGGCTCCGTATGCCTTCGTGCGGTTAGTGCTGCCCCTGATGGCGGGCATCCTGACGTACCTCTACTTTGGTAGTGCGCTGCCGCCTATGCTGTGGGCTGTAACTGGCCTAGCCGCCCTGTTTATGGCTGTGCAGCTCTGGGCTGCCCGCCAGCCCACCCCAGGGGCCACTGATGCCGCCGGCCTGCTAGCCATACTCACCTTGTATGCGGCTGGCGCCAGTTTAACTCAACAGGCCACCGAAAGCCGCGCCGCTAACCACCTGAATCGTTACGGAAGAAGTGTGGAGTTTTACCGCGCCGTGGTAGACGACTATACCGTGGTGCGCCCCGCCACCTACGCTACCACCGTGCGCGTATCGGCGGTGCGGGTAGGAGGGAAATGGCAGCCGGCCGTGGGCGGCATACGGGTATCTATTCCGCGCGACTCCAGCGTAGCCGCCCCGCAGTACGGCGACGTATGGCTGGTGCGCGGGGCACCCTCCCTCAGCAAGCCGCCGCTTAACCCCGGCGAGTTCGACTACCGTCGCTACCTGGAGTACCATCAGGTGTACCACCAGCACTTCATTCACCCCGACCAGTATCGACTCTTGGCGCTGCAGCCACCTAGCGCACTTAGGGCCATTGCCATGCGCGCGGCGCGGGTGCTGGATGGGGTGTTTCGGGAGTATGTGCACGAGAAGCGAGAGTATGCGCTGGCCTCCGCGCTGGTACTGGGTATTAAGGACGAGGTAGACCAGGCCACCAAACAGGCCTACGCCAATACCGGCACCACGCATATCATGGCGGTATCAGGGTTGCAGGTGGGACTGCTGTTTGCGGCCGTCACGTGGCTGCTAGGCCTGTTGCCGGGTCGGCGGGGGCCGTGGTTTCGGATGGTAGCTGCCCTGCTGGGCTTGGCCGTTATCTGGAGCTACGCCTTCCTGACGGGGCTATCGGCCTCGGTGCTGCGAGCCGCCGTGATGTTCACATTCGTGATTCTAGGCCAGGCAGTGGGGCGGCGGGCCAACATGTTCAATACGCTGGCGCTGGCGGCCTTCGTGCTGCTGTGCTACGACCCTTATCTGCTCTGCGACGTAGGCTTTCAGCTTTCCTTTCTGGCGGTGCTCAGCATTGTGTATCTGCAGCCGAAAATGGTGGCCTGGTTTGAGCCGCGCGAGTATTTCCTGGACCGCCAGCGGCCCTGGCAGCCTAAACCGGTGCAGCGGCTGTGGGCGGCAATGGGCTGGGCAACCGATAAAGTCTGGCAGGCGACGGCCCTTTCCCTGGCGGCGCAGGTAGCCACGTTTCCGCTCGGGCTCTATTACTTCCACCAGTTTCCGCTGGGCTTTTTGTTTTCCAACCTGATAGCGGTACCCGTTTCAAGCGCCGCCGTGTACGTAGGCCTCCTGCTGTTGCTGCTGAAGGGGGTTGTGGTCTGCTTAAGCCTTGTTTCCGGCAACTTAGCTGCGCTGCTGGAGTGGGCGCCGCGCGCAGTGGCCTACGTGTTTGAGCACATGATCTGGTTTTTCAACGAGTATATCTTCTGGGTTGGCCGCGAGCTGCCCGGCGCCCTCATCTCGGGCATTCATGTAACGGCCCCGCAGGCTTGGTTGATTTTTGGCGTGATCCTGGTCCTGCTGGTTTTCTTCGCTGTGAAGCGACTAGCCTGGCTGGGAGTAGCATGTAGCCTGCTGGGCCTGTTTGCCAGCAGCCGGGTGTGGGCCGCCCGTCAGCTGGCCCCCGATGAGCGAGTACTAGTGTATAGCATACCGCGCCGCTCCGTGCTCGGCTTCTGGCACGGCGCCTCCGCCGACATTGTACCCCTCGACTCTTTGCCCCTCACCGAAACGGAGCGAACCTACCGCATTGTACCCGGCAGCATCCTGCGTGATGCCCGGCGGGTAAGTTATCATCCGGGGTGGCAAGGTGCCCCAATGCCGGTCCAGGTAGGAGAGCCGGGCCTCACGCTGGCCTCCTGGCACGGGGTGCGGCTGGCCATTGTCAGCGGCCGGCTCAGTGGGGCCCGCCAGCCCACGCCGGTTGATGTGGTGGTGGTGCGCCGTAACGCCCGGGTGCGGGCCGGGGAGCTGGCCGAAATTTTCGGTACTGCGGCGCCGGTAGTGTTTGATTCTTCCTGCAAAAGCTGGTATGTAGCTCAACAAGATTCGGTTCTGCAGCAAGCTGGTTTTCAGACATATGATGTAACTGCACGGGGTGCTTTCGTCGTGCAGGTACCGCGGTGAGTGGGGCCAGATGGCGCGTTTGCCGAAACTTCTAAGCCATTCCCTACGCTATAGACTTTATTAGTAAGAGAAATTTTGCTGATTATTAGCGTGTACGCTTCTAAATATCAGCGCAAGTAGTGGGCTCGTGTAGCTTGCTTGGTGCTGCCTTCTTTCACCGCTTCTGCAACGCCCATGACCATGGATAACATGCCTACTCAGGAACTGGAAGACCTGCGCTACATCCGCTACGAGGCCCAGAACTCCATTGGCTACATAACCCTTAACCGCCCCGATAAGCGCAACGCACTCAACGCCGAGGTGGTGACGGAACTTAAGCAGGCCTTCGAGTTTGCTGAAGAGGATGAAACCTGCAAAGTAATTGTGCTCCGGGCCGAGGGCGATGTATTCTGCGCCGGCGCCGACCTGGCCTACATTCAGGAGCTCCAGGGTTTTGGCTACACCGATAACCTCGCCGACTCTACCCACCTGATGCAGCTCTTCCACCAGATTTACACCCTCAATAAGGTGGTGGTAGCTGAAATTCAGGGCCACGCGTTGGCGGGCGGCTGCGGCCTGGCCACTATCTGCGACTTTGCTTTTGCGGCTCCTGAGGCCAGGTTTGGGTATACGGAAGTAAAAATCGGTTTCTTACCAGCCATCGTTAGCGTGTTTTTGCTCCGCAAGATTGGGGAAGCCCGCACTAAGCAGCTCCTGCTCACCGGCGACATAATCTCGGCGCACATGGCACAGGAGTTTGGCCTGATTAACTATCTGGTGCCGCGCGAGGAGCTTTCTTCTAAAGTGTACCAGTTTGCCCGCCGCCTGTGCGTGGAAAACTCTGCTCAAAGCATGGAGCTAACCAAAGAAATGCTGGCGCGCATTCCTGAAATGCCCCTGGAGGAAAGCCTGCGCTACACCGCCCAGCTCAACGCTGAAGCCCGTGGTACACTTGACTGCCGCCGGGGAATTGCCGCTTTCCTTAGCAAGGAAAAAATCACCTGGGATAACTAAGCCTCGCTTGGTTGCTGATGAGCTAAGCCCCGCTCGAAGTTAGCAACCGCTGACTTTGAACGGGGCTTGTGCTTTGCTGATCAGCTACCTATTTACCTGGCATCAGCCGCAAACAGAACAATGGTGTGGCCTAAGCTCTCTATCTTTCCTCGTTAAAATTTTTCAAACTTCTTAAGTTCCTCTGTAGTTAGACCTGTATGACAACGCTGGCAGCCGTGGCCGTTACGACGGCTACCTTTCTTGGGATGGAGTTTGTGGCTTGGTTTATGCACCGCTTTGTGCTGCACGGGCCACTGTGGTTTTTGCACCGCTCGCACCATGTACGCCACCCGCACACCTTTGAACGCAACGACTTTTTCTTTCTATTCTACGGTTCGCTGTCGATGCTGCTGATTATCTACGGCTCCGACACCAAGGACTTTCGGTACTGGATGGGAATAGGCATTGCCAGCTATGGCACGTTGTATTTCTTCGTGCATGATGTCCTGATTCATGGCCGGATGCGGTTCTGGCGTAAGTCGCGCAATGCGTACCTGCGGGCTCTTAACATGGCGCACAAGGTGCATCATAAGGCCACCCGCCGCGATGGTTCTGAGGAGTTTGGGTTGTTGTGGGTGTCTCCCAAATATTTTATGCTGGCTTGGCGTAAGCCTGCCCCCACTCGGGTACTTCGCCAGCGGTCTGGTTCAGTAAGTAAAGTTTAAGCAGAGAGGGAGAGCTATTGTGGGACATTTTTCCATCAGCGACTTAGAGCAGCTGTCCGGTATTAAGGCGCACACCATCCGAATCTGGGAGCAGCGATATGGTATTCTGCGGCCCGTACGCACGGCTACCAACATCCGCACCTACTGCGACGATGACTTGCGGCGCCTCCTGAATGTGGCTACGCTGTATAACCGTGGCCAGCGTATTTCCCAGATTGCCCGTCTCTCAGAGCATGAGTTGGCTAAGGCTGTTATCTCCTGCGATGAAGATGCGAATAACTGCTGCCAGCAGGTAAACGGGCTACTGGCTGCCATGCTGCGCATGGATGAGCCTCAGCTCAGCTGCCTGATGAACCGGGCCGTGTGCAACATGGGCTTTGAAGGGGCTATTCTGCACGTGGCCTATCCTTTTTTGCAGCGCATTGGCGTAATGTGGCAGGCTGGCAACGTAAATCCGGCGCACGAACACTTGGTTACCAACTTGCTGCGTCAAAAAATTATGGCAGGTATTGATAACCTGCCACCTGTCCAACCCGCAGACGTAAAGCGCTGGGTGCTGTTTTTGCCTGAAGGGGAGATGCACGAGCTGGCCTTGCTGTTTATGAACTACGTTTTGCGCGTACGGGGACACCACGTGCTGTACCTGGGCCAGAACCTTCCCATTTCTGAGCTGAAGACCATCAACGAAACGTATCAGCCTGACGCCCTCTGCACCGTGATGACGGCCGTGCCCGAGCGCGACCGGGTGCAGGAGTTCATTGATGAGTTGCACCAGATTTGCCCTGAGCGTACCTTGGTTTTGTACGGCTCTCTGGTACAACAAGAAAATGTACGGTTGCCATTTAACGCGATAAAAGTAAGGTTGATGACTGATTTTATCGCGTTGGTCGAGGAAATGGCTTCATCGCCAGGTAACTATACTCTTGAGGCAGCAAAAACTTAATACACTTCTGTTCAACGAAGTCACGGCCTGACCGTAAGCTTGCAAGGCTTAGGTCAGGCTTTTTTGTTGGCTTATGTTGCGTTTTAATACTCTGAGTATTCCTGCGCGGAAGACAGGTGTGTGCTATCGTTGTGTTCTGATAGTCAAAATGTTGTAACAATCAGTGGTCTTGTAACCACCGGTATTAGGTGGGAGGGAAAAATAAATGTGTGGGGGGAAGACGACTTTCAAAAACCCTCGTATATTTGTTTAACTTTTTGCCACGAAAAGCTAAACAGTATGACCTCTTTGGAATTCACTAACCAAGTACAGAAGATTTCTTACTCTCTAAAGCCCGTGGCGATGAACCTGACCCGCGACGCCGACGATGCAAAGGATCTTGTGCAGGAAACCCTGCTCAAAGCGCTGCTCAACAAGGACAAGTTCAAAGCGGGCACTAACTTGAAGGCATGGTTGTACACCATCATGCGCAACACCTTCATTAACAACTACAACAAGATTACCAAGCGCAATAGCAATATTGACAGCACAGAGTATTTCCAATATTTTAATACCGACGAAAACTATATTACCCACAACGGTGCTACCTCAGATTTCGTAGTAACAGATATCAATGAAGCTATTGCCGGACTGTCGTCGGATTACCGCACGCCGTTCATGATGTACTACATTGGCTACAAGTACCTGGAAATTGCTGAGAAGCTGCAAATTCCCATTGGCACCGTCAAGAACCGTATTCACATCGCCCGCAAGGAACTTAAGCAGGCGTTGAAGACATACGCCCCCGGCGTGTAGGGAATAGGGAGAGAGTACAGACCCGCCCCGGGCGTATAGCGGGCCGCGGACTCACGCTTAGCTTTAGCTGCGTGGTTCGCGGCCCGTCTTTTTGGGCTCACCCTGAACAACTTTTTGGCATTTATCTACAAAGGCATTATAACTTCTGTCCAACTCAACAGTATAGTAGATGAGAAGGCTAAGTTGAAGTGCTTTGCCGTTAGGTAAGGTCAGGTAATGGTAGGGGAGTGGCCTGGCAAATACCAATGGTCTAATAGTAGTTCCTTAGGCAGGCCCTACCACTATCAGGATACTTTTCATCTTCGTGCTTTTGAAGGCCGCTTATACCGGCCACTCATTGTCCAAGTTGTACCGTTTGTGAGTAAAGATATTATCGTGATTGGGGCCGGTTTTGCCGGTCTGGCCGCTGCTACCTCGCTGGCACAGCAGGGCCACCGTGTTACCATTCTGGAGAAAAACGAAGGCCCAGGCGGCCGCGCCCGTGTATTCAAGGCCCAAGGCTTTACCTTTGATATGGGCCCAAGCTGGTACTGGATGCCCGATATCTTTGAGAAGTATTTTGCGCGCTTCGGCAAAAAAGTATCCGACTATTACCACCTCGTTCGGCTGGATCCTTCTTACCAGGTAATTTTCAAAGGCCCCGAAGCCGTAGACATTCCGGCTCGCATGAGCGAGCTGCGCGAGTTATTTGAGCGCTACGAGCCCGGCAGTGCCGCCCGCCTCGATGAGTTTTTGCGCCAGGCTGCTTACAAGTATGAGGTGGGTATTGGTAAGTTTGTGCACATGCCGGGCCGATCCCTGCTGGAGTTTGCCGACCCGCGCCTGCTGGTTGATGCCGTGCGGCTTGATTTGCTCCAGAGTATGCACAAGCACGTGCGCAAATTCTTTAAAGACCCGCGCCTGCTGGAACTGGTGGAATTTCCCATTCTGTTTCTCGGGGCCACTTCTGAGAATACGCCCGCCCTATACTCTCTCATGAACTACGCTGACCTGGCCTTGGGCACTTGGTACCCAATGGGCGGCATGCACAAAATTGTGGAGGGCATGGTACAGCTGGCCCAGGAACTAGGCGTGCAGCTAGCGTACAATGTGCCCGTGCAGGAAATAGTGGTGGAAAAAGGCCTAGCTACGGGTGTGCAGACCGCTGCCGGATTCCGCCCCGTCGATGTAGTAGTGGCCGGGGCCGACTACCACCACGCTGAGCAGAAGCTGCTGGCGCCGCAGTGGCGCCGCTACGATGAGGCTTACTGGAATAGCCGGACTATGGCGCCCTCATCCTTGCTGTTCTACGTGGGCGTAAGCAAGCGCCTGCCCAAGCTGCGCCACCATAACCTGTTCTTCGACGAGGACTTTGCCCTGCACGCCGAGGAAATTTATGAGCAGCCGAAGTGGCCTAGCCGGCCGCTCTTCTACGTGTCGGCGCCTTCGCAGACTGACTCTTCCGTAGCGCCCGAAGGCTGCGAGAACCTCTTTCTGCTCATACCCGTGGCTCCTAACCTCCCAGACCCCGAGGAAACCCGGGAGTATTACTACAACCTGATCATGGAGCGGCTGGAGCGCCATTGCGGCACCAGCATCCGCGACGCCGTAGTATATAAGCGCAGCTATGCCCACCAAGACTTTGTGCAGGACTACAATAGCTACAAAGGCAACGCCTATGGTCTAGCCAATACTCTGCGCCAGACGGCTATCCTAAAGCCAGGCCTCAAAAGCAAAAAGGTCCAGAATCTGTATTTTACGGGCCAACTCACGGTACCCGGCCCCGGAGTGCCACCTTCCCTTATCTCAGGCCAGGTAGTAGCTCAGGAAATCGAAAAGGAAGTTCAGTAGGGGAGAGACCGATGGATATTGCCGGCAGTAGATGTCAGCTGGCTTCTCAACCCGTCAGCTTGTAGGCCTATCCCTCAACCAAGCCCTTAATATTTAACCTTCAACCCTCCGCAGTGGACCACGTTGCCCTCTTTACGGATACCAGCCTCGCGTGTAGCAAGCTTATTACCACCAGGTACAGCACCTCCTTTACGCTCGGTATTCGCACCCTCGACAGCCGTTTCCACTTGCCCGTGTATGCGGTGTATGGCTGGGTGCGCTGGGCCGACGAAATCGTGGATACTTTTCACGACCACGACAAGGCAACCCTCTTCGCCGACTTCCGGCGGCAGACTGATGAGGCCTTGGCTACTGGTCTGAGCCTAAACCCGGTGCTGCACGCCTTCCAGCACGTAGCGCGCCACTATAGCATTGATCGGGAGTTTATTGATGCGTTTCTCTACAGTATGGAAATGGACCTCGATGACCGCTCATACAACCAGTCGTTGTATGAGCGGTATATCTATGGCTCAGCCGAGGTAGTGGGGCTCATGTGCCTGCGCATTTTTTGTGAGGGCGATGAAGCGCAGTTTGAGCGCCTGCGCGAACCGGCCCGGCGCCTGGGCTCCGCGTTTCAAAAGGTAAACTTCCTGCGCGATATCCGATCTGACTACGAAGACCGGGGCCGCGTCTACTTTCCCGGCGTGCAGTACGAGCGGTTTACCGACGAGGTGAAGCGCCAGATTGAGGCCGACATTCGGGCAGACTTTGAGGCGGGTTACGCAGGCATTGTGCAGCTGCCCCGGGCCGCACGACTGGGCGTATACCTGGCCTACGTATATTATTTAAAGCTATTTCATAAGATTCGGCAGCTACCCGCGGCACGAATATTGGGTGAGCGGGTGCGCGTTCCCAATAATACTAAGATCTTATTGTTGCTGGGTTCGTACTTTCGATATCGCCTTCGGGCTATTTGATCACGAATACCATTGCTCGTGAAACTGCTGTTTGCCTTTTTTCTTACCCTGCTCTTTTCCTATTCCGCCCCCGTGTCAGCCGACGTATCACCTTATTCCGTTTCAAATCTTCGCCGCCAATACCAGCAGGCTGCCGCCAGCAAGGAGGGTGGGGAGAAATTCTATAAGCTCATGGCAGCCTACGGGCAGCAAGAAGCCGTAGTGCTGGCCTACAAAGCTGCTGCTGAGGCTATCCGGGCCCGTGATGCCTCTATGCTCAATAAGCTCACGTACGTGCAGAACGCCAGCAAGCTGTTTGATCAGGCCGTGAAGCTGGATGCCTCAAACCCCGAAATCAGGTTTTTGCGCCTGAGCGTGGAAAGCAACCTGCCCTCGTTTTTGGGCCTAAGCCAGCACGTTGAAGACGACCGTCAGTTTTTGGTTCAAACCCTCCTGCAGCACCCTAAATCGGGCCTCGATGCGGAAACTTTCAGTATTGTGCGCAATTTTATGGTAGACCGGGGCCACGTTTCTGACGCCGAAGCCCAGCAACTGACGGAGTTGTAAGCCTCAGAATATCTGATGAATGCCATGTACTACAGAAGCTCCCAGGTTGGGAGCTTCTTTGGGTTTAAGCCCTTTGCGGCTTTACGGAGTACTGGTAGCTGCACATGATTTTGCCTGTTTGTTAGCTCTCGGCACAAAATTGGTTTGGCCAAATAGTCCTAGGCCAGTCCACTTATTACGTCAAATGAAACAACTGATTATTCCGGTATTGTGTATCCTGGCCACGGCGGCGCAGGCCCAGCAGGTAATTGTGAAAGGGAAGGTAGTGGATGAACAGAAACGGCCAGTGCCCTACGCCAACATAGGGCTGCCCGGTAATGAGCCCGGTACCGCTACCAACGAAGCCGGCGAATTTAGCCTGCGGGTGCCCTCTCTGCCGCAAAAGCTAACCGTAGTAAGCATGGGCTACACGCCTACTACCATTGAGGTAACAACTATTGCTGCCCAAACCGTGGTGCTGCCCACCAGCAACGTTGCCCTACCCGAAGTACGCGTGCGTAACCCCGATCAGGTAGCACTTGAACTCGTGCAACGGACTTTTGCGCAACTGCAGCGCCATGCCCGTACTGAGCAGTTTGGCAAAGCCTTTTACCGGCAAAAGGAGCGGCACAATGCTACATACAGCGAGTTTCTGGATGCGTTTTACAACGTGCGCTTCACCAACAAGGAAGTAGTTGGCTGGGAAGTGGAGCAGGCCCGATACGGCCTGGTGCCAGATAATTCAGGCGTGGATATGACCAACTTCTCCGCCGCTATCCGCCTGATTCCGGTGTATGAGCCCAAGCCCAGCCGCCGTACCCTGGCGGTGCCCTTGAGCCCGCTGGCTGCCCAGCAGTTTACCTTCCACCTGCGAGAAGTGCTGCAGGATAAAGACCAGGAAACGGCCGTTATCGACTACGCCCCGCGCCCCGACCTAGGCCAGCCCGGTACTGAAGGCACCCTCTACATAGACATGGAAAAAGCGACATTGCGCCGACAGGAAACGAGGGTACCCATCGGTGACTTGATGAGCCTGCAGTTTGGGGCCGGCACCACGCTGCAGTCCCAAACGTTTCACATGGTCTCTGACTTCTCGCCCGTAGCCGACTCACTTAGCCGCCTGCAATCAGTACGCGCCGAGCAGACCATTGTGCTCAGCTACCAGAACAAGCCCGATACCACCCAGATAGCCGGCCAATTATTTTTTTACCAGTACACCGGCAAGCCCTCCGGAAAAGCGTATAAGAGTGTGGGCGTAAATTACAACGACCTTAAGCAGGTAATGAAGCAACGGTACGATTCCTCGTTTTGGCTGAACCGGGAAGTACTGCGCGCTAGTCCGGTAGAGGAACGTGTGATTCAGGACATGGAACAGCGGAAGGCTTTCGGCTCGTTTTAAGTACCCATACCGGCCAGGTACTACGTGGTAGTGGTCTGGTTATTTGCCTCGGTTTAAGGAAGCTGCGCCCACGCATAGCACTTTACATTCATGAAGTTAGAAAGTAGAAGGCTGCGTATATTTAACCAATTGCAACATTCCCGTTATTGTTGTGGTTACTCCGTTAGCTATGCCGTACCACCTGAGCGTCCGTATTGACCCCAACTCCGGCTTTTGCTTCGGCGTGATTTATGCCATTCAAATGGCCGAAGACATTCTCGATGAACAAGGCTACCTCTATTGCCTCGGCGACATTGTGCACAACGATGAGGAGGTAGAACGCTTGGAGCAACGTGGGCTGCGCATCATTGACTATGACCAGTTTGCTGCCCTGCGCGATGAAGCAGTGCTCATCCGGGCTCATGGGGAACCACCAAGCACTTACCAAACTGCGCTGCAAAACCGCCTGACGCTGATTGATGCTTCGTGCCCTGTGGTATTGAAGCTGCAAAACCGCATCAAAACCAGCTTCGATAAGAAGGATAAAATCTTCATCTATGGGAAGCACGGTCACGCAGAAGTGCGGGGCTTGCTAGGCCAGACCAGCGGAGAGGCCGTGGTGTTTGAGAACATTGAGGAGCTGCTAGGCCACGAGTTGCCGGCTAACATCACGCTCTACAGCCAGACTACTAAAAGCACAGACTCTTTCTATCGCATCAAAAACGAGCTGGAAACCCGCGGCTTTCAAGTGAATGCCAACGATACCATTTGCCGCCAAGTAAGCAACCGCGACAAAGACCTGCGGAAATTTGCTCAGCAGTTCGATCAGATTGTATTTGTATCGGGCACCAAGAGCTCCAATGGCAAGGTGTTGTATCAGGTCTGCAAAGACACTAACCCCGCCACTCACTTTATTTCTAAAGTAGATGAAATTTCTGCGGGCTGGTTTCAGCCGGGGCAGTCAGTGGGGATTTGTGGAGCCACCAGCACGCCCATGTGGCTGATGGAACAAGTGCGTGATGTGCTGCTGGCTTTGTAGCCGTTTGCAGCCGGAAAACACGCAGTTCAGTAGGTTATAATTGAGTCCATGGCATCAGTACATCCCAGTGCACGTCTGCAGCCCAGCTACTCTACCCGGCGGGTGAAGCCTGCGCCCCTGGCCTACAAGGGAGTGGTGGCGGCACTCTTGATTATCGGGGCCTGGGCGGGACTGCTTACGTTTCTGCTGGCCTACTACCAGCCCAGTTGGCATACGCCGTGGCCCTACCTGCTGGCCCTGCTGCAGACGCACTTATATACCGGCCTGTTTATTACTGCCCACGATGCCATGCACGGTGTGGTAAGCCCCAACAAGCGCCTTAATAATGGCCTGGGCCTAGTAACGGCCCTGCTGTTTGCCTTCAACTGGTTTCCGCGGATGCTGCCTAAGCATCATGCGCACCACCGCCACGTAGCCACCGAGGACGACCCCGATTTTCATGATGGCAAGCACCCTGGGTTTTTGTTTTGGTTTGCGCGCTTTGCCTGGAACTACGTAACGTGGTGGCAGGTAGCGCTCATGGCCCTAACCTACAACCTGCTCAAGCTGGTATTCCCGATGGAGAATATCATTGCGTTTTGGATGATTCCGGCCGTGTTAGCTACGCTGCAGCTCTTCTACTTTGGCACCTATCTGCCCCACCGTGGCGAGCATGCCCCTGATAATCCTCACAAATCAGGTAGCCAGTTCCGGCATCATGCCTGGGCCTTTATCAGTTGCTACTTTTTCGGTTATCATTACGAGCACCACGACCAGCCTTACCTGCCCTGGTGGCGCCTTTGGCAGGCTAAGTAGCCGCCTTAACAGGTAGAAAAATAGTTTGTTAGGAGCGGCGCCCAATATAGGAGGCTACTACCCGGATGTTTGTATATTGGGCACTGCAGCAATGGCGGCTTTAGCATTTTAAAGCGGTTGCTGCAGTGCCCTATTGCCTCCCCATGCCTCCTGATGTCCGCCTTATTTTACGCCGGATGCTCCAGCTCCTGCAATGGGGGGGAATAGTAGCCTTGTTCCTATTAGGAGCAGTTCAGTTCGCAGCTGCTCAGGGAGCCACTGCACGTGTGTTGCCGGAATACAGGCGCACCTACCAGCTGGCTCTATTGCGGCAGGCAACCCAGCAAATTTTACAGGCACGCCAGCAACTGGATACTGTGCAGTGGATGCAGGCGCACGTGGTGGCGGGGCAGGCCAGCCAACGCCTGCGGCGCTATGGTTCTGCCGTGTATCACTTTCGGCGAGCACTGCAGCTGTCCTCTAAAAACACTCGCTGGCAAGCCTCCGCACTGCCTCTGCTGGGAAAGGCCCTCTACTACCAAGGCGACACCGGCAATGCCCGGCAGGTTTATCAGCGTGCATTGGCTATGTACCAGCACCAGCACAACCTGCTTGGTAAGGGCGAGGTTTACCAGCAGCTAGGCGAGCTGTATGGGAGTGAAAACAAATGGCGCCGCGCCCAGGGCAGTCAGGAGCAGGCCCTAGAAGTATGGCGCGCTGCCCACGATTCTGCCAAGATTGCGGAGGCCTTCCACCACATTGGCATGGCCCACCAGCACCAACGGCAATACAGCCGTGCCCTATATTATTTGCAGCAAAGCCAGGCTATTGCCCTTCAGCTCCACGACAGCGTGCGGGTGGGGGAGGCGCTCAGAAGCATTGGGCAGATATACCAGGACTTTGGCAACTTTGAAACAGCCGCGGTATTCTACACTCGCGCGCTGGAAAACCTGCCCCGGGCGGCCTCGCCTACCGTGCGGGCCAACACGCTTTGGGTGCTGGCTGCCATGCAAGATTCGCTTGGGCAACACCGGCCGGCGCAGGCTGCGCTTCATCAGGCATTGGTAGCCGCCCAGCAAACAGGCTCCAGTATACTACTCAGCGGTATATACTTCTCCCTCGCTGACCTGTACCAACGCAACCGGCAACCTAGCGCGGCTCTGCGGGCCTTACGGCGGTATGTAGCACTCCAGGATAGTGCTTTGGCAGAGCAGCGCGAAAATCAAATTGCTGAGCTTCGGCTACGGTATGAATCGGAGAAGAAGGAGCGCGAAATTCAACTGCTGACTAAAGACCAGCAGTTGCAGCAGGCCAACTTGCGCCGGCAGAAGCTGCTAGGTAATCTGCTGGCGGCCGGAGCAGTCCTTTTATTAATAACGGTAGCCGCCTTGTATCGGGGGCGCAAGCAGCAGGAGAATATCAACCAGATTCTCACGCAAAAAAATGCGGCTATTAGCCAGCAAAAGGAGAAGTTAGATCGGCTGAACCAAACCAAAAACACTCTGTTCTCAGTTATCTCTCATGACTTGCGCAGTCCACTGAGCTCTTTGTACTCGCTGCTGTCGTTAATCAGTTTAGGGGCATTGCCGCCAGCCCGTCTGGCAGCGCATACCGCACGGCTGTCGCAAACCCTCGATAGCACATCGCGCCTACTTGACAACCTGCTGAACTGGTCAGCGTCGCAGATGCAGGGTGACAGTGGCACCAAACCCGAGCGGCTGCGCCTTGACATCCTCATTGAGGAGGTTTTCAGCCAAATAGCTGACGAAGCCGAGCGCAAAGAGGTGCAACTTTTGAGCGAGATACTGGAGCCCTGTAGCGCCAGAGCTGACCTGAACATGACGCGGCTTATTTTGCGCAATTTGCTGGGCAACGCCTTGAAGTTCACTTCTGCCGGAGGGTGTATCACGGTCTCGGCGCGGCGGTTAGCTACTTCCTGGGAAGTTTCAGTGCGGGATACGGGCGTGGGCATTTCGCCCGCTGGCCAGCACAAAATTCTGGAGCAAACGGAAAGCTACTCTACGCCTGGCACCGACCATGAGAAGGGCGTAGGCCTAGGCCTACGCCTGTGCAAAGAATTTCTGGAGCTGAATAATGGGGAGCTTTCCTTTGAGAGCACCGTAGGTAAAGGCACTACTTTTCGCTTTACGTTGCCAGCGGCAGAGTCTAAAACTCCTAAGCTCTCAATGCGAGTGCTGCCACAGGATGATGCCGATGCCCCACCCGCTCCAGCTAGTGTCGCCGGATAAGTGAGCGGTTTACTATGCGCTCCGTTACCCGTTCGCGGTAAGTCTGGCCTAGAGGCAGCGCATGGCCGCCCACTTTCACTTCAAGGTTGCTCACCGTTTCAATGTGCGCTGCGTTAACCAAATAGGAACGATGCGTGCGAACGAAAAGGCCGGGCGGGAGCTGTTCCTCTAAGTTCTTAAGATTTACCAGTGTTACGTGCGTGCGCCCGTCGGCAGTATTGATCTTGGTGAAATCCTTCAGGGCTTCTATGTAGAGTATCTCCCGGTAGTGCAGCCGCACAAACTGCGCGTCGGTGCGAATAAAAAACGAGCCTAGGCCAGTCATAATATCAGTCTGCATTTCCTGGTCGGTGGAGTTTGCGCGCAGGATGCTGGCCACTTTGTTAACGGCTTTCAGAAACCGGTCAAGGGAAATAGGCTTGAGCAGAAAATCAATAACATCCAAGTTAAAGCCTTCCATGGCGTACTGGGGGTAAGCCGTCATCAGAACCACCAGCGGGGGCTGCTTTAAGGAGCGTACTAGGTCAATGCCGCTTAGGTGCGGCATGGTCACATCGGAGAATAACACCTGTACCTGATTAGTCATCAGGTAACGATGCGCGTCTAATGGGTCAGTGAACGTTGCCTTTACATCTAGGATGTCCGTCATGGCCACGTAGGCTTGGAGCAAATCCAATACCAGAGGGTCATCATCAAGAAGCACACACGTAATCTTCATACAAACAGGAGCTGGATGGTAATGGTCAATATAAAAATATTAACCTGAAATCTCCTATAATTTATAATGAGAAAACAATGTTAGACTGCTAATAAACCCGATTAGTCGACTTATAAGCTGGCTCGCTATACTTTAATATCTTGGTATAGAATACTTTGATAAGTTATGTAATATTCTATCAGTTGAGTATTCACTTAGGAAGGAGCTCTGTTGCTCTGTGCTGTTGTTCCCCGTGCTGGCACCTACCGGCAAACTTTTTGGCTATGAACCGAACAATTGTTGCTTCGCCACCTGCCGGGTCTCCCGTAGTTCTGGGAGTCGAGTTAACTATTGCCAATCATGAAGGTTTGCGCCGCTCCCTCAAATCAGCGTTTGGAGTGAGTACCCGCGCCATCAACTTGCGCATTGATCCGGGGATGGATCTGATTTTTTTAAGTGAAGCTACTATTTCCAGCTCGTTGCCATGTCTGGCCTCTATTACCCGCGCTAATGTTACGGCAGTGCGGCTGCGTGATGCCCACCTAACCTGGACCCCTGAGCCGGGGCAGGCCATTGGCCGGGGCACGCCCACTCTGGGCGCGCTGGAAAGCGGCAGCTGCTTTCTCATGGCCAATAATCGCAAAGTCCTCATTGCCTCCTTCACGCCCCGGATGGTATTTCCTACGCACGTAGAAATGGAGAAGCAAGGCCAACTTAATTTGTTGGAATTTCTGCGCGCCGATACCTTCACGTTGGAAGTATCGGGCACCAACCGCCGCCGCCTCACGCGCCCTCTCAATTTCAGCGTAGTTCTTTCCTTTGAGGTACAGCTAGCCGCCGGCGCTTCGGCCTGATTTCGGCGCAACTTGTTAATCAACAGAAAGCCCCACGGCAAATGAACTGCCGTGGGGCTTTCTGGTAAGAGAGCAGCGAAACTAGTGCTTGCTGTCAGTATGTACGCTATTGGTCTTCTTGCAGCAGTCGGGCAGCTTATTGTAAGCCCGAGTGTCAGCGGTTAGCTCGTCGGCATCGTAGCCGGTACGCTGCACGGCGGTGCGCAAAGCTGCGGGGGTAGTTTTCTCGGGGCGGTACGTAACAGTTAACACCTTAGAAGGCACATCGAGGTTAGCTGCTTGCACGCCCTTCTCGTAGGCCATGCTTTTCTCCAGGCGGGCCTTGCACATATCGCACACGGCGGAGGTCTTAAACTGCACCTGCTCAGTGGTGGCGCCCCCTTTAAGTTTAGGAGTAGACTGCTGAGCGAAAGCGCTCTGCGAAGAAACCAGCAGGAAAAGGGAGGCTACTAAGGATGAAAGGAGTTTCATATCTGGAAGGAAGTAAATGGGCCGAAACCCTTGAGTAGGTAAAACACGAGTGGCCTAGGCCTAGTTCGGTAAACAGAAAAACTGTGCCATTTATAGCAGCTGGCACTACAGCTGACTAATCAAGCTTAAAGCGGACGCCCAGGTACGTAAGGCGGCCGTAAGTTGGGCCCCACACCATGGCGGCATCAAAGTCGGGGCCGAAGGGGGCGTAGGCGCCTGCAATGGGGTTGGGCTGCCGGTAATTGGTCAGATTTTCTACCCCGGCGTACAGGTCCCAGCGTTTGAATGCGCGCGTCAGCTGGGTATTCAGTAGGGCGTAGCGCGGCGCTACTGGCAACGGCTCCGTGGTGGTGCCATGCTGATGGCTCTCGCCGGGGGAGTGAGCCAGGGGGCGCTGCCCGAAGCCTTGCACCGTGAAGTCGGCCCGCCACTTATCAAAGGCCGTGGCGTAGGCCACATTCAGGAACAAGCGGTTTTTCGGCGTGAGCGGCTTGGGTAGCAGGTCTCCATTATAAGTAGTCCGTACATCGAGGTACTTATAAGCGGCTTTTGCCTGCAGACCTTTTACGGGCTCTACCTGCACCTCCGCCTGGAAGCTGCGCGAGAAAGAGCGGCCACCAGGTGCCAGATTGCTGATGATGAGCCGGTCTGCCAGCGTGTAAGGGTCGGCTACCACTTGGTTCTGGAACTCGGTGTGGTAATAGTCGGCAATGAAGGTAGCCGGGTGCCCGAAAGCGTTGAAGTACTGCGTAAAGCTGCCACCCATGTTCCAGGCCTTTTCAGGCTGCAGGTTGGGCGCAATCACGAACTCTCGCGAGCTAACCAGCATCCCGCTATTCTCGGCAATGGGGTTAGCCGTCCGGAAGCCCCGGCCGGCGGCTACGCGCAGCACAGTGTTCTTGGCCACATCATACTTCACATTGAGACGTGGGGTCAGGAACCAGCCGTAGAGGTTGTGTCGGTCGAGGCGTAGGCCAGTTACTACTGTGAGGTTGCGGGCATTCTGGTAGGTGTACTCCGCAAAAGCACCCGGCACCCGCTCCAGGCGGTTGCGGTGCTCACGGGCATAGCGCTGCGCGGCTGTTTCAGTGGGGTAGCTGAAGCCCGTTTTGTACACTTCGCGGTAGTCGTCGTGCAGGTAGCTTAGGCCAGTCCGGTAGGTGTGGGCCGTGGTGCCAATTACGCTCTGGAAAAGCAAGGTTGCTAGGCCAGTCTGCTGATTACCGTTGTAGGTGCGCAGCCCATAGGTAGAGTTAAAGTCGTGGCTGGTACCGGTCAGCAGCAGCCCCAGGCTTTGGTAGGGGCGGCCGGGCCAGGTATAGCTGGTTTTGGCGTAACCGTTGTAGCGGTCGGTGTTTTGGGTGGTGCCGTAATAGCCGCCGGGGTTTTCCTCGCGGTAGGCCACTTGCCCGCCCTGGCGCGTTTCGCGCAGTGCTCCCAGGCCTATCTCCGTCACCAGGCCCGTGCCCGACTTATACTTCCACTTGTTGAACACGTTGTACTGCGTGGCCAGCGGCAGGTCGAGGAAACCGTCTTTGTTCCGGTCTACGCGGTTGCCCAAGTGGTCAGAGTGCAGGAGCAGTGCCGTACTCACCTTCTCGCTGATGGGCGTGGCCAGGTTCAGGTTCAGGTCGAATTTGCCGAGGTCGTTGCCGTAGGCGTTGAACAGCAAGCGCTCCGCCGTATCAGGCTCTTTCAAACGGATGTTCACCTGACCCGAAATGCTCTCGTAGCCATTTACCACTGAGCCCATTCCCTTGATGATATCGATGCTCTCGATCCAGGGGCCTGCCAGGTAGCCCAGGCGGTAGGGGGTAGCCAGCCCGCGCAGCGCCGGCAGGTTGTCAATAGTCAGCAAGGAGTAAGCTCCATCCAAGCCTAGCAGCTGAATCTGCTTCGCCCCCGACACGGCATCGGTGGTAGATACCTCTACGGATGCGTTGGTTTCAAAGCTCTCGGCCAGGTTACAGCACGCCGATTTGGTTAGGTCGCGGCTGGTAATAACCTGGGTATTGGTAGGCGTGAGGCCGGAGTAGGAGGGGGCACGCCCTTCCACTTTCACCTCACCCAGTTCCGCCGCACGGCGCAGAGGCAGGCGCAAGTAGCTGTTGCCGCTCACCTGCACGGTGTCGGGGCTGTAGCCCAGGAAGCTGATGATAAGCTGGGTAGTAGGGCGAGCAGGACGCACCAAGGAGAAAGTGCCCTTGTCGTCGGTGGTAGTAGCCTCGGTGGCTGCTCCGAGCCAGCGCACTACAGCGCCCGGAAGAGGAGCATTGGAGTTGGCATCAAGCACCTGTCCGCGTACGGGGGCCACGGAGGGGTCAGTGGTTTGGGCTGACGCTGTAGCAGCGTAGAGCAGGAAACTAGCCAGCGCCAGCTGCCGGAGCCCGGAAAAAGGATACATATCGTCGGGGGTTAGGCTATCTTTCCAAAAAAGGAGCCAACAGCAAAGGTTAGCCAGCTCCGGGCCACTCTACACTATAGAGTAGCCAGTGGAAAGGTGGCCTAGACGATAAGAGTGCAGACGAACGTAAGCAGCACACGCCCCGCGCGAAGTGGGGGCGAAGCGTCACCGGCGTGCCAGCGGGCAGCACCTGTGAGCAATGGAGCAACTGGCGCACTAGGCCACTCTGCCGCAGCTAGCCAAGTTGGCAATACCGCTGGCACCAGAGTCTTAACCCAGGTCAGCTCTGGTGAAGGGGAATCCAGCTTGTGAAAATGCGCCCCAAACTCACAGCAGCTATTTTTCACCTGAGCTTTGTGCGTAGCGTGCGAGCCAGTTTGCTCAGTGGCGGGAGGCGGGCAGCCATGGTGCGCAGGCGAAAAAATTACGGCCGCCGTATGCGTGCCACTCACCCGGCAGGTATGCTGCTGCACCGTCAGGCCCACCGAAGCGGTGAGCACGAGCAGGGCCAGCCAGGCACTGAAGAGCCGATGTGTGAGTGGACGTTT
Organism: Hymenobacter taeanensis; assembly: GCF_013137895.1. NCBI lineage: Bacteria > Pseudomonadati > Bacteroidota > Cytophagia > Cytophagales > Hymenobacteraceae > Hymenobacter > Hymenobacter taeanensis. The sequence goes on from NZ_CP053538.1 coordinate 3,126,773, forward strand.
CATTGCTGCAAAGATACAACGAATGCCGCAAAACGAAGGGTGCAGGATGTGGCCCGGAAGGTGCGAAATTCCTGTCCGTACCGTTGAGCCAGCGGTTAGCGCACAGGCTTGCCAAACTCCTGCGGGGCTTCGCCACTCACGCGTTATTAGGGGCCAATTTTGATGTGTTTATTAGGTAAAGTAGCGAAGTAAAAGCCAGGGTGCGAGAGTACTGACATTCTGTCAAAGCTCACCCTTGCTTCTACCACTTCTTACCACTGAGCAAGAGAAAAAGGAAGAAAAACTGCATCCAGCTGCACGAAACAGCGTATTGGAATGGTGGTAGAAAATGGTAAATCGTGGTTGCCTTTTCTAGGGCATTGCGTACTTTTGCTATATCCCGTTCCCACGCCTTTTGCGCAGCTATGAACCTTCTCTCCGGCGAATATGAGTGCAAGCTCGACCCCAAAGGGCGGCTGGTACTCCCTGCCAAAGTGAAGGCGAACCTGCCCGAGGCTTCCGGAAACCAACTGGTGCTGGTACGGGGCTTTGAACCCTGTCTCGTGTTGTACCCGCGAGCCGCTTGGCGCGTGATCCATGAGAAAGTGATGGCACTGGATGAGTTCAATGAGGAGTACCGGCAGTTTCAGCGCAACTTCTTCCGGGGCATGACAGAAGTAGAGCTCGACAACATCGGGCGTTTTATGCTGCCACGCACCATGCTGCGCTACTCGGGCATTGAAAAGGAGGCCATCATTGTGGGTTTGGGTAACCGGTGCGAGATCTGGGATCCTGAGCGCTATGATGAGTTCCTGATCAAAGATCAACAAAGCTTCTCCAAGCTCGCCCAGAAATTTCTCACCACTGAACCTGGCCCCGGCGGCCCCCTGGCCGCATGAGCGTGAACGACTACCTAAACGATACTGCCTACCACCGCCCCGTGATGCTGCGCGAGTGTCTCGAAGCCCTCGACCTGCAGCCCGGCGGCCGCTACGTAGACGTAACCTTCGGTGGCGGTGGCCATTCGGCCCGCATTCTGGAGCACCTGACCACCGGGCACCTCTACAGCTTCGATCAGGATGCCGACGCCGAGCGGGAAGCCAGCAACCTGGCGCGCCCGCAGTTCACCTTTATCCGCAGCAACTTCCGCGACTTGTACACCGAGCTAAAGCGCCACGACGCCCTGCCCGTGGACGGCCTGCTGGCTGATCTGGGCGTGTCGTCGCATCAGTTTGACACGCCGGAGCGCGGCTTCAGCACCCGCTTTGATGGGCCGCTGGATATGCGCATGAATGCCGAAGATGGCACCACCGCCGCCGATATCATTGCCGACTACTCTGAGGCGGAGCTACACCGTATCTTCGGGATGTACGGAGAGGTAACCAATGCCCGCACCTTGGCCGCTACCGTAGTAGCCGCCCGCCGTGGGCAGAGTATTACCACCATTGCAGCCCTCAAAAAGGCTATTAGCACCTGCACCCCGCGCGGCAAGGAAAATAAGTACCTAGCCCAGGTATTTCAGGCCTTGCGCATTGAGGCCAACGATGAAATGGCCGCTTTGCAGGAAATGCTCATGCAAACGGCCCAAGTATTGCGCCCCGGCGGCCGGCTGGTGGTAATGAGCTACCACTCCCTGGAAGACCGGCTGGTTAAGAACTTTATGGCCAAGGGGAAATTCTTTGGTGAAGCCGAGAAAAACCTGTTTGGCCACACCAACACGCCCTTCGAGGTACTCACCCGAAAACCCGTGGAAGCCTCAGCGGAAGAGGTAGCCCTCAACCCCCGGGCCCGCAGCGCCAAGCTTCGGGTGGCGGTAAAGAAGGAGTAGTACCGGTTCTCCGCTACCCATTCAGCCTCCTCCGCAGGAACCTTCTAAAGAACACACCAGTGGCAACTAATACACTCAAACCCGTCGCTAACCAGCCGCGCACCAATGCTCCCCGCCAGGTGGTGGAAACGGTGGCGCCCGAGCCGGTGCACACGCCCGAACCGGCGCCTGCACCCCGGCCCACTGCCCGGGCCCCCAAACCTAGCGCCGCGCAGCCTGCCCGGTCACGCAGTACCTGGAGTGTATTTACGTTGCTGGAGCGCATAACCCGCGTAGATGTTTTCTTCCAGGAGGGCCTGCCAGTGCGCTACCTTCCCCACCTGCTGTTTATCATGTTCCTGACACTGGTGTACATCGGTAACACGCACTACGCTACCCGCATGAACCGCAGCATTCAGAAGCTGAAGCTGGAAACCGAGGACCTGCGCGCCGACTACACCACGTTGTCATCTGACTACATGGAAGCCAGCAAGCAGAGCGAGGTAGCCCGTAAAGTAGCGGCCTACGGCCTGGTAGAAAGCTCCTCGCCGCCGTTCCGGATTACTGTACCCGCCGGCCGCCTTGATGAGGCTAAGCTCGATGAGGTGCCGCTACTGACCGCCGATTCTGTGTCGGCCATGTCGGCCCGCGCCAAAGCCGACTCTATCCGCCGGGCGGCTGCCCTTACGCTTACCGCCGACGACTCCGTGGCGGAAGCCGCACCGCCCATGCCCATAGGCCTAGACGTAAACGGCAACCCCGTACCTACCACTGAATCATCTTCCAATCGTTCAGCCCCCCGCCGCAATGAAAGGAAACGTTAAAAAAAGTATTGTAACCCGCATCCGGCTGGCGTTTTTGGGCGTCTGCCTGTTCTCCTGCGCCATCGTCTGGAAGGTTTCGCAGATCCAGTTCAAGGAAGGTGCCCGCTGGAAAGCCCTGGAGCAGGAGCGCCGCATTGTGTACCAGCCGGTTTTTGCCACGCGAGGCAACATCTTCGCTTCCGATGGGCGCAGCATCATGGCTACCTCGCTGCCCTTCTACCGGGTGGCCTGGGACCCCTCAGTGGTAGAAAAGGCTACGTTTGACGCTAAGGCTGATTCCTTGGCGCTGCTGCTGTCGAAATTCTTCGGCGACCGAAGCCCGCAGGAATATCTACGCAAGCTCAAAAATGCCAAGAACCCCAAGGCGCATGTGCGGTATATCCGCCTGAATTCCCGGCAGATCAACTTCCAGGAGAAAAAGGAGCTGGCGCAGTGGCCTATTTTTCGGGAGGGCAAAAACAAGGGCGGCGTCATCTTCGAGAAAGTGGATAAGCGCTTTCGGCCCTTTGGAGGCCTGGCGCAACGCACCATTGGCTTCGTGAACGAAGACAAAAATGGCGCGGGCCTGGAATTTACCTTCAACCGCCACCTGGCTGGCAAAGACGGGGAAGCGTTGTTTGAGCGCCTGCCCGGCGGTAATAAGCCCATCTACGACGGTACGGAAGTAAAGCCACAACCGGGCTACGACATCAAAACCACCCTCGACATCAACCTCCAGGACGTAGCTGAGAATGCTCTGTATAAGGCGCTGGTAGATAACGATGCCCAGTATGGCACCGTGATACTGATGGAGGTGAAAACCGGCGAAATTAAGGCCGTAGCTAACCTGGGCCGTGCCGCCGACGGCGTGTACCGTGAAGACTACAACTACGCCATTGCCGACCAGGGCCGTACTGAGCCAGGCTCCACGTTTAAGCTGGCCTCCCTGATGGCCGTGCTGGAGGAGAACCCCGACCTGACCCTGGAAGACTCCGTGAACACCGGCAAAACCGGTGCCATGCGCATCGGCGGGGCCGTGAAGACGGATACCCACGCCAACGGCTGGATTACCATTAAGCAGGTGTTTGAGAAGTCGTCTAACATTGGCGTGGCCGTGCTCGTGGACCGGCAGTTCAGCAAAAACCCCGACAAATACACCGACTACCTCAAGCGCTTCGGCCTCGATAAGCCCCTGGGATTTCAGATGGCCGGCGAGGCCCGGCCCTATGTGAAGGACCCCCATGACCGGAGCTGGAGCCGTACTTCGCTCACCACTATGTGCATTGGCTATGAGCTGAAGCTGGCGCCCCTGCAAACCCTGGCTTTCTACAACGCCGTAGCCAACGGCGGCGTGAAGGTGCAGCCCATGATTGTGAAAGAGGTTAAGCAGGCTGATAATGTAGTAGAGCGTTTTGAGCCCGTAGTGCTGAACCCCAAGATCTGCTCCGACGAAACCCTGGAGAAAGTGCAGGCCATGATGGAGGGCGTAGTAAACGAAGGCACCGCCCGCGGCATCCGGACCAACGACTACGGCATTGCCGGCAAAACCGGCACCGCCTGGAAGTTTAAGAACGGCGCCTACACCCGCATGTACTCCACTAGCTTCTGCGGCTACTTCCCCGCCGACCAGCCCAAGTACAGCTGCATTGTAGTGGTTGACTCGCCTAAGCGTCGCGGATGGTCGGGGGCTGAAGTGGCAGCGCCGGTTTTCCGCGAGGTAGCCGACAAAGCCATGGCCCGCGACGCAGCTAGCCTGCGCCCCCTGCTGGCCCGGGCGCCATCTACTACCAAAGCTCGGGTGCCCTTCGTGCAGGTAGGTATGCAGGATGAACTCACCATGGTATTTGGCCAGTTGGGCGTGACCCACGAGGGGGCTACCAACGCCGACGACTGGGTGCGCACCCAAGCCGACTCTAACGCTGGTAAGCTTAGCCTGAAACCTATGGCTGTGCGCCCCGGCCGCGTGCCCAATGTAACGGGCATGACCCTGCGCGATGCCCTATTCCTGCTGGAGAACCGTGGCCTACACGTCCGGACTCTGGGTTCGGGCCGCGTGAAAGCGCAGTCGATAGCTGCCGGTAGCCCTGCCCAGCGCGGTGCTCTGGTAGTGCTGCAGATGGAGCCAATTGGTGGACGCCCCATGGTGCCCGTACCGGCCATGCCACCACCAACGCAGGGTATGACCACCCTGGCTGAAGGCCGCAGAGTAAGGGCTGAGGCAGCTACTCTCAATGACGAGCCTACGGTAGTGCCCAAACCCGTTGCTCCGGCTGCCAGGCCTAAAGTCTCGGCTCCTGGTAAAGCTGCGGCGGTGGCCAAACCCAAGTCCAAGCCTCGGGCCTAGCTCCAGGCCACATGTTACACCTGCGCGTGCCGCGCAAGCTCTCCGTATTACGCTTTGAATCAGTCTACTTCCCTTGCTTCTCTTCTCACGGCTGTCCGCGTAACGGCGCAGTCAGGTCCCACCACTGTACCGGTGACTGGCCTAACGCTGGATTCGCGCCAGGCCGGGCCGGGAGTGGTGTTCTTTGCCCTGCGCGGCACCGCTAACGATGGCCACCAGTTTATTCCGAAGGCCGTGGAACTGGGCGCCGCAGCTGTTGTGTGCGAAGACTTACCCACTGACCTCAACCCAGCCACCGCTTACGTACAGGTAAAGGATAGCGCCGAGGCTATGGCCTACATGGCCGCTGAGTTCTATGGCCACCCCTCCCGGAAGCTGCAGCTAGTGGGCATTACGGGTACGAATGGGAAGACTACCTGTGCCACCATGCTGCACAAGCTATTCCGGGAGTTGGGCTACCACTGCGGCCTGCTGAGCACGGTGCAGAATCAGATTGATGAGCAAGTAATTCCGGCCACCCACACTACGCCCGACGCCATTCGGTTGAACGAGTTGCTGGCGCGCATGGTGCAGGCTAGTTGCACGCACGTGTTCATGGAGGTAAGCTCCCACGCCGTAGTGCAGCACCGCGTGACTGGCCTGCAGTTCGCGGGGGGCATTTTCACCAACCTCACCCACGACCACCTCGACTACCATGGCACCTTCGACGCCTACCTAAAGGCGAAAAAGGGCTTCTTCGATATGCTGCCGAAGTCGGCCTTCGCCCTCACCAACGCCGACGACAAGCGGGGCCCCGTGATGCTGCAGAACGTGGTGGGCCGCCGGGAATCGTACTCCATGCGTGGGCCGGCTACGTTCCGGGGCAAGCTGATTGAAAATGCCGTGCATGGTTTGCACCTGGAGGTAGATGGCCGGGAAGCGCAATTTCGGCTCATTGGCGTGTTTAACGCCTACAACCTGCTGGCTATTTACGGCGCTGCTGTGCTGCTAGGAGAGGAGCCCACGGAAGTACTAACGGTACTATCGGGCCTGACCTCCGCACCCGGTCGCTTTGAGCCGGTGCTGGCCGAGAAAACCCGCATCACTGGCATTATAGACTACGCCCACACGCCCGATGCGCTGGAAAACGTGCTGCAAACCATTGCCGAAATTCGCCAGCCCAGCCAGCAGGTAATTACGGTAGTAGGCTGCGGCGGCAACCGCGACGGCGCCAAGCGCCCCATTATGGCGCGCCTGGCCAGCCAGCTTTCCAACCGGGCGGTGTTAACCTCCGATAACCCTCGCTTCGAGGACCCCAACGATATTCTGCAGCAGATGCAGACCGGGGTGCCCGCCGCCGATCAAGGGAAGGTGCTTACCATTCCGGACCGCCGCGAAGCCATTAAAACCGCAGTAGCGCTGGCCCAGCCCGGCGACATTGTGCTGGTGGCCGGCAAAGGCCACGAGGCCTACCAGGAAATTAAGGGCGTCCGGTCTGATTTTGACGACAAACAAGTGCTGATAGAGATGTTCAACCTGCTGGGTAAGTGATAGTAACATCATTTACCACTGAATAGCCTAAAATCTGCGAAAACGCAACATTTGACCTCAAGCTAAAAACCCGAACCTTTGCAGCTTGGAATACTCCTGACTCCTACCTGCTCACCATCGCGCCCATGCTCTATTACTTCTTTAATTACCTCTACAAAGTTCATCACCTGCCGGGCGCGGGTGTATTCCAATACATTTCGTTTCGGGCGGCGCTGGCCGTTGTAACCTCGCTCATTATTGCGCAATTCTTTGGTAAGCCCCTGATCCGGAAGCTGCAAATGCTGCAAATTGGGGAAACGGTGCGCGACTTGGGCTTGCAGGGGCAGATGGAGAAGAAGGGTACCCCCACCATGGGCGGCCTGATTATTCTGCTGGCCATTCTGGTGCCCGTACTGCTGTTCGCTAAGCTCGATAACATTTATATCGTGCTGATGCTGCTGAGCACCGTGTGGCTGGGTATCATCGGCTTCGTTGACGACTACATCAAAGTAGTTAAGAAGGATAAAGAGGGCTTGGCCGGCCGGTTTAAGGTGCTAGGCCAGGTAGGCCTAGGCATTACGGTGGGCTGGGTGCTGTTTTTCTCAAATGACGTGACGGTGCGCCAGTACGCCCTAGCCAACGGCTCTTTCTCGGCGGTTGATGCCAGCGGCGTGTATCAGGATGTGAAGCTGATGATTACCACGGTGCCCTTCCTGAAAAACAACGAGCTGAACTACGGCGACCTGTTCGCTACCGCCGGTGACTTCTTCAACGAGTACTACGCCTTCTTCTACATTCCTATTGTCATCCTGATTATCACGGCCGTTAGCAATGGTGCTAACATTACGGATGGCCTAGATGGCCTAGCGGCTGGTACCTCGGCTATTATCGGCATCACGCTGGCAATCTTCTGCTTCGTGAGTGGTAATGCGCTCCTGGCCGACTACCTAGACGTAATGTTCATTCCGAACTCGGGTGAGCTGGTAATTTTCTGTACCGCTTTCGTGGGGGCCTGCGTAGGGTTCTTGTGGTATAACTCGTATCCGGCGCAGGTATTCATGGGCGACACGGGCTCGTTGGCTATTGGCGGCATCATTGCCGTGCTGGCCATTATCGTGCGCAAAGAGCTGCTGATTCCGGTACTGTGCGGGGTGTTTCTGGTAGAGAACCTCTCTGTAATGGTACAGGTCAGCTACTTCAAATACACGAAGCGCAAGTACGGCGAAGGTCGCCGCCTCCTGCGCATGTCGCCCCTGCACCACCACTATCAGAAACTCGGCTACCACGAGTCCAAAATCGTGTCGCGCTTCTGGATTGTGGGCATTATGCTGGCGGTCCTCACGCTGGTTACCCTGAAACTCCGCTAGCGTGTTCAAATGTGAAAAGGTAGAGCGTAGAACTTAGACTCTGCTTTCTCCACAGACCACTTGCACCTATTACCTCTAAGTTCTAAGCGTTTACTTCCCATGGCTAAAATTGTAATACTAGGAGCTGCTGAGAGTGGAGTAGGGGCCGCACTGCTGGCCCGGGCCAAGGGGTACACCGTGTTCGTGTCGGATCGGGGACCCATCCAGCAGATTTACAAGGATAAGCTCACGGCGGCCGGAATTCGCTTTGAGGAAAACAAGCACAGCATAGATGAGCTGTTGCTGGCCGATGAGGTAGTAAAGAGCCCCGGCATTCCGGAGAAGACAGAAGTTATACAGGCCCTGCGGGAGCGTAACATTCCCATTATCTCTGAAATAGAGCTGGCGGGCCGCTATACTAAAGCCAAATGCATTTGCATTACCGGCACCAACGGCAAAACCACTACTACCTTGCTTACCTATCACTTGCTGAAAGAAGCCGGCTTTAAGGTAGGCCTGGCGGGCAATGTAGGCTATAGCCTGGCCGAGCAGGTAATTGAGGATAAGCACGAGTATTACGTGGTAGAGCTAAGCAGCTTTCAGCTGGATGATACCTACGAGTTCCGCCCCTGGATTTCCATACTGCTCAACATCACCCCCGACCACCTTGACCGGTATGGGTACTCCATGGAGAAGTATGCGCTGGCTAAGCTGCGCATTATGCGCAATCAGGACAGCTCGGGGTATTTCATCTATAACGCCGATGATGAGGTGATTCAGCGGTATTTCCAGGCTGCTTTCCGGACGGTAGTACAAATGCCATTCAGCCTGCATGACCGTCCCGATTATCAGCTGGCGGCCTATTATTCCTCCGAAGACGAAATCTGCGTGGACCTGTTGCCGGGATACTACAGCAAAACGGAGAAAATTGATACCTCGGCGTCTCCGCTCATTGGCCAGCACAACCGGCAGAACACCATGGCCGCCGTACTGGCGGCCCGGATAGCCGACATCAGCAAGCCCCAGATTGAGGCTGCGCTGGCTTCGTTCCGCAACGCGGAACACCGTCTGCAGCCCGTGGGAGAGGTGAAGGGCGCCCGCTTTGTCAATGACAGCAAAGCCACGAACGTGGAAGCGGCATGGTTTGCCCTCGATGGTATTCGTCAGCCCATTGTCTGGATAGCCGGTGGCACTGATAAAGGCAACGACTACAGCTCTCTGGTTCCGCTGGTGCAAGCCCGCGTAAAGGCGCTGATTTGCCTGGGCGTTGATAACGAGAAGTTGAAAGCGGCCTTCGGGGCCGTGGTGCCCCACCTGGAGGAAACCCGGAGCATGGAAGCGGCCGTGCGGCGGGCCGCCGAGCTTGCCTCGGAAGGCGACGTGGTGCTGCTCTCACCAGCCTGCGCCAGCTTCGACCTGTTTCGTAACTACGAAGATCGAGGCCAGCAATTCATTGAACAAGTAGAAAGCCTGATGGAGGCCTAGGTCACTACGCTAGCTCGCTTTCCACCTCATACTAAGTCGTTTCAGTACTCACCCGTCATTTTTCTCAGTACTACGATATGGAACCGATAACCAACTGGCTGCGGCAAAATCTGAAGGGCGACCCCATTCTGTGGGGCATTGTGTTGCTGTTCTCCTTCATCAGCATTGCGGTAGTATACTCTTCTACGGGCACCCTGGCCTACAAGCAGCAGGGCGGCAACACCGAGTACTACCTGCTGAAGCACACGGGCCTGATCTTCTTCGGTCTGGCCTTTATGTGGCTGGCCCACCGCATTGATTACCGCTACTACTCGCGCCTTTCGCTGTATGCCTTGCTGCTCTCGGTACCGCTGTTGTTGTTTACCTATATGCTGGGCCCCTCGGTAAATGGGGCCTCGCGTTGGCTCACCATTCCGGTTATCAACCAAACCTTCCAGCCCTCCGACTTAGCTAAGCTCGCCCTGATCTCGCACCTGGCCTCCATGCTCAGCCGGCGCCAACAGCACGTTGATGACTTCAAGACCACGCTACTGCCTGTAATGCTGTGGGTAGGCATTATCTGCGGCCTGATCATTCTCTCAAACGCCTCTACGGCACTGCTGCTGTTTGCTACCTGCTTGCTGCTTATGTTCATTGGCCGCGTACCCCTGAAGCAAATGGCCGTGATGGTGGCCATTGGGGTGTTGGTTGGCGGAGTAGGCCTAACTGCCGGTCAGCGCTACAAAACGGTGCTCTCTCGCCTGGAAAGCTTCACCGACAAGAGCAAGCCCGTGCCCTTCCAGCTGGAGCATGCCTACATTGCTGAGGCCACAGGCGGCATCTTTGGCAAAGGCCCTGGCAAGAGCACGGAGCGCAACATCATGCCCCACCCATACTCCGATTTTATCTATGCCATCATTATTGAGGAGTATGGTCTGTTTGGCGGCGTAGTTGTGCTGTTTCTGTACTTGGCTTTTCTCTATCGAGGGCTAAAAACGGTAATGAATAGCTACGGGGCCTTTGGCGGATTGCTGTCGGCGGGGCTGAGCTTTAGTCTGGTCTTGCAGGCCATGGTAAATATGGGCGTGGCCGTAGGGCTGGGCCCAATTACCGGCCTGCCATTACCGCTATTAAGCATGGGTGGTACCTCTTTGATTTTCACGGGCATTAGTATTGGGATTATTCTGGCCGTGAGCCGGGGAGAACGGGAAATCCGCCCCATGGTAGGTGAGCCAGAAGATACCGCCCGCATTCCGCGCGTCTCGTCTTACGCCTAAAACAACTGCTTTCAGAAGCCGCTGTACTTACACCGCTTCACTGCCTTTTCTACTGAATGCCCACAACTAAGTCTACATCTGCCCCGGCTCCCTATCGCGTCATTATCAGTGGCGGGGGCACAGGCGGGCATATTTTCCCGGCCGTTGCTATTGCCAACGAGTTGCGCCGCCGCCAGCCCAACGCAGAGATTCTGTTTGTGGGGGCCAACGGCCGCATGGAAATGACGCGCGTACCCGAAGCGGGCTACGAGATTTTGGGGCTAGATATAAGTGGCCTGCAGCGTCGCCTGACGGCAGAAAACCTGCTTTTTCCAATTAAGGTGATGCGCGCCGTACGTAAGGCCGGTAAGCTCATTGAAAAATTCCGGCCCGATGCCGTGGTAGGAGTAGGGGGCTATGCTTCGGCTCCGGTGCTTATGGCCGCAACCTCGCGTGGCATTCCAGCCCTTATTCAGGAGCAGAACTCTTATGCCGGTCTTGTAAACAAGCTACTGGCCCGGCGGGTACAGCGCATTTGTGTGGCCTACGAAGGCATGCAAAGCTTCTTCCCCTCTGATAAGCTGGTGCTGACCGGTAACCCCGTACGCACTGAAATTGCCAGCGGCCAGCGAGAAGAGGCCCTGAAGTTCTTTGGCCTGACGCCAGACAAACCAGTGCTACTAGTTATTGGAGGCAGCTTGGGAGCCCGTACGCTAAACCAAGCTACTGCCGCTGCGCTGCCCCGTCTGCGCGAGGCAGGGGTGCAGCTGCTGTGGCAGACGGGCAAGCTCTATTTCCCGGAAGCCGAGAAACAAGCCGCTCCCTATGCTTCTGATAACTTGCAGGCTCTGGAGTTTGTGCGGCGCATGGACCTGGCCTACGCCGCCGCCGATGTGGTGGTCAGCCGGGCCGGAGCCCTGTCAGTGTCAGAGCTGTGCCTCACTGGTAAGCCCAGCATTCTGGTGCCCTCACCTAACGTGGCCGAAGACCACCAAACCAAGAACGCGCTGGCGTTATCCTCGCGGCAGGCGGCGCTGCTGGTCCCTGATGCGGAAGCCGGAACGCGCCTCTACAATGAAGCACTAGAACTCTTACAGGACACTGCCCAGCAGCAGCGCCTGGCCACCAATATACGGGCCCTGGCCCGCCCCGATGCTACGGTTACCATCGTGGATGAACTTCTAGCCCTCATGGAACACTAATGAATCCGGTAGCAGCAACTCCCTACGTATTCTTTCTGGGCATTGGTGGCATCGGCATGTCGGCACTGGCGCGCTGGTTCCAGGCCAACGGCCACACCGTGAGTGGGTACGATAAAACCTCTACGCCCCTAACGGAAGCCCTGGCCGCTGAAGGTATTGCCGTGCATTACCAGGATGCCGTCGCAAGCATTCCGGCGGAAGTGCGGGAAAACCGCGCGCAAACGCTCGTGGTGCTCACGCCGGCAATTCCCAAAGACCATCAGGAATGGGCCTGGCTTCGGGAGCAGGGCTACGATATTCGCAAGCGCAGCCAAGTGCTAGGCCTGCTCACTCAGGGCCGGCCCACTATTGCGGTAGCCGGTACGCACGGCAAAACGACCACCAGCAGTATGGTAGCACATTTGCTTCACCACGCCGGAGTGCCTAGCGCCGCGTTCCTGGGCGGCATCTCGGTAAACCTGGGCTCCAATCTGCTCCTGCCACCCACTGCATTGGAGTTGGCCACTCGCAACTCCCCAATGACTGCCGAATCAGTGCCGGTAGTAGTGGAGGCCGATGAGTATGACCGCAGCTTTCTGACGCTTTACCCTGATGTGGCCATTGTAACCAGCACCGATGCTGACCACCTTGACATCTATGGGCATAAAGATGCGCTGGTAGAGTCGTTCCGTCAGTTTGTAAGCCAAATTAAGCCGGGCGGCACACTCATTCTTAACCATACCGCCGACTCTAGCGTGGCGCAGGCGGCGCCGGAAGGGGTGCGCGTTATCCGCTATGGGCTTTCTCCGGAGCAGGGGCCAGAGCTGTACGCCAGCAATATAACTGCCCAGGGCCACCAGTTCCGTTTTGACATGTGTGGCCCACAGGGCATAGTAAGTGGCCTGGAACTAGCTGTGCCTGGTTATCACAATGTAGAAAACATGTTGGCGGCAGCCTGCGTAGGCCAGTTATACGAGCTTACTCCGGAGCAACTACAAGCGGCAGTAGCGGACTATCGAGGTGTAAAACGTCGCTTTGAGTTTATTCTAACGGCGGGTGCCACGCATCCCGATCATGTATACGTGGATGATTACGCCCACCATCCACGCGAAATTGAGGCTTTTCTTCGTTCCCTGCGGGCACTGTATCCGGGTCGGCAGTTACGCGTGGTTTTTCAGCCTCACCTGTTCTCTCGGACCCGCGACTTTGCGCCAGGATTCGCTGAGAGTCTGAGCCTTGCTGATGAAGTAGTGCTGATGGATATTTACCCCGCCCGGGAGCTGCCGATGCCCGGCGTGACGTCGGAATTAATTTTATCCCAAATAACCGCGCCAAAAAAATCGATTCAGTCGCGGGAGCAAATTTTGACAAATGCCGAAACTGATACGAATTTTGACGTATTAGCCACTGTAGGAGCAGGAGATATTGATCAACTTGTTCCTCGTTTAAAGAATATTTTGAATATTCGCTGGAATGGAGCTCAAGCGTAAAGCCAACCATCTGCTATTTGCCACTGCCTGCCTCATTTTGCTGGGGGGCTTGGGGTGTTTGCCGGCGTACGGCAGGCTCATCGGCCGGTGGGTGGTGTAATTGTGCGCATAAGCAATGAGTTCAACAACTTCTTTATCAGTGAACGGGAAGTAACCAGCCTGCTCACCCGCCAGGGCCGCGACCGGCTGGAGGGTACCGACCCATCAGAACTGAATTTGAAGTCGCTGGAAGCCCGGTTGAAAGCGCATAGCTTTGTGAAAGACGCTCAGGTATACCGCGACTTATCCGGAAACCTGCACGCTGATGTGCGCCAGAACCGGCCAATTGCCCGCTTGGTACACTCAGATTCACGCCAAGATTTCTACCTGGATGCCGCCGGTGAAAAGCTGCCTTTGTCGCCGCTGTTTACGGCGCGCGTTGTGCCAATTGCCCGGCAGGGTGGGCAACCACTTACGGCGGCTTTTTTTCAGGACTCTACCGGTAGAGCATACCTCGAATTTCTACGCTATATTGACGAGAAACCTTTCTGGCGGGCCCAGGTCGCGGAAGTGTTTATCAGTCCTAATGGCAAGCTCTCTTTCACGCAGCAAGTAGGAGACCAGCGAGTAGAATTTGGCTTTCCTGAGAATATTTCGGAAAAATTTGCGAAACTGATGGTATTTTACCGTCAAATTCCTCCAGTTCTCGGCTGGGACACGTACCACCGCGTCAACGTTGAGTTCAAGGACCAAATCATCTGCGAGTAATAATATCCGCTTATTTAGCCGAAAAAGGCACTTTTTCGACCACAACCTACCTGCACGCAACTCCAACTCTCGCCCTCCCTTCTCATGCAAAACGATAAAATTGTAGTCGGCCTCGACATCGGCACCACCAAAATCTGCGCCTTGGTAGGGCGAAAAAATGAGTTTGGCAAGCTTGAAATTCTTGGCATGGGGAAAGCTGTGTCGGAGGGCGTAGTGCGCGGTATTGTGTCGAATATCGACAAGACCGTTGACGCCATCAAGAAAGCCATCCGTCAGGCAGAGGAGCAATCTGGGATTAACATTGGAGTAGTAAACGTAGGCATTGCGGGCCAACACATCCGTAGCCTACAGCATAACGGCAGCATCACGCGCGCTTCTTCCGATAACGAGATTACTCTGGATGACGTGAACCGCCTCACCAACGATATGTATCGGTTAGTGACGCCGCCCGGCTCTGAAATCATTCACGTAATGCCCCAAGACTACAAGGTGGATTACGAGGAAGGTATCATGGACCCAGTGGGGATGTCGGGGGTACGCCTGGAGGGCAACTTTCACATCATCACGGCCCAGAGCACTGCTATCAACAACATCAACAAGTGCGTTACCAAGGCCGGTCTGGAAATCGACAACCTGATTCTGGAGCCTCTGGCATCTTCTATGTCGGTGCTGAGCGACGAGGAGAAGGAGGCTGGCGTGGCCCTCATTGATATTGGTGGTGGCACTACTGACCTGGCTATTTTCAAAGACGGTATTATCCGTCACGCGGCGGTATTGCCCTTTGGTGGTAACATTGTAACCTCTGATATCAAGCAGGGCTGCCTGGTGATGCAAAACCAGGCTGAACAGCTGAAAGTAAAGTTTGGAAAAGCTATTGCCGAAGAAGCCAGCGAGTACGAAATCGTAAGCATTCCGGGGCTCCGCGACCGGGCTCCCAAGGAAATTTCTCTTAAGAACCTGGCCTACATCATTGAGGCCCGGATGGAAGAAATTGTGGAGCTGGTATACGCCGAGATTCAGCGCTTGGGCTTCCAGGAAAAACTGGCGGCAGGTATTGTGCTAACCGGTGGCGGCTCGCAGTTGCAGAACCTGGTGCAGCTCACGGAGTACGTAACCGGCATGGATACCCGTATTGGCTACCCCAATGAGCACCTGGGCAAGAGCCGCATTGAGGCTGTGAAGTCGCCGATGTATGCTACTACTGTAGGCCTGGTACTGGCGGGCTACCGCTCGCTGGATGACCGTTTGGCACAGCGGGGCTTTGAAGAGCCTGAGCAGCAGGTGTATCATCGGCCAGCTACCCCAGAAGCGCGGCCCGTAGCTACCCCTGCTCCGCAGTCTGCCGTCGCGCAGCAGCCACAAAATCCTGCCCAGCCTGAAGCTCCTAAAAAGTCGTCGGGAGCCGGGAAATTCTTCCAGGATATCATCAGCCGGACGAAAGGCTTGCTGATTGATGATTTTGACGACAAGCAATATTAGGTGATGGGGGTCTTAGGGACTTGGGGTCTTGGCTGTTTCGTTGGAATGATGAAGTTGACCAAGCTGCAAGTACCCATCAGCCAAGACCTCAAGTCCCCAAGACCCTAAGATCTTAACTCATGAATTTTACATTTGATATTCCGGCACAGTCCAGGTCCATCATAAAGGTGATTGGCGTAGGTGGCGGCGGCTCTAATGCTGTCAACCACATGTTTAGCCAAGGCATCAAGGACGTGGAGTTCGTGATCTGTAATACGGATAAGCAAGCTTTGGCTTCGTCAACCGTACCTAATCGCCTTCAAATTGGCGCCGACCTAACCGAAGGGCTAGGGGCAGGGGCTAACCCTGAGCGTGGTAAGCAAGCAGCTATTGAAAGCCGCGAGCAAATCCGGGAACTCCTCAGCAATGGCACCAAAATGGTGTTCATTACCGCTGGTATGGGCGGCGGCACCGGCACCGGTGCCGCGCCGGTTATTGCCAAAGTAGCCAAGGAGTTGGGTATTCTCACGGTAGGTATCGTGACGGCTCCATTCATGTTCGAGGGGAAAAAGAAGCGCCAGCAGGCAGAGCAAGGCATTAAGGAGCTGAGCGATAACTGCGATACGGTACTCGTTATTCTCAACGATAAGCTACGCGAGATTTACGGCAACCTACCTATTCGCTCTGCCTTCGCCAAAGCGGACAACGTGCTGAGCACTGCGGCCAAATCCATTGCCGAAATCATCACCGTCACGGCCGATGTTAACGTCGACTTTGAAGACGTGAAAACGGTTATGAAAGACTCGGGTGCGGCCGTAATGGGCAGCAGCATCACCGAGGGTGAAAACCGCGCCCAGCGTGCGGCGGAGGAGGCTCTGGCTTCGCCGTTGCTTAACAACACCGATATCCACGGAGCTCAGCGTATCCTGCTCAGCATCATGTCTGGCGACCAGGCCGAACTGGAAATGGATGAGCTCACGGAAATCACCGAGTGCATCCAGGAAAAAGCTGGCCAGAACGCTGAAGTTATCTTCGGACACGGCATTGACCCCACCTTGGGCCAAAGCATCCGCGTAACGGTTATTGCTACCGGCTTTGCGCGCGAAGCGCACAACATTACTTCGGTAGTGCCCCGGGGTTCTGAGAATACTTATTCGCCTTCACCTGAGTCGCAGATCAGCATATTTGACAAGGACAGCCAAGAGGCTCCGGCTATTCCAGCTATTCCTACGTTTGGAATGCCCACTGCGCCCGCTGCCCCTGAGCCGCAACCCGTAAAGTTCGATCTGGAAACCTCACCGGCGCCTGTAGGCTATGTGCCCCCCGTGGTATCGGCTCCATCGGCCCCAGCCGCTGATCCGGTGCTTTACCAGCAACCCGTACCACAGCAGGTAGCACCCTCTACTGTGCAACACTCACTGAGCCGGCCATCACTCGATGCTCGGGCTGAAGAGCGCCGCCGTCGTTTGCAGGAGCTAAGCAACGGCCTCACCAATGATTCCATCAAGGACCAGCTCGAGACCCCCGCTTACCTGCGGCGGCAAGTGAAGTTGGAGAATGTAGTGCCCTCCTCTGAACAAAATATCAGTCGGTTCAATCTCTCCGATGATAACGAACTGCTCGGTGACAACCGCTTCCTGCACGACAACGTGGACTAAGTACATCTAGCTTTGCAAGAAGGCCGCAATGGATATCCCATTGCGGCCTTTTTATTCATCTCTGAAGTCAATACGCTTGGAAAGCGAAAATTAGGTTACCAAAAAGAGTAACATCACCAGCGGTTTAAGCTGTACACTAATGATGAGCACCATTAAAAGATCTTGCTCAAGGGCGGCTTTGTAAAGAGTCTGGTACTGTTGTGTCAACTGAGTCAGTAGGCATGCGTGCGGGTTCACCAAGTTCACGGTCGGGGCTAAGCGTGCGGCCCCTGGATGATGAGCGCGGCGCGGCCGTGTTGCAGCTAACAGTTAGCGCAAGGCTGGCGAGAGCAAGTAAAGAAAGTAAATGGTTGTGCATGAGCAGGGTATGTATACGCTTGCGAGATTAAGCAGGCTGTACCTGAAGTGGTATTGGTTTGGCACGCCGCCGGAACCATTGGTTAACGGGCTTTTCAACTCCAACGTACAGCGCTATGGCTAACAGGTTCAGTAGCACAAAGAGCAAGCCATTGTGAGCGGTCAGGTTTTCGGCTAGCCAATTCCGGATGATGCCTAAATGAATAAGATAGAAGGCGTACGAGCTCTTGCCTAGCAACTGAGCTGGCGCACAAGACAGAACCCGACGCAACCAAGTATCCTCCGTGAGCAGACCAGCGAAAAATAAGAGAATTCCGCCGGGTAACATCACGTTGTTCAGGGCAACACCAAACGGATGCTCTTGGCCAAAAGTGTACCCGCCCCGGGTCCAGACCATGCCAGTAAGAGCCACGGCCATCACTATTAAGCCTAGCACCGTCAATAACCCACGCATTTTATAGATAGGAAGCTGGCCCCGGCGGTACCATAGCGCCAGCTGTATGCCCGCGTAGAACTCAATACTGCGGCCAAAAAAAGTGTAGAGAAGCATAAACTTTAAGCTCCCCAAAAGTCCATGCAGTTGTGCAGCTCCAGTAGTGCAGATGAACACTAAAAGGCTCCCCAGACTAAGCCAGCCAAATGGCTGCAACCACAAGTGTATGCGCCGTTGCAAACCTACGATTATCAGTTGGGTAAAAATAACTATCCCAGCTAATGGCACCTACAAGCTGGTTGTCAACAGCCCAACCGGTAGTGGCCTAGCACCCTAGGGCTTGAACGGATCCGAAAATTTCTTGTCAGTTACGAAGGCGGAATCAGTAAGTGTGCGTAGGAAGGCCAGTAGCTGCGTTTTTTCAGTAATTGTAAGGTCGAGGTGGGTGCCGTTTGGGGTATTAGATAACAGTACGTTAGGGTCAACAAAGGCGCTGGTGGTTTGCACGTGTTCGTTGTAATGGTCGAGCACTTCTTCCAGGGTTTTGAAGCGACCATCGTGCATGTAAGGTCCTGTTAGGGCAATGTTGCGCAGCGTAGGAGCTTTAAATTTGCCACGCTCTGAGGCTAGGCCAGTAACTCCCCCTCGGCCAGCATCCTGAAACGTGACGTCGAGGCCATTATTGAAAAAGTCAGGCGAGGAAAATAAACCCGTTTCGCTGAAGTGGCAATGGTGGCAGGCGCCACCCCGAATGAATACGCCGCCTACCTCGCCGGGGTGGTTATTGAACAGAGCGGCGCCTTGCCTTTCAGTAGGAGTGAGCGTACCGGTTTTCCGCAGGTATTGATCATAGCGGGAATTAGCGGATATGAGGGTACGCTCAAACTGCGCCAGTGCCTTCAGAACATTCTCCTCCGAAATGGTACTTGTGCCAAATGCTTTCTGAAACAGCGGCGGATATAGTTCGCTCTGCTGTAGCTTTCTAACCCCATCGGCTAGTAGCTGGTGCATTTCTACTGGGTTTTCGATGGGTAGGCGCGCCTGCTGCTCCAAGCTGGTAGCTGCCCCATCCCAGTTGAGGGTAGTTTCCCAAAGCACATTTGTCAGCGACATGGTGTTGCGCGAGTGTGGCAACCCATCTACCCCTATAGCTTTGGTGAGCCCATCCGTAAAGGCTTTGCTCTGCTGGTGGCAGCTCCCACAAGACTGAGTGCCCGTGCGTGACAAGCGCGGCTCATAAAACAACTTTCGACCCAGGTCAACTCCCTCTACCGTGAGAGGGTTGGAGGCCGGTACGCCAACGTTTTGCGGCAGGTTACTGGGCAGCGTTAAAGTATAAGGAGTGGTAACATATGGGTTCTCGCCAGTTTCCTCATCACCACCTTTACTTCCGCAACCAATCAGCCATAGGCACAGCAGCAGCAAAGCCGCCAGATGAAGACGTAAGGAAGCAGGCATAGAAGGTAATTTCAAGGAGCTAATATGATTTTGAGTTGCCAGTGGCAACGCCGGCAGTAAGAGCAGTGGTTCCAGTAGAGTGCGAGGCTGGGGCAGCTAAGCGCTTATCATGCAGAAACGTCTCATCGGTGAGAGTGCCAAGGAAGGCCAGTAAATCTTGTTTCTGTTGGGCAGAAAGCGTTATTCCGGGCGGGCCTTGCAGTTGGTGAAATACGGTATCGAGGGTGGGAGATGCGGCAAGGCCATGGTCATAATGGTCTAGCACTTCTGTCAACGTTTTGAAGCGGCCATCGTGCATATATGGAGCCGTAAGAGCAATATTGCGAAGGCTGGGTACTTTGAACCGACCTACATCAGAGCGACGGCCCGTGATGTGGGCCCGGCCGGAGTCAAGCGGAAAGGCGTGGTCGAGGCCATTATTACGGTAAGACTCATCTGTGAATAGCTCTCCGGCATGGCAGGGCGCACAGTTCTTGCGTAGCACGGCCAAGCCGCGCAACTCCCCGTCCGATAGCTCACCACCAGCTTCTTGCCGCATATATCTGTCGTAGCGGGAATTAGCAGAGGTGAGTGCCGCTGTGAATTGCGCTAGGGCCCGCAGAAACTGATAGGAGTCAATGGGCTGGCGGCCATAGAGCTGCGCAAATCGTTGCCGATACTCAGCGCTGGCGTTAAGCTTGCGCACCACATCAGCTAAGGTTTCACCCATCTCTAGGTGGTTAGATAGGGGTGCTAGCGGCATTGTTTCAATGTGATTAGCACCGCCATCCCACAGCAATTCTCTTTTCCAGCGTAAGTTTTGCAGAGCTGGGGAATTGCGCGTGCCCCGGTGGCCTAGCACGCCCTGGCTGAAACGTTGGCCACCATCTGAGAAGGCAGCAGCTTGCCGGTGACAGCTGCCGCAAGAAACCTCTCCGGTGCGTGAAAGGCTGGCATCATAAAACAAGCTGCGCCCTAGTTCAAAGGCCTGTTTTGTAGGAGGGTTTTGGGCAGTAGTGTACTCCGGCACCGGAAAGTTGCCTGGAATAGCGCTGCCCGGTACTGCTTGCTCCAACTGGCTGCGCTCACCGGTAGGAGAAGCGCAGGCCACCAGGCTACTGCTTAGGCCTAGAAACCAATATGCGAGCATTTGCCGGGAGTGCCACATGGCTAGTGCTATTGCTCCTGCACCTGCTGCACGGTGAACATACCGGCCGCATAGTTATCGGCTAATGACATTGCGGCGGTACCGGCGCCCATCACGTTGTATGTTTGAGCAAAACGAATGGTGTGGGGGCCAGTGAGCATCCGCAACACATCGGCCTGCAGCTTAATAGTAGGCGTGCGGTCTTGTCGGATCTGGATTGTGGCTGCGCCTAGTGCCGGGGATACCGTACGGATGGCGTTGTTAGGCGTCTTAAACCCACCCACATGCAAAAGCAGGCCATGGTTGCCGGGAGCCTGAGGAGAGGAGCCTTCGAGCTTAGCGAAAATATAGCCTGTGTTCCAATCCCAGAACATAGCATTGATTGGATCAAGAGCGCCGGCTTTAGCGCCTGATACGTTGTGCGTACTATCCACTCCTACCATAAAGGAGAAGGACGGGTACTCGCCGGCCGGAATGTTGTGTAGGGTAATTGTTTTGGAATCAGCCTTGGCCTCATCCACTAAAAAGTAGCTTTCGGGAACAGCATACTCAGTGCCGTCGGTTTTTCTTAGCTTAAAATTGGAGAGGTAATATCTAAACGCAGACACAGTGAAGGCATCACCGGCTGGCGTTGTGTAAGGCGTGGCGGCGTTCAGGCTAAGAGCCGAAGTGCCCACCACATGGCTTATTTCAAGCCGAAGTACATTGCTACTAGGTTCGGCCTCCTTGTTGGTACAGCTAGTAAATGAGAGTGCTGCAGCCAGTAACAGCAAAAGCAGGGGAAGCTTAGGAATAGTCATGGAAGCAAAACGGTTTCTGACGAATATTTATTGGAGCGCCTGCCACACGCTAGGCCACTACGCGCAATGTGAGCGTCAGCAACTATAAGGCTAACAGATGAATAAGGCGTGAGCGTAAGCTCAGCGCTGTTCTATCAAGATAAGAATTTAATGCCAACAGGTGGGTTAGAACGCCAAGAGGGCCTCTACTTGCTCTTGCAGCAATTGCTGGTACAGTGGCTCCGTTAGTTGGCCTTCCGCAGTGAGGTGTTTATCAATAAAAGGGAGCCTTACGCGCTGAGGAAGCACCGCCGTACCGAGGTACATAAGCACATCTGTTAGGTGATTAATAGGAAGTAGCCCCCCCTGTCCTCCTGATGATAGGCCTACTAATGCAGCTTTCTTGCCCCTAATGCCTCCTGGGTAGGGGAGGCCGTCAATAAAAGCCTTTAGTACTCCCGGGAAAGAAGCATTGTACTCTGGTACAATAAATACCAGCTTCTCGGCCGCTTCTGCCATAGCCACTAGGTTGTTGAAGTGGTCATGAGTGCCTGTGTTGTGGTATAGGGCAGTAGTAGTAAAATCAACGGGAAGCTCCGTCAGGTCAAGAATCTGAAAATTTACTTTCTGCTTCGATAGGATAGTGCCGTAAACTTCAGCAATCCTGCGGGCGCGGGAGTTAGGCCGGTTGGTACCAGCAACAATTGTTATCATGAAAGTGAGCAAGGAGTTAGAAGCACAGCCAATGCCTATTCGGTTCGGTGATTGGCATACAATAAAAAAGCGAACCGGATAACCGGTTCGCTTTTTCTACGCTAGTAACTGAAAACCTTACGCAAGGTTATTGGAGGTAGCCTTGGCGTTGATGAATTCGCGGTTCAGAATGGCAATATTCTCTAGCGAGATGCCTACAGGGCACTCAGCAGCACAGGAACCGATATTGGTGCAGGCGCCAAACCCTTCCTTGTCCATCTGAGCTACCATGTTTTCTACGCGGGTTTTGCGCTCCACATGACCCTGGGGAAGCAGGGCCAACTGGCTTACCTTAGCCGACACGAACAGCATGGCCGAGGAATTTTTGCAAGAGGCTACGCAAGCACCGCAGGCGATGCAAGTAGCTGCCTCAAACGCGCGGTCAGCAATATCCTTCGGAATCGGAATCTCGTTGGCATCCGGCGTACCACCCGTATTAACGGAGATATATCCGCCAGCCTGAATGATACGGTCAAAGGCGGAGCGGTCTACGCTCAGGTCTTTGTTTACGGGGAAAGCAGCTGAGCGCCAAGGTTCAATGGTGATGGTGTCACCATCGGAGAACTTGCGCATGTGCAGCTGGCAGGTGGTAGTGCCAGCCTCAGGACCGTGTGCACGGCCATTGATGAACAGGTTGCACGAACCACAAATGCCCTCGCGGCAGTCATGGTCGAACGCTACGGGCTCCTCGCCCTGGCGCAGCAAATCCTCGTTCAATACATCGAGCATTTCCAGGAACGACATATCCGGGGAGATGTCCTTCACCTGGTAATCCACAATGCGACCTGCCGTGTTGCGGTTACGCTGCCGCCACACCTTCAGGGTGAGGTTCATTGGTTTGGCATTGGGGTTACTTCCAGCCATTGTATTTCTAGGGTATAAAGTCTTGAAAACTGGATTGAGTGGCCTAGCCTCTATGGCTAGGCCACTGCTACCTTATTTATAGCTACGCTGGGTGAGCTTCACATTCTCGAAGCGCAGCTCCTCCTTGTTCAGGATTTCAGGCTGGTTTTCGCCGTTAAACTGCCAGGCAGCCACGTAAGTGAAGTTCTCGTCATCGCGCAGGGCCTCACCTTCCGGTGTCTGGTATTCCTCACGGAAGTGACCACCGCAGCTTTCGTTGCGGTTATAGGCGTCGTCAATCATGAGTTCACCCAGTTCCAGGAAGTCGGCCACCCGGCCCGCTTTTTCCAGTGCCTGGTTCATTTCGGCTTCAGTGCCCGCCAGCTTCAGGTCGCTCCAGAACTCACGGCGGAGCTTCTGAATTTCTGCCTTGGCAAAGCGCAGGCCTTCCGCATTACGGGCCATGCCGCAGTACTCCCACATGATGTGGCCAAGAGCCTTATGGAAGTCATCGGGGGTACGAGTACCGTTGATGCTCATCAGCTTCTGTACACGGGCGCGCACTTCCGCCTCGGCTTCCTTAAAGGCCGGATGGTCGGTGGTAACGGGCTTAGGAGCCGTCTGGGCCAGGTAATCACCAATCGTGTAGGGAATCACGAAGTAACCATCAGCCAAGCCCTGCATCAGAGCCGAAGCCCCGAGGCGGTTGGCCCCGTGGTCGGAGAAGTTGCACTCACCGGTAGCGTACAGGCCAGGAATGGTGGTCTGCAAGTTATAGTCTACCCAAAGGCCACCCATGGTATAGTGAACCGCCGGATAAATGCGCATCGGCTGCTCGTAGGGGTTTTCGCCGGTAATCTTGGCGTACATGTCGAACAGGTTGCCGTACTTCTGGCTTACCCACTCGGCACCGTTACGCTTGATGGCATCGGCAAAGTCGAGGTACACGGCCAAGCCGGAGCCTCCCACACCACGGCCTTCGTCGCACATCTGCTTGGCGTTGCGCGAAGCCACGTCGCGGGGTACTAGGTTACCGAAGGCAGGGTACTTACGTTCCAGGAAGTAATCGCGGTCTTCCTCTTTGATGTCGCTCACCCGGATTTCGCCTTTACGCAGGCGCTCAGCCGTAGCTTTTTCCTTTGGCACCCATACGCGGCCGTCGTTACGCAACGACTCCGACATCAGCGTCAGCTTCGACTGGTAGTCGCCCGATACGGGGATACAGGTGGGGTGAATCTGCGTGAAGCAGGGGTTAGCGAAGAAGGCGCCTTTCTTGTGTGCCCGCCATGCGGCGGTGGCGTTGCAGTACTTGGCGTTGGTGCTCAGGTAGAATACGTTGCCGTACCCACCTGTTGCCAGTACCACGGCGTGAGCGGCGTGCTGCTCAATCTCGCCGGTGATGAGGTTACGGGTGATAATACCGCGGGCCTGACCATCTACCATTACCAGGTCCAGCATCTCGCTGCGCGTATACAGCTTCACCTTGCCGTAGGCCACCTGACGCGAGAGAGCCGAGTAGGCACCCAGCAGCAGCTGCTGTCCGGTTTGGCCGCGGGCGTAGAACGTACGGCTTACCTGGGCCCCACCAAACGAGCGGTTGGCCAGCAGTCCGCCGTATTCCCGGGCAAAAGGAACGCCCTGGGCCACGCACTGGTCGATAATGTTAACTGATACCTGGGCCAGGCGGTACACGTTGGCCTCGCGGGCACGGTAGTCGCCACCCTTGATGGTATCATAGAACAGACGGTACACGGAGTCGCCATCGTTCTGGTAGTTCTTAGCGGCGTTAATGCCTCCCTGGGCAGCGATGGAGTGCGCGCGACGGGGAGAATCGTGGTAGGTAAACGCCTTTACGTTGTAGCCCAGCTCGGCCAGGGAAGCCGCCGCCGAAGCACCGGCCAGGCCGGTACCTACAATAATAACGTCGTATTTACGCTTGTTAGCTGGGTTTACCAGCTTGACATTGAACTTATGCTTGTCCCACTTTTCGGCCAAGGGCCCTTCGGGAATTTTGGAATCCAGTATCATGCGCTAAAATGAAAATGGTGGGGGGCTAGCGAAGGGCCGGCTCCGTGGTGAGGGACTGCTCTACGGTGTTGCCGGTAGCAGGACGGGGCTGATACGCCTCGCTGAAGAACATAACCAACGGAATCAGGGCAAACAGGGCGGAAACGATAACCGAGAAGCCGTAACCCGTTGCATAAATAGCAGGGGTGTACTTGCGGTGGTTGAGGCCGAGGGTCTGGAAACCACTGCGGAAGCCGTGCCAGAGATGGTAACCCAGGGCAACCTGGGCCAGTGCGTATAGTATCACGTACCACGGTATTTTAAAGGAAGCGGCGGCTACCGAATACAAGTCGCCCACGGGATGGTCGAGGTTGGGTACGCGTACTTCGGCTAGGCCACCCATGGCATCAAAGCGGGAGCGGATCCAGAAGTTCATCAGGTGCACAATCAGGAAGATAAGCAGCAAGGTGCCCAACAGAGCCATGTTGCGGGAAGCCCACTGTGAATTCTGCTCTGAGTGGTTTACCACGTAGGCCTGTCCGCCG
Organism: Hymenobacter taeanensis; assembly: GCF_013137895.1. Classification (NCBI taxonomy): domain Bacteria; kingdom Pseudomonadati; phylum Bacteroidota; class Cytophagia; order Cytophagales; family Hymenobacteraceae; genus Hymenobacter; species Hymenobacter taeanensis. The sequence goes on from NZ_CP053538.1 coordinate 3,152,116, forward strand.
CGGGCCTTCTTGTTTTTCACGGCCAGGGCTAAGCCTTGGTAGATGTGAGCCAGAAGGCCCAGCATCAGCACTATTTCCATAAACCGGATAACAGGGTTGGTACCCATGAATTCGGCCCAGAAGTTGAAAGATGCGCCGCCGTCATGGCGAAGCATCTGGAGGTTAATCAGCAAATGCACCACCAGAAAGGAGCAGAGAAACAGGCCCGTGACAGCCATGATAAACTTGCGGCCGATGCTGCTGGAGAAGGTTTTTGTTATCCAACTCATAAGAGCTACTGAAAGGTTTGGGTAGGTCGGTTGTACTGGTCAAAGGTAGGGTCCAACCCGGTAGGAAACAATCTGCGCTTACCTTTCACGTTAGTAAGAAACAATCTTGAATCTATCTACTGCCAGCTCCGTTAGAACCGTAGTACCTCTATACTAACCCAACTGCCTGGTTATTTGTTAGGTTCCTGACACTTTTTTACTGACATTCTCTCCTTACTTCTCCTGACTTTCAATACGCTGATTCTATGAAGCTTCCCTTACTTAACCGTGCCGCCCGGCTAGGGTTGGTACTACTAGTATTGGTGCTGGCATATTTTGGATTAACGCCCGCGGCCCAGGCAACTCACCTGCGCGCCGGCGACATCCAAGCCAAGACGGATACTACCGCGGCCCGCAACCCGCGGCGCATCTTCTTTAAGATGGTGATTTATGAAAGCAACGTAAACACGAGTGTGTCGCAAACTGATGCGACTATTTTTTTCGGAGACGGCACAGTTGCCCAAAAAATCCCGCGGGCCAGCAGAACCCCCGTTGGGTGTGATGGCACCACGTTTCGATTGGTATTTTATTTCGATCATACCTACCCGGCTGTCGGGCAGTACACCGTACACTTTATAGGGGAGTTTCGAAGTACTGGGGTGAGGAACATGACTGCCTCGAACCAACAGACTTTTTATATAAATTCTCGAATAACCATTGACCCCGCATTAGGGATAAACCAATCACCCATACTGAATGCCCCCGCGTTTGACAGGGCCAGCCGGAATCAGGTGTTTCTGCACAACCCGGCTGCATCCGACGCAGATGGTGATTCCCTATCGTATGAGTTACTGCCCAGCCAGTATGTACCGAATGGGGTAGAGGGCGTACTGGCTCAAACAGGTAATGACAAAAACACTCCCAAGCCGTTGCCCTGCATCAATTTCGTGTTTCCAAACGCGGTAGCTGGTGTGAACGCAGTGCAGGTTCCTTATGTGGGGCCGCCGGTGGGAGTACCTGGGGTACCAGCCATTTTTGACCAGAACCCATTAACCGGGCAAATAGTCTGGAATGCTCCGCTAGACGCAGGTGATTACAATTTTGCCTTTAAAGTGCGGGAGTGGCGTCGGGTGCCAGGGGCCAGGGCCCGCCTGATAGGGGAGTATATCCGGGATATGCAGGTGACAGTTGGTAACAATAACAATATACGGCCTACTATTACCGTACCTACCGACTTGTGCGTAATTGCGGGTACTCCTGTTACTGGTTTAATAACGGCAACTGATCCTGATAACCAGCAAGTAATCCTTAGTGCTTATGGTGGAGTACTCCCCCGGCCAGCAACCTTTGTGCAGAACACAACCGGCCCGCCTACGGCCCGTGGTACTTTCACCTGGTCGCCGGATTGCTCCAATATTCAGTCGGAGCCCCATCAAATTCTATTCAAGGCCGAAGACAGACCAGCCAATAACTGTGGCGCTTCACTTATTGATGAGCGTGTATGGCGTATTACGGTGGTAGGCCCACCACCGCAAAACCTACGGGTAGCACCTTCCGGCAACACCGCGCAGCTAAGCTGGGACAGCTACGCCTGCCAGAACCCGGGCGCTCAAATCTTGATTTTTCGCAAGGAAAACCCGTCCAGCTTTACCCCCGGCACCTGCGAAACAGGTATACCAGCCTCTGCAGGCTATACTCAAATAGGCTCAGTAAGCGTAGGAAGCCGCACATTCGTAGATGACCGTAATGGCCTGGGCCTAGAGCGCGGCAAAAACTACTGTTACCGCATATACGTGCAGTTTGCCCGGCCAGCTGGTGGCGCTAGTATTGCTTCCAATGAAGCCTGTCTCACTCTGGTTGGCCGCTCCCCACGCCTCACTAATGTAACCGTAGATCGGACGGATGCCGTGAACGGCCAAATTACGGTGCGCTGGACGCGTCCGGCACCGCTGGGTAGCTTTAATGCTCCCTTCGGTTACCGTTTGTACCGGGCTATTGGCCAAAACCCAACGTTTTCCCCAACAGCCGTACCGCTACGCACCATTACTAATCTTAACGATACCGTTTTTGTTGACACTGGCCTGAACACCACCGACAATGCGTATTCATATAAGTTGGAGTTCTTCAGCAACACGTTGCCTACTCCTAACTCGCCGGTATCTGTTGAAACGGCCGAGCCGGCCTCTAGTGTGCGGGTAAATACCACTGCCGATCCGCTGGCAAATACGATTTCTTTGAACTGGACGTATAACGTGCCGTGGGATAATACTCGATATCCGGCCACAATTTACCGGCGTGATGGGCTAACAGGAGCCTTCGTGCCTATTGCCAAAGTGACGGGTACCGCAACAAATGGCACCTACCTAGACCGGGGTACCACGGCTAAGCCACTCGTGAAGGGCAACACGTACTGTTACTACATAAAAACCAAAGGAGCCTACGCCATCGCCCCCAACGACTCTCTCATCAACCTGAGCCAAGAGCGGTGTGTGGCCTTAGCGCCCGTGCTGTGTACGCCGGTGCTCACGCTGAAACCTACCAATTGTGATAGTCTGGCTAGTCGGCTCTTTGAGTTGCCTGCCACGCCAGTGAACGGGCAGGTATACACCAACTACCTCAGCTGGACACTCAGTGCTCAACCCGTTGCTGACTGTAGCCGCGATGTAGCCTCCTACATTATTTACTACGCTCCCACAGCCAACGATTCTCTAAGGGTACTTACAACGGTTCCTGGCTCACAAACCACCTACGCCCACCAGAACCTTGCTTCAGCAGAGGGGTGCTATGCGGTACGGGCCGTGGATGCCGCCGGAACGCGCAGCTTGCTCAGCAACAAAGAGTGCAAGGATAACTGCCTACTGTTCCTGCTGCCTAACATATTCACCCCAAACGGCGACGGTAAGAATGACACGTTCCGGCCGAAGGTATTTAGCCCCATCCGGCGCACCAAGGTGCAGATATTCAACCGCTGGGGCGTGAAGGTGTACGAAAGCGACAAAGACCCGCTGATTAACTGGAGTGGCAGCGGCAGCGGCGAATCTGGCTCAGGAAGTAAGGTTTCGGAGGGCATGTACTTCTATCAGGCTGAAGTGGAATTTGGGGATGCCAACCGTACGAAGCGCACCTTCAAAGGGTGGGTTCAGGTAAACCGCTAAGACTACTGGCCTAGGCCTTCAGAATAAAAGGAGCGAACAGTTGCTGTTCGCTCCTTTTATTTGTGCCATGATAAAGCTCTGTCTTGTATTGCTGCTGGGGCTGGGAAGCCTGATCAGCTGCCAACCCCAGGCCACACCCATGACCACTGCCCAGCCTGCTACCACCGAGGATGCGGCCCGGGCAGCCGTAGCGGCCTACGTCAAAACCCAGCCCAGCGCGGCCCTCTATCAGTCTGACTCAGCGCGGGTAGTTGATGCAGAAACCAAGTGGCAGGTGCTCGTGCCCCGCACCGACTGGGCCGGACGAATGCCCAACGCCGCCGCATTTGAAGTTGACAAGCAAACGGGCGCCGTTACTACGCTTAAAGTAAAGTAGTTGTGGCTACCTGCCTTGGTTGGCCGCCAGGCCACCTACAGCAGGAACCATCTTTCTGTTCTCCAACCTATAAATCCACCTCCTTCTAGTGAAAGCAGTAATTTTTCCTGGCCAGGGTAGCCAGTTCAGCGGCATGGGCCGCGACTTGTACGAGCAGCACCCCGAGGCCAAACGCCTGATGGACCAAGCCAATGAGATACTGGGCTTCTCGCTTACCGATGTTATGTTTGCTGGCTCTGAGGAAGACTTGCGCCGTACCGACGTAACGCAGCCTGCCATTTTCTTGCACTCAGTGGCGCTGGCGGCCGTAATACCCAACCTGCGCCCCGATATGGTAGCTGGCCATTCTCTCGGCGAATTTTCGGCGCTGGTGGCTGCCAAGGTGTTGAAGTTTGAGGATGCCTTACGCCTTGTAGCCCAGCGGGCACAGGCCATGCAGGCCGCCTGTCAGGAGCAACCCGGTACCATGGCCGCCATTCTGGGCCTCGATGATGCCACTACCGCCCGCATCTGCCAGGTGATTACTGCGGCTGGCAACGTGGTGGTAGCTGCCAATTATAACTGCCCTGGTCAGCTGGTAGTGTCGGGCTCGCAGCGCGGTATTGAGTTGGCTTGTGAGCAACTGAAGGCTGCTGGGGCCAAGCGGGCATTGCCGCTGCCCGTAGGTGGTGCCTTCCACTCACCCCTGATGCAGTCGGCGGAGGCTGCCTTGGCGCAGGCTATTGCCGCTACCACCTTCTCGGCGGGCATTTGCCCCGTATATCAGAACGTGGATGCCGCTCCCCACACCGATGCTGATGAAATTCGGGAGAATCTGGTGCGTCAGCTCACGGCTCCCGTACGCTGGACCCAGAGTGTGCAGCGCATGGTGCAGGATGGTGCTACTGAGTTTGTAGAGTGTGGCCCCGGCAAGGTGCTGCAAGGCTTGGTTAAGAAAATTGCCGCAGAGGCCGCTGTTAGCTCGGCTACGGTATAAGTAGTGGCCTAAACTTAAAAAAGCCCGTCAGGAAATTTCTGACGGGCTTTTTTGCCTATGGTGCCCATATGTTACCGCCCGCCCGAAACCCGCTGAACAGCTAATGAGTCGGGGCACTGAGCCAGTAGCGCCGTTACTGACTGGCCGAGTACCGGGTGCACTATATGAGCGGCAATATCAGTAAGTGGTACCAACGCGAAACGCCGCTCCGGCAGGCGCGGGTGCGGCACCTGCAGCCGGGGCGAATCGAGGACCAGATCATCATAAAGCAGGATATCCACATCCAGCGTGCGGGCTCCCCAGCGTACCAGCCGCTCCCGGCCCGCTAGTTGCTCTGCTTGCTGGCAGACGTCGAGCAGGGCTTCGGGCAGAAGTGAAGTACGCAGCTGAATGGCTTGGTTTAGAAAGGGTGGCTGATCTTCCAAGCCCCAAGCGGCCGTTTCATACAGCCCCGAAACAGCTTCCACTATCCCAGCCGAGGCGGCTAGTTGCTGCACGGCATCTTGAAGGATAGAAGTTCGGTCGCCGAGGTTGGAGCCCAATAGGAGGTAGGCAACGGGCATAGACCTAGAGTAAGCGGTGCAGAAACTCTATAGTCACGTCGGCGGCCAGTTGAGCATCGGGAGGGAGCAACGCTTGCGCCCAGGGGTGGCCACCACCGAAATTGTGTGTTACGCCCGGTAAAATGGCTAGCTCTGCATCTGGGTGCCAGCTTTTCAGCTCATGCGCTTTCTGCACGGCTACGGTCTCGTCTTGGTCGCCGTGCACGATCAGCGTAGGCCTGTTGCGCAGCTTGCGGCGCACGTTGTGCGGAATATCCAGGCGGAGGCGGTTCTGGTGGTAGTCTTCTACTATCTGAAAGTAGAGCGGCAGCTGCTGCTTGGTGCGGCTATTTTCTACATGAAATACTCCTGCCTGCTGCCAGTGCTGCATGAGCTCCTCCGTCCAGCCGGGGTTTACATTGTTGATGGCGGCCCAGGTAACTACAGCCTTCACCCGGGTATCCTCGGCCGCTTTGAGCAGCACTAGGCCACCCCCGCGGCTGTGGCCGATAAGCGCAAGGCGCGTCAGGTCGGTTTCGGGGGCGGGCAGGGGAGAAACCTCCGGGTTTAGCAGAGTGTCAAGTAGAACTCCAATATCGTTGAGCTCCAGGCTGAAGTTGTTGCGGCCAAACGCTTCTAAGTCCTCCAGGTCGCCGGTGCCACCTACTACCAGGCCGTTGTGAGAGAGGTTGAGCTTCACAAACACAAAGCCCTGCCGGGCAAAGTACTCGGCGAGCAGGTTGAAGTGACCCCAGTCTTTAAACCCCTTAAAACCATGCACAAACACTATCATGGGCTTGGGCTGCCCGTCGGGAAGGTAGCGCGCATCGGCCTCAAATGGCCGGGCGTGATGAGGGGAGGAAAGCAGAAAGTCGAGGCGAATGGGCTGGATTGGCATACCGCTAAGGTACGGGCTGAAAGTGGGGAGATGATGAACGCTAAACATGAGGGACCGGTAGTATTTGCCGCAGCTTGGTTACCAGAAAGCCAACCCTAGCAGTTTACTGTCTTACTACTCACCTTTTCACCGTATCATTGCACCGCCCAAAATACCCGCATGAACGTAACGCTGGACCAGATACAAGCGCCCATTGCCGCCGAAATGGAGGAGTTCGAACTCAAGTTTCGGGCCTCCATGAAAACACGGCAGTTGCTGCTTGACAAAATCATGGGGTACATTGTGAAGCGCAAGGGCAAGCAGATCCGGCCCATGTTTGTGTTCTTCACGGCCAAAATCAGCGGCGGCGACCCATTACCGGAGGCTTCCTTCCGGGGCGCGGCGCTCATTGAGCTGCTGCATACGGCTACTCTGGTGCATGATGATGTGGTGGATGAGAGCAACTACCGCCGGGGCTTCTTCTCCATCAATGCGCTCTGGAAAAACAAGATTGCCGTGCTGGTGGGCGACTACCTGCTGGCACGAGGCCTGCAGCTAGCCCTGGAAAACGACGATTTTGACCTGCTCAAGATTGTGAATAACGCCGTGCGGGAGCTCAGCGAAGGGGAACTGCTGCAGATTGAGAAAGCCCGCCGCCTGGATATTACCGAGGATGTGTATTTTGATATCATCCGACAGAAAACCGCTTCTCTCATTGCGTCTTGCTGCGCCGTGGGGGCCGCTTCTACGGGGGCCAGCAAAGAGGTTATTGAGCGCGCCCGCCTTTTCGGGGAGAAAGTGGGTATGGCTTTCCAGATCAAGGATGACCTGTTTGACTTTGGTACCGACGAAGTGGGTAAGCCCGTGGGTATTGATATCAAAGAGAAAAAAATGACCCTACCGCTCATTTATGCCCTGCAACAAGCCGACTGGCTTACCAAGCGGCGCGTCATCTTTAACGTGAAAAACAACGATGGCCGCAAAGACCGCGTGCAGGCTGTTATTGACTTCGTGAAGAAATCAGGTGGCCTGGAATATGCCATAAAAGTGATGGAAAGCTACCGCGACGAGGCGCTGACTATCCTTAGAACCTTTCCCGAGTCGGCCTCGCGCAACTCCTTGGAGCAGCTAATCAACTATACCATTGAGCGCGAGAAATAAGCTCTCATTTCTCACTCCGCTCTAAATGACATAAAAAGCGCCGCCCCAAGCTGGAGCGGCGCACTTTTTATGTCAAATACCACTGTTATTACTTAGTGGTTGATTTGGTAGGCTACCTTCTCGGGCTGCACATCAGAAACATCAAAGTGTACCCCTTCAAAAGTGCTCTTAACGGTAATGGCGTGCGTCATATCGCAGCCGGGGCACTTAATTTCTTCGGTTTCAAATTGGCCGTCATCTTCGATAGAGTTTGCCAGATGGTCGGCGGCGGGTACGCCCAGCGAGTCGGTGAATACTTCGGTGTGGCACTGGTTGCACTCAAATTTGAGGCCTACGGTATGGCCTTGCAGTTCATCGAGTGGAGCGGGAGTGCTTTTTTGTTGGATCCACATAGGGAAGAGAGTTTGGTTACGGAAAGGAAATCAGAGCGAGAAATGCGGCCGCCAGATGCGGCCGCATAAGGAAGTACGCAGGCGGCGCCAAAAAGGTAGCCGCTCTGCCAGCGCCAGGCCAGTGTGCTGTAACCTGACAAGGCTAAAACGACACCGCGCCCCGCGTAATGTTACGCGGGGCGCAGTGGTGACTATGCTGCCTGAGCTACGCCGGTGGCGCTAGGCCACCGGCCGCACTGGCCTAGCTCCGACGCTGGTCTCCTAAGTCGCGGCGGTTGTGGTCCTGGCGGCCGTTGCGCTGGCTCATATTGTGCTGGCGCTCCTGGCGCTTGGCTTCCAGCTTAGCGTATTGCGCTTTAGTAAGGGTGCTCTTAAGCTGCTTATCGGTTTTCTTGCGAATGTCTTTGGCCTCGCTCATCATCTTGCTGCGGTCGAGGTCTTTGCGGTTGTGCAACGCCTGCATCTGCTGGTGCCGGTCCTGAAAAATCTTTGCCAGCTTGTCTTTTTGTTTGGCGTTGAGGCCTAGGTCACGGGCCATTTCGTCTTGCCGACGCTGGCGGTCCTGGGTGTTATCGGCCCGGCAGCCCTGATGGTGGCGGCTGGTTTTGTCGTGGTCTTGGCCGGGTAAAACAGGGGCTGCGCTGGCTATGAAAGAAGTGCCCAGGCTAAGCAGGAGGGCGAGGCTAAACAGTTGCTTTTTCATGGCTGTATGGAATGGGGAAGTGGAGGTTTGTAAAGAAATGACGCTGCATTGTGCCTAGGCCTATTTCAAACCAGATGCCGCATTCCAGGCCTCAACCCGCATTATCCACTAACGCCTCAATAAATCGGATTAACCTTCTCGTTTACTCTGCCAACCCTGAAAGCAGGTTTGGAATGTTACTGCGCTATTTTAGTACTTTGGCCGCATGACACACCCCCTGAGCTTGCTACCGGCGCCATCTGCGGTAGTACCTCAACTCGAAACCCCTGATTTGCTTCTGCGTGGCCCCCGCATTACTGATCTGCCGGAGTTTGCCTCCATGGCCGCCGACCCCGATTTCTACCGGTATGTAGGGGCCAAACCGCAAACTGAGGAGGATGCGTGGCGCAGGTTGCTGGCCCAGCAGGGCCACTGGACGCTGCTGGGATACGGAGCATGGTCAGTAGAGGAAAAAGCCACGGGCCGCTTCATTGGCACCGTGGGGTTCTTTGATTTTCAGCGCGACCTCACGCCCTCCATCAAGGGTACGCTCGAGGCTGGCTGGGCGCTGGCACCGCGCATCCACGGCCGGGGGTACGCCAGCCAAGCGGTTGAAGCTGCTTTGCAGTGGGCCGATGCGCACTTCCCCACCGCCCGCATGACCTGTATCATCGACCCTGATAACGTTGCCTCCCTCAAAGTGGCCTCCAAGTTTGGCTTCCAGGAAATTGCCCGCACCACTTACCACGATGGGCCCGTTCTGTTGTTGGAGAGGTCTAAAGGAAATAAATAGCCCAGCTTAGCGCCCGTATATAGAATGTCAAAAGCTGCTAACAGTGCACGGAGCTAAGCGACTGGCAGAGTGATGTCTGGGAGTAGAGCCACAGTAGGTTTTGGCTAAGCAACCGTTTTCTCAGCAGCAGGTTTTCAAGCAACAGGCCTGCCCCTTTAAGGGAGCAGGCCTGTTGCTTGAAATGCTATAGGCAGTGGCCTACGGACTTGACTATTCCGCTAGCAGCTGGTCAATCGTTTTGTTGAACTCAGCAATTTCCTGCTGATAGTACTTGCCCGTGCCGGGGCCCGAGAAACCCGTGTGGATTTTGCGCACCTCACCCTTCTTGTCCAAGAAAATTGTGGTGGGGAAGGCCAGCACTTTGGCTAGCTGTGGCAATGATTTGCTGGCGGCATCTTTGTCGGCCACGCCGGCCACGGCCAGGTCGTAGCCAATGTTCATGCGCTGCTTCATTTTCAGGAGCTTCTGCGAGGCCAGCTTCTGGTCTTCGGTGCGCTCGTAGCCTAGGCCTATGATTTCTACGCCGCGGCTTTTGTTTTTCTCGTACCAAGGCGCCAGAAAGTTGGTTTCATCCATGCAGTTAGGGCACCAGGAGCCCAGAATCTGCAGCACCACTACTTTGCCCGCGTACTTGGGGTCAGAAGGGGAGATGCTACCGCCCTCGAAGATGCTGGGGAATTTAAAGCTCAGCTTCTTCTGGCCGGGCTTCATGCCGGTGAGGGCATTGGCATCGGGTAGCTTGGCATTGCCGTCGAGCACGGCGGTCCAGGTTTCGTGGCCCGCTTTGCCGCTGTAGAAGTCGCCCTGAATGCGGTTGATATTGCCGGGCTTATCCAGCTTGCCATCAAACAGGAAGCCATGGCTACCATCGAATGTAGAGAGCATCACGTGCTCACCATCGGCTTTGGTAACCAGGTTGCCGGCCAGGTAACGGTAGTCGCCGGTAGTAGTCAGGAAGGTGCCCGTAATGCCAGAGCCCCCGGTGGAGTCTTGCTGAATTATGCCTACGGCCGGGTATGTGTTGCCTTCGTCGTCCTTGAACTCAGTGCGGAACGTTGCGCCTTGCTTTAAATCACCAAATACTTCGGCCTTTTTAGTGCCGCCAGAGAACAGCTCTTGGTTTTCGGTTGCTTTTGCTGCCACAAAAGGAATGCGGTAGGGGCTGCCGGTATCGTACTTCACCCAAGCTCCTGTGACTTTGCCGGTGCCATCGGGCCGCACCACTAGCGCGGCATCAAACACACCTAAGCGGATGGTTGTGGAGTCGCCCGTAGTGGTAATTTCGTCGAGTTTGAGGCGCTCCTCACCGTTGCGCAGCGTTACGGTGGGCTTGCCGCCGTTGGTGGCTACATCAAACAGAAAGGGGATTTCCTGGCCCTGGGTGCTGAGTACGCCGCGCCAGGTACCGGCGGTAAGCGGAGAAGAGGCCGCGCCGGAAGCATCAGCGGCTTGGTTTTCGGAAGTCGTCGAATTGGACTGACAGGCTACCGCGGCCAGCGCGAGTCCGGCCCCGGCTACGGCCTTGCGTATTGCAATGGCTACGGGCATGATGAAAAGGTTAAGTGAATTCGAGGCTAAACTACTGCCGAGGGTTATTAGTTTATAATCAAAGGCTACATAAGCTGCCCCTATTCTGTGATTATTCGTTAGAATGATTCTAAATGAGGATTTAGGACGGTAGCAAAACCCCTAAAAGTTGGCCCGCGGGCCGACCGATACGTATATTTGCGGACTTGCCGCTGGCAGGTTCGTTCTCTCCACTATTTTCACTTTCGCATTATGGCGTTTGACTTAGAAATGATCAAGGCCGTGTACGATGGCATGGGCTCCCGCATTGAAGCCGCCCGTACCGCCGTTGGCCGCCCGCTTACCCTGACTGAAAAAATCCTGTACGCTCACCTGTACGGCGGCTCTGTTTCGCAGGCGTATGAGCGGGGCGTTTCCTACGTCGACTTTGCCCCGGACCGCGTTGCTATGCAGGACGCTACGGCCCAGATGGCGCTGTTGCAGTTCATGCAGGCTGGTAAAGCTAAAGTAGCGGTGCCCAGCACCGTGCACTGCGACCACCTGATTCAGGCTAAAGAAGGAGCCGACGAGGATTTGGCCATTGCCAACTCCGAGAATAAGGAAGTATATGATTTCCTGGCTTCGGTATCCAATAAATATGGCATCGGCTTCTGGAAGCCGGGCGCGGGTATCATTCACCAGGTAGTACTTGAGAACTACGCCTTCCCCGGCGGTATGATGATCGGTACTGACTCGCACACCCCCAACGCTGGTGGCCTAGGCATGATTGCGATTGGTGTGGGTGGTGCTGATGCCGTTGACGTAATGGCCGGTATGGCCTGGGAACTGAAGTTCCCGAAAGTAATTGGCGTGAAGCTGACCGGTAAAATGAACGGTTGGACTTCGGCTAAAGACGTAATCCTGCGCGTAGCGGGTATCCTGACCGTAAAAGGCGGTACGGGCGCCATTGTAGAATACTTTGGCGAAGGTGCTAACAGCCTCTCCGCTACCGGTAAAGGCACCATCTGTAACATGGGTGCTGAAATTGGGGCTACTACCTCAGTGTTCAGCTACGACGAAAAGATGGGCGACTATCTGCGTGGTACCGACCGCGCCGAAATTGCCGATGCTGCTGCTGCTGTAGCCCAGCACCTGCGCGCCGACGACGAGGTGTACGCTAACCCCGAGAACTTCTACGATCAGCTGATCGAGATTGATCTGAACACGCTGGAGCCCTACGTGAACGGTCCGTTCACGCCAGACGCCGCCTGGCCCATTTCGCAGTTCGCTGCCGCCGTAAAAGAGCACGGCTGGCCCGAGAAGCTGGAAGTAGGCCTCATTGGTTCCTGCACCAACTCTTCCTACGAAGACATTACCCGTGCTGCTTCCATCGCGGAGCAGGCCGTACAGAAAGGCCTGACGGTAAACGCTGAGTTTACCGTAACGCCTGGCTCGGAGCTGGTGCGCTACACCGTAGAGCGTGACGGTTTGCTGGATACCTTCGCTCAGATGGGCGGCGTGGTGCTGGCAAATGCCTGCGGTCCGTGCATTGGCCAGTGGGCCCGCCACACCGATGACCCCAAGCGCCGCAACTCTATCATCACCTCGTTTAACCGCAACTTTGCTAAGCGTAACGACGGCAACCCGAACACGCACGCGTTCGTGGCTTCGCCCGAAATTGTAACGGCTTTTGCTATTGCCGGTGACCTGACCTTTAACCCCCTAGTTGATACCCTGACCACCAAAGACGGTCAGCAGGTACGCCTCGATGAGCCCCACGGCCTCGAAATGCCTCCTCAGGGCTACGCCGTAGAGGATGCTGGCTACCAAGCTCCGGCCGTTGATAGCTCAGGAGTGCAGGTACTTGTTGATCCAGGCTCCGACCGTCTGCAGCTGCTCGACCCGTTCAAGCCATGGGAAGGCACCGACCTGACTGGTCTGCGTCTGCTCATCAAAGCGCAGGGCAAGTGCACCACCGACCACATCTCCATGGCTGGCCCATGGTTGAAGTACCGTGGTCACTTGGATAACATCTCCAACAACATGCTCATTGGGGCTACCAACGCTTTCAACGGCGAGGCTAACGCTGTGAAAGACGGTATGACCCAGGGTACGCCGTACTCGGCAGTGCCGCAGGTAGCTCGTAACTACAAAGCGCAGGGCATTGGCTCTATTGTGGTAGGTGATGAGAATTACGGAGAAGGTTCGTCGCGGGAGCACGCTGCCATGGAGCCCCGCCACTTGGGCGTGCGCGCTATCCTGGTGAAGAGCTTCGCTCGTATCCACGAAACCAACCTGAAGAAGCAGGGCATGCTGGCCCTGACCTTCGCCAACAAGGCCGACTACGACCTGATCGAAGAGGACGATACCATTGACATCCTCGGCCTCACGTCATTCGCTCCCGGTCAGCCCCTGCAGGTGCGCCTGCACCACGCCGACGGCGACACCGACCTCATCACGGTGAACCACACCTACAATGAGGGGCAGATTGAGTGGTTCAAAGCCGGCTCGGCCCTGAACCTGATTCGTCTGCAGGAAGCGGGTGGTGCTCAGCTGTCGCAGAAGTAATTCTGCATTTGAGCTAACTAGGCAAAGAGCCGCTTCGTAAGAGGCGGCTCTTTGTTTTTGATAAGTGATACGCGCCAAGTCTTTGTTCGTAGGCCAGTGCTTATTAGTAGCACAACTTCTTCTCTGCAATCTAAATGGCCCCCACTAAACAAGCCGTTTCCCTCGTTGGCTTTCTGGTTACCCTGCTAGGAGCCATCTTATTTTCCACCAAAGCCATCATTGTTAAGCTGGCCTTCGGGCATACGCACGCCGATGCCGTGACGCTGTTGGCACTGCGCATGATGTTTTCGCTGCCATTTTACCTGGCAGCGGCCTTTCTGGTGAGCACGCATAAGAGCAACGTGCGCATGACCGGACGCGAATGGCTACTGGTAACGGCCATAGGCCTGTTGGGCTACTACTTCAGTAGCCTGTTTGACTTCCTGGGCCTGCAATACATATCGGCAGGGCTGGAGCGGCTGATTCTGTTTTTGTATCCAAGCTTTGCGGTATTTATCAATGCCGTGTATTTCAGACAGCGTATTTCCGGCATACAGCGCGTAGCCTTGCTGCTGACTTACTTGGGCATTGCCTTGGCGTATTTTGGTGAGCTATCCATCGACTCACAAAATCCCAACTTCTATCTGGGGAGCGGGTTGGTGTTCCTGTGTGCAGTTACCTACTCTGTCTATATTGTTGGGAGTGGGCGGGTTATTCCGCGGGTAGGAGCCAATAAGTTTACTGCTTACGCCATGCTGGCAGCAACCGCCGGGGTGTTCGTGCATTTCCTGCTCACGCATGATATCCGGCAGGTAGAGCTAGGCCGGGGGATGTGGGTATACGGGTTACTATTGGCTATTCTGGCTACCGTGCTGCCTTCCTTCCTGATTTCGCAGGGTATGAAGAAGATAGGCTCTAACAATGTGGCCATTATCAGTGGAATCGGGCCGGTATCCACTATTCTGCAGGCTCATTACGTGCTAGGAGAGAAAATATTCACGGAGCAAATAGTGGGTACTCTGCTGGTGGTGGTAGGGGTGTTGCTGATTGGCTGGAAGCGAGATAAGGGAAAGGAAGCAGGGGAGCAAAAGCCCACGGCAGTTGAGGTTGGGTAGCGAACTGTATAGAAAGCTACACCACATGACGCACGCGCTGGTTTTTGGCAAGTTTCTGCCCTTTCATCACGGTCATCGGGCCCTCATTGACTTTGCGCGGCAGCACTGCGACCTACTAACTGTGCTGGTGTGCGCCAGTGACCAAGAAAACGTATCGGGTGCAGTGCGGGCACACTGGATCAGCACAACGTACGAGAATGTGGAGAGTATTCAAGTGCAAGTGTTCGAGTACAAGGAAGCCGAGTTACCTAATACCTCTGAAACTTCAACAGCAGTAGCGCAGCTCTGGGCCCACGTGTTTCAGCGGCTAGTGCCAACCGTTTCTCTGGTGGTAACCTCCGAGTCCTACGGCGCTCTGGTGGCGCAGTACCTTGGCATTCGGCACCTGGATTTTGACGTGAAGCGGGCGCAGGTACCCATTTCGGGCTCTGCTATCCGGGCCAACGTGAGGAGCAACTGGTCATATTTGCCTGCAAGTGTGCAAGCTTTTTATCGGCGCACGGTGGCCATATTGGGCACGGAGTCAACTGGCAAGACCACGCTTACCCAGCAACTGGCGGCTCACTTTGGTGCGTCCTGCGTGATAGAAACTGCCCGGGAGCTGATTGCTGATTCTACGGAGTTCAGCACCGCTGATCTTTACGCAGTGGCAGCGGAGCACGCCCGCAGAATTGAGCTACTCCGGCCAATAGCAGGCCCATTGCTGCTACTTGATACGGATGTGCATATAACGCAATCTTACGCGCGTTTCACTAGCAATGAGTGGCTGGATCTTCCCTCAGAAGTGTACGCTCATAATCGCGCCGACTTGTATCTGTATTTGCTACCGGATGTGCCTTTCGTGCAGGATGGTACCCGCCTGTCAGCTACCCAGCGCCAGCGCCTAGACAAAGCGCACCGACTCACGCTGGCTCACTTTGGTATTGAGTACCAGGAAATAGGCGGAAGCTGGGCAGAGCGGTTTGCTCAGGCAGTGCAGCTAATTGAAGAGATGCTACACTGAGCGGTTACAGCGTAGCTACCTGCGCGGCCCGAAGTTCCTGCGGTTTCTGAACTAGGTAATAATATAGCAGAATCGCTAGGCCACTCAGGAAGGGTAGTAGCGCCATATGCTTACCAGTAATGCTGCCCCACACGTGCACAGTATCAAAGCCAAAGAACTCACTGATCATCCAGTAAGAGTTAGCGGTTATCCAGAATACGATGGCCAGATTGTGCGCCAACTCGGCTTTAATATCGCGGGTGCGCCAGGTAATAAGCACGGCAATGCTCAGCGTTGGAATGATCATAGAGAGGCCTAGCGGCTTCCAAATCATGCACCACCCAATGTCTTTGAGCAGCCAGAACAGGATGTGCATGTTTTCCATCCGGCGGTAGGGGGCCGGGATGCTGTACGTCTCTTCGGTAACGTGTTCCATGAGGCAGTATAAGGCTACAAAGATATCAGGCGTAACAGCTAGCGAAATTCTATTTAGTTCTGCTTTTTAGCTAGGCCACTCAATAAGAAGCTTGGCTAATAGGCAAAAAGAAACCCGGTTGTTTCCGCGTGGTAAAACGGAAACAGCCGGGATAAGAGTGGCGGAAAAGAAGAGTAGTGGGCTAGTTGAGCCACACATTAGCTACCGTCTCGAAGCGGTAACGGGCAAATGCTCCGTAAGGGCGCTCAGCATAGAAGCCGAGTACATGGATCTGAGGCTCGCCGGTGCGAGCGTTGCGCCGTACTTGCACGGGATACACGTGGCCGGCCTCTGGCCAATCGCCCACGTGGTCGGCGGGGCGGCGGCTGGCGTCCACGCATCGGGCATACTGCTGGACGGGAATCGGAACAGGAAGCTTGACTTTCGACATATCCAAAGATACAAATATGGCGACATAAAAACTAAAAATATTGGAATAAAATGAGTTGGTACAGCAATTAGAGTAACTGCTCCATATTGAAGGTTTTAATCAAATTTTAATAAAAGTTAGACCTACCTAATCTACGGTTTAGGCTACTCTGTGTTTGGCTAATGAGCGTTAGTGTGGTTGCTAGATATGCTAAATATTTTAGTAGATATACTGCGCGTATTGATAAGGCAACTGAATGGCTCAGGGGAACCTGAAGGAAAGACGCGTAAGCAAACCAACGTCTGCTGAAACGGCAACGTAGCTTCGTGCAACTTCCTGCACATGTCTGGCTAAGGCTGACATGCAACATCCCCGCCAGCATTGGTTGCCGACGGGGATGCTATGCGTGGTGAAGCAGAAACCAGGCTATTGCTTCTCTTCCAGTTTTTTTAAGCGGTCATAGGTTTTTTTAGAAGTGCTGTACTGGCGTTCAACTGCTTGCCGCAAGGAGCCAGTGAGGGTATTGTCGCTGAGGGCGTCTTCATAGGCTTTAATGGCCCATTCTTCGCCGTACACGTTGGAGCCAAGAATGGCTTTTTCGTCAGTGCCCGTAATGGCCGCTTTCACGTCCATCCAGCTGCGGTAGAGCTTGCCTTTCAGGGTAGTGCTGGTCTGCTGCTCGCCGCCTTGCTCACGCAGAGCTTTGTTTAGTTCGTTGGCAAACATCTGGCTTTGGCTGACGAGCTGTTTGTAGTAACCGCTCAGTTCAGGGTTGGTGCTTTCATCAACGGCGCGCTGATAGCCTTCAATCCGGTCGTTTACAAAATAGAGCAGCTCGTTCAAAGTATCGGCCTGGCTGGTACTACCTGTATTGCCAGACGAGCCACGGCGGCTAAGGTACGTAGCCCCCAATATCAGCAGTGCGCCACCCACTATTTTTTGAGTGGTGCTGAGCCTATTGTAACGAGAAGCTATTTGAGTGCCAGCATTTTTGAGTGATGGAGACAGTTTCGAGAACAGGTCGCCGAGATTATCCTGGTTGAGCCACTGGAGCGCTTGGTTTACCAGAGGGCCGCCCGTGGAGGAAGTAGCAGAGGAGGTGTTAGATGAGTTCTGGTCCATACAGCAATAGTATTAGCAGTGAAAAGTGTTACTGCATACGACCAGCGTAAGAGGTTAGTTAAGCTGAGCTTACAAAGTGGGAGCTGAAAAGGTGTTTCCATTAAACGTAGACCACTCACGCTGAAAGCTATTCCTGACTACACATAAAGCAACAAGCCGCCCCAACTGCAGAGGCACCGCTGGTGAGGCGAGGCTTGCAGATAGGCCGGCTTGTTACTCTGGCGGTGGGCCTCAACGGGAGGTTACTGAATGAAGTGAGGCCGAATCAGGTTTTCGAAGGTGAAAATCTCATCCCATTTCTCCTGCGTGAGCAATTGGCGCTCCGTCACAGCTACATCGTACACTGATTTGCCGGTCCGGAGGGCTTCTTTGGCAACTTCGGCGGAGGTTTCGTAGCCTAGCACGGGGTTAAGCTGCGTCACAATTCCCACGCTGTTGCGCACTTGCTGCTCAGTGTGTTGCGCATTAGCCGTTATGCCTATTACGCATTTCTCGCGCAGGGTATGGCAGGCGCGCGTCATGTAGGAGATAGATGTGAATAGGGCGAAGGAAATCACGGGCTCCATTACGTTGAGCTGCAACTGGCCAGCCTCCGCAGCCATGGTCACAGTGAGGTCGGCCCCAATTACGTAGAAGGCCGTTTGGTTTACCACTTCCGGCACTACGGGGTTTACTTTACCAGGCATGATGCTGGACCCAGGCTGCAGGGGCGGTAAGTTAATCTCATTCAGACCAGCGCGGGGGCCCGAGGAAAGCAGGCGCAGGTCGTTGCAGATCTTGGAGAGTTTTACGGCAGTGCGCTTGAGCACCCCGGAGAGCTGCACGTAAGCGCCCGTATCGTAAGTGGCTTCAATCAGGTCGCCGGCCAGCACCAAGTCTAGGCCAGTGAGGGTGCGCAGGTGCTCCGTAACCAGCTCGGCGTAGCCGGAAGGGGCATTTACCCGGGTGCCAATGGCCGTGGCGCCCATGTTAATCTCCCGAATCAGCTGGCGGCTGTCATCAATACGAAGTAGCTCTTCGCGCAGGTTGGTGGCAAAAGCCCGAAATTCATCCCCCATGCTCATGGGCACAGCATCCTGCAGCTGTGTCCGGCCCATTTTCAGCACGTTCCGGAATTCCTCGCCTTTGGTAGCAAAGGCATCGGCTAGTTGCTCCAGGGCCCGGCGGTAACCTACCAGCTTGTTGTTGAGCGCAATGCGGAAAGCCGTTGGATAGGCGTCGTTGGTTGATTGGGAGCAGTTGACGTGGTTGTTGGGATGGCAGAAATGATAGTCGCCCTTTGAGTGGCCCATCATTTCCAGCGCCACATTGGCAATAACCTCGTTGGCATTCATGTTCACGGAGGTGCCTGCTCCGCCCTGAATCATGTCCGTTAGAAACTGATCGTCTAGCTCACCCGCAATCACCCGGTCGCAGGCTTGGGCAATGTAGTCGGCAATGGTTGCGTCAAGCACGCCCAGGTCGCGGTTAGCCAGAGCGGCGGCTTTCTTCACGTAGGCCAGTGCCTGCACAAACAGCGGCTCGGCCTTCAGTGGAATGCCCGTGATATCGAAGTTTTCCATGGCGCGCAGCGTCTGGATGCCATAATACACGTTTTCGGGAATGGGCCGCTCGCCTAGAAAGTCGTGTTCAAGCCGCGAAGCTCGTTCAAGCTGGGTAGTTTCCATGGGGAATTGTTCAGGGTGGGATGCATCTTCTACGCGAAGAATGCTCAAGGGGAAAAGGAATGCACTACAAAGATACCGGCCTTTTAGCTCAACCTTGTTTTTGCCTTGTC
This sequence comes from Hymenobacter taeanensis, assembly GCF_013137895.1. Classification (NCBI taxonomy): domain Bacteria; kingdom Pseudomonadati; phylum Bacteroidota; class Cytophagia; order Cytophagales; family Hymenobacteraceae; genus Hymenobacter; species Hymenobacter taeanensis. The sequence goes on from NZ_CP053538.1 coordinate 3,171,212, forward strand.
TGAGCAAATTCAGCTGCAACCTAACGTGCCCCGTGTAGCACGGGCAGCAAGGGCCATGTGAATTGCCTGGGTTACCCTAGGTATCATCGCACTAATACTTACTGCTGCACGGCCAAGCGCTGGCTAAATACGCCCGCCGCTGTGGCAACCTGCACCACATATATGCCAGCGGCCTGTTGGGTTAGGTTGAGCAGGGTAGAAGCGCCGGACGTTACGCTTTGGCTCAGCACAACCTGGCCTAGCGCAGAAATTACCTGCACCCTAGCCGAGCCCAGGCTACTTGGCAGCACCAGCTGCACCCGCCCGTTGCTGGGGTTGGGGTATAGCTGGATGCCCGCTTTGGCCAGGGGCGCCCGTACTGGCAGGAGCAGGGAGTACCGTGACTGGGCCGCCTCGGCAGTAGTCTGTAGCTGGGCCAGTGAGGGGGCCGCCAGTACCGCAAACGCTACCACTACTGAGTCGTGGGGGGCTAAGCGGGGTATGGCAGCTCCCGTAACCTGCGCTACATCGGCACCCAACGGGAAGCCAGCGGTGGCATTGCGAGTACCACTGCTCAGGCTCAGGAATTTCTCGGCAGTAGTAAACCCATTGCCCAAATACACTGGGGCCGTGGGGGCATCGGTGATAGAGTATACGCTGGGCTTCCCACCCACCAGGTGCTTAACCCCCACAAATAGGTTCGGAGAAGCGGGCGCATACACGTAAGCCAAGGCTCGGGTAGAGTCCCAGCCGGCGGTGTTGCGCGTAGCATCCGGCGCCAGATCCCAATCCATGAACAGGCCCGCGTGCAAGGGGCGGAGGGTGTCGGGAGTAAGGTTGGTGAGGTGATACTCCAGAATTACGTAGTCGCGGTGCGGATCAGCTGCCCAGGCGTAGGCCACCTGCCTTACCTGTACGCCCACCGTGCGGCTGCGGGTATCGCCGGGCAAGGAGTCGCGGAACACCGCATAGGCCTCCTGATCGGCGCGCACGGTCTGGTCGCGCAAGGTGGCGCGCGCCAGGGAGTAGAAGCTCTGGTCTGCTTTAGGCCAATTGTTACGCAGATTGTTGGAAACGCGGGTAGGCGAGGTGGCTACCAGTAGGCCCCCTTCATATAGTAGCGGTGCCCCGCCTTTGTAGCGTACACCTTCCCCAATGCTGTTGTTGAGGGTTACGTAGCCTAGCTTGCCCCGGCTGGTTAAAGTGAGGCGCAGGTTATTAGCATCCAGCACCACATAATCGGGGTTCAGCAGCACCGTGGTATACTGGTCTTCCTGGTAGCCGGTGGCGGCATCCTCCAAATGATAGCGCAGCACCGCCGAGGTATTCAGTGGAACCGTGCCGGCCACATCCAGCCGAAACGGAGTGGCACTGTTGGTAGCCCGCTGTAACGTAGCCAGGGCGCCCGCTGTAAATGTACCTTGCTGCACTGCAAGGTAAGGCGAGAGCGAAGTGACCGTAATGCGTAAGTTGGTTACCGGCAAAAGCAGGTTTTGCACCTCCGCGGTAAGTTGTAGGGCATCACCGGGTAAGAATGCGGCTCGGGCCGGGGTGATGGTGCTGCTCATAATGCGGGCGGAGTGCCGATCGGTGAGAGCTACGGCCCGCAGCACGTTTAACCTGCCCGCACCCAGTTTGCCAGCATACGCGGTGTTGCCTGGCAGTTGGTAGATGTTATCGGCGGTCTGGCGCAGCTGCGCGGCTACTTGTGCCGCGTTAAACTGCGGAAACCGTACCCGCACCAACGCCGCCGCCCCGGCAACCAGAGGCGCCGCGAATGAAGAGCCACCCACGGCGATATAGTCAGAATCGTTGTTGCCGAAGGTAGTCAGAATCTGGAGGCCAGGGGCAGAGAGGTCTACGCGCCGACTATAGGTGGCATTGGTGCCTTTTTCATCGGAGGGCAGTAAGGAGGCCACCGAGATAACGTTGTTGTAGCTGGCAGGGTAGAAGTCCAGATCATCGTTGGTGTTACCTGCGGCAGCCACAATTACTACATCATGGTTGATGGCCGCGTAGTTGATGATATCCTGCTCAAACTGCGAGCGGCCTCCTTCGCCGCCCCACGAAAGGTTAATGACTTGACACCCATGATCAGCGGCGTACACAATGGCCTCAAAGCCACCAAAGCTGCCTGCAGGAGTGCTGGGGTATATCTTCAGGGGCATGAAACGGCATTTGAAGCCTACTCCGGCAATGCCCTTACCGTTATTAACGGCTCCGGCGGCACACCCCGCAACCAGAATGCCGTGCACGCTATTGGCTTCGCGGGTGGCATCATTGTCATTGTCGGCAAAATCCCAGCCCCGGTAGTTGTCAATGTACCCGTCGTGGTCGTTGTCAATTCCGTCAATAGGGTCGAGGCGGTTATACTGAATCTGGCTCGCCAGGTCTTCGTGCGTGTAGCGGGTGCCGCCGTCGATAATCCCGATAACCATGCTGGTATCTCCCTGGGTAACATCCCAGGCCCTGTAAGCCCTGATATTCTTAAGGTAGTACTGGCCGCTGGCAGTAGTAGAATCGGCCAGGGGATCGTTGGGGAGGTATAGTGGCTGGCGGCTGTAGCGGGGCTCTGCATACTCTACGGCGCCACTGAGCAACAGCTGCTGGCAGGCCTTTTCAGGAGCCAGGCGGCGGTCAAACTCCACTTGGTAGAGTAGGCTTAGGTCAACGGCACCGGGCCGCTTAGAAGCTACCTCCTGCGCCTGCGGAAACTTTTGCTGCACAGAAGTGGCTCCTACCCCGGCAAGAGCCGTTTGCAGGGCAGTTACAGCCACGCCGTTTGCGCGGGCCTGGGCTGCGTAAGCCGGCTTGAGCCGGAATATCAGTCGGCCGGGCTCTAGCGTCGTGCCGGACCCTACGGGCGTGGGGGCACCCGGCACCTGAGCCGTACCGGGCTGAGCCAGGAGGCCTAGAGTTACCCAGAAAAGTAAGGAACAGAGTAAAAATCTAGCCATCCAGCAGAATCCGCAAGCAACAAAGTTTAAGTACGTAAAATTAACATTTCCGGACTCCGAAAGGAGTGCGGATGGTTAACCAAATTTTTCAGCAGATATTAAGTAGTGTTTAGCCATTACTGGTTTTCATTAATCAAGGAAGCTGGGTTGAGAGTCTCTCTAAAACACAAAAAGGCTACCCTTTATCAGAGCAGCCTTTTTGTGTTTCCAGAATGGAAGTAGGAGCGTTATTTAGGCTTGTTGCTGTACTTATACGGCTTACCGGAATCTACCATGCGGAACTTGTAAGGATTGTTACCATTCATATCAAGCCCCAAGCCAATTGGGTTGCGGTTCTTCTTGAATTGAGACTTGTCGTTGCCGCGCTTAGCGCCTTTCATCTTTACTGACCCATAACTGCTCTTAGGGTTATGAAGTATCTTTTCTTGCGAGCAGGAGGCACTGAGCAGGCCTAGGCCTATGGCGGATATATAGAGAAATGCTTTCATGGGAAGAGAGTCTCGGTGGGAGGTTCTGCCGGCGGGCAGCGAGCAACAAGCTCTCCTCATTGTACTATTACAAGCCCAAAAAAGATGCAAAATACTTGATTTACTGCTCTTTTTACAGGCTCATAAGCTCCCGAAACCGCACCGACTGCTGACGCGAAACTTCCACCTCCGGCCCATCGCGTAGCTGAATCTTAAGCGTGTTGCTGAACCAAGGTTCAATGCCCGCAATCCACTTCAGATTAATGATTTGCTGTCGATTAGCCCGAAAAAAAACCTTTGGGTCGAGGCGGGCCTCCAGGTGCTGCAGGGTGCGCGGAATAAGGGGGCGGTGCTGGTCGAAGTAGATTTGGGTGTAGCTCCCGTTGATTTCAAACAGCTTGATATCGGCCAGCCGCACAAACCAGCATCGCTCCCCATCCTTCACAAACACCTGATCCTGGGCAGTAAGCGGGGTGGGGGCCGGCTCATCGGTGGGGCCCGGGCCCACCAGCTCCGGTACGGCCTGAACGGCCAACTTGGTACGGGCCTTCTCTAGCGCCGCAGCTAGCCGCATTTCCTGCACTGGCTTAAGCAAATAATCCAGGGCATTTACCTCAAAGGCTCTTAGGGCGTACTCATCATAGGCCGTGGTAAAAATGACGTGCGGAGCCTGATCAAGCGTAGCCAGCAGCTCAAACCCCGTTTCGCCGGGCATATGAATATCAAGAAACAGCAAATCGGGCTGGAGCTGCCGCAACTGGGTGCGCGCTTCAGCCGCATGACGCGCTTCCCCTACAATCTGCACGTCCGGAAAAGCCTGTAGTAAGTGGCGCAGTTCAGCGCGCGCCAGGCGGGAGTCATCCACCAGTAAAACGTTCATGAAGGTATCTTGACAGATTAATAGCTAGTTGCGAGGGAGGGAACCGGTGCCGCAATGAAGGGCAGCTGCAGCTCCGCCACTACTACCTCCGGTTGGGCAGGGTCGTTGGTGATGCGCAGCGCAGCACTGGCCCCATATAATAGGGCCAGCCGCTCGCGGGCATTACGCAGGCCCACTCCCTCGTGACCGGGTTGGGGCTGGTACTGCCCCGTGCTCCGTACTTCAATGTGCAGGTTGTGAGCCGCAGGCGCCAGTTGCGCCCGCAGCCGGATGAAGCCCCCCTCGGGCCGCGGAGAAATACCATGCTTGATGGCATTTTCCACCAGCAGCTGCAGCGTCATGGGCGGAATCTGGACTGGTAGGGCCGCGGGGTCAACGTCGAGGGAGTAGGTCAGGCGCTCTTCCAACTGCAGCGCCTCCAGTTGCAGGTAGTGCTCTACAATTTCCAGTTCCCGGCCCAGAGGCACCTGCTCAGCGCTGTTTAGCTGAATGGAATAGCGCAACAGGTCGGAGAGGTGGGTTATCATGTCGCGGGCCCGGCCGGGGTCTTCCATCACCAGGGCCCTAATGTTGTTGAGCCCATTGAACATGAAGTGCGGGTTGATCTGGGCCTTGAGGGTGCGCATTTCAGCTTCCTGCACCGACGTGGCCAGCTTCCACTTATCTACCTCTGCTTGTTTGTAGCGCGTGAGGTAGTGCCAGCCGAAGTAAAACCCAGCCCACAGCCACAACAGAATATTTACGTTGATGGCATACCCGAAAAACTGCGCCCAGCCATGCGGATTCCCATCGGGGGCCGGTTTAATCAGTACTATAATCAGCGCCCCGATAATTACCTGGCTGAGTAATGATAACAAGGCGTGAGCAACCAGCAGGCGCCCCAACAGCGGCAGGGGCGGCAACTGCTCCCACTTATTGGCTCGCAGGTGGTAGCGGAGCCAGTGCGTAATGGCCAGCATGGTAGCCGCAATAGCCAGGGTAATCTTTACCATGTCGGCGGAGGCCGCACCCATGAAGGCAAAGGCTACCAGGCAGATGACGAAGTACAAACTCCAGCCAATTAGTTGGCAGCGCCAATATAAGCGGGTAGGAGGAGGAACGGCGGCGTAGGAAAACATAGTAAAAACGGATGACAGCAGTAAACCAGGCTAATGGGCCGGCACCGCTAGGCTAGCGTAGGCCTGTCTGTTGTGGCGGTAAGAAATGATTAATAATCCGCTCAGCACCAATAAAGAGCAAACCATAAAAACCGGAATCATATACAGCTGCGCTACGGCCAACCGCAGGCCCAGCACCAGGCAGCCCACCGGAATTACGCCCGCCATAGCCGCATAGGGGCGGGCACAGTAAAACCAGGCATACGGAAAGAAATGGGCCCCCGTGATTATGCCGTAGGTCATGATAAAGGAGGAGGGGTACTTGCTATAAATGAACATAAGAAAGGGGAAATAAAACAGCTGCGCAACATTCAGCCATAGGCCTAAGGGCTGGAGCGGATTGTGCGGGAGGCGCCAGGTGGTGCGCAACACTCTGGAGAAAAGCCAGGCCAGGGGCATTGTAGCGGCCCCTACCAAGAAGGTAATAAAGGCTTTGTGCGCGGGTGAGTGCGGCAACATCCAGATGAAGGCAATTGCGGCCCAGACCACGCTTGCGGCCACTATGAAATCAAGCCCATTCTTAGCCTTCACCGACAGCTCAAGCCGCAGGGCCATGAAGTCTTTTTGCAGAAGCATAACCACCAGGTGTTTTTCGTGGGAGATGTTGAGGAAAAACGGCAGAGCTGCCGGGGCGGCCCTGCCGTTGAGCGTGCTCGTAAAGCTGTTTGCTACTTCTTGGCTACACTGTTCTGCTTCAGGAAGGCATCGGTTTGGGCAAAAAACCACTGCGTATCATCCCACATCAGAAAATGCTTGCCTGCCTCCGACATTTCAACGCGGTGCTGGGGTAGCTTGGCGTACTGCTGCTCAAACACGGCCTTGGTGCCCTCTTTGGTAGAGCCATATGCCTTGTAGGCGGCCCAGGCGCCCAGCACCAGTACGGGCTGCTGAATGCGGGTTACATCCTGGCGAAGATCGGTGGTCATTAGGTCGTAGTAGGCCTGGGCTACGGTGGCGGGGTCAGAAGCCAACGACCAGCGGGTGGCCTGAGAAATGCGGGCGGTATCGGTCATCATGGAGGCCGAGGTCTGGCGAGCCATAGCCGCCGACATCTTGCCCTGGCTCATCTGCTGGCGCATGTTTTCGGCCATGGGCTTGGCCTGCTCAACCGTAAGCGAAGGGTTTTGAATGGCGGCCAGGAAGGGCAGCGAGTCTACAATAACCAAGGGGCCTACGGCTTCGGGCTGGGTGGCGCTCAGCCACAGGCCCATGAAACCGCCCAGGCTGTGGCCTACCACCACGGGGCGGTTCAGTTTCTGGGTTTTGATGTAGGCCAGCAGCTGGTCGCGGACCTGCTGCAGGAACTGCTGCGTGTTAGGCAGGGCAGGTGTGCCCCCAAACCCCGCCAACGACACCACGTGGCACTGGTACTGCTTCTGGTAGTGGGCTACGGTTGCCTCCCACACGGCACCAGGGCACGTAAGGCCCGGAATCAACAACATGGGCTGGCCCTTACCCACCACCTGCACCGTGAAAGCAGGATGCGCGGCCGGGGTATCGGTTGGGGCAGATGTTGCCAATGCTGGTGAAGTAGCCAAGGCCGCCGTAGTGGTAGCACTCAGGAGCAAAATGGCGGCACAGCAGGAGCGGAGAGAGGCAGTCAGGTTCATGGGGTAAGGCAGTTGGTGGTTGATTGATGATTCAAACCTAGCCTACCCCTAGCCCTTTAAGAACTGAATTTCAGTGAACGGTAAATTGGCCCGCCGAACTGCTGGATTGGCCCGCTGATCTGCGGGGCTGCTTAACCGCTACTGGCCTGGCACAGCAAAAAAGCAGGCAACTAAAAAGCCCCACCAAAGGCAGGGCTTACAGTTGCGGCCGGAAACAGCTAGGCCAGTAAACCACCGGCAAGGGCGTTATTTACTGGCCTAGAAAGTAGTGGTATGCTAAATGATGTTGCGCAAATCGTTGCGCAGGTTTTCAATACCACGCCAGATTTCGTCCCAGGTGCTGCGGTCAGAATCGGAGGGTGGGGTTTGAGCGGCGGGGGCATCCTTTAGTTGGGCTGCTAGCCCAGCACGCTTGGTTTCCAAGGCGGCAATGTGCTCGTGGTAGGTGTGCTGGGAGTTGGAGGTAGTGGCGTGGGCGCGGTTTTGCAGGGTGCGGATTTTGGCATCCAACTCATCAAGGGCTTGGTGAAGCTCGGCGGCAGACAGGTGCGTAGGGATGCGCACGTGCTCAGGAGAAGGCGTAGCAGACATAGCGAAAAGTAATTAGTGAGAGGCAACCGCGTAATAGGGCAGTCAACACTTAGCGTACTGTTTTCGCGCCAGAAAAGATACATAGCGTACCCACGGTGAACTGGTGAAGTTGTGACGTGTCATTGCGAGGACGCAGGACGAAGCAATTCTTCCTGCGTCGTTGCACGAGCCTGAAAAAAGAAAAGCCCTTAGGTCCACGCAGGTGGTAAGGGCTTTTGAGTAGATTAGAGTTTAGCGCACGGACAAGGAAAGATTGCTTCGTCGTACCTCCTCGCAATGACACGTCACAACTTCACCATGGGTACGCCTAGCTCGCGGGCTAGGGGTGCGGCGGCGGAGGCGTAGAGTAAGGTAAGCAGTTCGTTGGTGGCAGGCTCTAGTTCTACGTGGTAGTCTTCGTGGAGCTTGGCGGCTTGCTTTAGGGCCTCGTGGGTGCGGCGGGCTAGGTGCTGCAGCAAGGGCTGAGTGGGACCGTGCAAGCGGCTCACCGCCTCGGGCTGGTGGCGCAACACGTTGGTTAACAGCCGAAGAGTTAGCTCTACCTCGCCAAACAGGTCGCCGGTGATGCGGGTGTGGTAGGCCAGGCGGCCTTGCAGTTGCCGCACAATGTGGAGCAGGTCGTTGGGGGTTTGGTGGTAGCCACGCACGGGGTCGTCTACCTGAGTGCGCAGGCGCAAGCGGCGCTGTTCCAGCGCGTCATCACCCTCTAAGAGGCGGTAGCTGAGCTGCTCCGTAAGTACGGCATCTTGGCTCACGAGGCGGGTGAGTAGCTGGTCCTTTTCTTTCTGGGGGAGGTTAAGAAGCGCTTTACGCAGGTCGGGGGAGAGAGCAGGCATAGAAGGAAGAACGCAATTTCAGCGCGTCAGATTCCGTGATTTACGCTAAGTAAGAGTATTCCGGCTGCAAGTAAGGGAGCAGGAAGTGCGTAGTATATCGGGTCAAGATAACTCACGAATAAGGTAAATGGTGGTGCCAAGGGCCGCCAGGCCGAAGCAGGCGAGCAAGGCTGTACCCCAGGCCGGATGATGCAAAGGTGCGCCTACTTGTTGCACCCAACGGCTGGTGGCAGAGGAGGCAGAATCAGGCGTTGGCGCCGTAATAGGGGAAGCGAAGGTAGTGAGTGGCTTAGGCTGCTGGCGGGCGTCGGTTAACACATACAATGCTGGGGCCGGCGACTGAATATCAAGCAGGTATTTCTTGGCATCAAGCTGCTGAACGCAGTCTAGCGCGTCAACAATGCGGCCAAAGCGTGCCTGCGAACCAAAGCGTAGTGCTATTCCCCTAGTGTTATCAGGGAACTGCAGCATGTGTTCCACCTTCCGTCTGAAGAGCTCAAGATTTAAGCTATCGGCGGGCTGACTACCCACAAGCATTACGGTTTGCCATTGGCGTAGCTGGCGTAACTCTGCGGGGGAGGGTAATTCGAACCGCATACCATAGTCGTCTAGACGCGTCTTCTGGCGTTTGAGAGGCATCGTAATCTGCAGTATCGTTTGCTGCTTGTTGGGTAAACTGCCAAGTAAAATGCCGCTAATGAGGAGCAGAGCGGCTAAGTCAAGCAACAAGGCGGGGGCGAAGAGCAGGCGTGGCAGACGACGAACAAGCCGGAGTAGCATAGCTGCTGGGTAAGATAGTACTAACGCCTCGCGGCAGGAATATAGTGGCCTCATTATAACGCTAGCAACACCACAGGCAGTGCACTGGCCTAGAGAATGTAACGCTTAAAACCTTTCCTGCGGTTAGGCGGCCAAAAGCACTTCGGCAGACCAAAAAGCCCCGCGTAGCGCAGTAGGCCTCTCGGTCTGCCGAAGCGGACTGGTTACATAGAGTAGAGCGGCGGCTTTTCAGTAGCCAGCCTGCTTTTGCAGAGGTAAGCAGGCCTAGCGGCCGATGCTGCGGTGCGTGAAGGAGGTGAAGCCCACGAAGGTTTTGTCACCGGGCGTCCCATAGGGGTCCTGCCGGTCGCGCAGCGAGGCTAGCTTGGCCGTGCCATAATAGTTGTAGGCCGTTTCAATGCCGGGGAAAATCTGGCTGCCGCTACAGTTGCGGGTGTAATTGCCGGCTACAGCGTCCTCAAACCGATTCCATCCATTCTTAATCTGTTGGCCGTTGTACTCATAAATGGTGTTGTTGCCCTGAATGCGGGCAATTTCGGCGGCGTAGGTTAGGCCCGTCAGGGTGTACTGAGGGTGCACGCAGTCCCGGTCGCGCTGCTCTTTTACCGCTCCATCGGAGTAGAACACCTGGGGCATCACTTCCAGGAGGTAATTATATCCGTTGTCGTAAACGGTGGTGCTGTTGAACCACACGCCCAGGGCCATTTTAGCGTACGCGCACGACACCTGCCAGTTGTTGATGTCACTGATGGAGCCTGGTACGTTATTAACGTAGTTGTTTTTGAGGTTGTTAAGGAAGTCGTTGAACTTGGCAATATCCGTGGCCGACCACCCCGCGCCCGTGGTGCCATTTACCTGGTAGTAACGAATAATTTCAGCCGCCGCCACAAAGTTGGGCGCCACCCAGGAGGCCTCCAGGTACGTTTGCCGAAACTCCGTGGGGCTGCCGTCGGGCTTAGGAGAGGTGGAGTAGCGCTGAAAGTTGTAGGCGTAGCCATTGAGGATTTGCTTGGCCTGCCCCGCATAGGTGGCGTTGCCGGTTTTCACCCATCGCAAAGCACAGGCGTAGGCCAGCACCGCATCCCGCCGGATCTGGTCTTCGGTGGGGCTGCCGCCGCTGCCCACCACGTACACTACCGCCGGGAAGGAGGTAGGCACCGGGTATTGATTCATGTACTCAATCACTTTATTGTAGCCGGCCAGGCGGGTGGCATCGCTGGCATTGGCTTGCGAAGCCACCAAATCAAGGCTGGCTTTGCTGTTGAGCACGCCAGGGTGCCGAAACGTGGTGATAGTAGAGTTGGCGCTGCCCGTAGCACTAGTGGCCGGAGTAGCGGCCTCGGGCTTCTGACAGCCAGAAACCGCAGTAAGTACGAGGGCGAGGCCCAGCTGGGAAAGACCAGCAAGCAGAGTGGTGTACGACATGTGTTTTGGTGGGTTAGGTAGAGAAGAACAGTTCTTTGCTTCCGTCAGGAAAGCATGAAAAAGTCCTGCTTTTTTACGGGCATCCGTGCGCTAACCCACCACTTTATTTGCGTAAACGATTTCGGATCAAGGTATTGCCCCCTTAGCATGCCGCAGGGCTGAAGTAGCTGCCAGCGGCGCAAAATCTGGCTGTACCAGGTTTCTTACGATCCGCATAACCCAGGTAAGGCAATTATATTGCCTGCTAACAACGTTACCTCAGAGTGTGCGGACGTGTGAGGTGGCAAAACAGCAAGCCAGCCTACTATCCGGCAACAGGCCTGTGCTGCTACTGAGCGAGTAAGTACGCCTAGCCGTCACTGATCCAGCAAGCCAACTGATTCTAGCGCAACGATAGTTGCTTGCCGGTATCCAGGCTGCGGCGGCGCAGCAGCGCTTCCATAAAATAGTAGTCGGCGTAGATGATAGGCACGTCGATTTCGCTGTTGGCGGGTTTGTGACCGGTGCTGTGCAGGAGCAGGAAGCCACGGCTACCACCGGGCTTGGCAGTATAGTGCTTGCTTAGGCTGTCCATGATTTTATTGGCCGTACGGCGGTACAGAGCTGCGCTAGCAGGGCTATAGGTGCTCAACTCATACAGTGCCGAGGCCATAATGGCGGCAGCAGAAGCATCGCGGGGCTCTTTGGGAATGCCGGGAGCATTGAAGTCCCAGTACGGTACCAGGTCTTTGGGCAGGTTAGGGTGATTCATGATGAATGCAGCCACCTGCTCGGCCTGGGCTAAGTAGGCTTTGTTCTTGGTTTCGCGGTAGCACATAGTGAAGCCGTACAGCGCCCAGCCCTGCCCCCGCGCCCACGCCGACTCATTGGCAGCACCCTGATGAGTAGTGCGCTTCACCACGTTGCCCGTCAGCGTGTCGTAATCTACTACGTGGTAGGAGCTAAAATCGGGGCGGAAGTGGTTGTTGAGGGTTTTGGTGGCGTGGCTGACGGCAATCTTGTAAAACGAGGAATCACCGGACAGGCGAGTGGCCGCAAACAGCAGTTCCAGGTTCATCATGTTGTCGATGATGACCGGGTAGCCCCAGGTTTCGCGGTGGTGGTCCCAGGAGCGGATGGCACCTACCTTGGGGTTAAAGCGTGTGCTGAGCGTGCGTGCCGCCTGCACAATTACCTCGCGGTAAGTCGGGTCATGTGTGAGCCGGTAGCCGCTGCCGAAGCTGCAGTACACCTTAAAGCCCACGTCGTGACTGGTAACGTCGAGCTTCTCCCGCTCAATGTTGGCCGTATAGGTTCTGGCGGCGGTTTGCCATTTGGGCTGGCCCGTCGCCTCCGAAAGCAACCATAAGTAGCCGGGGAAAAAGCCGCTGGTCCAGTCCTTGGAAGGTACTACTGCCAGTTCCCCCGTAGGGGTGAGCGAACGGGGTGAAACCGGAGGAAGCTTACCCGGAGCCACAGCCTTCTGCTGCACTGCCAGGGGCACCTGCTCCAGCAGTAGGGCCGCCTGAGTTTCGGCCAGCTTAAGCGTCTTCTTTGTAAGCGCCGACTGGCCTAGGGCCGGAGCCGCGAGCAGAGACAGAAGGCCGAGGCCAAGCGTATGAAGTTTCATCATGAATGGGCTTTAGTAGGAGAAAACTGACGCGGCTCGTAATGCCTATGAAGTGGCCTAGAGGCTGAAGTAAGAGTGAGAACTGGTGTGCTTAGCTTAGGCCGTCATGCTTTATCTGCCGTCCGCGCAGTCGAAGCATCTATACTGTTCGTTGCATAGCTCTAGGCCAGTAGTAGTTAGCCAGCGGTAGAGAGGCTTCGACAAGCTCAGCATGACGGGCTTTTCTATTTCTAAGTAGAGTTATGGCAGCCAGAGGAGCGGGTGGCGCACGGGCAGGTTGCGCACTACTTCGGGTACCTCAGGCTGGTGGTCTAGGTGCTGCCAGGTGGCAAACCAGTCTTTGTTGGCGAACTGCACAGCGCCCAATACCAGGAAGGGCTGTGCCACCGGCCAGTTTTCCCAGTACATGACATCCTTGGGGAAGGGCCACGCGCTTTTGTCCTTCACGTAGGGGTAGAGGTACTCAATGCCGCGCCGGATGCTGCGGCCATCAGCCGTTTGGTAGGTCCAGAGGTTGTCCTGGGGGGTGCTCAGAATCTGGCAGATCATGGTCATGGCGTCCAGGTTGAACAGGGAGTAGCCGTAGGGCTTAGTGCGCTTGGTTTCCAGGGGGAAAGAACCATCAGCGGCCATCTGGGAGGGCAGGAGCACGGTTTTGTACCGCTCCCGGCAGAACGTGAGCAGCTCCTGATTGCCAGTAAGGCGAGCAAACGCAGCCACCTGCATCACCCAGCACGTGCCGTGGTTGTTGGCTGCCTTCATCTCATCCTGGCCATAAGGATGCGTGGTAAGCCAGGTCAGGTACTGCGCAAACCAGCTCTTTATTCCCGCCAGATCACTGGCGCCCAGAGCCGGCTCCATCACCAGCACTCCCTGCGCTACTTCCATCAGCTGAATGGTATCGATGATGCCGATGCCACGCCCGATAAAACGACCGGAAATTGCCTGAGCGTAAAGCAGGGAAGGGTTCATCAGCGTGGCCGGATCAGTAAACCAGGCCCGCAAATGCACCAGGGCGTGCCGCACGTATGTAGGATCATGGGTGAGCTGGTAGGCCGAGGCCAGCGCCCCTATAATGCGGCTAAAGCGAATCATGGCCACTCGGTGAGCTACGAAGTTATCGGGGTTGGTTTGGCCGTCGCGCTGCACGTAGGGGCCAGCGGGGGTGGCAGGGTCGGGCCACCAGTAGTCGCCTTCCGAAAAGAAATCGTGGGGGCCACCGGCGCTACGCGGGGAGTGGGCACTGGTAACGGTTCCAGGAGCCTGCTGCAGGGCCCAGGCCGCCTCCGCCAACACCTGGGCACGTAGTACTGCTACCGCTTGTTTCTGCAGCTTACGGTCGGGCCCTCCGGCCCGGGCAACGAAGCACCCAAGCAGAAGTAGAAGCAGGAAGAGGAAAAGGACCTTGGGGGGCATCGACATGGAAGGGGCCTCTACTTTAGGGGGGGGGGAATACTTATGACTGATAATCGTTGGTTACGCAATTCGGCATGCTGAGCGGAGCCGGAGCAGCTCTACCGCCTTGTAGCGAGAGGCGTAGGCCAGTTCGTTAGCCAGAAGTAGAGATGCTTCAGTCCTTTGCTTGAGGCTCCCCCGCTCAGCATGACGATTCTTCGGTTGGCAGAAGACAACAGCCCCATACATCAAGGCGCAAGCACCAGCTTACTTTCCAGGCGGATATCGTCGGAGGCGCTGCCAAGCATGAGCTGGAAGTCGCCGGGCTCGGCGGCCCATTGCAGCTGGGAGTTGTAGAAGGCTAGCTTGTCTTGGTTGATGGTGAAGCTGATGGTCTGGCTTTGGCCGGGCTTGAGCATCACCTTGCGGAAATCCTTCAGCTCCTTCACGGGCCGCACCACCGACGATACCAGGTCGCGCAGATACAGCTGCACCACTTCTTCGCCGGCTACAGGGCCGGTGTTGGTCAGGGTAAACTGCACCTGCACCGTTTCCGAAGGCAGCATGGTGGGCTGACTAAGCTTCAGATCAGCATAGCGGAAGGTAGTGTAGCTCAGCCCGTGCCCGAAGGCGTAACGAGGCGTGTTAAGCTCATCAATATAGGCCGACTTATAGCGAGTATCGGTGGGCTTGGTGACGGGTCGGCCGGTGTTGTAATGCTGGTAGCTGAGCGGCAACTGGCCTACCGAGCGGGGGAAAGAGGAGGGAAGCTTGCCCGAGGGGTTGTAGTCGCCGAAGAGCACATCAGCTAAGGCATGGCCGCCTTCCGAGCCTGGGAACCACGCGTAGAGAATAGCGTCGGCCTGGTCGGCCATGGTGTTGAAGATGAGCGGGCGTCCGCCCATGACTACGGCCACTATGGGCTTACCGGTGGCTTTCAGGGCCTGAAACAGCTCTTCCTGCACGCCGGGCAAGTGAATGTCGGCCCGAGACTTGGCCTCGCCACTCATGTCCCAGCTCTCGCCCACGCACAGCACTACCACATCGGCGGCTTTGGCCGTTTCTACGGCTTGGGCAAAGCCCGCGCGTGAGTTGCCGGTTATCTCACAACCCTTGGCATACAGCAGGCGCACCTTTTTACCGGCTCGCTGGGTTACGCCCTCAAACGCCGACACAATGTGGGCGGTATCGGCAATAACCGTCCAGCCGCCGGCTAGGTCGCGCTTCGACTTGCCCAGCGGCCCAATTACGGCAATGGTGCGCTGCTGGCCCAGGGGCAACAGGCGGTTCTCGTTTTTGAGCAGCACCATTGATTTGCGAGCCACATCACGGGCGGCTACCAGGTGCTGCGGGTCGCGGAGCACGTTTCGCTCGCGCTTGGCATCGGAGAATTTGTAGGGGTCATCGAACAGGCCTAGCTCGAACTTCTTGCGCAGCACGCGGCGCACGGCATCATCTACCAGCGCTACGGGTACCTGGCCACTTTGTACCAGCTGGGCCAGGTGCGGACCGTAGGCGTCGTTTTCCATGTCCATGTCGTTGCCGGCCGTTATGGCTTTTTGGGCAGCATCAGCCACGGTGGGGGCATAGCCCCAGGGCACCATCTCCCGAATCGAGCCCCAGTCGCTGACCACAAATCCCTGGTAGTTCCACTGGCCCTTCAGGATGTCGCGCTGGAGGTGGCTGCTGGCCGTGGCGGGCACCCCGTTGAGGGTGTTAAAGGAGTTCATAAAGGTGGCCGCGCCGGCATCGGCGGCGGCTTTGAAGGGCGGCAGGTAAGTTTCCCAGAGCTGCTGCTCGCTCATATCCACGGCGTTGTAGTCGCGGCCGGCAATGGCAGCACCGTAAGCCGCAAAGTGCTTGGCGCAGGCCATCACGGCATCGGTGGCGCCCAGCTTCTCGCCCTGGAAACCCAGCACGCGGGCCTTGGCAATTTGGGAGCCGAGGTAGGTGTCCTCGCCGGCGCCTTCCATCACGCGGCCCCAGCGGGCATCGCGGCCCACGTCTACCATGGGCGCAAACGTCCAGTGAATGCCGGAGGCCGCCGCTTCCTTGGCCGCTATATGCGCCGACAGGCGGATGGCCTTCAGGTCCCAGGAGGCAGCCTCACCCAGGGGCACGGGAAATACGGTTTGGTAGCCGTGAATGACATCGAGAGCAAAAAGCAGCGGAATGTGCAGGCGCGACTTCAGGGCCTCCGCCTGAATGGCGCGGGTGTCAGCCACACCTTTTACGTTCAGCATGGAGCCCACCTGCCCGCTCCGGATGCTGTTAAGAAGGTCGGTTTTACGGTTGCTGGCCGGGCCAGTCAGCTCCCGCCCCGAGTACTGCACCAGCTGACCGACTTTCTCCTCCAGCGTCATCTGGCCTAGCAGGGCCGTAACGCGCTGCTCCACGGCGGCCGGGCCGGCCGGGGTGCGTTGGGCTTGCAGCCCGACGGCCGGGAGCAGTAAGGTGCCGAGGAGAAGAACTGATTTGGAAGGAAATGAGAACATGAAGCAAAAAGTGGCCTAGGGCCGAATCAGAGGGTAGTAAAAGGATTGAAGGGCCGTGCTTTTCGGCGCCACCTGGCCTAGCCTGCTTCCGACGGCGGCGGTAGGAATCCCACACCCTACCACCTGCCTGCCGGTGGGCGGCCCCAGCAGCCACCAAAAAGCACGTCCTTCAGTTGTGATGGAAGCCGGAAGTCAGGCAGATTGACTTTCGGCCACGGCGGGCTACAGCCGCTTTACTTGAATGCCGTTCAGGAAGGGTTGTCCCTGCCCGGGTGTAAACTCAACGACAATGCCTTGGTGCTCCCTGGCCGACGCATGCACCGTAAAGCTCGCGGCCTGCAACGGCCGCAGATACGTGGCCGTGCTCAGCTCGGGCAGCACCGGCAGCGCGTTCACCAGCACCGAAAAGGAGCGAGCCTGCCCCAGAGCTGTGGCCCCCGTGGCGTTGCTGTTTCCCGAGAGGTTATAAACCAGCTGCTCACCCTGGGGCGCGGCTTCCAATTCTGCAAAGTGTAGTACTACCTCGTACTCACCGTCGGGCACGTCGAGACGGAACTGGCTGAGGACCAGACGCTGGGTTTCGTACAGGGCATCGTAGGAAGTGCCCAGAACGTCGCGGTCGGAGCCGTAGGGGAGCCGGTCGCCGGGCTGTTTGTAGGCCTGTCCGCCCACGTAGCCCCAGCTGCCGGGCGTGTAGGCCTGTTCCGGTACCCACACTTGGTGCAGCTTGTCATCGGTGAAATAGCGCGCGTCGCCCAGGCTCACGTTGAGCTCCGTGAACGGCAGCTGCGGAGAGTCCAGGCGGGTGGGCAGGAGTTGGAACTCGATGTCGGTGAAGTCCTCCATGGCTTGGCCCTGCGCCTGGGCGCGGAGCTGGTTCAGGCCCGCGCCAAACGGCACGGTAAAGCGCGCCACGCCAAACTCAGCGGGACGGGTGCCCAGGTCGCGGCCATTGAGCAGCAGACGCACGGCGGGCTGGTTGGTGTACACCTCCACGGGCTGGCGGCAGAATAGCGAATCGGGGCCTACGGCTTGGCCGGCGCGGAGCGTCCAGGAGCGGCTACCAATCTTCAGGAAAGGCGATTTAACTAAGTGCGCTTGGTAAAACAAGTAGGCATCCTTAGGCTGCCGGTCGCCGGTGAGCAGGCTTTTGTTGTTGATGTGGGGCACCGCCTCCTGCCGCGTTTCAGAGTTGAACTCGGCCAGGTTCCACACTGTGCTGCCCGCCACGAAGGGCCGCTCCAGCATGGCTTTCAGGTAGAACTGATGGTAGCGGTTGGCGTACTCCGAGGTTTTATCAAAGCGCTGGGGCTGAAAGGAGTGCAGGCGCACGTCGGAGTCGGCCCCGTACTCGGTTACCAGCAGTGGCTTGGTGGGCAGCTCTCGGCGGTGTCGGTCCAGAAACTTTGGGAAGCCTTCCAGGTCACCGGAGTACCAGCCCTGGTAGAGGTTCCAGCCCACGAGCTGGGCAATGGCCGGCAGTCCCGCCAGCTGATACAGCTCAAAGTCGCCGTGGTTAACGATCATAGTGTAGCGGGCTGGGTCTTCGCGACGCGTCAGGCTGTCGAGCTCCTGGGCCAGGCGGTTTACGCGCCGCAGGTACACTTTGCCCGGCTCGTTGTCGCGCTTGATACCGGCGGGCAGGCGCAGCAGCACCTCGTTCATATAGGCCCAAATGATGACACTGGGGTGGTTGTAGCCCTGGCGGATCATCTCGGTTTGCATGGTGAGGCAGTTGGCAAAGAAGCCCTTGGAATCGGTAATGGCATTCACAATGGGAATCTCCACCGAGGCCAGAATGCCCAGCCGGTCGCAGGCCTGCAGCACTGCGGGGTCTTGGGGGTAGTGCGACACGCGCAGGAAGTTGCCGCCCAGCTGCTTGAGCAGCTGCACATCGCGCTCATGCAGGGCATTGGGCAAGGCGTTGCCTAGGCCAGGGTAGTCCTGGTGGCGGTTGGTGCCAATGAGCTTGAGGTGCTTCCCGTTCAGGAAAAAGCCCTGAGCCGCATCAAACTTATACCAGCGCAACCCCACCTGGTTGGTTACTTCATCCAGCGGCGGAGCCTGCTTGCCCTCCAACACCTGCGACACGGCCCGGTACAGGTAAGGCGCATCCGGCGACCACAGCTGCGGCTGACGTAGGCGCGGCAGGGGCTGGCGGAACGTGCGCTTTTCTCCCGCTTTGAGGGTAAGCGCCGTTTGTTGCTTCGCCACCGTGCGCCCATCTCGGTCTAGCAGCCGGGTAAGCACCGTGACTTTCCGGGCCGTACCCGATTCATTGGTCAGGGCGCCCGCCACTACTACGTCGGCCGCCTCCGCCGATACGGCCGGGGTGGTGACGAACGTGCCGTTGGAGGCGTAGTTGTCGAGGTCGAAGTGCACGGGCGCGGCGGCTTCCAGGTACACGTCTCGGTAGATACCGCCGTAGAAGGTGAAGTCGGCGGAGAGGGGCGGAATGTCGGGGTTGTGGCGGTTGGTGAGGCGGACCAGCACCTCGGTAGCGGCCGGCGCCGAGCCGTTAAACTTCAGCAGGCCGCTGAGGGGCACCCGGAAAGCAGTGTAGCCGCCCGCGTGGCGGCCAGCTAGTTGCCCGTTCACGTATACTTCGGCTTCCTGGTTAGCACCCTCAAAGTAAAGGTACACGCGGCGCTGCTGCCAGGCGGCGGGTACGTACAGGGTTTTCTTGTACCAACCCACGCCACGGTAGTAGCCCGGCTCATCATCGAGCACGTCGGCAGCGTTCCAGGTGTGGGGCAGGGAAATGGCTTCCCAGCCTTTGGCCGCAGCGGCTTGCGCGGGCGTCAGGCCAGCGTCATCCTTACGGAAAAGCCAGTTGCTATTGATGGATTGTACTACGCGCTGGGCCACAGCAGGAACCGTAAGCAGGGCCAGCCACAGACCTAGCAGTACTCCGCGCCATAATGAGCGTGGGTAGCTATCAGGCCTGCGGTTAATAAGGCTTCTATTAATCAACTTCATTTACAACGTCAGTAATACGGGTTCTAGGCCAGGCGACTGCACCGCTACTACGGTTTGGCCGGGTTTGCCTTCCAGCTGAATGAGGGCGCGCCCGTTATAGGCCTGCACCTTGCGCGAGCCGCTGCTGGTGCCCAGGTCGTCGTGGAGTTTGCCGGCGCCGGCCAGGGAGAATTCTACCCAGCTGGCCGCATCCAGGCACTGCACGCCCTGAGCATCGAAGAGCTTGGCCTCTACGGTGGTCAGGCCATTGGCAGTGCTTACCTTTTCGAGGGTTAGCTTGGTGGGCTTGCCCCATTTCTGGGTTTGGTAGCGGAAGCTGATTTCGTCCTGCACGGTTTGCTTGCCCTGGCGAGCCACCACGCGCACCTGATTTTGACCGGCCACGAAGGGCACGTTCCAGTGCAGGCCCGCGGCCGGAAAATCCTGGCTGTTGCGCTTTTTCACGCCGTAGCTTTTGCCATTCACAAACAGCTCGGCCTGCTCGCAGTTAGAGTACACCTTCACCAGTTTCAGCTCGCCCTCGTCGCCCCAGCGCACGGGCCAGGAGTGCCCGTAAATGCGGGCCATGGGCTGCGTCGTCCAGTACGACTGGAACACGTAGTAGGCCTCCTTCTTCGTGAAGTCACGCTCCACAACGCCCTTCTGGTTCATGTAGGGAATGGGGTTATCGGGGCGCACGGGCGTGGAGAAATCCTTGAAGGGCCAGTAGGCCGTGCCGCTCAGCCAGGGCATGGTTTCCTGCTCCTTCAGGTGCCAATCCACGAGGTTGCAGAGGTAGGTTTCGCTCCAGTCGCCATCCTTGGATACCCGGGCGCTGCCCCCAAACAGGGAGGCGTCGCCGGACCGCTCATCGGCGCCCTTGCCGGCCGTGATTTTGGCCAGGGCGTTGTCGGGATTTTCGGAGTGGCGGCCGGCGTGGCTGTCGCCGCCCCACTCCACGTGCAGGAAGCGCTTCACGCCCTCAAACTCTTTGCGGCTCACCTCTTTGTACTCGGTGTAGATGCCGCGGTACCAGCCCGCCCAAATGGAGGGTGAGTACACATCTACAATGTCCTTACAGAAGTCGCAGCGGCGAATGGCGGTGTAGCGGGAAGCATCGAGGCGGTGGGAGAGGTCGTTGAGCTCCGTCATAAACGCCCGGATCTTCTGCTTATCAAACTCGGGGAAGTCGCCGGGCCAGTCATTCTCATTGCCCAGCCCCCAAATGATGATGGCCGGGTGGTTGTAGTGCTGCTCAATCATGTTGGTGAGCATGCGCTTGGCCTGGGCCTGGTACACCGGGCCGCCTAGGCCACCCCGGCACCACGGTATCTCTTCCCACACGGTAATGCCCAGTGAGTCGCAGAGGTTCAGCACAATGCGCGACTGTTGGTAGTGGCCTAGCCGAATGAAATTCACGCCCATCTGCTTCATCATCACCATTTCCTGCCGGATCATGGGCTCGGTCATGGCGGCCGCTACGCCAGCGTGGTCTTCGTGGCGGTGCGTGCCGCGCAGCAGCAGGCGCTTGCCGTTCAGCATAAAGGGGCCCTTCTCCACAAACTCAATGTGGCGGAACCCAACTTTCTCGCTGTGCTGATACGCCTGAGCGCCGGTGCCCACTGTCACCTGCACGGTGTACAGCTGGGGCGCATCTGGTGACCACAAGCGCGGACTTTTCACGGCAAACCGGTGCAACTCCTGCTCGCCGGGTTTCGCGGCCAGGGTGCCTTTGTACTGGGCCACCTGCTTGCCGCGTGGGTCCAGCAACCGCACCGCAAAAGGCGCAGAGCCTGCCGCTGCTGTTTCCGGCAGCACCGCCTTCACCGTGAGCGTTCCGGCTTTGCCCGCCTTATCTACCTCGGCTTTGGCTACCAACCGGCTCAGTGCCACCGCGGGCTGGTACTCCAGGTTGAGGTAGCGGTACAGGCCGCCGTACACGTTAAAATCCGACAGGTCGGAGGGTATCATCTCCAGGTCGCGGGAGTTGTCGCAGCGGATGGAAATGGGAATCTGGCCTTTGAACTGCTTTTGGTAGACCTCCGTCTTCTGGAAGTCGGCCACGGCCTGGGTGATGTCCACGGTCCACTCATCGTAGCCGCCCACGTGGCTACCTACTTTGGTGGTGTAGATGTACACGTCGGTTTTCTGGCCTGCACCTTCGAAGTGCAGCAGGGTGCGGCCGCCGGGGTAAGGGTTCTGCACCGCCACTTGCGTGCGGTACCAACCGGGGCCCTGGTAGTAGTTTACATCTGGGTCCACGGCGTCGCGGGCGTTAAAGCAGTGCGGCAGCGTCACTTTGTCCCAGAGCGGCACGCTTTCGGGGTTGCCGGCCACTACGGGGCGCACGGCCTCCCATACGCCGCCCAAATCCTGGCGCACGAATTCCCAGCCGGCGTTCAGGCGGGTTTTCTGCTGGCTGAACGCCGGGTGTAGGCCAGTCAGGAACAGGGAAATCAGTATCAGCTTATAATTCAGTCTCAAACTCGTGTTGTTTTCAGGTAGGGGTGAGGAGGCAGGATGAGGTGGGAGCGGCCCAGAACGATTCAAAAGCCCGTCATGTCGAGCTTGTCGAGACATCTCGCTCGCATCGTTGGACCTCACCCCCCGGCCCCCTCTCCTCAGGGAGAGGGGGAGTGTATACTTTGGCAATGTCAGCGGGTGAGATGTCTTAACTTCGCTCGACATGACGGGTGGGTGTGGGACGTTCAGGTAATTGCTCTAGGCCAGTCAACCAACCCTAACCCCTCCTTTTCAAGGAGAGGAACCAGACTTTAGCCTTTGCTTTCCGAAAGACTTCGGTGGATGCCTAGTTCCAGGCCGCGTAGCTCGGCTAGGCCGCGGAGGCGGCCGATGCCGGAGTAGCCGGGGTTGGTTTTCTTGTGCAGGTCGTCGAGCATCTGGTGGCCGTGGTCGGGGCGCATGGGCAGGCTTACCTGGCGCTGTTGCATCACGTGTACCAATTCGCGCACCACGCCATACATGTCCACGTCGCCTTCCAGGTGGTTGTCCTCGAAGAAGTCGCCCTCGGCGTTGCGGCGGGTGCTGCGCAGGTGAATAAAGTTGATGCGGTCAGCGAATTGACGCACCATAGCGGGCAGGTCGTTGTCGGGGCGTACGCCGAACGAGCCGGTGCAGAAGCACAGGCCGTTGCTGGGCGAAGGCACGGCATCAACTAGCGCCTGTACATCGGCGGCAGTGCTCACCACCCGCGGCAGGCCCAGAATGGGGTAGGGCGGGTCGTCGGGGTGGATGACGAGGTGAATGCCGCCGGCTTCGGCCACCGGCACCACTTCTTGCAGAAAGTGAATGAGGTGGGCGCGCAGCCGGTTGGCATCAATGTGCTGGTAGGCATCCAGGGCTTGTTGAAACTGGCCTAGCGTGAAGCTCTCCTCGCTGCCGGGCAAGCCAGCAATGATGTTGCGCTGCAGCAACTGCTTGTCCTCGTCGCTCATGGCGGCAAACCGCTGGCGGGCCTTTTCTAGCACCTCCGCCGGGTAGGCCTGCTCCGCGCCGGGGCGCTGGAGCAGCAGCACATCGAAGGCCACAAAGGCAGCCATTTCAAAGCGCAGCGCTTTGGAGCCGTCTTCTACCTCGTAGGCCAGGTCGGTGCGGGTCCAGTCCAGCACCGGCATAAAGTTGTAGGTGACCGTGCGGATGCCGCACTCGGCCAGGTTGCGCAGGCTCTGCTGGTAGTTCTGAATGAAGGTTTCGAAGCCGGGGGTTTGGGTTTTGATGTGCTCGTGCACCGGCACGCTCTCCACCACGCTCCACCGCATGCCTGCGGCCTCAATCTCGGCCTGCCGGGCCCTGATTTCGGCTACCGGCCACACCACCCCGTTTGGGAGGTGGTGCAGGGCCGTGACAACGCCGGTGCAGCCGGCCTGCCGCAAATCGGAGAGGCTTACGGGGTCTTGAGGGCCAAACCAGCGCATGGTTTGCTCCATTGAATAGGGTTGTTGCTTGCTCATGGGTTTCAGCTGTTACACGCCGCCAAAGATGGAAAAACCGCCATCCACGCAAATCATGGAGCCGGTTACAAACTGGGAGGCGTCGCTGAGCAGCCATACCAGGGCACCTTTCAGCTCATCGGGGTGGCCGAAGCGCTTAAAGGGCGTCTGGCGGATAACCAACTCGCCACGAGCCGTGAAGCCGCCATCGGGAGTGGTGAGCAGGTTGCGGTTTTGCTCCGTCAGGAAGAAGCCGGGGGCCAGGGCATTCATGCGCAGCTTGTCGCCGTAGCGGTTGGCCATTTCCACCGCAAACCACTGGTTGTAGCAGTCGAGGGCGGCCTTGCCCATGTTGTAGCCCAGCACCTTAGTAATGGCCCGCTTGGAGTTCATGGAGGATATGTTCACGATGCTGCCGCGGCGGCCCGATTGCGCAATGGCCTCACCGAACACCTGCGTTGGCCGGATGGCACCCCAAATGTTCAGGTCCATCACCCGCTTCATGCCCTCAAGGTTCATCTTAAATACGTCGTGCTCAGGGTCAAGCACACCATCGGCGCCGTTGCCGCCGGCGGCGTTTACCAGGCCATCAATGCGGCCGTAGGTCTGTACTACCTGTTGGCAGGCGGCGCGCAACTGGTCTTCTTCCAGCACATCGGCTACCAGGGCCAGCGCCTGGCCGCCGCGGGCCTTGATAGCCTCGGCCCGCTCGTGCGCTATGGCGGCGTTGCGGCCCAGAATGCCCACGGTGCCGCCGGCTTCTACAATGCCATCAATGAACGACTGGCCTAGGATGCCGGTGCCACCGGTAACCACGATTACTTTGCCCTCCAGGGAAAAATTCTCACTCATGCAGTTGGGTAAAATGGGGCGCGGTTGTGGAGCGCCACCGGTAAGGATCTGAAATGGGGTTTAAAAGGGTGCCAGGCCAGGATGGAAGCCGGCTGGGCCTATTTTGTGAGGCGCTTAGTCAGCTTGAATGGTGAAGGATTTGCGAAGGCGGATGTCTTCGGAAGAGCTACCGAGCAGCACTTCAAACTCGCCGGGCTCCACAGTCCAGTTCATGTTTTTGTCGAGCAGGGCCAGGTCGTTGGGGTGGAGGGTGAAGCTGACGGTTTTCTTCTCGCCGGGCTGCAGCCGCACGCGCTCAAAGCCACGGAGGTCAAACTCGTACGTGGTCACGCTGCTGACTTTGTCTTTGAGGTAGAGCTGCACCACTTCGTCGCCCAGGCGCTTCCCGGTGTTGGTTACCTCCATGGTTACCTGCACATTGGCGTTGGCGTGCTGGCTGGGCTGGCTTACTACCAGGTTGCCGTACTCAAAGGAGGTGTAGCTCAGCCCGAAGCCAAAGGGGTAGAGCGCGCCGTTGATGCTGGTTTTGCCGTAGCCGTTGGGCCCCGCGCTGGGCTGGCCCGCCTGCGACGACACCTTGAAGGGGAAATTGTACTCGATCTGGCCCGTTGATTTGGGGAAGGTGATGGGCAGCTTGCCGCCGGGGTTGTTGTCGCCGAACAGCGTTTCTGCAATTACGCGCCCACTCTGAGGTCCCGGAAACCAGGCCTCCAGAATGGCCGGCACATAGCGGTTTTCCCAGTTAATGGTGAGCGGCTGGCCGTTTACTAATACCATTACCACGGGCTTACCAGTGGCCTGCAGTGCCTGTAGCAGCTGCAGCTGACGGCCGGGCAGGCCTAGGCCTGTGCGCGAAAGGCTTTCGCCCACGCGCTTCTCATCCTCACCCACCACCGCAATTACCACATCGGCCAGCCGGGCCTGGGCCACGGCTTCGTCGATGCTGGCTTGCTCCTCTTTGGTTAAAGCCGTCGGAATGATTTCGCTTTCAGGCCAGCTGGCATCCACAATGTTGCAGCCTTTGGCGTAGTGCACCGTGGCCTTTGCCCCGAGGTAGCTCTTGATGCCATCCAGCACCGTGGTAACGGGGTTGTTGGAGGGGCCATACCGGCTGGTGGTGTAGTTCTTTTCCGCCGCCAACGGGCCAGTCACCAGCACCGACTTCAGGGCCTTGTCATCAAGCGGCAACAGGTTTTTCTCGTTCTTCAGCAGCACCATGGTTTCACGGTTCAACTGCAATGAGAAGGCTTCATCGGCCGCGGTGTGCACGGTTTTGTCGGCGGCTTTGGGGTTGCTCGTGTAGGGCTGGTCAAAGAGGCCCAGCCGGAACTTCACCCGCAGCACATCGGCCACGCGCCGGTCCAGGGTCTTCATGGATACGCGGCCTTCCTTCACCAGCTCGCGTAGGGGCATTATGTACACCTCCGGCATGGTGAAGTTGGTTCGCACGTTCAGGCCCGCCTCAATGGCCTGCTGCACAGCCTGCTTGTAGGTATCGGCCACGTGGTGCTTGGTAAACAGGAACTCCACGGCCTCACTATCCGACACCACGTACCCATCGAAGCCGAATTTCTCGCGCAGCAGCTCCGTCAGGAAATAGTGGCTGCCGGTTACCGGCTGCCCGTCCCAGTCGTTGTAGCTGCTCATCACGCCCATGGGCTTGGCTTCCTGAATCACGCGCCGGAAGGGGTAGAGGTAGAGCTGGTGCATCTCGCGGGGCGCCACGTGCGGGTCGGTGCGCACGTCGCCGTCGCGGCCACCTTTGGGCACGCTGTACACGGCGTAGTGCTTGAGCGTAGAGGCCACGCCCTGCTCCTGAATGCCGAGTACCATTTGCTTGCCCAGCTCCGCAATATGGAAGGGATTTTCGCCGTAGCACTCTACCACCCGGCCCCAGCGCTGGTCGCGGGCCGGGTCGAGGATGGGGGCATACACATTGGAGTAGCCCAGGGCTTTGGCCTCACGGCCCACGGTGGCGCCGGCTTGGCGCACCAGGGCCTTGTTCCAGGTGCTGCCAATACCAATGGGGGCCGGCAAGGGCGTGGCCCGGTCGTGGCAGAGGCCATGGATGCCCTCGTTTGTGAAATCAACCGGAATACCCAGGCGCGTTTGCTCCACAAACCACTTCTGCACATCATTAATGGCAGTGGCATGCTTGCTGAACGGATAGGAAAACTCGGTGGCGGCGCCGGGGTGGTAGGCTAGGCCATTAAGCTCTTCGTCGATGTTGGCAATGCCATCCTTCCAGACCATGGTCTTCCACTCCGCCGTGGGCATCTTGTCCTTCAGCACCCGGCCGTAGCCGTAAAGCGTGGCCGTTTGGCAGGTTTTCTCCTCCAGCGTCATCTGCGAGAGTAAGTCGGCTACCCGGCGCTCTACTGGCTGCGCGACATCCTCAAACACGTCCTTTTTGCCGTTCTTATTGAAGTCAATCCAGCCTTTGCGGTAAATGTTCTGCTTGCTTTGTCCCTGCACGGCCGAGGTCAACAGCAGGGCAGGAAATAACAGGCAATATGGGAGGGTGGGAGTACGCATCAGTTGGAAGGGAGGCGGTTGCAAAGCGCTAGGCCAGTGGCAGGTAGCTGCCAGCAGAAACCTAGAATGGGTGTTGAGTGCGCCCTGAACGTGGCCCAGGCTACTTCGCCGGGCAGGAATTGCAAGCAATGGGCACAAATACTCTGAGCAGGCCGGGCTAACCCAACCTGCTCAGAGGCGCTGACTAGAAGCCAGGGTTTTGCGTTAGGTTGGGGTTGAGGGCTATTTCCGTTTGCGGAATCGGGAACAGCAGGTAATTGTCGCTGATGTCGCGGTTGAAGATGGTTTTCTCCACTTGCTTCAGGCGGTTCAGCCGGATCAGGTCGTAGCGGCGGTGGCCTTCATCACACAGCTCCCAGGCGCGCTCCAGCACCAGCAGATCCACGAAGGCATCTTTGGTGGTGGCGGTAGTGGGCAGAGCCGCCAGGCCAGCCCGCTGCCGCACCCGGTTAATGCCCTGGTACTTGGTCACGTCAGCGGCGTTGAGGTTGTTGAGTGCCTCCGACTGCATCAGCAGCACATCGGCGTAGCGGGTCACCAGCCAGTTAACGCGCGAGTCGTTGCCGATGCGCTTGTCGTCGCGGAACTTGTTGAAGTAGTACTGGGGCAGCGTGGTGGTATTGGCCTTGTTGCTCAGGTTCCAGTCTTTGCGCACATCGGTAGCGGCGTATGATTTCACAAACCAATCCTCGGCCGTGAACGAGGCGAAGCCGCCCAGCGCCGCCGGCAGGTTTTGGCGCACAATGATGTTGCCCACGTTTGGGGGCAAATCAAACTGCACCGAGAAAATGTGCTCGGCGTTGTTTTCGCGGTCAGGCAGAAAAACGTCGCCGTAGGTTGGCATCAGGCTATACAAGCCGGAGTTGATAACGCGGTTACAAGCGGCCAGCGCATCCTGGTTGTCGGTGCCTTTGGCATCGGAAGAGCTGGCGCGGGTGAGGTATACTTTCGCCAGCAGGCTGGCCGCGGCCCCGCTGGAAACGCGGCCTTTGTTGCCGGCCGGAATCTGGTTTTCCTTCAGGCAGTTGGCTTCGGCAAACTGCAGGTCCTCAATAATCTGCTCGTACACCGCCGCTTTGGGTGTGCGGGCGGGGCGCAGGTCGTCGTTCGGGCCTTTGATGGGCGAGGTAATCAGGGGTACGTCGCCGTAGGAGCGCACCAGCTCAAAGTAGGCCAGGGCGCGCAGGAAGCGGGCGTTGCCGAGGATGTTGTTCTTGCTGGCCTCGTTCATGCTCACGGCCGGCACCTTGTCAATCAGATCGTTGGCGCGGCCAATCAGGCGGTAGTTGTTCACCCACCAGTTCCCGATTTCGCCGTTGTTGGCGGTGTAGGTGAAGCGGCTTAGCTCGGCCCGGTCGCCGGTGGTAGCGCCCACCACGGCCATGTAGTCGCCGGGCAGCTCCGTTACCAGCCACACCGTGCGGCCGTAGTAGGTTTGGGCCTGCATGAGGCTAAACACCCCGTTCAGGCCCGCAATGGCGTCGCCCTCGTTTTGGTAAAAGTTGCTGGCGGTAAGGAAATCATAAGGCTTTTCTTCCAGGAAGGACTCGCAGGAAGAGAAGAAGCCAAGGGAACATATGCCGAGAAGAAGGAGCTTCTTTTTCATGTCAGTAGTAAGTAGAAATACCCGTTCGATTAGAAGCCAATCTTCACGCCGCCAATGAAGGTGCGCGTGCTGGGGAAGGCGTTGTAGTCGGTGTTCAGGCTCAGGCCGGAGTTACCGAACGAGTTTACTTCGGGGTCGTAGCCGGAGTATTTCGTAATCGTAATCAGGTTTTGGCCGGTCACGTACACGCTGGCCGATTTAATGGTTTTGGTTACGGCCTCGGGCAGGGGCACATTGAAAGAAACCGTCACGGTTTTCAGGCGGGCGAAGCTGCCGTTCTCCACCACGTCGCTCACAATGCCGGTGCTGCGGCGCACCACGCTGTTAGCCTTCGGAATGGTGTTGCTGGTACCGGGACCAGTCCAACGGTCATTCACCGACCTCAGCTTGTTGGTGGTAGTAAAGCCCGACTCCAGCTCGTAGCGGTTGAGGTTAAGCACATCAGTTCCCTGCACGCCCTGAATAAAGATGTTCAGGCTCACGGGGCCGTAGCTAAAGCCGTTGGTGAAGCCGTAAATGAACTTCGGCTGGGCCCGCCCAATGATGGTGCGGTCGTTGCCGTCAATCTTCTTGTCGCCGTTCAGATCGGCGTAGCGGGGGTCGCCGGGGCGCACGGTGGTAGTCAGGCCGCTGGCTGTAATTTCCTCCGGGGTCTGCCAAATGCCCTGGAACACGTAGCCGTAGAAAGAGCCAATGGGCTCCCCAACCCGCAGCACGCTGGTGGCAGCCGTAGCACCGGGAAACAGGCTCGTACTCGACTGGCCTACGAAGCGCTGGTACTCGCCATTGAGGTCAAGCACTTTGTTGCGGTTGAGCGAGAAGTTGAGGTTGGTATTCCAGGAGAACTTCTTTGAGTCGAAGTTGACCGTGTTCAAGGAGAACTCCAAGCCCTTGTTCTGCACGCTGCCCGCGTTTTGCAGAATGTTGGAGAAGCCCGTTGTCTGCGGAATGGATACCTGCAGCAGCAGGTCGGTGGTTTTCTTGTAGTACACATCGGCCGTAACGCTGATGCGGTTTTTCAGGAAAGCCACATCTATCCCCACGTCGGCGGCGGCCGTAGACTCCCAGCTCAGGTCGGGGTTGGGCACGTTAGAAGGCGACAGGCCTACCAGGCGCGTGGCCCCCGAGGTGTAGGCGCTCAGCCCATACCGCCCCAATGACTGATACGAGCCAATTTCCTGGTTGCCCGTGATGCCGTAGCTGGCGCGCAGCTTCAGGTCGCTCAGGGACGTAAAGCCCTTCATGAAGTTCTCATCAATCAGACGGTAGGCGAAGGCGGCTGAAGGGAAGTAGCCCCACTTGTTGTTCGGCCCGAAACGCGAGGAGCCATCGGCGCGCATCGTGAAGGTGAACAGATACTTCTCGAACAGCCGGTAGTTTACCCGCCCAAAGTAAGAGGCCAGGCGGTTGGAGTTTTTGCCCGAGCTGGGCGTCAGCACGTTAGCGCCCAGGCCTATGTTATCGGAGCCCAGAGCATTGGTGAAGAAGTTGTTGGCCGAGGCGCTGTAGTTCTCATTCACGAACTCCTGGAAGCTCAAACCCGCCACCACATTCAGGGCGTTGTTCTCGTTGAGCTTGCGGTCGTAGGTCAGCGTGTTCTCGTTCAGCCAGCTGTAGTTGTTGTTGGAGGCTTTAGTGGCCGAGCCGTTGGTGTTCTGGCCCACATACACCGTAGAGGGGATAAACTGGTTGCGCTGGTTGGCAAACAGGTCGGTGCCGCCCGAAATGCGCAGTTTCAGGCCTTCCAGTAGCTGATACTCGCCGGCTACGTTGATGAGGGCGCGGGTGGTGGTGAGGTTGTCTTTGGCACTTTCAGCGTAGGCCACTGGGTTGCCAGCAATTTCTACGGCCGGCAGGGGCTGGTTCTGGAAAGTGTAATTGCCATTCGCATCGCGCACCGGCTGAATGGGGCTGAAGCGCAGGGCATCGAGCAGTACGCCCCCATTGCTACCGCCGTTGGTGTTTACGGTAGTAAGGCGCTGCTGAGTGCGGGAAAGCTGGCTGGTGAAGCTCACGTTAATCTTGTTGCTCACCCTCCGGTCCAGGTTCAGGCGCACGGAGCCGCGCTTGAAGCCGGAGTTCAGGATAATGCCTTCCTGATCAAAGTAATTGAAGCTGAGGTTATAGCGGGTGTCTTCGGTGCCGCCGCTGAACCCCAGCTGGTAATTGCTTTGGCGGCCCTGCCGGAAAATCTCATCCTGCCAGTCGGTACCCTCACCCATGGCATCAATCTGCTGCTGCGTGTAGGGCAGGGGCGTGGTGGTTTTGTTTTCGAGGTTGTTGAGCGTCTGCACGTCGTTGAGGTAGCGCGCAAACTCAGGGGCGTTCATCAGGTCGTACTTCTTGCGCACGTTGCTCACACCGGTGTAGGCCTCAAAGTTGATGGCGTTGCGGCCAGCCTTGCCTTTTTTGGTGGTGATGATAACTACCCCGTTGGCACCCCGGCTACCATAAATGGCCGTGGCAGAAGCATCCTTCAGCACCTCAATCGACTCAATGTCGCTGGGGTTAATGGAGTTTAGGTCGCCGGCGCCGGGGAAGCCATCTACCACGAATAGCGGCTCGTTGCCGGAGTTGATGGAGTTAGTGCCCCGAATGCGGATGGAAACGTTTCCGCCCGGCTCCGAATTCGTTTGCGTAACCTGCACGCCACTCACGCGGCCCTGCAGAATCTGGTCGGCGCGGGTAATGGGCGTTTCGGCCACTTGCTCCGCCGAGATGGACGCTACCGAGCCGGTGATGTCGCGTTTGCGCTGGGTGCCATAGCCCACTACCACCACGTCATTCAGGGCCGTGGCCTTCTCCCCAAGCTTCACCGAGCCAATGGAACTGCGGCCGCCCACGCGCACTTCCTGGGGCTCAAAACCAATGAAGGAGAACACCAACACGGGGTCGCCGGTGGCGGGAACGGGCAAGCTGAACTTGCCGTCGGGGTCAGTGGAGGCGCCGGTGGTGGTGCCTTTGATAACAACTGATACCCCAGGGAGGGGAGAGTTATCCGTAGCACTCAGCACCGTGCCGGTTACCTGGCTGGTTTGGGCGTGTGCCGAAACGGATATTACTACCGCGGCGGGCAGCAATAGGTGGGTAAATTTTCGCATAAGGCTCAGGGCTGGTGGGGAATTAGTGAGTGTAATCTCCACAAACTTGCCGTGCCCAGGACGCCGTAAACGGGATTTATTTACGGAAACGATTACGGAAAACAGCCAGCAGGTGCACCATTACCGGTGCGCGGCAAGCCGCTGGTGCCCAGCAACCGAGGGGCTAGGCCAGCGCCAGCAGGGAGTAGGGGCCAGCCGGAGCCACAAACCAGGCCGCTAGGCCACTTTACCGGGTGCGGGCCGTAGAGCGCCGCACGCTCAGCTCCGATTTTAACTCCAGACTATCAGCGGGTAAGAGATGCACGTTCTCCTGCAGGGCCCGAAACAGCAGCCGGGCGGCCTCGCGGCCAATTGCGTAGGCCGGCTGCGTAATAGTGGTGAGGGGCGGGTTGAGCAGGGCAGCAATTTCCAGGTTAGAAAACCCAATTACTTTCACGTCATCAGGGATGGAGAGGCCCAGGTTACGGCAGGCGTCGTAGCTGCTCATAGCCAGCGTTTCTACGGAGGCAAAAATGCCGTCAATCTCGGGCCGGTTGCGCAGCAGCTCCTCAATGAGTGGGGTGTTGAGGGCCTCATTGGTGTGGCCCTGCACTACCAGGGCTTCCTCATAGGGCAGGCCCCAGTCTTGCAAAGCCGCCATGTAGCCTTGCAGCCGGCGCTTGCCAATAGAAAGCGTATCGGAAATAGTGAGGTGAGCCACAGTGCGGCAACCCGCCTCCAGCAGGTGTTGGGTGGCCTGATACCCGCTGGCATAGTCGTCGGTGGTGACGGTGGCCGTGGGCAAGTCATCATATACCCGGTCAAAAAGCACCACCGGAATGCCCCGGTCGCGCAGTACGGTTAGGTGAGTGCTGGCCTGGCTGTTGCGGGCCATGGAGAGCAGTACCCCATCTACACGCCCAGCGGCCAATACCTGAATAATGGAGGCTTCCTGCTCGGGCGCCTCGTGGGTCAGGGAAATCAGCACATGAAAATCATTTTCCCGGGCTACCTCCTCAATGCCATTAATGGCCAAGGAGAAGAAGTGGTTGTGCACGGCCGGAATAACAATGCCAATGGTTTTGCTTTTGTGCCCGCGCAAGCTGCTGGCGTAGGGGTTGGGCTCATACTGTAGCTTGCTGGCCAGCGCCCGCACCCGGTCTTTGGTGTGCTGGGCAATGTCGCTGCGGTCGTTGAGTGCCCGCGACACCGCCGAAACGGACAGGTTGAGTTCCCGCGCAAGTACTTTCAGGCTAACTGGGGGCATAAGACAACGTGAAGGGTGGGCGTGGAGGTGGCCGCGGCCAGGTCTGGGGCCAAAGCAGTGACTCCTTACAAATTCGGCTGCCCCTCTCCGCGGCAAGGGGAGGGGGGCAGCCGAACAAAATGCAAGACTGGCCTAGGGTGGGCTAGTTCACGAGCAGGGTCATGATGGAGTGAGGGCGCGAGGTGGTGGGAGCCGCCTGGCCCCTGATCCAGAGCTGGAACGGCTGCTGCTGGTCGGTCTGGTTCATCACCACCACCGCGACGGTGCCATCGGGGTTGCGGAAGGCCGTGGTCTGCAGCACGTCGCGGCTGGCCGTGGTGGCAATACGCCGGGCCCCGGGCCGGATGAACTTGCTGAAGTGGCCGATGTAGTAGTAGCTGTTGGTGTAGAGCAGCCGGCCGCTGCGCGTGTCCCCGATGATGGGGGCGTAGCAGAAGTTGCCCACGTGGTTGGGGCCGCCGGTCTGGTCCAGCAGGATGTTCCAGTCGGTCCAGGCCTCGGTGCCGGCGTTGAAGTCATTGATTATCGAGTGGCCGTACCGCTCACCCAGCTGCCAGTCATTTACGTTCGAGAAGTCAAACTTCTCGATGCAGCCCTCCGTGAAGATCAGGTGCTTGTCGGGGTAGGTTTCGTGTACGCGGCGCAGGTTCTCAAACTGCATGCCCGAGCCGGTCCACGTCTCGTACCAGTGGTAGCCCAGACCCCAGTAATACGTACTGGCCTCCGGGTCATCGAACAAGGTAGCGGCGCGCTGGTACATCAGGTCGCGGTTGTGGTCCCAGCCAATGAGCTTCCGGTCGCCCAGGCCCCCTTTCTTCAGGGTGGGGCCCAGGTAGCCCTTCACGAAGTCGCGCTCCTCTTCGGCCGTGAAAATGCACGACTCCCACTTCTGCACGGCCATGGGCTCGTTCTGCACCGTCAGGCCCCAGATAGGGATGCCCTGGCGCTCGTACGCCTTGATGAACTTGACGTAGTAGTCGGCCCAGAGCTGGCGGTACTCGGGCAGCAGCTTGCCGCCCTTGAGCATACTCTGGTTGGTCTTCATCCAGGCCGGCGGGCTCCAGGGGCTCACGTACATCGTCAGCTGGCCGCCGGCGGCCGCAATGGCCTGCTTGATGAAGGGGATGCGGTACTGCTCGTCGTGCTTGACGCTGAAGGTCTGGAGCGTCTTGTCGCCGTCGGCCACGTACGTGTAGGGGGCCGTGGAGAAGTCGGTGCTGTGGATGGTGGTGCGCGCCAGCGTGTAGCCGATGCCCTGGGTGGGGCTGTAGTAGGCGCGCAGCAACTCCTGCTGCTGGGCTGTGGGCAGCTTGGCGAAGGTTTCGGCCGCGGCATCGGTCAGGGCCCCGCCGATGCCGAGCAGGGTCTGGAACGAGTGGTTGGGGTCGACGAAGACCGTGGGCTGGGTTTCCAGGGGCTGGGGCTGGGCCGAGAAGCTGAGCTTATCAGTGGCCGACAGGCGCAGCTCCGAGTTAGCGGCCGTGGTGTAGACCTGCACCTGTTTGCCCACCGCCGAGTAGGAGGAAGAGGAGGAGGAAGCCTTGGATTTGGAAGAAGAGGCTTTTTGCGCCGTGGCAGTGGTGCCGAGAGTGGAAGCCAGCGCCGCGGCAATCAGAAACTTGTGCATGCGTAAGAAGTAAAATGAGCTACCAGATGTAGGTTCCCACGGCTCCGCTAGCTAGCTGAGTCGTGGCTACCTTGCCCCGGTACTTGATGTCGAAGGTTTGGGCACCGCCCGTGTTGAGTACAATGAGGACTTTCTTGCCCTCAGGATTTTTAAATGCCACGTTTTGTAGGCCACCCGGCACGTTGGTGTCAATGCGCACGGAGCCTGGGCGCACAAATTTGGCCGCGTGTGCCACCGTGTAGTAGGCTGTGTTGCGGGTTACGGTGTTGCCGCTGATGGTAATGGCGCCCATGCACTTGGTGCAGCCGCCCGGCGTGTGGGGCCCGTAGCTGGGGTCAGAGGCCAGGTTCCACTCCAGCACGTTGCGACTCCAGTTGCGGGTAGCACCAATAATGAGGTTATTCACGTGCCAGTTGAAGTCGCCGGCAAAATTGCCTGGCCCCTCAGTCCACTGCTCCGTGAAGTACACGCCCTTATCGGGGTAGGCGTTGTGCACGTTGGTCATGGCCGAGATGCTGCCAGCGTAGAGGTGGAAAGCCGAGCCATCTACGTACTGCCGCGCCTGAGCATCCTGCAGTACCGTTACCGGGTAATCGGCGCGGTCGAGGTTGTGGTCGTAGAGGATGATTTTGGTGGTGAGGCCGGCCGCCTTAAACGCCGGCCCTACATGGTCCCGAATGAACGTGGCCTGCTCCTGGGCCGACATGGTCATGCTGGGGTTGTTATAGGGGTTCAGCGGCTCGTTCTGCAACGTTACGGCGTCAACCCGAATGCCTTCGGCCTGCATACCCTGCAGATACTTTACAAAGTACTGCGCATAGGCAGCGTAGTATTCCGGCTTCAACGAGCCGCCCACAAAGCTGTTGTTGGTCTTCATCCAGGTGGGCGCCGTCCAGGGTGAGCCTAGGATTTTGATAGTGGGATTGATGGCCAGAATCTGCTTCAACACCGGAATCAGGTTCACCTTATCGGGGGCCAGGCTGAACTGGGCCAGCGTAGGGTCAGGCGTGCTGGTTTCGTCGTAGGTGAACACGTTGGCATCCAGATCTGAAGCCCCGATGCTGATGCGCAAATAGCTGGTCCCGATGTTGTTCTCATCCGTGGCAAACAGCTCTTTTAGGAGCGCCGCCCGGTCGGTGGCGCTCATCTGATTAATCAGCTGGGCGCTGCCCCCGGTGAGGGTGTAGCCAAAGCCATCAACGGTCTGGTAGGTTTGCGTGGTGTCTACCGTGATGGTGGGGTTCTGCCCTACGGGGGCCTGGAAGTTCAGGGGCAGGGTGCTCTTATAGAACAGGGTACTCCGGTCAGAGGTAGTAGTCCAGGTAGCCACCTGCGACGGGCCTGTGGTTACCGGCGGCACCACGGGGGGCGGCGGCGTAGGAGTAGGGTCGGGGGAGCTGTTGCCCCCGCAGCTGGCCACCAGGCCTAGCAGCAACACTGCCGCTGCACTTTGTGGTAATTGGAAAGAAAGGAGCCTCATGACAGGATAGGGGAAGAAACAGAACAAGGAATTTCTCCAGAGTAACACCCAGGCGGTTAGGCCAGTGGCAGCTGAAGAGGTGATAAGTATGTACAGGTTTTAATCGATAGCGAAGGCAGATAAGCCAGCCCCGACCCACGGCCGGGGCTGACGGGTTTCATCTTAATGAGCAACTACTACCCGGCGGACCAGCAGGCCCTCGGGGGTGTTAACCTGCAACAGGTAAGTGCCAGCCCGTACTGCCGTCACTGGCAACGTAATCAGGTTCTGGCCCGCTGTTACGGGGCGCTCTGCCTGGCTGCTGATTACCCGGCCGGTTAAGTCAATCAGGCGCAGCTGCAGGCGCTGGCCAGCCGGTGCATTGTAGCT
The DNA here is from genome assembly GCF_013137895.1 of Hymenobacter taeanensis. Classification (NCBI taxonomy): domain Bacteria; kingdom Pseudomonadati; phylum Bacteroidota; class Cytophagia; order Cytophagales; family Hymenobacteraceae; genus Hymenobacter; species Hymenobacter taeanensis. The sequence goes on from NZ_CP053538.1 coordinate 3,207,117, forward strand.
CAGGTTCAGCTCAGAGTTGGCCAGCGTAGGGTACACCTGCAGGCGAGCTTCAGTGGTAGCGCTGGCGGTTGAGGCCAGGGCCACGCGGGCTGCCGCCCCTTGGTCTGAGAAGTACCAGCGCTGGTTGTTGCCTCCGCCGTAAGTCCACTGCTGCACGGCGGCACCGTCGGCGGTGGAGTTGTTTTGCACATCCAGAGCCTTGCCGCTGTACTTGTTGATGATGCGGTAGGTACCATCACCATTGCTGATGATCTGCCAGTACTGGCTGTCCTGGCTCAGCCAGTCCCACTGGTGGGTCAGAGCGCCGTCGGCAGTGCTCGGGCCGGCCACATCTAGGCTCTTGTTGCTGTTCAGGTTCACAATGCGCACGTAGCCGCTGCCGGCGTCTACCAGCTTCCACTTCTGGTTAGCGGCACTCACCCAGCCCCATTGCTGCACCCGGCCGCCATTAGCCTGGGAGCTGGCCGATACCTCCAGGGCCTTGCCGCCGTTCTTGGAGCTGATTTCGTAGATACGGCCAATGGCCGGGCCGCTGCTGGTAGTTCCGCCAGTGCCGTTGTAGTTGCCGCCGCCGGGGTAGTTAACGATGCCGTTCTGGTTTGGAGAGACAGCCGCTACCGTAGTGTTGGGCACACAGTTAGCAAACTGAATGTTGGTCAGCACCTGGTTCAGGCCGGCGGGGCCATCTACCACGTAAGGTGGGTTGATGTGCATAAAGGCCGGGTTGCTGCGGTCCTCGAAACGCTTGTAGGTCCAGTGGCACCAGCCAATGCCCACCGAGTTAAGATTCTTGGCGGCATCGCGCATCCAGGTGTCAGAGTTTTCGCCGGTTTCACCCACCCAAATAGGCACGTTGTGGGTGGTGCGGAAGTTGCGCAGGTTGCCAATGAAGCGCAGGTCGTTGGCCCCGCCCCCGGTAGAGTTTACGCCGTTGTCCATCTCGTAGCCCGTGCCGCTGTAGCGGTGCGAGTTGTACACCAGGTTAGAGCGGTTGGGGAAGGTAAACGGCTCCATGTAGTTATAGTCGTTGCCCCAGCCGTTGCCCTCCACCAAAATCAGGTGGTTGTCGGCCTGCCCCCGGATGGTGGTAATCAGGCGCTGCAGCACGTCGTGAATCTTCTGGTTGTTGGGGTAGTTGTTGGGCTCGTTAATCAGGTCGTACATGGCCACCCGCGAATCGTTCTTGTACCGGTTCGAGATGAAGGACCACAGCCGGTTGAGCACGTCCTGGTTTATCTGGCGGTTCCAGAGGTCGTTGGCCACAATCTGGTCGGCAATGTTGGCGTCGGTGCCCTGGGAGCCGGGTACGGCGTGCATATCCAGCACCACATACATCTGGTTGGCCTGGGCCCAGGCCAGCACATTGTCAATCATACCCAGCGCCGCCATGTTGTTGGGGTCGGTGAAGAGCTGATTGTTGTTATACCAGCTCGTCAGCTGGCTCACGTAGGAGTCGTAGGTAACGGTACCGCGCATTACACTGCTGCGCACGGCCCGCTGGGCCGGCGTCAGAAACAGCTCATAGTGCAGCGGCAGCCGAATGCAGTTAAAGCCCTTCGAGGCGATGTAGTCGATGTCGGGCTTGGTGATGAAGTTGTTGCGGTAGTTCTGGTAGAAGGTCTCCACGGCTGCGTCACTCATGCCCGCGTTGTAGAGAGACTTCTTCACCTTACCCTGGGTTTGCTTGCCATCGAGGCCGGGCCAGCCCACTTTCATCATGTAGCCTTCCTGCACGGCCCAGTTGCCGAGGTTCATGCCATTCAGAATGACCTCCTGGTTGCTGGCATTCACAATGCGCTGGCCGTCGGTCCGCAGGAAGCTTTGGGCGTCGGCGGAGTGGCCTAGGCCTAGGCCAGTCAGCAGCGCGAGGCATTTAAGGGCGCGTGGCACCTGGGTGCTCCAAAAAGTACTGGTGTTCATGATGGTGGGGTTTTGGTTGTGAAAAATTACTAACAGGCCCTTGGGAGGCCGGAGAGTCAGCGGGGAGAGCGGAGTAGGTGTCTCCGCTTTAAGCGCTTGGTTCTTCCCGCAGCGGGGAGCTGGCCAGAAAGAGGTAATCAGAGCGGGGGTACTATTTCTATGGGCTAGGCCACTAGCAGTGGCCTAGCCCATAAAGGGGGAAGCGGGTTTACCACACGTAGGTGCCGGCAGCACCCGCGTTGAGCGTGGTGCTGAGGGTTTTGCTCGCGTGGCGGAGGCTAAAGGCCTGGGTTTCCTTGGAGTTGTTCTGCACAATTACCACGCGCTGGCCGCTGGGCGTTTTGTAGGCCACATTGGGCAGCGTTTCAGAAGTAGTGGAGCCGATGCGCACCGAGCCGGGCCGCACAAACTTGCTGGCGTGGGCAATGATGTAGTAGGCATCTTCACGGGTCACGTTGTTGCCGTCCAGCGTAAGGGCGCCGCGGCACTCCGTGCAGCCGCCGGGCGTGTGGGGGTTCTGCTGCGGGTCGGCGGCCAGGTTCCACTCCAACACGGTGCGGGCCCAGTTGCGGGTAGCGCCAATAATGAGTGTGCGCACGTGCCAGGGCAGGTTCTCCGAGAACTTGCTCTTTGAGCCCACCCACTGCTCCGTGAAGTAGAGGCCTTTATCGGGGTAGGCATCGTGCACCTTGCTTAGGGCCTCAATAGGACCCGCGTAAAGGTGAAATGCCGAGCCATCCACGTACTGCCGGGCCTCCGGGTCGTTGAGAATGGTCAGGGGGTAATCAGGCCGGTCGGCGTTGTGGTCGTACACGATAATCTTCGTGTCGATTTTCTCCTTCTTGAACGTGGGGCCCAGGTTGTTCTTCACAAACTCGGCCTGCTGCTCGGCCAGCATGAGCAGGCTGGGGTTGTTACCGGGGTGGAGGGGCTCATTCTGCACCGTAATGGCATCAATCCGGATGCCCTCGGCCTTCATACCCTGCACGTACTTGGCAAAGTAGCGGGCGTAGGCATCGTAAAACTCGGGCTTGAGCGAGCCGCCTTTGGAGTTGCCGTTGGTCTTCATCCAGGTGGGCGGCGACCAGGGCGAACCGAGAATCTTGATGCTGGGGTTGATGGCCAAAATCTCCTTGAGCACCGGAATCAGGTGCTGCTTATCGGGAGCTAGGCTGAACTTAGCCAGCGTGGGGTCGGTCTGGCCCTCAGGCAGGTCGTCGTAGCTGAATACGGTGGCATCAAGGTCAGAGGCACCAATGCTCAGGCGCAGGTAGCTCACGCCAATGTTGGTGCCATCGGTAGCGAAAAGCTCTTTCAGGATGGCGGCCCGGGCGGCGGGCGTCATACGGTGCAGCAGCTCGGCGCTGCCGCCCGTGAGGCAGTAGCCAAAGCCATCAATGGTCTGAAAGGTCTGCTGGTCGTCGATTTCAATGACCGCGCCCGTAGCGGCATTGGTGGTCCAGGCCGGAGCCATTTGCGCCTGAAACAGGGCCGATTTATCGGGGTTAGTGAGCCAGAAAGCCGCGGTGCCTTTCTTAACGGACGCCGCCGAAGCGCCGGCCTGGGGCATGCGCTGGCAGCTGGTGCCCAGGCCTAGGCTTAGCAGTAGGGCCAGGGAGAGAGTTTGTTTGGAGAGCAGAGACATGCAGAACGGGTGGAAGGAGACAATAGAGGAGCTAAACGGCTCCGGGTATGCAAGAAAGTTACGCTTGGCTGGGGCGGTGGCCTCGGAGACCATACCACATGATGTACACGTAGCACAGAATGGGCAGCACAAAGGCCCAGCGCAGGGAGCTGGAATCGGCTACCAGCCCAAAGAGCAGTGGTACCACGGCCCCGCCCACAATACCCACGTTAAGCAGGCCCGAGGCTTCCTCGGTGTGCCGGCCCAGGCCGGCTACGGCCAACGTGAAGATGGTGGCGAACATGATGGAGTTCATCAGGCCCACGGCCAGCAGGCTCCACATGGCTACGTCGCCGCTGGTGCTGATCGAGATGAGCACCAGCACCACGGCCCCGACGGCATTGAAAGCCAGCAGGCGGCCAGGGTTGAACTTGTTGAGCAGATAAGCGCCCAGGAAGCGGCCCACCATAGCGCCACCCCAGTAGTAGGCCACCTTGTCGCCGGCTAGTTTCGGCGACAGCCCCATGATATCAGGGTGGCCTAAGTAGCTTACAATGTGCGAGCCAATAGCTACCTCGCCCCCCACGTAGGCGAAAATGCCAATCACCCCGAATACCAGATGGCGGTAGTGCCAGGCGCGGCGGTTGGGGGCTTCTTCAGTATGCTCGAGAGTAATCTTGGGCAGCTTAAGCAGGCCTAGCAGCACGCTGATGACAATGAGCACGGCCCCAATGCACAGGTAAGGAACCTGCACAGCCCGCACATCAATGGCGGCAGTAGAGGCCGACTCCAGATCGGGCAGGTTCGACAGAATCAGGGCGGCACCCAGCAAGGGAGCCACCGTGGTGCCCAGGGAGTTAAACGCTTGCGTGAGCGTGAGGCGGGCCGGCGCTGAGCGGGCCGGACCAAGAATGGATACGTACGGGTTGCCGGCCACTTGCAGCAGCACTACGCCGGTAGCTAGCACAAACAACGCGCCCAGAAACAGGCCGTAGGAGCGGCTTTCGGCTGCGGGGTAAAACAGGAAAGCGCCTAGAGCCGCAATCAGGAAGCCCACGAGCATGCCGCCCTTGTAGCCAATGCGCTTCACCAGCATGCCCGCCGGAATGCCCATCACGAAGTAGGCCCCGAAGAAGCAGAGGTTGATAAAGTTAGCTTGAGTATAGCTGAGGCCGAAAATAGCCTTGAGATACGGAATTAAGATGTCGTTCAGGCAGGTGATAAAACCCATCATGAAAAACAGCACCGTGAGGGACGCCAGCGCTGAGGTATAGCGCGGGGTTTGCCCTTCAGCAGTGGTGGCCTCCGGCCGGGATACTGTGGATGCGGAAATGGGAGCAGCCATACAAAAGGGTAGGGAAATGAGGGAAAAAGATGGTTCCCGAGTGGCCGGCCCGCGTCCCCTAATCGCAGGGCCGGCCCAGGAACTCCGCTGGCTCTAGCGGATTCAGCGGAGCGAAATCAAGCAGCAGGTGGCCCAGAAGACGCCAGGCCACCTGCTAGCCGTACTAACTACATCGGCCCGGCAGCTTGCAGACCGCCGGGCCGAAAAGTCATTAATAACCAGGGTTCTGCTGGAGCTGTGCGTTGTTGTTAATCTCGTTCTGCGGAATGGGGAACAACAGGTAGTTCACATCCGGACGGGTAAGCTTCTCCTGAATCAGGTCCAGGGCAGTTACCGCATGCGCGCCGGGTTCGGCCTGGTTGTGGCGGGCGTAGCGCAGAAGATCATACCACCGCTCACCTTCAAAGGCCAGCTCTAAGCGGCGCTGACGGTCAATTTCATCGCGCAGGGCCTTTTTGCTGGCGTACTGCGGCGAGGCAGCCGTGAGCGGGAGCAACCCAGCCCGGGTACGTACCAGGTTCAGCTTAGCCAGCACATCGGCTGAGGGGCCACTCTGTTCGTTGGCAGCCTCCGCGTACATCAGCAGTACATCGGCGTAGCGCAGAATGTAGGTGTTGTCGGGGCTGTTGAAGGCATTGGGAGCACCGGGCCACTTGTACACAAACGCGCCTCTATCGTTGGCCGTGCTGCTGGTGCTGTACACGAAGCTGGCGTAGTCGCGGCCGGCATTGGTGCGGCCAATGAGCGTCCAGCGCTTGTCAGCATTGGGCTTGCGCACGCCGCCCGCCAGCACCGATGAGGTATCGGCGTACTGGAGCAGCTCGGCAGTAGGAATGTTGAACTTCGGGAAGGAGTACGTGGCCGGCGGCGAAGGAAGCAATAGGTCGGGCAGGATGTTGTTGCCATCGGCGTTGCCCTGGTTTTGCACTTCCAGAATGGTTTCGGGCGCCTTGTTCTCAGCCGGGAAAAGGCCTTTGAAATTAGGCAGCAACGAGTACGTGCCAGCGTTGATAACCTTGTTGGCGGCCGTTGCGGCCTGGGCCCACTGGCGCTGCGTGAGGTACACTTTGGCCAGCAGTGCATTCACGGCTCCTTTCGTTACGCGGTTGGTGTTGCTGGCCGGGGCCAGGCCATCGGCCGCGGTCAGGTCAGTAACAATCTGGCCATACACGGTTTCAGCCGATGTGCGGGGCAGGGCAATTACTGCGGGGTCACCGGTTTCGGTGGGGTCTAGGCGCAACGGCACTGCGCCGTACAGCTTCACCAGGTTGTAGTAGTGCAGGGCCCGCAGGAAGTAGGCTTCGCCCAGAATCTGGTTTTTCCGATCCGCGGCCATCGATACGTTCGGCACGTATTTCAGCACGGCATTGGCGCGGTTGATGCCAATGTAACAAGCGCGCCAGATGTTGGTTACCTGGCTGGTGGTCGGCGTCCAGTTAATCCGGTCCAGCGTGGTAACGTCGCCGTTGGTGCTGGTGCAGTTATCAGAGGGCATTTCACCCACTACTACCAAGTCCTGGCTGTAGAGGCCGGTAGCCTGCAGGGCGTCGTAGGCGGCCGTAATAGCTGCCTCCGCGTCATCGGCGTTCTGGTAAAAGTTTTCGGGCGCAATAGTGGGCAGGGGCTGCTTGTCAAGAACATCGCAGCTACCCAGCAGAACCAGCGCAAAAACGGGGATTAGTATCTTTTTCATGGGAATAGCGGAGCTCAGCTTAGAAGTTGGCGTTCAGACCAACGGTATAAGTGCGGGATTGGGGGTACACGCCAAAGTCGCGACCGATGCTAGTGGAAGAGAAGGGGTCGGCGCTTACCTCCGGGTCGTAGCCCGAGTAGTCCGTCCAGGTAATCAGGTTCTGACCGCTCACGTACACGCGCAGGCTGGCAATGCGGGCCTTGTTGATGAGCGTGGTGGGCAGTGTGTAGCCCAGGGTTAGGTTTTTGAGGCGCACGTAGCTGCCATCCTCAATCCAGCGCGACGAGAAGCGGCCGTTGCCGTTCGGGTCATTAAACACCGCCCGTGGTATGTTGGTGTTGGTGTTAGAAGGCGTCCAGCGGTCGAGCACCGTGGTGAGCTGGTTAACCGGGCCGGTCAGCGACTCCAGCGCTTGGCGGTTGGCATTATAGATGTCGTTGCCGAAGCTGCCCTGGAAGAACACGCTCAGATCGAGACCTTTAAAGGTGAACGTGTTCGTAACGCCCGCAATAACTTTGGGGTTAGGATTGCCGATGATGGTGCGGTCATCATTGTTGATTTTACCATCACCGTTCACGTCTACGAAGCGGATATCTCCTGGCTTAGGGTTGCCGGGTTGCGTAGGAGCCGCCTTAATTTCATCAGCCGACTGGAAGATGCCCTGCACCTGGTGGCCGTAGAACACGCCCAGCGGCTGGCCCTTCTTGGTAATGCTGTTGCTGTTGATGATGGTACGGTCCACCAGTTGGTTCTGGTCGTTTACCAGCGTGCCCAGGTCAATAACCTTGTTGCGGTTCAGCGAGGCGTTCAGGTTAGTGCTCCAGTTGAAGCCTCCGTTTTCGCCCTGCACGTTGGTAGTAGCTAGGGCAAACTCCAGGCCCTTGTTCTCTACTGTACCCACGTTCTGGATGATGCTCAGCTGCTCAGCACCCGTGCTGGGGGCCAGGGGCACGCTCAGCAACAGGTTGTTTGAGCGCTTGCGGTAGGCATCAAAGTTAAACGTGAGACGGTCGTTGAACAGGCCCAAGTCGAGGCCCAGGTCATATTGCTTAGACGTTTCCCACTTCAGGTCGCGGTTACCGATCCGGTCGGGGCGAATGCCACCCTGGATGGTGCCGGCGCTGCCTGCGTAGTTGGAGCCGGCGCTGTAGGCGCTAAAGCGCTGGTAAGTGTAGCCCAGCTCCTGGTTACCGTTGATACCAAAGCTGCCGCGCACTTTCAGGTCAGAAACAGGGGTGTTCTGGGGGAAGAAAGACTCCTTGGAGATGCGCCAGCCCAAAGCCACGGCCGGGAAGTAGCCGTAGTGCTGGTCAAAGCGGCTGGTGCCATCCTGGCGCAAGCTCAGCGTGGCCAGGTACCGGTCATCGAAGCTATAGATAGCGCGGGCAAACAAGCTAGTCAGGCCCCACTCTTCCTCGTAGCTGCTGGTGCCCAGGCGCTCAGTACCGGCCGAGAGGTACGGCACTGCGTTGGAAGCGTAGCCCCGCACTGAAGCGTTGGAGGCAAAGCGGTTAGACTCCTGTACCGACTGGCCCGCCAGCAGTTGCAGGCTGTGCTTCTCACCCAGGTTGGGGTTGTAGGTTACCGTGTTTTCCCAGAGCCAGATAGTTTGCTGGGTAGTGCCGGTGCGGCCGCTGCCTCGCGTAGAAGCATCAGCCCGCGAGGTGCCGGGGTAGTTGCGGGTGATGAACTCATTCTCCAGCTGGGTGCGGAAGTCGATGCCCAGCGACGAGCGGAACTTCAGGTTCTTCAGAATGTCGTACTCCCCGTACAGGTTGCCAATTACCTGGTTGGTAATAGCCTTGTTGTTGGTTTCCAGGAGGTTGCCAACGGGGTTGTCTGACAGCGAGAAGGGGTTGGTGGCGTATACGCCGTTGGCATCCCGCACGGGAATGGTCGGGATTTGAGCCAGCGTACCTAGTACGGTGCCTGAGTTGCCCAGGCCCAGCTCACTGCGCACGCTACCATTAGTATTGGTGCGGCTCATGTTCATGTTGGTGCCAATCCGGAACTTGGTGCCCGCCTGCTGATCAAAGTTCAGCTTGAAGTTGAAGCGGTCGAAGCCCGAGTTCAGAATGATACCATCCTGCTTGAAGTAGCCACCCGCCACATAGTAACGGGTTTTGTCGGTGCCGCCGCTTACGTTCAGCTGATAGTTCTGAATGGCGGCCGTGCGGTACACCTCATCCTGCCAATCGGTGTCGTAGGGCAGGTTATTGACATCAGCGAAGCCAGGAGCAGCACCCCCGTTAATCTGCGACTCATTGTAGTACTCTGCAAACTGACGCGCGTTGAGCACGTCCAGCTTCTTGCGGAGCTGCTGCACGCCGTAGTAAGCATTGAGGCCTACCTGCGGCTTGCCCGACTTACCACGCTTGGTAGTAACCACCACTACGCCGTTGGCAGCGCGCACACCGTAAATAGCAGCGGCGGCACCGTCCTTGAGCACGTCAATCGACTCAATATCGGCGGGGTTGATGGAGTTGAGGGGGTTGGGCTTCTGGTTGCCTACGCTCAGCTCACGGTCGTAGGTGGGCAGCACGGGTACGCCATCAATCACATACAGCGGGGAGTTGCTGCCGGTAATAGAGCTGTTACCCCGAATGCGCACGTTAATGCCCGCACCCGGAGCTCCCGTAGGAGCCGTTACCTGTACGCCGGGGGCCTGGCCTTGCAGGGCCTGATCGAAGCCGGCTACCCGCTGCCGCTCAATCTGCGGCGCCGATACCGACGCTACTGACGTGGTCAGCTCCTGGCGGCTCAGCGTGCCGTAGCCCACTACCACTACTTCCTTCAGCGCCTGCGTGTCCTCGTTGAGGGTAATGCTGCTCACCTGCGTGGGCTGGCCGTCAACTACGGTAATAGCCTGGCGGCTGGTGGTAAAGCCCACCGACGAGATGACCAGGGTGTAAGAACCTGCGGGTACGTTAGAAATGGTGTAAGCACCCGAGGCATCAGTAGCGCTGCCCAGCGTGGTGCCTTCCAGCAGTACCGTAACGCCGGGCAGGCCTTCACCTTTGGCATCAACTACACGGCCACTCACGGGGCTGTTTACCAACGCGGCGGCAGTACGCTTGGCGCTGGGGGTAGCGGCCGTTGCAGCGGCCGGCAGGGCAAGGGTTAGGCCCGAGAGGAGCACACCGCCCACCGCTGGCGTAAGCCAAAGGCGGCTGCGGAAGCCAGAGCCGTGTGGGAATTGTAATGAAAGCGGCATAGAAGAGGGGGATTAAGAAGTGGGACTAAAGAGGAATCTGGGAGCGGCCACGGGCCTGATGCCGGGCCGCCATTGGGGAAAGCACTAAAGAAATTGAGCTGTAAAGTGGCCTAGGGCGAAAGGCTGGCATGCACTGGCGGTGCGGTACCTTGGGGACGAGCAGCCAGCGCTGCCCGCAGGCATTCTGCAGGACTGTGGGTACCCCAGTGCGTAAGCAGAGTAGCCAGAAAAGCATCACTGGTGCCCAGGCTGTCTTGGGCAGCGGCCGGGTGGCCTGCTTCGCTGATCAGCTCATTGCGGTACCAGAGTGTGGCGCCGGCTGCCCCCTTGGTTAGGCACACGGCCTCCAGTTTGAAGTGGGCTGCCAGCCACGGCAGGGCCGTGGCCTCGTCGCTTGGCTGGCCTAGCCACCCCATTATCTCGCTTAGCTCCTGCTCGCTGAGCTTTACCAAATCAGCCTGCCGCAGAAGGTACTTGATACCCGTGCGGGTATAATGAGGCGGGCGCAGGTTTACATCAAACACCTTAAACCGGGCCACCTGCAGCAGGCGGTAGAGGGTTTCGCGGGTGGCGGCACTGCGGGCGGCCAGGGAGCCGTATACTACCATGCGTGCCTCCGCCACTGCGGCCCGGACCTCCTCAGTGTATTGGAGGTAATCCCAGGCAACCGGCTCTACAATTTTATACACCCGGGGGCCGGAGGTGAGGTTTACTTTCACCACGCCCGTCAGGTGAGTCTGGCTGCGCTGAATCAGGTGGCAGTCGAGGCCCTGCTGCTGCATGGCTGCTACCAGGCCGGCGCCTAGTTCATCTTCCCCCACCCGGCTGATAAGCTGGGCCGGGTGGCCTAGCCGTTGCAGCTGCACGGCCACGTTGTAGGGCGCCCCGCCGGGTTGGCGGCCGGCGGGCAGCATATCCCAGAGGAATTCCCCTATGCAAACGATGGCGGTTGAAGGATTCATGGCGGTAGTAGTGCTAGCAAAATTCTACCGCAGCGCCCCGCAAGGCATGCACGATTCTTTCAAAATGTGTTCAATCTATGAAAAAGTTGTAATGCTCTGATTTTTATATAGTTAATAAAATAAAAAACCGAACCCCATGGGGGTCCGGTAGCACATTTGTAACAACAATATCAGAAATACATCAGTAGTGAGGCGCGATGTGCAGGGTCCGGAACTCAGAAGGAGCCAGCTGGTAATGGGCCTTAAAGCTGGCCGAGAAGTAAGAGGGCGAGGAGAAGCCCAGCTCATAGGCCACCTCGGCAATGGTGAGAGACTCATCGAGCAGCAGTTCCCGGGCTTTGGTCAGGCGCAGGTTCTGCACGAAGTCAGTAACGCCGGTGCCCAGCACGGCTTTCACTTTCCGGTACAGCTGCATCCGGGAGATACCCAGGCTGCGGGCAATATCCTCCACGCTCAGGTTGGAGCGGGTGAGGTTGGCTTCCACAATAGCGGTAAGGTCAGCCAGGAATTTCTGGTCGGGGTTGGTGGTAGCTACCGTGGCGGTATCAATGGAGAGCTCCCGCCGGAAGTGCTCCCGCTGCCGGGCCCGGTTTGAGAGCAGGGTGCGAATGCTCTCTTGCAGGAAGGTGGGGTTGAAGGGTTTGGTCAGGTACAAGTCGGCGCCGGCCTGTACGCCCTCCACTTGCTGCTCGGGGGCAGTGCGAGCCGTGAGTAGCACCACCGGAATGTGGGAGGTGCGCCAGTCGGCTCGCAGCTGCGTAACCACCTCTAGGCCACTCAGCCCGGGCATCATCACATCGCACACAATCAAATCCGGAATGAGCTCGGTAGCCATCCGGAAGCCCGAGTGGCCGTCGCTGGCACTTTGCACCCTAAAATCTGTCCGGAGCTTGCGCGTCAGAAAGTCGTTTACCTCGCTGTTATCTTCAATCACCAGCACCAGCGTTTCGCTGGTGTTTTCAGGGCCTTCCTGTTCCAGGTGGTGGCCTAGCTCAGAGGTAATAGGCTCGGGCTCATCCAGAGAAAGCTGCAGGGGTGCGGTAGGGCTGTGGGAGCGTAGTTCCTCGGGCAGCTCCCGGGGCAACGTTACCACAAAGGTGCTGCCCTGCCCGGGCTGGCTGCTAAACGTGAGCTGCCCCTGGTGCAGCCTAACCAGACCCTGGGCCAATGCCAGGCCCATGCCGGAGCCTTTGGCTACGGCACCCTGCTCACCCTGGTAAAACCACTCAAAGATGTGGCTTTGGTCCTGGGGGCTGATGCCGTGGCCGGTGTCGGCGACGCTAACCCGCACGGAGCGCCCTTCATCAGCTGGCTGCAGACTAATAGTTATCCGGCCCTGTTCAGGCGTAAACTTGAGGGCGTTGGAGAGCAGGTTGAAGAAGACTTTATCCAGAATATTGCCATCAAACCACGCCATGAGCACCGGCTGCGCTACTTGAAAGCGCAGATCTACGCCGCGCAGGTGAGCGGGCTTTTCAAAGGCGTCTACGATTTCGCGCACAAAGGCTACCAGATTGCTCTCGGTGGCACGCACGGCCATTTTACCCACTTCAATCTTGCGGAAGTCGAGCAGCTGATTTACCAGCTGTAGCAGGCGCTGCGTGTTGCGGCGCACCAGTGCCAGATCCTGACGCTGGGGAGCGGTCAGGTCGGGGCTACTGGTCAGGAGCTCCTCCACGGGGCCCAGAATGAGGGTGAGGGGGGTGCGTAGCTCGTGCGAGAAGTTGGTGAAGAATCGCAGCTTGGCCTCGGTATCGGTGCGGGCCTGCTCCGCCATTACCTCCAGTTGATTGCGCTGCTGCAGAATCTCCTCGTTCTGGTGTACCAGCTGACGGTTGATTTTATCGTTCTCCGCATTTTGCAGGGCCAGCAGGTGATTTATCTGACGGTTTTTGCGGGCGGAGCGCCAGGCCGCTGCCCCAAGCGCCACAGCGCCCAGCAGGGTAACCAGCAGCCAGTTTAATACGACTTGCTGGCTGGCGTAGGTTTGCTGCAGCCGGTGCAAAAGGCTCTGTTGGCGCTCAATATCCTGCTGCTGGGTGCGCATCTTTTCATTCTGCTGCAGTAGCGTGAGCACGTTGGTTGAGTCAACAACGATGGTACCCAGGATGTTCTCCTTGTTGAAAGGCGCTTTTCTGAGGATTTTCAGAGCCGTCCGGATAGCTTCTTCACCCCCAGGCGAGTATAGAATGGACGCATCGAGCACACCCCGCTGCACCAAATCTAGGCCCTCGCCCGGGCCTGCCTGCGCATCTACCCCAATGATGCGCACGCGCTTGGTGAGGCCCAATTCCTGGCACACTTCGTAAGCGCCGTGGCCCATCCCATCGTTGTGGGAGAAAATCATGGTCACCTCCGGGTGAGCCTGCAATGCCTTGGTCAGCTCGGGCTTCAGGGTGCGCACGGTCCAGTCGCCGGTTACTTGTGCTACCACGTGCAGGCCGGGGTGCAAGGCCAAGCCTTGGGCAAAGCCCAGGTGGCGCTCAGAAGTGGCCGAAGAGCCCGGAGTACCCAGAATTTCAAGAATGTTGCCTCGTTGCTTCAGCAGGCGGGAAATGTAGCGGGCGGCCGTTTGGCCTACCTCCACGTTGTTGCCGCCTACATAGGCAGTATACTGCTGGGAGGCCGTACGGCGGTCGAGCAGAATAACGGGGATACCGCGCCGGTAGGCCTCCTCCACGGCCGGCGTTACCGGCTCCGACTCATAAGGCGAAACGATAAGCAGGTCAACGCCTTGCTGCACAAACTCCCGTATTTGCTCCTGCTGTTTCTGGCTGTCGTCGTGGGCATCCAGCACCTGCAGCTGCACCTCCGGGTGAAAGCTCAGCTCCCGCTCCATACCGGCCAGCATTTCCTTGCGCCACGGGCCCGCCATGCTGCACTGTGAAAAGCCAATTCGGTACCCCGCTGTCTTTTTCTGCGGTGCGCAACTACCCAGCATTAGGAAGCTGGAAAGTACTAGCACGAGCCAGCCAAAACGAAGGACGGGCATTTTATTCACGTAATGTTTGGGAGACATAGTACAGCAGGAAGGTTTTCCTGCACCATATCAAAGATACCGGTTTCCGGTATAGCGCATAAATTATTGCAGTAGATAGCCTCACCGCTTCGCCCTGCCTCGGGGTGTGGTTAAGCGTTAGGCATAAAAAGAAGTAGTCATTCGTCTGGTTTTCACTATAACACCACGCGCGGCTGCATACTCGGAGAACCCGGTTGGCAGAAATATTCAAAACGAAATCAGCGAAACGCGGTATAGCTTCTGGCGGTGCAGAAACCACGAGGCCTAGGCCACTGGTTGCCTGCCAGCGCCTACTGCCTTTAGACTTACCCGAATGATTCACCGTTACGCCGCGGCGCTGGTTGTGCTGCCCGTTGCTGCCGCTGCTCAAACCCAGTCCGCCGCTCAGCCTGATACGGCCACTGTGCAGGCATTGCCCGAAGCTACTGTAACCGGCTACGGCCAGCGGCTGCCGCTGCGGCGTACTGCCGCGGCCGTGGGCGTGCTGGATGCTGCCGTGCTGGAGCGCTTTTCGCAAACGGCCCTCACGCAGGCAGTTAACACCCTGCCTGGCGTGCGCCTGGAAGAGCGGGCCACGGGTAGCTACCGGCTTAGCGTGCGGGGCAGTACGCTCCGCTCACCGTTTGGGGTACGCAACGTGAAGGTGTATTACCAGGGTATCCCGTTTACGGAGGCCAGCGGTAGCACTTCCCTTAACCTGCTAGACCCCAGTCAGCTGGGTGGTATTGAAGTAATCAAAGGGCCTACTGCCAGCGTGTATGGCGCCGGAACCGGCGGAGCGGTGCTGCTCACTAACCGTAGGCCACTCCCGGGCGTCTCTCAGGTGCAGACGGGCTTTACAATAGGGAGCTTTGGGCTGCGGCGCTATACCGTAGCCGCCGAAACCGGTTCGGCCACCGGCTACGTGCGGGCTCAGTACTCGCGCCAAACCCTGGATGGCTACCGGGAGCAGAGCGCCCTGCGCCGCGAAACTGTGGCGCTGGACGGCGAAATGCAGACCTCCGATAAAGGCACGCTGGGCCTGCACGCCCTCTACACCGACCTCAATTACCAGCTGCCCGGCGGCCTGACCAGGGCCCAGTTTGAGCAAAACCCCCGGCAGGCCCGACCCGGTACGGCCACCAGCCCCGGCACCGTAGCCCAGCGCACGTTTTACGCCACCCGCTCAGTGCTGCTGGGTGCCACCCACGAAATGCAGTTCACGGACCGGCTCAGCACCACCGCCACGCTGTACGGTACGGGTAGCGCCATCCGGACCCCCTACCTAATAGATTATGAGCGCAACACGCTGCTGGGCCTGGGGGGGCGGGCCGTGGTGCGCTACCGCACTGCGTTGGTGGGCCGTACGCTCCGGCTGCAGGGTGGGGGAGAAGTGCAGAGTGGCTTTGAGGATTCCCGCAACTACCAGAACCGGGCAGGCACTCCTGGCACCCTGCGCTACGATGATGAGATTAGAACGGCAACGGGCTTTGTCTTCGCTCAGGCCGATTATGAGTTGCCCGCCGGGTTTCTGCTCACGGCCGGGGCAAGCTATAACCGTCTGCGCTACCGCATCACCCGGGTGTCAGATGCGGCTACCCAGCCTGGTAACTACCGCTTCCAGCGTGATTTCCGGCCCCAGGTTTCACCACGGGTAGCCCTGCTCAAAGAGCTGACGCCGCTTATATCCGCCTACGCAAACGTGAGCAGCGGCTTCTCGCCGCCCACGGAGGAGGAAATACGGCCTTCTGATGGCAGCCTTAACCGGGGGCTGCAAGCGGAGCGGGGCACGAGCTACGAGCTGGGCGCGCGGGGCAAAATGCTGCACCAGCGCATCCTGTTTGATATGGCAGTGTATGATTTTAGGTTGCGCCAAACCATTGTGACGCGCAGTGATGAACAGGGCACGCAACTGTTTGCCAATTCCGGCAACACGCGCCAGCGCGGCCTGGAGGCGGCCATAAGTGGCTGGCTCTGGCAGCAAACCGGTACACTCGCCGCGTCGGCTACGGCGCTAGGCCAGGTGCAGAGTGGCCTCCGGGCCTGGGCCAGCTACGCTTACAACCACTACCGCTTCGGGAGCTATGAGTCGGGCGGCAACAACTACAGTGGCAACCGCCTCACCGGTACCGCCCCGCATACCCTCAGTGCCGGCCTTGATTTTAGCGAGTCCTTGGGTTTCTACCTCAACCCCACAGTAAACCATCAGGCCCGCATTCCGCTCACCGATGCCAATACGCAATATGCCGCCGGTTACTGGACGTTTGGCACCCGTGCCGGCTGGCGCCGCACGGTGCTAGGCCACTTGGCGCTGGATGTATTTGGGGGAGTGGAGAACGTTACCGACCGCCGTTATAGCCTCGGCAACGACCTGAATGCCTTTGGGGGGCGCTATTTTCAGCCAGCCCCTGGGCGCAGTGGGTATGCTGGTGTGCAAGCCGGCTGGAAGTGGTAAACTGGCTGACCTTATACCGGTAAATAATTCCTTGATTGGTAAACAGCGAGCTAAAAACTGTAACAGGAGAGAAATTGATAGCCTGAAGAAACAGGCTGGAACCACGCCAGAAGCGGCTGACGGTGAGTTTCAAAAATAAAGCACACCTATGTGTTGTTTATTATTATTTATATATTAATTTAGGTTATTCTAATTCGGGTAAGGGTCTGATGAACGGCTGAGTGGGAGCCAAGTGCGCAAAAGGAAACCCGGATTAGGAAGATATCTTGCTGTGAGTTCTTAGGCTCGCAACCCAGCGATATACTACTCAGGCGTATAGCTATGAGGCTATTGAGATATTAGGCGGTTTTTGGCGTTAGATATCTGCTCTACTTTTTCTCTGCACTTCTGGCCGGGCTAGCTATGGACCCGGAGTACACGTGTATGAGCTTTCCGCTACAGGAGCGCCTAGTTGGTAGGTAGTTTTTCCTCGAAGTAGAAGCACTCAACTCTTGCATTTCCTGTAATTCTAGCTCACAGAGCTAAGTAATGTGCCCTTGGGTCTAAGGCTGGCTATTCCCTATGCTTTGCCTTAGTGAGCTGTTTTGCAGCTACACTGACTTTTCCACAACCTCCCCTTCACTTTCAAGTAATGAGTCATGGAAAATTTTTCCAATGAACACACATGCCCCTATAATTCCGGTTCTCCCGGTAATGCCACAACACGAACAAGTGGCCAGAAAGTGACTAAGTACGCTGTAGAGGCTATTTCTGCTCTGAATGGGTATTTCTACGCACTACTACTAGCCGGCCTTTTGCTCGCGGGCAAAGCATCGGCCCAGGTTACAGAGGCCACATTGCCTACCTGTAGCAAAGGAGCACCCAAGTGTACAGCGCAAGATCTAGAAGTGACGGGAGCGTTCCTGACCACCGGTAATAGCTGCTCCTGTACCGCGGGAGAGACTACAACAGCTACTCTAAATTTTCAGCTTACCAATAAAACTGGTTCATTTAGAACCTCTTTCGCTGTTTTTGCGGTGTTAAATGCTTATGACTCGGGCGGAAACTTAATCTCAAGTCAATATATAGAGCGGTGCAAATCAGGGGTGCCTCCTGGATCTGTTTCTACCATCGCCTTTAATGACCCTATTACTTTCGTTTGCGGTTCGTCGTTAAAACTCACGAAGGTTTATATCGCCTACACTGATGCCTCAGGCGGCGACAGCCGGCAGTGCCCTCTAACCTTTTGTGACATTGCTCCTAAATGCGGAACACCGCTGGATATCAACATCACCTCGCTCTTATCGGCTTCTATCACTAGTAGCGTTAGGCCGTGTGAAGGCCAGTCTAGTGGCAGCATAACGGTAGGTGCTTCTGGAGGTACAGGCCCATATAGCTATAGCCTTAATGGTGGAGCGCCACAGGCATCAGCCACCTTTACGGGGCTTGCAGCTGGTAATTACACTGTTACAGTTAAAGATGCTAAGAACTGCACAGTGACCGCATCCATCAACCTGGAGGCTCTGCCTGCTCCTACGGCACCCGTTGCTACCGTAGTACAACCTACCTGCTCTACAGCCACCGGAACGGTGAATGTTACCGGGCCCGTGGCTGGCTACACCTACACGCTTACTGGCACCGACCCGGTTCGGGCGGGCGTGACGAACAATGCTGGCACTTTTACAGGAGTAGCTCCGGGCACCTATAGCCTCATAGCTACGAATACTGCTGGCTGCAATTCTCCAGGCAGTACGGTAACGGTTAATCCTCAGCCGTCTACCCCGGATGCGCCCTCGGCTTCATTGGTTCAACCCACCTGCACCACAAGCACGGGCAGCGTGAGTGTTACTTCCACAACTACTGGCCTAAGCTTTACACTCACCGGCACCAATCCCGTAGTGGCCGGCATGACGAATAATACGGGCGTCTTCATGGGAGTGGCACCGGGCACCTATAGCCTCACGGCTAGCAATGGTACCTGCACTTCTAGCAGCACCCCCATAACTATCATGTCGCCACCCAGTACGCCAAGCACCCCCACTGCTTCTGTAACTCAGCCCACGTGTTCATCGAGCACAGGTAGTGTGAACGTAACTTCAGAAACTACTGGGCTGAGCTTTACGCTAACCGGGACTAGCCCTGTAGTAGCTGGCGTAACAAATAGTACGGGCGCCTTTATGGGAGTTGCTCCAGGTACGT
Organism: Hymenobacter taeanensis; assembly: GCF_013137895.1. Classification (NCBI taxonomy): domain Bacteria; kingdom Pseudomonadati; phylum Bacteroidota; class Cytophagia; order Cytophagales; family Hymenobacteraceae; genus Hymenobacter; species Hymenobacter taeanensis. The sequence goes on from NZ_CP053538.1 coordinate 3,225,506, forward strand.
ACAACCTCACGGCCAGCAATGGCTCATGTACTTCGGCCCCTCGGGTTGTCACCGTGAATCCGCAGCCATCTACTCCTGACAAGCCGGCGGCTACTCTGGTGCAGCCCACCTGCACCGAAGGCTCAGGCTCGGTAACTGTAAATCCGGTGGTAGGTGGACTGAGCTATACGCTTACGGGCACCAACCCAGCCAGACCAGGAGTTACAAACACCAATGGTCAGTTTACGAGCGTGCTGCCTGGCATCTATAGCCTCACGGCCAGCAATGGCACATGTACTTCTGAGGCAAGAACAATCACCATTGATGCGGCTCCTAATACCCCCACGGCACCCACTGCTTCTGTAACCCAACCAACCTGCTCAGTAGCTACTGGTACAGTTACAGTTAGCTCCTCCACCGCTGGTATGAGCTTTACACTAACAGGCACTGACCCCGCCAGAGCCCCTGTTACTAATACTACGGGAATGTTTATGGGGGTGCTGCCTGGTATGTATAGCCTTACCGCCAGCAATGGTACGTGTACTTCTGGTGGTACTCCCATTACCATTAATACACAGCCTGGTAATCCTACTGCTCCTGAGGTTGCTGTAGTTCAGCCAACCTGTGCTCTCGCAATTGGTACAGCTAGCGTTACCTCAACAACTAGCGGCCTAAGCTTTTCATTGGTGGGCACTAACCCGGTTCGGGCCGCTGTAACTAACAGCACAGGCGTTTTCGAGGGTCTGGCAGCGGGACAGTACAGTATTACTGCCAGCAATGGTACTTGTACTTCCGGTGGCACCCCCATTACCATCAATGAGCAACCTGGCACGCCTGGCACTCCAATGGCTACTGTAACGCAGCCCACCTGCACGGCTAGCAGCGGAACAATAAGTATAACGGGAGCCGTAATGGGCTATACCTATACGCTTACGGGCACCAACCCTGTGCGGGCGGCCGTAACGAGTGCGGGCACATTCAACAATGTAGCTCCGGGCCAATATAGCCTTACGGCCAGCAACGGCACCTGCACTTCAGGTGGTAGCCCCATTACGGTAAATGCCGTGCCAACCAACTGCTTCGCTGAAGGGTGTACTCTGGGCTACTGGAAAAACCACACCAATCGGTGGTGTAACAACTACTCAACTTCCACACCGTACAGCAGTATATTTGTAAATGCACCTCGTGAATTGCAGGGCCTCACGCTGCTGCAAGCACTGAACCTGCAAGGGGGAGGCATCTATAACCTGGCCCGGCAGTCAACGGCAGCGCTGCTCAACATCTGCAGTTCCGAAGTGGCCTACACCAGCACTTATCCTGACATAGCAACGCTCCAGCGGGATGTAAATGCCGCGTACAGAGGCAACAAAAACGGTACCATTAGCTCGCTGGCTTCTGCTCTTGATACGTACAACAATGCCGGCTGCCCCTTGGGCGGAACTCGGGCCACTACTGCAGCCACTAGTACTTCTAACTCAACACTGAGTGGCAATGGTATGCTACAGGGGGCTCAGCTCCAGCAGGGTGAGAAAGCCCTGAATATCTATCCTAACCCATTTGCGCATAACGCTTCCATTGGGTTTACGCTGGCTGAAGCCCAGCGCTACAGCGTGCAGGTGTATGATGTGAGTGGCCGCATGGTGTTGCGCGTAGCCGAAGGTATGGCCGAGGCTGGCAAAGCCTACAACTTCCAGGTAGTAGCCAATGAGATGCCCACAGGCGTGTATATGGTACGCCTCACCACGGCAAAGTCGGTGCAGAACCACCGCATGATTATCAGTAAGTAATCAGGCCGTAGTAGTACGCAAAAAACCCGCAGCCTACGTTGCGGGGTTTTTTGTGTGCTACAAATACGCTAGGCCTTTGGCCTTACTCCAGGGCTGGCAGCACCAGCAGGGGCAGGCGGCCATGCAAAATCACTTGCGACGTAATACTGCGGTTAAACAACTGGCCCAGGAAGCTGCGGCGGCGGGCAACTACCAGCAGCAAATCGGCGTGGGTTTCGGCGGCGCCCTGCAAAATGCCCTGGTAAATGCGCAAATGCCGCACGCCGTGGGTAGCCACCTGCGGCACTTCAGTGGTAAGCCCACTCTGAAGTACGGCCTGACGAGCGGCCGTGCAGTCGTCACGGTCTTCGGGCTCCACTACGTGCACTACCGTGAGGGTGGGTTGCAACTGGCCTAGTAAATCCCGGATGGCTTCCGTTTGGGGTTTTAAGGAGAATGAGTGGCCGTCGGCGGCAATGCTGACGCGCTGGGGAGGTACGGCCATGGGGCTACCCGCCGGAATTACCAGCAGGGGCGTACGGGTAGCGCGTAGCAGCGTGAGAGTGGTGCTACTCACCAGCTCATCGGGGGTGGTTTGGGTGTCTGGCTTGCCTAGTATCAGCAGGCTGGGCCGGTGGCGCTTTACGGCATCGGCAACGGCTGAGGCTATGCTATCGGCCGTCATTTCAACGGTTACCGGCACGGCAAGCTCCCGCGTGCGTTCAGCCAGGGCGGCGGCTACCTCGCCTTCCGTTAGATGCCGGATCTTGCCCATGAAGGCGTCCGGATCAAGCAACGACTCGCGGCGGATGTGCAGCAGCACCAGCGCGGCGCCCAATGGCTGGGCCAGTGCTGCCGCATAACGCAAGGCATCATCGGCGGGAGCAGTAAAATCGGTCAGTACCAGGAAAGGAGCAGGCATAAACAACAGGTAAGGAGTGGGAGAACCTATAAATTGTATACGCGGGTGAGTTGTGCTGGGGGTGCCGGTTCGCGCACATGCAGCAGGGGCCGGCAACTGCAAAATGCAGCAAATGCCCTTACTTACCCAGCTCCCATAGTACCAGCTACGAAATGGGCAACTACTAACACCAGAGGCCAATAAGCAAAAAGGCTTCCTACTACTGCAGGAAGCCTTTTAAAGTGCTAGTGCGAGGCCAGGTGTGAGAGGCCTAGCGGTTATTGTCGTCGATGGGGTTGTTAAAACCCGGAATCAGGAGGTTATCGGGGCGGTTGGCAATGTCGGCGTCGGGGCCGGTTGTTTTGCTATCGGTGGGTACCCCCAGCGTTTCCTGCTCCAACTGGGCCGAGGTATCGAGGGTGCCTTCTTCATCGCGGGCGTAGCCGTACACTTCTTCGCGGTGCTTGCGCTGCTCTTCCGTTAGGTTGGCTCCCGAGTTTGGGTTGAGAGCGTCTGCCGGGTCTTGCTGCTGGTCTTTTTGCTGATCTGCCATGGGTTCAAGAAAGAAATGCGGTTCAGAAAGCTTATTTACCGGGAATACCGGCGCCGCCATCAGGGCGTAAAGAGCTGAACTCGTCGGGGTTATCATTTTTGCCCACGTTGGGGTTCAGGGGCTTGTCTTCGTCATCAACGGCGGGGCCAGTGCTATGGTTAGCCGGCTCAGCGGTGGCCCAGTTGCGGGTGCCGCCACCATAGCGCGGGTCATCCGCGGCCCAGCCTTCACGCTGCTCCTGGTACTCCAGGTCGGCTACCTCGTGCGCCAGGGCGGGGTCAAGGTTTTGTGGGGTACTACCGCGCTGCTCAGTATAGGCAACTGATGGTGCCACCTTGCCGCCCTGAGTTTGGCTATGTTCAGAGTGAGCAGCGTTTTCCGTGGAGGGAGCCTTACCAAAGTCACCATAGTCCGGCGACTTATGGCCGTGGCCTACCGTGGGCTCCGGGGCTTCGCCGGTATTATAGCGGTTGTTCTGCTGCTGGTCGTCGGAAGCGTTCCGGGGGTCGGTGGCAGGCGTATGTTCAGGAGTGGGCTGGATATGCTCAGGAGTAGGTTCCATACAGAAAGAAAGTAAGAGTAGTAAGGTGGGAAACGGGAGAAATGTGCCGGCACGGTGGCCGGCCTGAAGTACTATACGTAAACTGCCCTGAAAAAGGCTACCCCCCGTACGCTCCCGCGCCCGGTGGGCGCCCGCAATACGTTTACTTCATCATTACCCTCATGGCCGCGCACGTACAGCATCATCCCGAAGATCAGGAATTTACCATTGACGAAAATGGCGCTGGCGCCGAACTGGCCTACAGCCAAGATGGTGGCACCATTGACTTTACGCACACCTTCGTTGAGGAAGAACTGCGAGGCAAGGGCCTGGCCGAAACGCTGGCTAAAGCTGGGCTGGCCTACGCCCGCGAGCAAGGCCTGAAAGTGCGCACCAGCTGCGAGTTCATGGCCGGTTACGTGCAACAACACCCCGAGTACCAGGATATTCTGGCCTAGCAGCCACCTGCACGTACTGCCCCAGCTGAGCAGCTCAGCTTTAAGTTAAAAAGCCCCGGTTTCCTGCAGGAAACCGGGGCTTTTTGCTGGTGTCAGATTGCCTAGGCCACCTTGCAGACCAATTTATTTGGTAGGCATGAGCACTGTATCAATCACGTGCGTCACGCCGTTTTTTGACACCACGTTTGGAATGGTTACGTTGGCCATGCCGCCCTTAGCGTCATGCAGCATTACCATGTTGCCGCTGCGGTGCACCGTGAGGGTTTCGCCTTCTACGGTGGTCAGCGTCTGGCCATCTCGCAGGTCAGCAGCCAGCAAGCGGCCGGGTACTACGTGGTAGGTAAGAATGGTAGTAAGCTTCTGCTTGTTTTCGGGCATCATCAGGGCCTCGGCGGTGCCAGCGGGCAGCTTGCTGAAGGCCGCGTTGGTGGGCGCAAACACCGTGAAGGGTCCGGCGCCTTTCAGGGTTTCAACCAAACCGGCAGCCTTTACTGCCCCCACCAAGGTGGTGTGGTCAGTAGAGTTAACGGCATTATCTACAATGTCTTTGTCGGGCGTCATCATGGCGCCGCCCACCATTACACCGTTGCTAGCCGACTCCGACGACATTTTCATGTTCTTCATGTCGGCGCCTTCGCGGGGCTTGGTGGTGGCCTTCATTTTAGCCCCTTTATCAGTTTTGCCCTTCACTTTAACTTTGCCGTCGTCGGCCACTTTGGTTTTTACCATGGTGCCATCTTCAGTGACTTTGGTTTTTTCACTGTCGGATTTCGACTTGGTTTGGGCCAGGCTGGTAGTGGTAGTGCCAGCGGCAAGTAGGGCGGCCAGGGCGAGGGTAGAAAACAGCTGCTTTTTCATGAGTAAGAGGAAAGGGTTGGGTGGGCATTTCACTATTGGAACGCCTTTGCCGAGCCTATACGGAAAAGATGAGCTTACGGCTATATACGCCGCAGCCCACCTCAGGCGGTAGGAGTGAACAATGGCACTCCTGCCCCCCCAAGAAAGGAACACTAACTTATAGGTAGGCGCACTGTAAACTCACTAAACTGGCCTTCCTCTGAGTGCACCGTAAGCGTACCGCCGTGGCCTTTGGTAACGATATCATAGCTCAACGACAGGCCTAGGCCAGTGCCCTCACCTGGCGGCTTGGTGGTGAAGAAGGGATGGAAAATCTGATCTACCACGGCGGCCGGAATCCCGGTGCCATTATCACGAACCAGTATGAGCACCTCGGAGCCCACGCGGCAGGTGCTAACCGCAAGAGTAGGGCGGTAAGCTCCCCTGGGCTCCTGTTCGGCCTTCTGCTGAATAGCGTAAAAGGCATTGTTGAACAGGTTTAGCAGCACCCACCCAATGTCTTGCGGCACTACCCGTACCTGGCCCAGCTGCAGGGCAAAATCAGTGGTGAGAGTGGCGCTGAAGGTGGGGTCTTTGGCGCGCAGGCCGTGGTAGGCCAGGTGCAGGTACTCATTGCAGAGAGCATTGAGGTCAGTAAGCTCGCGCTGGCCAGTGCTGGCGCGGGAGTGCTGCAGCATGGCCTGTACTATGGTACCAGCCCGGTGTGCGTGCTCATGTACTTTCTGCTGGCTCTGGGCCAAATCGTGCAGTACGGCCATAGCCGCCGCACGGGCCTCTGCTGGGGCGGTTTCCTGGTTCAGGGCTTCGCGTAGCTCCTCCACCAGCTCCAGCCCTACTTCCGAGAAGTTATTGACGAAGTTGAGCGGGTTCTGAATTTCATGGGCAATGCCGGCTGTGAGGGCGCCCAAGGAAGCCAGCTTCTCCTGCTGCACCAGCTGTGCCTGCGTGGCCTGCAGGTGTTCCAGTGATTGAGCCAACGACTTATTCTGATGGGTTAGCAGCATCTCCTGCCGGAAGTTCTCGATCCGGAAGTAGTACACCACCAAAAACAGCGTCAGGAAAAACAGCACCACATTTACGTTATAAAAGTGGGCACTGTTGGGGGCGTACAGGTGCAGGTCAAGGGTTTGCATAACGTAGCGCACCCCAAAGTATGCCCCCAGGTTAATCAGGAACAGGCAGGCCAGCTTCCAGAATCTGCGGAAAAAGAGCATGCCCACAATGCTGTTGGTAATCAGGAAGTATTCTACCCCATCATAGGGCCTAGCCACTGCAATAAAGGAGCATAGCAGCGTAACGCTCAGAATGTTGTAGTAAGCGGCGGCATCGTAGCGGTGGTGGTAGTTGAGCAGCAGCGGCGGCAAGTGCAGGCAAAGCCCGCACACGCAAATCCGAAACGTGAGCCAGTCGGGGGAATTGAAAAATACCAGCACATAGCCGGCGTAAATGCCGATGGTAATCCAGCAGATGCCATTAAGCAGGTGCACCCGCTTAAGCTGCCACACCGTGAGGGTGGGCAGAGCGCCCAGGTTGATAGCCCTATGCCACAGCACTGCCACCCCCCTGGCCAGCTGGCCCAGCAGAGGCCGAGCTGCATGCTTGTGATGGAAGGATGACAGAAACGACATAACAGGAATAGTTTGCTCACTACTACGTTGTCAGCATAGCTGGCTACCAGTTAATTACATAGCCTAAAGCCCGAGGTGGAGGGTGGATGAAGGGAATGTGTGATAAAATAAAATCATATATAATAATAGTATATTTATAGATGAAAAGCATTGGGCCGTTAGGTCACTTCGAAGCTGGGTTTAGAGTCAGTCTTCAGGGGGTGTAGAAGTGTGTTGTGTTCGTGGGGCCATGTCGGCTGAATTTCAGTTTCTACCTGTCGATGAAAGCCTGTATTCTGCTGTTGTTGGCCTTTTGGGCGCAGGTAGTGCTGGCGCAAACCCCGGCTGGCTCCCTCATAACGTTTCGGCAGCTGCCCCCGATGGGCTCTTGCTTGACAGCGGCTGGAAATATCAGGCTGGTCATAACCTGGCCTGGGCCCGCCCTGAGTTTGACGACCACCACTGGCCCACCATAACTCCCACTCACAGCGTATATCAGCTTCCGCAGCTGGCCAATACGGGCTGGCTGCGGCTGCACTTCCGGGTGGCGCCGGCCCTACGCCAGCAGGCCCTGGCCCTGCGGGTGTACCAGTACGCCGCCTCCGAAATTTACTTCAATGGGCAACTGGTGCGGCGCTACGGCAAACTCAATGGCCCCCCGGCCCAGGTGCAGCCCTATTGGCCTAACGGAGAGCCCATTGAGCTAACGTTAAGCGAGCAGCCTGAGCAAGTGCTGGCAGTGCACTATGCGCAGTGGCCAAACTTCAGGCGTTTCAGCGACTTTTTTGTGCCTGTATTCTTCCAGGCTCACCTGGATGGGCTGCGCCAGGTAGTGGATTTCAACCAGCGGGAGGCCACCTATAAAACCTCCGATATGCTGTTGTTTGGCCTGTTCCTGCTGCTAAGCACTCTGCACTTGGCCTTTTTCATCTACAACCCTGCCCAGCGCGCTAACCTCTACTTCACGCTCTATACGCTGGCCGTGGCCACCAGCTTTTGTTGCACGGGGTTTCTGGATGAGGTGCAGCGCTCCGACGTGCGCCTGGGCCTGGATATTTTATCCTACGTAGCCTTACAAACCGGCGGGGTACTGGCGGTGCATGCCTTGTACTGCCTGTTTAGTGTGCGGCGCACAGCTGTGTATTACGGCTTGTGGTTGGTAAATGGGCTGAGCCTGGCTCTGCTGACCTATGGCCACGGCTTAAGCTGGTATCCCACGGTGGCCTTTATGGTACTGGTATCGGCAGAGCAGCTGCGCCTTACGGTAGGGGCCATGCAGCAAACCCGGCGGGCAGTAGGTATTATTGCGGTGGGTTTTGCTATTGCGCTGGTGCTGTTGGTGTTGTTTGGCTTTCTGGCCCGCTTTCATCAGCCGGTGCTCCAAATGGAGCTGTTATCGGTGCCGGTGCATACGCTGCTCACCTTTCCGGCTTTTCTGAGTCCGGTGCTGGCTATTTCACTGTTTCTGGCTCGGCAGTTTGCCCTCGATAGTCGGCTGCTCAAGATCAAGCTAAACCAAGTGCGGCTCCTTTCAGAGCAAACCCTTACCCAGCAGCGGGAGAAACAGGTGCTGCTGGCCCAGCAAAACGAAATGCTGGAGCAACAGGTGCAGCAGCGCACGGCCGCCCTGCAACGCACCCTGTTACACCTGCAAACCACCCAAGACCAGCTGGTGCAGAGTGAGAAGATGGCCTCCTTGGGGGAGCTGACGGCCGGCATTGCCCACGAAATTCAGAACCCGCTCAACTTCGTCAACAACTTTGCCGATGTAGCCGTGGAGCTGCTCCTGGAGCTGAAAGAGGGGCCGGTGCAGGCCCTGCCGGCTCCCGATAAGGAGTACGCCCATGAGCTGGCCGGTGAGCTGGCCCAAACCCTCGAAAAAATTCAGACCCACGGGCACCGCGCAGATGCCATAGTGCGAGGTATGCTGGAACACTCCCGCGCCGGCACCGGCCAGCGCGAGCTCACCAACCTCAACGCCCTCTGCGACGAGTACCTGCACCTGGCCTACCACGGCCTGCGCGCCAAAGACCCCACCTTCAGCGCCACTCTCACCACTGATTTTGAGCATAACATGGGTGTTATTGAGCTCGTGCCCCAGGATATTGGACGGGTGCTGCTGAACCTGTTCAACAATGCCTTTTACGCCGTGCAAATGCGTAAACAGCAGGAAACGAAAGAGTATCGGCCCGAAGTGCGCGTAAAAACGCGCCGCACCGCCAACACCGTGGAGGTAGTAGTGCGCGACAACGGCACCGGCATTCCGGCCAGCGTGGTAGAAAAAATCTACCAGCCCTTTTTTACCACCAAGCCCGCCGGCGAGGGCACTGGCCTAGGCCTGTCGTTGAGCTATGATATCATCACTAAAATTCACCGGGGCACTTTGCGCGTTGACACGAAAGAAGGGCAGTACACCAAGTTTACCGTGAGCTTGCCCGTAGGCCAGAGCAGCGAGGTACCAGCAGAACACTCCATCCGATGAAAATTCTGGTAGTAGACGACGAAGCCGATGTGCAGCTGCTGTTTGAGCAGCGCTTCCGCCGCGAAATCCGCGAGGGGATATTCTCCTTTGCCTTTGCCTTCTCGGGGGAGGAGGCCCTGGCGTACCTGCAGCAGGGGCACTACTCTGAGGTGGTCCTGATCTTATCCGACATCAACATGCCGGGCATGAGTGGCCTAGAGCTGCTGCGGTGCATCAAGCAGGAGCACCCCAACCCGCCACCCCAGGTAATGATGATAACCGCCTACGGCGACGATGCCAGTTACCAGAAAGCCATGGAGCTGGGGGCCAACAACTTCTTGGCCAAACCACTTGATTTTGCTGCCCTTCGGCAAATGCTGCTGCCCCTGAACGAACAATAACCCCGCTATGAAAACGAAGATTCTGGTAGTAGATGATGAGGTAGACTTGCAGCTGCTGATCAAGCAGAAGTTCCGCCGCAAAATTCGGGAAGGGGCCTACGAGTTTAAGTTTGCCCACAATGGGCAGGAGGCCCTGGAGTGCCTGAGCCAGCACCCCGATACCGACATAGTGCTCAGTGACATCAAGATGCCGGTGATGGATGGCCTGACCCTGCTAGCTCAGGTTAGAGACCTGAACCCGGTCATTAAAGTAGTAATGGTATCGGCCTTCACGGACATGGTAAACATCCGGACGGCCATGAACCGCGGGGCGTTTGACTTTGTATGCAAGCCCGTAGATTTTCAGGATCTGGAACTGACCATCGAGAAAACGGCCGCGCATGTGGTGCAGCTACGCGAAACCCTGCGCGCTATTCAGGAAAATAACATCCTGAAGATGTACGTGGATGAAACGGTGCTCAACTTTATGGGTCGGCCCGGCTTTGAGAACAAGCTCATGGCCAGCGAAACCGTAGAGGCCACCGTAGTATTCATTGACATTTGCGGGTTTACAGCCCTGGCTGAAAAGATGCGCGCGGAGGAGCTCGTGAACTTACTGAACTCTTACTTCGACCAGATGGTGAAGGAGATAATCACGCAGGGAGGGTATGTAGATAAGTTTATGGGCGACGCCGTGATGGCCGTGTTCCGGGGCGACTTCCATCTTGACCGTGCCATTGATGCGGCTCTTTCGGTGCGGAGCCTGCTGCAAACCACCTGCAACGTTTCGCTTAACGGCCTGGAGTACCTGCCCAATGTGGCCATTGGTATCAGCAGTGGTGAAATGGTATCCGGTAATATCGGCTCGGCCTCCCTCAAACGCCTCGACTACACCGTTATTGGGGATGCAGTGAACCTGGGACAGCGGTTACAGGCCGCCGCTCAGCCCGGTCAAATCGTTATCACGGAGGCCACGTATGAGCGGGTGAAGGAGTCGTTTCAGTGCCGCCTGCTTCAGGAGATGACCCTCAAAAACAAGGCCCAGCCAGTAGTGACGTACGAAGTGCTGGCCTAGGAAGGGGGCTCACTCTCGATGGGTTTATTCAACTATGTGCTGAGCATGATGAGGCTCAGAGAGTTGCTTTAGCCGCTCGTTCTGGAGGCGGAGGCGTTGGCAAAGCACCCGTAGTATGTTGTGGAGCACCTCGCTGCATTCTTCCATCACGTCGTAAAAATCTTCCTGATCAAGGCGGAAAGCGGTTACTTCGCCGTGGGCCATTGCAGAAGCGGAGCGGGGCTCCGCATCCAGCAGGGCCAGCTCGCCAAAGAAGTCGCCGGTGCGGAACGTGGCCAGGTGGTGCTCCTCGTTCATGATGGATACCTCGCCATCGTAGATGATGTAGAGCGAGGTGCCCAAATCTCCCTTCGCAAAAATCGACTCCCCATCCTGGAATTTCACCTCCTGCATGATGGGTACAATATTGCTGAGCACGTTTTCTACGGTTTCGGCAAACAGGGTAGTATGCTTAAGCAGCAGCAACCGATCAATAGTGGAAACGTGCGTAAGAGGTGGGGGCGGGCTGTTCAGCGCTTCCGGGGCGGGGTACAGCACCAACCAGTGCTCATACACGGCGGGGTAGCGGGCGGGCAGCAGCTGCAGAACATCCTCGGCGCTTTCGTGCACCAGCGAGTTGGAGGCGTTCAGGTACGTTTGCAGCCACGAAACCGTAGCCGGAGTGGGTTGCCATTGGCGCAGGGCCACGCTAATCGTCCAGGGCGAAAACACCTCGTCGCCGCGCTCCAGAATGGTGGCTACAATAGACTCCGGGGGAATAGGCCCCAGCAGGGTATCAAAGGTTTGCACTTTCTTGGTGAGCCGGCCCACATCCACGAGGGCCTGCAAGCCCTGGTACAGTGGCCTAGGAATCAGGTTATCGAGCATTTCCAGGGCATTGGCCTGCCGCTCATGGCTGGTGCGGGCAATGCTGCGCTGGGCATCAAGAATGGGCTGCCGGTCATAGAGCTGCAGCAAAAGGCTAAACAGGCGCTGCTGTACTTTCGTTAGCTCATACTTCAGGCAGGCGCGCAACTCTACGTTGGCCCCCAACATACCGTGCAGCAGTTGCTGAGCCAGCCGCATCTCCTTCTGCATCAGGTTCTGAAACAGAGGTGCTTCGGCCTGCACTGCCGGGAAGCTACTCAGGGCCTGCAGCGCGGCTGCCCGGCGCCGTAGGTGCGGCTGTTGGGCAAGCGAAACCAGTACGCGCCGGCTGGCGGGGGTAGCCAGGTGCGCGCATATAGCCGCCAGTCGGCGCAGCATGGCGTAGTCTTTCTCACTGTGCAAGGCCGTCTCGAGGGCAGGCAATGCGGCCTCACCCAGCCGCATCAGCCCATCAGCCGCCGACTTGCGCAGGGCTTTTTCCTTCACTGTGGCAATTAGTAGTTTAACAATTTCGGGGGAAGGAGCCTGGGTTACAGCCTCGGAGGCGGCTTTCATCAGGGCGGGGTCGGTGCTGTGCAGGCACGTGTGAATGAGTGTAACCTGGTGCGCAGGAGGTAGAAACTGAATGAGCGTTAGTGCTGCCCGCCGGGCCTGCGGCTCATCGGCAGTAGCCAGGTCAAGCAGGCTAGCCAAGGCAAACGCATGCGTAGGCTGCACCGACAAGCGGTTCCAGATGGCCGTTTGGCGTACTGCCAGGTCGGGGTGGTGCAACTGGGCATCGGCCACTGAGGGGCTGGTGGGCACCGCGGGCGTGTGCGTAGAGTCGGCTTCCTGGGGAGCAACTTCGGCTGCGGCCTGGGCCTCACGGTTATCTAAGTCTTCTCGCACCCGCAGCAAATCAGTGGTGAGCCAGGTAGTAGGGGGCGGGACTGTTTCTGCGGGCGTCAGAGAAGCTGGAAAGCGCCGGGAAAGCACGGCTTTCAGTTCGGCCAAGTAGCGGTGGTGAGTGTGCCGCAGCACTACCAGCGTGCCCACCAGCAATAGGGCCATCCAGAGGAACAGCAGGCCCTGGCCTAGCAGGGGAGAGTCATACAGCGCAAAGAGCAGCAAGCCCGTAAGGCCCATGCCCAGGGGTTCATAAAAACCCTTCACCAGGGTGTGCCCGTGCAGGCGCTCCTGAGGCGAGAGAGGCTGAAACAGCACCAGAAACGCGGGTTCAAATACTGCCCGCCGCAACACCTCCAGCCCCAGGTATAGCCCGCAGAGGTATACTAAGTAAGTGCCGGGCCCAAAAGAGGTAAGCTGCAACGCTCCAAAAAGGGCCAGGCCCCCCAGCGTAACGGCTGGCAACAGTAGCAGCGTGCGGTGCAGGCCTAGCACATCAAGGCCGCGGCGCGTGAGCAGCACCTTGCCCAGCGTGGCCAGCAGGTACAGAAAAGCCAGCACGCTACTTACGTACACCAGTATGCTACTCTGGTCTTGCAGCTTTTCCTTCACCTGAATCAGGAACAGATACTCTACGCTCGTGGCCACCGCGGCTACGGCCAGCGCACTGAGGCCCATCGTCAGGATGAGGGGGCTGCTGCCCAGCAATTGGCGGAGCAGCGGAGAGCCAAGCGTTTGGTGGGGCCGCGGTGCTACTGGCCTAGCCTCCACCACGTGAAAGCGGAACGTGAGCCGTTGCACGTAAAGGGCAGCTGCATAGGCGCCAAAGGCTAGTAGCACCAGGTTCAGGAGCTCAGTTCTGCCGTGCACAAAAATAGCCAGCACGGCGCCCAGAGCCTTGGCAGGCAAGTCGCCGGCGCTGATGAGGCCGAAGAGCCGCCGGCCCTGGCGCACGTCGAACACCACCGCCGATACGCCCCAGAACTCCAGGTGCGTGAGCAGGTAAATAAGGCGGTACACCAGCATAAGGGCAATGGCAGTGCCCACGGCCGGGCCCCCGGCCAGCAGCAGGCCCATAAGCAGCGCAAATCCAGCCACTACCAGTAGGGTGCGCGTAGCCAGCGTAGTAAGAGCCAGTTGATGCTCAAAATAGCCGTAAACTTTTCCTCCGCCAATCAGCAATATAGCGCTCAGGCCGTAGGCCAGGGGCAGGCTGCGGGCCGGCTCATGCTCGAGCAGCAGCACTGTGGCTACCACATACACCAGAATGGTACCAATGCCCAGCAGAAAGTTGTGCAGGAAAAACAGCCACACAGACTTCACCTCGCGCGAGCGAATGCCCAGAAAGTGTTGCCAGGTTTCCATAGATAGGAATGAAGTTTGGTACTCAGCAGAAAACTGCCTGAGCTTTCGCAAGACAGCCGCCTAATGCAGTGGCCGTTTTTTGATAAGCCCTCCCCGGATGTCGCTCACACTTTGCATGACAATGAAGGCATGCGGATCAATCTTGTGTACCTCGCCGGTGATGGCCAGCACTTCCAGCCGCGTTACCACCGTGTAAATTGTTTCCATGCGCATGTGCTGGTGCCCATGTGAGCCAAAGCCGCGTGTGCACTCATATACCGTGGCCCCGCGGCGGAGCTTGTCGGTAATCAGCTGCCGGATGGCCTCACTTTGCGCCGAGATGATGGTGAGACCCGTGTACTCCTCAATGCCCGACACCACAAAATCGACGGTTTTAGCAGCCGACAGATACGCCAGCACCGAGTACAGAGCCGTTTCAACCGACAGCACCCACGCTGCCACCCCAAAGATGATGATGTTGATGATCAGGATAATGTCGCCGATGGAGCCCGGTAGTTTCCGGCTGATATACACGGCCAGAATCTCAGTGCCATCAAGCACGGCACCGCCGCGCATAGCCAGGCCAATGCCCGCCCCTAAAAAGAACCCTCCAAATACGGCAATCAGCAGCTTATCTTGAGTGAGCGGCGGAAACGATACCACGAGCAGTGCTACGGCCAGCAGCAAGATGGTGAGCAGGGTTTTGATAGCAAACTGCCGACCCATCTGAAAGTAGCCGAGCACAATGAATGGGATGTTGATTACCACAATTAAAATGGACAGCGAAATGCCGGTAACGTGGCTTACTAGCATGGAAATGCCCGTTACGCCGCCATCAATGAAATCATTGGGTAGCAGAAACGCTTTCAGACCTAATGCCGCCGAAAAGATGCCAGCCAGCAGCAGTGCCCCCTCTACCAAGGAGTTGCGCACCCACCGGCTGGAGAGACGGTACAGCAGCCTATACTTTATCGGATCTTCCGCCGCGGGCGAAGCATCTGGGGGCGGCGTTAGTACCGGGCTGGTAAACTTCCGGTTCCGGAGCCGTGGCGAAAGCAGTTGTTCGATTAGCATCAGAATCAACCAGTTAAGAAACTATTCGCTTACTGATACCGAGCGAGCTACTAGCTGCGTTGCGCAAAAAAACGGCTGGCAGGCTGGTAACGCGCTCTTCAGAAGCTGTTTTGCTGCCTGTAGCGGCAAGCGGGCTATCTGCTTATTCTTCCTCCGTTACTACAGGTAATAGGTAGTAACTCGTCTCCGGTCTGCTGCTTTTTGGCCGGCCCCCGTTCATCTCACAAGCCGATTTCTTGCCCCCAGAAAAAGGGCGTTAAGCAAAGCTCTACTCGGCTTTCTATGGTTCGCTTTATTTGTAAAGTAAAAATAAAGATAAAAAAGTTTATATACTCGATGAGCTTGAGTTTTCTCGAAATAAAATCTTGGGGCCCTGTATAAACGCAGTAATGAGCGCTAAGCAACTGACCTTCCAGCCGCTGAGGCCTCGTAGGGCAGGATTATGCTGAACTCTGTAAAGCGGCCTTCTTCTGAGTGCACTGTGAGCGTGCCGCCGTGGCCTTTAGTAATGATATCGTAGCTCAACGACAGGCCTAGGCCAGTGCCCTCACCGGTGGGCTTAGTGGTGAAAAAGGGCTGAAAGATTTTCTGCTGGATGACCTCAGGAATGCCCACGCCATTGTCAGTGATGGTGAGCAGCGCCCTGCCCGTTAGTGCCGTGGTGCTGATGGTTACCTCCGGCTGATAGCTGTCGGGCTCTTGTTGCTGGCGCTGCTGCACGGCGTAAAAGGCATTAGTTATAAGGTTTAGCAGCACCCGGCCCACTTCCTGCGGAACTACCTGTACCGGCTCCAATGCCGGGTCGAGGTGGGTGGTGAGGGTTAGGTTTAAGGTTTTGTTTTTGGCCCGAAGGCTTTGGTAGGCCAGTTGCAGGTACTCCTCGGCCAGCAGGTTAAGGTCGGTGGCGGCGCGGGTGCCAGTGCTGGCCCGCGAGTGCTCCAGCATGCCCCGCACAATGGCGGCGGCGCGCTGCCCGTGCTGAGTAATTTTCAGCAGGTTCTGTTTTAGGTCCGTTACCAGCTCAGTTTCGGTTTCTGAACGGTTAGTCAGCTGCTGTTCAGCTTCCAGCTCACTGATCAGCTCTCCCGATACTTCCGCAAAGTTGGTCACGAAGTTGAGCGGGTTTTGAATCTCGTGGGCAATACCAGCCGTCAGCTCCCCTAGCGAGGCCATCTTTTCGCGTTGCACGAGTTGGGTTTGGGTGTTGCGCAGCTCCAGCAAAGCTTGCTCCAGGCTGTTGCGCTGAGCTACAATCTCGGCGGTGCGGGCAGCTACCTGCTGCTCTAGCAGCTCATTCTGGTGGGCCAGCAGCTGTTGTTTTTCCCGCTCCTGCGTAAGTCGGCGGTGCTGCCCCCGTACCACAATAATGACTATTGCCAGGGCCAGCAGTAATAGCGTTGGGCCAATCAGCAGAAGCATCTTTAGGAGGGCTGGCATGGCTGGCTACTGGCTTGGCAGGAAAAAGGGGGTTATGAGTAATTTACCGTGGCTACTACTCTCAGGCGCCGAGCCTTTAGTGGGGTAACCTGGCTGGCGCTTGTCGCGGCTTGAGCTTGCCCGCCTTACTGCTCAGCGCCTGGCCTAGCAGCCGAAATGGCCGCAGGTGCCAATGGCTGTAGTGCAGCCACCGGGGTAGGGCCTGAGTTGGGGCAACGTTCAGCGGAAAAAAACAGAACATCCAGGCCAGCAACCCCATTTGAGTGGCCAGTAGCACCATCTCGGGGCTCGTAATAATTCTATCAAGCCGGATAGTGGTGGTAGTACTGTAGCCCATGTTATACACAATGCTGAGCGCTAGGTAGCTGACTACTGAGCATGAGCAATAGGCTAGTACGGCTAAGCTCAGAAAAAACTCAGGCTGCTTTTCAAGCGGCTGCTCATGTACTGCGCTGGTTATGTGCGTAATGTGCAGAATGGCCAGCAGCACCAGCAACGTGCAGCCCGTAGCCTGAGAATACGCGTTGACATCCTTGAACAACCCATCCAGCCAAACAGCATCTAATACGGCTACTGCTGCAAACGCCCACACTCCAAGTATAATATGCTTGTTAAAGCGCTCAGGAAGTAGGCGCCGGTACGTCTGGGCCAGCAGCACCACCAGTACCACCGTAGCCAGGTGGTAGAGATACACGTCGTTGCGAAACGCAAACCGACTCAGGATATTCAGGAAGTACAGAACCGACTTAATGCCTACGAAATAGTAAACGGGCCTTAGGACATAAGGAATGTGGTGCCGCCGCACCCAGGCGCAGGCAAAAGGTATCAGTGGCGCTGCTTCCAGCGTTCGGTTGATGATATTCAATTCAGACCAATTGCTCATATCTCAATGCGGTCCGAGGACTTTTTCTTCGTCTGCTTTAGAATGCGGTGCCTTCGCAGCTCGATGGGCAACGGTCGTCTGTTTGTCCTACAATGTACTCTTTTAGGGCCAGGGAGCTAATATCCTGGTAGTTGTTGACTTGATCCTGACGGGGCACCTTCCCCGTATTCTCTACTCCCACGATGATCATACTGGGCTCAAGTGGAGCCACCGTGTTCTCATAAGCAGGGTAAATGCGGAGGCCTATGCAGCCTTTCTGCTTGAGAATATCGGTTACCACCTCACGATTAATGTAGTAGGCCCGAATAGTATCATTGTTACTACGGCGAACTGCCTGATACTTACGGGCTTCATCCTTTACCCTCTGCTTTGCTGCCGGATCTGTATGCCCTTTCCCGCCTGGGTACCTGGGTGGTTTCGGTGGGTTGGCCTGTAGCATGATGGCCGCTTTTGCTGCGGCAATAGGAGTAGCCCCTGGGCTCGATAAGCGGCCTATCACTGCTCCCAGCATGAGCGCTGCTACCAGTAGTCGTTTGTTTTTCATATCAGCACAAAAAGATATGAGAGGATACCTAAGTCATTGCCTGTGATACAGTAAAAAGCACAGACCGAAGGATTTAAAAGAAATATAATGGTAGATAAATTATTTTAAATAGTAAAATATAAATAATTGAACTTGGTCACACTGCTTGGAATGGCTAGTTGTTAATAGAACCAGAGGCACAGTTCACCACTGAAAAAATAAAACCTCTTGCCTACTAAGGCAAGAGGTTGAATATGGTGGTCGCGCTAGGAATCGAACCTAGATCAAGAGCTTCGGAGACTCCCATACTATCCGTTGTACTACGCGACCCGGTAGTGGGTGGCAAAACTAGACAGAAAATATGGCGCTGCCAAACCACAAACCGCATTTTCAGCAAAATCCTATACTGCTGAGAAGTAACCTTCGAAGCCTCAGCACAGTTAACGGATGATACCACCACACTCTGAACCTATTCTCTTATGGCAAGCACTGAAAAAAAGACTCTGTATACTGCTGATGCTACGGCCGTTGGTGGTCGTAGCGGCCACGTACGTTCCGCAACCGGGGTAATTGACATGGATATGTCGGTGCCGGAAGGATTAGGCGGCAAAAAAGGCGCCACCAACCCCGAGGAGCTATTTGCAGCGGGCTATTCATCCTGCTTTCAGCAAGCTCTGCTGGTAATTGCGCAGCGCGCCGGTGATAAGCTAGACCCTCAAACCGAGGTAAAGTGCTCGGTATCGTTGTTTCAGGAAGGGGAGGCCTACGGTCTGTCGGCAATTCTTGATGTTGACCTGAAAGCGTTTGACCGTGAAAAGACCATTGACATGGTGAAGCAGGCGCATAAAATCTGTCCTTATTCGGTAGGCACCCGCGGCAACATGGAAGTAGAACTCCGTGTGCAAGGCGAAGCCGTTCCGGTAGAAGCGGAAGAAAATGCCGGTGTTGCGGCTAATGGCGGCGTATCCTAGGAGTAGCTTATAGCTACAACTCATTGCTAAATAGTTAGCAGCTAAAAGCCCCAATGGTATCTACCGTTGGGGCTTTTAGCGGTTAGAGCAGGCACTAAGCCGAAGCCTTTATTTTCCAGCCATACCTTCAGTCAGCCAGGAAGCTCCACTTGGGGAGGAGTAAAAGGTAGCGGCCGAGTGAGTATACCGCATGTTGTGAATAGCTTCTGCCCGTTGAAATAGTACAGGCTTATGGGCACCCACCGGAACCAGCATCAAACCTGTACGTGCAGATCTGACACCATAACGGTTATCCATTACCGTATCAAAATAGAATAAATACTGCTTCAACCAACGAAAATAGGGCTTGGATTTGGCGTCGGTAGAGGTAAGGGCGCTTAGGGTGGGTTCGTCGTTTGCCAACGCCTGTTGCAACTCCAGTGCGTTGAGCGGCCTATTGCTGAGCAGGGGGATAATATCCCATTGGCTGTCCACCATCACCCACTTTCCTAAGTCAGGAAGCCAGGCTTCGGTGAGAGCGTGGCCAGCAGCAGAGCCTTTCGTCTGGACGTTGTGCGCCTTTAGGTAAAGTGGCCTCGCCGGAATGCCCAAGGAATTGAAAGCGGTAGTTAGCACTAAGCCATATTCTACACATTGCACGGGGTGGCCTAGCATAGCGGCGTGTAGAATGGCAAATGCGTCCGTCGATTTAAACGGCTTGTGTCCGTCGTGCTCCAGGCGGTTGTGCACCCACAGCGAGAGGGCCCGTGCCCGCCCCAGGTCCGTGGTTTCCTGCGCCACTACGGCATCCAGCCCATACATTTCCCGGAAGCGGTTTAGATAAGCAGTACTCGGCGGGCTGTACTGAAACGCGTAAGCTACTGGATCAGGTGACGTGAGGTAGGTGATATGCTCCGGATCGGCGGCTATAGCTTTTCCTTTCGCTTGGCCTACTGCCTGCGTTATACCCAGGGCCATACCTATTACCAAGACAGTAAACTTCTTATCCATATCGTCGACTTCCGTTAAGCTTTGCTCGAGCCTTAACGGAAGAGCAACAATGTGGGTTGAAATAAACACAAAAGAGCCCGTTTGGCATAACCAAACGGGCTCTTTTACCTTAGTAAAAGCTAAATTAAGCTACTTGGGAAGCTAGTACTTCTTTCACTTTCTGGGCAGCGTCCTTCAGTAATACAGCCGAGAATACTTTCAGACCGCTCTCGTCGATGATACGAGCGCCTTCCTCGGCGTTGGTGCCCTGCAGACGAACGATGATCGGGACTTTAATGTCGCCGATATTTTTGTAGGCCTCTACTACACCGTTAGCAACCCGGTCGCAACGAACGATGCCGCCGAAGATGTTGATGAGGATGGCTTTCACGTTCGGGTCCTTCAGGATGATGCGGAAACCAGCCTCGACGGTTTGGGCATTAGCTCCACCCCCTACGTCGAGGAAGTTGGCAGGCTCGCCACCCGAGAGCTTGATGATGTCCATGGTAGCCATAGCCAGACCAGCACCATTCACCATGCAGCCTACGTTGCCGTCGAGCTTTACGTAGTTCAGGTTCGAGGCCGAAGCTTCTACTTCCAGGGGATCTTCCTCGTTGGTGTCGCGCAGCTCTACGAAGTCTTTATGACGGTAGAGGGCGTTTTCGTCGAGGGTTACTTTGGCGTCAACGGCCAGGATCTTGTTGTCCGAGGTCTTCAACACGGGGTTGATTTCGAACATGCTGGAGTCGGTTTCGTCGTAGGCTTTGTACAGGGCCATTACGAACTTCACCATTTCCTTTTGCGCTGCGCCGGTCAGGCCCAGGTTGAAAGCAATTTTAGCCGCCTGGAAGGGGCGCAGGCCTACGCGAGGATCAACGTGCTCCTTCAGGATCTTGTCGGGATGCGACTCGGCCACCTCTTCGATGTCCATGCCGCCCTCGGTGGTGTAGATGATAACGTTCTGGCCGGTGGTACGGTCCAGCAGCACGCTCATGTAGTATTCTTTGGTTTCCGACTCGCCGGGGTAGTACACGTCCTGAGCTACCAGTACTTTGTGCACTTTACGGCCTTCGGCGCCGGTCTGCTTGGTAACGAGCTGCATGCCAATGATCTGGCCGGCAATTTCCTGTACCTGCTCCAGGTTTTTGGCGAGTTTCACCCCGCCCCCTTTGCCGCGTCCGCCGGCATGAATCTGGGCTTTGATAACGTACCAGCTAGTACCGGTTTCGGCGTTCAGCTTCTTGGCAGCTTCTACGGCTTCCTCAGCCGTATCGGCCACGATGCCTTCCTGCACGCGTACGCCGTAGCGCTTCAGAATGTCTTTGCCCTGATACTCGTGAATATTCATAGAGGTCAGTTAAGAGGGGTTACGGGGTGGTTTACTAGGCGCGAAAGTAGGTAATAATCGGTTGTGCAGCGTCATGCCGTGGTATTGTAAATACTCTTATGCGTAAGATCGGCCATAGAGCCAGGCTTCAACTACGCGCAGCAGGTTGGCTTTAGCTCAGCCTTGGCCTGGCAAGCTACGGTTTGATGAGGTGAATAATACATACAGCTGGCAGCATGCGTAGCCCAACAATTGAGTAGCGAAAGCGGCAAACTTATCTGTTGTATAATAATCTCTAATCAACTCACCGCCCGTACCACTCCGCCAGTACTCGCTCGGCGGGCTTGTGCTGGGGCGTGAAGTCGAGGTGGCGGCGGGCGGGGCCATCGGGCCGTAGGCCAGGGTACCACTTCCAGATAAACAGGCCGCGCAGCCAAGGTCGCGTCCAGAAGGTTTCAAAGAGGGCCTCGTAGCACACCCGCTGGGTGGCTTCATCAACGCTGGTTACCACGGCCATCCGGTCGGGCCAGGCCCACGGCTCAATGGCCGCGTCGGGCGTGGTTTTGTACCCAACCTCTGTGAAAATTACCGGCTTCTTAAAGCGTTTGTGCACGGCTTCAATGCGGCGGAGTGGTTCTTGCCAGGCAGCCAGCAGCGCCGCTTTCTCCGGGGCCGTGGTTTTACTGAGGGGGAAGTATGCCTGAATACCAATGTAGTCAAGGGCATCCCAGAACTTGATCTGCTCAAACTCACCGCTCCAGTTGGCCGCGTAAGTAAGCGGGCCGTGGTACACCTTCCGAAGTTGCTTGATCAGGACACGCCATTCCTTCTCGTGGCCTACGCTGGCGTGCTCCAGCTCCGTCCCGATGCACAGGGCTTCTAAGTCATTAGCTTCGGCTAGCTGAGCGTAGTGCAGAATAAAGGTAGAGTAGCTGGCAAACCACGCCTGCCAATCGGCGGGGGTGGTCATGTTGATGTCGCCGGGCCAGGTGCCGCCGTTGCGCAGCCACAGGTGAGGCTTGAGCAGAGTTTTAACACCGCGCTGCCGGGCCTGGATGGCCGTAAAAATGAGGCCAGCATCACTCTCACCCCAGTAGCCGCCGCGCCCGCCTTTGGCACTGCCCGTGTGCAACCTAATTTCGGGTTGGGCTGCGGCCGCCTGCCAGCCAAAGGGGGTTTGAGCAATCCAGGTGATGTGCGCCCGAACCAGGGGCTCCATGTCGGTGGAGGAGGTGGAGTCGGCAGCTACCCAGTTTACGCCGCGCATGCGGTTGTCGGCAGGCGGGGGTAGCACGGGGCCAACGGAGGCCAGAGCATCAGTAGAAGCTGTTGCCGGGCGGCGGGGCCAGTTCCACCACGCGGCTACGCTCAGCAGCAACAGGCCTAGGAGCAGCAGCCCGAAGCGAGCCAAAGTGCGGAAAGCAGACATAGAAACGAACAGCATAGGAGCGGGGCAGCCTGACGCGCCAGGTGGCAAGCAACCTGAGCTATAAACTAGAAACCAAGGGTAGTTGGAGTAGCCTGGAACAACCTACGTCTGAACGTCCTGCTGAGCGCAGCCGAAGCATC
Organism: Hymenobacter taeanensis; assembly: GCF_013137895.1. Classification (NCBI taxonomy): domain Bacteria; kingdom Pseudomonadati; phylum Bacteroidota; class Cytophagia; order Cytophagales; family Hymenobacteraceae; genus Hymenobacter; species Hymenobacter taeanensis. Next base: position 3,247,934 of record NZ_CP053538.1, read on the forward strand.
TCGCGTGCTGATGTTGGAGTAGGCACCTAACGATTTGAGCCAGATGCCGCGCTTGGCTCGACATGAGGGTCAATGTAAACAACGATTGTCAACTACCCCAACCCCACGCCGCTTAATGTGCAGAATCATCCGAGGGCAAAAGCTGGCGTCCAGACTATAGCTTTAATCCGCAACTTGAGTTAGTTAGGTTATTCTAGGCCAGTTGCTGAGGCTAATCTGCACAATCTGCACGGCAACTCTTTACATTCCGTAGATTTGTTTCCCGTACCTACGGCTCACTACTAATACTGCTTTGTTTTGCTGCAAGCTATCAACGTCCGCAAAAGCTATAACACGCTGGAAGTTCTTAAGGGCATCGATCTGACGATTGAAAAGTCAGAAATCGTATCCATTGTAGGTTCTTCGGGAGCGGGCAAAAGCACGCTGCTGCACATTCTGGGCACGCTCGACAACCCCGATTCTGGCGAAGTGCTGTTCGATGGTGAGTCAGTAAGCTCGCTGGGCCGCTCTGATCTGGCGCGGTTCCGCAACCGCCACATTGGCTTTATCTTCCAGTTTCATAACCTGCTGCCCGAGTTTACGGCCCTCGAAAACGTGTGCCTGCCGGCTTACCTGGCGGGCCGCTCAGAGAAGGAAACCCGCGTGCGAGCCCGCGAATTGCTTGGGATGCTGAACCTGGAACGTCGCGCCGACCATAAGCCCTCCGAAATGAGCGGCGGTGAGCAGCAGCGCACGGCCGTAGCCCGGGCCCTCATCAACTCCCCCGAAATCATCTTCGCCGACGAGCCCAGCGGCAACCTCGACTCGCAGAATGCTCAGGAGCTGCACCAGATCTTCTTTCTGCTGCGCAAGGAGCTCGGCCAGACCTTCGTTATCATCACCCACAACGACCAGCTAGCCGAAATGGCCGACCGTAAAATCACGATGAAGGACGGCCACATCTGGGAAGGATAGGCCACTTGGGCTGTCTAAAAAGCACAAATGTCATTCCGCGCCTGACGAGGTAGTTCGCGTGCTGACGGCCACATCAACCCCACGTGTCATCCTGACGCAGCAAGGATCTTTTCACGATATGCCCGACTGGCCTAGCGCCTCTCGACAACGTGAGAAGATCCTTGCTGCGTCAGGATGGCGTGCTTATTTAATTCGGCTAGGCCACTTCACCTGATTGCTTAAGCCACCGAGGGAACCAGCGTAACAGCCTACCTGTTGAGTAGATAGTTGGAGCTAGATCCGACTGAGCGTTTTTGCTTCCTGGCAATGCATTCGGTTTGCCCCGAGTCATTTAGTTAACCCATCAACTTGTTTTCCGGACACAGGCTGATGGGTTTTTTCTGCCCTTAGGGCTGCGGCCAAGCAAACCGAAACGCAGGTAAAAGCGAGCTGTTGTGGTTAGATTATTTCCAAAAAAGTTAGTTGCCTAACAAAATTGGAAAAAATATTTGCAAGTATCTGATATTCAATCATAAAAAATACATATAAAAATGACGCTTTTTGCACCTTTCTAGTGGCGGTTTGGTTATATATTCGAACAACAATACGGTACTACAGGACTTAAAGGAAAGACGCCATGAGCGAAGCAATCAAGAACATCAAAGAGCCCGTTCGTAAGACTAAAGTTGAGAGCTTTGATATCTCACGCTCCGACGAAACGTTGCATCTGGCGACGGACCTTGCTAAATTCATCAAGGACAACAAGCTCAGCACCACGGTGCAGGGTAAAGAGTTCGTGAACGTGGAAGGCTGGCAGTATGCTGGCTCGCGCCTGGGCATTGTGCCCATCGTCGACCACGTTATCAACGTCTCAACTGAGCAAGAAATTAAATACCAAGCTAAGGTGACTTTGTTCGACATCAAGTCGGGCCACACGGTAGGTGCTGGTTTTGCCATTTGCTCCAATAAAGAGCAGGGCAAGAAGTTTTACCAGGAGTTTGCCATCATGAGCATGGCCCAGACGCGTGCCATTGGCAAGGCGTACCGCAATATTCTGGCCTGGATCATCCGGGCGGCAGGTTACGAGCCTACGCCCGCTGAGGAAATGGAGTATGGCGGTAACACGCCCGCTGCTGCCCAGCCTGCCATGATAGTAGCTCCGGCTGCAGCTCCCGCACCGGTGGCTGCTGAAGCACCGGCAGCTATGAAGGCTGTGCCTGCCGAGCCTGCTGCTCCGGCAGCCGCCGAAGCTACGGTTCCCGCTTATGCTTCGGCTTCGCAGAAGGAGGAAATCATTCGTCTGCTGAACCACCCGGTGATTACTCGCCCCGAGAAGACCAAGATGCTGCTAAACATTAACCGTCTCGACGAGGAGCGTGCTACCCAGGCCATTGCCAAGTTGAAGAAGGCAATCGACGATCGGGAGAATGGGCAGTCGGCCGCTGCCTAAGCCTCTCCCAACTGCATATACTAAAAGCCCGGTTCCGGTAGGAGCCGGGCTTTTTTGTGTTTTAGCTTAGAGTTCTGTGCTGCGCCTGGCGTGTACTGATAACATAGCAACACTGTATGCGCACAGCGCCACATGTTAGCGGAGGAGCTGTCTTCCGTTTCCCGGCGGGCGGCGTTACCTTCGTAGTCCTTAAGCCTAGCCTACCTTGCTTCACCCCACCGACGATATTCTGCACGTACTGCGCCAAAATTGGGGTCATACCCGGTTTCGGCCCATGCAGGAAGACATCATTAGGTCGGTGCTGGCGGGGCAGGATACCTTGGCCCTCCTGCCCACGGGCGGCGGCAAGAGTATCTGCTTCCAGGTACCGGCCCTGGCCAGGCCAGGTCTGTGCCTGGTGGTGTCGCCGCTGATTGCGTTGATGAAGGACCAGGTGGAAAACCTGCGCCAGCGTAATATCAAGGCCGAAGCCGTGTACGCTGGCATGAGCCATCAGGAAATTGACCAGACCCTGGATAACTGCGTGTATGGGCCCGTGAAGTTCCTGTACGTGTCGCCGGAGCGGCTACTGACGGACATGTTCCGGGCGCGGGTGGGCAAAATGAAGGTGAGCCTGCTGGCCATTGATGAAGCGCACTGCCTGTCACAATGGGGTTACGACTTCCGGCCGCCCTACCTGCGTATTCAGGAACTGCGGGAGCTGCTGCCCGGTGTGCCCTGCATTGCCCTCACTGCCACCGCCACTGAGCAGGTACGCGCCGATATTGTGGAGAAGCTGCAGTTTGGTGCCTCGCATCGGGTGTTTCAGCAGAGCTTCGCCCGGCCCAACCTGTCGTATTCTGTCCTGAGCACCGAAGACAAGCTCAAGCGCCTGCTGGAAGTGGTGCGGGGAGTGGGGGCCAATAAGACAAGCATTGTGTACGCCCGCACCCGCCGCCAAACTGAGGAAGCCGCCAATTACCTGCGCCAGCAAGGGGTGGCTGCCGCGCCCTACCACGCCGGCCTGCCCAGTGAGCAGCGCACCCGCACCCAGCAAGACTGGATGCAGAACAAAACGCGCTGCATAGTGGCCACCAACGCCTTCGGCATGGGCATCGATAAGCCCGATGTGCGCCTGGTGGTTCACCTTGATGCCCCCGACAACCTGGAGGCCTACTACCAGGAAGCCGGCCGCGCCGGCCGCGACGAGAAGTATGCCTTTGCGGTGCTGCTCCAGGGGCCCAACGATGCCGATGAGCTGCGCCGCCGTACCCAACAGGCCTACCCACCCCTGGATACCGTGCGGCGCGTGTACCAGGCCCTGGCAAACTTCTCGCGCACGGCCGTGGGTGGGGGCGAGCTGGTCGCCTTTGACTTCGACCTGCAACAATTCGCGGAAACCTACCGCATCAAGGCCTTGGATGCCCACAACAGTCTGCGCACCTTAGAGCGGGAAGGGTTTGTGCAGGTAAACGAAGCCGTAAACAACCCCGCCCGCGTCCATATCCCCATCGACCACACCGACCTCTACCGCTTCCAGGTGGCCAATCAGCAGCACGACCAGCTCATTAAGAGCTTGCTGCGCTTTAATGGGGGCGAGCTGTTTGCGGGCTTCCAACGAATTTCTGAGAACAGCCTGGCCCAGCATCTGCGTCTAAGCGTGGTAGATGTGCGCAAGATGCTGGTGTTCCTGCACCGTTCCGGCATCATCCAGTACCAGCCCAAGCATGAGGCGCCGCAGGCCCTGTTCACCACCCCGCGCTATGACGCCGACAAGCTCCCGCTGGACCAGAAGCGCCTGAACCAGGCCCGCGAGCTGGCCCGCCACAAGACTGAGTCGGTAGTTCAGTATGCCGCCGGGGGGCGCTGCCGGCAGCAACTGTTGTTAGAGTATTTTGGGGAGTTGGATGCAGCGCCTTGCAATGTCTGCGACTTTTGCCTGGCCAAGAAGAAGGCCCGGCAGGAGGCCGCAGTAGCTAGTGGCCTGCGCGAGCAATTGGTGGCGCTGGTAAAAGCTAACCCACAAACTCCGCGCGAAGTCCTGACGCATTTCGCGCCGGGGCAGGCCACCTCCGTAACGGAGCTATTGCGCGAGCTGGTAGACTTGGGAGAGGTACGCTATGCGGCTGATGGGCGGCTAAACGGGTAGCCGTTGCGTAAGTTGAAACCCGTAGCGCAGCGCCAGCAATACGCCTTCAGACTAACCTCTGCATGGTAGCAAGTGCCAGGTTTGTACTGAATCAGGTAGCTTAACCGTATCATTGGCGGAGTATAACTTCTGCTGACTTTACTATGTACGCTTACTTATCTGGCCTTATTTCGCGTGCATGACCACTCCCATTTTAATTGTTCTTATTGGGTTTATCATCTTCCTAGGCCACTATTTAGCCCAGTTATTTGAACGCACCAAGATTCCGGATGTAGTAGGGCTGCTCCTGGTAGGTATACTGCTCGGTCCTATTTTCCACCTGATAAACCCAATAGCCTTTGGGCAGGCCGGCCGCGTTTTTTCTAACGTAGTACTGGTGTTTATCCTTTTCGAAAGTGGCCTAGAGGTGCGTTTTGATCAGCTGCAAGCGTCGCTGCGCGGAACGGTCAGCCTTACCACCCTCAACTTCGTTGTTACCACGCTGGTAGTGGCCATTATGGGGCAGCTCTTTGCAGGGCTGGACTTTCTGAGTTCCGTAATTTTAGGCAGCATACTGGGCGGCACTTCGTCGGCGGTGGTTACCACCCTAACCCGCAGCGTGAACATCTTACCACAAACCTCCACTACGCTCGTGATGGAGTCGGCGCTGAGCGATGTGTTTACCCTGGCCGTGCCAATTGCCCTGATCAGCGTGTACACCGGCTCGTCTTTTAGCGTGAGTACGCTGTTCACGCAAATTCTGGCCTCCCTGTTTGTGGCAATATTAACGGGCGCCGTTAGCGGGTACTTCTGGTCTGTGCTGCTGAACCGGGTGCCTACGTTGCTTAAAACTCATTTCTCTACGCCGGCCTTCGTATTCATTCTCTACGGGTTGGTAGAAATGCTGGATTTCAGCGGCCCTATTGCCGTGCTGTTTTTCAGCATCACGCTCGGCAATGTAGCGCTGCTGAAGCCTCGTAAGCGTAATTGGTACCTGCCTCAGCCTACGGAACACGTGGAGCTGACTTCCAAGGAAAAGGATTTCTTCGCGGAGATAGTATTTCTGCTGCGCACGTTTTTCTTCGTGTACGTAGGCATGTCCATCGTCCTTGATAACTGGTCTCTGATTGGGTTGGGAGTAACCATAACAGTGCTGCTGCTCCTGTTCCGCATTCCGGTGGTTCTTGCCACCACTGCGCCAACTACGCCCCAGTTTGATATGGCTTTCATGAGTGTGATGATACCCAAAGGCCTGGGTGCGGCCGTGCTGGCCACCTTACCCTCCCAACGGGGGCTGCCAACTGGCCCAGCCATCCAAACCATCACCTTCGCCGTCATCATGGCCACCACGGTACTGTGCACGGTGCTCTTTTTCTTGGTGGAGAAACGATATATGCAGGGGTTCTATGCCTTGTTTTTCGGCAAGAATCGGCCTGTTGATGCCAGTAGCGTGGGGCAGCCCTAGTTGCTGGGTGCCGGCTTATACGCAAACACCCTCGCACCTCCTAGTGCAATAGGAAATGCGGGGGTGTTAGTTGCAGCGCTATTACTCGCCGCAAAAGCGAGCAGGCACGTTTGCTAGGCCACCTTTACAATGGCTTTGCCGGTGTTCTCGCCCTTAAACAGGCCTAGGAAAGCGTTGGGTATTTGGTCGAAGCCTTCGGTAATGGTTTCCTCAAACTGCAGCTTGCCCTGGCTATACCACTCAGTGAGCTGCTTAATGCCCTTGGGCCACTGTGGCAAGTAGTCGCTTACAATGAAGCCCTGCAGCTTGGAGCTGGTAGTGAGAAGCTTGCCTTCGGGGCGCGGACCCACGGGCGCTTCAGTCGCATTGTAGCTGGCAATCTGGCCGCAGAGGGCAATGCGGGCGTGCTTGTTGAGCAGGTTATACACTGCATCGGTAATGGCACCGCCCACGTTGTCGAAGTAGCAGTCTACGCCGTTGGGTGCGGCGGCGGCCAAGGCTTCCAGAATGTTGGCAGTTTTGTAATTGATGGCTTCGTCGAAGCCCAGCTGCTTAAGGTAAGCCACCTTTGCCTCGGAGCCGGCGGTGCCAATCACGCGGCACCCTTTAATTTTAGCCAACTGGCCCACCACTATTCCCACGGCCCCGGCGGCGCCCGATACCACTACGGTTTCGCCGGCTTTAGGCTGGCAGATATCCAGCAGCCCGAAGTAGGCCGTGAGGCCCGGCATGCCCAGCAAGCCCAGGAAGTAGCTAATAGGCGCCTGATCCGTAGGAATTTGCTGCAAGCCGCGCCCATCCGACACGCTGTATTGCCGCCAGGGCAGGTTGCCCACCACCACGCTCCCCACCGGCAGCGTATCCAGCCGGCTCTCGACCACCTCCGCCACCACGCCGCCCGAAATGGGCTGGCCTACTTCAAACGGCGGCACATACGACTTGCCCGCGTTCATGCGGCCCCGCATATACGGATCAACGGAAACGTAGCGAGCCTTCAGGAGCACCTGGCCTTGAGCGGGAGAGGGGACTTCGCTGGTTTCAAAGCTGAATTGGGCGGCGGTAGGCTCACCCTGGGGCGGCTGGCGAGCAGGATGGTTTGGTTTTGCATAGCGCGGAAAGAAGTGGACAGGAGTAAAACCAGCATTCCGAGCGCAGCAAGGAAACCAGGGTAGCATCTGATGATTCACCCAGATTCCTCGCTACGCTCGGAATGACAAAAAAAGAACGAGCCTAGGCAGCGTTGGTTGTGGTATTGAGGTTTACCTCAATGTTGCCTTTAGTAGCACGCGAGTAGGGGCAAATGCCGTGAGCGGCTTCTACTAATTGCTCTGCCTGAGACTGCTCCAGGCCGGGAATGTTTACGTGCAGATCAGCTGATATACCGTAGCCGCCATCTTCGGCTTTACCGAAGCCGATAAAGGCCTCTACCGTTACGCCTTCCAGCTTTACGCTAGCCTGGCGGGCGGCCACACCCAGCGCCCCTTCAAAGCAGGCAGCATAGCCAGCGGCAAACAGCTGCTCGGGGTTGGTAGCCCCCGATTTGCCAGGGCCACCCATTTCTTTAGGCGTGCTAAGGTCAATGTCGAGCACGTTGTTATTGGAGGTAACGTGACCGTCGCGGCCACCTTTGGCTTTGGCTTGAGCAGTGAAGAATTTTTCTACGATTTTCATCGGGAAGAAGTGAAAAGTGAAAGAACACTGGCCTAGGCCAGTTGGGTAAGCAAAGAATTGAGTTGCTGCCGCAGCGCCTCAAAATCAGCGGGCGGCATGTTGAGCCTGGCGAAGATTTCCTCCGGAATTTGGCAGGACCGGGCCTGCAGCGCCTGGCCCGCGGGCAGCAGCCCGATAATTACGGAGCGCTCATCACGCGGGTCGCGGCGGCGGCTTATCCACTGCTTCTGCTCCAGGCGCTTCAGCAGGGGAGTAAGGGTACCTGAGTCAAGCAGCAGCTTCTCGCCGAGTTCCTTAACAGTAAGCTCCTTGTGTTCCCACAAAAGCAGAAACACCAAGTACTGGGGGTAGGTGAGATCAAGCTCCTGCAGCAACGGCTGGTAGGCCTTCGTAATCATCCGCGAGAGGGCGTAAAGCGGGAAGCACAACTGGTTTTCCAGTTGCAGCAGTGGGTTGATAGCCTCAGGAGGAAGTTGGTTGCTCATACTCGTTCGGCAAATAAACGGTAAAAGGTTGTGTCATGTTTAATTGTGCGCAACTAAATAGATTATTTTGTCTTAAAGTTCTGCTTATCAATGATAAATATTTTGCTGATTCTGTAGCACGGAAAGCTAAGGCACTCGGAATGGCGCATTTTTCAAACAAAAATCCACCTGGCGGTTGGCTTAAGTACACTTGGCTAATGGCCACATCAAGCTTGTGCGGGTGGGCTGCAGTAGCAACCTACGCTACCTGTAGTTTACGCCTTTTGGCTGTTGCACCTTGCGCATGTATTGCCTGGTAAAGGCCCGAAAACAACGAAGCCCCGCTTAGCAGGGCTTCGTTGGTAAAAGCATCTGGGGGTGATTATCCTTGCTGGTAGGCCTGAATGCCTCCAATCAGGTTACGCACTTTCTGAAATCCTTGTTGGGAGAGATAGGCTTTTGCCGAAGCAGAGCGCCCACCGCCTTTGCAGTGCACTACCACCTCTTGTTCCTTTAAGTCCTCCAGGTCGTCGAGCTTCTGCGGGAGCATACCCAGCGGAATGTTCTGGCTGCCCTCAATACGAGATTCCTCGTTTTCCCAAATTTCGCGCACGTCGATGATAACCGGCGCAGTGCCATTGGCCTGACGTTCTTTTAGCTCAGTAGAGGTGATGTCGTTCATGAATGGGTGGAGGTTGATTGAATGCAAGTGTAAACCTAACAATTAGCAGCCATACAGCATTGCCAACGGTACTACGCTCCCGGCAAACCTTGGGCCAATTATTACTGCTCCCGAACTAGTCGTTTGGTTATCGTGGTGCCATCGGCCAGCTTAAGCCGCACCAGGTACACCCCTGGCCGCAGCTGTTGCAAGGGCAGTAGCGCTTGTCCTGCCTGAGCGGTGGGCTGCTCCCACACCGTGCGGCCCAGAGCATCGAGCACAGTAGCACGAGTGAAGCGGCCTTCTACCCGCACCACGCCATCGGAGGTGGGGTTAGGGAAAACACTATAGCTGGCAGCTAAAGTAGCTGAAGCAGTGGCCGTAACTGTACCCGCCCCCATAAGCGGCCGCAACATTAACGCACCGTTAGGACTTTTAGTGGTGGCCAGCGACAGGCTGCTCCATGCGTTAAACAGATTGATGAAGAAGTAGTTAGCGGGTGGCGCATTGTTCAAGTCAACGCCTATTTCCACAAACTGAGGGGAAGAAGCCTGGCCATAGCCAGCGTAAAACCTGCCAGTTACGGCTACCGGTGTAGGAAAGGGCACATCTACGTAGGCTTGGCCGGCAGGCAGAGTGGCTGGTATCGAAAAGCTTTGAGTGGCTTTGGGAGCAGCTGCGGGCTGGTTACTGGCATCATCCCAGATAGCAACCGTAACCGTGCGGCCTAGCGCCGTGGCCATCGGATAAAAACGAATTGCCCGAACCACGTCTGGCGCATTTAGATCATAGCGAGTAGCATAATAGGCCACGGGCCCCGTAGCGGCAGTTGGCAGGCTGAGGGTGGCCTCGGCGCTGCCATCATCATACGCATAGTAGTCGGCTAGCTCTGTGGTTCGGGAGAGCGTGTCGTTGAATAGCGTGAGCGGGTTGGTCTCGTTGGTTACGAGCGTAATGCGCTGGCGCAGCAACTTGGGAGCAGCAGAAATGGAGACCGTTGCAGCCTGCAGACTGGCTACAACGGCCTGCTGCTGGCCACCAATGCCGGCGTTTAGAGAGCGGTTGCTGGTAAGAAATTGGGTGCTCGGTCCACCTGGCAGCACATCGAGCGTTCCGGTAATTGTGATGGGCGTAGGAGCTGGGCCAGGGTCGAGGTTGTTGATGGTGGTGCGGGTGCGAGGGGTTAGCTCCTGGCTAGGATTCTGGTTGAACTGGCCTACGGGCATGGCGGTGTACTGCCGTAGTGCACTAGGCAGGCGCTGGCTCAGGGCAATATCGCGGAAGGTAGAGTCAGTGGCCGAACGATTACGGTCGAGCCGGACGTAGTCGATGCTCCAGGCGTCGCGGCCGTTGTACTGGTAGCCAAACACCCGAAACCGAAACTGAAATGCCTTGTGCAGGTAGCTGGCCTGATTGACAGGTAGCGCCCGAAACCGGAAATTAGTGGTGTCGCCACTGCTCCGGATCTGACTTACCTCGCGCCAGTTACCGGCATCATCTAAAAAGTCGATGTACAGGCCAGTGGGCCGGGAACTAGTAGCAGCCACTGGTGGACCCACGAGGGTGCCGGCTTGCCAAAAAAAGCTTAGAAATACGTTGTCAGAAGCTTGTAGGCCACTCAGGTCGAGGGGCTGCGAGGTGAGGGAGTCAGTAGCCCCAAAGGAGGAAACGCCACCATATGAACCGCCAGCGGCCGTAAACCCATCAAACGTAGCCACACCCTTAGAGGGCGGACGGCGGGCAAACCGGTTATTAACCAGGGTGCCGCCGGTAGTTAGCCAGTGTTGCTCGTTGGGCCGGCCTTCGGGTTGCCCCGCAAAATCATCAAAGAAAGGCAGCGTTAGGGCCTGAACCCGGCGGGCCGTAACTGGCGCCGATGGTTGGGGTGGGGCCGAGGACAGGGGCTGCACTACTTGAGCGTGGCCTAGCAGGGGCAACAGGCCTAGCAGGGCAGAGGTCAGAAGAACTACACGGCGTAAGGGACGAAGCATACAGAACAATACCAGTAAAAGGAAGGCAGGGGGCGAAGGTCGGAAAGCCACGGCAACTACCACGCGCCAGCAGTTCCAACCATATCCCATACGGAAATGAAAAAGGTCCGCTGCCGAAACAACGAACCTTATTCTGGTTTCTTTTATCCGGGAGCCGAAGAGTTCAGGCCACCAGTAGTACGCGCATTATTCTACGCCGCGGATTGGTTCGCGGCCAGCTATCCAGAGGTCAACCAACTGACCCATGCGAATGGTGGCGCCGGGGCCCGGTACGGGGCGCTGCTTTACCACGGTGCCTTCCGTTTCGCCTTCGGCAGGCTCCTGGTAAAACCGTTCGCCTACCTGTAAGCCCTGCCCGGCCAGCAGCGTTACGGCCTCATCGGCGGGCATATTCACCAGGTTCGGAACGGGAAATTCCTGGTTGCCAAGTCCGTCACCAACCTCCAGGTCTACGCGGGTATTTTTGGCAATGGGGGCACCGGGGGCAATTTCTTTACCATTGGCAAACTGCTTTAGCACCGCGTTCTGCTGGATATTAGGGACCAGTTTGATCTGACCAATTACCAGGTCGTAGCTCTTCAGGATCATCTGCGCGTTTTTCAATGAGCCATCCGTAAGCTTAGGCATTTTGATAACCGGCGGGTTTTTCATGGCCACCGTAATGTAGATCTTACGGCCTTCCTTCACTTTTTCCCCCGGCTTGGGCTCCTGGTTAAGCACCGTGCCCGGCTTGATTTCCGGGCGGTAGGTGCTGTCATCCACGAAGTAGGCCAAGTCCCGCTCATCCAGGTAATCTTCCAGATCAACCTGCTGCATGCCCGTAATCTTGGGCACCTCAATTACCTCACCGTGGTTGGTAGTCAGGGGCAGATACACGTAAAAAAAGCCGAAAATGAGCATTCCTGCGGCTACCAGAATCACCAGTAGGTGCTTCAGTACGTCGGCGGGTGTATCGGATTTGAAAAAGGACATTCTGGGAGATATTAGAAACTAGGAGTCTGGAGCAAGAAGCCCACCGACAAAACTAGGAATTAGAAAGCTAGAAGCTAGTTCCCCTCCACATCTGCGGAGGGGAACTAGCTTCTAGCTTTACACAGTAGCTTTCTCCTGACGGGCTTTACCGAACTCCAGAATCTGGTCGATGAAGTCGTAGGGGGTGTAGCCGGCCAGAGCGGTCTGGTGGAAGATGCAGGTGGCGGGCGTCATGCCGGGCAGGGAGTTCACCTCAATGATGAGTACTTCCACGGCTCCGTTCTGGCGCACCCGCACGAAGGCGTCAATGCGAGCGTAGCCCTGAATGTTGAGCACCTCAGCCACGCGGCGCAGCTCCTGCTTTACTTCATCAGAAATGCGCTGGCGCTCAGTAGGCTCCACGGCGTAGCGGGCTGGCGTGATGTTCTGACCTTCTCCAGCCAGAAACTTCTCTTCCAGGCTCAGCACCTCACCGGTTGCCAGAGCTTCTGAAGCCTCAAACACCTCAATTTCCAGCTCACCGTTGTCGCCCCAGTGGGTCAGTAGGCCACCCGTAACTTCCAGGAAGTGTGCGGCGCCGTCGCGGTCAATAAGCGTTTCTACCAGGAAGGCATCCTTCTGCGGGAATTCTTCCTTGAAGCCCAATTGCAGGGTTTTGGCATCCTCGATCATCAAGTCTTCCTGGTTGCGGAAGATGAGCTTCGTGAAGGCCTCCAGCTCCGCGCGGTTCTTGATTTTCTTCACCGCGGAAGAGCAGCCGTCGTCGGCGGGCTTGGCAATGAAGGGGTAGGGGAACTGGGCTTCCAGGCTGCGGTAGAAACCTTCGGCATCGGCATCCCACTCCAGACGGTTGGCCATGCGGTGCTCTGCTACGCGCAAGCCAGCCTCGCGCAGGCGGCGGTTCGTCTCAAATTTATTAATGGTGATGGAGCTGCTGGCTACGCCCGAGCCGTTGTAAGGCAGGCCTAGCTTTTCCAGCTCGCGCTGCAGGGCGCCATCCTCACCAGGGCGGCCGTGCAGGGCAATGAACACCTCATCTACCATCTTGGCCAGCTCCTCAAACGATACGCGCTGGGGCTGCGCCGTGGGCTGACCCGCGTAGGTATTCGTGATTTCGTGAGCTTCCTGCCGAATGCGGGCCAGCACGGGGTGCAGGCCATGGCCGGCCTCCATATGCTCTACTTTCTCCCGGATGTCGTCGGCGTTGTCCTTCAGCATCACGTTGATGGGCAGCACGTAGAGGCGAAACTCCTGGCTGTTGCCGGTCAGGAATACGGGCACCGGCTCGTACTTCACCGAGGAGCTGAGCTTCTCATAGATGTTGCGGCCGCTTTCCACCGAAATGTGACGCTCCGACGAATAGCCACCCATGATCACGGCTACTTTAGTGCGGGTGCGCTCCTCACTGGCGCGGGCTGCCACGGCAGCATCCAGCTGGGCCAATAAGCCTGCCAGCTTCACCGGCCGTAGGCCACCCCGGCGGCGCGCTGCCAGGGAAGTACGAATCAGATAAGTCAGGAACTGCGACGGGTTCAGCCCAATTTCCGCCGCCTGGTGGAAGAAGAACGAAGCCGGCAGCATCCCCGACGTGGTGTTCGGGTCGTTCAGGAAAAGTTTAGGTGATGATGTGACGGGGTGATGGGTCGAAGAAGTCTGCCCACTATTTACCTCTTCACCTTTCACTTCATCACCGGTTACTAAGAAGCCATCGAGGCGGGCATACACCTGGAAGCCGAAGGTGGTGAACATCTCCTCACAGGCTTCCCGGATGCGCTGAATTTCAGCCTCGGGCAGGTCAATGGGCGTGATTTTGCGCGCCAGGCCAGGGAGGTACTTCGAGCGGTAGTCGAACATCTCCTCGCCCTTCACAATCTCGGTAGGCGGCAGCGCCAATGGCTTACCAGTAGGGTCTTCCACCACAATGCAGGAGAACTCACGACCCTGCACGAAGCTTTCCACCAGCACCTGCGTTTCGCCTTCCACACTAGTCAGGCGGACGCTTTCGGCAGTTTGCAGGCGCTCGTTGAGCGTATTGAGCAGCTGCTCGGGCTGATAAATCAGTTCAGCCTCGTCGTTCAATACCACTGGCAGGCCAATACCCTCGCGGATATCCACTAGCTGCTGCAGCCACATGATGCGCTTCTGCTCCGAAAGGCCGGCCCACTCTTGTTGAGTTACGGTTTTGCGGAACAGGCTGCGCTCCATGGCGGCTTCAAACTTCGCTAGATCCGCTTCGCGCAGAATGCTGATGCCGATGCTGGAACCCTGGCGCGGGGCTTTGAACACCAGCGGCAGGCCTAGCTCGCGCACCAAATAGTCCAGCGTAGCGGCATGGTCGGCGGCGTCCCATTCTTCGGTCGTAATCTGGCGGAAGGTGGGCGTGGGGCGGTTCAGCGCGGTCAGGAGCTTCTTCTGGGTAATTTTATCGATGCCAAACGCCGAGGGCAGAATGCCGGAGCCGGAGTAGGGGATGCCGTACCACTCAAACAGGCCCTGAATCGCGCCGTCTTCACCGCCGGGGCCGTGCAGAGCCAGGAACGCGAAGTCGATGAGCTGGGGCAGTTCATGGGGCAGCACGCGCCGGCCCACTTCCGCAATAATGCGGTCCTGCTCCTCCAGGCTCAGCTCGCCCAGGCTTTCCAGGTACATCTGTACCGGCAGCTCCGTGCGTGGCAGCGCCGACACCGGTGGGTAGAAGTCGCGGATGGTGCCCTTATAGATGTAGTGCCAGTCTAGCAGGATGAAGTTGCCAAGGCTGTCCACAAACACGGGCACGGCCTCAAACAAAGACTTATCCAGGTTATCATATACAGTGCGGCCGCCCGCAAAGGAGATTTCCCGCTCACGCGACGGGCCGCCGAAGAAGATGCCTATTTTCATACGTGGCGCAAAGATAGGTAATGAGGTGATGAGGTGATGGGGTAAGAAAGTGTCGGGATGATGAGGTGTACTGGGCCTGTCATTGCGAGTGAAGCGAAGCAATCCGTCCTTAACAGAGTGAAAAGCCTTAAGACGTGACAAGCTCTCCCTCTACTATCTTCCAAAGCCCAAACCTATTCCTATGAATCAGTATTACACCTACATCCTCACTAACCAAAACCGCACAGTGCTTTACATCGGTGTTACCAGCGAATTGAAACATAGGGTTAGTGAGCACAAAGCAGGAATTCATCCTGGGTTTACAAAGAAGTACAACGTACATCAACTGGTTTATTTTGAAACCTATCCGGATATCAAAGCAGCAATTGATCGGGAGAAGCAACTGAAAGGCGGCTCTCGGCAGAAAAAGCTCGATCTAATAAATGGGTTTAATAAAGAGTGGCAAGATCTGTTCGATCAGCTGTGAGGTAGCTTTGGGCTTGTCGCATCTCAGGGTTGAGTACGTTGAACAGGACGGATTGCTTCGCTCGCAATGACAGGCCTAGAACACCTCATTACCTATCTTCGCCGTATCCAACCCCATTTCTATTCCATGAAAACCCTCGATCAGTACAACTTCGCCGGCAAGCGTGCCGTGGTACGTGTGGACTTCAACGTGCCGCTCGACAATGATTTCCGCATCACCGACGACACGCGGATTCGGGCCGCTACGCCTACTATCAAGAAAATTCTGGCCGATGGTGGCTCGGTGGTGCTGCTCTCGCACCTGGGCCGCCCAAAAGGCGGACCCGAGAACAAATACTCTCTCCAGCACCTGGTAGCGCGCCTGGGCCAGGAGTACGGGCAGGAAGTACAGTTTGCCGATGACGCTCTGCAGGCCGAAGAAAAGGCTACTGCCCTCCAGCCCGGTCAGGTACTACTAGTAGAAAACGTGCGCTTCTATGGCGAAGAAGAAAAAGGTGATGCCGCCTTCGCCGAGAAGCTGGCTAAGCTCGGCACTGTGTATGTAAACGACGCCTTTGGCGCTGCCCATCGCAAGCACGCCTCTACGGCCGTTATGACCAGCAGCTTCGCGCCCGAAGACCGCGTTGCGGGCTACCTGCTGCAGGGTGAGCTAGACAACGCCAAGAAAGTGCTGGAACAAGCTGAGCGCCCCTTCACGGCCATTATGGGCGGCGCCAAAATCTCCGACAAGATTCTCATCATCGAGAAGCTGTTGGATAAAGTGGATAACCTGCTCATCGGGGGCGGCATGGCCTACACCTTCGCCAAAGCCCAGGGCGGTGAAATCGGTAGCTCCCTGCTGGAAGCCGACAAGATGGACCTCGCCCTGGAGCTCATTGAGAAGGCCAAAGCCAAGGGCGTAAACCTGGTGCTACCTACTGATAGCGTTATTGCCGATAAATTCGCCAACGACGCCCAAACCAAAGTAGCCCCCAACGACCAGATTCCGGAAGGCTGGCTCGGCCTTGACCTCGGCCCTGAGTCGATTAAAGCGTTTTCTGACATCGTGCGCCAGTCGAAGACCATCCTCTGGAACGGCCCCATGGGTGTGTTCGAGATGAGCAGCTTCGCCAAAGGCACTGAAACCGTAGCTCAGGCCATTGCCGAAGCCACCAAAGGCGGCGCCTTCAGCCTCATCGGCGGCGGCGACTCAGCGGCAGCTGTAAACCAGCTAGGCTTCGCCGATCAAGTTTCCTACATCAGCACCGGCGGCGGCGCCCTGCTGGAGTATATGGAGGGCAAAGAGTTGCCCGGCGTAGCTGCGCTGGAAGGCCGCTAGGCCACTCTCTGGCAGGTAACTGCACATAAGTCAAAAAGCACGTCATCCGGAGTTCAGGATGACGTGCTTTTTGACTTATGTGCAGTTACCTGGTTGTTAATTCACATACACCGACTCCAACTCCTGGCCCATAAGGTTGAGCGGGTCGAGAGAAACGCGGCCAGTGAGGCGGGTGCTGAGCGTTTGGAGCTCTTTAGGCGATAGTACGCCGAGGCGATGCAGCCAATGCAAGCGGTGTATCTGTAGCTCAATGGGGCCCAGTGGGTTTATCTCAGCATACTCTTGGCGCAGGTAATCGTGGGCCCGCTGTTCAACGCTGAAGGCAAACTGCTGGAACGGCTTGCGGCGGCTGGGCCAGTCGGGGAGGGTGAGGGAAAGGTGAGGGGTGCGCAGGTGCCACACATTCCACCAGTTAAACCAGCCGTACACGCAGTAGGCCACTATAAACAGAATCATACCCCCGTAAAGCTGCACCTCAGTGGTAAGTTGAAAGTCGGGGGTGGCGTGGCGCACTACATCCTGCCCAATCCAGGCCAGCATAAACAACAGGCCTAGCAAGCGCTGCTTGGGCACGTGCCGAACTTTTTCGGTGCGAAGTGGCAGAATTTCCTCGAAGGGAACAGCCAACTCTAGGGCCGGCTGCCACTGAGAGTTGCTGCGGCGCACGTACATGCTCTGCCCCCGCAACGACAAATGTGTTTGATACAGAAAAGGGTGCTGATAGGTAAGATTCATGAGGTAAGAAATGCACCGTACTGCCTTAGCAGCTATTGAATAGTGAACGGTGCGGGGGTAAAGCAAAGCACAAAAATAACCAGCATTACCCAGCCCAGCACCTTGCGGCCAAACGATAGGGGGCGCTCATCGGGGGCACCAGGGTGGTAGATGCCCGTCACGCGGCCCAGTAGCAGCCCAAATACTAGCCAGCCGGGGTTGCCTTCTATGGTGGGCCATGCCGACGCCACCACTATCTGGGTAGCCCATACGGCCAGTGCCAACAGCACTACGCGGCGTTTGGTAGGCAGCGCTTTCCAAAAGGCCAACAGCAGGTACAGCAGGTAAGGGCCACCCCAATACAGCCAGTCCTGGCCGCTGGTTTGTAAGGAAAACAGGCCTAGGCCTGCATAGAAGATGAAACCAATAAAGAACAGCGCCGACAGGCGCCCCGCCCGGCGCTGGCCTAGTAGGCCGTAGAGGATGTGGCCGCCATCTAACTGGCCAATTGGCAGTAGGTTAAGTGCCGTAAAAAATAGGGAGAGCACCCCAGCTACCAACACCGGGTAATGCATCAGCTCGTTGGGGTGAGGCATCCGGCCAGGGTCGGCGAATACAAGCGCTAGTAGTTTGAACAGCAGGGGCTGGGCCAGCAAGGTGCTACCTTCTTGGTTGCCAGGGTAAACAAAGCGGGCATAGTCCGCGCCGTACAGCCGATACTCGGGATGGATGCTATACAGGTACTCCAACGTAGGCAAATGCGTCAGGCCGTAGATCAATACTACCAAAGCTGCCACAAACCCTGCCAGCGGCCCGGCTAAGCCCACATCGAAAAACTCTTTGCGGGAGAAAATCCGGTCTTTGATGCGAATGACAGCCCCGAATGTGCCAATACCGAATGGAAACGGAATAAAAAACGGCAGCGTAGCCCGGATGCGGTAATAGCGTGAAGTGAAATAGTGACCAAACTCGTGCACCGTTAGTACGCTCAAGAAAGGCAGTGAATACCACAGACCAGGCTGCAACGTGCGCCAGATTACCGGCCACGATTGCAACAGCACTTCATAAGGTGGTACCTGCACAACACTCCCGGCGCGCAACACTAGGCCTACCAGCGTGGTGGTAAGCAGCGTGAGCAAAAACAGGAGGATATGCAGGAGGTACGTGCGCCACCGGGGTGGGGCGGGCCGCTCGTAGCGCGTAAAGGCTGCCGCTGCCTCTTCGGCGGGGGAGAGGCCGGTGGGGGCTGGCGCATCCGGAAAAGGCAGGAGCGGAGGAGTATCAGTGGAAGGCACGGAGGGCGTCGGGCAGAGCGTCAGTGAGGGTAAGGGGCGGGGCGAGGTACAGCGTGTGCAGTCCCAGGCGGCGAGCGGTTTCAATGTGCTGGGGGCTGTCTTCAATAAAAAGCGTTTCCTCAGCCTTCCAGTTCATCTCCCGCAGCGCATGCCGAAAAATTTCTTCGCCTGGCTTGCGTAGGCCTACCTCCTGGGAGTAGAACACCCGGTCCAGGCAATCGGCAATGCCATGCTCAAACCCATACTCATTTTTCAGCACAGCATTGATAGCCGCAATATGGATATGGTTGGTATTAGAAAGGAGCGCCGTTTGGTAGCCCTGGGCCCGGAGGTCTGCAACCAGGGCCAGGCGCTCAGCGGGTACATCCAGCAGCATGGCATTCCAGGCAGCATCCAGCTCTTCATCCGTAGCCTGCAACTCGTAGTGCTCACGCAAGGCCGCCCGAAACTCAGTAGGGGTAAGGCGGCCGGTTTCTAATGCGTCAAACAGCTCTGCCTGAGCAGCCTGGGTAAACTCAATGGTGCCTCCGTGCCGGTGCAGGCGTCGCATGGCCTCTAGGGTGAGCTGATAGTTTATGTTGATGAGTACTCCTCCAAAATCAAAGAGTAGATGAGGCTTGGGCATAGAAAGCAGCGAGGGTAGAACCGCAAAAAGAGCTAGGTAAACCAAAAAAGCATAACCGTTTTACGGGGTCAATGTCTTAAATCTTGGTTTTGGAATTGCAATTCCGCTTACAAAATGGGAAGTTTGCGCAGCTGAATTGCTCCTGTCTGTTGGTTGCTATTCACGCTGGGCCTATAGCTCAATCGGTTAGAGCAGCTGACTCATAATCAGCAGGTCACTGGTTCGATTCCAGTTGGGCCCACTCTTTTGTACAAGAAACCCCGTTAGGAGCAACCTGACGGGGTTTTTTAGTAAGGCAGCACAGTTGGGAAGAGAAGATTACTGTATTGGCAGAAAGTAGATGGCCAAGGCTACTACCAGCCAAAAGCTAAAATGAGGCTGCAGAGTAAAGCGAAAGCACCAATGCAAAGCCACCACACCCACTTGTTAGACGAGGCGATTGAAGGGTGGGAATAATGTCTTCTTTTGCGTTTTAGGGTAAGCATAGTGCAAAAATGTGGGGTCTCTATTAGTCGATTTTTAAAACGCAAGAGGTTATAACGTTGCCTACAGGTAAAGGTTATTTTAACAACTCCAGCTATTGGGTATGGTGCCCTTTTCATTGGTCAGGCTAATAGATAAGTGTCATTATAGTATTACAATTGTACAGAGATGGGCCCTTGTTACGCAACGGTAAACAACGGCAATAGCCAAGCTTAATCTTGGGTTGCCAAGTGAACCATAGTGGCTAAATGCAGCTTCCGCAAGTGATTCGTAAAACCTCTCGTTTTACCGAGAGGTTACCGGTGTGCCGGGCACAGCCACCGCGAGCGTATAAAGTGTAGTAGCTACCTTGGCCAGCCAAACCTGTGTATTGTTGACCCCATGAAAATTCTGCTGGTTGAAGACGAACCGAAGGTTGCTTCCTTCTTACACCAAGGCCTCACTGAACAACAGCACACCGTAGATCTGGCCCTGGAGGGGCTGCTAGGCCTGCGCCTGGCTTTGGCCGGAGGCTATGACCTGATAATTCTTGATACGCTATTGCCGGGGTTGAGTGGCCTGGAAGTATGCCGCCAAGTGCGGGCGCACGATGCGGGCACGCCCATTCTGATGCTCACGGCCCTCGGCGAAACCGACGATAAAATTCGGGGACTCGACGCGGGCGCCGACGATTACTTAGTGAAGCCCTTTGCCTTTCAGGAGTTACTGGCGCGCATTAGGGCGCTGGCACGGCGGCGGCATGAGGCGCCCGCGGCTCAAGCCCTGCTACGCCTCGCCGACCTCACGCTGGACCCTGCCAGCAAAGTAGTGCAGCGGGCCGGGCAGCCTATACAGCTCACGGCCCGCGAGTTTGCCTTGCTAGAGTATCTGTTACGCCAGCAGGGCCGCGTGGTTTCCCGCGTGGATATTCTGGAGCACGTGTGGGAAACCAATTTCGACACGGGTTCCAACGTCATCGATGTGTACATCAACTTCCTGCGGAAAAAAATAGACAAGGATTTCACCCCCAAGCTTATTCATACCCTGGTGGGGATGGGCTACGTGATGAAGGAGGAGTAAGCAACTGCCGGAGTAAACTGCCAGAAACAGAGTGGCAATAACAGCTGGTACCTTACTGTTCCTGACCACTGACAGGTACTGCACTGACAATAAGTTGCTCACAACCAGTAATCAACTATGACTATTCGCACCCGTTTGGCACTGCAGTTTGCGGCTATTCTGGCCGTTACCCTACTAGTGTTTTCGGTGGTGATATACTTTTTTACCTATCATTCCCGGCGCGAATTCTTCTCAGAAAGCCTCTTTGCCCGCGCCCGAATTGTAGCCCACGTATATCTCGATGGCACCAACCGCGGCGACCAGGATAGTCAGGCTTCTTACCGGCGCTATCTGCGGCAGTTCTACCGCACCCTGCCCGAAGAAGAGGTACGGGTATTTGATGCCCAAAACCACGTAGTATTTCAGGAAGGGAAGCCCGGGCAGCAGTCGAATTTAATTGGGTTTCTGGGGCTGGTGCGCAAAGATGGCCGCGAAGTGGTGCTGGAGTCTGACTACCGGCAAACAGTAGGCCTGTTGTACCGCGACGCCCACCGGGGCGACTTTGTGGTGGTGGCTTCTTCCGTAGATGCTGACAGCCGGCAGAAGCTTGCCGACTTACGGACCGTGCTAACCACTGGCCTACTGGCCACCTTCGTGATAGTGGGAATTGGAGGCTGGTTTTTTGCTGGTCAAGCTTTGCTGCCCATGCAACGCATTGTTCACGAGGTAGATAGTATTACCGCCTCTGATTTGCACCACCGTTTGTCGCAGGCTGATGGCCAGGACGAGGTATCGTTGCTGGCGCAACGCTTTAATCGTCTGCTCGACCGGTTGGAAACAGCCTTTGCCGGGCAGCGCACCTTTGTGCGGGATGCCTCCCACGAGTTGCGTACGCCCCTTACCGTGCTCATTGGGCAGCTGGAAGTGGCCCTGATGCAGCAGGAGCGTACTCCACAGGAGTACCGCCACGTGCTGCAAAGCACCCTGGATGCGGCCCGCCTGCTGAAAGACCTTACCAACGGCCTGCTCCAGATTGCCCGAGCCTCCGACGACCCCTCCCAGGTACCTCTCACCCTGGTGCGGCTGGACGAGCTACTGCTGCAGGCCCACGAGGAAGTTTTGCGCCGGCATCCTACCTGCCGCGTTGATCTGGACTTTAGTGAGCCCCAGGGGCCAGCGCGGATAGCCCCCTACACAGTGCGAGGGAATGAGGCACTGCTGCTTTCCGCTTTCCTGAACATATTGGAAAACGCCTGTAAATTCTCGGTGGGCCGGGCCGCTCCCGTAGTGGCTGCTTTGCGGGCGCCCGCGGGCCGGGTGCAGCTAGAAGTGCGCGACCAGGGAGTAGGCATGACCGACTTTGACCGGCGCCAGGTATTTGTACCTTTCTTTCGGGCTGATGCCGTCCGGAACGTGCCGGGGCATGGTATTGGATTGCCCCTCACGGCTAAGATTATGGAATTGCACCACGGAGAGGTGCGCGTAGAAAGCGAGCTAGGCCACGGCACCACCGTAGTGCTCGATTTACCGGCCGTGCTTAGCTGAAGTCAGCCCCACTATAGCACAAACAGTACCTTCAGGTATAACTCACTACTGCCAAGTAGGTAGCAAGCCTGACGGATGCAGCAGAGGCCCACGACAGAGCCGAGTTCAGGATGCTCTGGAAATGCTCGTAAGAGCTTGAATGCTATATAATTGTTGTTTTAATCCGCTTTTAACATTCTTTTAACACGGGCTTAACAACGAGGAAGTACACTTGCATTGAACCTTGCCAGCAATGCTTGGTAGCAGGTCCTGTTACTCCCCTCCGTATGCTAAAGACCCGTCAGGCTTCGTCGGCTAAAACCGCTGCCCTTACTTCCACCGGCCCCACAAATTACTTTAGCACCCTTAGCCAGGATGCCCCTTCGGGGTTAGTAGTATTCCTGGTGGCGCTGCCCTTGTGCCTGGGTATTTCGCTGGCCTCAGGGGCCCCCTTGCTGTCGGGCATTATTACGGGTATTGTGGGTGGAGTATTGGTTTCTTGGGCTAGCGGCTCGCAACTGAGCGTGAGTGGTCCGGCAGCCGGACTCACCGCCATCATGCTAGGGGCCATTCATACGCTTGGGTCGTTTGAAGCCGTGCTGGTGGCAACTATGCTGGCGGGTGGATTGCAAATAATTCTAGGGCTGGCCCGGGCGGGTATCATCGGGCTGTACTTCCCCACTTCCGTCATCCGGGGGATGCTGGCCGCTATTGGCCTGATTCTGATTCTGAAGCAGATTCCGCATTTCCTTGGGGCCGATACGGACTATTTCGAGGATATGGATTTTCTGCAGTTCAATGGTCAGAACACGTTTTCGGCTATTGGGGCGGCGGCAAACGCCATTAGCTGGGGCTCAGCCCTAATTGGACTGATATCTCTGGGAGTGCTGATTGTGTGGGACAGTCCCGCCGTGCGGAGCGTGAAGGCGCTTCGGCAAGTGCCTGGAGCCCTAGTTGTGGTGGTGCTGTCAATTGGCCTCAACTACCTGTTGGGCAATCTGGCTCCTGCCCTGCAAGTGCGGCCTGAACACTTGGTGAAGCTGCCCATTATCACCTCATTTGATAGTCTGGTAGCTGAGCTGCCACGCCCCGACTGGACTGCTCTCACCAAAACCTCTACGTACGTGCTGGCCTTTACCATTGCCATTGTGGCTTCTTTGGAAAGCCTGCTGAGCGTGGAGGCCGTGGATAAGCTGGACCCCCACAAGCGTACCACCCCGCCCAACCGGGAGTTGATGGCGCAAGGAGCGGGTAACATTGTGGCCGGCTTTTTAGGTGGCCTCCCACTCACAGCCGTTATTGTCCGTAGTTCTGCCAATGTCAGCTCGGGCGCCCAATCTAAAATGTCCTCGTTTATTCATGGCTTGCTGTTACTCGCTAGCTTACTATTTCTGGCGTCCGTGTTAAACCAGATTCCGCTGGCGGCTTTGGCGGCTGTGCTGCTGGTCATCGGCTTCCGCCTAACCAAGCCGGCCCTGTACCGCACGCAGTGGCAGTTGGGGTGGCAGCAGTTCCTGCCCTTCATTATTACCATTGCAGCCATTCTGTTCACTGACCTGCTCAAGGGCGTAACAATTGGCCTGGCAGTAGGCATCTTCTATATCCTGAAGGCCAATTATGAGTCGGCATTCTTCATGCACGAGGAAACACCCCGCCAGGATGGGCACGTGCACCTGAAATTAGCGGAGCAGGTTTCATTTCTGAATAAGGCCAGCATTGTAAAAGTGCTGAACGCCCTGCCCGATGGCTCGCGCGTAGTGCTGGATGGCACTGGTTCTGCATCCATCGACTACGATGTGCTGGAAGCCATCGAGAACTTCCGCCTCTCCGCTCCCGAGCGGGGTATCGACCTGGAGTTGCGCGCTATTCCTCAGGTGCATGTGCTAGGCCACTAAGCCGGGCAAGCCAAGCTACCTGATTAGTAGGTATATAGACAGTACTGTTCTTCGCGTAAACTCACTATCACCCACCCCTCAACCATACTGTATGAAAGGCATTGAGCCAATTCTGGAGAATAACCGCAAATGGGCTGATACTCAACGCGCTGCTGATCCTGAGTTTTTTACGCGTTTGGCCGATGGCCAGAAACCGCGCTACCTGTTCATTGGCTGCTCCGATTCCCGCGTGCCAGCCAGTGCCATCACCGGCACCGGTCCCGGCGACATGTTCGTGCACCGCAACATTGCTAACCTGGTGGTAAACACCGACCTGAATCTGCTCTCGGTGTTGCAATACGCTGTAGAGGTGTTAGGTGTGCAGGATATACTGGTGGTAGGCCACTACGGCTGTGGCGGCGTAGCGGCAGCGGCGGCTGACAAACAGTACGGTCTCATCGACAGTTGGCTGACCAATATCCGCGACGTTATCCGGATACATGAGGCGGAGTTTACGAGTATCAGTGATGAGCAAGCGCGCCTGCGCCGGCTCGTGGAGCTGAACGTGATAGAGCAGGTGCGTAACCTGTCTAAAACCAGCATCATTCAGAACGCCTGGAAAACCGGAAACCCACCCCGCCTGCACGGCTTGGTGTACGATATCAAAGAAGGGTTGCTAAAGGACCTGCAAGTGGAAGGCTCCCAGCTAGCCGAGCTAAAGAATGTTTACACTACTAACAAAGTGGCTCATTCATAATTGAACTGCAAGCAGGCAGGAAAATCAGCCGAGAAGTAAGAGGAGTGCATTTGGCGTAGCAAAGCGCTAAACACTCTTGGCTGGTCTATCTGCTTCAACCATATCATCGGGCGTAGTCTGAGGGGAGTGCGCCTTCGATGTGTGGAACCGCCGCAACCCCTTGGGTGCGGCGGTTTTTTGCTACTGTAGGGTGGAGCATCTCTTTAAGCCCGAAAGGCAGTGGCCTAGCGCAACTGCCGGGCATCAGCTACACACTAAAAAGCCGACTTTTCCCTGAGGAGAGTCGGCTTTTAGTTACGGCATTCGCGTGAATTATTTCACCGTGCCCGTCAGCGTAGAGTAGGAGAGGGCATCAACTGTCATGCCTGCCACAGAGCGTAATTTCAGCTGGGTAAAGGGCTGCTTCGGGAAGAAGATTTCCGTCATGGTGGTCAGGCCGCCATCAGCAAACAGCTCCACCGACGCCGCATCAAACAGTAGCGTGAGGTTAGCGGCGGGACTCGTCGCCAGGCGCGGGCCGGGGTGGCGCCCAGAGAAGGTGGAGCTGAAGCCGGAGAGGCCCGCTTGGCTACGGTCGATGAAGTAGTTATTGTCCTTTTTGTCGTAGCCAATTACCAGTTCTTCACCGCTGGCATTGGACAGCACTACAGCAAAATCCTGGAGCTGCTTGGTGCTAAGCTTGAGCTGAAACTGGGGGCTGGTAATCCTGAGTTTATCAGACAGGCCTAGCTCGCCTTTCACCGTCAGGTTCTTGAGCGTTTGGGCGGGTTGCGCCAGCTTCGTAACCTCCGGAACGGGTGTGGAGGTGAGGTAAAGCTCGGAGCCTACCTGCTTGAGCGCCAAGTCGCGTGGGGTGGTCATGGCGCTGCGCCAGGGCGAGGTAGGTGCTTGGTTAGCATACTCCCAGTTGCTCATCCAGCCCAGGAAAATCTTGCGGGCGCCGGTGTTTCCCCAGGTTACGCCGGCGTAGTTGTCCTTGCCCCAGTCTACCCACTTTTGGGTGGTGGTTTGGGGGGTGAAGGTGTTGCCATCAAACTGGCCTACGAAGTACTGCGTGGCCGAGCCGCCGTTAGGGCCGCCGGGGTTAATGCTCACCAGCAGCACCCAGTAGGTTTTACCATTGAGCGTAAGCGGAAACAGGTCGGGGCACTCCCACACGCCGCCGTGGGCGCCCAGCTTCTCTCCAAACTCACTGAGCTTGGTCCACTCTTTTAGGTTAGGGGAGGAGTAGAACGTGATGCGGTCTTTGGTGGCTAGTGTCATCACCCACTTCTTGGCTACCGGGTTCCAGCTCACTTTTGGGTCGCGGAAATCCTGAATGCCGGGGTTGGGCAGTACGGGGTTGCCTTCGTACTTCGTCCAGGTTTTACCCTCATCCAGGCTGTAGGCTAGGCTTTGGTTCTGGTGCTTCTGGGTGCCTTTCTTTTCCTCGTCTGCGTTGTGATGGGTGAAAATAGCTACCAGCGGCACCTGCCCGTTTTTGCCGAAGCCGGAGGTGTTGTTCTCGTCCACCACGGCGCTGCCCGAGAAAATCATCCCCAGCTTGTCAGGGAACAGGGCAATAGACTGCTCTTTCCAGTTTACCAGGTCGGGGCTGGTGGCGTGGCCCCAGTGCATGGGGCCCCACTCCATGCCCTCGGGGTAGTGCTGGAAGAACAGGTGGTAGGTGCCCTTGTAGTACACCATGCCATTGGGGTCGTTCATCCAGTGGGCCGCCGGCGTAAAATGGTAGGCGGGGCGGTACTGAGGCGTGGCCGGTGGCACGGGTTTAACCGTCTGGGCCTGACTGATTGTGGCTAAGCCAGTTAAGGAGAGGGCTAGGAGAAGAGCTTTTTTCATGCGGGTGGGAAGGAGAAACTAATAGGGAGTAGGCTTAGAAACTGCAGCCTGAAACGGACTTTTGAACTGGCCTACACGGGTTGGGCCGCCAGCAGTTCCGCCACATCACGCTCAGAGAATGCTGGGGTAGCACCCAAGTGAGTAGCAACCAGCGCCCCCGTAGCACACGCGAAGCGCAGCGCCTCTCCCGGCTCGGTGCCGGAAAGCCACCCTTTAAGCAGGGCGGCCAGAAATGCGTCGCCGCTGCCAATGGTGTCTTTTACCTCTACTGCAACGCCGGGCGCGCGGTAGAGCTGGTTGTTGGTCCAGAGCAGGGCCCCATCGGCACCGCAGGTAACGCACACGGCTCGCAGGTCAAAACGGGCCGCCAGCCACTGCATAGCCGTGGGGCGGTCAGTTGCTTCCCCAAACCATGCCATAATTTCGGCCAGTTCGTGGTGGTTCATCTTTACCAAATGTGCCTTCTCAAGCAAGTATTTCACCACTTCTTTCGTGTAGTGCGGGGGGCGCACGTTCACGTCGAAAACATTGAACCGGGCATGCTCCAGCAGCCGATACAGCGTTTCGCGGGTAGCAGTCTGGCGCGCGGCCAGGCTCCCAAATACAAACATATCGGCTTGCTCCACTAAGGTTTCCAGGGTAGCAGCATACTGAATGTAGTCCCAGGCAACGGGCTGCACAATTTTGTAGGTGACTTCGTTGGCGTCATCCACGTTGGCCTTCACTACGCCGGTGAGGTGGGTTTTGCCGTGTTGCACGAACTCGGTGCTGAGGCCTTTCGATTCGATAAAGTCAAGTAGCTCCGTTCCCAGATCATCATCACCGACGCGGCTAATGAGGTCGGCAGACAGGCCCAGCTGATGCAGATGCACGGCCACGTTGAAGGGGGCACCGCCGGGCTGCTTGCCCGAGGGCAGCACGTCCCAGAGCACTTCGCCAAAGCAGACTATATTCTTGTCAGACATGGATATCAGAAGTTGAGTTTTAGTAGAACGTCATGCAGGGTACCACCTATTTCCCGCGCTGATAATGTTTATCCGTCATGCTTCGGCTGCGCGGACGCCAGATCAAGCATGACGGGCTTATTGGGTGCGATAAACTGCTTAGCTTGACGTTCTTGTACGTTTGCTAAAGAGGTCTAGTGAATGACAAGCGTCTTTTCAAGCTGCTCCAGAGAGGTGCCTTTGGTTTCGGGCATCAGGCGCCATACGTAGAGCAGCTGCAGCACCATCATGGCGCAAAAGAAGGCGAAGGTGTGTCCTCCTCCCAGTTTCTCAGCCAAATAAGGGAAGGTAAAGGCAATGATAGCCGCCATAACCCAGTGCGTGGAGGAGCCCAGGGCCTGACCTTTTGCGCGTACCGTATTCGGGAATATTTCGGAGATGAATACCCAAATGACTGCGCCCTGTGAGAAGGCAAAAAAGGCGATGTACACAAACAGCAGCACCGGCACCAGCATACCACCCAAGGCGCTGAAATTCTGGGAATAGAAAGCCCACGACACCAGGCCTAGCGTAACAATAACCCCATACGAGCCGATGAGCATGAGCTGGCGGCGGCCTACGCGGTCAATGAACTGGCGGGCCAGCAGCGTAAAGGCGAAGTTCACGAGGCCCAGGCCCGCCGACGACAGCAAGGCCGAGCCCTTGCCTAGGCCAGTCATTTCGAAAATACGCGGGGCGAAGTAGATGATGGCGTTAATGCCCGATACCTGATTGAATACCGCGAACAGCACGGCCAGCATAACTGGGGTGCGGTATTGCTTGGCGAACAACGAACGGCCGCCTACCATAGCTTCATCAGTGGCATTGGTAGTCAGGATGCTGGTCACGTCTTCGTTGGCGGAAGCGGGGTTGATGAGGTGCAAAATCTGGCGGCCTTCCTCCACCCGGCCGCGCCCAATGAGCCACCGGGGGCTTTCCGGCACACGGAACAGCAGCACAAAGAACAGAGCCGCGGGCACCACCTGCACGCCCAGCATCCAGCGCCAATCCTGCTCGCCCACCCCCGTCAGGAGGTAGTTGGAGAGGTAGGCCACCAGAATGCCCAGCACAATATTGAACTGGAACATGCTTACCATGCGCCCCCGCGACTCGCGCGGCGACACCTCCGAGATGTATAGCGGCGCCGTAACCGACGACGCTCCTACGCCTAGGCCACCCAAAAAGCGGAACACCACAAACGCCAACCAGCTGTGCGTAAGCGCCGCACCCAGCGCCGACACGAAGTAGAGCACCGCAATCCAGATGAGCGTCTGGCGGCGGCCCAGCTTATCCGAAGGAACACCGCCGAAGATGGCGCCGAATACGGTGCCAATCAGAGCAATGGAAATGGTGAAGCCGTGCTCCACGGGGCTTAGGCTCCAGACCTGCTGGATGGCCTTTTCGGCTCCCGAAATCACGGCGGTATCGAAGCCGAACAGGAAGCCGCCCAGCGCAACCACCAGGGACCAGAAGAAAACGTTGCTATTTTTCACGGCGGGGAAATCAAGGGTGAAATGGTGAAGTGGTGAATTTGTGAGGTGGTGAAATGGTGGGTCTGCAGGGCAACCTTGCACGCATGGCGTCATTTGCGCAGCCTTGGCCAGGCGAAAGGAAAACTCACCATTTCACCACTTCACAATTTCACCTCTACCAGCCGGGGTTCTGCTTGTACAGACCTTTGCTGAAGTTAATCTGGTTGAGTGGAATGGGCAGGTACTCGTCGCGCCCTTTCGTGAAGCGGGCTTCTTTCAGGTACAGGCGCTTGGTCTTTTCCTTGTCGAAGTAGGTGTTCAGGTAGTCGCCGGCAATGCCCCAGCGCACCAGGTCAAAGAAGCGGTAGCCTTCCATGGCAAACTCCAGGCGGCGCTCAAAGCGCAGGGCTTCGCGGGCGTACTGCTGGTTCCATTGGGCAGCGGAATACAACCCGATTTTGTAGTTGGAGATGTTAGCGCCAGTGGTGGTTTTCAGGCGGGCCGTGCTGTTCTGGGCGCGCTGCCGAATCTGGTTGATGATGGGCAGAGCCTCAGATGCGC
Source organism: Hymenobacter taeanensis (assembly GCF_013137895.1). Taxonomy (NCBI): domain Bacteria; kingdom Pseudomonadati; phylum Bacteroidota; class Cytophagia; order Cytophagales; family Hymenobacteraceae; genus Hymenobacter; species Hymenobacter taeanensis. The sequence goes on from NZ_CP053538.1 coordinate 3,277,476, forward strand.
GGTTCAGCTCAATCAGGGCTTCAGCCTTCCACAGCAGCACGTCGGCAAAGCGGATCAGCGCCCAGTTCTTGGAGGAGTTCATGAACGGCGGCGTCTTCTGGAAGCTGGGGTCAGTGGGCAGCACCGTTTCCTTCATCGACATGTACACGCCGTACGTGTTCTGGTCGCGCAGCCACGAGGTTTCAAAGATGAACGACGGCAGGTACTTATAGGGGTGCGACGGAATGGCAATGGTGTGGTCGAGGCGCGGGTCAACGGTATTGGCCTGGAAATCAGCAGCGGTAGTCAGGTCCGAGTTGTTGAAGGTGGTGAACAGCGGCAGGCCCTGCGCATCCGTCTTAAAGGAGTTGACCAGGTTCTGGCTGGGCTGATGAAAGCCGCAGCAGCCGTAGTCGGGGTTCATAGGGTAATTCAGCTCGTTGCCGCGTTGGGTGCGGCCCTTGGGCGTACCATCGTTGCGCGAAAACTGAATGGCAAACACCGACTCCACGCCGTTGTCGCCGGCAGTCAGAAAGTTGGTGGCAAAGTCGGGGTGCAGCGAGTATTTGCCCGAGTTGATAACCTGGTTAGTGAGCGTTACTACTTCCTGCAGCTTGGCCTGGTCTACGCTCGTCACGGCGTGGTTGTCGTTCTGCACGTAGGCTTGGTAGAGTAGCGTTTTAGCCAGGTAGGCCTGGGCCGCCGACTTCGTAACACGTCCGGTTTCGGGCTGAGTTTCGGGCAGGTTGGCTACCGCAAACCGGAAGTCGTCGGCAATCTTGGTCCAGAGCGCATCATTGCTTAGGTCTACGTTCGATACCTCGCCGTACTTGTCCGTGGGCACCGACTGATCAATGTACGGCACGCGCTTGAACAGCTCCTTGAGCAGGAAGTAGTAGTGGCCCCGCAGGAAGCGCACCTCACCCTGGCGCACGGCCTTGGTGGGCATGGCGGCGGCATCTACGGCATCGAGGCGGCGCAGGGCATCGTTGCAGCGCGACACGCCAATGTAGAGCAGGAACCATAGCTCGTCGGTGTTGCCAACATCGACGCGGTTGAAGGTGAAGGTTTCGTAGAAGTGGAAAGCGTCTACGTCGGCGGTACCGTTGCCGCCCTTGTAGGCGTCGCCGCCGCGCACGTTGCCGTAGGGCCACATGGAGGTGTAGGGGGCGCGGTACACGTCGTTGCCGAGCTGGGAGTAAGCGGCAATAACCTGCTTTTCAATATTGGCGGGCGTGTTCAGCTGGTCGTCGCTGAGGGCACCAATGGGGGCCACGTCGAGGAACTTGTTATCGTTGCAGCCGGAAGCAAATGCGAGTAGCGACAGGGCCAACACGCTGGTTTTGAAGATTTTCATGGGAATTTAGATTAGAACTTAGAACCTAGATAGTAGAGCTTAGAAGGCGGCGACTATTGGTAGTAGCCTGGGGTCTGAGCTCTCGTTTCTGAGTTCTGATCTTAGAAGGAAACGTTAAGGCCGGTGGTGAAAATGCGCGGCAGCGGATACTGGTAGTTGGTCACTTCGGGGTCGGCGCCGGTGTACTCTTTGCTCTTGACCGTGAAGATGTTCTGGCCCTGCACGTACAGGCGCACGCCCTGCAGCTTAAAGCGGCTCACCAGGCCACTCGGCAGCGAATAGCCCACTTGCACGTTGCGCAGCTTCATGTAAGAAGCGTTTTCGATGAAGTAAGTAGAAGCGCGGCCCTCATTGTTGGTGTTGATGAGCGTAGCGGCCGGAATGGTAGAGCCGGTGTTGGTCGGCGTCCAGGCATCGAGCAGGCGCTGGCCCCAGTTTTCACCCGAGGCAATCGACGAGAAATCGGTCCGGAATTTGGCGTTGTTGAAGGCATACAGGCCCTGCACCCCCTGAAAGAACACCTGCACATCGAAGCCTTTGTAGCCTGCGCTCAGGTTGAGGCCGTAGTTGAAATCGGGCACACCTTCCGTAATCCAGGTTTGGTCGAAGTTGTCTACTTTGCCGTCGCCGTTCAGATCTTTGTAGCGGATGCGGCCGGGGGCGGCGCCCACCTGCGTAGGCCCGCCGCTCACTTCGGCGGAGTTCTGGTACAGGCCATCGGCCACGTAGCCGTACACGGCATTAATGGAGTGGCCTAGGCGGGTTACATCCTGGCCGTTGCCGCCATAGGCATTGATCACCTCATCGGGCAGGTAGGTGAGCTTATTGCGGTAGGTAGAAAGGTTGCCCGTGATGCCGTACGTCAGGCCGTTGGTCAGCTCGCTTTGGTAACTGAGCAGGAATTCCCAGCCCTTGTTCTGGATGGAGGCGCCGTTCACAAACTTGTCGCCGCCTTCACCCACTACGGCCAGGAAAGGCAGATTCACCAGAATATCCTTGCTGTTCTTAACGAAGTAGTCAACCGAGCCCGAGAGCTTGTTCTGCAGCAGGCCAAAATCTAGGCCTACGTTGGTCTGAGTAGTGGTTTCCCATTTCAGGCTGGGGTTAGACCGCTGAAAGCGCCGGTAGCCCGAGGGCAGGTTGGTATCGTTGCCGTAAATGTCGTAGGCCGTGCCGTGGTCGTAGTCGAAGTTGGGGTCCAGAGTACCCAGCAACGACTGGTAGAGGCCCCGCGAGGCAAAGTTGGCAATGTCCTGGTTGCCGGTCTGGCCCCAGCCAGCACGCAGTTTCAAGTCCGACAGGAACGGTACCGCGTCCTTCACAAACGTCTCCTCGCTCAGGCGCCAGCCCGCCGAGAGAGCCGGGAATACCCCAAACCGCTCATCTTGCCCGAAGCGCGAAGAACCGTCGCGGCGGATAGTGGCCGAGAGCAGGTAACGATCGGCGAAGGAGTAGTTGATTTTGCCGAAGTAAGAGGCCAGGCGGTAAGCCGTGGCTCCACCGCCGTTGTCTTTGTTAGCGGCACCAGCATCGAGGTAGGCGTAGTTAGGGTCTTCGCTGGCAAAGTTGGTGCGCGAGGCGTAGCTGCTCTCATCATAGTAGCTGATGCGCTCGGTGCCGGCCACGAAGCCCAATTGGTGCTTGCCACCCAGGGTCATGTCGTAGTTCAGGGTGTTCTGCCACACCCAGTTGCCCCAGAACCGGTTGTTGTCGGTTACGCGGTTGTTCTGCTCCGACAGGAAGCCCGCCTTGTAGGTCTTATAAATCTGGCGGTACTTGAAGAGGCTGTAGTCGATGCCGAAGCTGGTGCGCAGGTGCAGGCCTTTCAGTATCTCCGCATCGGCAAACAGGTTACCAAACACGCGGCCCGTGTTCGAGCGGTTCTGCTGGTTGTCGGTGAGCAGGCGCAGCGGGTTGTCCCGGTCGCTCATGCCTGCTACCGGGCCACCCCAGCCCACACCATCCACGGTATGCACGGGCACAATGGAGGGCAGCTGCGTAGTCCGGTCGCGCACCAGGTTCAGGTCAAACTCTGCCCGCTGCGACTTCACCACCGTCAGGTTTTCGCCTACTTTCAGCTTGCCCTCCAGGAAGTTGTAGTCGGAGTTGATGCGGGCCGTCATGCGGTCGAAGCTGGTGTGCTTCAGGGTGCCGCTGTTGTCGTAGTAGTTCAGCGAGAATAGGGCGCCGCCCCGCTCACTGCCGCTGCTCAGGCTCAGGTTGTAGCTCTGAATCAGGGCGTTTTGCTGCGTTTCCTTAAACCAGTCGGTATTGGAGGCGCGCTGGGTTTTATCGGCGTCAATGAACTCCGGCACCGTCACGCCGTCCAGCACGAGCTTACCGCCGGCGTCGCGGTGCGTCTGGAAGTTGTAGTAGGGGAGGCTGGGCACGGTGCCATCGTTGATGGCGGCCTGACCATACACGCGGCCGTAATCCTGCGTGTTGAGCAGCTTAATGTGCGGACCGGGCTGCTGCACACTGAAGAAGGTGGAGAAGTCAACCCGGGTGGCGCCTTTCTTGGCCTTCTTAGTCGTGATGATGATAACGCCGTTGCCCGCCCGTGAGCCGTAGATGCTGGCCGCCGACGCATCTTTCAGCACCTGAATCGACTCGATATCGTTCTGGTTGATCTGGTTGATGCCTTCCTTGGTCGGGATGCCGTCGATAACGTACAGCGGGTCGTTGTTGCCCAGCGTGCCAATGCCCCGAATACGCACGGTAGCGGCGCTGCCCGGGGCACCGTCGGTAGTAATCTGCACACCTGGTACGCGGCCCTGCAGGTTGCGCGTCACGTCATTGGAGGCCATGTCTTTAATTTCCTCCGTCTTCACCACGGCCACGGCACCCGTCAGGTCGGCTTTGCGCTGGGTCTGGTAGCCGGTCACGACCACTTCATCCAGAGCCGCCGCATCGGGCGCCAGCGTGATGTTGAAGTTGCCACCTGCTACGGCTACCTCCTGCGACTTGTAGCCCACGAAAGAGACGAGTAGAGTGGTAACATTATCGGGCACCGACAACGTGAAATTGCCGTCGTTATCGGTGGAGGTACCGATGGCGGTACCCTTGGCAACGATGGTTACCCCAGGCATACCGGCGCCGTTCTCATCGAGCACGCGGCCCTTTACCGGAACGTCGGCAGTGGTACCGGGGGCCGGTGTAGCGTGGCCTAGTGCAGAGGCCTGCGAGGGCGCAACGGTGGCCAGCGGCAAGGCGGCGAGCAGCGTGAGTCCGGCGGCCCGACGCAGCGAGGGTACGGTGTGTTTCATGTGGGAATTAGAAAGAGAAGTGTGGGACAATCTGGCAGCACTCAGGCAGGAGAAGCCATGACGCTGATGGGTTCTACATAGGCTACTTATGGTCCACTAGTACCCACTGGTTAGAGTCAGGAAGGGAATACCTATCCCAGTAGCAGAGCCGAAGAACTGTTCCAAATATCCGGGAGTATCAGAGCACAGGCTTACTCTATTCACTCAAAGTCTTTTGAATTTGTGTCAATATTGATTTGTGTTATATAATATTGTAAATCAACAAATTGTATTGTGTTTAATGGTTTTGTTACAGCCCATGATTTTCGTTTTTGATACCTGTTTTTAAAAATGATACATGGGTTTTGACATGTTGTGACGGCACTATATCATGATGAGCTGCATAGTATTGGAGGCATGCCTGCCTACCAAGGCCGTGACCTCACGCACCACCTGCCAGCAAGCCGATATATCACCTGCGCGGCACCATGTTGCTAGGCCACTCTAGCAGGAGGTGAAAAGCAACTTTATTTTTGACCTTTCGTTCAAATATCTATCTTTGCCTCCTTACTTCTCCGCAGTGCTATGGCTCGCCCCGCCAAATACGACCGTGATGTGATGCTAGAAAAAGCCCTGGACCTTTTCTGGACCAGGGGCTACGAAGCCACGTCGGTGCAGGACCTGCTTACTGGCCTAGACATTCACCGCGGCACGCTCTACGACTCCTTCGGCGACAAGCACACGCTCTATCTAGAGGTGCTTGATTTCTACCAGAAGAAAGTAGGCGCTAAGCTGCTGACTATTCTGCAGCAGCCCGGCTCAAAGAAGGCCGCTATCCAGGCGCTGTTTCAGACGATGGTCAACAACTTCGCTACTGACAATGGGCGTCGGGGCTGCCTGTACACTAATGCCACCATGGAGCTGAGCCTGTGCGATGAACAGGTAGCGGCGAAAGTTGCCCTTAGTCAACAGCAGCTAGGGCAGGGGTTACTGAAGGCGCTCCAGGAAGCCCAGGCGGCGGGGGAAATACCAAGCCGCTCACCCCAGGAGTTGCAGGTGCTGGCCGCTTTCCTGCTCAATAATCTGCAGGGCTTGCGCGTACTGGCCCGCACCCATGAGAATGTGCGGGAGCTTCATCAGATAGCGAAATTGGCCCTGGCCGCCCTCGATTAATTTTTTTGTCTTGTTTTTGACCGATTGGTCAAATTCGTTTTTTCTCTTTTCATCTTACTCCATCTCATGGAAAACGTACAAAATTCAGGGAGGCCGCTTGCCGGCAAAGTAGCCATTGTAACGGGCGCCTCACGCGGAATTGGGCGGGCGGTGGCCGAGCAGCTAGGCCAGCAGGGCGCGGCAGTGGTGGTCAACTACTCTCAAAATGCCACTAAAGCCGAGGAAGTAGTAGCGGCCCTCATAGCCCAAGGAGGCCGGGCGCTGGCCGTGCAGGCCAATATCGGTAACGCTAGTGATATACGCCGCCTGTTTGAGCAAACCCAGCAGGAGTTTGGCCGCCTTGATATTCTGGTTAACAACGCCGGGGTTGCGGGAGAGCCAGCGTTCGGCTCCCTCGATGAGGTGGGCTTTGCGGCCTTGTTTGATGTGAATGTGCGCGGCGTGCTGTTTGCGGCCCAAGAAGCTGCTGCGCGCTTCGGCCCTGATGGTGGGCGCATCATCAACTTATCGTCGGTGCTGGGCAGCCGCCCCTCCACCATGAGTGTGGCCTACGGAGCTACCAAAGCGGCGGTTGACTCTATCACCAAAAGTCTGGCGGCGTTGCTGGGGCCGCGCGGCATTCGGGTAAACGCCGTAGCGCCGGGCCTAACGGCCACCGACATGGCCAGTGGCTTCCCGGAGGAAGTACGCAACTACATTGCCCAATCTACCGCCCTGGGTCGGTTGGGCAATGCGGGGGATATTGCCGCGGTAGTAACGTTTCTGGCCAGTGACGCCGGCAGCTGGATTACGGGGCAAACCCTCTACGCCGATGGCGGAAACTGGGGTGCGGCCTAAACTATATCGTGTGCTGGCTTCGAGGAAGCACGGGAGCCAACAGGCCGCCGGATCAAACATGACGGAGGCATAACACCGCACCTATGCAATAGAGCCCTTAATAAAAAGTGGAAGGCTGCATCAAGCCTGCTGATTCACCATTGCGAATCAGCAGGCTTGATGTGCTACAGCCGGCTAGCCAGCTGTGGTATGCATGGCCCGAAACTCAGAGGGCGAAACTTGGTAGCGTGCTTTGAAGCTGGTAGAGAAATACGAGGGCGAGGAAAAGCCAAGCTGGTAGGCCACTTCGGCAATGGTCAGCTCATCATCGAGCAGGAGCTGGCGGGCTTTGGTAAGGCGGATTCCCTGAATAAAATCAGTAACGCCGGTGCCCAGCACGGCCTTTACTTTGCGGTAGAGCTGCACCCGCGAAATACCGAGGCTGCGAGCCACATCCTCCACGCTGAGCTCCGAGCGGCTAAGGTTAGCTTCTATAATGGCCGTGAGGTCGGCCAGGAACTTCTGGTCTACGCGCTGCGGAGCCACTGTAACGGTGTCTACGGAAAGCTCCCGCCGGAAATGCTCCCGCTGTTTCTCGCGGTTGGCAAGCAACGTGCGCAGGCTTTCGAGCAGAAACGTGGGGTTGAAGGGTTTAGTGAGGTAAAGGTCGGCGCCAGCCTGCACGCCTTCTACCTGCTGCTCGGGGGCATTGCGGGCCGTAAGCAGCACCACTGGTATATGGGAGGTGCGCCAGTCGCCTTTTAGTTGGGCTACCACTTCCAGGCCACTCAGCTCGGGCAGCATCACATCGCACACAATCAGGTCAGGGATTGACTCCGCGGCCATTCGTAGGCCAGTAGCCCCATCGAAAGCCGTGCTTACCTGGAAGTGTGGCTGCAGCTTCTGCGCCAGAAAGGCGTTGACTTCGGGGTTATCCTCAATAACGAGCACCAGGGCTTCGCTGCTGGCGCCCGTCGCAAGTGTGCCGGCAAGGTCTGGTGCTAAGCCCGGGTTGGTAATGCCTTCATCAAGCGCGAATGCCGGCGAAACCAGGGCAGATGGGCTATCAGAACGCAGGGTAGCGGGCAGCTCCAGGGGCAGCGTTACCACGAAGGTGCTGCCCTTGCCGGGCTGGCTGGTGAAGGTAAGCTGGCCTTGGTGCAGGCGAGTGAGACCCAGCGCCAGGGCCAGGCCCATGCCAGAGCCTTTCGCCACTGACTGCTGGCCTTGGTAAAACCACTCAAAAATGTGGGCTTTGTCTTCATCTGAAATGCCGCTGCCGTCATCTTCCACGCTTATGCGCACCGTGCGGTCGGCGGGCAGGGGCTGAATGCTGACGGTGATGTGGCCCCGGTCGGGCGTAAACTTTAGGGCGTTGCTGAGCAGATTAAAGAATACCTTATCCAGAATGTTCACATCAAACCAGAGCGGAATAACCGGCTCTGCGGGCAGAAAGCGTAGACTAATGCCGCGCTGCCGGGCTGGCCGCTCAAACACATCCATAATCTCGCGCACAAACGCCACCAGGTTGCCCTCGGTAGCGCGCACGGGCATTTTGCCCACATCAATCTTGCGGAAATCCATGAGCTGATTAACGAGTTGCAGCAGGCGCTGGGCATTGCGCCGGATGAGGCCCAGGTCCTGGCGCTGGGCGGCGGGCATCTCCGGGCCGCTGGTGAGCATTTCCTCAACGGGCCCCAAAATAAGTGTAAGCGGGGTGCGCAGCTCGTGCGAAAAGTTGGTAAAGAAGCGAAGCTTGGCCTCCGTCTCTACCCGGGCCCGCTCCGCAAACTCCTGAATCTGGTTGCGCTGCGAGAGTATTTCCTGATTCTGCTCGCCCAGCTGCCGATTGATGCGCCGGTTGGCCCGAAACGCCCGCCACACCAGCAGGCCTAGCACGCCCGCGCCCAGCAGCGCCGCCGCCAATACGTACAGCACCGTTTGCTGGCTGGCGTAGGTGTCGCGCTGCTGCTGTAGGAGCCGCTGCTGGCGCTGAATGTCCTGCTGCTGGCTGGTGAGCTTTTCGGTCTGGAGCTTCATGGTGAGCACGTTGGTCGAGTCGATGACCATGGTGCTGAGCGTGTTCTCTTTCTCGTAGGTCTCTTTGCGCAGAATTTTCATGGCCGTCCGGATGGCCTCTTCCCCGCCGGGCGGGTACAGCATGGTAGCCGCCAGCACGCCATCCTGCACAAACTGCAGGCCTCCGTGCGGCCCCGGCAGCCCATCAACCCCAATCACCCGAATGCGCTGATCAAGGCCCAGCTTCTTACAGACCTGATAGGCACCCAGGGCCATGCGGTCGTTGTGGGCAAAAATCAGGTTGGTTTCAGGGTGCTGGCGCAGTATGGTGGGCAGGCGCGCCATTACGGAGGGGCGCTTCCAGTCGCCGTGCACTTGAGCCACTAAGTGTAGGCCAGGGTAGGAGGCCAGTGCCTGTGCAAAGCCCCGGTGCCGATCTACGGCCGGAGAGGCGCCGGGCGCGCCCAGCACCTCCAGCACGTTGCCCCGGCCCTGCAGCAGGTTGCCTACGTAGTTGCCGGCGGCCTGGCCCACCTCCAGGTTATTGCCACCCACGTAAGCCGTGTAGAGCTTAGACGTGGTACGCCGGTCAAGAATCACGACGGGAATGCCCCGGTTAAAGGCTTCTTCTACGATGGGCGTAATGGGCTCAGCCTCGTTGGCGGATACGATGAGCAGATCTACCTTTTCCCGCAGGAACTCCCGGATCTGCTTTTCCTGCAGCCGGCTGTCATCGTGGGCATCCTTGATGCGAAAGCGCACTTCGGGATAAAAGCTCAGCTCCTTCTGCATGCCCGCCAGCATAGCCTGCCGCCACGCATCGCCATTGGTACACTGCGAAAAGCCGATGGTGTACTTGGGAGGTGGGGTAGAAGGGGAGCAGCCCACCAACCACAGCAGAATGCCGCAGCATAGGCCGCAGAGCCTAAAAAACGCCGGTAGGAAAGAACAACGATTCATGGGAATTAGAGGAGCGGACACCCAAGTTTCGCATTTCTTCGCAATAAGCCCGCGAAGTGCCGCTAACCGGAGCTCAACTGACGTCAACTTAACGGCCGGAATCTGTGTTCTCTCCTCAAGAATAGCCCCGCATATTCGCCGTATCTTTGTAGTTCTATGGCAAGTTCTGACCGTATTTCACAAACCCTCGTTCGCCACGAGCTGCGCCAGACGCCCGTGCGCCGGGCCGTGCTCCAAACGCTGCTTGATTCCTCCTTCGCCCTTTCGGGGAATGAGATTGAGCAAAAGATTGGGAGCGAGATTGACCGAATCACGCTGTATCGCACCCTCAAAACCTTTGAGGAAAGCGGTCTGATTCATCGGGTGATTGATACCAGCGACACGGTGCGCTACGCCGCCTGCTCTATTGAATGCAGTGCCCACGAGCACTTTGATAACCACGTGCATTTTAAGTGTACCAATTGCCAGCACATTTACTGCCTTAACCAGGTAGCCATTCCGGCCGTGACGCTGCCCGCTAAGTTTGAGGCTAAAACCCGCGACTACCTGCTGGCCGGGGTGTGCCGCGAGTGCCAGGAATAACGAGCCGTTCAGCCGGGCTGCTGGCCCTTAAAACGGGATATATAGTTGTATTTCGCAACTTGGCCCCATGTGGCGTATCCTAATACCCTTTGAAACAGTAAAGCGCCAACTGTATAGCTGGCGCTTTTGCCTTGTCCTGTTTCTGCTACTGCTGGCGCAGAGCGTGCAGGCGCAGGTGCCACAGGCGCTGGTAGGGCGCTGGGCGCTGCAGCAGATTTCCTTTGAGGCCCGTAGGCCACTGCCCGATTCATTGCAGCAAAAGCTGTTCTACAGCCCCGCCGGTGAAACCAACTCTGCCGTGAAGGAAGGCACGCTCACCGTACAAATAGAGTTCCGGGCCGATGGTACGTACCGCTACGAGATGATTCGGGAGAAGCAGCCCTTCTACACAGAGCAAGGCCGCTACCAAGTAAAAAACGGCGTGCTCACCAGTTACAGCGCAGACACCGACCACTCAGCCCCAACCCTCGACACTCAGGCAATTACAAAGCTGACGCGGAAAGTACTGCAAGTGGAAATTCCTATCTGGAAGCCGGAACAGAGGGTGTTCCAACAAATTCGCTACGTACGGCTAGCCAACCGCTAGTGGCCTGAAAAGGGGGAGCCAAAAAGCTTTGGTCAGTTTGCATTGGCGAAAGACAGCTTAGCTGAATACTGCACTAATTTGGTTGAATCCATCAGCCCTGTACGTCATTCTGATGCAGGAAAGATCCTCTCAGCAGTGCACAACTAGCCTAACGCCTCGTGCTACTATGAGAAGATCTTTTCTGCGTCAGGATGACATGCTGTCGAAACTGATAGTAGGGTCTAGGCCTGTTCTGGTGCTGGAGTTACATCCGGCTGTTGCTTGTAGTGCACATTGGACTGCTCCCGCAGGCGCTGGGCAGCGTACTCGGCCGTAATATCGCGCTGGGCATTGGCTAGCAGCTCATAGCCCACCATAAACTTACGAACCGTGGCTGAGCGCAACAGGGGTGGGTAGAAGTGCATGTGCAGGTGCCATTCCGGGTGCTCCTGCCCATCGGTGGGGCGCTGGTGCAGGCCAGCGGAGTATGGGAAAGAGGTCTGGAAGAGGTTGTCGTAGCGGATGGTGAGCTGCTGTATGGCTTCGGCCAGCGCATCTTTCTCTTCGTCAGTGAGTTGGGTGATATCCTGCACGTGGCGGCGGGGTACCACCAGTGTTTCAAAGGGCCAGATGGCCCAGTACGGCACCAGCACCACCCAGTGCGCATTCTCAAATACGATGCGCTGCTGCTCTTGGCCTTCAATTCTCAGATAATCAGAGAGCAGGCTGCGGCCGTTCTTTTCAAAGTAAGCCAGCTGCTGGGTTGTCTCCTTAGCGGGCTCACCGGGTACGGTGCGCTGCGCCCAGATTTGCCCGTGCGGGTGCGGGTTAGAGCAGCCCATCACCTGACCTTTGTTCTCGAATATCTGCACGTAGTTGATGTCGGGCCGGGCCCCGAGGGTTCGGTACTCATCGGTCCAGACATCTACCACGCGCCGGATGTCCGATACGCTCATTTCCGGTAGCGTCAGGTCGTGCCGTGGGGAGAAGCAGATAACGCGTCCCACTCCCGACTCCGCCTCTGCCCGCAATAGGCCCCCAATGTCGGTAGAGCCGGTAGGTACCTCGGGCGTAAGGGCGGCAAAGTCGTTGTCGAATACGAACGTGCCTTCGTAGTTGGGGTTTACCTCTCCATTAGCGCGCGTGTTGCCGGGGCAGAGGTAGCAGGTAGGGTCGTAGGTAGGGCGCTGGCTACGGTCAGGGGCTTCCTGCTGACCCTGCCACGGCCGCTTAGAGCGGTGCGGCGACACCAGAATCCATTCGCCATTTAGCGGGTTAAAGCGCCGGTGCGCTTGCTCTTTCGGATTGAACTCACTCATGATCTAAAAAGCTGGTACCCGCCTGCGGCAGGTTGGTAGATGAACGGGGCCCTAGGCCACTAGTTACCTTAGCTGATAGCTTACGCAATGGTAGGCTCCAGCACGCCTACTCCGGCCGTAATGGTGGTCTGGTAGGTTTCGAGGGGCAGGCCTAGGCGCTGCTGGTAGCCTTGAGTAGCGTGCTGCACGAAGGCCTCAACCTGGCCGGTTTCTACCAGATTAATGGTGCAGCCGCCGAAGCCGCCCCCCATCATCCGGGAACCCAGCACCCCCGGAAATTCCTGGGCCAGTTCCACCAGTACATCCAGCTCAGGGCAGCTTACTTCGTACTTATCGCGCAGGCCAGCGTGCGAACCATACATTTCTTGGCCAAACGCGCGCAGGTCACCGGCTACCAAGCTCTGGCAGGCTGCTTCTACGCGCAGGTTTTCCTCCACCACGTAGCTGCAGCGGCGGTACACTACGTCGCCTAGCTCCTGCCGGTGCTCTTCCAGCTGGGCCAAGGTAGCATCGCGCAGGCTTTGCACCTCAGGGTAATACTGCCGCAGAATAGATACACCTTGCTCGCACTCTTGGCGGCGGGTATTGTACTCAGAGCTGGCTAAGGAGTGCTTCACTCCTGAGTTGCACAGCACCAGTTGATGATGCGTGGTATCGAAGGGAAAATAGGCGTACTCCAACGACCGGCAGTCGAGGCGTACTACGTGGCCGGCCTGCCCAAACAAACTGGCGAACTGGTCCATGATGCCGCACTGTACGCCGGCATAGGTGTGCTCGGCCAGCTGGCTCATGCGGGCTAGCTGCATGCGCTCCAGGTTGGTGTTGAGCAGGGTGTTGAGGGCGAAGGCTAAGCCACATTCTACGGCCGCCGACGATGACAGGCCCGCGCCAATGGGCACATTGCCACCAAACACGCAGTCGAAGCCGGGTATAGTTATTCCCTTGCCCTGAAACTGTGCTACTACGCCCAGCAGGTAATTAGCCCACTGCGTTTCGCTGGGATGCACAGCGGTTACCTCCGTCTGAAATGACTCCTGCTGATCGTAGGAGAACAGACGGATTTGGGAAGTTCCGTTCAGGCCTACCGCAAAAAATATTTCACGGTCGATGGCGGCGGGCAATACAAAGCCATTATTGTAATCCGTATGCTCACCAATCAGATTAACGCGGCCAGGAGCGCGCACCACCAGGGGCTGATGCTGGAACTGCTGCTCAAAGGCAGCCCGAATAGAGGACAAGGGCATAGCAAAAACGACAGAAGGGTGAAGAAAACAGCAGTACGCCGGCCTCAATATTAAGGTAGGGCGGCTGCATATCCTCATTCTACTTGCCTAACTGCTTTTTGGGTACCCTTTTTTGTGACTTAATAGCTAGCTAAAATGCCTGCCAAACTTCCAGGCCTGCTTGCGCGGTGTTCCCGTGGCACACTACAGAACGGCCCCGGTGTATCTGAGGCCCTGGGGTGTGCTATAGCTGGCGCAGCCAGGCATCCGCATCAAGCTCATTCTCAAACTGGCGGTAACGTAGGGAGCCGTGGGTTTGGTCCCGAAAGTGCGCGAAGGTACGCTGGGAATGCACGTTGTGGGAGAGCAGCACCGCGCCATCGGTAGCCCCGAAGGTGAAATGGCGCGCTTGCCAATAGTCCAGAATCAGGGCCTGCTCTTCCTCCGTTAACGGGCTGAGCAAACGCTGGTCGCTGAGCAGCTTGTGCCAGTTTCGCAGTTGTAGCAAGCGGCCTACGTGCGTTAAAAACTCCTGCAAGTCAACGAGAGAGCGTTTGCCAGGATGGTAGCGGATAAGCACATAGCCGTTCGGATGCTCCAGAATGCGCCCCATGGCATTTTCAAAATATAGAAGGGGCATCATATAAATTAGGGAGCATAAGGGCTTAGTGGATTAAAAAGGATAGTCCTTCTCGAAGGGAGTACTTCGGTAAAACAGCGGGTCGCCAGCCGAACTGTCGGAACACAGCACCGCTGTTCTCAGTAAAAGAAATTGAGGGGAAAGGCGCAACCTGAGGGATGTGCACTGCCAGCCAAAACTTGGCTGAAAAGGACGCAACAGAACCAGCAGCTAGCCGGAGCTGGCAGCTAATAGCTTAAGAATTCAATATAGAATTATATCTTGAACTTATGGACAAGATATTAGCTGACCGCTACCGCACCAGTGGCATCATTTTCTAAATGGCAGGTGCTGGGGCGCCGGTTTACATTCTTTGACTCGACAACAGAATCAAAGCTTTTAAAGTGCTGGGGAAAGCGGCAAGGCAAGGGTTGGGTGCAATAGAAGGCATGGTGTGAGCGAGAAGGTAGAACAGTGCGTAAATGGACTTTGCCGGTAGCAGATAGTTGCATAGCCGGTGTGTTTATTGGGTAAGCTGCGCGCCGCCATAACTAGCGTGCCAGGAGATATTTACGACAAAACGGCGAATATCGATTTCTCTCCCGCTGCCTGACGAAGAAAATTCAGACTATCGGTTTCGGCTGCCTAGCCCTCTGAGGGTTTGGAGAAGGCAATAAGAATAGCACCACCGGCCATGAGAGTGGCCCCAAGTATTACTTGCCAGGTGAGTTTCTCTTTCAGAAATACACTGGCCAGAATGATAGAAAACACTAGGGAGATTTTATCGAATGATGACGTGCGCGAAGCCTGACCTAGCTTCAAGGCCTGAAACGAAAACAGCGAAGACAAACAAGTAACAATGCCCGCTGCAATCAGAAAAAGCCATGTGCGCCGGTCTATTTGTGCAATTTGGGAGAGGTGCCCCTGGTAGGCCACCACGCTCCAGGCTACCGTAATAATCAGCACCGATTGAATGGCAAAGGCTAGGCTGGACTCAATATTTTTTACGCCTACTTTTGATAGCGTTACAACAGCAGCAGCAGAAAGCGCCGCTAACAATGAAAACAATACCCACATACAGATAAATCAGGACTGATGATGACTGATTTATGGGTACGCTAATTGCCTTTTAAAAGGACATGTATCGAAGCATAAGTCCTCAATAAAGTAACAAACACCCAATAAGCAGCAGCGCCCAAAAGCTAGAGGCCCCGTAGAATAGGGAAGCGAGCCTGAACCAGCATATACAAACCATAAATTATGAGGCCAGTAGCCACTAGGCTTAATACGTGTGGTCCAATGGCCTGGAAGGCATTGAAGCAGCCTTCGGTGTCTCGAATCTCGTTGCCGTTAGCGTGCTGAGCCGCTAGAAAGCAGAAATATCCCATGCTGCCCAATACTATCCCACGGGCAGTGTAGCCTATTTGGCCCATGTGGTACACCAAGCGCCGCTGGGCATGCGTGAACGGGCTGGAATTAACATCGGTATCAAATTTACCAGACCAGGCCCGGTATAACTGAACGGCGCTGGCCCCAAGTACCACTAGGCCTATAAGCGCCACTATGGCTTGGCCGTGTGGGTGGTGCAGTACCTGTTGCAAGGTTGATTTGCCCGTTTCGGGGGCTTTTGGTAAATGCCCGTACCAAGCTAGCTTGCCCGCATAGTAAGCTAAAAATCCGTACAGCAGTCCGCTAAAGCAGTAAAAACAACGCACGGCAATTCCCTGAATTGTAGTACCCTTGCCTTCTGTGTCATAAAAGGCCTGTGCCATGCGCCAAGCTACGTAACCCAACAAACCTCCTGCCACCAGCCACAATAGTACCTGGCCTAAAGGCATGTGCTGGATTGCCTGAAATACCTCCCGCTGGTTAGGCGTGTTGCTGCCTCGCACGCCAAGGGCTGCCATAGCGGCTAGGCCTCCTAGTACAAGGTGTACAAACCCAATTGAGGCAAAACCAGTACGAGTCCAGGCTTTAAGGCCGTCGGCAGGCGTAGGGAGTTCTAGGTTGGGTAGGGGAGAGGCGGCTTCCATGGTGGAAGATAAAGATGCACAGGGTTGTGTTTACGCACCTTTGTGAGCCGTAGGTTACAATAAACTTGGTAGGGTGAAACTTAGGAAGCTCTATTGATTGGTGTAAGTACATACAACTGCCCGTAGATCAGGTAAGTAGCTCTTAGCTATGACCAACGCCTAAGGCTTAGCCAGGAGTTTTGGCGGTTGTTTCCAAGAAGAAAGCAATTTGAATGAACTCAGGAGCTTGGCTGGTAATTGACTGGCAAAAACACCTCTTATAGTGACCCAATAAGAAGAACCTAACCTGGGCTATAGCCAAACCAGCAATTGGCCCCACTAAGACCCGCCTAAAAATGGAGAAGTACTGATGTTAGGCAGGACTACTGTTGATGTTGATATAAATGCCTTTCTATGAGTGGTTTATTTAGAGTTAAGGCAGCTTGGAAACTCGACTTAAAGTCGAGTTATTCCCATTATGGGAATAACTAGGGTGTTACACACGTCGTTAAATGTAAGAGTTTATTGCAGTTAATTATATAGTATTTATCCAATATAATTATATCTTCTCTATATTGCATTATTAATTGCGATAGATTAGAAACAACGTAATATATTGCAGAAAAATACAAAAATCATATCCTGCAGATATGTCTGGGTTACGGAAAGTCGAACGGCTGTTTACATACGATGCACTCATGCAACTCGCCAGCGAGTTGCGTGAGCACGACGCCCGGTCCAGACCTGAGACCCAAATTGGGGAGCAGGAGTATATCCCCTTTGGCCTATACATGCTGGAACTGGAGGAGCAGGGCCACCCCAGGTTTTCCGGCATAGACACGCAGCAGACTCAAGTTATCAGTTTGCCGCTGCACCAGGGTAACGTTAGCTCATGCCTTGGTTATCAGGTAAGCAACGGTACAGGAACCTTTTGCCTGCTCCGTACTACGCTGGCTCTGTGGGTGGCTGGGTTAAGCCTCAGCCAGCTAAAGAAATACTACCCGCGAGTATTCGACGGCGACAACTCAACCACCATGGTGCTCACGCCTCCGGATGAGTTCGGGGTGATTATGCAGCCTAATCAGGCTTGGGGGCAGCTCCTCACCAACCAAACTGCCTACGGCCAGAAGCTGCAACAGGTAGCCGCCGAAAACGGGGTAGTTATTGCGCATAATGAGGCCCAGGATAGCTACGGCTTGTACTACCGCAGCAAGCTGGTTAGTCAGGCTTCAAACCTTAGCGTAGACGACCTGATTAAGCTGCTCACCCACCATATGAATACAACGGTGGCCTACCATCAAGTGAAGCAGCGGGTGCTGGATGAGCGCTACGAAGGCGTATTCCCGGAGGAGCTTGACAACTTCAATAACTGGGACGGGGAAGTTCAGGAACATATGCAGTTCCCAATGGCTAACCTGTTCTATGTGCGGGTAAAGGCCTCTAATGAGGAGGCAGCCCTGAATATGGCTCGCGAAGAAATAACGCTGCAGCGTAGCCTGAACCCGGTGAAAGTTGTCTCGCGCGGGCTGCCATTCGAAATTGAGAGTGTAACCCTGCTAGACCGCACCCTCGATATGGGTTTCTACGAAGTGCGCTACCACTTTATGGTAGCCAGCGGCCACTTGCGCATGGCCTCGGCTTCCTGAGTAAACGCTAGGCCTTGCGTTAGTGACGCTGGCGCCAACGTATAATTTGGCGCACGGCACCGACTTTTTCTCCTGTTATCTTTGTTGATTCCTGGCTGACCTTACCAGTTGGCAAAAATCAGTTTACCCAGCGAGATTCAGCGATTTTGAAAGTTTGCATTGCCGAAAAGCCCAGCGTAGCCCGCGAAATTGCCCAGGTGCTGGGTGCCAACCGCAAAATGGATGGCTACTTTGAGGGCAATGGCTACCAGGTTACCTGGACGTTCGGCCATTTCTGCCAGCTCCGGGAGCCCGAAGATTACCGCCCCGAGTGGAAGCGTTGGAGCATTCACGACCTGCCCATGATGCCCGAGCAGTTCGGCATCAAGCTTATGCGCCGCGATGATGGCGTGGTGCGCCAGTTCAATGTTATTAAGAACCTGCTGGCCAACGCCGAGGAAGTGATTAACTGCGGTGACGCCGGGCAGGAAGGGGAGGTAATTCAGCGCTGGGTGCTGATGGAAGCCAAATACCGCAAGCCGTTTAAGCGCCTCTGGATATCCTCGCTCACCGAAGAAGCCATCCGGCAGGGCTTCTCTAACCTGCGTGAGGGCTCTGAGTTTGATAACCTCTACCAGGCCGGCAAGAGCCGCGCCGCCGGCGACTGGCTGCTGGGCCTGAATGCCACGCGCCTCTTTACGCTAAAGTATGCGCCTGGTCAGCGCCAGGTGCTCAGCATTGGGCGGGTGCAAACCCCCACGCTAGCCCTGCTGGTAGACCGCTACCACGAAATCCAGAACTTTAAGCCGGAGCCCTACTGGGTGCTGCGCACGGAGTACCGCGGTACTATGTTCAGCCACGTGGCACCACCCAAGAAGGGCAAAGGGGAAGATGATGAGCCCGACGAGAAGGCTCGCCTAAAAGCCCGTGGCTACTTTGTGAGCCAGGAAGAAGCCGATGTGGCCCTGGCCGCCGTGAAAGACGTGCCCCTGACGGTGATGAACGTCGAAATCAAGAAGGGCCTGGAAACGCCACCCTCTTTGTTCGACCTCACCTCCCTGCAGGTGCAGTGCAACAACCAGCTAGGCCTCTCCGCCGAGGATACGCTCAAAACCGTGCAGGGCCTTTACGAGAAAAAAGTGGTGAGCTACCCCCGCGTTGACACCACCTTCCTGCCCGACGACCAGTACGCCAAAATACCCGGTATTCTGCGCGGCCTGAGTGCCTACAGTGTCCTCACGGCGCCGCTGTTAGCCGGTAAAATCAAGAAGTCGGGCAAGGTATTTAACAACAACAAAGTCACCGACCACCACGCCATCATCCCAACGGGGGCCAGTGCGGGTGGCCTGGGTGGCACTGAGCAGAGCGTATACGATATCATTGTGCGGCGCTTTCTGGCAGCTTTTTACCCCGACTGCGAAGTCTCGAATACTTCCGTTACCGCCGAAGCCGGCGGTTACCCGTTCCGGGTGAGGGGCCGCCAGATTCTGAACCCCGGTTGGCGTGTAGTGTACGGCGACCCAGAGAAGCAACAGGCACCGTCCGCGCCCAAAGCTCCCGGCACTGAGGGCGAAGACGACGTAGTAAACACGGTGTTGCCCAACTTTGAGAAGGGCGAAAGCGGCCCCCATAAGCCCCGCCTCGACCAGAAAGTAACCCAACCGCCCCGCGAGTACTCCGAGGCCATGTTGCTACGCGGCATGGAAACCGCGGGCCGCAACGTGGACGATGAGGAGCTGCGCCAAGCCATGAAGGAAAACGGCATCGGGAGGCCTAGTACCCGTGCCGCCATCATTGAAACGCTGTTCAAGCGCGGCTACATCCGGCGCGACAAAAAGAAAATTGTGCCTACACCTACCGGTGTTGAGCTTATCGGCCTCATCCGCAACCCCACGCTCAAGTCGGCGGAGCTGACGGGGCAGTGGGAGCGGAAGCTGCGCCAGATTGAGGGTGGTGAGCTGCAATCAGACCAATTTTTGGGTGAGCTGCGGCAGCTGGTGCGCGAGATGGTGCAGGAGGTAAAGCAGGATGGTTCCGGCCGCGCCGTTACGGTAGCCAACGCTGAAACTGCAGTAGCTGGCAAAACAGCTGCTCCGCGCCCGGCCGCCCCAAAAGCAGCTGCTACACCCGCTGTGCCGGGGGCGCTAGGCCAGTGCCCGGCTTGTGGCAGTGGGCACGTGCTGCGGGGCAAGTCGGCGTTTGGCTGCTCACGCTGGCGTGAGGGCTGTAGTCTGCGCCTGCCCATTGAGTTTGAAGGTAAGAAGTTTACCGACAAGCAAGTGGGTGATTTGCTGAAAAAAGGCCGTACGCAGGTAATGCAGGGCTTTCTGGATGATGCCGGCAACAAGTTTGGCGCCGCCATCAAGCTCACGCCCCAGCACACGCTGGAGCTGGTACGCGCCGCCGAAAGCAAGCCCACTACCGCCGTTGACCCCGGCCAGATTCCGTGCCCGGTGTGCCGCCTGGGCCAGATGCTGAAAGGCAAAAGTGCCTGGGGCTGCTCCCGCTTCCGGGAGGATTGTCAATTCCGCGCGCCCTTTGAGTGGGGTGGTAAAACCCTCACCGATGCCCAAATGAACCAACTCCTGCGCAAGGGCAAGACCGGTGTCATCCGGGGCTTTATCTCCTCCAAAACTGGCAACCGCTACGAAGCCGCCTTGCAAGTAGGTGCAGATGGCCGGATTGAGCCGGTATTTGATAAAGGATAATTCAGTAGTGGGGTTACGCAGGTAAGTAGGCCACTTACTTGCTATCTGCCGTGGCGCGACTAGGAGGTAACCGGAAGCTTGCGCACAGTTGGAACTTCTGTACGGAGCCAAAATTAGTTGCTGCAAATGGCTCCAAAGTCCAGCGTTCCCCTAGAGGTAGTTGCGCCTGCAGGAAAGGGAACGAGCGGGCCTCGGTGCGGTCAAGTAGACCGGCATTGGCTTGGCTGTTTGCCAAAGCAACGCCCCCAACCAAACGCAGGCGGTCCTGCCCGAAACCGGTACCTAGCCCAAGAGTACTGAACCCATTGCCCAGGCCCTGTAAGCCGTGGTTGATACTGGTATGTAAATAGATAACCCGTAGCAGGCCCACATCCAGCATACTCTGTAGCCGAACCGGGTTTACTTCCCCAGGCCGGTACACATAGTCGTAGGCCACCTTGCCTATGTGGGCGCCTAGGCCAAACCGGAAATAAGTAGGGTGAGCAAGCTCTACATATGGGCTGATGCTGTACAGCGGGGCGAGTCCTTGCTCAAAAGGCTTTTCATTGAAGGAGTCGTAAGAACTCCGGACGTAAACACAATCCTGAGGAGTGTAAAAATTGCTGCGCCCTAAGCTCAGATCCAAGCCAAACGTGAGCGTGCCAGCTTCCCTGATAGGTATTGTTCGCGCAAGGCCTACGGAGCCAACCTTAAATTTTTGCTGATAGGTGTATGCGGGGGCCTTCGTTCCGGAGCAGCCGTAAGGGTAGTCGAAATACTGCTCAGAGGTGCCCGCTACGCCACCCGCGCTGATGGTAGTGTAACGCCGCGAGTTCGGGGCCGGAGCCTGGCTAGTTAGCAGCATAACCACGCCACCTAATAATACCGGCAAGGCTAGTGCTTGCGGTGACTGAGCCGTTTGCTTGCGTAACCAAATACTAGCCTCAAGTACTAAGCTTACCAGGAGCAGGCTCTTTATAACCAATTGCTCGGGCACTGTCAGCCAACCAGTGCTCAGCAGTGCGGTAATCATCAGGAGCGCACCTAGTACCAGCCGCGGCTGCCAGTGGCCTAGTGAAGTTGGTGCGAAATGCTGGTGCCCTGCGCGGCCCCGGTAGAGCCATAGTCCTGCCAGCGTAGCTACTGCCAGCAGCAGGAACCATTGCACCTGTTTCAGGCCGTGCCAGAGAGAAGTACCCAGCACATCGCCGGCACTATCTCGCACGAACTCCAGCCCAAACCGGCCCACCGCGTACAGCAGAATAGCCAAGATAAACTGCTGCCCCGGCGCTTGCTGGCGGCGGCGGCTGCACTTCAGGCACCTCACTATCAGCAAGCAAAGCAGAATTTGATACAGTTGGGCCGGGTGCACGGGCAGCGAATACGCCGCAGTGGCTGGTAGTACACCCCGGGCTGCTTGCGCCAGGAAGGGGAGAGTATGCGGTGCGTACCTAATTCCCACTAGTGCTTCGGTGGGTGTGCCAAAGCAGCACCCAGTAAGCAAGCAGCCCACGCCCTGAACCGCTAACCCTACAAACAAGGGCAGGGCAAAGGCATCATATACATTGCGACTAAAACCCAGTACCCGCCGCAGCACCGCCAGGGCCAGCGTAGCGCCCAGTATTCCGCCCAGAATAGACCGGCTGTCGGGGCCCGTCCACTCCCCGTGCGCAAACAGGTGCTGCCATTCAGCACCGGAGCCAGCTACCAGGCGCGTGCCGAGAATCAGGCTCAGCATCGTTCCGGCAAGAAGTGGAAGCCACTGACGCCATACGTATTGCCGCCGGTGAGCTTCCCACGTGAGCAAGGCGCCTGCTACCGCGAAACCGGCAACGTAGAAGATGAAGTAGTACGCTGGTGACGTGGGCAGTAACAGTAAAAGCATATCGGAATAAGTAGTTGTGGGGTGGTAGTGTGTTGGAATCGCACTGCTAGTTGAAGAATCTGCCGCACTAGCCGCACTCTAAAAGTTACCCTGTTAGACTTTGCGTCTTGAGTTGCTGCGCTGTATATGGTTGATTGATAAATGCTTGCAATAGTATATTATGATATTGAAAAACGCACCAAAATCGTAGATAAGCATGGTCAAGCTCAGTGGCGCTGAGTTGCCATTCTTCTTATCCAGCCTAAATCATCCGCAAGGCCTACATTTATAACTCTCTAAAAGCTATAGTGCAGTGAAAGAATCTACCTTCCTTCCTCGGTTCGCCGCTTATTGCATGGGCTTGCCTGTACTGCTGGTGCTTTATTTCTTCACCCGCAATCTGTTGCCATCTACTATATCATTGGCATTGCTCATGGGAGCGATTTTCGCGGCCATTTGGGGGCAGGCCAAAATTCGAAAGTCTTACCCCCAAGATTTCAAGCTCCGGGAGGAGTGGCTAGCCTTTGGTGTTTTCTTAGTGGTAGTGCTAGGCGCAGCGTTTCTGATACTGCGGTAAGAGTTGAGCTATAGAGCATGAGTAATGCCTGATATGAACCCGCAACTCGGCAAAACTATCTTCATTTTAGGTCTGTTCCTCGTAGCGCTAGGCCTCTTTCTGTGGTTGGGTAGCGGACGCTTGATAAGTTGGTTCGGTCACCTGCCCGGCGACATCCGGATTGAGCGGCCGGGCTTCCGGTTGTATGCGCCTATTGTCTCTATGTTACTGGTGAGCCTGCTGGTGAGTGCCGTGCTATGGATTTTGCGACGCATAGACTAGGCCTAGCAGGTGAGGCAGAAGTAGAAAGAGAGCCCGGCTAGTTCTGGCTTTAGTGCAATAGTTACTAGGCTGACTAAGCACTGTGGGATAGGGTGAGTGAAGCAGGAAAAGGACTAAGGCGGCTAAGAAAAAGACTAACAAGCGTTGATTTTGCGCTTCTGGCAACGTTCCCGATAACGATTGCACAAATATTCAGCGCCCTATTCAGCGCATTCCGGCGCCATTCCTCTAACATTAGTAAGGGCTTACTTCGGGTGGCCTAGCAGTTCTTTCTTCGAGTAATCAAATTCCCACACCATGAGAAAAGGTTTACTACTAAGTGCTCTAGCGCTTAGCACAGCCGTGTCGGCAATGGCGCAGCAAACTCGCCAGGTACAGGGACGGGTGATTGATGGAACAACGGGCGAAGGCCTGCCAGGCGTAACCGTTATCGTCAAGAACTCTACGCTAGGTGCTACCACTGATGGGGAAGGCAACTTCACGCTGGGCGTGCCAGAAGGAGGCGATGTGGCCTTGACTTTCAGCTACATAGGCTACGTGCCGCAAACGGTGAGTGTTGGCTCACAGACCAAGCTCAAGATTGCGCTTAAGTCTGACCAAAAAGCCCTCGATGAAGTAGTAGTAATCGGCTACGGGCAGGTCAAGAAGAGTGATGTTACGGGTGCCATTGTATCGGTGAAGGAAGAGGACCTCAAGAAGGTGCCCTCGGCCAACGTGATGGAAACCCTGCAGGGCAGGCTGCCCGGCGTAGATATCACCCGCAGCAGTGGCTCGGCCGGCTCAGGAGTGAATATTGCCGTGCGGGGTAACCGCTCCATCACGGCGCAGAACGGTCCGCTGTTCATTGTGGATGGCGTGCAGTACAATTCCATTCAGGACATCAACCCCAATGACATTCAGAGCATGGAAGTGCTCAAGGATGCCGCCTCCACTGCCATTTATGGCTCACGCGGCGCCAACGGGGTAATCATTGTAACCACCAAGAAGGGGGCTGCTGGTCAGCCCCGCGTAACTATAAACTCTTACTACGGCATTACCGATGCCGTGTACTACCCACGCGTAAACGACGCGGCGGCCTACGTAGCGCAGAAGCGCGAGGCTAACCGTACCACTGGCAACTGGGCCAGCCCCGCCGACGACTCAAAGATCTTTACGCCCCTGGAAATCCAGAACATTGCCAATGGCGTCAGCACCAACTGGATGGATAAGCTGCTGCGCCAGGGTGTGCAGCAGGAGCACCAGATTGGCCTCTCCGGCGGTTCCGACAAAACCAAGATCTACACTTCCTTCGATTACTTCAACGAGCAAGGCTTGTTCCGGATGGATGATCTGAACCGGTACTCTATCCGCTTCAACCTCGATCAGGAAATTAACTCCAAGGTGCGCGTAGGCCTGCAGAGCCAGCTCACCTACTTCAACCAGAACCGCCGCCGCGACCCCACCAACCAGGCCAACAAGATCAACCCGTTGTTGTCGCCGTATGATGAGAACGGCAACCTGGCTGTGTTCCCGAATGCGGGTAACTTCATCAACCCACTCATTGACGAGCAGCCGGGCAATTACCAGAACAATGTGCGCACTACCCGCACGTTCACCACGGCCTACGCCAGCTACCAGATTCTACCTAGCCTGAACCTGCGCTCCAACCTGGGCCTCACGCTATCTAATACCCGCACCGGTATCTACCAAGGGTCTAATACCCTGGACCGCAACGGCTCGGTGGCACAGTCGGCCTACGGCACAGATTTCCTGACCAACTGGAGCTGGGAGAATATCCTGAACTACAACAAGACTTTCGGTGACCATACCATTAGCGCGACGGGGGTAACCTCGCTGCTTACGTTTAACACGGAAAGCTCTAACGCCCAGGGACGCAACCAGCTGCTTGATTATCAAGGCTATTACGCCCTGGCCAACGCCAACCAGCAGGTAGGTATCAACAGCGGCTATGTAGATAGCAAGCTGATTTCCTTCACGGGCCGCGTGCAGTACAACTTCAAGAGCCGTTACCTGCTCACGCTCACGGGCCGCTCCGATGGCTCCTCCGTGCTGGCGCCCGGCAACAAGTGGGCCTTTTTCCCCTCGGCGGCCGTGGCCTGGCGCATCATTGAGGAGGACTTCATGAAGAACGTAACGCCCATCACCGACCTGAAAGTGCGGGCCAGCTACGGCCGCGCCGGCAACTATGATATTCCGGCATACTCCACGCAGTCGTTGCTGGTGCGCATTCCGTTTGCCTTCGGCGAAACATCGGCACCGGCTTACACCTTCGCTAACCGCATCGGCAACAAAGAGCTGGGCTGGGAGCTGTCGAATACTCTGAACTTCGGCCTTGACTTTGCGCTGCTGCAGAACCGCGTCTCCGGCTCGGTGGATGTGTATGATACCCGCACCAGCAACCTACTGCTGAACCGGGTGCTGCCTGCTACCTCCGGCTACTCAGTAGTGACGGAAAATGCGGGTAAGACCCGCAACCGTGGGGTAGAGGTAGGCTTAAATGCTCGAGTAGTAGAAACGGATAACTTCCGCTGGAACGTAGGGGCTACCTGGTTTAAGAACAAGGAGGAAATTACGGCCCTCACCATCTCTGGCAACGATGTAAGCAACCGCTGGTTTATCGGCTCACCGGTAAACGTGTTCTACGACTACGAAAAGATTGGTATTTGGCAGACCAGTGAGGCTGATGAGGCGAAAGCCTTCGGCCAGAAGCCTGGCCAGATCAAGGTGCGCGACCTGAACGGCGACGGCCGCATCACGGCCACCGACGACCGTAAAGTACTGGGCTCAACGGTGCCAAAGTGGAGCGGTTCCCTGAACACTGATTTGAGCTACAAAGGCTTCGATCTGTCGTTGCAGCTGTTTGCCCGCATTGGCCAGATGCTCAACTACGAGTACAACGGCTTCTTCGATCCGCAGGGCATTGAGAATAGCTCGCACCAAAACTACTGGACGCCCGAAAACCCTTCCAACGCCTATCCTCGTCCCGACGCCAGCCTCTCGAAGAGTACGCTGCAGAACTCCCTCTACGGCACCTCTCTGCTCTACGAAAACGGCTCATACGCCAAATTGCGGGCGGCCACGCTGGGCTACACGTTCCCGGCAGGCCTGGCTTCGCGCCTGCATATGTCGGCGCTGCGGGTGTACGTGCAGGGCAAAAACCTTTACACCTGGAGCCACATCGACAACTACGACCCCGAGCGGGGCGGCGCCATCACCACCCCCATCCCGCGGGTGCTGACTGCTGGTATCAACCTGGGTTTTTAAGAGGATAGGGCTCGTTTAACGCTGCATAGAAAGATGAAAATCTCCACTCAACATACGCTTAAACTGCTGCTGACCGCCGGGGTGCTTTCGCTCACCCTACCGGCCTGCGACAAGCAGCTGGAAGAATATAACCCCTCGGGCCTCACGGCCGAAGCCGTGTACAGCACCCCTGCTGGCTTTGAGACGCTGGTAAACGCCGCCTACTCGTATAACCGTTGGTGGTACGGCAAGGAAAACGGCTACAGCATCTCAGAGATGGGCACCGACCTCTGGCAGCGCGGTGCCGGCGACGTGAATCCTGACCTAACGGAATATACTACGCTGCAGGGCAGCTCCGCCGCCCTCACCGATCTTTGGAACCGTTTGTACGCCGGTGTAAACGTCTGCAACGCTGGTATTGGCCGCGTAGGCCAGTCGGGCATGACGGATGCGCTGAAGAAGACCCGCGAAGGGGAGCTGCGCTTCCTGCGGGCCTTTTATTACTGGGAGATTGTAGAAACCTGGGGAGGCGTACACTTCACCACCGAGGAGGCCACCGCCGTGCAGAATACGGCCAACAAAACCCCGGTAGAAACCTTCTACAAGCAAATTTTTGAGGACCTGACCGTGGCAGTGGCCAACCTGCCCACCACTACCACCGACTACGGCCGCGTAACCAAGCCCGCTGCCGAAGCGTTTCTGGCGAAGATGTACCTGACCCGCGGCCAAAACCGCGAAGCCGCGGATCTGGCCCAAAAGGTAATTAGCAGCTACGGGTACGCGCTGCAGCCCAAGTTTGCCGACCTATGGTCAATGAGCAACCTGGAGAACAAGGAGATTCTGTGGGCGGTGAACTACTCCAAGGACCTCAGCCTGAACGACCGGGTAGATGCCACGCTGTATCCCGATGGCCACCCCCGCGGCGGCAATAATGGGCACTTACTCTTCCTGATGAAGTACGACGACCAGCCCGGCGTAATCCGCGACATTCCGTACGGCCGGCCGTTCAACCGCTTCATGCCTTCGCTCTTCTACCTGAACCTGTTCAATGAGAAGATAGACTCGCGTTACGCCGCCACCTTCCAGACGGTGTGGCTGGCCAACCGGGCCGTAACGGGCATTGCCGTGGGTGATACCGCCATTATAGCCAGCAAGTACATTATTCCGGCCTCGGTAAAGGCCCAGAAGAAGTATCGCATCTGGGACCAGAGTGCCGTGTACCGACCTAATGGCACCATCAGCGGCGACCGTATTCACTACGTGACCATGAAGAAGTTCATGGACCCTACCCGGCCCACCATTGCCGAGGAGCAGAGCGCCCGCGACGCCTACGTGATTCGCTTGGCTGATGTGTACTTGACGGCCGCCGAAGCCGAGTTTAAGGCTGGCAACTCCACCAAAGCCGCCGACCTAATTAACGTGGTGCGGCGCCGCGCGGCCCTGCCAGGTAAAGAGGCCGACATGCTCATAAAGCCCGCCGACGTTACCCTGGACTTTATTCTGGATGAACGCGGCCGGGAGCTAGGCGGTGAGCAACTCCGGTGGTTTGACCTGAAGCGCACCGGCAAGCTGGTAGAGCGAGTAAAGAAGTACAACCCCGATGCTGGGGCCAGCATTCAGGACTACCACCTGGTGCGGCCCATTCCGCAGCGCCAGCTTGACGCCGTGAGCAACAAGAATGAGTTCACGCAAAATCCTGGTTACAGATAGCCTTCTCTCTCCCTTCCTAGGCCACTCAGGTAGTGGCCCAGGAAGGCTTTTTCCTTTCGTATGAAACAATTTGCATTCCTGTTTTTTGCTTTGCTTCTGTGGGCTTTCCGGCCCGCGGAAGACAAGAAGGTTCAGATTTTCTTGGTCGGCGACTCCACCATGTCCGATAAACCCCTGGATAAGGCTGAGCGCGGCTGGGGCATGTATTTCCAGCAGTACTTCGATGCGAACGTGAAGGTGCATAACCACGCCGTGAACGGCCGCAGCACCCGCAACTTCCGCCATGAGGGCCGCTGGGCCAAAGTGCTGGAGCAGGTGAAGCCCGGTGACTGGGTATTCATCCAGTTCGGCCACAACGACTCAAAGCAGGAAGACACCGCCCGCTACGCCGCGCCGCAAATCGCCTACCGCCAAAACCTGACGCGTTACGTGCAGGAAGCCCGCGCTAAAGGCGCAAACCCCGTGCTCATTACACCCGTAGGCCGCCGTTACTTCGACGACCAGGGCAAGCGCAAGGACGACCACGGCGAATACCCCGGCGTGGTAAAAGAAGTGGCCAAAGCCCAAAAAGTGCCCCTGATTGACCTGCACGAAACCAGCTGGGCCATGTACAGCCAGCTCGGCGACGCGGGCACCAAGCCCCTGTTCTGGAGCTACCAAAACGGCGCCAACAACACCAAGCTCGATAACACGCACTTTTCAGCGTACGGCGCTGAGCGCGTAGCCCAGCTGGTGGCCCAGGATGTAAAGAAGCTTAACCTGGGCATTGCCTCGCATCTGCAGCCGCTGGCCTTCAACGGCAAATACACCTACGACCTGCCAGTGGTGCTGCAACCCTACTTCCGGAAGGACACCTTTAACATCACGAAGTACGGCGCCGTGGCCGATGGACAGACGCTTAATACAGAGGCTTTCCGCAAAGCCATTGAGGCCTGCAGCCAGCAGGGCGGCGTGGTGCTGGTACCGCGCGGCTTGTGGCTCACGGGCCCCATTCAGCTGAAAAGCAACGTAAACCTGCACGTAGCCAAAGGAGCGCTGGTGCAGTTCAGCAACAAGCTCTCGGATTACCAGCTGATCAAAACCAACTGGGAAGGGGAGGATGCCATCCGCAACCAGTCGCCCATTTACGGCTACGACCTCGAAAACATTGCCATTACCGGCGAAGGCACCTTCGATGGCGCCGGCGACGCGTGGCGCATGGTGAAAAAGGAAAAGCTGAACGCCGGCCAGTGGCAGCGCCTGGTAAAATCGGGCGGCGTAGTAGACGAAAAAGGCACCACCTGGTATCCGTCGGCGGGCTCCCTGAAAGGCTCCACGCTCAACAAGCCCTGGACCATTCCGGCCGGTCAGCAGCCCGACTACAGCAAGTACGCCGAGTTCAAGGATTTCCTGCGCCCCAACATGCTCAGCCTGCAGCGCTGCAAGCAAATCCTGCTCGAAGGCTTCACCATTCAGAACTCCCCGGCCTGGACGATTCACCCACTACTCTGCGACAACATCACGCTGCGCAACGTAACGGCCCGCAACCCCTGGTATGGCCAGAACACCGATGCCCTGGACCTGGAGTCGTGCCGCAATGGCTTGGTAGAGGGCTGCACGTTTGACGTGGGCGATGATGGTATCTGCATCAAGTCGGGCCGCGATGAGGAAGGCCGCAAGCGGGGCGTGCCCACTGAGAACTTCATCATCCGCGACACGAAAGTGTACCACGCCCACGGCGGCTTCGTGATTGGCTCAGAGATGTCGGGCGGGGCACGCAACCTCTATGTGAGCAACTGCACGTTTATGGGCACCGATGTAGGCCTGCGCTTCAAAACAGCCCGTGGCCGCGGTGGAGTAGTGGAAAACATCTTCGTGGACGGGGTTGACATGACCGATATTGCCGGCGAAGCCATCCTCTTCGATATGTACTACGCTGCTAAAGACCCCGTGCAGGTAAACGGAGAGGCCTACGGTATTCCCGAGATCAAGGCCGAGCCGCTGGGTGAGGGCACGCCCCAGTTCCAGGGGTTCCGCATCAAAAACGTAACCTGCAAAGGTGCCAACACCGGCATTTTGGTACGTGGCTTGCCCGAGATGAGCATCAAGGATGTAGATATCGAGAACACGGTACTGGAGTGCAACAAAGGAATGGTGTGCCAGGAGGCCGACGGTATTCGCCTCAAAAACGTAACGTTGCTCTCCAAAGACACCAAGCCCGTGCTTGAGGTGCAGAACAGCCGTAACATCAGCTTCGATAACCTACGCTACGCCTCCGGGGCAGAGCTGCTCCTGCGCGTAACCGGCGACCGGAGCAAGGCCGTAACGCTGCGCAACACCGACACCAAAGCCGCGAAGAAAGACGTGGAAATTGGTCAGAAGGTGTCGAAGAAGGTAGTAACGGTTTCTAAGCGGTAAGCTGCTTTGCTGCTCGTAGCCTGTTTATGAAGCCACTGCCTTCCAGCCTTACGGCAAAAGATTTTCCTGATATCTCTTTAGGCTCGGCTCTCTCTTATGATGAGCTGTCTAATGGCATCTACCACGTACGTCTTACCTCTCAGTATGGGCTAGTAGTAGAAGCTACGGGCGGCACTGAATTACTGGAACTGGTTTCACGCTGTATTGAGGATGCTTTGCACATCGATAAATAGTTACACGAAAGGCGCAATGTGTGACGGTTCGTGAACTAGCTGCCCTATACTTGCTTTCCTGATGCTACTCCATACCCACAAGTAGTCTCATTGGGTTGGGGAAGATCACCCGCCAAACTGCATCGTTCTAGGCCAGTCAACCACCCCTAACCCCTCCTCATCTGAGGAGGGGAACTAGCTCTCTAGCTTTAGCTTAATTCTCCCATGTCTCTCCGTCGTTTCTTCCTTTCCGGGCTGCTGATTTCGAGCTTGGCCGCGCAGGCGCAAACTGCGCCGGCTGCTAGACCCATGTCGCAGCGCATGACGGATGCCTTCATCAAGTGGCATCCTGATTCTATTGTCATTGGTAACCGCAAAACTGCTCGCTGGGATTATGAGCAAGGTCTGATGCTGAAGGCGCTTCAGCGCGTGTGGGAACGCACCGGCGATGCCCGTTACTTCACCTATATCCAGAAGGACCTCGACCAGTTTGTGCAGCCCGATGGCTCCATCCGGACCTACAAGCTGGAGGATTATAACCTCGATAACCTGACGACGGGCCACGCCTTGCTGCTGCTCAGTCAGATGTCGGTGCCTAATCAGGAGAAGTACCAGAAGGCCGCGCAACTGCTTCGCAAGCAACTGGAAGGGCAGCCCCGCACGAAAGCCGGAGGTTTCTGGCATAAGAAGGTGTACCCCAACCAAATGTGGCTAGATGGCCTCTACATGGCTGAGCCCTTCTACGCCGAGTACAGCAAGGTATTCCAGCAGCCTGCCGGCTTCGATGACGTGGCCAAGCAGTTTGCCCTCATTGAGAAGAACCTCGTGGACGCTAAGACTGGCCTACTGTACCACGGCTACGACGAAAGCAAGGAGCAGAAATGGGCCAACAAAACCACGGGCCAGTCGCCGAACTTCTGGGACCGGGGCATGGGCTGGTACGCTATGGCCCTGGTAGATGTGCTCGACTATTTCCCCCAGAATCATCCGCAGCGTGCCCAACTCATCAAGGATGTGCAGCGCCTGGCCCCGGTGCTCACGAAGTACCAGGATTCTAAGACCGGCACCTGGTCATTGGTAGTAGACCAAGCCTCGCGCAAGGGTAACTACGCCGAGGCTTCGGGTAGCAGCATGTTTGTGTATTTCCTGCAGAAGGGCGTGCGCATGGGCTACCTCGATCAGAAGTATGCGCAGGCCGCCAAGAAAGGCTATGATGGCTTACTGAAGCAATTTGTGGCAACGGAGCAAGGCGATGCGCTGGCGTTCAATGGCACGGTGAGCGTGGGTGGCCTGGGCGGTAACCCCTACCGCGATGGCAGCTTTGAGTATTACCTCTCGGAGCCATTGCGCAAGAACGATCTGAAAGGCGTAGGGCCATTTATTCTGGCCAGCGTGGAGATGGAAATTGCTGCCGAGAGTGGCCTGGGGAAAGGCAAGACGGTGGGCGTAGACACCTACTTCAACCACGAGAGCCGCAAGAGCAGCATCACGGGCCAGCCTGAGCCCTTCCATTACACCTGGGAAGACCGCTCGCACGGCGGGTTCTACCTCTGGGGCAACCAGTTCCGGGAGCTAGGCGCCAACACAGTGTCAGTACCCACAGCGCCCACAGCAGCCTCTCTCAAGGGGGTAGACGTGTACATCATCGTTGACCCCGACACCAAGAAGGAAACGCCCAACCCCAACTTTGTGGCGCCCGCCGATGTGCAGGCCCTCACGGCCTGGGTGAAAGCCGGCGGCACCCTAGTGCTCATGGCTAACGACACCAGTAACTGCGAGATTCCGCGCTTCAATACGCTGGCCCAGGCCTTCGGGATGAAGTTCCGCGATGTGAACCTGAACATGGTAAAAGGTAGCCAGTTTGAGCAGGGCCAGGTAGCGCTGCCAGCCGGTGACGCTGTGTTCAAAAATGCGCACAAAGCCTACATCAAGGAGCTGGCTCCCATTGAAGTGAAGGCGCCCGCCACGCCGCTCATCAGCCAGGGCGGCAACGTGATTATGGCAACCGCCAAAGTGGGCAAAGGCACCGTCTTCGCGGTGGGTGACCCGTGGCTGTACAACGAGTACACCGATGGCCGGAAAATCCCGGCCGAGTACGAAAACTTCCTGGCAGGGAAAGATCTCGCTACCTGGCTGCTGCAACAGTCAGGCCGCAAGTAGTTGTACAG
Source organism: Hymenobacter taeanensis (assembly GCF_013137895.1). Taxonomy (NCBI): domain Bacteria; kingdom Pseudomonadati; phylum Bacteroidota; class Cytophagia; order Cytophagales; family Hymenobacteraceae; genus Hymenobacter; species Hymenobacter taeanensis. The sequence continues at coordinate 3,310,089 of NZ_CP053538.1, forward strand.
CCGCGAGGGTAACCTGCGTATAAACAAAGGGCTGTCGTTCTGAGTGGAGCGAAGAATCTGAGTTAGCCTCTAGGCCACTCTCCAGATTCCTCGCTCCACTCGGAACGACAGCCCTTTTGCGTTTATCGAACTAGTAAGTTGCCCTTACAGCGTTGTTGACTTGCGCGTGGTATACACCTCGTTGTGCTCTGTTGGCTCAGTAGACAAACGCGTAGAGTCCCGGGCAATAAGCTCCGTCGGGATCTTAACCGTTTCAATGGGCAGGGCACGGTGCTTGCGCTCAATCTGGTCGATGAGGCGCTCAGCGGCTACCTGGCCAATTTCCTGGGCTGGCTGCACCACTGTGCTCAATGAGGGAGCCATCAGGTCGGCCACGTTCAGGTTGGTGAAGCCGATAATGGAAACGTCGTCGGGGATAGTGAGATGCTGCTGCCGGAGGGCAGTAAGGCAACCCACGGCCAGGCGGTCGGAGGCGGTGAAGAACGCATCGGGCGGCGAGTCGAGGTGCATCAGTTCCTGCACCATAGGGCCCACTTCATCGGGGCCAAATGTGCCGTAGCGAATCAGGTTTTCGTCGAACTCCAGACCATACTTTTCCAGGGCGGCGCGGTAGCCGGCTAAGCGCTCCTGCGTAATGCTCAGCCAGGGCTGAATGGTGAGGTGCGCAATGCGGCGGCGACCCGACTGAATCAGGTGTTCCGTAGCGGCAAAGGCACCCCCAAAATTATCGGCCACCACCTTGGTTACGTTCAGCTGCGACGACACCCGGTCGAAGAGCACAATGGGCACCCCTTTGTCCTGCACATCCTGTAAGTGAGCCACATCGGAGGTTTCACTGGAAAGCGAAATCAGCAAGCCATCCACTTTCCGCGACATCGACTGCTGCACGTTGGCCACTTCGCGCTCATACGACTCCTGACTCTGGAAGATGATAACGTGGTAGCCCCGGTTGTAAGCAATAGCCTCAATCCCATTGATGGCCTGTGAGAAGAAGTAGTTGGCAATCTGGGGCACGATAACCCCAATGGCCCGGCTGGCGCTGCCTTTCAGGCTCAGGGCAATGGGATTGGGCCGGTAGTTGAGACGCTCAGCGCACTCCATTACCAGGCGCTTGGTTTCGGGGTTAATTTCATAGCTGCCCCGCAATGCGCGCGATACCGTGGAGGTAGAAAGATTCAGTTCGCGGGCAATGTCTTTGATGGTGAAAGTTTCCACGATGGAGACGGGGTATAGTGGGAAAGGAAGGGGGAGGAGCGGCGGCTTAGGTAAATCCAAGAACTGCAAAAGCAGCAACTAAACTCAACGGGGCCTCAAAATAGAAATAGCTAGGCACTTTTGGGGTAAATACTCCTGGGGCATTACCTGAACACCGGACTGGCAACGTTCCCGATAACGATTGCGGGAATAAAAAATGGGCTTGGCTTCCATTCCGCAGTCACATCCTGTAACCTTAACAGGCCTAGAAGTCACACCTTGTTCTAAACGTACACGAGGCTTCTCCGAAAAGTTTACAAACACTTCTCTCTTATATGGCGAATACTTCAGGGTTCGATCTGACAGGAAAAATAGCCTTAGTAACGGGCTGCAACCGCGGCATTGGGCAGGCTATGGCCCTAGGCCTAGCAGAGGCTGGCGCCGACATTATTGGCGTATCGGCCACGCTGGCCCTCAGCGGCTCCGACACGGAACAGCAAGTGCGCGCCCTGGGCCGCCAGTTTTACGCCTACCAGGCCGATTTCAGCCAGCGCCCCGCCGTGGATGCCTTTCTGGGCCAGGTGCAGCAAGATTTTCCTCGTATCGATATCCTGATCAACAACGCTGGCACCATCAAGCGTGCCCCCGCTGCTGAGCACGCCGATGACCTCTGGGACGAAGTACTAGCTATTAACCTAGATGCTCCCTTCCGGATTGCCCGCGCCATAGGGGGGAAGATGCTGCAGCAGGGCGCGGGCAAAATTATCTTCACAGCCTCGTTGCTCACGTTTCAGGGCGGTATTAACGTGCCAGGCTACGCGGCCAGCAAAGGCGCCATTGGCAGCGTAGTGAAAGCGCTGGCCAACGAGTGGGCGGGCCGCGGCGTGAATGTGAATGCCATTGCCCCCGGCTACATTGCCACCGACAACACCGAGGCTCTTCGCAACGACCCTGACCGCTCTGCCAGCATCCTGGGCCGCATTCCGGCGGGCCGCTGGGGCACGCCCGAGGACTTCAAAGGACCCACCGTGTTCCTGGCCTCCGCTGCCGCCGACTACGTGCACGGCACCATCCTGACCGTCGACGGTGGCTGGATGGGACGCTAATCAAAGGTGAAGTTGTGAAGTGGTGAAATCGTGAGTTGGCCGTTTTGTTGGTGCGGCTTGCGCTACTTTCGCTCTCTAGGCCAGTATAGACCACTCTCACTAGGCCACTACTTCTACACTTCACAAGTTCACCCTTCACAAACTCACAACTTCACCTCTCATGACCCAACGATATGCCATTGGCCCACGCGAAACGGCCGGCCTGAATACCAAGGAGCTGCGCAATAATTTCCTGATCGAGAGCCTATTTGTAGCGGGCGGAATTGAACTCGTGTATACCCACTACGACCGCATGATTGTGGGTGGCGCTACGCCTACCACTTCGGCGTTGCCGTTGCCTTGCCCCGAGAACCTGAAGGCACAGTTCTTTCTGGAGCGCCGCGAGCTAGGCATCCTCAATATCGGTCAGGCAGGCACCGTTACCGTGGATGGCAAAGTATATGAGCTGGGCGAGCAAGATTGCCTCTACGTGGGCAAAGGCGCACAGGAAGTAGTATTTGCTAGCGCCGATGCCGTGCGGCCTGCTAAGTACTACCTACTCTCGGCCCCCGCTCACGCTGTGTACCCCACCACCCGTATGACGCAGGCCGAATCTACGCCCGTAGAAATGGGTGCCACGGAAACGGCCAATGAGCGTACCATCTACAAGTACATTTACCTGCAGGGCATCCAGAGCTGCCAGTTGGTAATGGGCCTGACCAAGCTGAAGCCCGGCAGCGTGTGGAACACCATGCCCTCGCACGTGCACGACCGTCGGATGGAGGCTTACCTGTACTTCAACCTGCCTGAAAATCAGCGCGTGCTGCACATGATGGGCGAGCCCCACGAAACGCGGCCGCTGTGGGTGAGCAACGAGCAGGCAATCCTCTCGCCGCCATGGTCTATCCATACCGGCTGCGGCACCAGCAACTACACCTTCATTTGGGGTATGGCCGGCGAGAACCTGGAATACACCGACATGGACGCCGTGAGCATTCACGACCTAAGCTAATCTTCTGTAACGGCCGGCTGCTTTCTGACTAGTAGCCGGCCGTTATTCGGTTTTCGCTTGCCCGTTAGGCAACACAAAACCAACCTGGGTTTGGCTAAGCGTAGCATGACGTTCTGCTACTCACTTTTCTCTCCTCTGAATTGCCTCACACGCTATGGTTGTCCGCTTATTGTCGAAGAAAATCTGGGGGCTAGGTCTAGTAGCTATACTGGCTCTGCTGGCTTTTACCACTGATTCGCCCACTCCCATAAAAGTGTATTTGGTGGGTGATTCTACCATGGCGGATAAGCAGGAAAAGGCTTTTCCGGAAACTGGGTGGGGCACGCCGTTTAAACACTTCTTCGATGAAACGGTGACGGTAGATAACCGCGCTCAAAACGGGCGCAGCACCAAAACGTTTTTAACCGAAAACCGCTGGCAGCCCGTTGCAGCTGCCCTACGCCCCGGCGACTACGTGTTGATTCAGTTTGGGCACAACGACGAAGTGCCAACCAAACGGAGCTACACTCCCGAAGCCGACTTCCGAGCTAATCTAGTGCGGTTTGTAACGGAAACGCGCGCTAAGAAAGCTACGCCGGTACTGATTACGCCTGTAGCTCGCCGCAAATTTGATGCGGCCGGTAAGGTAGAAGGCACCCATACTGTGTACGTCGGTATAGTGCGCGATGTAGCCAAGCAGCAGCAAGTTCCGCTCATCAACCTTGACACTGAAAGCCAAGCAGTGTTGCAACAATTTGGGGTGGAAAACTCCCGATTACTGTTCAACCAGCTGGCCCCGGGTGAGCATCCCAACTACCCCGACGGCCGCGACGATAACACCCACTTCAACGAGCTGGGTGCCCGCAAAATGGCGCAGCTGGTGCTAGCCGACATTCGCCGCCTGAAGCTGGAACTCGCTGACCGCATTGTGAAGCGGGAAGTTAAGACCACCGTTGATCCGCAGGCCCGCTAGGCCAGTAACAGCCCCGTTCTACTCATCCCATCCAAGAGCATGAAAAAACTGATTGCATTCCTGTGCCTAAGCTGGCTGCTGATGAGCCGGGCAGTGGCCTACGATTTTGTAGTGGCCCAAGATGGCAGCGGCAACTACCGAACCGTGCAGGAAGCCTTCAATGCCGTGCCCGATTTTCGCAAGAAAGTCACCACCATTTTCATCAAGAACGGCACCTACAAAGAGAAACTCATTCTGGCCGGCTCCAAAAACCTGGTAAAGCTGATAGGGGAGGACCTCAAGAATACCATCCTCACCTACGACGACTACAATCAGAAGAAGAACATCTTCGGGGAAGATAAAGGCACCTCTGGTTCCTCCAGTATCTACATCTACGGCTCCGATTTCTCAGTTGAGAACATCACCTTCCAGAATTCCTCCGGCCCGGTAGGCCAAGCCGTGGCCGTGTGGGTAGCCGGCGACAAGGCCCGTTTTAAAAACTGCCGCTTTCTGGGCTTTCAAGACACACTCTACACCTACGGTTACGGCAGCCGCCAGTATTATCAGGATTGCTACATCGAGGGTACCGTTGATTTCATCTTCGGCTCTAGCACGGCCTGGTTTGAGGGCTGCACTATTTTCTGCAAGAAGGGTGGGGGCTACGTCACGGCGGCTTCAACCCCTGATAGCACGCGCTACGGCTACATATTCCGCAACTGCAAAATCACAGGCGATGCGCCCGCCGGCAGCTTTGTGCTGGGCCGGCCCTGGCGGCCCTACGCCAAAACTGTTTTCATGCAGTGTGAGCTAGGTGAGCAAATCCGGTCTGAGGGCTGGGACCACTGGGAGAAAGAAAGCAACAAGCAAACTGCCTCCTACGCCGAGTATAAGAACCGGGGCAAAGGCTTTCAGCCCACCCGCCGCGTGCCGTGGTCGCGCCAGCTCACCGATCAGCAAGCCCAAGAATACACCCTCGAAAAGGTATTCCGCAACTGGAACCCAACTCAGGAATAAAAGACCAGTTGTGCTGACTCCCGCTGTCATTCCGACCGCAGGGAGGAATCTGAGGTAAGCTCTAGGCCAGTCTCCAGATTCCTCCCTGCGGTGGGAATGACAAGTCCACTTATTAACACAGTTGCTGTTATGCCCATGAAGCGTCTTTCACTGCTTTTACTACTTGCCCTGACTGGCCTACAGCCACTGAAAGTAGCTGCGCAAACTTCTGCCATTTCTAAAGTATGGGTGCCGGATTTGGGTAATGGGATGTACAAGAACCCCGTGCTCTACGCCGACTACTCTGACCCCGATGTAGTGCGCGTGGGCGACGAGTACTACCTCACTTCATCGAGCTTCAATGCCGTGCCGGGCCTGCAGATTCTGCACTCCAAAGACCTGGTAAACTGGTCGATTATTGGAGCTGTATTCACTCAGCAGCCTCCGGCCGCCCGCTACGCGCTGCCCCAGCACGGCAACGGCGTATGGGCACCCGCCATCCGGTACCACAACAAGCTGTTCTATATCTTTTACCCCGACCCTGACCTGGGCATCTTCGTGACGACGGCTAAGAACCCAGCGGGTCCGTGGTCGGCGCCCGTGTGCATCAAGGAAGCTAAAGGCTGGATTGACCCTTGCCCCTTGTGGGATGAAGACGGACAGGCCTACCTCGTGCACGGCTTTGCCGGTTCGCGGGCGGGCTTTAAGAGTGTGCTTGCTGTGAGCCGCATGCGCCCCGATGGCCTGGGCCTGTTAGGCGACGAGGTGCTGGTGTTTGACGGCCACGACAAGCACCCTACCATTGAAGGTCCTAAGTTCTACAAGCGCCACGGCTACTACTACATCTTCGCGCCCGGCGGGGGTGTGCCTACTGGCTGGCAGGTGGTGATGCGCTCCAAGAATGTGTTTGGTCCCTACGAAGACCGCATTGTAATGGACCAGGGCAAAACGCCCGTTAACGGCCCACACCAGGGTGCCTGGGTAGATACGCCCGGCGGTAAGGAAGATTGGTTTCTGCACTTCCAGGACCAGGGCGCCTATGGCCGCGTGGTGCACCTGCAGCCCATGACCTGGAAGAATGACTGGCCTATCATTGGTGAAGACCCCGACGGTGACGGCAAGGGGCAGCCCGTACTCACCTACCGCAAGCCCGCTGGCAAAACGCAGCCCATTGCCACGCCAGCCACTTCCGATGAGTTCAACACGAACAGGCTAGGCCTGCAGTGGCAGTGGCATGCCAACCCCCAGGTAGGCTGGGCCTTCCTTAACGGTAATGAAGGGTTCCTGCGGCTATACTCAGTGCCGCTGCCCGAAGGTTTCAAGAACTTCTGGCAAGTGCCTAACCTGCTGCTGCAAAAGCTGCCCGCTGATAAGTTTACTGCTACCACCAAGCTCTCGTTTACCCCGCGCTTTGAGGGTGAAAAAACCGGCCTGATCATGATGGGGATGGATTACGCTTACCTCTCCGTGACCAACCAGGGGGGCAAACTGCTTTTAGGCCTGACTACCTGCCAAAACGCCGATAAGCTTAGTCCGGAAACCAGCTCGGCGCCAGTGGAAATACCCGCTAAGCAGCCCATTTACTTGCGCGTGAGCATGCAGCCAGAAGCCAAGTGCCAATTCAGCTACAGCCTCGATGGGCAGCAGTTCCGCGCCGTAGGCCCCGTGTTTACCGCCCGCGAAGGAAAGTGGATTGGCGCAAAGCTAGGCCTGTTCTGCACACGAGTCGCCCAAACAAATGATGCCGGTGCCGCTGACATTGATTGGTTCAGGGTAGAGTAGAAACAGAGGCGTAAGTACGCGTGCACTAAGTGAGCCTTGCTAGTCCCGTGCTGCAAGGTTCTTTTTTTGAGTAAGTGTTGAGGCAACCACGGGTAGCACGGGGGGAGTCATAGGTACTAATCCAGCAAAGAAAAATAACTGGTGAAAAGAGTAGTAAAGCTAGATGCTTAGTGCCCCGCGTGTAGCAGGCACTAAATAGGAAAAGTACAATTGTTTAAGTTTAATTCTTGTGCTTGGATAGCAGGTCAAGAAAATAATGGCTTCTTCCTATTACTGTCGCTAAATACGCTGCAATCAAAGAAATTGGGTGTATGGGAACGTTCCCGACATCGATTGCAGAAATAAATCCTAGGTTACTCTTCCCATTCTGTTGGGGTAAGACTAAACTTAATCAACTAATACTCTAGCCGACAATCCAAAAAGCTGGTGGTAGTTAGTTGGCCTCGGTAACGATGCTAGAATGCTTCTTGAAATATCCCAACGCAGAACTGTTCACTTAACGGCGGGATAGTAAGTAAGGGGCCGCTCACCGGTTCCGCGCAGGATGCATAACTCTGGTACTACAGCTGAAGCTCTTATCCCATTACCAATTCCCACACCACTGTCATGAAAAGAAAATTACTGTTGCTAACACCCCTGTTGGCATGTGCTATGGCACCGGCCTGGGCACAGCAGCAACAACAGCGCGTTCAGGGTATCGTCAAGTCGGAGAAGGGCGAGCCTTTGCCCGGCGTGACAGTAGTTGTGCGTGGCACGACTGTCGGCGCCTCCACCGATGCCGACGGCCGTTTTAACCTAGCCGTACCCGCCAACGCTACGTTGCGCTTTAGCTACATTGGTTTTCTACCGTTTGAGGTGGCTGTGGGTACTAAAACCGACATCAACGTTACGTTGAAGGAGGATACCAAAACCCTGGATGACGTAGTGGTTATTGGCTACCAGTCGGTGCAGCGTCGCGACGTAACGGGGGCCGTATCCTCGGTAAGCGCGCAGCAAATCAAGGACATTCCAGTAAACTCCGCTGCGGAGGCACTCACTGGCCGTCTGGCGGGCGTGCAGCTAACCTCCTCAGAAGGTACCCCTGGCAACCAGGATGTGCGCGTTCGGGTGCGGGGCGGGGGCTCAATCACTCAGGATAACTCGCCGCTGTATGTGGTAGATGGTATCCAGATTGAGAATGCCCTGTCGGTTATTACGCCCCAGGACATTGCCTCCGTCGACGTGCTCAAAGACGCCTCGGCCACGGCTATTTACGGTGCGCGTGGTGCGAACGGCGTGGTAATTATCACCACCAAGAAGGGCCTGGAAGGCAAAACCGTCATCAGCTACAACGGGTTTGCCGGCTTCCGGGAGATCAGCAAGAAGCTGGGCGTACTGAAGCCCGATGACTACCTGAACTACCAATTTGAGCGCGCTCAGCAAGCAGGTGCTACCGGCACTGGCGGCCTCTCGACGTTTAAAACGCTGTTCGGCAGCTCTAATTATAACAGCGATACGCTGCAGCGCGCCCGCAGTGCCCCGTTCATTGACTGGCAGGAGGAGGTGTTTGGTCGCCGGGCCTTCCAGCAAACGCACAACGTTTCGGTAGCAGGTGGGGTGAAAGGCACTACCTACTCCCTAAGCCTCACGCACAACGATGAGGAAGGTATTCAGCGTGGCTCCGATTACTCCCGCAACCTGATCAACTTCCGCTTCGATACGAAGGCCACCGATAAGCTGCGCATCGGGTTGAACATGCGCTTCAACGACCAGGAAGTAAATGGCGCCGGCACCTCTACCAGCGGCTCCAGCGTTACCTCACGCCTGCGCAACACGGTGCAGTACCAGCCTCTCTCGGTGCCACGAGCATCGGGCGCAATCATCGACCCCGGCACCTTCGACGATGACTTCTTCACTAACTCGAGCTTGGTGAATCCGCTGATTACGATTGACAGCGAATACCGCCGCGACAAGCGCCGCACTTTCAACGTAGGTGGCAACGCCGCTTTGGAGCTGGCTAAGGGGTTGCTGTTCCGCTCTACGGCTGGTTTCGACATCACCAATACCGATTTGGGTACGTTCAATGGTCGGTTCTCGCCTACTATCCGGCAGGCAGCGGGCGGCTACCAGAACCTGCCGTTTGCTACCATCACCACGGGCACCCAGATTACCTTCAACAACTCCAACGTACTGGATTATTCGCGCACCAAGGGCAAGCACCAGATGGGCTTGCTGCTAGGTGAGGAAACCTACCAGCAGCAAACCAAGCAGCAGTTCATCCAGACCAATTACCTGCCCCTGGATATTACGGCGGAGCGGGCATTGGCCAACATCAACCAGGGCGTATTACCTACCGGCCAGAACTCGCAGCCAGTGCTGCCTAGCACCGGCATCCCGAACGACTACCGCCTGCTTTCGGGCTTTGGCCGCCTAACGTATTCCTACGACGACAAGTACCTCTTTACGGGCACGTTCCGCGCCGATGGCTCCTCGAAGTTTAAGGCGGGCAACCGTTGGGGCCTCTTCCCCGGCGCTTCGGCTGCCTGGCGTATTTCCAAGGAAGAGTTCTTCAAGTCGGTGGAAGCGGTATCTGACCTGAAGCTACGCGTGAGCTATGGCCAAGCCGGCAACAACCGTATTAACGACTTCCTGTTCAGCCAGCTTTTCCAGGCTGGTGGTGCACCATACTACCTCAACCACAACCAGGTGCTGGGTTCCTCGGCCACCACGCTGCCTAACCCCAACCTAAAGTGGGAGGTAACCACCTCGCGCGACATCGGTATCGACTTGGCCCTGTGGGAAAACCGGGTGCAGTTCACGGGTGATGTGTATTATAACACGACTACCGACCTGTTGATCAACCGCCCCATTCCTCCGTTCCTGGGCTACACCTCCCAGCTGCAAAATATTGGCAAAACCTCCAACAAAGGGGTAGAGCTGCAGCTGACGGGCGTAATCTTCAACAAGCCTGACTTTGGCTGGACGGCTACGGCTAACGCCTCCTTCAACCGGGGCCGCATTGAAAGCCTGGGGTCTGGGCTGGAGGAGATTCCCGGTATTGCATCAGGCTGGGCCGGCACGGCCCTCAACCGCGACTATGTAGCCCGCGTAGGCCAGCCCGTAGGCCAGATGTATGGCTACGTGACGGATGGTTTCCTGACCGCCGATGACTTTGAAGGGTATAATACCGTTACGCAAAGCTGGACTCCCCGGAAAAACGACCAGGGAGCAAACGTATTCGCGAACAACCTGGGTCTGATTGGCGAAACTGTTGCCCGCCCCGGCCAGATCAAGCTAAAAGACCTGAACGGTGATGGCGTTATAAACGACCAGGACCAGACGGTAATTGGCAATGCCAACCCTAAGCTCTCCGGCGGTCTGAACCAGCAGTTTACGTACAAAAACTTCGATGCCAGCGTGTTCCTGAACTTCGTGCTGGGCAACGATATCTACAACGCCAACAAAATTGAGTTTACCTCAAACACGGCTAACACGGTATTCAGCAACGTGCTGGATCAGATGAGCGACCGGTACCGCACCATCAATGCTGATGGTACACCCATCACCGATCTGGCCACGCTGCGCCAGGTAAACCAAAACGCTGATATCTGGACGCCCACTCGCAACTACTTCCTGCACTCGTGGGCGGTAGAAGATGGCTCCTTCCTGCGCGTGAACAACATCACGCTGGGCTACACCTTGCCCAAGCTACTAACCGCCCGCGCTAAAATCCAGACGCTGCGCTTCTACGTGACGCTCAACAACCTGTACACCTTTACCAAATACACGGGCTACGACCCAGAGGTGAACACGCGCCGTGCCACGCCACTCACGCCTGGCGTTGATTATGCCGCTTACCCCCGCAGCCGGGCCTTCCTGTTCGGCCTGAACCTCTCCCTCTAATCCCACCCGCTTTTTCACTCCGTATATGAAATCGTTCGTTTCCTTCCGGGCTGCACTAGCTGGCCTGGCCCTGGCCAGCACCGCCGGGGTGGTATCTTCCTGCAAAGATTTTCTGGATGTTGAGCCATTGGCTCTCAATACTACTGAGGCCACTTTCAGCACCGTGGCCGGCGCTACTGCCGCTATCATTGGTGCCTATGACCCCCTCTCCGGAGACCAGTCATATGGTACGCGTATCAGCATGTATTTCCCCTTCGACTCCGATGAGATGATCGGGTCATCGGGGGCTGCTGACGGAGCCCGCCGTAGCATTGCCCGCTACAAGGCACTGGCCACCAACACCGAAATTACCAACCCCTGGAACACCCTTTATCAGGGCGTAGAGCGCAGCAATATCTGCATCGACCAGATCCCGAAGATGTCGCTGTACACCACGGGCACGGCGGCCGACACGGCTACGCTGCACCGCTTGCACGGTGAGGCGCTTACGCTGCGCGCGCAGTACTACTTTGAGTTGGTACGCAACTGGGGCGATGTGCCGGCGCAGTTTACGGCCTCCGTTTCGGGCCAGGACTTCAACCTGCCGAATGCTGACCGCAACGAAACGCTCACCAAGCTCATTGCTGACCTTCTCCAGGCTGAGAAGCTGGTGCCCTGGCGCTCCAAGGCCGGCGCGGCCAGCGAGCGGATTACGAAAGGAGCGGTGAAAGCCCTGCGCGCCCGCCTGGCCTTATACCGGGGTGGCTACTCGCTGAAAGGCAACCAGATGGTGCGCCCCGCCGACTATCTCGACTACTACCGCATTGCCCGCCAGGAGTGCGCTGAGCTGATGGCTAACCGCTCTGAGCACACGCTCAACCCCAGCTTCCTGGAAGTATTCAAAAGCATCAATGAGCAGCGCTCAGAGTCGGCTAATGAAATCATGTTCCAGGTGGGCATGGGCGGCTCCACGGCTGTGTCTGACAGCAAGCTGGGCTACTACAACGGCCCGCGTCTGAACGCCTCCACCATTTATGGCTCAACGCAGGGTGCCGTAACCATTGTGCCCACCTATTTCTACGCCTTCGACTCAACGGACGTACGCCGCGACGTGACCATTGCGCCTTACACTATTCCGGCCAATAACTTCCGGGCTGGGGTAGCCCTTACGTCGGTGACGGACGGTAAATTCCGCCGCGACTGGCACGTGCCGCCGGTACCGGGTACCAATAACTATCTGGGTTACAACTGGCCTATCATCCGTTTCGCCGATGTGCTGCTGATGTTTGCGGAGGCTGAAAACGAGCTGAATGGCCCGACCCAAGCTGCCCAGGATGCCCTGCTGGAAGTGCGGACCCGCGCATACGGCACCAAGGCCAAGGCGCAAGCCGGCCTGATCCTCAACTCGAAAGCTGCCCTGTTCAATGCATTGGTGAACGAGCGGTACTTGGAGTTCGGCAGTGAAGGCATTCGCAAGTATGACCTGTTGCGCTGGAACCTGTTTGCTACCAAGCTGGCCGAAGCCAAAGCCAACATTCTCAAGATGGCTAAGGGCGAAGCTCCTTACGATAAAGTGCCACTCTATATGTATTTCAAAACGCCTGCAGCAGGTGATGTACAGTGGACGCGCTCTTTCTACCGGCCTTCGCCTACGCCTAACACTGCACCCACGGGTACGGTGCGCGTGAACTGGCGTCAGGGAATTGATGCCCAATATGTGGCCAATACCCAGCCTACGGGTACCACTGCCACGGTAGGTACTACCACGGCCAGCAGCGTAGGCTCGGGCCTAGCTGCAGAATACGTACCCGGTCAGGGCAAAGAGCTGCTGCCAATTCCGCAGAGCACGCTGGCCTCTGACCCTGCGCTGAATCAGAACTTCGGGTACTAACAGGAGACTACATGAGGGATGCCAGGAGAATTTCCTGGTACTTCATTTCATCCCACCGCTCACCTTATCACTACCAATGGCCGCTTCCGCTGATCAGCATTTTCTTACGAATGAATCCCAGCAATGGGAAACAGTAGGGGAGGGAGTACGCCGCAGCCTACTGGCCTACGGGCCGGATCTGATGCTGGTGAAGGTGGCTTTTGAAACTGGTGCTGTGGGGGCCCCTCACCGGCACGTACACGCCCAAATCACCTACGTGGAAAGCGGCGTTTTCCGCTGCCTGGTAGGAGAGGAGGAGCGCGTACTACGGGCGGGTGAGGGTTTTCATGCCCCCTCTAACCTATGGCATGGGGTGGTGTGCGAAGAAGCCGGGGTACTGCTTGATTCTTTTAGCCCGATGCGGGAAGACTTTGTGTAGGCCTGTGCAGCGCGCGATGAAAAATATAGTGAAACTACTGCTCCTGTTGGTGGGGGTTGGGGAAATGGGAATAGAATCTGCCCGTGCCCAACAGGTGACGGTGGCGGCGGATGGTTCGGGGCAGTTCCGGACCATCCAGGCCGCCCTGAACAGCCTCCCCAACGAAGCCGCTAAACCGCGCACGGTGTACATCAAAGATGGCACCTACCGGGAGAAGGTGTTCGTGGATGGCAAGCAGAATATCATCCTTAAGGGCCAAAGTGAAAAGGGCGTGGTACTAACCTACCCGCAGGCCCGCGACGAGTGGCGCTGTGACCCCGTGGCCGGCCAGGACGACTGGGGAGTAGCTACCCTCAACATGCGCAACTCGCCCGACATCACGCTGGAAAATCTCACCGTTATCAATAGCTATGGCTTTGATGCCAAAGGCGACGTGACGGTGGATTGCATCACTGACCCCACCGGCAAACGGACCATCAGCAAAACTGGCCACCAGATGGCTCTGCGTACGATGCCCGGCACTACTCGCCTAACGGTGAAGCATTGCACTTTCCGGGCCCTGGGCGGCGACACCGTGAGCCCGTGGGATGTGGATGCCGGCCTGTACTACTTTAAGGACTGCACCATGGAGGGCGGGGTAGATTTCTACTGCCCCCGGGGATGGGCCTACGCCGAGAACTGCCGGTTCATCTGCCACAACCCCAATGCGGCCATCTGGCACGACGGCTCCGGCAACAAGGATGAAAAGACGGTGCTCAAGAACTGCACCTTTGAGGGCGACGACAACTTCAAGCTGGGCCGGTTCCACCGCGAAGCACAGTTCTACCTCATTGACTGCAAGTTTGCCCAGAACATGGCCGATGCGGACATCTACTGGGCGCAATCGGGGCCCGGCGCTAAACTGTGGGGCCGCCGCGTGTATTACCAGAACTGCCACCGCCAGGGCGGAGACTATGCCTGGCACCAGGATAACCTGAAAACCGCTGAAGGTGCCCCGAAGGCCAAGAAGATTACGGCCGACTGGACTTACGGTGGCCGTTGGTACCCGGTATCGGGCAAGAAAGCAACGGTAGCGTTGCCGCCCTCAAACCTGCAAAATACCAACTCGGTGCTGCCCAGTGCTGCCAATCGGCAGGCCGACCAGGTAGACAGTGTGGCCGAGAAGATGCTGGTGTACCAGCGCAGCATAGGCGGGTGGCCTAAGGCCGTGAAGGAAGTGAAGGTGGATTACACCAAGCCATTGTCGGCCACTCTGCGCGCGGCTACCCTGACTGACGCCAGCCGCACCGATGCTACCATCGACAACAACGCCACTACCCGCGAAATCACGTATCTGCTCAAGGCCTACAAAGCCAGCAACAAGGTGGCCTACAAAGAGGCGGCAGAGCGGGGCATCCGGTACCTGCTGAAAATGCAGTACGCTAACGGTGGCTTTCCGCAGTTCTACCCCGACTTCAGCAACTACCGCCACCAGATTACCTACAACGACAACGCCATGATTCGGGCGCTGCTGGTACTGCGGGCAGTAGCTAAGCAGCAGGGCGACTTTGCCGTGGTAGATCCGGCTCTGGTACCGCAGGCAAAAGAGGCCGTGGAGCGGGGCGTCTCCTGCATCCTCAAAACCCAGTACGTGCAGCAGGGCCAGCTGACTGCCTGGTGCGCGCAGTACGACGAGAAAACACTGCAGCCCGCTAAAGCCCGTGCGTTTGAGCTGGCCTCGCTGAGCGGAGATGAGTCGGCGGCTATTGTAGAATTTCTGATGGGCATCGAGAATCCTTCTCCTGAGGTGAAAAAGGCCATTACTAGCGCCATGGCTTGGTTTGAGAAGGTGAAGCTGCCCAATCAGGCCATGAAAGAAATCAAAGACCCAAGCCAGCCCACGGGCCGCGACCGGGTGATAGTAGCCGAGCCGGGCGCCACGCTGTGGGCGCGGTTCTATGACCTCGAAACTAACCGACCCATTTATGTGGGTCGCGACAGCAAAGTGCACTACGCGCTAAGCGAAATAGAAAATGAGCGCCGTGCGGGCTACCTGTACGCCGGCACTTGGCCTGAGAAACTCCTGCAGCGGGAATACCCTAAGTGGCAGCAGAAGTGGGCCGCCAACTCAACGAAACAAGAGGGAAGCAAACTCTAGGATTTTGGCTATGCCACACTTATCAAAAGAATTCGTACTGCAGGCCTCTTCGGCCGCCGCGCTGCCAACTCCGGAGCTGTTTGAGCTGCCCGAAAAAGTCCTGCAATTTGGCACGGGCGTACTCCTGCGTGGCCTGCCCGACTATCTCATCGACAAAGCCAACCGCCAAGGCATATTCAACGGCCGCATTGTGGTGGTGAAAAGCACTGACGGGGGCGACATCGACGCCTTCACCCGCCAGGATGGGCTTTACACGGTCGGCATCCGTGGTATTGAAGACGGTCGGGAAATCGAGGAAAACGTGGTATGCTCGGCCATCAGCCGGGTACTGTCGGCTAAAAGCCAGTGGGCCGAAATTCTGGCCTGCGCCGCAAATCCCGAGCTGCAGGTGGTACTTTCTAATACCACTGAGGTAGGGATTCAGCTGGTAGCTGATGATGTAACGCAGAGCCCCCCAACATCCTTCCCTGGTAAGTTGCTGGCCTTTCTGCACGCCCGCTTCCAGGCGTTTGGCGGCGACAAGGAAAAGGGCCTGGTGATAGTGCCAACGGAACTGATTCCGGATAATGGCACCAAGCTGGAGGCCATCCTGCTGGAGCAGGCCCACCGCAATAACCTCGATGCTGAGTTTATTGACTGGCTGGAAACCGCCAACCAAGTGTGCAACTCCTTGGTAGACCGCATTGTGCCGGGCCGCCCCGCCGCCAACGTGCAAGCAGAGCTAGCCGAAGAGTTCGGCTACGATGACGAGCTGCTGACGATGTCGGAGGTGTACACGCTCTGGGCCATTGAGGGCGACGAGCGGGTGAAGCAGATTCTGTCGTTTGAGCAGGTAGATGCGGGCGTGATTGTGCAGCCCAACATCAACCTGTTCCGGGAGATGAAGCTGCGCCTGTTGAATGGCACCCACACGCTAAGCTGTGGCCTGGCTTTCCTGGCGGGCTTTGGTACGGTGCGTGAGGCCATGGAAGACGACTGTGTGGCGGGCTTCATTCACAACCTGATGCTGGCCGATCTGCTGCCGGGCATTCCGTACGCCGTGGATGAAAAGGCAGGGCAGCGCTTTGGCATGCAGGTGCTTGACCGGTTCCGGAACCCCGCCATTGAGCACCGCTGGCTGGCCATTACTATGAACTATACGGCCAAGATGCACATGCGCAACGTACCTACGCTGCTGCACTATTACAAGCAGCTTAGCGCGGTGCCGCACTACATGGCGCTGGGCTTTGCGGCGTACCTGCTCTTCATGCGGGGCACTCACCAGGAAGAGCAGGTGTGGTACGGTGAAGCCAACGGCCTGGCTTACCCAATTCAAGATGAGAAGGCTGATTATTTCGCTGAGCTGTGGAGCCGTTTGCAACCCGCAGAACTTACCCGCACGGTGCTGCACAACCAGGCGCTATGGGGCCACGATCTGTTGGCGCTGCCGGGTTTTGCAGCTACGGTAACTCGGTACCTCGAAAAATTGTTGACGCAAGGAGCTCACGCGACTGTGGCTGAAGCACTCAACAAAACAGTTGGGCAAAAGGCCACCGCGGAGTAGGCAGATAGCCCTGGCAAGTCAGCACAGACCCGCTAGGCCTGTTACTAACCACAAACCGGCGTCCTGAACACGGTCTGAAACAGACCGCAAATACTCTGAAGAAATGAAACATCTGGTAGCCAAAATACATCCGCAGGATAACGTGCTGGTCGCCCTCACTGACCTGCCCATTGGCACGCCCGTTACCTGGGACGGTACCACTGTGACCACCACGGAGCGTATTCCAGCCAAGCATAAACTAGCCCTGGAGTTTCTGGCTCCCGGCGACCCCGTGCACATGTATGGCGTACTGGTAGGCAAAGCCCGCGAAGCAATCAGCGTGGGGGGCCTCCTGACCACCGCCAACATGCAGCACGCCACCGATAGCTACGACGAGCACCACCAGCGCCGCGCCGAGTGGCAAGCCCCCGACGTAAGCAAGTGGCAAGACCGCACCTTCATGGGCTACCACCGCGCCGATGGGAGCGTGGGTACCTCTAACTACTGGCTGGTAATTCCGCTGGTGTTCTGCGAAAACCGCAACATTCAGGTGCTGGAAGAAGCCCTGGTGAATAACTTGGGCTACGCCCGCCGCAAGTCGTACCAGCCCCAAACCCAGGCGTTGCTGGAGCTGATGCAGGCCGGCAAATCAGTAGAGGAAATTCTGGCTACTGATCTGCACTCCGCTGAAATCAACCAGCAAAAGGTAAAGCCCTTTCCGAACGTGGATGGTATCCGGTTCCTGAGCCACGAGGGGGGCTGCGGCGGTATTCGCCAGGATGCTCAGACGCTGTGCGGCCTGTTGGCGGGTTACATCACGCACCCCAACGTGGCCGGCGCTACCGTGCTGAGCCTGGGCTGTCAGAATGCGCAGGTGAGCATGTTGCAGGACGAAATCAACAAACGCAGCCCCAAAGGCTTCGATAAGCCATTGTTTATTCTGGAACAGCAGAAGCTGGGCACCGAGGAAACGCTGGTAAGCATGGCCCTGCGCCAGACCTTTGCGGGCCTGATGCAAGCCAACCAGCTGCAGCGCCAGCCTGCCCCTTTGAGCAAGCTGTGCATAGGACTAGAGTGCGGCGGCTCCGATGGGTTCTCCGGCATTTCAGCTAACCCCGCCGTAGGCCACGTTTCTGACCTGATGGTGGCCCTCGGCGGCTCCGTTATTCTGGCGGAGTTCCCCGAGCTGTGCGGTGTAGAGCAGGAGCTTGTTGACCGTAGCGTGAACCCCGCCACGGCCGAGCGCTTTAGCTCCCTGATGAAGGCTTACGGCGACTCCGCCGTAGCTGTCGGCTCGGGCTTCGACATGAACCCCTCGCCGGGTAACATCCGCGACGGCTTAATTACGGACGCAATGAAATCGGCGGGGGCCGCTCGAAAGGGCGGTTCGTCGCCGGTAGTAGCGGTGCTTGATTATCCCGAGCCCGTGACTCAGCCCGGCCTGAATCTGCTGTGCACTCCGGGCAATGATGTAGAGTCTACCACGGCCGAAGTTGGCTCTGGCGCCAATGTGGTGCTCTTCACGACCGGCCTGGGCACGCCTACCGGCAACCCGATTGCACCCGTGGTGAAGATTTCGAGCAACACGGCCCTGGCCAAGCGCATGCCCGACATTATCGACGTAAACACCGGCACCGTGATTGATGGGGAAGAAACCATTGAGCAGGCCGGGGAGCGGATTCTGGATTACATCATCCGGGTGGCCAGCGGCGAAGAGGTTGCCGCCGTGCGCCACGGCCAAACCGACTTCATCCCCTGGAAACGTGGGGTGTCGCTGTAAGCATGCAACTAGAAAGTCATGCTGAGCTTGTCGAAGCATCTCTACCTCTGGCTAATTACTGGCCTAGAATCAGTGAACGAAGCAGTAGAGATGCTTCGACAAGCTCAGCATGACGAGTGGCACCAGCTAGGCCAGTAAGTACCCACCTACCGTAATCGTTTCCGTTAAAAAAGCCGCCAAAACACACCCTAGGCCAGTCGGAAGCTGATACCTTTACCTAACACCCATCCGCGCATTTTGCGGATTCTGCCCATAATTTCGGTTGTTTATGAAGCCATTTCTCAACGACGACTTTCTGCTGCAAACGGCCACGGCCAGCACGCTCTACCACGAGTATGCCAAGCAGATGCCCATCATCGACTACCACAACCACCTGCTGCCCGACCAGATTTCGGAGGACAAGCAGTTCGATAATATCACGCAGATCTGGCTCTACGGCGACCATTATAAGTGGCGCGCCATGCGGGCCAATGGTATTGCGGAGCGCTACATCACGGGTGATGCTTCTGACTGGGAGAAGTTTGAGAAGTGGGCCGAAACCGTGCCCCAAACGGTGCGCAACCCGCTCTACCACTGGACGCACTTGGAGCTGAAGCGCTACTTCGGTATCACGGAGCTGCTCAACCCCGCCAGCGCCCGCCGTATCTACGACCAGTGCAACGAGAAGCTGCGCACGCCCGAGTACTCGGTGCGTAACCTGCTGCGCATGATGAACGTGGAAACGCTCTGCACCACCGACGACCCCGCCGACTCCCTGGAGCATCACCGCGCCCTGGCAGCCAGCGGCTTTGAGGTGCAGGTGCTGCCAACGTTCCGGCCCGATAAGGCCATGACGCCTGAAAACGCTGTAGCCTACAATGAGTACCTCGACAAGCTTGGCCAGTCGGCGGCCGTGGAAATCAAAACCTTCCGCGACCTGGAAGCCGCTCTGCGCCTGCGCCACGACTACTTCGCGGCTCTGGGCTGCCGCCTCTCTGACCATGGTCTGGAGCAGATATACGCTGCTGAGTACACAGACTCAGAAGTACAAGCCATCTTCGCCAAGGTGCGGGGTGGGGAGGAGCTGAGCCAGGAAGAGGTGCTGAAGTTTAAGTCGGCTATGCTGGTGCTGCTGGCCGAGATGGACTGGGAGAAAGGCTGGACCCAGCAGTTTCACCTGGGCGCTCTGCGCAACAACAACTCCCGCATGCTGCGCGAGCTGGGCCCCGATACCGGCTGGGACTCCATTGGTGACTTCCCCCAGGGCCGCGCCCTGTCGAAGTTCATGAACCGCCTAGATGGTCAGGACAAACTGGCCAAAACCATTATTTACAACCTGAACCCCGCCGACAACGAGTTGATTGCCACCATGATTGGCAACTTCAATGACGGCTCGGTAGCGGGTAAGGTGCAGTTTGGCTCGGGCTGGTGGTTCCTGGACCAGAAGGATGGTATGGAAAAGCAAATCAACGCCCTCTCCAACATGGGCCTGCTGAGCCGTTTCGTGGGTATGCTCACCGATTCGCGTAGCTTCCTCTCGTACCCCCGCCACGAGTACTTCCGCCGCGTGCTCTGCAACCTGTTCGGCAACGACGTGGAAAATGGCGAACTGCCCGAGGATATCGAAGGCCTAGGTCGGATCATCCAGAACATCTGCTACGGCAATGCGAAGGAGTACTTCGGTTTTGTAAAAGCTGGCGTGCCGGAAACCACTGAAGTGGCCTAGCTAGAGCTAGGGACTAGTTCCCCTCCTCAGCTGAGGAGGGGTTAGGGGTGGTTAACAATCGTTGAACATCCTCTAGTCTTAGCTCTATCTCCAGACATCATTCTAGGCCAGTATCAACCACCTCTAGCCCCTCCTCAGCTGAGGAGGGGAACTAGCCTCTAGCTCTCAGCTACTTTCCATTTCAACATGAAGAAAGTTGTCACCTTTGGTGAAATCATGATGCGGCTCTCGCCGCCGTTGAATTACCGCCTCACGCAGATCAGCTCGTTGGAAATAACCTACGGCGGCGGTGATGCCAACGTGGCAGCTTCGCTGGTGCGTTTGGGCATGCCAGCTGCCCACGCCGGCTGCTTCCCCGACAACGAGCTCGGCCAGGCTGCCGCCCAATCGTTTCAGCGGTTGGGGGTGGATATGAGCCATTGCGTGTTCAAAGGCGACCGGCTAGGCCTGTATTTCCTGGAAGTGGGGGCCTCGTTGCGGGCCAGCCGCATCGTGTATGACCGGTATAACTCAGCGTTTGCCAACCTGCAGCCAGAGTGGTTTAACTGGGATGAAATTCTGAAAGACGCCAGCTATTTGCACTGGACGGGCATTACGCCCGCCATTTCAGCCACGGCTGCTCAGGCTACTGCCGAGGCCATTCAGGCCGCCCGCCGCCTGGGCATCACGGTTTCGGCCGATGTAAACTACCGCCGCAACTTGTGGCAGTACGGGCAGCGCGCCCAAGATGTAATGCCCCCGCTAGTAGCCGGCTGCGACATGGTAGTGTGCACCGAGGGCGACGCGGAAGACCTATTTGGCATTAAAGCTGAACCAGGAGCGGAGAACAGCTTCGTTGCCATGAGCGAGCAGCTGGTTCAGCGCTTCCCCCAGATCAAGCGCATCATTGCTACTCGCCGCAACACCCAGAGCGCTTCCCATGAACGCATCCGGGGCATTGCCTACATCGACGGCACCTTCCACGAAACCGAAGACTTCGATATAAACCCCGTGGTAGACCGCATCGGGGGCGGCGACTCCTTTATTTCCGGCTTCATCTACGGCAGCCAGAAGTATAGCACCGTTGCTGAGGCCCTCACGTTTGCCACGGCCGCATCGGCCCTCAAGCACACCATCCACGGCGACATCAATCTGGTGACAGCCGCTGAAGTGGAGCACATTATGGCCGGCAATACGTCGGGCCGCTTGTTGCGGTAATCAAATTTGAACTCCTTTCTAGGCCACTCTCTACCGGCCTAGCAACCGATACTCCTGACTCATGCCTCGTTACTCCGCCGCTGCTATTCAACAGATTGTACTGGATACGCCCATTGTACCGGTGTTTTTTCACGCCGATGTGGCCTACACTCAACGTATTTTGCAGGCGTGCTATGAGGGTGGTCTACGCGTTTTTGAATTCACAAACCGCGGTGCTAATGCTTTTGAGGTGTTCTCGGCCCTGATGCCCTTCGTGCAGGAAAACTGCCCCGGCATGCTGCTGGGCATCGGCACCATCTACACCGCCGAAGATGCGGAGCGTTTCATCCAGGCTGGCGCCGACTTTGTGGTGCAGCCCTGCCTGACCACGGAAGTGGCTGATGTGTGCCGGACCCACGGCACGCCCTGGCTGCCCGGCACCATGACGGTGGGGGAGGTGTACCAGGCTACCAAGCTGGGCGCCGCCATTGTCAAGATCTTCCCCGGTAACGTGGTAGGCCCCGGTTTCATCAAGAGCCTGCGCGGCCCCATGCCTACGGTACCATTGATGGTGACGGGCGGCGTGGAGCCCACCGAAGACAGCCTGCGCGAGTGGTTCGCGGCGGGCGTAAACGTGGTGGGCATGGGCTCTCAGCTCTTCAAAAACGTCGATGACACACAGGCCTTCAGCCAGCAGATTGCGCATCTGCTGGAGTTTGTTGGTACCTTAAAGAAATAGTTTCACGATCTGGGTAGGTGCGCCGGCTCCCCTAGCTTTTCCTGCAGCACCTAGAGTATCTCCCACCGAATTCAGCCCGACCTCTATGATACAAACCCCACCCGCTGCGACGGCGACTTCCACCACCATCGGTAAATACCGCTGGACCATCTGCTCCCTGGTATTCTTTGCTACTACCGTTAACTACCTCGACCGGGCAGTTATCTCGTTGCTGAAGCCTTACCTGGAAACCGAGTTTAACTGGAACGCCGGCGACTACGCTAACATTGAAATTGCGTTTAAGCTGGCCTACTCGCTGGGTATGCTGGGGGTAGGACGCATCATTGACAAGCTGGGCACCAAGCTGGGCTACGCCCTTTCCACTTTTCTGTGGAGCCTGGCCGCCATTGGCCACGCCCTAGTAAGCAGCACCCTGGGCTTTAGCATTGCGCGGGGCTTTCTGGGCGTAACAGAGGCCGGCAACTTTCCGGCGGCTATTAAAACTACCGCCGAGTGGTTTCCGCAGAAGGAACGGGCCCTGGCCACGGGTATCTTCAACTCGGGCTCTAACGTGGGCGCTATCATTGCCCCGCTCACCGTGCCCTGGATTGCTGAAACCTGGGGCTGGAAGTGGGCTTTTGTGATTACGGGTGCGCTTGGGTTTGTGTGGCTGGTGCTGTGGTTTGTGCTGTATGAGGTGCCGGCCAAACACGCTAAGCTGACCAAAGCAGAGTTTGAGTACATCCATAGTGATGTGGATGATCTGGCGGCGGCTTCTATCGAGACCCAGCCTAAAGTATCGTGGTTTAAGCTCCTGACCTTCCGCCAGACCTGGGGCTTCGTGTTGGGCAAGTTCCTCACTGACCCTGTGTGGTGGTTTTACCTGTTCTGGCTGCCCGACTTCCTGACCAAGCAATATGGCTTACGGGGTACTGATATCGCCATGCCCGTAGCCGTGGTATATATGCTCTCGAGCATAGGCAGCGTAGGTGGGGGCTGGATTCCGTTGAACTTCATTAAGCACGGTATGCCGGCCTTCAGGGCCCGCAAAACCTCCATGCTGCTGATTGCGCTGTGTGTATTCCCGATTGTGTTTGCGCAGCAGCTAGGCCAGATCAATATGTGGCTGGCGGTACTGGTAATTGGTATTGCCGCCGCCGCTCACCAGGCCTGGAGCGCCAACATCTTCACTACAGTTTCCGACATGTTCCCGAAACGGGCCGTAGCTTCGGTAACCGGCATTGGCGGCATGGCAGGCGGTATGGGTGGCATTCTGCTATCGGCACTGGTGCAGAAGCGCATGTTTGTGTACTACGAGAGCATCAACCAACTCGACAAAGCCTACTACATCATGTTCTGGATTTGCGGCGGGGCCTACCTGCTGGCCTGGGTGCTTATGCACTTCCTGGCGCCCACCATGAAGCAGATTCAGCTCGATGATGTGCCACCGGCTGCGGCTCCTACCCGCTAATTCCTTTCCCTCTTCCTGTTATGAAAAAATCAGCTCTGCTGTTGCTGCTGGCTTTGCTAGCCATGCCCGCCTGTATTTTCGCCCAAACCAAAACGAAGAAAGATGTAGTTGCCGTTTCGGAAGTAGAAGCCCTGGAGCGCCAGCGCTTTGAGGCTCAGGTTAAGAAGGACTATGCTTTCCTGGAAAAGGTTTTTGCCGACGACCTCGTGTACACCCACTCTAACGGCCACCAAAACAACAAGCAGGAATACATCCAATCAATCCGCGACGGCAAAAGCCAGTACGAAAAGATTGACGTGGAAGCCCTGAATGTGCGTGCTTACAACGATGGCAAAGCGGCCGTAGTAAACGGCACCATCACCATCACGCTGCCTAACAAACCCGATGGTTCCGCTAATCTGGCCCACCTCAAGTACGTGGTGGTGCAGGTGAAAGACCCCAAGAAAGGCTGGCAAGTGGTGTTGTGGCAGTCGCAGAAGCAGCCCGAAGCCAAGAGTTAAGCGCTCAATAAACTACAGTAGCCTAGCAGTAAGTGAAGGCTAATTTTCCCCTCCTGAGCCCTTGGGTAAAGAGAGGCTGGAGCCTTCTTGTCCTTTTTGTTGCAATCGACGAGGCCATGCCCGCACAAGCGGCGCGGGTAAAGTCAAGAAACAGAGTGGTGGTGGCGTACGAAAGCGTTGTGTGGCGCATTTGCTTGCGCCTAGGCCACCTCTGAGCTCTGCTCTTATTACCGAGTGAAACTGCGGCGGCTACCAGATGTGCGTGGAGGTTAGGGGCCATCAATCATCCGGAACGCCGTCGCACCTCGGCTACTATTTTTCATCTCTTCCATTCAGTTATGAGTATCAACCGCGAGAATGCGTTGGCCCAACCCGTTGGCACTACGCTGGAGCGCTACATCATGCGCAATCAGGCCGAGTTTGCTTTTGCTACGGGAGAACTCTCGCAGCTACTCCGCGACATTGCGCTGGCCGGCAAAATTGTAAACCGGGAAGTAAACCGGGCGGGCCTGACCAGCATTATTGGGGCCATGGGCCAGCAAAATGTGCAGGGCGAAACCCAGCAAAAGCTAGATGTGGAGGCCAACATCCGCTTCATTCGGGCCCTAACCAACGGCGGTGAGGCCTGCGCGGTGCTCTCGGAGGAAGAAGACGACATGATTCACACCGGTAACTGCCAGGGCAAGTACGTGGTGGCTATTGACCCGCTGGATGGGTCTTCCAATATTGATGTGAACATCAGTATTGGCACCATCTTCAGCATTTACCGCCGCGTAACACCGGTAGGGCAGGAGGCCACCCGCGAAGACTTTCTGCAGGGTGGCCGCCAGCAAGTGGCGGCGGGCTACATTCTGTATGGTTCCAGCACTATGTTGGTGTACACCACCGGGCACGGCGTAGTGGGTTTCACCTATGAGAACTCCCTCGGCGAATTCTTTCTCTCGCACCCCAACATTACTATTCCGGCTACGGGCAACGTGTTTTCCTGCAACGAAGGCTACTGGTTCGACTACCCCCAATACGTGCGCGACTTCCTGATGCAGTGCAAGGAAAAAACCATGAGTGGGCGATACGTGGGCTCTTTGGTGGCCGATTATCACCGCAACTTATTTACGGGTGGTATTTATCTGTACCCGCCCACTCGCAAAACGCCTCAAGGCAAGCTCCGGCTGCTGTATGAGGGCTACCCGCTGGCTTTCTTGATTGAACAGGCCGGCGGCGAGGCCATGACCGGTGAGGAAAAGGTACTAGATATAGTGCCTACTGAATATCATCAACGCGCTCCTCTGTATATTGGCTCGCCGGAGCTGGTTAACAGTCTCTTAGCCTGTGCTGGTAAAGCGCAAGCAGCTCCGGTGCTTGAGGCCCCCGGCGTCAGGGACGGGCGCTAGGCCAGTTCCTTTCCGAAACAATTCTACAACCAACCTTCTTCAGGGAGCACGCAAAACCAATCAGCCATTTCGCGGCTGCTCCTCTCCACGTCATGCCAAAGATCGTTTCGCCCCAAGTAGAGTTCGGCGGGTTGCTGAACCAGATGAAGTCCATTACCCCGGAAGTGTTTACCACCGACGGGCAGTTTCTGAATCTGCTGGAAGGGCGCTGGCAAGAGCCTGGCAAACCCCGGCCGTTTACTTCTCCCGTCGATGGCTCGGAACTGGGCTCCTTGCCCATGCTGGACCATGCTACTGCTCTGCGCGCCGTGTTGGCCGCCAAGCAGGAAGCCGCCGCCTGGGCCGCTACTGATCTGGATGAGCGGAAGCGCCGCGTGCAGGATTGCCTCAACCAGCTCCGCAACCAGGTAGACCTGATTGGCAAACTGCTGATTTGGGAAATTGGCAAGACCTACAAGCTGGGCTTCACGGACATCGACCGCGCCATTGACGGCGTGCAGTGGTACGTAGACAACATTGAAGGCATGCTGGGCTCGCGCAAGCCTCTGGGCCTGGTGAGCAACATTGCCTCCTGGAACTACCCTATGTCGGTGCTGCTGCATGCGGTGCTGGTGCAGGCGCTGGCTGGTAACTCAGTTATTGCCAAAACGCCTACCGATGGAGGCTTTATTTCCCTGAGCCTGACCTTCGCCATTGCGCGCCGCTGCGGCCTGCCGGTTACGCTGGTGAGTGGCTCGGGTGGGGAACTGAGCGATGTGCTGGTGAAGCACGAAGCCGTAGACTGCCTCAGTTTTGTGGGTGGCCGCTACAATGGCCGCAACATCGCCGACGCCCTAGGTCAGAATCACAAGCGCTACATGCTGGAAATGGAGGGCGTGAATACCTATGGCATCTGGAACTACAGTGACTGGGATGGCCTCGCTGACCAGCTCAAGAAAGGCTATGACTATGGCAAGCAGCGTTGCACGGCCTACGTGCGGTTTGTGGTAGAGCGCCGCCTGTTCCCGCAGTTTGTTGAAACCTACTGGAACACTATCAAGGGCTTGAAAGTGGGCAACCCCACATTGGTGGATTCCGCCGAAGATAAGCTGCCCGACCTGGCTTTTGGCCCCGTTATCAATAAGAACCAGGCCGAAGACCTCGACCGCCTCTACGAAAACGCCCTTAAAACCGGCGCCACGCCAATTTTTGAAGGCAAGCTCGATGAAAGCCTCTTTCTACCTGGCCAGGATATGAGCGCCTACCGCGCCCCACGCGCGCTCGTAAATCTGCCCCGCCAGAGTGAGTTATACTTCAAGGAGCCCTTCGGCCCGATTGATTCCATCGTGCTCGTAGATCGTGTGGAAGAGCTGGTAGGCGAGATGAATATTAGCAATGGCGCCCTGGTATCTGCCGTGGCTTCCGACGACCAGAAGTGGGCCGCCCGCACCGCTAAGGAAGTACGTGCCTTCAAGGTAGGTCTCAACAGGCTCCGCTCGCGCGGCGACCGAGAAGAAGTGTTTGGTGGCCTGGGTGAATCCTGGAAAGGAGCTTTCGTGGGGGGCGCCCTGCTCGTGGAAGCCGTAACCGAAGGAAGCAAGCCTATATTAGGCAACTTCGAGGACGCTACGCTGCTGCCAGAAAAGATCTAGACCTGTAGGCTCTCAGATTAATAAACAGAAAGAGCGCAACCCACTGAGTTGCGCTCTTTCTGTTTACCGCTAGTACCCTGTGTGCCCTCGGCTGGAATGCCAACCGAAATTGCATGATAAGGGCTTGCGGGTAGGGAGCAATAAACCAAATTTTCACGGCATGCAGCTACCGCTCAGCGGCAATAAAAAGGGCCGCTTTCGCACCTGTGTGGGGCAACGAAAAACGGCCAGATAAGCTGGTAAAAATAGAAAGAAGTAGGTGGGACAGAGCGGCCCGGTTATAACGAGTAGGTGGAGATATATAACGTTTCGAAAGTATAGTACCCGTAGTGTATGGGCTAATCAAGATCCTCATGCATCAGACTTTAAAATCAGCTGATTGAAAGTGTAAATAACTGTAGATCAGTGTTATTAACGGTCAAAAAAAAGATATCAAGGGTCCTGAATAAACAAAGCTGTTTAGGAAGTAGCTGCGCGTGGCTGGGGTTGGCCTCCCGGAGCAGACGACTCTTGTGTAGCTGGAGCCTCATAGTGCACAATATTTTCAATCATGCCCTTGAAGATGACAAAGTGGAAGGGCACCAGCGAGTACCAGTACATGCGGCCTGCCAAGCCCTCGGGACGGAAGGCGGCGAGCTGCTCTAGGGTGTGGGAGCCATCTTCGTTATCCAGAATGCGGAACTGGAGCCAGGCCTCACCGGGGAGCTTCATCTCGGCGTAGAGGAGCAGGCGGCGGGCAGCTTTATCGGCTACCAGCACGCGCCAGAAGTCGAGCGGGTCGCCGGCGCGGAGCTTGGTGGGGGAGCGGCGCCCCCGGCGCAGGCCTACGCCGCCCACCAGCTTATCGAGGATTCCCCGCACCCGCCAGAGCCAGTCGACCTTGTACCAGCCTCGGTCGCCGCCGATGCTCCAGACATTTTGGAGCACTTCCTTCGGGTCGCGGGTGAAGCGCAACGTCTGGCGGTCCTGGAGCAGGCCGTGCTGCGGAATCTGGATGTGGTCCATGTAGTTGCGGGGCATCACGCCGCTGCTCAGCGCGTCGCTCCAGCTACTCACTACTTCATTCTGGTCGATGCGCTGGAAGGCCAGTTGCACGGCATCCTGGTAGCCCATGCACTCATGGGGCAGCACCTCCGCAATGCTGCGTTTGGGGTCCACTACCGTATCATTACGCAGGCTTTCCACCAGGCTCTGCGCCAGCGAAAAGGTGGTGCTGGTAACCAGGTACAGCCACCACGAGGAAAGCCGCGGGGTGAGCACGGGTACGGTAACAATGTAGCGCCGGTAGCCGCGGGCCTTGGCTAGCTGCAGGAGCATTTCGCGGTAGGTCAGCACATCGGGGCCGCCAATGTCGAAGGAGCGACCCAGGCAAGCGGGGTTATCCAGCACACTGGTGAGGTAGAACATCACGTCGCGGATGCCAATGGGCTGGCAGCGGGAGTTCAGCCAGCGGGGCGTTACCATTACCGGCAGCTTTTCCACTAAATCTCGGATAATCTCAAACGATGCCGAGCCCGACCCAATAATAATGCTGGCCCTGAGCACGGTGAGGGCCGCGTGCTCAGCCTCATCCAGCACGCGCTCTACCGAGCGGCGAGAGCGGAGGTGAGTGCTCAGCGAAGCATCGTTGGCAATGCCCGAGAGGTAAATAATTTGACGCGCTGAGGTGCGGTTAATGAACTCGGTGAAGTTCTGAGCCGAGCGCTGCTCCGAGTCAAAGAAGTTTTTGTCGTGCCCACTCATGGAGTGCACCAGGTAATAGGCCACTTCAACATCCAGGGGCAAGTCTTGCAGGCTGTCGGGTTGTAGTAAATCACCCTGCGCAACGGTAATCTGGGCGCGTAAGCTTTCCGGCAGCACAAAGCGACGCGGGTCGCGGACGAGGCACACCACCTCGTGGCCCGCTTCCACCAGTAACGGCAATAGGCGCTGGCCAATATAGCCGTTGGCCCCGGTGAGCAGAATCTTCATGGCAACGGATGTGGTGGGTGTAATTGTGTAACTGATTTGAGACGGGTTAGTTATGCTGAAGGGGAAGAGCCAGCGTCCCGAGCAATGGGAAGAATTGGGGCCTTGGCTACGTGAACAGCCCCAGTCCCTGCTGCGTGGGTGTGACACGTTTAGTGGCCTAGCGCTTTCTGGCTAACTTCGCCGCCGTTTTCTGTGTACTTGCCAACGCTTTCCGCTATGCCCTTCCCGATGACTTCCCGCCGCTGGCTTTGGCTGTTTCTGCTGATGCTGGGAGCCGCTTTTTTAGTTCAGCTAGGCGCATGGGGACCCCTGGAGAGTAGTGAAGCCCGTTACTCGGAAATTGGCCGCGAGATGCTCACGGGGCAGGACTGGCTACACCCGCGCCTGCTCGGGATTCAGCACTTCCATAAGCCCCCGCTCACGTACTGGCTCACGGCGGCCGGGCTAGGCCTGTTCGGCGAGAACACCCTGGGCGTGCGTTTGCTGCCAGTACTGGCGGTGCTGCTGCAGGTAGTACTTATGTATGGCCTGGGCCTGTTGCTATTCCAGCAAGACCGCGCCCGCGCCCTGGCCGCGGCAGTCATTTACGGTACGCTGCCCGTAGTGCTGATTTCGGTGCTTAACGTAACCACTGATGCGTACCTAGCTACCCTGGAGCTGGCGGCGGCATACGGCATTCTGCGCTACTACTCTGGGGGCGGTGTGCGGTGGCTATACCTGTTTTGGATAGGCCTGGGCCTCGCTTTTCTCACGAAAGGCCCGGTGGGGTTTGTACTGCCCCTGATGGTGATGCTGGGCTTTTATGTGAAGCAAGGGCAACACAAGCGCCCCTTTACGGTGCACCACTGGCTGGGCTTTGGGCTATTCTTGTTGGTGGGGCTGAGCTGGTATTTGTATCTGGTTGCCGAGGACCCGGCCTTCATTCGTTACTTTCTGTATGAGCACACAGTGGAGCGCTTTGCTAACGCGGCCACATTCAACCGGGCCAAGCCGTGGTGGTTCTACTTGGTGCTAGCTCCGGCAACCAGCCTGCCCTGGGCCGTAGCCCTCATTGTGCGGGCCATCCAGACGCCCTGGAACTCGGTGCCGCGGCAGTGGCGCAACGTACTCATCTTTTGGGTGCTGGTGCCGCTGGTGTTTTTCTCGCTTTCCAAGTCGAAGCTGCTGCTATACGTGCTGCCCATTTTCCCCGGGGTGGTACTGCTCACGGTATACTACCTGGGCCGTTGTACCGAAGCCGCGCTGCACCGCTGGTACGTGGGCATCCTGGCATTTTATGGCTTATTACTTGGGCTGTTATGCATGCTGCCGGTCTTCAGTGCGGTATTCCCGTTGGGTATTGAAGTACGGCCCTTCACTGCGGCATATCCCGCCGCCGGAGTAGTGGTAATGGTACTGTTGCTGACGCTCTGGAACCAGGTGCGCATTGCGCCGCGCCTACTGGTATCTACAGTGTTGTTCACGGTTACTCTGCTGCTCACGGCCAAACCTATCATGCAGCAAAATGAGCTAGCCTTCAATGGCAGCCGCCCCCTGGCGCAGTTCATCCGCAACAACCACCTGGAAAACCGGCGTGTGCTGGTATACAATGAACTGTTGCCCTCTCTGGCATTTGAGCTAGGCCAGGTACCCGTTTCGCTTAATGATGGCAACGCCAGCCTCAACCGTGAAACCCAGTTTGAGCCCAATGACACGTGGCACCGCTACCTGCTTTACCTCAACGACCCCAAGCAAGAACCCCTGCTGGGCGGCCTGCTTCTGCAGCAGCCCGTTATGCTGGTGAAAGGAGAAATAAAGCCCGAGCGCCACTGGATGCTCCGCTACTTCAAGCAACAGCAAAAGCTAGGCAAGTGGACGGTGATGTGGTGAGTAGGTGATGAAGCGAATAGGTAATATTGTTAAAAACCCCTACTCCCAGCGCGAACGTAGGGGTTTTCAGTTTTGTCAGGTGTGGTACACACGTCAAAGAAAGATTGCTTTGACACTGGCTGGAGGTGTCACATACTCGCAATGATACCTGCCTTTTCTCCCTAGCACTTTATGACCTTTTCACCTCATCACCGATACAGCGCCTCGGCTTTCTCGCGGAGGTTGTAGCTGGATGACATCACTTCGCCGTATGCGCCGGCGGAGCGAATGGCTACTAAGTCGCCGCGGCGGGTTTCGGCCAGCTGCACGGCTTTGGCAAAGGTGTCTGATGACTCGCAGATGGGGCCCACTACATCGTAGGCCAGAGCCGGGAGCTGGCTGCTGATGTTCTCGATATGGTGATGGCTGCCGTAGAGAGCCGGGCGGATTAGCTCGGTCATGCCCGCATCCAGAATGGCAAAGCGCGTCTGCTGGCTTTCCTTTACGTAGAGTACCCGGCTAACCAGCGTACCAGCCTGCGCCACTACGGCGCGGCCCAGCTCCACGTGTACCTGCTGGCTGGGTCGGCGCACCAAGTGCTGTTCAAACATCCCAAAATACGCCCCGAAGTCTGGAATGGGATTGGTGTCGGGGTGTTGGTAGTCAATGCCTAGGCCACCGCCCACGTTGAGGTGGGGCAACTGATGGCCGCGGTCTTCGAGCCAGGTTTGCAGCTCATTGAGCTTGCGGCTGAGATTGGCAAACACATGCAGCTCCGTAATCTGGGAGCCGATGTGGGCGTGCAGGCCAATCAGCTCCACGTTCGGGAGGCTGTCTAGCCCATCTACCACGCCGGCCAAATCCGACAAACTGATGCCGAACTTGTTGGCTTCCAGGCCAGTGGTGATGTAGGCGTGCGTATGGGCATCTACGTTGGGGTTGATGCGCAACGCTACCCGCGCCGTCCGGCCCTGGGCTGCGGCCAGCTCGTTCAGCACCTGCAGCTCCGGCACCGACTCGGCATTGAAGCAAAAGATATCGGCGGCCAGTGCCCGGTTGATTTCGGCATCAGACTTGCCCACCCCGGCAAACACCACATGGTTGGGCGCAAAGCCGGCCTCCAGAGCGCGCTGCACTTCGCCGCCGCTTACGCAGTCGGCCCCTAGGCCTGCTTGCTGAATACGCTGCAGAATGGGCAGGTTGGAGTTGGCTTTGAGCGCGTAGTGCACCTGAAAGTTGCCCGGCCGCGCTGCCGCCGTCAGGGCGGCCAGCGTTTGGTCCAGCAAGGCTAGATCGTAGTAGTAAAAGGGCGTCGGCTGAGACTTGAACTCCGCCGGAAGTTGAAAAGACATGGTGCAGCTAAGGCAACTGAAAACAAAAACTAGAAACAATTCCCCTCCCCTTGGAAAGGCGAGATTGGGGGTGGTTGATATGGCCTGGAACGATAATTCCAGACTGTCAAGCCGGGCTTGCGATACATCGCCTGTGCTGACGTTGACCGATGTAGAGACGCAATATGTTGCGTCTTGTCGTTGAACGGCAACACCATTACGACTGGCCTAGAACAACCGAGGTAATCAACTTCAGCAACGTAAAGACGCAACATGTTGCGTCTTTACATCGGTCAACGTCATGTCGAGCTTGTGAAACATGACGTTGTGGAGGCATAGTTCAGGCGAGTAAGACTACTTCCTCTTGGTGAAAGAGAGCAAGCCTCTTAAAAATTATCGCTGAAACAAACCAGCGTTGAGTGCCTGAAGGGCGCGGGTTTTATCGTTAGTGTGCACCAGAATGCTGATGTTGTTGGGTGAGCCGCCGTAGCTGATCATGCGCACGGCAATGTCCTTGAGGGCCGCAAATGCCTGGTTGGCAGCGCCGTGGGCATCCTGCTCCAGGTTGCCAACCAAACAAATGATGGTCTGGTTCTCATCTACTTCCACCGAAGCAAAGCGCTGCAGCTCATCTAAGATCAGGGGCAGGCGCGTGGCATCGTCGATGGTCAGAGACACGGCCACCTCCGAGGTGGTAATCATGTCAATGGAGGTGCGGTAGCGCTCAAATACCTCGAAGATGGTGCGCAGGAAACCGTGGGCCAGCAGCATCCGGCTTGATTTCACGTTGATGGCCGTAATACCATCCTTGGCCGCCACCGCCTTGATAGCTTCCGCGCCGGTTTTAGCCGAAATCAGAGTGCCGGGCGCTTCGGGCTGCATAGTGTTGAGCAGGCGCACCGGAATGCCGTGTTGGCGAGCGGGTAGTACGGAGCTGGGGTGCAGAATCTTCGCGCCGAAGTAGGCCAGCTCGGCCGCCTCATCAAACGACAGCTCCCGGATAGGGTAGGTACCCTTCACAATGCGCGGGTCGTTGTTGTGCAGCCCGTCAATGTCCGTCCAGATCTGAATTTCCTCGGCGTTAGCAGCCGCGCCAATCAGCGAGGCGGAGTAGTCGGAGCCCCCGCGCTTGAGGTTATCAATGTGGCCCTGGGCGCTGCGGCAAATGTAGCCCTGCGTGATAAACAGCTGCTCGGCCGCATAAGGCGCTAAGGTGCTGGCAAGGTGCTCCCGGATGTAAGCCGCATCAGGCTCATCATCCACATCAAGGCGCATAAACTCCAGCGCCGGTAGCAGCACGGCGGGGCGGCCCAAGATGCGCGTAACATAGCGGTGCACGAGCAAGGTGCTCAGCAGCTCGCCCTGAGCCAGAATTACCCGTTCGCCATCTGCTGAGAGGGGGGCAGAGGTCAGGTCAAGAATGGACTGAAAGCGCTGGTCGAGGTGCTCGATGGCTTCGTCGGCAACTGCAGGCTCGGGCAGCAGCTCCTGGGCTACGGCGTGGTAGCGCTGGCGCAGGGTCTCCACGTTGGCGGTGGCCGCCGCCACGTTGCCAGCAAATAGTAGTCCCGCAATTTCCACCAGCGCATTGGTAGTGCCCGACATAGCCGACAGCACCACAATGCGGCGCTGCAGGTGCGGCGCATGAATCAGCTCGGCTACTTCGCGCATCCGCTGCGCTGACCCGACGGACGTACCGCCAAACTTTAGAACTTTCATAAACGGTGAAAAACTGGAGAGTAAGAGGCGGAAATGGAGGCCACAGGTTGCGGCAAGTATAGGGATGGACCAAAAAAAGCGCCGGTCCTGGGAGGACCGGCGCTTGCATTCTTATTCGGGTACGACGAACAGGTGCGACGGTCAGATCGGGTTACGTTTCTTCGATTTCTTGACCATCAGCAGGCCCGCATGTAGGCCAGTGGCGTGCTTACACTTCTTTCCCATCATCATGCGCACCCCAGCCACCTGAGCAACAGCCCGCGGCATGGAAACACAGATTGAGAGGGTAGGAGCTGACATCAGCGGGAGAAGTATATGAGCAGCACAGGCATGGTGCTGCCGTTTTGCGGCCGCAAGTAAGGAGTTTCTGTTAAAAACTCCAGCGCTCTTATCAGAAAATTTCCATTCGGGGGCTGGTGGCCTAGCCAGCCAATTGCTTTCTGACCCAGTCAGCAAGCGTTCCTTTGGCGTTTAACTCCACCAAGGAATCTAGGTGCTTATTGCGTTTATTACCGCCAGACTGGTACGCTTTGAGCACCGTCTTAATGCCCTCTGTGTTCAATACCACCGGGTCTTTCACCTCCGGATGTTGGATTTGGTAGCGGGCCCAGCCACCCATAAACAGCAGGAGCAAATCGGGATCTTGAGCCGTCAGGTCGGCCACGTATTTCTGCATTTGCACCGACACATCGGGTGTGCCGCTAATCCACTGAAACAGAAAGCGGTTGGCTTCTCGGCGCTTCTCGGGCTCCTTACTGCTGGGGGTCTTCTCCAGCCAATCCACGGTGGCTACCACTTCCTTGTTGTATTCGGCGTAATCTTCCGGCCGCTGCAGCGTGTAATTAGTAGGTACTTTGTAGGCTGATTGCGCCAGAACTGCCGGAGCCGCCGAAAGCAAAGCAAAAGCTAATAGGAGAGTAAATTTCTTCATATAGAGCGCGAGTGGGAGGGAAGACAGACTCACCAATAGTACCGAAAAAGTACAGTTTC
The DNA here is from genome assembly GCF_013137895.1 of Hymenobacter taeanensis. Classification (NCBI taxonomy): domain Bacteria; kingdom Pseudomonadati; phylum Bacteroidota; class Cytophagia; order Cytophagales; family Hymenobacteraceae; genus Hymenobacter; species Hymenobacter taeanensis. The sequence goes on from NZ_CP053538.1 coordinate 3,345,146, forward strand.
TGCTAATGGTTTTTACTCAAGTTCCTGTGGTAGTAAGGGAGGAAGATGGTGCCATTCATGAGAGCATTGCCTTTGGCACGTATAGGTACGGCGATGAGTGTCCGCAATGCTGAATACGGCTAGCAGAGCTTTGAAAACGTTTGGATATTCAGGTGTGGGTAAAGCAAGAATTTTGGTAAGCGCTAGGTTAAAAGGATGCGCTTTCAGCAAAGCTAACGGGGTAGTGAATGGTCTGGGTGGTTGAGCCGCTATGGCCATTTGCACCATTGTGGGAGTAGGATGACTTTGCTGTACAAAGAGGTTCAACAGCACTAGAGTGCTTTTCTGTGCTTCTATGGGTAAGTCTATGAACCATCGATGAGCCCATGCGCTTGACAGCTGCTGCTGGGCAGCGTAATTTAGAATAGCGTCAGGGGAAAGCTGGTCCATAAACATGGAAACACATTCTTAGTGTAGTGCTGTATCGGCTGGAGCAACAAAAAGCCATCCCAAACAACCCGTGATATTATCTACGGATTGCTTGGGATGACTGTGCTAAAACGACTGGCCTAGCGCACCGGCTTAGGTATTATTGGCAGGCTTTCATGACCTTCTGCATCTACAGATACCACTCCAAAGATGAAGTTATCCTTGCTGTGGGGTAGGTCGGCCTTGGTGTCGGTTACAAAAAACTTCTGCTGCCACTCCGGGGCGCTGGTTTCACGCATCAGTACATAGTAACCCACGGGCTTTTCGCCGGCTTTGGGGGCTTCCCACTTGAGCTGGGTGCGGTTGGTTAGTTCGGCGGTGAGCACGCCTACATTCTCGGGGGCGGCGGGGGCCAGGGCCAGGCTAGCCAGGGTGGCCAGGTTCACGCCGGTGTTTTTGCGCAGGTAGGCGAAGTCCATGAACTTGGCGTAGTCGCCGTACTCGGTACCGTTTTCGGTGCGCAAATCCTGGTGCTGGTGGCGGAAGTCCTCATTCATTTCCGAGAAGCGCACCGCCGTAAAGCCCTGCTGGTTGAAGGGCGTATGGTCACCGCCGCGCAGGAAGCGGTCAGGGCGATACTCCAGCACTACCTCGTGGTTGGGGACATACTGCTTGCAGGCCAGGCGCGAGTAGCGGGCCAGTTCCCGGGAAGGTGAGTCGTTTTCGGAAGAAAGAGTGCGACGCACGCGGGCCTCATCGGCGGTTTCAGTGGCGGGCACGCCCTCACTAAACACGCGCAGGTGGGTGTCGTCCTTCATCTCGGGGTCGTGGCCCGAGGAATTGCCCATGATATCGTTGTTAAGCATGGCCACCAGATTCCAGCCCTCGGCCTTGGCGCGCTTGGCCAGGTGTGTAGAGCCGTACAGGCCCTGCTCTTCGCCCTGCACCGCCACGAAGATGATGGTGGCGGGGTACTGGTGTTGCGACATCACGCGAGCCAGCTCCATTACAGCCACGGTGCCCGAGCCATCATCGTTGGCACCGGGTGCATCGGCGGTGGCATTCATCACGTCGGATACCCGCGAGTCGATGTGGCCACTCACGATAAACACGCGCTTGTCGGTGGGGTCGGTGCCGGGCAGGGTAGCCATTACGTTAGCCATCACTACGGGCCGGTTGATGCGGCGGCCATCGGGCTTGATGGTGAAGGTGTCCTGTTCTACTTTGAGGCGGCCGCCGTTGGCTTTGCTGTATTTTTTAAACTCATCCTCCACCCAATTGCGGGCCGCCCCAATGCCGCGCTTTTTGCTCTTGGTGTCGGAGAGGGTGTGGCGCGTACCGAAGCTCACGAGCTTATCAATATCAGAGCGCAGGTTCTTTTCGGAGATGTCCTGCACCATTTTCGTGATGACGGGGTCGGGGGTGGTGCTTGGTTGGTTCTGGGCGAAAGCCGGGGCCGAGAGGCCCAGCGTTAACAGGAACGGAGTAAAACGACGCATGCAGATATGAAGGAGGTTAAGACGGGGTACAGACGCAGACTAGCGCTAACCGTTGCGGGCGGCTACTGGTGTAGAACAATTAGAGCTGTAAATACGCACCGTTTTGTGGTATTATTTTCATTAATCTGTTAAATAAATGCACCACAACCAACCAAAATGGCAATACCCCCTACTGCAGCGCCACCACTACGCTAGCCGCATTACCACCAAACCCAGCCGCATTTACCAGAATGCGGCGGAGCGGCCTGACCCCCGATACCAAAGCTAAATCGGTGGGGAAAGGTGGTGTAGGCCACTGCTGGGTTTCCAGCACGTGCAGGGCAAAGTCGAGGCTCAATGCCGCAGAAGCCCCCAGCGTATGCCCAATCAGCCACTTGTTAGACAGCAGAAGCGGCAGCTCATCCCCAAACACTGTCCGCAGAGCAGCCCGCTCCGCCGCGTCGCCGGCTGGCGTACCGGGGCTGTGCAGCACCACGGCGTCTACCTCAGCCAAGTCGCAGCCAGCTTGGCCTAACGCACTGCGCATGGCTTGCTGAAAGTGCTGGCCATCAGCGGAAAGGCCGGTTTTGCTGCCAATAGCCTCAAAGCCGAAGCCCACACCTTCCAGCACCGCCACCGGCTGGTGGGGCTGCTCAGCCAAGCTGGCAGTAGATATTTTCTCTAGCGCAAATACGGCGGCCCCTTCTCCCAGCACAAACGTAGATGGCTTGCCCGCCCCCGGCCGGCAGGGAAAATCGGCGGCGGCAAAGGGCGAGTAGATACCGATGGCCTGCATTTGGGCCAGAGTGAAAGCGGTGAGAGGAGCCTCGGTGCCGCCGGCCAGAAACCGCGTGGCCATGCCCGCCCGCAGCCAGGCTGTGGCATTCCCTAGGGCTTGAAAGGCACTGCTACAAGTGCTGGAGTGGCTGAGGCTGGCGCCACCGGTGCTACCCGCATCGTAGGCCACCCAGCTAGCCACGTTGCCCAAAGTGGTGAGGGGCGATGCGGGCACGGGTACGGAGCCTTCCCGCAGAAACTCCGCATGGAACTCCTCTAGCCGGCCCGTAGCGCCCCGGCTGCTGCCTATGCTAACGGCTAACTGGTTGCTGGTTGCTGGTTGCTGATTGCCAGGGGCTGGAATTCCGGAAGAAGTGGGCCAGCCAGCGGCAGCACTAGCTTGCCGGGCTGCCAGCAGGCCTAGCAGCACGGTGCGGTCGAGTTGGCGGTAGGCGGGTTGGCTGCGGCGAAGCTCCTGAACCGCCGCTTCTGCGGCGGTGGGCAATGCCGCTACGGGTATACTGTGTAAGCCAAGCTGGCGCGGGGTAAAGGGAGAGGCGGCACTTAGCCCATCCAGCGACTGGCCTAGCGCCGACACGCGTCCGCGCCCCCGAATGACGATGAGCTCCTGGGGCGGAAGTGAATTAGTCATGCAGGTATTCGGGCAGGGTAAGAGCGGGAGCGAAGTTGAGGACCAGCTCACGCATGGCGCGCAGCACAGTATAGAGCAGGTCTAGCTCCTCATTGGTGGTGCAATAGGGCGGGAGCAGGTATACCACGTTGCCGAGGGGGCGCAGCACCACGTTATGCTCCAGGGAAAGCTGATAGAAGCCGTCGCGGAGGCGGCTGAAGTAGCTGGTGTCTTCGCCGGGGTCGTACTCCACGGCTAGCACTGTGCCCAGGTGGCGCACCTCCCGGATGCCGGGCTGGCCTTCCATCTCCTGCCGGAAGGCCGCGTGTGCCGTTGCAATACGGGCCCGCTGGGCGGTGCACTCGGGGGCGCGGGTAAGCGCCAGGCTGGCCAGCGCGGCGGCGCAGGCTACGGGGTTGGCGGTGTAGGAGTGGCCGTGGAAAAGGGCCTTCATCAGCTCACTGCTCAGGAAAGCCTCATAAATAGGTGCCGCGCAAGTAGTGAGGCCCATGGCCATGGTGCCGCCGGTCAGGCCCTTGGAGAAGCACATAATATCGGGCTGCTCGGTGAGGTAGTCGGTGGCAAACAGGTGGCCCAGGCGACCAAAACCGGTCATTACTTCATCGGCAATGCACAGCACGCCGTGCTGGTGGCAGCGCCGGATCATCTCATCCAGCACCTCCGCAGAGTAGGTGACCATGCCGGCCGTACCCAGCATTAAGGGTTCAAAGATGAAACCCGCCACGTCGGGCCGGCTAATGAGAGCATCTAACTGGCCTAGTACCTCCGCCTCGCGGCCGGGTACGGGCACGTCAATAAACTCTACCTGAAACAGGAGGGGCCAAAACGGCGCGGTAAAGGCCCCACGGCTGCTCACCGACATGGCCCCGAAGGTGTCGCCGTGGTAGGAGTTGCGGAAGCAGATGAACGTGCGGCGCTCGGGCTGCTCCCGGTTGTGGAAGTACTGCAGTACCATTTTCAGGGCTACTTCCACGGCCGTAGAGCCGTTATCGGAGTAGAAAACGCGGGCCTGGTTCTGCGGCAGAATCTCCAGCAGCTGCTCGGCCAGCTCTACGGCGGCGGGGTGCGTGAAGCCCGCAAACAGTACGTGCTCCAGGGTTTGCAGCTGCTCGCTTACGCGCCGAGCAATGTGGGCGTTGGCGTGGCCGTGCAGGTTTACCCACCACGAGGAAATACCGTCGAGGTAACGGGTGCCGTCTTCGGCAATGAGCCAGCTGCCTTCGCCGCGCACAATGGGCACGGGCAGCGGGGCGGTTTGCATTTGGGTGTAGGGGTGCCACAGTACGGCGTGGTCCCGCTGGGCGAGGGAAGTAGGTTGGGGCATTACGGGTGGCGCCGGAGTTGCCGGCAGCTACAAAGCTACAACCAGTAGGGCCGACGACGGTTCAACGACGGTTCCCGCAGTGGGCGCAGAGGTTTTCGCAGAGTACGCTGAGGCGTTCTACACGGTGGTGAACCACGCTCGGAAAACCTGGGCGTACTGGCCTACTACTTCTGGTGTAATGGCCGGCTCCAGTCGCACCCGGGGCATCAGAGGCACGCCAGTGTGCTGGCTGATAAACTCCTCCGTGGCCTGGTTGGGTTCTCCATTGAATACAAGGCCACGTACACGAATGCCGCGGGCCTGCAGGGCCTCCAGGGTAAGCAGCGTGTGGTTGATGCTGCCCAGATAATTGCGCGATACTACCACCACCTCTAAACCCAGATGTAGCACCAGATCGGCTATCAACAGGCTCGGTGCCAGCGGCACGAGCAGGCCACCCGCGCCTTCTACCAGCAGATGGTTTTGCGTTTCTGGTAGCTCAAAATCCTGGAGTTGAATGGTGAGGCCTTCAGCAGCGGCGGCGGCGTGCGGAGAGGCGGGCATCAGGAGGCGATACTGCTCGGGGAAGAACGTGCTGACTGTATTCTGGACCAGGCTGCGTACAGTGCCCGCGTCGGTAGTGGGTTCCAGGCCTGCTTGCACGGGCTTCCAGTAGTCGGCCTGCAAGGCTTCAGTAAGAATAGCCGACACGAAGGTCTTGCCTACGTCGGTGCCGATGCCGGTGATGAAAAGACGTTCCAAGGGAAAAGAAACTCGAAGCTAATGGGGTAAGATGTACTCGTGGGGAAGGTAGCTCTGCAGTTGTAGCACAGGGGGCGTACAGACAAAAACAGCCCATAGCGCTGTCTCGCACGCTGCGTGCTATGGCGACTATTTATCGGCTACACTATGCCACTCGTGCTCCACTTTTGTCATCAACAACGCATTGTCGAATTTGATGGAGCCAGCTGGGAAGATTGTGCTGTCAGCAAAGAAGCTCGATTGTACCTCACTCACTGCAAGTGGCTTCACCTGCCAGTTGTAGGTTTTTAACTGCAAGCCGTCAAACTTGCTTCCGTTGGGAGAATAGCCAATAGCGCCCTTTTCAAAGAATTCTGACACGTTTTCGAGCGTTTCAAAAATTGAATCCTTGGTGAAGTGTTCCACTTCTTTGGCGTCGATTGAAATACTTGTTTGGTCTGAGCTCGTGAAGTCAATGTGGTAATCGAGGCCTGTCTCGCGCACATTGAAGTTTGCCAGGTAATGTTTACCCGGAAACAAGCGCCCACCCACAACGGCATTCAGCTTCAAGGATGTATCGCGCCGCGGAATAAAAACGCCTTCCTGCGTTCTGCCATCCTCGTCCCATTCCACAGCAATCCGGTGGGCCCCATTTTCAGAGGAGATGCCTAAAAAGTCAGGCAGCCCCTTCGGCTTGATGTTCTTTAGGCGGATCAGGCAAATGCCAACAATAGCTTTCCATTTATAAACTTTTGGCCGGAAGGGAGCAGGCAGGATCTTTGCCACATCCTGTGGGTCAGCGGTAAAATTGATCAGGATTCTTCTATCAATAATGCCGTGGATTGTTGGGATGCGCATAGTGGTAAATAGGTAGTAAGACCTGTGGTTAACAACTTATATCTACAGAAGTCTATGCATTGTCGGGCTCAGCATTTTTCACGGCTTGGCTTAGTACTTCAGTCAAAGCATCCATCTGCTCTTTCGTGTTGTAGCTGTGCACAATAAGCCGCAGCCGCTCCGTGCCCACCGGCACCGTTGGCGACACGATGGGGCGCACATCGAAGCCGGCAGCCTGTGCTGCGGCTGCCACTTGCCGTACGTGGGTGGGGCCGGGGCTTTCTGTAAAAAACACCGGGTGAATGATGTGGCTTTTCAGCGGCACCCGTAGGCCAGGTACCGCGTTCAGCTGAGCTTTCAAATAATCGGAGAGGGCGAAGAGCTGTTTCCTTTCCTCGGTGAGCGTAGGCAGCAACTGGTAGGCCGCCGCTAGGCCAGCAACGGTAAGCGGCGGCAGGGCCGTAGTATAGATAAAGAGGCGGCTGAAATTCAGCAGATAGTCGCGCAGGACGGCGGCACCGGCAATGGCGGCGCCCTGACTGCCCAGGGCTTTCCCGAAGGTGAGGATACGGGCAAAAACGGCATCCTCCAGGCCCAGCTCCGATACCAGGCCTTCGCCCAGGGGGCCGTAGATACCATTGGTGTGGGCCTCATCTACCACCAGATACAACCCGTGCGCCTGGCAAAGTGCGGCCAGCTCTGGCAGCGGCGCCATGTCGCCATCCATGGAGTACAAGGCTTCCACGGCCACAAATACGGCACCAGTGGCTCGCACTAGTTTCCGCTCCAGGTCCTGCAAGTCGTTGTGGCGGAAGCTCCAGGCGGTGGCAAACGAGGCCCGGATGCCGTCTTTTACCGAAGCATGGGAAGCCTCATCGTACAGGATAGTATCGCCCCGGCGTGGCACCGCCCCGAAGAAGCCCATGTTGGCTGCGTAGCCTGAGTTGAACAGCAACGCTGCTTCGGCCCGGTGGAAACTGGCTAGGGTAGTTTCCAATGCTTCGGCCGCTGCTGAGTTGCCTGTCAGCAGCCGGGAGCCCGTGCTGCCGGCTGGTTCATCTGCCGCCTGTTGCAAGGCCACCCGCACGGTGGGGTGCTGGCTCAGGCCCAGGTAATCGTTGGAACTGAAGTCGGCTAGGCCAGCCGCGGGGAGGGTAAGCTGGCGCCGGGTACCATCAGCGTCTCGCTGGGCGAGGTGCTGCGCGAGGCGCTGATGGAGAGGGGAAGTGGGCATAAGGGGTGAACTAGGCTAAAACTAGTTCCCCCCTTCGGTGAGGAGGGGCTAGGGGTGGTTGAATGGCCTAAAATGATTATGCCAAAACGGTCATACAGAGCTTGCCGAGACATCTCGCGTGCTGATGTTACCAGAGTAACTCAACGAAGCGGTAGAGATGCTTCGGCTGCGCTCAGCATGACGGTCCCTGTAAACAAGGAATGCCAGCCACCTCTAGCCCCTCCTCATCGAAGGGGGGGAACTAGTTTTCAATACTAGATTAAGCTACTACAGGCGCAGCTTCTTTGCCCAGCACCATAGCACCTTCGGGTACGTCTTTAAACGACTTACGGGGCGTGAGGCCGAGCAGAGCAAACATCTGCTTGTCGGCGTCGAAGTCGGGGTTGGGAGTAGTCAGCAGCTTCTCGCCCGAGAAGATGGAGTTGGCACCGGCCAGGAAGCACAGGGCCTGCTCCGTTACGGGCATCTCTTGGCGGCCAGCCGAAAGGCGCACCATGGTGTGCGGCATCAGGATGCGGGCCGTGCCGATCATGCGCAGCATTTCCCACACGCTCACGCGGGGCTGATCGGCGAGGGGTGTGCCCTCCACGGGAACCAGCGCATTCACCGGCACCGACTCAGGGTGGGCGGGCAGCGTGGCCAGGGTGTGCAGCATGGCAATGCGGTCCTCGTCGGTTTCGCCCAGGCCAATGATGCCACCCGAGCAAACCGAGATACCGGCCTTACGCACGTGCTCCAGCGTGTTGAGGCGGTCATCGTAGGTGCGGGTAGTAATGATTTCGGAGTAGTGTTCGGCGCTGGTGTCGAGGTTGTGGTTGTAGGCGTAGAGGCCGGCCTGCTTGAGGCGCTCCGCCTGGTACTCGTTCAGCATGCCCAAAGTGCAGCACACTTCAAGGCCCAGGCCATTCACCTGTTCCACCATGCCTAGCACACGGTCGAAGTCACGGTTGTCGCGGATTTCGCGCCACGCGGCGCCCATGCAGAAACGGGTGCTGCCGGAGTCTTTGGCGCGTTGGGCCGAGGCCAGGACCTCAGCATCGGGAAGAAGTTTGTGGGCCTGCACGCCGGTGTGGTAGCGCGCCGCCTGGGGGCAATAGGCGCAGTCCTCGGGGCAGCCGCCGGTTTTCACGCTCAGCAGGGTGCACACCTGCACTTCACCAGTAGCCTGGGTTTCGGCATGAATGGCCGCCGCCTTGGTCACCAGTTCCAACACGGGCAGGTTATAGATAGCTTTTACTTCGTCGAGGGTCCAGTCGGTGCGAATCATGGGGGTGGGGAGGAAGTCGTTTCTGGGTTTCTGGTAGGGGGTAGAGGCTGAAAACAGCCATCCGCAGGCAGCTAAAGCTACGCCGCGGGCTGCAAGATACATGAGAAGCGGGTTTTCGCTAGGCTTCCAGCTGCCGAATCACGCGGCACGGGTTTCCCACGGCTACCACGCCCGCCGGAATATCCCGCGTGACCACGCTGCCCGCCCCAATTGTGGTACCCGCCCCAATGCTCACGCCGGGCATTACCAGTACCCCCGCGCCCAGCCACACATTATCACCAATGGTAATGGGCCGGGCAAACTCCCAGCCCGCAATGCGGGACGCTACCTCTACAGGGTGCGCCGCAGTTGTCAAAACTACGTTGGGGGCAATGAATACATTGTCGCCGATGGTAACGAGGGCGCAATCCAGAATGGTGAGGTTGTAGTTGGCGTACACGTTGCGGCCCAGCCGGATGTTGTGGCCGTAGTCGCAGCGCAATGGAGCCTCCAGATGGGCATCGGTTTCTTGGCCCAGCAGTTCGGCGAGTATCTGTTTATTCAGGTGCACTGGCTCCTGGTTATATCGGTGGCACAGCTCCTTGGCCTGTAGGCGTTCCGCTACCAGTTGCGGGTCATTGGCTTGGTATAGCTCGCCCGCCAGCATCTTCTCTTTCTCGGTCCTGTTCATCAGCGGCAAGGTAATACCTCACCCCCGCCCCTCCTCGGGAAGAGAGGAGAGGTAATGAGGTATGAAGAATGACCAGTGGTTCAGCAGTAATGGCTAATTGCTTACTGCTTATTACCCCGCGTCGGTCGGAAGAGAGGGGCTGGGAGCAAGTTTCCGCTAGGCCAGTGCCTTCTGCGTGGCGGCAGCAGCTGGCTCTGAGCTGCGGTTGTCGCGGGTGTTTTTCTGCACGGCAATGGCCCCAAACAGGCCTAGCATGAATGACATGGCGTAGAAGCCTTTTTCGCTCAACAACAGGTTGGCGTTCCAGAGGCCTACCGCCAGCAGCAGTACCGCCGAGAGGGTAGCAAACCAGCACAAACCGTAATAGATGCCCGTTACGGGCACGCCCTCCAGCTGGTCGCGTACACTTTTTTGCAGCGATACAGCGCTGAACAGGCCGTACAGTAAGATGGCGAAATAGTAGCCTTTCTCATTAAGAAGCATGGAGGCATTCCACAGGCCCACAATATAGGCCACCATGCCCGTTAGCAGGGCAAACCAGGAAGCAGCAACGAAGGCATTGGAGGTTTTCCGCATGATCTGTTCCAACCGCGGGGAATGCACTGTTGCGTTTCAGAGTACCTCTCTGCCGCCCTAGCACCAATACTTACTGGCCTAGAAAGGTGTGTCCCGGGTTGGATGATGCAAGGATGCCGGGTTTTGGGGGCAAGCGAAAGTCAGAAAGCGCAAATTCTAGACTTTTGCTATGCCAGGCCAGTCATGAGAGTAGCTAGCAAAACGGCGCTCCTGATTATGTGAAAAACTCCCTTGTGCATGATATAGGCATCATATGTACCGCCTATAGCCCAAATCAGTAGAGCTATGCACAGGGCTTTATCGTCGAAAATTAGACTTTATAGCAGGAGTTAAAACACACAAAAACGGGCCACTCTAAGTAGAGTAGCCCGCTATGTAAGAGGGAGATACTTAGGAGCGTTTGCCCGGCCGACTTGCGCCGCGCGTACCACGGCTGCTGGTTTTGCCTTTAGCTGGCGCGGCAGGCCCTTTTGCTCCTTTACCGGCAGCGGCACCACGTGGCCTAGTGCCAGCTCCCGCAGCTCGAGGGCCCGCAGGCCGGCTCGACTTGCCAAAGCCCGGGCCATCGGGGCGGATGCCGGTGGCTGGCCCGGGTGGGCGGCCAGGGCCCGTAGGCCACTCCGTGGCGTCGGAAGGAGCAGGAGCGGTAGGCTTCTTGGCAGCACGGCCCACGGCTCGCTTGCTGGTGGGCTTATCTACCCAGGCCCCGGCGAGCTTGGGCTGCCCAGGTGCTACGCCTGCCAACGGCGCCGATGATTTACGCGTGGGGCGCTCGGCCCAAAACTCAGCGGAAGAGGGGCGCTTGCGACGGCGAGAACCAGAGCCGTCGTCGGTGCCGGCCGAGTCTTTGATCATCTCGAACAGCACCTTCAGCTCCTTCTCCTTCAGCTCGCGCCATTCACCCACGCCCAGGCCTTTCACGTTGATGTTCATCACCCGGATGCGCTCCAGCTGCACCACCTCGTAGCCAAAGTACTCGCACATGCGGCGGATCTGGCGGTTGAGGCCCTGCACCAGAATAATCCGGAAGATGTAGGGCGTTTCCTTGGTCACTTTGCAGGGCTTGGTCATCACGCCGCCCAAGGGTACGCCGTTGGCCATAGCCTCAATAAACTGCTCGTTGATGGGCTTATCCACCATCACGATGTACTCCTTCTCGTGGTTGTTGCCGGCGCGCAGGATTTTATTGACGATGTCGCCGTTGCTGGTCAGCAGAATCAGACCCTGGGAGTCGCGGTCGAGGCGGCCGATGGGGAAGATGCGCACTGAGTGCTTGATGGCCCGGATAATGTTATCCTTGATGCCGGTGTCGGTGGTGGTGATGATGCCCGGGGGCTTGTTGTAGGCAATGTACACGGCATCTTCCTCGGCACGGGGCTCAATAAGGTTGCCGTTTACCACCACGCGGTCTTTGCTGGTTACCTGGTCGCCGATGCCGGCGCGCTTGCCGTTCACGAACACGTTGCCCTGCTCGATGTGGCGGTCGGCCTCCCGGCGGGAGCAGACGCCACTTTCACTGATGTATTTATTGAGACGGGTTGCCATGAGGTGAGTATGCTAAGCGAAGGAAAACAACAGCCCGCCGGCCCAGAAGGTGCCGGCGGGCCGCAAAGATACGCCAGAAGTAGGTGGGAGAAGCGCAGATAAAAGAAGAGCTGCCCGAAACGGTTTTACGTGCTACACACGCACCTAAGTAGCTCTTTTTAAGCTGCTTGCAAGAGCCAATTAATTGCTACTGCTAGCTACCGCAAATTTTTTAGTGAAGCTACTACTCTTGAAATAAGGGTATCAGCAGTATGAATATAATTGGGATGAACACCGCCGAACAAATGAGCAGGGGCTTCCAGGTCTTTTTAGTTGGGTAGCCTTCTTTGCTGCCTAGTATCTTATCAGAATACGCATTCAAGATTAGTCCGCCTGCCAATCCAATTCCTAACCCTAAGCCGCTACCACCGGGCAGGTCGGGCAACGCGGCTATTATCAGCAAGATGATGAGCATTCCCCCAATGCTTCCCCACAAGGCAAGGCGTGCGGCTTCCCGATTCCCTGTAACTTTGAAATTCTGGGCAAGTAAAGCCCCGCCAGCTATCGGGGTAAATAAAATTGAAAAAATGCGAATTGCTCGGGCTGAATAGAGGGAGGGCTTAGGGGTGTCAATAACAGACTCCATATAATGCGTTCAGAGATAGGGAAGAGTGGAATTATATTGGCCAAAAGTAAGATTCTTATCTTTTCTTAACTAGCGAGCTACAATAGTAAAAATGCAAAATTAGCCCGCAACGAAATACCGCTGAATGGCATCGTTCAGTTCAGCGGGTAGCTGAGTGGTGGCCTGAGCTTTGAGCGAGATAGGCTCGGCCGCCTCAGTAGGGGTATAGGTGCCGTTGCTTTGGTTGAACTGCAGCTTGCCCTGCTGAAACTCGCGCTGCTGCTCATACTCGTCTTTGTGCATCGCCACAAAATCCAGCTTATCAAGTGTGTGGCTGGCCTTATGGAATTGAAGCCAGAAGTACACCTTGGCGGGGTCGTCGCTCTGTACATCTAACAACTTGATCTCAATGAGAGAGAATGCATTAGCTTCGAGGAGGAAGAGCGTTTTATAGGAGATAGGCATGGAACAGGAGCAGTTGGTTGACGCCCAAAAGTAGCGGCTGAAATACGTGCCGAAGGCCCGCAAAGATAAGCCTGAGTATAGGGAGCAGATTAGTAAAATGGGGCTAAGTGGCCTAGAACCTGCTTCCTCACTTTACCGTGACTTTGAGCAGCGTTCTGCCGGCAACAGCGTAGCCCTGCTGTGGAGTGTAGAAATGGGCAGTTGTCACACGCGAAATTTCTGGAAATTCTGTGCCCGTCCAGGTTTTCCCGCCGTTGGTGGTTTGGCCAACTGCCGCGTATTGAACGGGGAAGTCGCCGCCAGTAGAGTGCCCGCCGCCCCATAGTAAAGCCGAGGATACAGTAAGGCTGTTCACCTTGGAGATAGATATAACCGGGCTCTGCACTTCCTGCCAGGAGGCTCCGGTGTTATAAGTGGTAAACGCCTGACTGTAGCCTAGAACATAGTAGCCCCGTTCATTGGAAAAGGCTAGGTCATTAACATAGTTGTAGCTAACCACTGTTTTCGACGGCCACGTTGCGCCTGCATCGGTGCTTTTTACAAGCTGGGCACCGCCTCCCGTGTAAAAGCCCGCGTTATCAGTGAATACAATTTTAGAAAAGGAGTTGCCTGCGGTTTCTACCAACTGCCAGCTAAAACCAGCATCGGTACTGCGGAAGAGCCCCGCTGGGGAGCCATTAGCTGCGATAAACAAGCTCCCGTTCTTATTCATCGCAATCGAGACTATCTCGTTTTGGCTGCCTGTGTATACCTTATGCCAGGTAGCGCCGCCGTCATCGGTTTTCAGCACTATACCACCGGGTGGCACACACCCAGCCCCGCCACAACCGCTTTTGCCCCCCACGGCGTAGCCCGTTTTCTGATCCGTGAACAGGAGATCAAATAGCGGCTGATCCGTCAGGGCAGGGATGTATTGCGCTAACCAGGTAGCCCCCTGGTCTTGAGTGCGGTAAATTTTACCCTCGTAAGTAGTGGCCAGGCCAGTAGATTCTGATAGAAAGAAGATGCTTGTAATACCTACCGGAAGGGTGATACTGGCCACAGAAACTTTAAGGGTGTTGTTCTCGAAAGGAAGCCTAGTCGAAGTCAGCTCCGCCGTCGGCTCTACCTCCTGGTTTGCCTTATTGCAACTGCTCGCAGCCATGAATAGTGTAAAACCAAATAGTAGCAGTTTATTCATCTGGCTAGAGCATAAGTTGAGAGAGGATAAAAAGTAAAGGCAAGAGCCACACTGCGCCATTAAAGTTGCAAAGCTTTAAAGCTTACGTTGGGTAAAAAAACGCGGCTTGCTCCATGTGAAGCAAGCCGCGTTCAGGTACTACCAGCTGAGAATAACCCCCTGGAGTAGTGGCCTAGGCCTAGCCGAGTGTGTGGTACACGGCCTGCACGTCATCGTCGTCCTCGAACTTCTCGATGAGGTTCATCACTTCTTCGAGCTGCTCGCCTTCGAGGTGCACCGTGGTGTTGGGCACGCGCTGGAGCTGAGCCGATACCACGTTCAGTTGCTTTTCTTCGAGGGCTTTCTGCATCTGGCCGAAGTCAGTGAAGGCGGTTTCTACTACAATGTACTCCTTCACGTTGCCATGCTCGTCTTCCTCCTGGTCGGCGTACACGTCTTCGGCGCCGGCGTCAATCAGTTCCAGCTCCAGCTCGTCGAGGTCGAGGCCTTCGGCGGCCAGCTTGAATACGCCCTTGCGGGTGAAGGTGTAGTCACTGGAGCCGGCGGTGCCCAGGGCGCCGTTGCCGCGGTTGAAGTACATGCGCACGTTGGCCACGGTGCGGGTGGGGTTGTCGGTGGCGGTTTCAATAACTACGGCCACACCATGGGGCGCGTAGCCCTCATATACCACTTCCTGATAGTCTTTTTCCTCGCGGGAGCTGGCGCGCTTAATGGCGGCTTCCACGCGGTCTTTGGGCATGTTTACGCCCTTGGCGTTCTGGATGGCGGTCCGCAGGCGCGAGTTGGTATCGGGGTTGGAGCCCGATTCCTTCACGGCCATCACGATTTCCCGGCCGATGCGGGTAAAGTCTTTGGACATCCGGTCCCAGCGCTTCATTTTGCGGCCTTTGCGGAATTCAAATGCGCGTCCCATCTATGGTGAATTTGTGAAGTTGTGAAATAGTGAATGTTCGTTCGGCGCGGGTGGGGCCGAAAGGGGCCGCAAGTTAGCAGAAAGCCCGGGCGGGCGCAATTACCAGACTTCCGTGAAACAGCAGGCCGGAGTAAAAGTCTGGAAGGAGTACCGGGTAAGAGTTCAAGCCTGCCTACGCTCAGCTTTGCGAAGGCTCCCAGCCGCAACCAACCATAAGGCTGGTGCACCAGGCCAGTAGGCCAGGTGAAGGCGCGGTTCCTCGCTGCCGGGCTTATTGTACGCGCAGGGTGTAAATACCCGTATTGCCAGCTGGGTAGCCTATGAGCGTGAGCGTAAGAAGCCGGGCGGCCGGCTGCAGCCGAAACGTACCCTGATCAGTACGAGGCTGCCCCTTTTTATCGGTGTAGCTGAACGTGATCCGGTCACCGGTGAAGGTGAAGCGGCCATCCTGGTCAAACGACATGGTGCCGCCGTTGGCCGCCAGCTTCAGGCGCTTTTGGTAGGTGCCATCGGGGCGGAGCGTGAGGGTGCCGCCCACACCCTGGGCCGCCATTGGCTCGGCGCTGGTTGCCTTGTCCTGAATGGAATAAGAGAGGTAGGTGTACGTGGAGAAGAAGGAGGGCGTAACCCTTGGGATGGTGGTTGGAGCCCGTTGGGCAACTGCCCCCGCATAACTAGCCAGTAAGAGCGTGAGCAAAAGAACACAGCGTATCATCCCGAAAGATACTACTTGCCACCTTGCTGGAGTGGCCTGGGCAGGAAGGTGGCAGTAGTTGGAACACAGTAGAACAGCATCGTGCCGGAATCTGCTACATTTCCGGAGCCAACCTACTTGCTTGTGCTATGGCTACTTTCCTGAGAGAACTGATACAGCCTGCCACTGACCTGCCAGAAGCTGATGTGTGCCTGGTAGGCCTGCCCCTCGATTTTGGAACGGTGCTGGAGGGTGGCCGGGCCGGAGCTACGGGAGCCCCTGATGCCATCCGGCGTGAGCTGCGCCGCTACCACAAAACCTATAATCTGGAGCACAACGTGCGCCTGGAGGGGCTGCGCATTGCTGACGCCGGCAACCTTTCCCTGGGCCACCCTGAGCACACTACAAACCACCAAACCATTAGGCAGGAGCTAGCCCGGCTGCTAGGCCAGTACCCGCGGGTAGTGGTGCTGGGCGGCTCACATGATGGCACCTACAGCACCGTGCGTGGCCTCTCCGATGCCCACGAAGGCCAGGCTGTGAGCGGCATTAACCTAGATGCTCACGCCGACGTGAAACATAAGCCCGACAGTATAAGCAGCGGTACCCCCTTCGGGAAGCTACTGCGCGAAGGAATTCTGACGGGCGAGCGGTTCACCGAAATAGGACTGCACTCCAACCTCAATACCTGGGAAGACATTGATTTCCTGCACCAGCAAAGCGCCCACATTGTGCCACTGGCCCACGTGCAGACGGATGGGATGCCCGAATACATAAACCGCGCCCTGCGGCGCCTGGAAAGCCCTGCCTTCGTGAGCTTTGATATGGATGGCTGCGCCGAGGCTTATGCGCCGGCCGTATCGGCACCCAGCGCTGATGGGTTCACGCCACGTCAAGCTACGGAGGCAGCATTTCTGGCGGGGCGCAGTGAGAAGGTACACCTGTTTGAGGTAGTGGAGCTGAACCCCATCTTCGACCGCGACAACCAAACGGCCCGCCTGGCGGCTACCATCATTGCAGCCTACCTGACTGGCCTAGCGGCCGGTAAACAGGCCTGGGCCGTGTGAGCAGGAAGCCTCAAAACCTCATGTTGAGCTGAGCCTAAATATCTCACGTGCTGACGTAGGCGGTAGAAGCACAACAGTTGGAGTCTCGTCATTAACCACCCTCATGGAAACGACTGGCCTAGGCTTATCGGCCCGCATAACTCCGCAGTAAAAGCAACAAGGCCCGCGCGCAAGCACGGGCCTTGTTGGTTCTATCTACCGGACTTGCCTTTATCTACCGGCCAGACTTGCCGGGGACGACTACCTCGCGGCCGTGCACGAACGGCTTTTCGCCGGTGCGGTAAATGCGCTCCGGGTCGGGGTATTTCTTGGGGTACTCATTTTGCTTCTTTTTTTGTTGCTGCTTGATCAGTAGAGCAGTGCCTACCAATGCCCCCAGGCCTACGCCGGCAATGGCCAGCTTGGTCCGGATGGGGTCGTGGGGAGCGGGCGGTAGGTAGGCTACTCCGTTCTCATCGAGGCGCGCGGGGTCTTGCACGTAGCGGCCTGAGGTAGGCATGGGGAACTCATCGGCTAGGCGCTGCAAGCCTTCTGCCGCCTCTGGGCCAGTAATAACTGGGCCGTGGCCGCAGCCAATAGCTTGGGGCTGCAGGGCCGCCAGCTTCTGCACCGATTCTTTCACCTGCTGCCAGTTGTAGTTAAACGGCGCACCGGCCACGCTCACCTTGGGCACCTGCAACAGTAGCTGCGGCACCGACTCATGGTTGGCCGTAGCAAACGCATCGGCTCCGATGAGCGTGCGGTCTTTCTCCCGGAACAGTGCCACCTGGCCGGGCGCATGGCCGGGTACATGAATCCACTGCCAGTCGGGCAGGAAGGGTGGGTCGGTGTCGTTGGGCGGCAGGGGCTGCACGAAATCAGAAAGCTGAAACGACTGAGGCGGGAAGAAGCGCGCCACAAAGGCCAGGGAGCCACCGCCTTGCACCGTTGGGTCGGCGGGCGGGTACACGGCACGGGCCGTGAGGAAGGGCATTTCCAGGGGGTGAGCCAGCACAGGCACCTTCCAGTGCTCAGCCAGGGCCTGCGCCGAGCCGGAGTGGTCCATGTGGCCGTGCGTCAGAATGATGGCCTCGGGGTGCGTGCCGGGGTAGAATAGCTTGTCGGCGGTAGCAATGATATCTTTTTCAGAGCCGGGTAGGCCAGTATCCACCAGCACCCATTCGCCGGGCGTACCGGTTTCCACGAAGTACACGTTGACAAAACGTTGGATCTGAAGCTGGGTCACGCCAGCGGCTACTTGGTTCATACTCGTCGGTCGGTTTAGTGTAAGCAAAGAGTACGCAGATTTGCCGCGTAGGGGTGAGGCTCTGGCAGAAAACTCAAGCGCTGCCGTGAAAAGGGCAGGGGCTGAAACGCAAAAAGCCTCTCCCGGAGGAGAGGCTTTTGTACGTATTTAGAAAGCCAGAAAAGCTTACTGAGCCGTGGTGGTACCAGCAGTAGTACCAGCCGTGGTGCCAGTAGTGGTGCTGCCAGTAGTAGTGCCAGCGGTAGTACCACCAGCCGTAGTGCCCATAGTAGAGCCGCCCGTAGTGGTGCTGGCCGTAGAGCCACCAGCCGTAGTGCCGGCCGTAGAACCACCCGTGGTTGAACCGGTGCTGCCGGTGCTGCCCGTGCTAGCGCCGCCACCAGCAGTAGAGCCAGCGCCCATGTCGCTGTTCATGGCGCCGTCGCCGCTCATAGTCGAGTCGGTGCTCATGGTAGTTTCGGTGGTCGAAGTCGAGGAAGACTCAGTGCCAACGCCAGCTTCGCTGCCTTCGCCGGCATTGTTACCGCCGCAAGAGGCAAAAGAGAAAGAGGCCGCAGCCAGAGCTAAAAACAGAACTTTTTTCATGGTGTAGGTTGGATATGATGGAATTGGTAAAAATAAATTCCGCCGTTAGCTGGCTCAGAATTCAGCCTTTATACCAAAAGGGTAAAGCGGTAACCCTGATTTAGCTAACAAAATATTGGCTTTATTATACTGTTCAGCTTTCCTTATTCCGAGCTTAAGTAATAGGCTGTATGTAAGCTTAAAGCACTAAAAGCGTGGTTCATGCTGCTTTTCAATGTTAGGCAGAAGCATCTTTTGCTTGTTGTAATAAGAATACAAAAGCCTCTCTAAAGCTAGAGAGGCTTTTCTGTAAGTTTTTTTAAAACGCGTTGGGTTACTGGCCCGTGGTGCTGCCACCACCGGTTGTACTACCGCCGCCCATAGAGCCCCCACCCGTGGTGCTACCACCGGCAGTGCTGCCCCCGGTGGTAGTGCCTCCACTTGTGGAGCTGCCTGCCGTAGAGCCAGTGGTACCACCAATGCTTTCGTCGCCGTTGCTGGTGGTGCCGCCCCCACCCGAGCCAACCCCCATAGAACTGGTGTCGCTGTTGTTCATGCTGCCGCCACCGGAAGCATCCATTGAGCCTGAGCCGGATGAGCCCGAGCTGCTTTCAGTACCTGAGCCCCCCGTAGGGCCACTTGCCTCACTTTCTTGCTGGTTGCCGCCACAGGAAACAACGCTAAACGAGGCCGCCACGAGGGCGAGAAAAAAAGTCTTTTTCATAGGATGAACATCTGAAGTAAATAGGATGCCAGAACCTGCTCAGAGCTTTTATGTCTGGCAGGCTAGGCTTTATACTCCAAACCGTGAAAAGCAACCAACTTATTGGCGACAAAATAGTGGTATTTTTATATTGTTGAGCTAGTGTCTAAACTACAGTATTAGGAGTGCTTAGCAATAGATATAGCAGAAGTAACATCATATAAGCCAAGATGATAAATAGCAGGTGCCCGCCTGGATATAGGTGTCAGCTACATAGCGCAGCAGTGGCCTAGCACTAGGGATAATATCAAGTTGCTGCCCTGCGGCTTCCCAGAACAATAAGCTAAGCGCAGCTGCAGTTTCTGGCTAACATTATGCGGTGTAAAGCCACCTACTTGTGTCACTACACCGCATTACGTCAGCTTGCTAGCATGGACGTCAGATGAGGCTGACTCGCTTTGAGCTTGCCATTTGGTGGGGCTCAGGGCAACTGTGGGAATAGAAGAGGCCTTGGTGCTAGGCAGTATCACACTGCGGCAGCTGCTACTAACGGGGGTTTGGCACTCAGCAAAATCAATAACTTGCCGCCCCACCCTCATCCCTGTCCCGCCATGTCGCATACTCCCGCCCCTCTCGATACACCCGAGCTGAATCTCGAAGCCACCAGCCAAGCTGAGCACACGCACCCCGCGTCGACTGCCTCTTCATCTCCTGGGGCAAGAGGGGAGTCGTCGAAGCGCCCGATGTACTACGAGTACAAGCCCGCAGAAACCGTGCGCGCCCAGCACGGCACCACGCTGCGCTGCAAAACCTGGGAGGCCGAGGCGGCCCTGCGCATGCTGGAAAACAACCTGGATCCGGCCGTGAGCCTGGTGTATGATGAGCTGATTGTGTACGGGGGCGCCGGCCGGGCCGCCCGCAACTGGAAGGAGTACCAGACCATCGTAAACACGCTCAAGAGCCTGGAAGCCGACGAAACCATGCTGGTGCAGAGCGGCAAGGCGGTGGGCGTGATTCGGACCTGGGCCCACGCCCCGCGGGTGCTCATTGCCAACAGTAACCTAGTGCCCGCCTGGAGCACCCAGGAGTACTTTGACGAGCTGGATAAGCTGGGCCTGATGATGTACGGGCAGATGACGGCCGGATCCTGGATTTATATTGCCACCCAAGGGATTCTACAGGGTACCTACGAAACCTTCGCCGCCGTAGCCGACAAGCACTTCAATGGCACTCTGGCGGGCACCGTTACCCTCACGGCAGGCCTGGGCGGCATGAGTGGGGCCCAGCCTCTGGCCGTGACCATGAACGACGGTGTGTGCCTCGTCATTGAGCCCATTGATGCCCGTGTGAAGCAGAAGGTGCGCGAAGGCTACCTCGATGAGCAGGCCCACGACCTAGACCACGCCCTGAAACTGATGGAGCAATATAAGCAGGCGCGCCAGGGCTGGAGCATCGGCCTGACCGGCAATGCTGCCACCGTGCTACCCGAGCTGCTGCAGCGCAACTTCCGCCCCGATATCGTAACCGACCAAACCTCGGCCCACGACCTGATGGACTACATTCCGGAGGGCGACATCACGGCGGTGCTGCAGTTGCGCCAAGACAACCCCGAGGAGTTCAAGCGTCAGGCCTTGGCTTCCATCATGAAGCACTGCCAGGCCATCATTGATATGCAGGCCGGCGGGGCCGTGGCCCTTGACTACGGCAACAACCTGCGCGGCCAAGCCGAGAAGGGTGGCCTACGGGTGCGCGACGAGCACGGCCAGTTCCTGTACCCCGGCTTCGTGCCCGGCTACATCCGCCCATTGTTTTGCGAGGGCAAAGGCCCTTTTCGCTGGGCGGCCCTCTCCGGCGACCCGCAGGATATTTTGCGCATCGACCGCGCCCTGCTCGAAACCTTCCCCGACAACAAAATGCTGGCCCGCTGGATTGAAAAAGCCCAAGCCAAAGTGCCCTTTATAGGCCTACCAGCCCGCGTGTGCTGGTTGGGCTACGGTGAGCGGGAGAAGTTCGGCCTGGTCATCAACGACCTCGTAGCCCGCGGCGAAGTCTCGGCCCCCATCGTCATCGGCCGCGACCATCTCGACTGCGGTTCCGTGGCCTCGCCCAACCGCGAAACCGAAGGCATGAAGGATGGCTCCGACGCCGTAGCCGACTGGCCCCTGCTCAACGCCCTAGCCAACTGTGCCTCCGGCGCCGACTGGGTGAGCCTGCACAACGGCGGCGGCGTGGGCATCGGCAACAGCACCCACGCCGGCATGGTGATAGTAGCCACCGGCACCCCCGAAAAAGCCGAGCGCCTGCGCCGCGTACTCACCACCGACCCCGGCATGGGCGTCTTGCGTCACGCCGACGCCGGCTACGAACTGGCCCAGCAGGTAGCTGAGGAGCGTGGGGTGAAAATTCCGGGTATTGAATAGATCAAGAATTTATGGAATCAGAGCCATATGTATACATAATTTTCTTCGCACTGGTAGTAGTGGCAATATTGATTTCTGCTCACTCAGGAGCAAAAAATCACCGCGATAGAATGCAAAGATTAGGTGCTCGCGCTCAAGGTGTAGTGGTGCGTAACAAGATAAACTGGGGACGTAATACTACTGTACGACCTATAATTCGATTTATAACAATGGACGGGCGGACGATTGAATCAGAGTCAACTTATGGAATTGCATTTGCCATACCTCGATTCCCTGAAGGCGCAACTGTAACAGTGATTTACAACCAGGAAAACCCTTTTGAATTTGATATTATTGAGGCCAGTCGCAGATATATCTGATTGGTTTGAAGTGAGTAGCGGCGCGGAACCTGTGGGTATGCCGAAACCAGGAATGCCTACTTGCTTATAAACTGCACCCGAAACTAGTGCGAGTTTGTAGCCCAAATCAAGCTTTGCTGTTTGGTTTCACTTCTGAGAGTGCACCTAGGGTACACCATCAGGGCACCACTTAGGGAAGCTCAGGCGGCGTACGAGCTACGCACTGGTGCCAACTGAGCATAATTAGCCACCAAGCATATTTCGTGGCGCAGCAGATAAGTCATTGAGAGAGCGAAAGGCACCTGAACTTTTAGACAGTCGTATGGGTGGTATGTTATCTGCCCTCCGAAACCGTGCCCGTGCCCTCAAGAGCGAGCTGGTGGCCCTGTACTATGCTGCTCGGGATCCGCGTACCCCGTGGCATGCCCGCTTGGTAATGTTGGTCACTCTGGCCTACGCGGCCAGCCCAATCGACCTAATTCCCGATTTTATTCCCGTGATAGGCTACCTCGACGATTTGTTGTTGGTGCCCGCTGGCATTGCGCTGAGTATTCGATTAGTTCCGGCTGACGTGCTACGCGACGCCCGGCAAAGAGCAGCTACAACACCCATCTCGAAACGCGCGAATTGGATAGTAGGAGGCCTTATTCTGGTGCTATGGGTACTGCTGCTGCTAGTTATAGGCCGCTATGTGTGGGCATGGTGGCGTACTCGCGACGAATAGCTCCCGAGTTGTAAGGAAAAAGCAAAACCCCCACTTCCGCTGTTTACCTCCCTGCACCGGCACATCTCCGGCGCATGAACTAAACACTCCCAGCTATGAACATCGGAATCATTGGCGCCGGCCACATCGGCAGCGCCCTCGCCGTACGGCTTACTGGCCTAGGCCACTCGGTTTATATTGCCAACTCCCGCGGCCCCGAAACGTTGAAGGACGTGGCCGAGAAAACGGGCGCTACGCCCGTCACGGCCGAGGAAGCCGCCCAGCGTGGTACCGACCTCATCGTGGTAACCATTCCGCTGAAAAATATCCCTGACCTTCCCAAAGACCTGTTCGCAGGCGTACCGGCCGAGGTTCCCGTCATCGACACGAGCAACTACTACCCCATGCTGCGCGACGGCAAAATGCCCGAGCTGGAAACCGGCGACCTGACCGAAAGCGAGTGGGTGCAGCAGCACCTGGGCCGCCCCGTGGTGAAGGTGTTCAACAACATCTACGCCCACCACATCGTGGAGAAGGGCCAGCCAGCCGGCACGCCCGGTCGCATTGCCCTGCCCGTAGCCAGTGATGATGCCGCCGCCAAGCAGAAAGTAATGGCCCTGGTAGAAGAGCTGGGCTTCGACGCCGTGGACGATGGCACGCTGCACGAATCGTGGCGGCAACAGCCGGGTACGCCCTCGTATGGCGCCGATATGGCCGCCGATAAGCTGCGCGAGCATCTGGCCAGCCTCGGTACCGAGCGCACGGAGGCTCAGCACAAGGAGTTCCTGGCCAACCATGCCAAGCAGGAGCAGGCCATGGCCGACCAAGGCATCTCGCTGAAGTAACTACCTGATAACTGGCTGCAACACCAGCTGAGTAATATTTGCTGAGGGTAGCCAAAGCCGCGTGCAGGTACAGAAAATGCAAGCCTGCAACTTGCTCCGGTTAGGTCACTAACTAGCGTAGGCCTGTAGTTGTGGCCTGTTTTTAAGTGCACATTATATTTCCATGGCTGCGTCTGAGTGGCAAACTGTTGTAGCGCCGCCCCCGGAAACTGAGGCGGCGCTATCCATTTAGATGTTGCCGCTCCACCGCGGTCACGGAGCATTAAAGCAACTGCTGCCCTGGGGCACGCACCGCAGCGCCACAACGGCAGATTTCAACTTAGTTGCAATTGATTTACAGTAAATGGAGCCCGTTAACCTGTAATAAGTTATTCGCTTTCTGCTCATTTGCCTTATGAAACCAGAATTCCAGGAGTTGCTGCTGGTAGACAACCGCCAAAACCACCGCTTTGAGCTAACGGTACTGGATAGCACAGCGTTTATCGAATACCAGGAAAACGACGAGGCTATTACAGTGCTGCACACGGTGGTGCCACCGCAGCTGGAAGGGCAGGGGGTAGGCACGGCCATTGTGGAGGAAACCCTTCAGACAATAGAGGCTCGTCAGCGCCTGCTCATTCCGCTGTGCCCATTCGTGAAGAGCTACCTGAAGCGGCACCCGGAGTGGCAGCGGCTGGTAGTACCCGCCTATTTGCGCTGGTTCCAGCAGCAGCAGTTGTAGTGGGTTAGTCGTAAGTGCTGCAAAACGGAGAGTGCCGCTTCCACCCGGCTTTGCTACACTAGTACAGTGCTACACCTGCGGCTACCGTATCTGGCTGCTATTAGCTAGTTGCACCGGTAAGCACATTGTTAGGCGCTTTCAACTCCCGCTTGCTAAGTGCGTATGCTCTGAGCATGCAGTCTGTTTTGCCCTGGCTTCCGTTGTTGTTGCTGCCCTTTTTGGCGGGGCTGTTTACGCTGATCAGCTTTCTGGTGTCGCGGTTGGGCTGGAGCCGGTTGGCCAGGCAGTACGCCGTGGCGGCCGTACCCGGTGCCGTTGAGCGGAAGCTACTGGCCTACGTGCGCATCGGCTTCGCTAACTACAAGAACTCGGTGAAGGCTGGCGCTACTCCGCAGGGCCTGTGGCTAACCACCTGGAAAATCTTCTTCCTAGGCCATCCGCCGCTGTGTATTCCGTGGTCGGCGTTTGGGCCGGTGCAGGCGCACAAGTTCCTCTGGACCACCCGCTATATCACCACCGTCAACAGCGGCAGCGACACCGTGCGCTTCATCTTTACCAACCCCTGGCTACGGCAAATGCTGCCGCCCTCTATACCCGTGCAGGAGTAGAAACTCTGCCTGGCACTTCACACAGCTACAGGTGCAAAAATGATCAGTTGCAGCTGGCCAATAGTGTTTGCAAGTGTGTAGCTTGAGGCTGCGGCCACGGGGATGTGAATTTCCTCGTAGCTGCAGCCCCCCCCCGTGTTTTGACGCAACCCCTCACGCTATGCAACCTTCCGCTGTATTACCTCCCCTTGTGGCTCCAAGCAGGGCTGCTATTTCCCGCGTACAGGCCGTAGATATAGTGCGCGGACTGGTTATGGTGATTATGGCCCTCGACCACGTGCGCGAGTTATGGAGCCCCACTGCGTTCCGGCCCGAGGACCTGAGCCAGGCAAGTGGCGCGCTGTTTTTCACCCGCTGGATTACTCACTTTTGTGCGCCTACGTTCGTGTTCCTTTCGGGCGTGAGTGTGTGGCTGCTCCAGCAGAAACTAGGGAGCAAGAGTGCCACAAGCAAGTTCTTGTTTACCCGGGGGCTGTGGCTGGTTTTCTTGGAGGTGGTAGTTATCACCTTCTTGCTGCAGTGGAGCCACAATATGTTGCTGCTAGAGGTAATTTGGGCAATAGGTGGGAGTATGATGCTCTTGGCCGGGCTGCTCTGGCTACCGCGGCCGGTGCTGGCTGTATTGGCTGCCGTTATTGTGTTGGGTCATGATGCCTTACCCTTTATTCAGCCCGTAACGCCCGCCAATGCTGGCTGGGCCATGCTGCACAACACTCCTTTCGTGCTACCCATAGGGCAATCAGTACCTGCCCTGCTGGTGGCCTACTCTGTGGGGCCTTGGCTGGGGGTGATGCTGGCGGGTTACGTGGTAGGGCCCTGGTTTGCTAGGCCACTACCCGAGCGGACACGACTACTGCGCTTCGCGGGGGCAGGCCTGCTAGGCCTGTTTGTGGCGCTACGGGCCACCAACTGGTATGGTGATCCATCTCCATGGGGCGCGCAACCCCGTGGCTGGTTTTACACGCTGCTGTCATTTGTGAACGTGAGCAAGTACCCGCCATCCTTGTTGTTTGTGTGCCTGATGCTGGGGGTGTCTTTGCTGCTGCTGAGCCGGTTAGAAACCGTTGACAACCGCTTCACGCGCTGGCTGCGCACCTACGGACAGGTGCCGTTCTTCTACTTTCTGCTGCACCTGCTGCTGATCAGCGCCGGCGCTTGGCTCTGGACCCAACTTAGTTTTGGGCAGGCTATCAATTTATCCTTTACCCAGCCCACTTCCTGGCCCAAAGAGTATGTTCCTAGCTTGTTGCGCGCTTACACGGTGTGGGCAGCGGTAGTGCTGGCGCTATACTGGCCCTGCCGCTGGTACCGGAATTTCAAGCAGCAGCACACGTATTGGTGGCTTTCTTACATGTAAGAAAGCCACCTGATTAGTGAGCTTGACACGAGCAATTGTTCACGGCTTATATGATTGCGCTAGGCCAGTCTGTGACTTCTAACTCACGCCTGTGAAATGCGGAGTCGGCAAAAAGGGAACTGGCTTTAGAGTAACAGGTGGCCTAGCGTGCCGAAACTTTTGGTTGAGTTCTACGGCTTTTGGGCGGTTACGCCTTCCGCCGTGATTTTCACGGGCTGAATGTGGCCCTGCGCGTCGAAATACATGCGGTCGATGCAGGTAACGCGGTGGTTGGCATCGGTTTCAGTTAGGGGGCGGCGGTGGTACACAATGTACCATTCGTCTTTGCCGGGCACCTGAATAACGGAGTGGTGACCGGCACCGGTGGCCACGGTGGGGTCTTGCTGCAGAATTTTGCCCACCCGCTGAAACGGACCTAGTGGCGAGTCGGCAATGGCGTAGGCCACTGAGTAGTTGGGCCCGCCCCAGCCGCCCTCCGACCACATAAAGTAGTACTTGCCGCCGCGCCGAAACATAAAGGGCCCTTCTACATAGTTCTGTGGCGTAATTTCCTTGTAGGTAGAGCCATCGGGGTAGGGGAGCAGGCCCGTGAAATCAGGCTTCAGGCGCACTATGTTGCAGTGCGACCAGCCCCCGTAAATCATGTAGTACTGCCCGTCGGCGTCCTGAAACACAAACTGATCAATGGGCTGCGCGCCGTTGTGAATATTACCGATGAGGGGCTTTCCCAGGTGGTCGCGGAAAGGGCCTTCCGGCTTAGAGGCTACGGCCACCCCAATGCCGCCTACCTCGCCCTCGTGCACATCGTTGGCCCCGAAAAACAAAAAGTACTGGCTGCCCTTCTTCACAATAGACGGCGCCCACATGGCGCGCCGGGCCCAGGCAACGCTGGCAGTATCAATAATGCGCGGATGCTTGGTCCAGTGCACCAGATCAGGGGAGGAAAACGCATCCATAAACACCTGCTGGTCAAACGGCGCCGAGTAAGTGGGGTAAATCCAGTACTGCTTGCCGAAGATGGTGGCTTCAGGATCAGCGTACCAGCCGGGAAACACGGGGTTGCCGGCCCGCTCTGGGCTGCCTTTCACGTTAGCCCTACGCCCCGCTGGCTTACCGGTAGCCGCGGTGGTTTGCGCATATGCACCAACCGCTACCAGGCAGTTTAGCAGCGCACCAAGCAAAAAGCAGTTCTTCATGTGGGGAGGTAAGTATAGCTTGCCAATACGTTTTAGCAAATGCTGGCCCAACGATTTAGGCTGCTACAAGTAAGGCAAATTTTCAGCTTTGTGAACAAGCTTTCTGTTTGGCACCTGCACCTCCTGACAAAGCGCCCAAGGCGTGGCGTAAGCTGCACTGAAATTCTGTGGCAGTGCAATGCCGTTTCTGCGGCTCTGCTGGCTGGCTATAAACCAACCTATTTACAAACATGCGAGCTTGTTACCGGCTATAGCCTTGCATTGGGAAGGCGGGGTCTTGGTAGGTGTTCTGTTCCGCCTCAGCCTGGCCGGCCGCGTTTTTAAAGACCATCACTTGCCGCTGAGTGGGCGTATAGGCGGGCCATGCGGGGCCAGGCTGCCCGGTTTTGATGAAGTGAGCCCAGTAGGCGTGCATTTGGGCCGCCAGCGCAGGGTTGGAAGCTTTCCGTGGGGCAGTTGTGGGGGCAGCCGTAACGGCGGCGGCAGAACTGCCTTTGGGCGCATTCCACACAAAGGCCAGCTCCTGGGCATGCATGGGGCGGGTGAGCGAGTCGCGGTAATCGAAGCGGTAGAGCCAGGTGGGGGTGCCGCGCTCAGCGAGCTGCTGAGCCAGTCGGTAGGTAGCCAGCCGATAGAGGTAATCGGTAAGCACTGTGTTCCAGGCTTCCTGCTCCGGCTGGGTCTTGCGCAGCTGCTGGTAGGCCTGCCACACATAGGGGCTGTTTTTGGGGCCAAACACCTGGTCTAGCGCTGTCTCGTTTGGCTGGTGTATCACTGAGCCGGGGCCGCTGAACAGGTAGGCCTCTTCCAGGTTGGTACCCAGCAGCACCCGCAACGGCTTTCGTGACTGGCGCAGGTACTCTTGCGGAGGCAGCGGAATAGTGCGGCCATCGAGGACGGGGCCAAACACCTGTAGGCCACCTGCGCCGTTGGTGAAGCGCGCCTGGGCCCGCACCAGAGAGTCGGCGGGCAGGGTTAGCAGCGCCTGTGCATTGGGCAAGTGCAGCGCCTGCAGCAGCTGGCGGGCAACGGCACCCGCCGTGGCCGTGTCGCGGACGGCCTGCACGGCTCCGCTTTCCAGAATTACCTGCTGAAACAAGCCTTGCGCGGCCGGGGTCACCAGCAGGGCGCCCACCAGCTTAGCCCCCGCCGATTCTCCCATAATCGTTACGCGGTTTGGGTCGCCGCCAAACGCGGCAATGTTTTGGTGTACCCAGCGCAGGGCGGCCACCGCATCAAGCAAGCCAGAGTTACCCGCCTGAGCATATTTCGGCCCTAAGCGGTTGCCCAGTTCGAGGAATCCCAGGCTGCCCAGGCGGTAATTGATGCTCACGGCTACCAACGTATCCTGAGCCGCAAAGGTCCAGGTGTCATTATCTTGGCCCGAGCCGCCCGTAAAGGCTCCGCCGTGTACCCACACCACCACTGGGCGCCGCTGTTTGGGCGTACTTCTTGGTGGTGCCCACACGTTCAGATACAGGCAATCCTCGGAGCCCTGCACGCCATTTGGGCCGCCCGCTTGGGGCGCTCTGGAGCCAAATTGCACCGCTGCCAGCGTACCGGAGTGGCGCCGGAGCGGCTGTGGCGGCCGGAAGCGCAACGCCCCCACGGGCGGCTGGGCATACGGTATGCCCCGGAAAACCTCTAGGCCACCCTCACGCACGCCAGACACCTTGCCCTGGCGGGTTTTCACTACTGGGGCTGCTTGCTGGGCGTATACACCAGCCGGGAAAAGGCTCCATACCCATACAAGGGCAACCACTCGAAGCCCGAAGCGGCAGGGCAGGTTGCTCATATAATCAGATAAATGCATTCTGCAAGAAGCTAAAAGCTGAGGTAAAACGCCACGGAGGCCAGCCATACTTCCACTGTGCCCATGGCAGTGGCTTACTTGTAGGTGGCCGCCGGCTGCACGTTGGCGCCGGGGTGGTGGGTAAGGTCGTCACTCAAATCGGTGCGCCTCGGCTGGCGTAAGTCGCCCATGCCCAACCTGTTCAACGCGGCTGGCTAGCCTGCCACTCCGTTCCGCACCGATGCCTAGTGCCAGCCTACGCAGGGTAAAAGGGTAAGCAGCGTCTTGGTATCATGGCCGCTGAGCTGACTTTACCACCTTGTAGTTATCGGTTGGTTTCCAATCAACTAATAACTGACGTGGATCAACCCCCGCCTTGGCGGGCCGGGTAGGTACCGTGAAAACGATAGTCTGCCGACCGGATTTGATTAGGTGTTTTTGCAGATAGAGTTGCCTGCCTATTTCCTTGCCTTCTTTAGCGGGAGCGTAGGCCCCAATTTCTATCCATTCCTTCAGCGGGAGGGTTTTCTCAGTGCCGGCACTGTCCACTACCTGCTTGCTGGCTTGTAACGTGAGCGTCACCTGCCAGCTGCCATCTTTGGTTTGTTGGGTGGTAGTGTTTTCCGTGGCCAGCTCCCAAAAAGTGTTGGCTTTGAAGAGGTCGTGCAGCAGCGGGTGAAGCGAGTCGGGAGTGGCCGTTTGCAACTCCTGGTACAGATCCAGTGACGTAGCAAACGGACGGGTGCCGGGGCGGTGCTTTGCCAGCAGCTGCCGGAGCGCGCCGTTCACCCGGTCGCGGCCGATGTACTGGCTCAGGGCGTACAGGGCGAAGGGTCCCTTGCGGTAGTTTTGGTAAAAGTCGTCGGCTTGCAGCAGCGGCTTGGCAGCGCGGGTGCGCGGGGTTTCGTTTTCTTCCCGCAGAAAGCTCAACAGCGCTGGCAGGTAGTCGGCTCCGTAGTTGTCTTCCAGCGCGCCCATGGCCGAGTACCAGGCCAGACTTTCGGTAATCAGGCCGGCGCCTTCCACGTAGGCCTGCTTGAGCTGGTTGCCCCACCACTGGTGGGCCACCTCATGTGCCACTACGGCCGTTACCAGGTCAAAGCCCCGCTGGTCGGCCTTGGGGTTCAGTAAGAAAAAGCCTTCCCACGTCGTAATGTCGATGGGGGAAGCGTGGTTGCCGAAGCCATACCCTGGCTGGCCCACAAAACGAAGCTGCCGGTGCGGGTAGGGGCCAAATTGCTTTGTATAATAGTCAAGGGCCGCCTGGGCGCTACGGACCATACGCGCCGGGTTCTCCGTTATGCCGGGAGGGTAGTAAACCTGGATGGCCACGTCCTGTGCTGCGCCCGCCGACGCGTTGCGCCATTTGCCTTCCTGCACCGCGTAGTTAGCGGAGAAAAAGGCGTACTCGTTGCGGATGGGCTCATCGGTGACGTAGTGAAAGTAGCGGCGGCCGGCGGCGGTCCAGGTGCGGCGCAAGGTGCCCGGTGCCACCACCGTTTGGCTGGCATCCGTTCCCACCACGGCCTCGAAGCGGATTTGCTCGGGGAACGGCGCGTAGCGACGCGCCGCCACATCGTAGAGCGAGTAGGTAGCGGGCCGGGGCGCTAAGCCGTGCGCTTTGCGGGCGCCAGCCTCATCCAGCTCCCGGTACGGCTGGTAGCCGATGACGGGCAGCCACTCTAGGTTCCGGAAGCTGCTGCCGTTGGCTACTATCTGCACATCGGCACCCCGGTTGGAAAAGCCCCGCGCTTGATGCCTCACCCGAAAGCGCAGGCGCAGTGAATCGCCGGGGAGCAGCGGCTTGTTCAGGGCGTAGATGTAGTGGCCTAGCTCCGCGTCGGAAAGCACTGGCTTGGCTGGTTGGTCGAACGCAAGGGCAGTGGTTTCCACGGCATCTGTTCCCGTTGCCAGATGCACCGAGTCGATGGCTACTGGCGCGTTATTCACCAGTAGGTACGTGCCCTGTATTTCGGCCGCCTGCTGCTTGGGGTATAGTTCTATCCGCAGGTTTACGCCGGCCACCTGTGGCTGGGGCACGTTCTGGTACCGGCGGTAGCGCTGCTCGTAGGTTGCCTGCTGTGCCGCTGAGGCAGAAGCGTTGGTGTAGGCATGCAGCACGTTGGTGTTGTAGAAAACAACCCCACCCAACCCTGCAATACCTACCGCCGCCACCGCTGCCACCCGCACCAAAGAACCTGTAAAGCGCTGGCGGGCCAGCTGCAGCCGTGAGGCCACGCTAGTTTCCCGGCCCCGTACCCAGAACAGCACTCCGACCACTGCCAGCAGCAGCGCCCACGCCATCCAGTACCCCTTAGACCACAGCCAGGGTGCCAGCGTCGGCCCGAAGCCAGCCATGTTGGTATACGTCCAGGGCGGGCTGGCAGAAAAGACCAGCAGCTTGTGCTCGATGCCCAGGAGGTGGGCAAATACGATAAACCCATACGCTACCAGCGCCACCAAGTGGCCTACGAATTTCTGGTTTACCAGCACATGCACCAAAAGGGCCAGCAGGGCAAACAGCAGGCACTCCACCAGCTGCAGCCCGAAGAATGCTTGCAGGTATAGCCCAATTTCCGGGCTTGTGCCACCCAGGAGTATCTGCGCCACTCCGCCCGCCACCATCAGCAGGGCCAGCCACGCCCCCGATAGTAGGGCCAGCGCCAGAAAACGGCTTCCAAACAGCACCCATTCTGGTATGGGGGCGGCATTGGTCATGTCACTTAGGCCTGCTTCCCGCTCTCGCCACACCAGCTCGCCGGCGTAGAAAATGGTGAGCATGGTAATGAGAATCGTGCAAAACTTCGGTTCCGTCAGCGGCGCCGTTAGCAGGTGCAGTACAAAGTCGGTGCGGGGGAGTAGGGGCACGCCGCGGGCTTTCAGGTTGCCGCGGAGGGTGAGAGCGGCCAGCCCGGCCAGCACCGCCAGCAGGGGCAGCCCCGACTTGCTTTTAGCGAGCTGCCAAAAAGCATTCCCGGTGAGCAGGCGCAACTGGCGCAGCTGCGTAGCCACGCCAAACGGCTCCTTGGCCGATGGCCGCGCGTCTTCCGTTTTCCACTTCGGTTGCTCCCGGGTCGTGCTATTCGTTGTCGGCTGCGGTTTGGAGCCGGTTTCCGGTAAGACGAACCGAAACCGGAAATACGTAAACGCCAACAGGCCTAGCGAGGCTGCGAGCCACAGGAGGCGGTTGGCCAGAAAGGAGCCCTCGGGCAACACCAGCCGCGCATCGCGCTCCAATGGAGCCCACGAGGTCAGGTAATCCATCACCGGAGTAAACCCCATCGGGTCAATTACGTGCCGCCATTCCCCGGCCCGATGGAGCGCTAAGCCGAGCAGGTAGGCCGTTGCCCAGAGGGCAGTGGCGCCCAGGTAGCTGCCCATGGCCCGGCGGCTCAGCGTTGCCACCGAAAATTGCGTGGCCGTTGCGAAAAGAGCGTTGGGTAATAAGATGAAGCCCAAAGTGGTCAGGTAAGCTGCCGGCCGGAGCGGACCCAGCAGCTCGGCCTCCAACCCAGAGCCGTACAGAGCCAGCAACGTACCCAGCGGCACAGCCAGCACCAGTAAGCTATTGAGGGCCAGGGCAGCCAGAAACCGCCCGCCCAGGTAGGCCGCCTTGCTCGCGGGGGCTGGGTAGGTGAGCAAATGCATGCGGGTCTGCACATCACGCGCTGCCGCTTCACCAGCCACGGAAGCCCCCACAACCAGCCAAAATCCGCTGCAAACCACCGCCACCGACGCCATGACGACGGGCGCATTTACCAAAAAGTACCCGTCGCGCGCATCGGGGGCATAGTTGGCCGTGACAATCAGAAACGCCAGAACCAGCAGGGCTCCGAAATACAGCCAGGTAGTGGCCTGGCGCAGCTGGTAGCAGAATTCAAACGCAAAAATTGTTTGGAGCTTCATCGCGCTAGTTCCTCCGCTTTTAGTTGCTGATTGGCCGGGCCAAAGCAGCCCGTCATGGCGCTGAAATACACATCCTCCAGGTCTGGCTCAACCGGCTCAAACCCGGGACCAGGCTGATCATAGCTGTGCACGTGCACCATGGTGCGCCCACTCAGGAGCTTGGCCGAGATGACGTGGTGTTCTTGCTCCAGCGTCGGCAGGGCCTGTTTGTCGGTCAGCTTGCGCCAGATACGGCCGTTGAGGGCAGCCACGGCCGCTAGGGGCTGGGCCTCCAGCAAAATGCGGCCCTGATTGATGATGGCCATGTTGGTGCACAGCTCTGACACGTCTTCCACGATGTGGGTGGAAAGAATGACCACGCTGCTTTCACCCAGCTCGCTCAGCAGATTGAGGAAGCGTACCCGTTCGGCGGGGTCGAGGCCGGCGGTGGGCTCATCCACAATGAGCAGCTGGGGGTTGCCGAGCAGAGCCACGGCCACGCCAAAACGCTGGCGCATACCGCCGGAGTAGCCGCCCAGTTTCTGCTTGCGCTTGTCCCAGAGGTTGGTTTGCCGGAGCAAGGCCTCGGTGGTGGCGCGGCGCACTGCACGATGGGTGATGCCTTTGAGCATCGCAAAGTAATTAAGCAGCTCTTCCGCACTGGCCTTGGGGTATACCCCAAACTCCTGGGGCAGGTAGCCCAGCGTCTGGCGCACCGCTTCCTTCTGGTTGATTACATCAATGTTGCCCAGAAAAACGCGTCCTTCATCAGGCTCTTGCAGGGTGGCGAGCGTGCGCATCAGCGTAGATTTGCCGGCGCCGTTTGGCCCCAGCAGGCCGTACATGCCCGGCGGCACGTCCAGCGACACATTATGCAGGGCCTGCACGCCATTCGCATATTTTTTGGAGACATTGCGGATAGAGAGGCCTAGCGGGTGCTTTCCCATGGTATCGGTTTTGCTTCGGTGAATCGTTCAGGAGCAGAAGAGCCCAGCAGCTTGGCTTGGGCTGGCGGGCTTTCAGGACGAAGCAATTGGTACCGGCGCGGATAGCAAAAACCGATAGGCTGATGTACTGAACCAATCTGCCAAATAGGGCTTTGCTGCCGCGAAAGCACTGGCGGGCTCCTTTGCCCGTCTCGTAGATTAGCCTTCGTAGCTGGTCGAAACGGTGGCCTAGGCCACTGCCACAACACCCACCTTTGTGCTATGGAGCGCGTCAAAAAAATCTTCTGGCTGATTCACGTATTCGTTTGGGTCTTGTTCACCTTGTTGGTCGGCTTGCAACTCAAGAGTGATACCGATGCCCATTGGCGAAGCACAACGGCGGGTTTTATTGCGACCTGCCTGTATGTTTTTTACATGCATTTCTACCTGCTGACCCAATACGGCGGTAAGAGAAAAGGAAGAGAGTACTGGTTTCGGTTGGGAGGTATTGCCTTGAGCGGCCCCTCGCCTTTTTTGTTCTTCCACCAGGAGCAGTTTGATTTTGGGTACTATTCAATGCACGTCATCACGACGGTACCCATCTTTCTCTTCCTGAGCTGGCTGGCCCGGGTCACCGAGACGCTGGTGCTCAACACTATCCGGAAAGAGCAGCTGGAGAAACAGGCCGCGGAAGCAGAACTGAATTATCTGAAGTCGCAGATCAATCCGCACTTCCTGTTCAATACCCTCAACAACATCCACACGCTGGTTTACAAGCAAGCCCCCGCCGCCCCGGAGGCGGTAATGCACCTGGCCTCGCTGATGCGCTACATGATTTATGAGTCAAACGCGGCTACGGTGCCCCTGGCCCGGGAGATGGACTATTTGCAGGATTATGTGAGTTTGCAGCAGCTCCGTTACAAGAATAGCCCCGTGGTAGACCTGCAGCTAGTGGGCGAAACGGAATCCTACTACATTGCCCCTCTGCTGTTCATTCACCTGCTGGAAAACGCCTACAAGCACAGCCCCGCCCGCCTAGCCCCCGGCGACCTGAAGGTGCGGGTGCTGATAAAAGATGATACCCTGACTTTCAGCGTGCAGAACCCAATTGCCACAAAATCGGCTAACGCCCTAAGCGAGCCCGGAGGCATCGGGCTGCCCAACGTCCGGAAGAGGCTGGCGTTGTTGTATCCCGGCCAGCATACCCTGAGCACCCAACACACCACCGAAACCTTTACGGCCCGCCTTACCATTCAAGGTCTTCACGCATTAGCCCATGAAAGAGAAGCTCACCTGCTACATCATTGAGGACGAGCATCTGGCCCAGGAGATTCTGGAAGAGTACATCCGAAAAGTACCTTTTCTGGAGTTGAAAGGGGCCTACGAAAGCCCCCTGGAAGCCGCCGGTCCGCTGAAGGAAGACAATCCCGACCTGCTGTTTCTGGACATTAACATGCCGGATCTGGATGGGCTCAGCTTCATCCCGATGCTGAATCCCAAGCCCATGATTATCCTCACCACCGCCTACGACCAGTACGCCTTGAAGGCGTATGAGCTGGAGGTACGGGATTACCTGCTGAAGCCCTTCACGTTTGAGCGGTTTTATAAAGCTGTTTTGCGCCTGTACCAGGAACAGCGCCCCCGCCAGCTCCTGGAAAAGAAGCAGGATACAGCCGACGCTAAGCCAGAGCAGGAGTATATTTTTCTGAAGGTAGGCCACCGCATCCAGAAAGTAGCCACCCATGATATTCTCTTTGTGGAGGGTATGAAAGACTACCTGCGGATTCACACCCCGCAGGAGAAGATTCTGACGCTGTTGAGCTTTGCCAAACTAGAGGAGCTGCTACCCAAGCAGGAGTTTGCGCGCGTGCACCGGTCCTTTCTGGTGGCTCTGAACAGGATTGACCACATCGAGAAAAACCGAATTCAGATCAGAGACCAGCTCATTCCCATCAGCGATACCTATGCCGAGGCGTTTTATAAAATGTTGAAAGGGCTTCAATAGGGCAGGTAAACGCCCACAGTAGTACCAACCCCCGGTTGACTTTTTACTTCCAGGTGGCCCCCGGCATTTTCCACCATGCGCTTCACCATATAGAGGCCAATACCGGTGCCCTCTACGTGGGTGTGGAAGCGCTGGAACATGGTGAACAACCGCGGTAACTGGTCAGGGTGAATGCCCAAACCGTTGTCTTGCACTTCGAGCACCGTGTAGCCCGGTTGCACCCGGGCCCGCAGCTCTACCTGGGCTGGCCGGCCCGGGTGGCGGTACTTAAGGGCGTTGCTAAGCAGATTATACACCACAGAGCGCAGGTTCTTCTCCGAGAACTGCACCCACGGAACCTGCTCAACGGCCACCACCAGCTGAGCCGCCGTTTCTTTTACAAGCGGTTGCAGGTCGCGGCGTACACCTTCCACCACGGCAGCTAAGTCTACGGCGACTGTGGCAGGGGCATACTCTTTTTGCAGCTTAGAAACTTCCGTCAGGTGGCTGATGGTCCGCTTGAAGCGCTCCACCGACTCAAGCATAAGCATGAGGGTGGGAGCAATGGCCTCGTCTGCAGCCACGGCGGGGGGGAGCTCCTCGCTTAGCAAGGAGAGCAACCCCTCAATGTTCGCAATGGGCGCTTTCAGGTCATGCGAGGCCGTGTAGATGAAGTTATCCAGATCAGCATTGGTGCGCCGCAATTGCTCGTTAGTCTGCTTCAGCTCCGTGATATCAATGGCCGAGCCCACGTAGCCGTACAGCTCGCCGCCCTGCAGATAGCTGGGTGCACCCTGGGCCAGCAGCCAGCGGTACTCCCCATCGTGGCGGCGCATACGGTGCTCCAGAGTGTAGGGCTTGCCCTGCGCAATGGCCTGCGTTAAGGTGGCCTGCGTGTGCTCAAACTCGTCCTCCGGGATATATGATTTCCAGCCCGTAGCAATGTACTGCTGCTCATTTTCCAGGCCTACAAAGTCGAGGAAAGCGCGGTTGATGTAGCGGATAGAGGAGTCGGGGTACACGGCCCACACCATATTGGGAGCGGCGTCGGCCATGGTGCGGAAGCGGGCCTCACTTTCCTGCAGCTCGCCGGTCAGCCCCTCAAGGCGCTGTTGAGCTAGGGCCAGGTCGGTGACGTCGGCGGCCGTGTTAAGGATGCCGTACACCTGGCCACGGCTGTCGCGTAGGGGCCCGAGGCTGTAGTTGTAGTAGTAGGTTTGCGGCTGGCCATGAATGAGCACCTCTAGGCGCTGGTTGCGCAGGTGGAGCGGTACGCCGCTAGTCAGCACCTGCTGAAATTGTGCCGTTACGCCCTGCGGCACCAATTCGGGTAGCACGTCGGCAAAGCGCTGACCAAACACCTGGGGGCCCTTGCCCCAGGCTGTTAGCATTGCCTCGTTGGCCAGCTGAATGCGAAACTCAGGGCCTACGCATACACTGATAGGGAAGGGCACTCCCTCCACAAGAGCTCTAATCTGCAGCTCACTTTCCCGCTCGCGTTGCCGGGCCACCACCTGCTCCGTTACATCGTAGGCAAAGGTAGATACGCCCACAACAGCCCCGTTTTCGCGGTAGGCCTGGTATGTGAAATTGAAGTAGCGGACCTGATCAGGGGCGGCGGCGGTGTGGCTGGTGAAGTTCAGGGGCTGCTCAGTGCCGAAAAAGGTTTCTCCGGTCTCGTACACCTGGTCTAATAGTGCCAGGAGCCCTAACTCACTCGCTTCCGGTAGGGCTTCGGCTACGGTGTGGCCTAGCAATTGCCGGCCCGCAAATAGCACCTCACTGGTAGGATTAATGTAGATATAGCGGTGGTCGGGGCCGCGCGTAATGGCAATGGCTGCGGGAGTTTGCTCCAGTACCTGATATAGCTCTTCCCGGTCCTGCACGCGCCGCTCAGCGGTGGCCAGGGCCTCGGTTTGCGTTTCGGCTAGCTGGCGCGTACGCTCTGCTACCCGTGCTTCCAGCTCCTGGTTGAACTCCTGCACCTGCTGGCGGCTCAGCACCTGCTCGGTTACCTCAGTGCCAATGGACCGAATACCACTAACACTGCCATCAGGATCAAACTCGGGTTGGAACACGAAGTTCCAGTACACCGGCTCCGGCCGGCCGTGGCGGTCAATGAGGGTGAGTTGTTCGTGGGCTGTGTGCGGGTTGCCCGTGGAGTATACCTGGTCGAAGATTGCCACCACCTCGGGAGTGGCTGCCTCGGGCATAACCTCAAACACTGGTCGGCCGAGTACGTCGGGCAAAGTGCGGCCCCAGATTGCCAGGGTGGTAGCGTTGGCTAGTTCCACGCGGTAGCGCGGACCCCGGTACACCGCCACAGCCACCGGAGCTTGCTCCACAAAGTCGCGCAGGGCATTACGCTGGTGTTCAGCCTCCGTGCGGAAGGCTTTCTCCCGGGCCTGGCTGGCACGCAGGGCCTCCTCAACGGCACTGCGGTTCTGATTTGCCGTGTCGGTGAAGCTTACTACCAGCCAGTTTCCGCTGCGCCGGGCCGATAGCTGGAAATAGTTGTCTAGGCCATCGGCCTGGTAGTTAACCTCATATACCTCAGAAATTCCTTCGGTGTACACGCGCCGGTAATAGTTGAATATGCCAGCGGTAACGGCGTGCGTAAAACGAGTGAGCAACGTGCCGCCAGGGCGCTCCGGAAGACCAAGCATGCGCTGGCCGGCGGGGTTCAGGTACTCAATGGTGAAATCAACAATTGCTCCCGCCGGGCTATAAACCGGTTGCATTGCATTGACACCCGTGAGCGAGGTGGCCAGCAGATCGTAAAATAAACTAGCCGGTAGGAAAGAGGAAAGAGACAAGTTAGGAGCGGAATCCATTGGTAGAGCAACAAGGAATAGGCAGCGCGGACGAGCAAGCTATCCACTTTCAAGCAGGATATAAAGTAACGCGAAGCTCCGGGTTAGGTACAGTAGCGGGGAGGGCGTGTACTGGCCCTTCCTCTGATGGAGAGGTAGTGCCCGTCAACTCCCTGTAGTGCTCCAGTTAGCGGCTGCAATCTAAGTAAATGCAGGCAGCGGCGAGTGATTGGTGGCCTGGGAGCAGGAACAATAAGCCAGCGCCAACCGGAGGACTGCAGGAAGCCTTTGCATTGACAACCATACCCCCAACGTGAAGGCGAAGGTGTGAACCAGTTCGCAAACAACGTAGTGTATAACTGAGAGGCCGGCGCGAGTGCCGGTAGTGGTCTTGCGCATCGGCGAGGCGGAAGTTCTTTGTCGTAGGTTTTGTAGTCGCGCCCGTAGTTGTAGGTCCCAAAACCCTGCTGCTCCAAGCCCGAAGGCACCACTATTTTGTTCTGGTGGCTGCTGTAGCGCCCACCCGTGCAGTAAACGTCTTACTGCACCGTTGGTCGGATGTCGCGGCCTGAGAGATACCGCACCTGCTTTTGCGCAGACTACTGCGCGCGCCCAGGCCCGGCAAACGGGTATAAAGCTATGCAGCAACTGAAAAACGCAAAAACGCGCAAGTGAGAACCAGCCATGAGTAGCGCAGTGTGAGCCAGGAGCCGGAGTGACAGCAGTAAGCCCTAACCTACTTACCTCTGCCCATCTGGCTTCTCTGTAGTTTCCTGCTTGCGCCAGAGAAAGTACCCTGCAAAAAAGCCCCATCCGGGGGGGCGGATGGGGCTTTTTTGCGAAAATCAGGTCAGCTTAGTGGCGGTAGCCATAGTCGTGGTCATGGTCGTCGTGGCGGTGCTGTGCCTCCCAGCGGGCCCGCTCGGCGGCGCGTTGTTGCTCCAGGCGGCGTTGGGCCTCCAGGCGGGCCCGCTGCTGGGCGGCAAGCTGGCGCTGGCGTTCCAGTTCATACTTGCGCTGGGCGGCTTCGCGGCGGGCCCGCTCTACTTCAGCTTTGCGGTCGTATTTGATAGCCTCTTTGCGGGCTTTGTACGGACCATAAGGAGCCACGGCGGCGAAAGAAGCAGAGCTGGCAAACAGGCCTAGAGCGGCCACGAGGGAAAACAGAGAAGCTTTCATGATAAGAAGGGAAAAAGGTTGGGAGAAAGGAGACTAAATAAGTAGCAAGCGCTTGCCAACCCAATTGCAAGCCCAGTGCCAGCTTGCTCGTAAGAGGGTTTTCGGGCGCAGTTACTCTCTCAACTGCCGCGTAGTATCGGCCACCTTCCTTGTTTTATCTACCAAGCAACAGGTGCATTTAAGTTAATACCTCCGCCGGAGCTGCTTCCTGGCACAAACGAAACAACCTACTGGCCTACGGGCTTCATTCTTGATAAATGGCCGGCCAACGCACAGGCGTTATCTGCCCGTTGGCCCTGCGCGTAAGCTACTGGCTTAACCCCGGGTGGTAAAGCTTGCGTAGTGTAGAGTACGCGTAATAATCAGGACCCCCTTATGACTGCCGAGCAACAACGCCTCACGGAGGCCAATGCCCGCAAAGCCCCCTGGCGCAAGTGGGGGCCCTACCTTTCGGAGCGGCAATGGGGCACGGTGCGCGAAGATTACTCCGCTAACGGGCAGGCCTGGGAATACATCACCCACGACATGGCCCGCTCATACGCCTACCGCTGGGGCGAGGAGGGCTTGGGCGGCATCTGTGATGACCAGCAGCGCTTGTGTTTGGCCCTGGGCCTCTGGAACGGCCACGACCCCATCCTGAAAGAGCGGCTGTTTGGGCTGGCGGCACCCGAAGGCAACCACGGCGAAGACGTGAAGGAGGTATACTATTACCTGGAGAACGTGCCCACCCACTCTTACATGCAGATGCTGTATAAGTACCCGCACCACGCTTTCCCTTACTCCTGGCTGGTGCAGGAAAATGCCCACCGGAGCCGGCATGAGCCGGAGTTTGAGCTCCTGGATACGGCAATTTTCCATGAGAACCGGTATTTTGATGTGTGTATAGAGTACGCCAAAGCCAGCCCCGAGGACCTGTTGCTGCAGATTACCGTGCACAACCGGGGCCCTGAGGAAGCGGAGGTACACGTGCTGCCCCAGCTCTGGTTTCGGAATACCTGGGCCTGGGAGACTGATAGCTACCGCCCGGAGCTGATTGAGGAGGCAGGAGCCATTGCCGTTCGGCACCGCGAGCTGCCTCATCTGTGCCTGTACGCCGACCACGCCCCGGCTCTGCTCTTCTGCGACAACGACACCAACCCCCACCGGTTGCCCCACCTGGCCCCGCCCACCCAAACGCAGTTTTACAAAGACGGCATTCAGGACTGCATAGTACATGGGGCGCCCACTGTAAACCCAACGCAGGTGGGTACCAAGGCCGCAGCTCATTATACGCTAACGGTAGCTGCTGGCAGCTGCCAAGCAGTGCGGGTGCGGCTGGCTCCTGCGGGGCAGGCCACCCCGTTTGCCGATTTTGATGAGGTGCTGAACCTGCGGCGCCAGGAAACCGACCAGTACTACGCGCACCAGCAGCGTGGCCTACCCGACCCCGACACTCGCAGCGTGCAGCGGCAGGCCTTTGCCGGCATGCTCTGGAGCAAGCAGTACTATAACTACGATGTAGCCCAGTGGCTGCAGGGCGACCCTGCGCTGCCCAAGCCACCCCCGGAGCGGCAGCACGGCCGCAACAGTGCCTGGCCGCACCTCAACAACGGCGACATTATTTCCATGCCCGATAAGTGGGAGTACCCCTGGTATGCCGCCTGGGACCTGGCTTTTCACTGTGTGCCCCTGGCGCAGCTTGACCCCTGGTTTGCTAAGTCCCAGCTGCGCCTGCTCTGCCAAGACTGGTACATGCACCCCAATGGCCAACTGCCCGCCTACGAGTGGAATTTCTCCGACGTGAACCCTCCCGTACACGCCTGGGCCACGTGGCGGGTGTATAAAATGTGCCAGAAGCAAAGCAACGACACCGGCGACCTTGACTTTCTGAGCACGGTATTTCATCGTCTGCTGCTAAATTTTACCTGGTGGGTAAACCGCAAAGACCGGCACGGGCATAACATTTTTGAGGGCGGCTTCCTGGGGCTTGATAACATTGGCGTCTTTGACAGGTCAGCACCTCTGCCCGATGGTACCTACCTGGAGCAAGCCGATGCCACAAGCTGGATGGCTATGTACGCCCTGAACATGATGCGCATTGCGCTGGAGCTGGCTAAAACCAACCCCGTATATCAGGACCTGGCCAGCAAGTTTTTTGAGCACTTCCTTTATATCGCCGGGGCCATGACC
Organism: Hymenobacter taeanensis; assembly: GCF_013137895.1. Lineage (NCBI taxonomy): Bacteria > Pseudomonadati > Bacteroidota > Cytophagia > Cytophagales > Hymenobacteraceae > Hymenobacter > Hymenobacter taeanensis. The sequence goes on from NZ_CP053538.1 coordinate 3,387,006, forward strand.
AATATGGATGCCGACGAGCTTGACCTGTGGGACCTGGAGGATGAGTTTTACTATGATGCTCTGCACACCCCGCAAAACGGCCGGCAGTTTCTAAAAACCCGGTCGTTAGTGGGACTGATTCCGCTGTTTGCGGTGGAGGTGCTCACAGATGAAGAGTTGCAAGGCATGCCCACCTTTGTGGCGCGTATGAACTGGTTTCTGGAGAACCGCCCGCAACTGGCCAGCCAGGTTTCGCGGTGGCGGGAGCCTGGCCGCGGCGACACTCACCTGCTTTCCCTGCTGCGCGGGCACCGGGTAAAGCGGCTGCTGGCACGGGCCCTGGATGAGAACGAGTTTTTATCGGAGTATGGCATCCGCTCCCTGTCTCGCTACCACCAGGCGCACCCGTTTTACCTGGCCTATGATGGGAAGAAGATGAAAGTGCAGTATGAGCCCGGGGAGGCAGAAACCGCACTGTTTGGCGGCAACTCCAACTGGCGGGGGCCCATTTGGTTTCCCCTGAACTTCCTGTTGATTGAGTCGCTGCAGCGCTTCCACCACTACTACGGCGACGATTTTAAGGTAGAGTACCCCACCCACTCGGGCCAGTACAGCACCCTGCTCGAAATTGCCGATGCCCTGAGTAGTCGCCTCACCAAGCTGTTTCTGCGTAACGACGAAGGTATTCGGCCGGCTCTAGGCCAGGAGAAGCGCTGGCAAACCGACCCTCATTTCCGAAACTACGTGTTGTTTCACGAGTATTTCCACGGCGACACGGGGCAGGGCCTGGGCGCCAGCCACCAAACCGGCTGGACGGGCCTCATCGCCAAGCTGCTACAGCCGCGCAATCCCTAATTCAATTACTGCTTGCGCCCCACTCCAAGCCCAGGACCGTCGGAAAATACCTGAATCCGTATCAGTAGGTAACAAGAACTCGGGTATCGTTTGGTAACCACAGCACGCAAGGCATATGCGCAGTCATCCAACCACCAGTCAGCCGCAGCAGTCAGATACGGAAGAAGCCAGAAGCTGGCGAAGGGCCAGTGCTGGCCTAGGCCACCTCCGCAAGTGCGCCGGTAAGGCGCTAGGGGGCGTAGTAGTACTCCTGGCAGGGCTGGTGGCGTGCTCAGATGATAAGCCGGTTGGTAACGAGCGAGCAGCCTCGAACGGCCCAACTGAGACTATAGCTGCCGAAGAGACGGCGCCCAGCTCCGAGGCCTCCACCGCTACCGAGCCAAGAAAGTATAAAGTGATGGCCGGTACCACGTACTTCTTTGCTTCTCCCACGCCTGCAAGCAAGCCCACGGGCAATTATTTGCTTCGCGGCGACGTGCTTTATGGGGATGAAGTGCGTAACGGGTTCGTCCGGACGCAGTTTAAGCTGCCCAACGGCGCTACCGCCACGGGCTGGTTAAAGCAGCAGGAGCTGGGCCTGCTGGCCAGTAGGGCTGCTGCTCCGGCCAGCACAGTACAAGTTTCCACAAATACCCCCGCCGCCCCAACGCCCAACGTGGAGCCGGCGCCCGCCGCTACCCCGGCCCCACGGACGGGTACTGTACCCCATACGGCCGCCACCCCCCAGGCGGTAGTGCAGGTGGCGCGCTCTTACTTTTACAACTCGCCTGATTTGCGCCAGCCCCGCAAAGCTCACTGCGTGCAGGGCGACAAGGTGTGGCTGGGCGATGTGCAGGGAGAGGCCGTGTACGTGACGTTTACGAACTGGGAAAAGGTAACCACCCGAGGCTGGATGCGAAGAGATGCGCTCAGGCCAGTGCGCTAATTCTGCGGCCGGTGCTGCGCAGGGGAGGGCCCCGGGGGTACCGGCCCGCAGTGCCGCGGCTACCACCTTAGGGCACTAATTAGAATAAAAGCCGTACGTTTACGGCCGTTAAGGCAAATTGTCTTCTGTCACTACCATCAATTCGCGTGCTGAATAATAGTAGAGTTCCGTTGCCAGTTGCTATTCTTTCAATTCTTTCCTAAAGCATCATGTCAACAGGAACCGTAAAATTTTTCAATGAAACCAAAGGCTTTGGCTTCATCAACGATGCCGCCACCGGCCAAGACGTATTCGTTCACGCCACGGGCCTCATCGATGAGATTCGTGAGAACGACAAAGTAGAGTTTGAAGTAGAAGAAGGCCGTAAAGGCCTGAGCGCCGTTAAAGTTCGTCGCGCGTAGTTTCTGCTTCTAACCCGAAGCCCAACAAAAAAGGAGCAGGCCACTTGGCTTGCTCCTTTTTTGCTTTTAGCGCTACCAGGCCGCTCTAGGGGCGGGCATTCAGGGCTTTGAAAACGGCCACCCAGTCGGCTTCGGTTTTGGCGGTTTTGGCGCCGGGGGTAGCCTGCAGCGCCGCCGACAGCTCCGGCACGGCGCTTTGTATTTGCTTCAGGTTCAGTTTTACGGGCACCGCCGTACCATTTGAGCCGCGGACGTAATAGTTGGGTTTGTCTTCTAACTCATCCATGCGGTTACCATTGCTATACGCCCCGGTCTGGGCTTTGTGCAGGAGCTTTACATATTGCTTCAGCAGGGAGAATTTTCCGTCCTGCAGCACCTCAACGTATTGCGTGCGGTGGGTAGCCACGGGGGCGTCGGTAAACCGGCGGAATACGCGTTGCCGGGCCGGGGAAATGGCCGTAGCGGGCTCCTGCAGAATAAATCTTTCCAGCAGGCGGTCATCCAGCTGCAGCGAGTCTTTGGGCCGGTCAACGAGGCGCATAAGCAGGCGCTTGTTGTACACGTCGTACTTCAGCGGCACGGGGGCCAGGGGTACTTTGTTGCTCATAATGAGCTGGGCCGGCAGCCAGCGCTGATCGGCGTAGGGCGAGCCAATTACCTCATTACGAACGCTGCTAGGCAACACGGCCGGAGAGCCCGCCGCCAGCGCTTGTAAATTAGCCTGGCCAGCAGCACCAACCTGCTCAATATTGGGCTGTTGGGCCAGGCAGAGCGTGGCCGGTAGCAGTAGCGCTCCGAGAAGGGACAAACGCAGTAACATATCAAAAGAGGATTTTATGGAGAGATTATTACCCTAATCTACCAATAATTTAGCTTTTGGCACGCCCACTCGCCGCCAGAATTGTTAGCTGGCGCTTCTGGAAGTGCGCAGCAAACAGTTACTTTATACCTCTTTCAGTTTTCTCTACCCTCTATGCAGGCAGCCTCCACCGTCTTTTTGGTCCGGCCCGTGCGGTTTTCGTTTAACGTTGAAACTGCCGCGTCCAACCACTTTCAGCAGGCTGTAAGCGTTGGCAGTGAGGCAGAAGTGCAGGCGAAGGTGCAGGCAGAGTTTGACCAGGTAGTAGCTACCCTGCGCTTCAGAGGGGTGCGGGTTACGGTGTTTGACGATACGCCGGAGCCGCACACTCCAGATTCCATATTCCCCAATAACTGGCTTACCCTGCACCCCGATGGCCGGGTACTGCTGTACCCCATGTGTGCGCCCAACCGCCGCCTGGAGCGCCGCCCCGATATTTTGGCCACCTTGGGTCAACAGTTCCACATCAGTGAGGTGCTTGATCTATCGGGGCCAGAGTTGGCGGGGCAGTTTCTGGAGGGCACGGGTAGTATGGTATTTGATCATGAGCACCGAGTGGCCTACGCGGCCATCTCGCCCCGCACCGACCCCAATTTGTTCAGGCAGGTGTGCACGCTGCTAGGCTACCGGCCTGTGCTGTTCCATGCCTTCGATGAGCGTGGGCTGGCCATTTACCATACCAACGTAATGATGTGCGTAAGCGCGGGAGTTGCCGTGGTGTGCCTGGAAAGCATTCCGGATGCGGCGGAGCGGGCAGCTGTGGTAGCAGCTCTTTCTGCCACTGGCCACCACCTGGTAGCCATAAGCCTACGCCAAGTAGCGCACTTTGCCGGCAACATGCTCAGCCTGCGAGGTGCTCAGGAGCAGCCGTTACTGGCACTTTCGCAGAGGGCTTTTGAGGCGCTTACGCCGGAGCAGCGCGCCACGCTAGGCCACTACTGCGAGCTGCTGCCCTTACCCATTCCCACTATTGAAACCCTTGGGGGTGGCAGCATACGGTGTATGCTTGCGGAGGTGTATCTGCCAGAGAAAAATGAGGTTAGATAATACAAAAAAAGCCGCCTGACATAACATCAGACGGCTCTTTTTGTATGATGGGCGCAGTTTACTGCGCGGCTTCGGCGGTGGCGTTGAGGCCTAGCACCTCGCTGGTGTGCGCCCGAAGCTGCTCTACCAGCTGCGGATTTTCATTCAGAGACTGGCCGAACGACGGAATCATCTCGCGCAGCTTGGTTTGCCACTCAGGCGTGTTAGCGTACTGCGGAAAGCAGCGCTGTACTAAGCCAAGCATAATGCTCACGGCCGTAGAGGCACCCGGGGAGGCACCCAAAAGCGCGGCAATTGAGCCATCGGCGGCTGAAACTACTTCCGTCCCGAACTCTAACACGCCGCCTTGCTTGGCGTCTTTCTTAATTACCTGCACGCGCTGGCCTGCAATTTCCAACTCCCAATCTTTGGGGTTGGCTTCGGGTAAGTACTCGCGCAGGGCCGCAATGCGGTCTTCCGGCGACTGCCGCACCTGGTTGATGAGGTACTTGGTAAGCGGAATATTCTTGAGGCCCGCAATAATCATGGGGCGCATGTTACTCAGCTTCACCGACAGGGGCAAGTCGAGGTAGGAACCCTGCTTCAGGAACTTAGTGCTAAAGCCGGCGTAGGGGCCAAACAGCAGCTCCTGCTTGCCATTAATCACTCGCGTATCGAGGTGGGGCACCGACATGGGGGGGAGCCCACCGAGGCTTTGCCGTATACTTTGGCGTGGTGCTTGGCAATTACGGCGGGGTTCACGCACTTCAGCCACTGCCCACTCACGGGGAAGCCGCCAAAGCCCTGGCCCTCCGGAATGCCAGACTTGATAAGCAAGGGCAATGAGCCGCCCCCGGCCCCAATAAATACAAAGGGGGCCCGCACCTTCACTTTATTGCCGTTGCTCAGGTCTACAGCCCGCACTCCCCAGCGCCCATCTTCCTTGCGTCTGATCTTATCCACATCGTGGTGGAAGTAGAACGAGACACCCGGCTTTTGCTGCAGCAGTGTGAACATGCCCCGGGTAAGAGCGCCAAAGTTTACGTCGGTGCCCAGGTTCATGCGGGTTGCCGCCACAGGTTGGTTTGGGTCGCGGCCGTCCATTACCAGGGGCATCCACTGCTCCATCAAATCATAGTCCTGGGTAAACTCCATGCCCTGGAACAGCGGCGACTGCGTAAGGGCGGCGTGGCGCTTGCGCAGAAACTCCACGTTCTTATCGCCCCACACAAAGCTCAGGTGCGGAATATGGTTGATGAAGCGCGTAACGCCCGTCACCTGGTATTTCTCCACCAGATACGACCAGAACTGCTTTGATTGCTCGAACTGCTCAGCAATGGCAATGGCTTTGGAAATATCGATGTGGCCGTCGGGCTTCTCGGGGGTGTAGTTCAGCTCACAAAAAGCAGAGTGGCCAGTGCCGGCGTTGTTCCAGGCGTCGGAGCTTTCGGCGGCGGCCACATCGAGCCGCTCAAAAATGGCAATGGTTAAGTCGGGTTGCAACTCCTTGAGCATCATGCCCAGTGTTGCGCTCATAATGCCAGCCCCAATCAATACCACATCGGCAGAGAGGGTGGCGGAGCTATCAGTAGTACTCATGCGCAGATCAGAAATAGGACTTACGAAGTACGGGGAAAGTCCGAAAAGGTGGCCTTTGTTCCAGAAAGAATGTAAAGCTGAACCGTGTAACCAGCTCAGCCAAGGGCCATGAGGTCTGGCAACAAAAAGGGCTTCAGCCCGGTAGTACAGTACATTTTTTCTCCTCCAACTTGTTCCTGAACTCATGAATCTTAGCAATAACACCATCCTGATTACCGGCGGCGCCACGGGCATAGGCCTGGCGCTTACGGAACGGTTTCTGAAAGTGGGCAGCAAGGTTATAGTGTGCGGCCGCCGGGCCGAAGCTCTGGAACAAGCCCAGCGCCGCCTGCCGGGCCTGCATACCCGCGTGTGCGACGTGGCCCGCCCCGAGGAGCGCGAAGACCTGGCCCGCTGGGTGCAGCAAGAGTTTCCAGGCCTTAACGTGCTCATTAACAACGCTGGCATTCAGAACCGCTGGCAGCTGGCCGCTCCTGATACGTCTAGCAACTGGGCCGACTACCAAAATGAGCTGGCCATTAACGTAGAGGCGCCCATGCACCTGGCGCTGCTGCTGATACCGCACCTGCGTCAGCAGCAACATCCCGCCATCATTAATGTTACTTCGGGGCTGTCGTTTGCGCCAGCAGCTTTTGCGCCCATCTACAGTGCTACCAAGGCGGCCATGCACTCCTTTACGCTGTCGTTGCGGCATCAACTGGCCAGCACGCCCATTCGGGTGCTGGAGATTGTGCCCCCAGCCGTTAACACCGACCTCGGCGGACCGGGTCTGCACACCTTTGGGGCACCCGTTGATGCCTTCGCCGACTCGGTGCTGGAGCGCTTGGCTCAGGGAGAGCAGGAGGTAGGCTACGGAACTTCGGAGGAAGCGCGCCTGGCCTCACGTGAACAGCTAAATACCCGGTTTAAGCTCATAAATAAGTAGGCTAGGCCAGTAGCCTGCCACTCACTAACTACTAAGTCTGTTCAGGAAGCTAAAAGACCATCCTGCTGAGCTTGCCGAAGCATCTTTACCGCTTCTTCCTTACGATAGGGGGCAGCCAGCGGTAGAAATGCTTCGGCTGCGCGGATGCCAGATCAAGCAGGACCATTTTGTAAGGTAGGAGCAATTGCTAAACAACTTCATTGGCTGAAAGAGACACCTGACAGGGCGTTTCTTCTCCCTATCAATAGGTTTTTCCTGAGGTAAATATCCAAGGAAATAGTGAGCGGGAGGGAGCTATCCGGGGCTGCGGCGTGTTATAACTAGCTATGACAAACCAGACCTTGGAGCTCTTCGATTTACCTGTGTTGAACGCTGCCCCGCAGCCCACCCCAGCGCCCCTGACGCATAACGCGCGGCTCTGGCTGCCCAAGCGGGTGCTCTTCACCCCCGATGCGTTGGATGAGCCCTTTGGCCAGCAGATTTATGAGCGCGTGGCCGCTCAAGGGCTGCCCATTGAGGTGCTGAAAAGCAACCGTATTACTGGCCTACGGGGTGAGGACGCGCGCGAGACGTACCGCAATGCCAAGAACACTATGGCTGTGGTGAAAGCCCCGGCCGGCGCGCTGCGCCTGCAGCCCACCCCGCCCTCCGCCGACTGGCAGATGAACCTGGCCGAGGGCTGCCCAGCGCACTGCCAGTACTGCTACCTGGCTGGTAGCCTACAGGGGCCACCGGTGGTGCGGGTGTTTGCCAACCTGCCCCAGTTGCTGCACAATACTGCCACCTACGAGCAAGCTGGCCGCCGCACCTCTTTTGAGGTGAGTTGCTACACCGATGTACTTGGTATAGAGCACCTCACGGGCAGCCTGGCCGAGTGCATCCGCTACTTCGGCACCCGCGAAGGTGCGCAGCTGCGCTTTGTGAGTAAGTACAACCAGGTTGACTCGCTGCTGGGCCTCCCTCACAATGGCCACACCCGAGCCCGGGTGAGCCTCAACGCCGAGCCCGTGGCCCGGCGGCTGGAAGGAGGGACTGCCTCAATAGAGGCGCGCCTGCAGGCTTTGCGCCAGCTGGCCCTGCCGCATGCCCAGGGTGGCGGTGGCTACCCCGTGGGGGTAGTGCTGGCTCCCATTATGCAAATCCCTAACTGGCGGCAGCACTACACGGAACTGTTTGACCGAATGGCCGCCGCGCTTGACTTTGAGTGCGACCTTACGGTGGAGTTCATTACGCACCGCTTTACGCCCGGCTCCCGCGACGTGCTGCAGCAGTGGTACCCTAATACTTCCCTGGACTTTGATGAAGCCACTCGTGCTGTGAAGCGCAATAAGTTTGGGGGCGTGAAGTACGTGTACCAGCCCGAAGACATGCGCACCCTGCGGCAGTTCTTCTATGAAGAGTGGCAGAAGCGCTTCCCTAATGCGCCTGTTCAGTACTGGACGTAAGCCACCGCTGGTAGAAAATCGCCATGCTTAAAGCAAAAGGCCGGACTCAGGTATACAACCTGAGTCCGGCCTTTTGCTTTGTACTGAAAAAGTGCAACTACAAGGCTAAGCACTCGACCTTATTCTGGTGTAGGGCCTGCCACTCGGGTTGCAGCATGCTCATTTCCAGTAAGCTCCAGTATTCATCGTTATACTTGAGTACGTCGCGGAAGAGGCCTTCGCGCTGCATACCGGCCCGCGTATAAGCTGAAATAGCCGCGGTGTTGAAGTCATACACCCCCAGCGTAATGCGGTGCAAATGAAGCTGCTCAAAACCAAAGCGCAGCGCTTCCACCAGCATACGCCGAGCAAAGCCCCTGCCCCGGGCTTCGGGGGCAATAAACACGCGGCTTACGCGGGCTGCGCTGTTTTTTTTCGCTGATGCTACCCAGGGAGATGTGGCCTACTACGGTACCCGTGTCCGTATCAACGGCTCTGAAAGTAAACACCTCTGACTGGCCTAGCTCATTGCTGTCCTGTAAGTACCAGTCCAGTTTATCGCGGTTGAGGGGGAAGTTAAACATAGGGCCCGCCCAATTCATGAGCAGGTGAGGAGAATCAATCCAGGTGATGAGTTGGTCGAAATCAGAAGAGGTGAAATATTCTAATTGAATCATGTAAGCAGCAAGCAGAAGTAGACGCCGAACGGCCACGAAAATGACCGTTGGCTAAGTTTCAGAACCCGCTAAATTACGGCAAAAAATCCTATTTCTCAACTTCGTTAGTGAGGCTTGTCTACTCCTCGGGTGCCAGGGTAAAAGGCTGGTCTTTGGCCTCTACCAGGGTGCGGGTTTTGGGCAAGGCCTCGGGGTGATGCTGCTGAATGTAGGTAACCATGTGCTCGCGCACGGCGCAGCGCAAGTCAAAGGTGTTGCTGGAGTTGGTAGCACTCACCAGGCAGCGTAGCTCCAGGGTGCGCTCCTTTGAGTCAGTGACTTGCAGTACGCACACGCGCCGGTCCCAGAGGGAGTGGCCGTTTACGTAGCGCTCCAGCTCCTGCCTGATGGCCTCTATCGGGGCGGTATAGTCGGTGTAGAGAAACACGGTGCCCAGAAGCTGCGATGTGGTGCGCGTCCAGCTTTGGAAGGGTTTCTCAATGAAGTAGTTGAGCGGCAATACCAGGCGGCGCTCGTCCCAGATGCGCAGCACCACGTAGGTGAACGTAATTTCCTCCACGCGGCCCCACTCGCCCTCCACCACCAGCACATCATCCAGCCTGATGGGTTGGGTAAACGCAATCTGGAAGCCAGCCAGCAGGTTGCTGATAGAGCGCTGCGCCGCAAAACCCACAATAACGCTGGCTATACCCGCCGAGGTTAGCAGGCCGGTACCAATCTTACGGACCGTGGCGAAGCTCATCAGAATAAGGGCTACGGCCACGAAGATGATGAGCGTGACTACCAGCTTCTTTATAAACTGAAGCTGCGTAAACAGCTTGCGTACCCGCAAATTATCAGCTGAACCCAGGCGGTAATGGTCTTCTACCAAATCCTGAACTACGTCAACGGTTTTCACCAGGCCCCACGCAAACGTGATGAGTAGGGCTGTTTCTACAAACCGGCGCATTACCTCCAGGAAGTGCGCCTCCAGGTAGGTAAGCGGCAGCATAAAGGAGAGCACCAACACCGGAAAAAACCACGCGCTGGGGGCGCTCAGGTGCCGGGCCACTGATTTGGTGAGCAGCACGGGCTCGCGCCGGTTATAGGCGGCCAGCAGCGCAAACACCGCGTATTTAAGTAAGCTGCCGGCCAACAGGCTGCCCGCAATAACGGCCAGAGGCTGCAGCCAAACGCGGAGATACTCGGGAAGGTCAGAAAAGAAATCAAGCATGAGTACGGCGTCGGGAGTAAGGAGCGGCGCAGAGAAAAAGAACCCTTCTGTACCCCAAACCCGGCCCAAAGGTTAGGCCGGAGTGGCCTAGCGCGCCCCAAACCGCGCGCCGCGCCGCTGCAGCTCCTGCCGGGCCTGCGCGTAGCCATCGGGCGAAATGGCCCGCGTTGCTTCTTGCAGAAATACCACCTCAAAGCCTTCCCGCAGGGCATCCAGCGCCGAGAAGTTAACGCAGAAATCAGCGGCCAGGCCGGCCAGGTGTACCTCACGCACCCCGCGGCCGCGCAGGTAGTCGGCTAGGCCAGTGCTTTTGCGGTGGCCATTATCGAAGAAGCCGCTGTAGCTGTCTATTTCAGGGTTGGTGCCCTTCCGAAAGATGGCTTCAATGCGGTGCTGGTCCAGGGCCGCGCTAAACTCAGCTCCGGAGGTGGTTTGCACGCAATGGTCGGGCCAGAGGGTTTGGCGAAGGCCATGCAGGTCTATTTGCTCAAAAGGCCCCCGGCCGGGGTGCTGGCTGGCAAAGCTTTGGTGGGTAGCGGGGTGCCAATCCTGAGTGGCTACTACCAGCTCATACGTGGGCTGGAGGGCATTAACCAGGGGCAGGATTTCCTCGCCGCCGGGCACAGCTAATGAGCCGCCGGGCAGGAAATCATTCTGTATATCGATGAGCAGTAATGCGCGCATAATGCAATAGATGTAAGTAAGTAGCTGGTAAGGAGAAGGTAGCAAACGTACTTGTGCCACCAGTAGGCTGCTTATGAACGGTTATAAGCAAAGGCGGGTTAAAACTAGTCTGCTTTCCATTCCTGCCGCTATGACTACGCACCAAATTATCTACCTCAGCCGATTCAGAGAAAAGCCCACCGAGGAGCAGCTGACTCAGCTTTTGCACCAGGCGCGCAGTAAAAACCACCGGCTCCTGATAACGGGTATTCTACTGTATGCTGACGGGCGGGTGCTGCAGGTACTGGAAGGGCAGGAGGCGGCAGTGCGGGCTGTATACAGCGCCATTACCTCCGACAAGCGCCACCACCAACTAGTTACGCTGGTTGATACCACGGTACCGCAGCGCGTATTCCCCGACTGGAGCATGGGCTTTACCGTGGCCGACTCTGCCGAGTATGAGCGCCTGACGGGGTACGTGAACCCCGAAAAGCCGCTGTTTCCGCTGCCGCGGGCGCACAACGCCAGCCCGGCGCTTATGCAACTTCTGCGAAACTTTGTGGCTCTCCACCCTGTGCTGGCCTAGGCAGCGCCCGAAATAGCACCCGCGCCATTTCCTGCCTACCTTGTGCCCCGCTCAGCGCCCGCTGGTGTTGGGCGGGCTTTTTTTTCTGTTGGATTGCATACGAATGACGCGTTTTTTCTTCCCCCTTGTTGTTGCCAGTTCTCTGGGCCTCTCGGTAGCGTCCGCCCAAACACCGGCCGCCGTACCGCGGCTTATTCCGGGCACGCACGTGGTGCTGGTGCCGCCAGATGGGTTTGGCCCGGCCCCCGGGCTTACCGGCGTCCGGAAGGGCAATGCTGCCATTCAGGTGTATGATTTGCCGGGCAGCAACTACTTCAAGAACGCCGCTTCATTTGGGAAAGCGCGCTTTGAGGCCCGCGGCATGAAGGTGCTGGAATTTCAGGAGCTAACGGTGCAGGGTTACCCAGCCCGGCTGGCGCGGGTACAAAACTCGCCCACCCAGGAGTCGGCCCAGCTCATGTTCGGCGACTCCACGTTTGCGGTGCAGCTGGTAGGCGTGTACCCCGTGGCGGAGGCAAGTACGGGCACGGCCATTCGGGAGGCGCTGCTCACGGCTACTTATCAGAAAAACCTGGCCTCCGACCCCTTCGCCAAGGCCGTGTTTGCCTTCGATGAGAAGAAGTCGCCCTTTGCTTTCGCCAAAACCACGGCCAATCTTTACCTGTATGCGCTGGGTGGCCAGCAGAAGGACGATTACGGCACCGAGCCCCTGCTCACCGTTACGCCCTTGCCCTACAACCCTTCCCTAACGGCCGCCGATGTGAGTAATGAGCTACTCGGTACCCTCAGCCGCTTTGGGTTCACGGGCTTCACAGCGCGCAAAATGTCGTCGGCTAAAGTAAACGACCTACTCACCTATGAAACCGAAGGCTTTGGCATGATGCAGGGCCAGCGTGTGCTGCTTTACCAGCAGGTAAGCATCATTGGGAATACCGCCGTGGCCATGCAGGGCTTAGCCCGCCAAGACTACGAAACGGCGCTAGGCCAGTTTAAATCCCTCACCCACACCATCACGCCCCGCAAGAAGTAATGGCTAGGCCACTTCACCGCTGAAAGCAAACTCCTGCAGCTTCTCCCAGGGCCCGCCGCGGTATGCCCACAGGTGTAGGCCAGTGCCGTTTACCTCAAAGGGGGTGAACTGCTCCGCTAGCTCTGCGTGAAGGGCGCGGGCCACGGCGGGGTTTACTTTGTTTTGCACGGTGATGTGGGGCTTCAGGCGCTGCTGGTCCTGGGGCGTCAGCCAAGCGGCCCAGGTGGTTTGTAGCTGCTTGTGTAGCTGCTGCAATACAGTGTTTTCAAGGTCGTAGGCCACTCCGCGGCCCATAAAGCGCAGGCCAGTCACGCGTAACGTAAGCGGAGGCAGGGGGCAGCTCAGGCGCCTCAGCTCCGCTTCAATGGCGGGTTTTTCAGCGGCGGGCAGGTGATGAAAAAGCGTTACGTGCGCCTGCAAGTAGTTGCGCTCTTTCGGAAAGTGCTCTTGCCGCAAGGCATTGAAGTGGGCCTGAGAAGCCGGGTCGAGGGCCAGCGTCAGGATGAGGGGGGCAGAATCGGGAGGAAGCATAGGCTTGGCACTGACTAGAAAGTTGGCTGTACGGAGCAGGCGCCAGGATAGGCAGAAAACAGGGCAGAAGTGTATCTTTCGTCATGGCTACTGCTCCTGATTATATTTCCTTGAACCGCGCCCTCTGGAATGCAAAGACTGAGCATCATCTCCACTCGGCGTTTTATGATGTAGCCGGTTTTCGGGCGGGGCGCACCTCGTTGCAGGAGATTGAGTTGGCATTGCTAGGCCAGGTCAGCGGTCAGCGGGTGCTGCACCTGCAATGCCATTTTGGGCTCGATACGCTTTCCCTGGCCCGAATGGGGGCCACGGTAGTGGGGGTTGATTTATCAGATGAGGCCATACGCACCGCCCGGCAATTAGCGGAGGAGCTGCAGCTGCCCGCCCGGTTTGTGTGTTGCGACCTGTACAGCCTGCCCGAGCACCTGCCTGCGGAACCGGCATTTGACGTGGTATACACCACGTATGGGGTGCTCGGCTGGCTGCCCGACCTCGACCGGTGGGCCGCCGTGGTGGGCCGCTATCTGAAGCCCGGTGGGCGGTTGGTGCTGGTGGAGTTTCATCCGGTGGTATGGATGTTCAACGGCAGCTTTACTGAGGTGCAGTACAGCTACTTCAACCGCGAAACCATTGAGGAAACAGAAACCGGCACCTACGCCAACCGTGCCGCCCCCATCACCACTACCTCCGTGAGCTGGAACCACGGGCTGGGGGAGGTGCTTGGCAGTTTGCGGCGGCAGGGCCTGCAGCTCCATGATTTTCAGGAGTATGATTACTCGCCCTACAACTGCTTCTCGCATACCGTAGAAGTGGAGCCGGGGCGCTACCAGATTGAGCCCCTCAGAAACAAGCTGCCCCTGGTGTATTCCGTGGTAGCCGAGAAGCCTTCAGTGGCCTAGAGCTATCCGTTGGGCTGGCTGTAACGTAGCTGGCCACTTCCTCTGTTCTCCTCACAGCACCTATTTCAACGCGTTATGGCCTATACTTTACTTGTGCGGCACTGTGGGCAGCTCCTGACGCTGGCCGGTGGCCCTGCCGGCCGGCCGCTGGTGGGCAGCCACCTGAGCAGCTGGCGCATTATTCCCGATGGCTACGTGGCGTGCGAAGAAGGCCGGATTGTGGCCGTAGGCCCCATGCACGAGCTGGATCTGAGTCAGGTGACGGCCGGAACGGCTATTATAGATGCGCGGGGCCACGTGGTAATGCCCGGCCTGGTAGAGTGCCACACGCATCTGGTGTTTGGCGGCAACCGGGCGCACGAGTTTCAGCGCAAGCTGGAGGGAGAGGCCTACCTGGATATTTTGGCCAGCGGCGGCGGTATTCTGAGCACCGTGCGGGCTACGCGCGCCGCTTCAGAAGGAGAATTGCTTGACAACGCCATGCACCATTTAGCGGGCTTCCGGCGCTATGGGGTAACTACCGTAGAGGCCAAAAGCGGCTACGGGCTCGACCGTGAAACGGAACTGGCGCTGGTGCGGGTGGCGGGCACGGCTGGCCACCGGCAGGAGGTGCGGGTGGTGCGCACCTTTTTAGGCGCCCACGTGGTGCCCCCAGAGTACAAAGGCCGCCCCACCGACTACCTCAACTTTCTGGCCACAGACGTGCTGCCTGCTTTGCGGGGGGTAGCAGAGTTTGTGGATATTTTCTGCGAGGAAGGGGCTTTCTCGACTGAGGATGCCCGGGCTTACCTGGCAGAAGCCCAGGCACAGGGCTTCCGGCTAAAGATTCATGCCGAGCAGCTACACGACCTGGGCGGCTGCGAAATGGCCGCCGCGCTGGGCGCTACCAGCATCGACCACTGCGACTACCTGACCCCCGAAGCGGCTGCCCGCATTGCGCAGCTCACGGCTGGCCAGACGGTGGCCGTGCTGCTGCCCCTGGTGCCGCTGTTTCTGCGCCAGGAGAAATACGCGCCCGGCCGGCAGTTCATTGACGCCGGCCTGCCCGTGGCCATCAGCACCGATTTTAACCCCGGGTCCTGCCCCAGCAAAAACCTGTGGCTGGCCCTATCTATGGCCTGCCTGAAAATGGGGCTCACGCCTCTGGAGGCCCTGGCCGCCGTTACGCTCAACGCGGCCTGGGCCATTGGGCAGGAGCGAGAGTGCGGTAGCCTGGAGCCCGGTAAGCGCGCCGATATTCTGCTGCTCAGTGTGCCAACGTACGAAGAAATCCCATACTGGCTCGGTGAAAACCCAGTGCAGGAAGTTATTATCAATGGGGTGCGGATGGAGCGGCCGGAATAGCTTCTCAACATCCAGTGGTAAAAAAGTGGGGCAGGCGAAGGATGCTAGGCTATACCAACAACCAGGCAAATAGATAGCGTCAGCTGCAACAAATCGTACAGATAATTACCCGACAATATCTAGCTTCGCCCACCCGTCTGCAACTGCTGGTTGCCTAAACACACTGCTCGCTATGCTGCTGCCTATCTATCAGGTTGATGCCTTCTCTGACCGGCCCTTTGCCGGTAACCCCGCCGCCGTATGCCCTCTGGAAAGCTGGCTGCCCGCCGAAACCATGCAGGCCATTGCGGCCGAGAACAACCTTGCCGAAACGGCTTTTTTCGTGCCTAAGAGCGGGAACGAGTATGAACTGCGCTGGTTTACCCCGGCCGTAGAGGTAGAGCTGTGCGGCCACGCCACCCTGGCTTCAGCCCACGTATTGTACAACCACCTGGGCTTTTCCGACGCTGAAATCATCTTTCACTCCCGCAGCGGCCCTTTGCGCGTAAGTCGCGCCAGCGAAGGCCGCTTCACCCTCGACTTTCCCGCCAGGCCACCCAAGCCCCTTGCCATTCATCCCGATGGTTTGCTGGACGGCCTGCGCGCTACACCCTTGCAGATGCTGGCTGGCCCCGATCTGGTGTGCCTGTTCGCTACAGAAGCCGAGGTGCGTGCCATTCAGCCCGACATGGCCCACTTGGCTAAAGTGGAGTACCGGGCTGTTATCGTGACGGCTCCCGGCTCCGATGGTGTTGATTTCGTGTCGCGCTTCTTTGGCCCCCGGGTGGGCGTGCCCGAAGACCCGGTTACCGGCTCGGCTCACACCACGCTGGTGCCTTACTGGGCTGAGCGCCTAAGTAAAACCACCTTCCACGCCCGCCAAGTTTCACCTCGCGGCGGCGACCTGTGGTGCGAGCTACGCGGCGACCGGGTGCTCATGAGTGGCCACGCCATCACGTACCTGCGCGGCGAGATTGAGGTGCCGGTAGGATAGGGAGCTTAGGTTCTTCATATTATTGAAGGTAAAAATACAGGCTGCCTATTGCTTTAACAGAAGCAATAGGCAGCCTGATGCTATAACTGGGTGAGCAGAAAAAAATAACAAGCTTATCCGTCGCAAATATCTCACTTGTCCTTTCACCATCTTATTTATCTGTCGTGCTCACCTTTACTACCTACTCCCGCTGCTGGCTGCTGCTAGGCCTATGGGCCTTACCTATTCTTGGCTTTGCTCAGGCCGCCGATGTGCAACGGCTTGTGAAAGAAGGCATAGCTCTGCATGACCAGGATCAGTTTGATGCGGCCGCAGCCAAATACCAGGAGGCGCTTAAGCTAGACCCCAGCAACGTAATGGCCCGGACGGAACTAGCCCTCTCGTATAACTCGGCGGGCAAATATGCTGAGGCCGTAGAGCTGTGCCGGGAGCTGGTGAAAAGCCCCACCGGCATCGACCCCACCGTATTCGTGACCTACGGCAACAGCCTCGACGACTTAAAGCAGTCTAAGCAGGCGGCTGAGGTATATCAGGAAGGCATCAAACGCTTCCCCACCAATGGTATGCTGCACTTTAACCTGGGCCTAACGCATTACCATCTGAATCAGAGGGCCGATGCCATTACTGATCTGCAGCAGGCCGCCCGCCTCATGCCCCGGCATCCCAGCTCCCCGCTCTACCTCGGGATATTCACGCTAGAGAGTGGAAACCGCATTCCGGGGATGTTGGAAATTGCGCGCTTTCTGGTGCTGGAGCCCCACAGCAAACGCGCCCCCAAACAAGTTGCCCTCCTGGATAAAGCCATGCAGCAGGGCGTTTCCAAAACCGGCGAAAACAACATCACCATTAGTGTAAACTCCAGTGTGCTGAAAGAGGCCGGCAAGAAAAAGGTGCAGCCCGATAACTTCGGCCCCTCCGACATGCTGCTCTCCATGCTGTCGGCCATGGATTACGACGACAAGAACAAAGGCAAAACCAGCACGGCCCGCTTCGCCGAGAAATTTGCCACCCTGTGCCAGAACCTGCAGGAGCTAAGCGGCAAGCGGAGCACCGGTTTCGTGTGGGAACAGTACGTGCCGTATTTCGTGGCCATGGAGAAGGCGGGCCACGTGCCAGCCTTTGCTTACCTCATTCATTCATCAGTACCCGACCAGCCCCACGTGCAGCAGTGGCTGGAGCAGCACCCCGATGAGGTAAAAGCCTTCCAGGAATGGTCAGTGGCTTACGAGTGGCCCAGGTAGGTTACCCCCGCGCAGGTGCCCACTGATAGAGGGGGCCGCTTACTCTCTGCGCCCCTAATAAGAGGCCTAGAGCCTCACACCCACGCAAGTTGGTGGCGGGTGTGGGGCCCTAGGCCACCTGTAAGCTCTGCTAAAAGCCCAGAAGCCATCCGATACGCTTAGGTGCCGAGCGAAAAATTGAACACCACCCGCGAACCATCTGGTGCAATAGCCATCATCTGAATCATGCCATTTTGAGCCGAAAGCAGAGCCCGGTCAATATCCTGAGGGGTATCAATGGCTTTGCCATTGATAAAAGCGATAATGGTGCCGCTGGGAATGCCAATGTGCTCAAAGAAGCCGCCTTGCCTAACCTCAGCAACCTGCACTCCGGCCTTTAGGTTGAGCCGTTGCTTTAGGGCATCAGGCACTGGGGCGAAACTGGCGCCGAGCTTGCTATAGATTTTATCGAGGTTGGCATTGCTTTTCGCCGTAACCGTAGTTTCCTCTCCCTTCAGTGTAGCCGAGGTAGAGCGAGCCTTGTTGTTGCGCAGGTAGGTTAGCTTAACCACATCGCCGGGCCGGTGCCGGGCAATTCTTTCTGAGAACTCTGAAGAGGAGTTCAGTTGCAGGCCGTCAATGCTCTGCACAATATCACCCTCCTGCAGGCCGGCCGCCGCTGCTGCACTGTTGTCTAGCACGCCGGTGATGTACACGCCTTTTACCACACCCGGCTCAAGACCCTGCTGCTGCAGAAACTGCGCCTCAGCAGTAGGAGAGGGGAACGATACGCCCAGCAGCCCCCGCTTCACCGAGCCATATTCTTTCAAGTCACCTAAAATCTTCTTCGCCAGATTCACCGGAATGGCGAACGAGTAGCCAGCGTAGCTGCCAGTCTGCGAGGCAATGGCGGAGTTAATACCAATGAGCTCACCATTCGTGTTAACTAAAGCGCCCCCACTGTTGCCGGGATTAATGGCCGCATCGGTTTGAATGAAAGACTCAATGCCGGTATTACCCCGCGACCCCGAATAGCCATTGCCGCTGGGCCGGTTAATTATGCCAATGCTACGTGCTTTGGCACTCACAATGCCCGCCGTAACGGTAGTATTCAGGGAGAAAGGATAGCCTACTGCTACCACCCACTCACCCACCTGCACGCTATCGGAGTTGCCGAGCTTTATGTGAGGCAGGTCATCGGCTTTTATTTTGATGAGCGCCAAGTCAGTGTTGGGGTCCCGGCCTATCAACTCAGCGGCAAACTGACGATTGTCGGGCAGCACTACCTCAATTGTAGAGGCGTTTTCCACCACGTGATTATTCGTGGCAATGTAGCCGTTGCTGGTGACCAGTACCCCAGAGCCAGAGGCCATAGCTACTCCACCGCGGGAGGGTGAGCCGTACGTTTGGGCATATGGGTCATCGTAAGATGAGGCAGCCCCATACGAGGTTTTGATGTGCACCACGGCCGGAGTAGCCGCCTTGGAGGCCTTTACAAAGTTGCCAATACCTGCAGCAGCCCCGTTTGTAGTGGTTTCGGTCGATGAGGGTTCGTCTGCCAGGAAAGCTGGAGTGCTACGCTTGTTGTTATTTTCCTCATTCGGGTTTTGCTTGGTTGTGCAGCTAACACTGCCCAGCTGTACTAAGCAAAAACAGCCGGAAAGCAGCAGAGTGGAAATTCTCATCAGGATGATTCTGGAGGTGAAACCGGAAATCTCTGCGCCGTGTGAGTAGGCCACTTTGCGCGCTTTCAGGGGCAGAGCAAAACCATCTAAACGTAAAACAGCTCTGCCGAGGTGCGTAAATCACAGATTAGAAGCTCAGCCCAAGCAACCACAGGCCAGTTGAGAGACCGAAGTAGCTTGGTCGTTTCACCGGAACTTACTGCCTCTGCTGTGGCTGGCTCCCCATTTCCCCTGCTGGCTTCACAATTCAGGAGCTGCAGGTTAACGTTACTACAGGCTTTAGAGCAGTACGTTGCTGCGAACTGGCCTAGGAACCGCGCACCTGCTGGCGGCCATAGCCGCTGCGCTCAATCACCTGCTCCACAAACATAGCCTTGCCTGGCACTTGCAGTAATGCCTCATACAGAGCGGCTGGCACACCGGTATAGCGCACCAGGCTACCATGGCGGTACTCTATTTCCAGGGTCTCGGTGGTGGCATCATAGCCCACCGCTTTAAGCGAGGTAGAACGGATTGGTCGGCGTTGCATAGGAATAGATGAATGGGAATAAAATAGAATGATTTCCATTAGTGAGACAGACGAACACCCTACGCTCAGAAGGCTGTTTAACTGAGCCCAAAAATTAGATATAACTAATCTTGCATCAAACTATTCATGTCGGATTTGAGCTGCCATTTCTTGCATGAGCTCCGATATTCAACAGGCTGTAGGGACGAAAATAATGCTGTAGGCCAAGTTAAAGCGTTATTTTTCAAGACGTTTGAAAGTGACCCGATAGGGTAACTAATCCGGGTGAAATAGAAGCTGTGGAGGCTAGGAAGTTTTTGGACTGACGGAGCTTGAAAAAACTTAGCAAGTGGCCTAGAAGGCAGGACACGCCGAATTTTCTGTAAACATACCGGCGGTGATTGTACTTCATCACTATTCGAACATTGTCTTGCACAAAGCTGGTCGGCAGTGTGTAGATTTACTACTACCGGCTGACTGCGCTTATTAGTACTAACTGGTCATCAGGTTCCTTCTCTCAGGGCAGGGAGTAGTACTTTTCTTTAGAAGTATTCGTTTACCTATCTGCCCACTTACTTGCTCCATTATGCCCGCAGAGCTACCGCTTTCCGCCCGGTTTACTACCTATACTTCTTACCCGTTTCCCACTAAGCCAAACCGTTCATCGGGTGGTATAAGCGCCTGTTGCTCAAGCGGGCGAAGGCTGCCTGGTATTAGGTGGCTACTTACCCTACTGCTATTGGTAAGCGGTGCCGCCTCAACGGCTCTTGCACAAGCGCCAACATCCCCCGAGTGTGCGGCCGATGAGAAATTTGCCAACACGTGGTACTTCGGCTTTAAGGCCGGGTTAGACTTCAATCAGGCCTCCGCCGATTCCCTCCCAAAGGTGCTCACCGATGGGGCCATGGATGCTCCCGCCGGCTCGGGGGTGATGTCGGATAAAAACGGCAAAATTCTCTTTTACAGCAACGGCGAAACCGTGTGGAACGGCGACGGCACCGTGATGACTAATGGCACTGGCCTAGCTGGCAGCCGCTTCACCACCGACGGCCCCTTACCTATTAAGCTGCCGGGCTTACCTGGAACAGGCCAGCCCACGCGCTACCTACTGTTCACTCTGCAAGACACCGTTGGCCTAAGCTATTCGGAAATAGAAATTCCTGCGACTGGCGGACCGGGTACCGTCATAGCAGCTACCAAAAACACGCCTCTGGCCCGCGGTACGGCGGAGAAACTGACGGGGGTATTCCATAAAAACGGTTGCGATATTTGGATTATCGCGCACGGTTGGGGCGCTGCCAAAACCGGCAACAACAACCGAGGCGACGCCTTTCTGGCCTACCGCGTGCGGCCATCAGTCGGCTATACAGGTCCGGTCCTCATTGATGCGCCCATTTCTTCGCCCGTTGGTAGCCTGCACGCGCCGAGCGTGGCGGCCCTGGGCTACAAAGGCCAGATGAAGATAACCCCCGATGGGCAGCGGCTGGCCCTGGCCCGTTACAGCGAAGCGCTGGGCGACAGCACCAGCACCGTTGAGCTATTTGGGTTTGACACCGGCACGGGCCAGGTGAGCGTTAACCCCCAGGTTCCGTACATCGTGGACAAGGGCGAAGGAAAATACTATGGGGTAGGGTTTTCGTCTGGCAATTTCCTCTACGCCACAGTGCGCAACCCGCCCAAGCTGCTGCAATTTGATATCAGCGGCAACGGCCCGGTTACCAAGCAGGATATTCCGCTCAAGCAGAAGACCCCCGCCGACCTGGGCTCCCTGCAGGCCGCGCCCGACGGCAAAATATACGTGGCCCGCGACAACCAGCCCGCGGTGGGTTTTATTGCCTACCCCGACTCACTAGGGCCCAAAGCCCTCTACGCCGACGATAGTCTGCAGCTGGGCGGCAGCCGTACGAGTGGCCTAGGTCTGGTCAATTTCAACCAAAGCTCCTTGTTGCGCGTGGGACCGAGTGCGCAGATAACGGGATGTCGGCAAATATCCTTTAGGGCTCCTCCCATTGACTTTGATGGGAAGACTTATGCATGGACGTTCGGTGACGGTAGCACCTCAACAGAAGAGAATCCAGTTCATATTTATGCTACGCCCGGCAACTACACCGTAACGCTACGCATCACGACCAACTGTTTTTGCCGCGAAAGTTCAGTCACTATTCAAGTGCCAGATTTGCCGGTGCCTGGCAGTATTGCCAGCCCGCAAACTCTGTGCGCCGGCACAGCGTCGGCTCCGCTTACCAGCGCTGTTGATGCCTCCGGCGACGCCGGCCTGCCGCTCGTTTACCAGTGGGAGTCATCATCGGACAATACTACTTTCACGGCTATCAGTGGAGCGAATGGGCCAACTTACCAGCCCCCAACTACCCAAACCCCTGGCACGACGTATTACCGTCGGCGCGTGCAACTGTTGCTGCCTGACCAGTCAGGGCCGTACTGTACTCCCACCTTTACTGTCTCGGTAGCCATTACCGTGTTGCCGGCCCTCACCCCCGGCAGCATCGCCGCCGACCAGACCGTGTGCGCTGGCACTGCCGCTACGCCGCTTACCACCACAGCCCCGGCTACAGGCGGCACTGGCACGTTTGCCTATCAGTGGGAATCTTCCCCGGACAACGTCACCTGGACACCGATTTCGGGTGCTACTAACCCGGAGTTTGCGCCCGGTATACTTACCACTACCACGTACTTCCGGCGGCAGGTAAGCTCTGGCGCCTGCGCTACCACGCCCTCCAATGTGGTTAAGATTACGATAGTGCCCGCCCTGGTGGCCGGTACTATTGCCGCCGACCAAACAGTATGCGCTAACGGTACGCCGGCGCCCCTCACCAGTGTCACGCCAGCCACAGGTGGCGCTGGCGCTATTGCCTATCAGTGGGAGGTGTCAACGAACAACGCTACCTGGACGCCCATTCCTGGCGCAACGGGCGCCGACTATGCTCCCGGTCCGGTTACCACCAACACCTTCTTCCGGCGGCAGGCTAGCACAGGCACTGCCTGCGCTCCGGCAGTTTCTAATACGGTTGCCATTACGGTGCTACCCGTTCTAACAGCCGGTACCATTGCCGCCGACCAAGCTATTTGTCCGGGCGGTACGCCTGCTCCCCTAACCAGCACCGCTCCGGCCACGGGCGGGACGGGCGCATTCACCTACCAGTGGCAATCTTCCCCGGACAATACTACTTGGACGGCCATTACCGGCGCGACCAATTCGGAGTATGCCCCCGGTCCGCTCACCAGCACCACGTATTTCCGGCGCGGAGTAACTGCAGGAGCCTGTGGCCCCGTGTATTCACCCGCCGTTACTATTACAGTGTTACCAGTTTTAACAGCCGGCACTATTGCGGCCAACCAAACGGTATGCTCAGGTGCTACGCCTGCCCCTCTTACCAGCACGGCTGGACCTAGCGGCGGAACTGGCCGGTTTGCGTATCAGTGGGAGTCATCAACGGACAACGCTACCTGGACGCCTATTTCTGGGGCGAACACAGAAACATTCGCTTCTGGCGTACTAGCAGCTACCACGTACTTCCGGCGGCAAGTAGATTCCGGAACCTGCGGACCGGTATATTCAAATGTTGTTACCATCACGGTATTGCCCGTGCTAACAGCTGGCACCATTGGGGCTAATCAAACGGTTTGTGCTGGCACTACACCTGCCCCACTGACCAGCACTACATCAGCGGCGGGTGGTACGGGCTTTTTGGCTTACCAATGGGAGTCATCAACTGATAATGCCACCTGGACTGCTGTGTCCGGTGCTACGGGGGCCGTATTTGCGCCCGGCCCACTGCCGGTAACTACCTTTTTCCGGCGGCGGGTGATGGCCGGAGACTGTGGACCAGTATATTCTAATGTTGTAACTATTACCGTGGCTCCGGCGCTAACGGCCGGCAGCATTGCCGCCGACCAAACCGTTTGCCTGGGCGCAACACCGGCCCCCCTGACCAGTGCCACTCCTGCTACCGGCGGCACGGGCAGCTACACCTACCAGTGGGAAGCTAGCCCCAATGGCTCTACCTGGGCGGTGGTTGCCGGTGCCACTGGCGAAACCTTTGCGCCTGGTCCGCTGACAGCCACTACGTATTTCCGGCGTCGGGTGACCTCCGGGCCTTGTGGGCCGGAGTATTCACAGCCAGTAATTCTAAGGGTATTGCCAGTCCTGACGGCGGGTTCTATTGCGGCCGACCAGACTATCTGTACTGGTACTGTCCCCAACCCGCTCACCAACACCACTGACCCCAGCGGAGGTACTGGCACGTTTGCGTATCAGTGGGAATCCTCGGCTGATAACTCAAACTGGTCAGCCATAGCCGGGGCAACTAACTCTACTTTCGCGCCGGGCACCCTCACGGCTACCACGTACTTCCGCCGCCGGGTAACGTCGGGCATGGGCAGTTGCGCAACGGTGGTTTCCAACGTGGTGACCATACAGGTGCAGCCTGCCGTGACGCCCACGGTAACTCTGGCTACTCCGCCCGTGCAGTGCCCTGGCACGCCGCTTACCTTCACGGCGGTGGTGACCAATGCGGGGGCCGCGCCTACTTTCCGTTGGCTCGTTAATAACGTAGCCGTTGCCACGGGGCCCACGTTCACCAGCAGCACCTTGGTCACCGGCGACCAAGTGCGGGTGGAGGTAACCCCCACGGCGGGGCTCTGCAGCACGGGGCCAGCCGTGGCAACGGTTACCGTAACGCGCACGCCCACTCCGCTACCCACGCTCACTATTTCGGTGCAGCCGGGCGGGCCCGTTTGCTTGGGCGCGCCCCTTACCTTCAGCCTCGTCAACGTAACGGAGGCTGGTCCGGCCCCTCAATACCAGTGGCAGGTGAATGGCGGAGACGTGGCCGGGGCTACGGGGCCAGTATTTACTAGCACAACGCTGCGCGAAGGTCAGGTCGTGACCCTGCGGCTGCGTACAACCAACGTGTGCGGGCAACCAGTTACGGCCGTTTCTAATGGAATAACCGTGCAGATTCAACCACCGGTTGATGTAGACGCGGGCCCCGACCGGGAGATTCTGGCGGGTACCACTATTACGCTGGAAGGCCGCGCCGACGGCAATTACCCCGTGACGTGGACCGCGGCTGCGGGGCTGACTTTCCCGTTTAATGACCAGTTGCGGCCTAGAGTTACTCCCTTGGTAACTACCACCTACACCTTGTCGGCGGGCAGCGGGGGCTGCGCAGACAGCGACCAGGTCACCATCACGGTACGCCCCGCCATCCGCATTCCGAACGCCTTCACGCCCAACGGTGATGGCCGCGACGATACCTGGCAGATTGAGTTTATTGAGCAGTTCCCCGAAAACACCGTGACCGTGTTTAACCGCTGGGGCAACAAAATATTCTCAGCTGAGAACTACAGCCGGGCCAATGAGTGGCGCGGCGACATCAACGGCCAGCCCGCTCCGGTGGGAACCTACTATTACGTCGTCGTCACGAAGGGACCGTTAGGCAAATCCTATAGTGGCTCCATTACCATTCTGTATTAACAATCTGTCCCTGCTGCGTGTGTCGCAGCAGGGCTACCGCTTAGTTCTTACGCTAAGGTCCCAACTGTTATGAAAAGAGCTTTAACTCTACTGCTGCTCCCGCTGCTGCTTGTGGCTGTCGTGCCGGCCCTGGCCCAGCAGCAGGCGCAGTACAGCCAATACATGAACAACAACTACATCCTGAACCCCGGCGCCACCGGGGTAGAGGACTACATTGACGTCAAGCTTAGCTACCGCACCCAGTGGACAGGTCTGGAGGGAGCCCCCAAGACCTACTACGCCAGCGCCAGCTCCTCGCTGGGCAAGTGGCGCACCACCGGCAAGCGCACCCTGCGCGACCGGCGCCGGCCGTTTCATGCCATAGGTGGCCTAGTGTATAAGGATGAAACCGGCCCTACCAGCCGGACCGGTGCCTATCTTTCCTACGCCTATAACCTGGTGCTGCGGCCTAACCTGCGGGCGGCGCTGGGGGTGTCGGCAGGTATGCAGCAGTTTGCCGTTGATGGGCAGAAGCTGCAGTTTTTTGATCCTACCACTGTAGCCGCCAGCGCCGCCTCACGGGTGCTCGATGGGTCAGTAGGCCTATGGGTGTATAGTTCCGATTTTTACTTTGGCGTATCGGGGGCGCAGCTGCTGGGCAATAAGCTTAACTTTTCCTATGGCCCTAACTCACTGGAGGCAGGGGAGGGCAATACACTTAAGCGCCACTACTTTGCCACGGGCGGGGTGCGGGTACCCCTCAGTGATGATTGGTCGCTGGTGCCATCGGTGCTGGTGAAGGCCGTGCAGCCAGCACCGCTTTCTGTTGACCTCAACGCCAAGCTTAAGTACCAGGATCTGCTGTGGGGCGGCGTCTCGTGGCGCGCCTTTGACTCATTCGTGGGCATGGTGGGCCTCAATTATGAGCAGTTTACGGTAGGATATTCCTATGACGCGGGCCTGTCTCAGTTGGCCGGCTACCACGGCGGCAGCCACGAGATACTGGTAGGCCTACGCCTCAAGAAAAAGGCGCAGGTGGTATGTACCAACCGTTTCTGGTAAGCAAAGCCACATCAACCCACGTACCCGGCTTGCCACTTAATGCGGTTAGAATACTTGAGCCAAGCCGGCCGCCACCACAGCGCCAACCAGGGTGTTGCAAAAGTTGACGATGTTGTTCGTAATATAATGTCGCCGCTCTAGTGTAGCGCCCAGGACAGAATCGGCCAGGTTGCCAGCTGTGCCCGCAACCAAGAGCAACCAGAAAGCTGACCCCAGGCCCGTGCTTAAGCAATAGACCCCGGCAACCACCGCGCTACCCAACAGACCCAACGCAGTGCCTGCTACGCTTACTACTCCATTTTCGCCCCGCACATCAGGGCGCCAGGTGAGGATGTTAAAGTACCGCCGGCCATATACGTTGCCCAACTCAGAGGAGAGAGTATCAGCCGTTGCGGCCGCAAAGCTGCCGGCCAGCATGAGCTGAGCTACCGAGGCGTTGGCGGGGAACTGCCAGCCCCACCCCGCTACCAACGCGGCTACCCCCGCATTGGCCAGCACCTGTCCTGCCGTGCGCTGGCCCTTGTTGGCCTCTGCGAGGCCTAGCCGGCGCTTTTCGACTACCTTCCAGGAAGAAGCCACGGAGCCTAAGCCAAAAAATAAAGCCAGCAGGCCTACCCCCAGCAAGCCACAGCCGCTGTAGATAAGCAGGCCTAGCAGTCCCCCCGTCCAGATAGCCACCGGAGTTAGTTTATTCCGGCGCCAGCTATACACCATGCCGGCGGCGAGCAGCAGTAGTACCAGCAGAAGACGCGGCAGATCAGTCATGGCCGCAAACATACGGCCCTCGCAAGCAAACCGTACACCCCACCGCCAGGGCTATTTCACTAGTGCTACCCTAAAGCAGAGGAGCACCGTGAGGCAATTTTCTCGTGTCCCCGAAGTAGCTGCTCAGGAGAGTCGCTGTCCAGACTCTGGTGATAGTATTTTCAGCAAATAGCAATCAGCTACGCCGCTGGCTTCTTCTTGCTGACTGCCGCCTTCTTGCCGGCCACGGGGGCCGCCAGCTTACCGGGGTTATCGGCAATGAACTTGCCCCAGCTTTTACCACCGGCTTTCACGTTGTTGCCTTTCTGGTAGTGGTGGCACATGGCCACGGCCAGGGCATCGGTAGCATCCAGGAACTTCGGGGCCTCCTCAATGGGTGGGAGCTGCAGGGTCTGGCGGAGCATGTGGGCTACCTGCTCCTTGGTGGCGTTGCCCGAGCCTGTTACCGACTGCTTCACCTTGGTGGGCGCGTACTCCACGTACGGGATCTGGCGGGAGAGGCACGCGGCAATGGCCACGCCCTGGGCCCGGCCCAGCTTGAGCATACTTTGCACGTTCACCCCAAAAAATGGCGCCTCAATGGCCAGCTCGTCGGGTAAGAACTCGTCGATGAGTTCCACCATCCGGTCGTAGATCTTCTTTAGCTTTACGGCGTGATTCGAGCCCAGGGCTTTCATGTTAATCACGTCGTACTGCACCACGCGCACCCGCTGGCCCTGCACCTCAATAATGGCATAGCCCATAATCTGCGTGCCAGGGTCGACACCCATGATAATCTTGGGTAGCAAATCGGTGGTGGCAAGGGGCAGAATCATGGCGGGGTAGGCGTAGTAGGTCGTTCAGATGGGGACTTACGCGGCTGTCGGCCGATAAACCAAAGTAGCTAACCGAATACTATTTCCGCCGTTTTGCCCCCTGACCTTCTACAAAACTACGTCCAAAAGCCGGATAGTGCCGCTCGTCGGCGCGGGTTTGTGGTGATGGGCAAACTTCTCGTTACCCTGCTCACGCTGGGGTTGCTCTGGTACTCGGTGTTTCAGGACGCCGACACCGCCACGGCCTGGCGCGGCTTGCTTACCCGCACCCTAAGCGGGGAGGGGCGCGGGCCTATTCTGCTGGCCCTGATCCTGATGCCAGCCAACTGGGGCCTCGAGGCCTGGAAGTGGTGGCGCCTGGCCCGGCACCTGGAGCCGGTATCGTTTCGGCGCAGCTTTCGGGCAGTTCTGGTGGGCCTCACGCTGGGTTTCGTAACCCCTAACCGCGTAGGGGATTACGCTGGCCGCATTATTGAACTCAAAAGCCGGCGGCTTGATGCGCTGGGGGCCGTATTTCTGGGGCGCTACTGCCAGTTGGTGGTTACCGTGCTGGCCGGCACTACGGGGCTGCTGTACTTTGTGCTGCGGTTTTACCTGCACGGCTACCCTGCCACTGGCCTAGGCCTGGTGGTGGCCGTGGTGCTAGCTAACCTGGCCGTGCTGTTGCCCTTGTACCGCTCACGGTTGCTGGTGGCGGCCGTAATGGCGGTGCGGCCGTTGCGGCGGTTCCGGCGGTTTCTGGCCGTTATGCCCACGTACCCGGCGCGGGCCCTCACGGCAGTCCTGCTTATTTCGGGGCTGCGGTACGGAGTGTTTTGCGTGCAGTTTGGGTTGCTGCTAGTGGCCTACGGAGCCCATGCGCCATTCGGGCCGGGAGTAGCGGCTATTGCGGGCACCTTCCTGCTAAAGTCACTGGTGCCCTCGCTCAATGCCCTGGCCGATGTGGGCGTGCGGGAGTTGTCGGCTACGCATTTGTTTGGGCTGCTGGGCGAGCCGGTGTTGCCGGTGCTTAGCGCCAGCATCAGCCTGTGGGTTGTTAATATTGCCCTGCCGAGCGCCGCCGGCCTGGGCTTTGTGCTGCGGCTGAAGGTAGTTCGTAAGCGTGGCAAAGCACCCGCAAAGCCCGCCGCGCATGAGTAGCTGGGAGTGGGGGAGTGGCCTACTGGCATTGCAGGTGCTGATTGCGGGTATTTACCTGTGGCAGATGCTGCTTTACCGCCGCGCCTGGTGCAACGCTCAGCCCTGCTCCCAAGGGGAAAGGGTGCCAGACGGCCCCAACGACCTATCCAGCACAGATTCCTTCGTCCATAATACAGCAGGAGCAGGAGAGAGGCCTGCGCCTGCCTTCTCTATTTTGATTGCGGCCCGTAATGAGGCCGAGAACTTGCCGCTGCTGCTGGCTGATTTGCAGCAGCAGTTGCCAGTGCCCGGCGGGTTTGAGGTGTTGGTGGCCGATGACCATTCTACTGATGCCACTGCCGCAGTAGTGCTGGAGGCAGCGCAGCGCCTGCCGTTTTCGGTGCGGCTGTTGCAGCTGGCGAATCTGCCCGGTGCCCGTACCGGCAAAAAGGCAGCGGTAGAAGCTGCCGTGCGGGCAGCACAGGCGCCCTGGGTGCTCCTCACCGATGCCGACTGCCGGGTGCCCGCTGGCTGGCTACAGGCCTACGCTACCCTTGCCGCCGACCCTGCCGTGCAGTTCATCAGCGGCCCCGTGCTCCTGACGGGTACTGGCTGGTTGGCTGCCCTGCAGGGCCTGGAGCTGGCCGGTTTGGTAGGAGTAGGGGCCGCTTCTATTAACCGGCAACAGCCCACTATGTGCAACGGGGCCAACCTGGCCTACCGCCGCGCCGCCTTTGCCGCCGTAGATGGTTTCCGGGGCAATGAGGCCGTACCCAGCGGCGACGATGAGTTTCTGCTGCATAAGATGCACGCGGCCTACCCCGGTGGGGTACGCTTCCTGCAAAACCGGCAGGCAATTGTGCGTACGGCGGCGCAACCCACCCTGCGGCAGCTCCTGTGGCAGCGGGTGCGTTGGGCCAGCAAATGGCGCCATTACCAGGCGGCCGCGCCCCAACGGCTGGCGGTGCTGGTGCTGCTGGCTAACCTCACCTTCCCAATAGGCCTAGGGCTTTGGCTGGGCGGTGCCTCTGCGGGGTGGTTAGCACCTCTGGCTTGGGGGCTGAAACTAGCAGGAGATGTAGTGTTTCTACGACCGGTATTGCAGTTTTTGGGAAGGGCGCACTGGTTACGCTGGGTGCCTGTGCTGCAACTGGCCTACGCGCCGTACGCGCTAGCTACCGGCCTATTGGGCCTGCGGGGCGGATATGTGTGGAAAGGCCGCCAGACCCAGACGTAAGACGCTTTTTCTACTATATAGTAATCAGAAAATAAAAAGTCGAAAAGGAGTGGTAGGGTAGCAATTGAGCACTACTTATTGGCGAAAAGTTAGGTCTATCCATAAGCTCTGGTGCTATGTCCCATTTCAGCCTAAAAGCCCTGTTTCCGTTGCTGGTTGTGTTGTTGCTCTTCTTGATTGGTGGTGTCTTTTTCGCCGCTACCGGCGTCATAGAGCCTTTCCAAATGGGAACCACGGCACAAAGCGGCGCGCAGCCCGATTCACTTGCGCAAGCCCAGGTCGCCGGGCTCAATTCAGCGGGCCAAGCTATAGCCATGGGGCCTGCGCTATCAGAAACAGAAGTTGCTGGCGAAGCCTTATTTAAAGGCAATTGCGCTCAGTGTCACGCCATAAACGAGGTGGTAGTGGGTCCGGCGCTCATGGGGCTCGACAAGCGTCGGTCCGAAAGGTGGCTCCTGAGCTGGATTAAAAACTCCGGCAGGATGGTAGCCAGCGGCGACGAGTATGCCATAAAGATCTTTAATCAATATGGCCAGCAGCAAATGCCCAGCTTCCAGCTTTCTGAATCAGAAATACGGCAAATACTGGCCTATGTGAAGTCTCATAAGGCAAGTGGTGCCGAGTATAACGGCGCCGTGGCGGTAGTTAAGTAACAGCTGATTAAGGGGCGGCAGCCCAGCGGCGTGTGGTGCGCACTAAGCCCAGCTGGGTTACTTTCAGGTTCCGGGAGTAGCCTTTTCGCTGGTATCTGCTGAAATTGGGCGGGGCCTTTTACCTTTGTTCATCCTGCCAAGCCCCATTCTGCCCGTGACCGACACCGAATTCGATATTCTCGATGAGCTGTATTTCGTCTGCTCCTTCTCCGATCTGGTTACCAAAACGCGGTTAGCTCCGGCTGAGCTGGAGCGTAACCTGCGTAACCTGTTAGCGCAGGACCTCATCCGCAGCTTCTGGCCCGACCCCGACACGGAGCTGGCCTACGAAGAAAGCTCCTTTGGCGCCATCGTGCGCGATAGTTTTTTTCTGGCCTCCAAAGAAGGCCTTTTGCAGCATAACACCCGCTAGCCTGTGGCCATAGCTGCTCCTGTTTCGGCTACGCTGCCCCCGGCCCGGCCGCCGGGCTATTACGTACGGCGGCGGCTGTTGCGCAACCAGCCCGCCATGCTCGGGCTGGGCTTTATTGTGCTGTGTACCCTGGTAGCGGTGCTGGGCTATTGGGTGCTGCCTGATAATACTCCTAACGCCAACAACAGCCTAGTGGCCCTGCAGAAGCAGCCGCCCGGCTTACGGGTAAATGTGCTGCGTATTCCGCTGCCTGATTCAGCCCGCAGTGCGGCCCGGGTAGGCTTGCTGGGCCTGTGGTGGGGTGGGCAGCCCTCGCCGTACCGGGAGGTGCCCATTGAAGCGCAGTACCGCACCACCCCCGACTCACTTTTTGTGCGCCCGTTCCAGACGTACCGGTCGGCAGGGGCGGCGCGGGTGGCTGAGCAGGGTGTTGCTCTGGCCAGCCTAACCAAAAACAGGCTCGCCAATAGTACCCCCCAATTCATTGCTGAGCAGGCCATCAGCTCCCGCACCTACCTGCTGGGTACCGATAAAGCTGGGCGCGACGAGCTCAGTCGTTTACTGCTGGGCACGCGCATCTCGCTCGGTATTGGTCTGGTGGCGGTGCTGATATCGGTGCTGCTGGGCATGGCCATTGGGGCCGTGGCGGGCTACGTGGGCGGCTGGGTTGATAGCCTATTGCTGGGCCTCATGACGGTGGTATGGAGCATCCCCGGCATCATGCTGGTCATTGCCATATCCCTCGCCCTCGACAGCAAAGGCGTCTGGACTTCGTTTGTGGCAGTTGGCCTTACGATGTGGGTAGATGTGGCCCGCGTGGTACGCGGGCAGATGCTGAGCCTGCGCGAAAAAACCTTCGTGGAAGCCGGCCGGGTGCTGGGCCTGCCCCAGAGTCGCCTGATCTGGCGGCACTTACTGCCTAACATGACCGGGCCTTTGATTGTGTTAGCAACCAGTAACTTTGCAGCCGCTATCTTGCTGGAAGCGGGCCTGAGCTTTTTAGGCCTGGGCGTGCAGCCGCCGGCCCCTTCGTGGGGGCTGATGGTTAATGAGGGTTTTCAGCTGCTGGGTACCGAGGCTGGCTTGTGGCTCACGCTGCTGCCAGGTTTGGCCATCAGCCTGCTGGTGCTCAGCTTTAACTTGCTTGGCAACGGCCTGCGCGACGCGTACGACCCTAAAACGCCAGTAGGCTAGCACAGGTGAAAGGCAAATTTGTGAACTTGTGAGCCTGCTTTAAACCCAGGCTTGGTAAACCTGAAAAGCACCACCTCACAAGGGCACCCTTTCACTTCTCCACTACTTCACAAGCTCACCACTTCACCTGATGTCTACTTCTCGCTCAATAAGCCCTGAGAAACGCCTACTACTGAAGGAGCGTGAATTGGGGGCTTTGCTGGAAATCACTCAAGCCATTAACCTCGATCCGACGGAAGGAGCGCTCTATAAAATCTTTCAGTTTACGCTGCTAGGCCAGTTGAATATTCGACGGCTGGTGCTGTACGTGAAGGATGAGGGTGCCTGGGAGTGCATGGTATCCTTTGGGGCTGGGCTGCCTGATTTTCGTACGGTGAGCCTCCCCCTGGCCGTGCAGGAAGGTTGTACGGCCCTGCCGTGCCCGGTTAAGCACTTTGGGCTGAGCCCCGAGTGGCAGCATCTGGAGACGGTGATTCCGGTAGTATCGAATGGGAATGTGCAGGCTTACGTGTTTATCGGCAACGTGCACGAAGACTACGCCGATGAGGAAGCCACCAAGTTTCTGCAAACGCTGAGCAACATTCTTATCGGGGCCATTGAGAGCCGCCGGCTGGCGCGGCAGCGCGTAGCCGATGCCGCCATCCGGAAGGAGATTGAAATTGCCCAGGAAGTGCAGACTATGCTCTTCCCACGCAAGCTGCCCAATGATGCCCAGGTGGCGGTGCAGGCCAGCTACGTGCCTCACACCGCCGTGGGCGGCGACTACTACGATGTGGTTAGCCTCGACGATAACCGGTTCCTGTTTTGCGTGGCCGATGTGTCTGGCAAGGGCGTGGCGGCCTCTCTGCTCATGTCGAACTTCCAGGCGGGTCTGCGCACCCTGCTGCGCCAGAAGGCCGACCTGGCCACGGTGGTGCATGAACTGAACAACCTCATTTTCCGCAATGCCGGCGGCGACAAGTTCATCACCGTATTCTTCGGGCTCTACGACCGGGGCACCCGCGTACTGCAATACGTAAACGCGGGCCACAACGACCCTCTGCTCATTCCTGACCAGGGCCCCATGCTGCTGCTCAAGTCGGGCACCATTATGCTGGGCGTGATGGAGGAGCTGCCCATGCTGCTGGTAGGGGAGGTAGTGGTGCCCCCACGTACGCTGCTGCTCACCTACACCGATGGCCTGACGGAGGTATTCGACAGCAACCAGGAGGAGTTCGGGGAGGAAGGCGTACTGCGTGTACTGCGCCACAACCGCTATGCCCCGCTAGCGGTTGTGCATCGGGAGCTACTGCGCGAGATAGAGGCCTACAACGCCAGCGGCAACCGCTTCGCCGATGACGTAACCATTCTCAGCTGCCGCTTTAAATAGAGGAGTGGCCTAGCGGATGACGGATAGTGCCGTTACGGCTTAGAGCGCAACGCTGCGGAGTACCGGCAAGCCGCTAGCCTAGCTAATAGCGCGCTGTGCCTCTATGACTATGCCGCCCTCTTGCTTTGGCTTTAACCAGGTGCCCATCCGGATTAAGACGGCCAGATTAAAAAAGAAGAAGGAGCCAATCTTATCAACTTCTACCAGCTCATTCAGAAGCAGGTGAAACACAATAATAACAAAGCTAAGCCCGCAGGCCAGCACTACGTAGCGCAACTCTGAGCGCGGGACGGTGCGATGGTATAAGCGCTCAATCATCAGGAGGCTGATACCCAGCAGCACCACAAAGAGCAGCATGCCCGGAAATCCCTGCTCGGCCAGCAGCAACAGAAAATAGTTGTGCGTAGTGGAGCGCTCGGGGTTGTCGCTGACGTAGGTGCGGAAGCTGCGGACGGTGTAGCGCTTGTACTCGGGGTAAAATGTGCTGGGGCCGCTACCTACCAGGGGCTTGTCGGCCGTCATGCGGGCCGCCGCCACCCACCGGTACACCCGCTCCATCCCCGACATATCCTGTAGCTTATACGTAGCCTCCAGGTGTTTGCCAAAGTCTTTGCCGTTGAAAACGGTTTTCTCGAAGTCGGGAGCGTACAGCATGTAGTTGTTTTCGCTCAGAAAGTAGCTGACTCCCGCCAGCACGCCTACCAACGTGCCAACCAGTAGCAGGCGGGTTTGGCGCAGGCGCATAACCCCGTAGAAAATACCCGCCACCGGCAGTGCCAGAATGGAAGCACGCGTGTAGGCCGTCAGCAGTCCAAACAGCAGCAGACCCGTAGCCAGGTGCCAGCCCAGGCGGGCCAGGCCAGTACTATTGCGCGCTCCATACCATGAGAAGGGCAACAGCAGGGCCAGTACCGTAGCGTAGGTTACGTGGTTGCGGTAGAGGGGCTGCACCGCCGGGTTAATGGCATCAAAGGCAAAGCCATGAGCCGCGTGCCGTACAATTACAATGAGCACCGTAAGGCAGGTGCCAATTACGTAGAGCCGGGCCACCTGCCACACCTTCCCGGGGCGGCGCACCAGCAGGAACGTGCCCAGTATAAAGGGCGTCAAGTACCATATCTTGGCCAGAATGTACTTGATGGACTTGGTAGAATCGACGGAGAAAAACGACGAGGTAACGGACCACAGTAGCATCAGCAGCAGCACCACAAGTACGGGGTGCAACAACTCCCGGGCCGGCAGCCGCACGCGGCGCATAAATAGGGTGGCCATGATGCAGCCGGTAAGCGTCATCATCAGCGGCTCCGAGGGTACATCGAGGCTCAGGCCGCCCGGCACCGGAAACTCACGAGAGAAGGCCAGCGTCAGAAACAGCAGGTAAAAGAGCAGCGTCCAGTCGGTAAATACCACCAACAGGCCTAGCGCCAGCACCACGGGCAACAAAGCCAGCGGCGTTTCCAGCAGGGCCGCCGTTGCGCCGCCCAGCATCAGCAGGAGCATAAACCCCACAAACAGGCGTTGGCTGGGGTCGGTGGGGCGAAACCGGTTCAGCAGCTCACTCACGTGGAGGCCACTACTGGGCGCTGGGTCCGGCGGTACAGCTCCAGCAGCGTGATGACCACCACCGACAACGCAAAGGTTAGGAACACCGAGCCAACGATAATCAGCCAGCGCACCGGCTTGCTCTTGCGGGTGGCTGGGTACGCCTTCTGCACTACATAAAGCGACGAGATACGCGCCTTAATAGACAGCTCCGCCGTTTCGTACTCGCCCTGAGCCTTCACCAGGCGGTCCTGCAGATCGGTTACGCGAGCCGTGAGCAGGTTCAGGGAGTCGATGCCGTTGATGTAGCTTTCTGCGTTGATGAGGTTGCCGCTGCTGCTGCTGGTAAGGCCGCGCAAGGCCCGGCGCAGGCTCGATGACTTGGGGCCGCCGCTACCTTGCTCGGCCAGGGCGCTTTGCGTTTCCACAATCTCGCGGGCCAGGTAGCTTTCCGTATTGTTGGCCGTTTCCTGCTCGTTTTGCTTGATGCGCTTGAGCGCCTGGCGTAGGCCCTGCGTTCTTACGTACTGCCCCGTTTGGTTAAGCTCCCGCTCCAGACGCACAATCTCCCGCGACAAATACCGCGACTGTTGCTCTGGCCCGAAGATGCCGTAGCGGTGCCGGGCCTGCACTACCTGCTGGCGCGAGTGTTCATATTCTTTGTTCAGGAACTCGTAGCGCTGCTTGTATAGGCCTAGCACATTGCGCCGGTTCTCCAGCGTCAGCTGCTGGTTAATGGAGTCGATGACCGTCA
This sequence comes from Hymenobacter taeanensis, assembly GCF_013137895.1. Classification (NCBI taxonomy): domain Bacteria; kingdom Pseudomonadati; phylum Bacteroidota; class Cytophagia; order Cytophagales; family Hymenobacteraceae; genus Hymenobacter; species Hymenobacter taeanensis. The sequence continues at coordinate 3,422,726 of NZ_CP053538.1, forward strand.
CCATAGTATTGGTGATTTGGGCCGCTAGCTTCTTATCCTGGTCCTGAAACGAAAGCTCAATAACATCACGCTCATTGCGCACAATGTCGAGGTTGTCGCTGAACTCGCGCAGGGCATCGGTATCGGCCTTGTCGTTGCCGGGAGTGCCCACGCCGTAGTGCTGGTACAGGTTGAAGCGCTTGAGCATCAGCTCAGCTACCGGCTGTGATTCGCCCACGGTTATTACGCGGTCCAGGTCTTCGGTACGGCCACCCAGTTCCAGTTTCTGGCCCTCTACAATGCGGTCAGGGTCAGAGTTTTGAGGGTTGGTGGGGAAGAATACTGCCTTCGATTGGTAGATGTTAGGTAACAGAAAAGCTACAAGGGTACTGAGCACAAATGCCAGCACGAGAGCCGCCAGCACCAAGTTTTTCCAACGATTAATAATAGGCCACAGGCCAAGAAGAGAATACGGGCGCTCCGACATAAGTATAGATAGCCGCTCACCCCAAAGTGGAAAGGGGGCTGGCAGCGGCGAGCAAAGATAGAGGAAAAATGCCCTCTCCCGTGCGGATATCGGCTCTGAGGCCCGCCGGCTTTTTACGTAGTTTTGTGCCCTGGCCAGGTTGCCCTGTGGCGCCTGGAGCAGATTTATTCAGTTAAGCGCCGACGGCATCAAACGGTTTTTTGGAAATATCAGTCTGGTAGTGCTGCTCAACCTGCTCATAAAGCCAGGCTGGGTGGTGCTGGAAAATATAGTGCAAGACCGCCTGGGGCACGCGGCTTTTGGCCTGTTTACGGCCCTCTCCGCCCTAACGCTGGTGCTGGCTACCGTCTCAGATCTGGGCCTGACGCACTACAGCGTGAAGCGCGTAGCCGCCGACCCTGCCTTCCTGACCGAGTACTTCCCTACTATTCTGCCGTTACGTGGCTGGCTTAATGTGGCGGCCCTGTTTGCCATGCTGGGCGTGGGGTGGGTGATAGGTTACCGTAGCTACCCGCTGGTGCTGCTCGGGGCCATTGGGGTAAGCCTGCTGCTGGCCCAGTACGGGCAGTTTTTGCGCGGTACCCTGCAGGCCCACCAGCACTTCAACACCGATGCGGTGCTGTCGGTGTTTGAGAAGTTTCTGTTGCTGGGCCTGGTGCTGGTACTGCTGCCCCTGGGCCTCACGCTGGAGCGCTACGTGGGCGTGCGGGTAGTGGCAGCGGTGTTTACCACCGTTCTGCTCTATGGGCTCATGACGCGCCTGTTTGGGCGGGTGCGCTACCGCTGGCAGTGGGGGCAGGCCCGCACCGTGCTGCGCGAAACCGTGCCGTTTGCCGTTATCACGCTGCTGTATGGGGTGAATGAGCGCATTGACATGGTAATGCTGGAGCGCCTGGCCTCACCCACGGAGGCGGGCTATTACGCCGGGGCCTACCGCTGGGTTGATGCCGTGATGATGTATATCTGGACGATTCTGCCCCTCTTCTTCGCCAAGTTTGCCGGCGCCGTAAACAGCCGCCAGGAGCAGCGCGACCTGCTGTGGTTTGGGCAGCGGGTGGTAACGCTGCCCATGCTGCTGCTATGCGCCTTCGTGCTGTTTCGAGGTGAGGTGCTGTTCTGGCAGTTCAAACACAGCAGCCCGGCTGAAGTGGCCCGTATGGCGTGGTGCCTTAAAATTCTCTTCGTGAATGTGCTGGTACACTCGTTCTTCGCGCTTTACGCTTCCCTGCTCAACAGCACCCGCTTCGTAAGTACCGTGAGCCGACTGGTGGCCGTGAGCGTAGCCTTGAATATTGGTCTGAACTGGGTGTTCCTGCCGCAATTCGGCGCCATTGCCGCCGCCTGGAACACGCTGCTTTGCGCCGTGTTCGTGTCTGGCTGCTATGTGTGGCTGGTGCAACGCCACGCTGAAATAGCAGTGCCCTGGAAAATACTTGCCAAGCTGGCGGGTATATTTGGCTTGTTGTGCGCCGCGTGGTACGCCATGCAAACCTACCTGCAACTCTCGTGGTTAGTGGAGGCTATCGTGGCTGGTGCGTTATTTATGGTGCTGGTGCTGGCACTGCGCATTGTGCGGCCCGCCGAACTTAAACAGCTACGGCAGCGCAAAACCGAAGCGTAAAAGTCGATATTTGCCCGTCTGCACCCTGGCCTGACCAGCTTGCGGCCCCCTTTGCGTCTCTATTCTTAGTACATGAATTCCCTTTTAAAGCAGCTTGATGAAGTCGAAGCCCTTGCCAACGCTACTAAATGGCGGCGCCTGCTGCATGCCCCTGGGAAATACCTGTACGCCATAGGGTTTCGGCAGCTGGTGTACGCTCGCACCAAGAAAGGGCTGGTGAAACAAGTGAGCACTTTCTTCGGGATGCCCATGCAGGTGGTGCTGCCCGCTGGCACTGATATCTACCTGACGGGAGGCAAGTCGCACAGCTCAGAAATTCGGCTGGCCCGTTTCCTGATCAACACCCTGCAACCCGGCGACACTTTTCTGGATGTGGGTGGCCACTTCGGGTATTTTGCGCTGCTGGCCTCACGCCTGGTGGGGTCTGCGGGGCAGGTACTGGCCTACGAGGCTTCAAGGAGCACCTATGCCGTGCTGGCTGAAAATGTGAAAGGTCAGGCCAACATTCAGGCCATCAACCAAGCCGTTTCTGACAAGCAGGAAACTATATCTTTCTATGAGTTTCCGGTGCTCTACAATGAGTTTAACTCCATGGATGTGGCGCAGTTTGCCGATGAGAAGTGGTTTGCCGACTTCAAGCCCACGCGCATTGACATTCCGGCCACGCGCATCGACGACATCCTGAAGGCAAGCAACCACCAACCCGCCGTTATTAAAATTGACGTGGAAGGGGCGGAGCTCAAGGTAATTGCCGGGGCCGCAGAGAGCCTAGGCCATTTGCGCCCCTATGTGGTAATGGAATACCTGGAGCCCAAACGCCATAATGCAGAGCACCAGAAGGCTGTGGCGTTGCTCCAGCAACTGGGCTACAGCGCCCACTCCCTGAATGCGCTGGGCCAGCCCGTGCCGTGCGCTGATCTGAATGGCTTCCTGCAGGCGCATAGCTACGACTCTGATAACTTCGTCTTTATCAAGCAGTAACCTGGGCTGTAGGCCACCCCGGCTTGCGCAAGCTACCAAGAGAGGCGGGTAAACGGGCGGGGCCGTAGCTGCGCCGTGGGAAATGACGTAGTATTCTTGTACCGGAATCTGGTTTAGCCTTAGTCTTCACTTGCCCACTTCTAGCCGTTTGGAAATAGCCGTTAATGTTCGTTTCCTGCTCCCCGGCGACAAGCTGGAAGGCATTGGGCGCTTCACCTACGAAACGCTCCGCCACCTGGTGCAGCAGCATCCGGAGCACACCTTTCATTTCCTGTTTGACAGGGCGTTTGACCCGCGCTACATTTTTGGCACAAACGTGGTGCCGCACGTGCTGAGCCCCCCGGCTAGGCACCCCGTGTTGTGGGTGGCCTGGTTTGAAGGAGCCGTGGCGCGGTGGCTGCGCCGCCACCGCCCGGCTGTGTTCCTGAGCCCCGATGGCTATACCACGCTGCGCACCCACGTGCCGCGGGTTACCGTGCTTCATGACCTGGCCTTCGAGCATTTCTCGCAGGATGTAGACCGGCTCACGCTCCGCTACTACCAGTTTTTTACGCCCCGCTTTGCCCGGGCATCTGAGCAGCTAATTGCAGTTTCGGAGGCCACCCGCCAGGATATTGTGCGCACCTACGGCGTTGCGGCCGATAAAATCAGCGTAGTCTACAACGCCGCCGATGCTCAGTTTCAGCCGCAAACCGAGGCCGAACAGCAGGCCACCCGTGACCGGTACAGCGCCGGTAAGCCGTACTTTTTATTTGTGGGCGCCCTGCAGCCCCGCAAGAATCTGCTGAACCTGCTGCGAGCTTTTGAGCTGTTTAAGCAGCAAACTCAGGCGCCCACCAAGCTGCTGGTGGTAGGGCGCACCGCCTGGAAAGCCGGGCCCATATTTGATGTATACCGCCAGATGCAGTTTCGGCAGGATGTGCACCTGACCGGCCGCGTTACCGATGAAGAGCTGGTGCAACTGTACGCTGCCGCCCACGCCACGGCTTACGTGCCGTATTTTGAGGGTTTTGGCATTCCAATCATTGAGGCGCAGGCGTGCGGCTCACCGGTTATTACCTCCAACTGTAGTTCCATGCCCGAGGTTGCCGGCAACGCGGCTCAGCTGGTTGACCCGTTTCAGGTGGAGTCCATTGCGGCGGGGTTACGCGTGTTGTATGAGCAGGCCACTCAGCGGCAGGAGCTGGTAGCTCGTGGGTTCAGCAATGTGCAGCGTTTTTCCTGGGAGCAGAGTGCTCAGGCGTTGTGGCAGGTGCTGGAAGCGGTGGGCAAGCGAAGCCAAGGGTAAGACGCCCAGCCCGCCGGCAGCATGAGAGGAGGCTTGGGGCTGCTAAAAGCGGCGGGCTTGCGTACTTTGCGACCCGCAACCAGTGGCCTAGGCCCGTGGTCAGCACGCAACTTCAGTTATTTAACTCCTCTGCTTCTGTGCGTTTGTTTCGAATGCCGGCTTTGGTGCGGCGCTTGTTTCCGGAGTGCCTCTGGCAGATGCCCGCCACCCAGCCTCCCACGCTGTACTTGACCTTTGACGACGGACCTATTCCGGAAGAAACGCCCTTCGTGCTGGAAACCCTGGCCCAGTTCAATGCTAAAGGCACGTTTTTTTGCGTGGGCGACAACGTGCGCCGCCACCCCCACGTGGCCCGGCAGATTGTGGAGCAGGGCCACCGGCTGGCCAACCACACCTTTTACCACATAAGTGGCTGGAGTCACTCAAATGCCTCTTATCTCCAGGATGTAGCGGAGTGTCAGGCCGTATTGGATGAGCTGCAGCCTCAGGCTAAGCCGCTGCTGCGCCCGCCCTACGGTCGGATTACCAGGTCGCTGGCCCAGGCCTTAGCCCACAGCTACCAGGTAGTGATGTGGGATGTGCTGACCTACGACTACGACCGCAGCTTTGCGGCCGAGAAGTGTCTGCACCATGCCATTCAAAACACCCGGCCCGGCTCCATCACCGTTTTTCACGACAGCCTCAAGGCCAGCCGCAATATGCGCTACGTGCTGCCGCGGTATCTGGCGCATTTCGCCGAGCAGGGGTATGAGTTTGCGCTGCTTTAATGCCGGTCGCGGGAGCAGCTGACAGATTCTGACTTCCCCGAGCGACCTTTGTGCCCGATGCTGCTTTTCACGCTTTACTTTCTGGGCTGGTTTGGGCTGCTCCTGACCTCAGCGGTGCTGTTTGCCCGCCGGCGGGGGAGCCAGCCGGAGCCTTTGCCCCAGCTGCTGCCACGAGTGAGCATTCTGATTGCCGCTCGCAACGAGCAGGCCGCCATTGGCCGCTGCCTGCTGGCCATTCGGGCGCTGCAGTACCCGCCGGAGCGGGTGGAGGTGCTACTCGGTGACGACGCTTCCACTGACGATACGGCCGCAGTAGCTCAGGCTGCTATGGCGGGCTATGCGGGCACATTTCGGGTAGTGCCCATCCGGGAGAACCTGGGTACGGCCCGGGGGAAAGCTAACGTGCTGGCCCACCTTACCCGCACGGCTTCCACGGAGTACTTCTTCATCACCGATGCTGATATTGCCGTGCCGCCTACCTGGCTGCAGGGGTTGCTGGCTCATGCGCGAACTGGGGTAGGCATTGTTACGGGCCTGACCCTGGTGGAAGGCCCACGCCTGTTCCACCACATTCAGGGCCTCGACTGGCTGATGTCGTTGGGGCTGGTGCAGGTGGTAACGGACATGGGCCGCCCGGTAACGGCTATGGGCAACAACATGCTCATAACCCGCGCCGCGTATGAGGCTACTGGCGGCTATGAGCAGCTGCCGTTTTCCGTCACCGAAGACTTTGAGCTGTTCAAGGCGGTGCTGCACCGGGGCTACACCTCCCGCAACCTATTTCGGGCCGAGGTATTGGCTGAGTCGCTGCCCATGTATACCTGGGCGGGGCTGCTGCACCAGCGGCGCCGCTGGATGCGGGGGGTAGAGGGGCTGCCCGGGTGGCTGAAAGGCTGCCTGCTGCTGTATGGCTCCTTTTATCTGGTGCTGCTGGGGCTGGCCTGGATAGCGGGACCAGGCGTGGCCGCGGCAGTGTGGGGCCTGAAAATGGTGCTGCAGGGTAGCCTGGCGGCACTCTGTTTCCGGCAAGTAGGCCGCCGCGCCCCGCTCCATCTAATTCCGCTGTATGAAGCGTACAGTGTTTTCCTGACGGGAATGCTAACCGGGTTTCGGCTGTTACCCATCCGCTTCAGCTGGAAGGGGCGGCAGTACCGGTAGGCTCTGCCCATCCCTTTTTCGCTTCAAGGCCCAACGTACTATTTACCACCTTTGCAGCCATGCAACTCTCCGATTCGCACGCTCACGTTTACTCCGAGCAGTTTAAGCCCGACCAAGACGATATGCTGCGCCGCGCCTTCGACGCCGGCGTACTCACCATCTTCATGCCCAACATCGACCACACCAGCATAGATGCTATGCTGGAAGTGGAGGCCAAATATCCCACCAACTGCTTTGCCCAAATGGGCCTGCACCCCTGCCACGTTACGCGCAACTTTGAGAAGGAGCTCTACGAGGTAGAAACCTGGCTGGGGCGCCGCCCATTTGCGGCAGTAGGGGAGTGCGGCATTGATTTGTACTGGGATAAAACCCACCTGGCCGAACAGCAGGAGGCTCTACGCATTCAGGTAGGCCTGGCCAGGAAGCACAATCTGCCCCTGGTGCTGCACACCCGCGACGCCTTCCGCGAAACCGCCGACATCATTTCTGCCACCCAGGATGGCTCCCTGCGCGGGGTGTTCCATTGTTTCTCCGGTTCAAAGGAAGAAGCCGAGGAAGTTATCAAGCTGGGGTTTAAGCTGGGCATCGGGGGCGTGGCTACGTTTAAGAATGGTGGCCTAGACAAGGTTCTGCCCGGTATTGGCCTGGAGCACCTGCTCCTCGAAACCGACTGCCCGTATCTGGCTCCCGTTCCGCACCGGGGCAAGCGCAACGAGCCCAGCTACCTGCCGCTGGTAGCGCGCCGCGTAGCTGAGCTGCTGGGCAAAGACGTGGAGGAAGTAGCGGCGGTTACTACCCACAACACACGGGAGCTATTCGGGGAGCTGCCAACCCAGCAGGGCCCGCAGCCTGCGTAGAGGTGAGTCCCACCCCCTGCCCTCAAAGAGAGGTATTTTACTTCGGCAAAGCCAGCTAATGAAGAAGTTGGAATGCTAGTCTGAACCCTGCTCTTGGGAGGAGGGGTGGGGGCTCCGGCTGACTTGGTCATATTTGTGTCTGGTCGCCGTTCTGTTTATACCTTCACCGCTCCTGCCAACAGTACCACCCAACCTGCCTGCCTTTGTTTACCCCTGCTGATACTTCCCCTGAAAAAGCCATTCTGGTAATTTATACCGGTGGCACGGCCGGAATGGCCTACAATAAATCTGGCGAGCTGGTGCCGATGAAATTTGAGCAGATCCGGAAAAAAATGCCGGAGCTGCGCCAGCTCAACATGCAGGTGGATGTCCTGAACCTGGGGCCACCCATTGATTCCTCTAACATTACCGTTGCCGATTGGCTGGCCCTGGCGGCCCTCATTCGCGACAACTACGCCCGCTACGATGGGTTTGTGGTGCTGCACGGCACTGATACCATGGCCTACTCAGCGGCGGCCCTGAGCTTCCTGCTCGAAAACCTGGGAAAAACCGTGGTGTTTACCGGGGCGCAGGTACCCGTAGGCCGCATCCGGACCGATGCCCGCCGCAACCTGGTAACGGCCCTGGAAATGGCCGCCGCCTGCCACCCTGCGGGCGGTGCCGTGCGGGTGCCGGAAGTGTGCGTGTTCTTTAATGAGCTGCTGATCAGGGGTAACCGGGCCAAGAAGGTAGAAAGCCAGCAGTACGATGCTTTCCGGAGCGAAAACTATCCGCCGCTGGGCCGGGCGGGTATTGAGCTGGAATTTAACGACCGGCAGATTCGGCCGCTGCCCGCCGCCCCCCTGTGCGTGCACACCCACCTTGATGATAGGGTGACCATTCTGCGCCTGTTCCCTGGCCTCACCGAGCGCATGGTACGCGCCCAGCTGGAGGTAGATGACCTGCGCGGCGCGGTGCTGGAAACCTATGGCTCTGGTAACGCCCCCACTGCGCCGTGGTTTCTGAACTGCCTGCGCGATGCCGCCGACCGGGGCGTCTGCCTGCTCAACGTAAGCCAGTGCGAGGAGGGGCGCGTGCTGCAGGGGCGCTATGAAACCAGCGCCCACCTTAGTGGCTTGGGCATTTTGGGTGGCGACGATATTACGGTGGAGGCGGCCATCACCAAGCTTATGTTTGTGCTGGGCCTCAACCAGGCGCCCGAGGTAACGCGGCGCCTGCTAACCCAGGATTTGCGCGGCGAAATCACGTTAATCTGATACGATAGAGGCCTGGGGCTTGCGTATCCGGAAAATCGGGTGTTATTTTGCGCCACTTCCCCGCATCCTAGAGAGGTGTCCGAGTGGTCGAAGGAGCACGCCTGGAAAGTGTGTATGGCTCAAAAGGTCATCGTGGGTTCGAATCCCATCCTCTCTGCAGTAAAGCCTGTTTGCACCTTGCAAACAGGCTTTTTTTATGCTTGGCGGGCGGGCTGCTGAGCTTAGGCCGGCGGCCTGCTATACCGGGGCTTTGGTTCTTTCTACGGAAGGAGTTGGGCTGGTACGCGCCGGTGTGGGTACGGTGGGCAGGCATACCACAAACTCCGTGAACTCACCCTCCCTGGTTTCAACGCTCAGCGTGCCCCGGTGCCCCTTCGTGACGATATCATAGCTCAACGACAGGCCTAGGCCAGTGCCTTCACCGGCGGGCTTGGTGGTGAAGAAGGGCTCGAATATGCGCTGCCGAACCGCCGCCGGGATGCCGTTCCCGTTGTCGCGTACCCTAAGGCGTACCGCCTTGCCGGTCTGCTCAGTCCGGATGCTGACTACCGGCTCGTAGTCTTTGCCCAGTTGCCGTTGCTTGTCGCTAACGGCATAAAAGGCATTGGTGAGCAGGTTCACCAGTACGCGGGTGAGGTCCTGGGGCACTACCTTAAGGTTGGGCAGGCCGGGGGCAAAGTGCGTATCAAGCGTGGCTTTGAAGTCTTTGTTGGTGGCTTGCCAGCTGTGGTAAGCCAGGCGCAGGCATTCCTCGGCCAGCGCGTTCAGGTCGGTGAACTGGGGCTGACCACTGCTGGCGCGGGAGTGCTCCAACATGCTTTTCACAATGCGGTCGGCGCGGCGGCCGTGCTGATGCATGCTGACCTGGTTTTGCTTGAGGTCGAGCAGCAGCTCCTCAATGGTGGCCCGGCCCTCGGGGGTAAGCGCCTCCTTGGCCAGCTCCTCCTGCAGCTCGGTGGTAAGCTCCACGCCCAGGTCAGAAAAGTTAGTGATGAAGTTGAGCGGGTTTTGAATTTCATGGGCCACCCCAGCCGTGAGCTGGCCCAGCGAGGCAAGTTTCTCGTGCTGCACCAGCTGGGCCTGAGTGGCGCGGAGTTCAATCAGGGCCTGGTCCAGGTCGTCGCGGTGAGCAGCAATCTGCTGATTGGTCTCGTTGAGGTGGCGGTTGATGCGCTGCTTCAGCAAGATGTTGCGTAGCAGCAGGCCCGCCAGCAGCAGTACCCCGGCCAAACCGGCCAGCAACGCGTACAGCTGCTGGCGCTGGCGCTCGGCGGTTTGGGCCTGCAGCTGCCGGGTTTTGTTGAGCAGCGCAATCTGGGCCTGCTTCCGGTCTAGCTCGTAGCCGTAGCGCAGGGCGCTGGTGCTGAGCTGGGTATCCTCGCCAAAAAGGGTGTCGTTGTAGGCCAGGTGCAGGGTGCGGTAGTGGTAGGCCTGCTCAAAGTGTTGCTGTTGGGCGTAGGCCTGGGCCAGGAGGTCGGTGGCGCTTCGGCTGGTGCCGTTGCTGCGGGTGTGCTGACTGAGCTGCAGGGCGTGTTGGGCCAGGCTAAGGGTACTATCGGGTTGATTTTGCAGCAGGTAGGCCCGGGCCAGCGCCAGCTCCGCCGTCGGCAGGTTAAACTCATCCTGGTTAGTGCGCACGAGCTGGCGGGCCCGCTGTCCATGAGCCAGAGCTGCGGCTGGGTCGCCCTGCAGACTGTACACTTCCGCCAGGCTCGTTTCGAAGCCGGCTTCGCCCACCTGGTCGCCGATGCGTTGGCTTAGCTCCAGGGCACGCTGGTAGTAGAGCAGGGCCTGGGGCCATTTTTTTAGCTTCTTGTAGGAGTCGCCTAAGTCGCCCAGTGCTGACAGCACCAGCTGATCGTCGCCCGTTTGTCGCCCGATTTTCAGCGACGACCTCAGCAGCGGCAGCGCCTCAGCGTAGTTGCCCAGCTGGGAATACACATTGCCCATAGTGTAGCGTAGGCGGGCGATGGTTTGGGTGTCGCTGGCACGCTCTGCCAGGGGCAGGCCTTTAAGGGCTGCCTCCAGGGCTGCTGCCGGAGCAGACTGCAACACGTATAGGGTACTAAGCTGCAACCAGGCGCGGCCTTGGCCACGGGCATCGGATAGGCGTGCGAAGAGGCGCTGGGCCTGCTGGGCACTGCGGCGCGCTGCCTCAAAGTTGTTTAAGCGGCGGTAGAGGTTACTTAGGGCCAGTAGCGCCAGGCCTTCACCGGCGGGGTCAGGCAGCTGCCGGGCCAAGGCTAGAGCCTGCTGATTGGCTTGAATGGCTTGGGGGGCATCCACCGTTTTCAGCTCCTGGCCTAGGGCCAGCAGGCGACGCACACGGGTAGTATCGGGGCGGGTAGCAGTGCGCAGCACGCGGCGCAAGCTATCGGCTGCGGGCGTTTGGGCCTTAGCAAGCAGGGGGAGCAGCAGGCCCAGGGCCAGCACCCAAAAGGCGCTATTCAGCAGCGCAGAGCATTGAGGTCTCAACATGCCGCAGGGAGGTAGCACTGAATCAGCTACCAGTTCGGGTTATGTAGTACGCCCAGGGTAGTATCGGTGCCCAGGGCCGTCTTGCTCGTGAACGTAACGCTGGCCAGTGTGAGGTGCACATGGCCTGTTTGGCTTGTCTCAGTAGCTAATACAGGAAACACGTCTATCGTTTGGAGCGGTATTTTGGGAGTGGCACCCAGGCGTATGGCAATCCGGTAGGCGTTTTCGACCAGATCAACGTCGGTGAGGTTGAGAAACAACGGCTCCGCTCGGGGGGTAAGCTGCTGGCTGTCATTCGTAGCTATTATGTGCAACTCGCCGCCATCAGGCAGCAACAGAACTGCTTCGGGTGGGCCTGCCGGGTTGGGCTCCTGGCCCAGGGCTACACTATAATACTCCACTACACTGGGCCACGTATCGGGGGGCACATAGAGGGTGAGGGTGCTGGTGGCTGACTCTGAGCTCATGGTGGCCATATGTGATAGGTAACTGGTAGTGAAAGATATAGGGTTAATATAATGTAACTTATTGGATATATAACTAGCTTATTTTTATAAGATGCAAACTGGGTAGCTGTTTGGTGCCCTACTGGCGGCAGCTCCGTTACCCAGCCCACCACAACCTCCGGCAGCAGGTAGCCTTAGCGGCACATTTACCCCCTGCTACAACAGCTATATTGCGGTTGCAGCAGGGGGCAAGGCGGCTAAGGCGTAGTACCTGGGCTTTCTGTTTACCAGTTAGGGTTATGGAGGAGGCAGTCAGTGCGCTCCTGGATGAGGGCGCAGGGGTCACCGTATCCAATAAAGGCCGTGGTAACTTCTTTACCGGCAGGGCCAACCTCCCGCGGATCTTGGATGGAATACGCCGACTTATCGCTGTTCAGAAGGTCGCGGAATAATCTTCTCAGGGTTTGCCGGCCATTGGAGCCCCGCACTATGTGGTAGTAGGGCGGCTTTGTGTCGGAGGCATCTTTTTCGTCGGCTCTGGTGAGGTGCAGCTCAAAGTCAGCGTCAGCTGATGTAAAGGCCACCGTGGAAGCGCTGCGCTCCTGTGGCTGACCATAGAGCTGGGAGTAAAACCGCACAAGCTCATCCCATTCCGAAGACGGAACAATAACTTCAACTACATCAGCAGAATTTGTCATGATAATCAGAAATAGTGTTAAATGAATATAATATATAAATTAAATGTTATAGTCGCTTTATTTTTTTTAGTACTGCTACCCTTGCCCGGCAGCACCTGGCACCAAGCCTGCTGATAAAATCAGCTGTTGCGTGGGGTGGGGCAAACGCGGCAGGCTTGGAAGAACACTGCACTAGAAACACCGCGCGTTTTGGTTAAACAGAACGGTCAGGCTACAGGAAATACTTTCGTTTCCTGTAGCCTGACCGTTTTCTGCTGTAAGCGCTCAGCTGCTTTTATCGCTCCCATGCACCCGCTGCAAGTGGTGAGCTCCAAAGCAAGTGGCCTAGGCGGCGTAGGTGTCTTCCTCGGTGCGGCGCAGGAGGCTAAGGGCCGCGAGGGTATCCAGCAGGGGCTGCACTTTCTCGGGTTTCAGGCGGCGGAAGCGGGTGGCTACCTGAGCGGCGCTGACGGGCTGGCCCGCCTGCTGCACTACATCGCGCACGGCTTGCATCTGCTGGGCCAGCTCGGCGGGCCAGGGTTGGGGGCCGGTGGCTTCCGGGGTGGCAGTGGCTTGGGCAGCCTGCGCGGCGGGCAGCTCCAGGGCCGATTGTTGCAGCTCGGGGGCCTGGTAGGCGGGGCGCAGGTACCGGATGTGGCCCTGCTGCTCCTCGCGGGCGCGCTCGTGGTTGAGGCGCACGAGGCGGGTCAGAATCTCGGCATCGGGGAGGGCGCTAGGCCACCCGTAGGCCTCAGCTACGGCGGCATCGAGCTGCTGGTGGAGGCTGAGCACCACGGAGGCCAGGCCCTGCTGGTTGATGGTTTGCTCTTTGGCGGTGGACAGGGCCGTGCCGGCGCGCAGCTTCTCCACCACGTTGTAGAGGTCGGTGAGGGTGAGGCTGGGGTGCAGGGCCTGCTGGCGCTTGCGGTGGGCGTCGAGCTGTTCGGCCAGCTCCCGGATGCGCGCCTGCTGCTCCGCCGTGGCGGCGGGGAAGGGGAACGGGTCGAAACAGCGGGTTTTGTTATATATGGGAGTATTACCACCTAAATCACCTCCTGCGGCAAGAGCCCAAATATTATGAAACTTACTTGATAGTACTCCCAGATGGTAAGCATCATTCAGCGCGAATGCTATTAGCCTATGATCAGGGATAATATTGGATTCTAAGAATTGAAAAGTTCTATGTTTAGCTGTCTCTACCGTGGCTATAAACCGTTCTGTGCCAGCTATTGCGAGTCGCAAATTATCCCTGGTTCTTGCAAATAGCCACCACTTCTCTCTTATTCCTTTATCTCTATTTGCGTCTCTTTCAGGTTTGATTTTCTCAATAATATGTTGATACACTTTGGGGAACAGATTTAATATTTGGTCTGGGTTTAAGCCAAACATATCAATGACCATCGCTCCACGAGGTGTAGAAACCAAGTCTTTCCCATTACGATAGGGTTTGATATAATCAGATAGCTTCTCAACTGAGCCTAAGCCCAGAATATTAGCTTCCTCAGGAGTGACAATGAATCCTGAGCCCGCTAACATCATACCCATGCTAGTTACACCTTCGTTTGACAGTAATGCCTGAGTTCCCGCTACATCTGCACCTACGGTTAAATCGGAATTGATTATACCAGTTGTGTCAGTCAGTTCAACATTACGAGACTCGTCATCAGAAGACTCTTCATAAGTAACAGTAGAAAGTTTTCCAGGCTGTGCCCCTGCTTGTAGACTTGTCATAGCAATACGCACAGCAGCTCCATCGGCTCCGTCTACCCAAGGATGTTCAGGAATAGCGAATGAAAAGGAAATAGGGCTTTTGTCATTATTTAGATACTGCTCAATGATTCTTCGATTAAAAATCTGTGTGATAGAATTAGTTGTAATAAACCCGAAGCGCTCAATTTGACCACCCTGAAGTAGTTTGGCAGCCTTATTCCACCAATACATCACAAAATCAGCTGAATCAGGTACTTGACCCTTATAAGCTTTCCGTAAAGCCTCCGTATAACCATCTCCTAAAGCTTCACGCATCCTTAGCTTTCCAATAAACGGCGGGTTGCCGACGATAAAATCGGCGGTAGGCCACTCGGCGGGCTTGGGGTTGGGGTAGTCGAGGACGGGCGTGCGGGCGGTTTCGTCGGGGACGGGCTGGCCGGTGGCGGGGTGCAGGCGCGTGGTGCCGTCCCAGCGCGTGACGGGGTGGCCCAGGGCATCGAGACGGGGCACGGGCGCATCGTGTTGCAGGGCGGCATCCTGCTGGCGGATGTTCTGGTACTCATCCAGCAGGGGCTCGCGCAGCTCGGAGGGGCCGTAGGTGCGCAGGTGCCATTGCAGGTAGCCGATGCGCAGCACCACGTCGGCAATGGCGGCGGCGCGCGGGTTCAGCTCCAGGCCCAGCAGCTGGTGGGGGCTCACGGTGGTGCCGCCGCCCAGCTCCAGCAGGCCCGTGTGGCCGTAGCTGTTGATGGCGGCCAGCACCTCGCCCTCCAGGCGCTTGAGGTGCTCCAGCGTGACGTACAGGAAGTTGCCGGAGCCGCAGGCGGGGTCGAGGATGCGGATGGAGGTGAGGCGGCTCAGGAAGCGCACCAGCTCCTGGCGGGCTTCTTTGGGGTTGCCTTCTTCGAGGCGGCGGGCCCCGGCGGCCTGGGCGGCGGCCCACTCGCGGCGGAGCGGCTCCAGCACCGTGGGCAGCACCAGGCGCTCTACGTAGCGGCGCGGGGTGTAGTGGGCGCCCAGGCTGTGGCGCTCCTTGGGGTCGAGGGCGCGCTCCAGCAGCGTGCCAAAAATGGCCGGCTCCACCTCCGTCCAGTCGGCGCGGGCCGATTGCAGCAGCAGCTCGGCCTGGTCGGCGGTGAGGGGCAGGGCGGTGGCATCGTGGAAGAGCTTGCCGTTGAAGCGGCGCAGGCGGGCCTTGAGGTCGGAGGAGAACCCGCCCGTGTCCATGGTGCGCCAGAGGCCCTGGAGAGCATCGGGCAGAAACTCCAGCAGCTCGGGGGTGCGGTACTGGCCTAGCATGCCCGTGAAGGAGGTTTTCGGGATGAGGCCCACATCCTCGGAGAACATGGTAAACAGGCAGCGCATCAGGAACTGCGCTACCACCTCGGGGGCGTGGCGGGCGCGCTCCAGCTGCTCCGAGAGCTTGGCCAGGCGGGCGGCCAGCTCCCGCGTCACGCGGGCGGCGCGGCGGCTGGGGTCCAGCTCACGCGGGGCCAGAAACACCTGCCGCAGCATGGCCCGCGTGCCCTCATCGGCCAGCGCCGACAGCGGCAGCCGGAACCGGGTCTGGTCGGGGAAGGGCACAAACGAATCACCGACGCCGGCAAAGTTGCTGTACACATCGAGGCAGTAGCCCACGTCGGCCACCAGCACAAAGAGGGGCCTGGGCTCCTCGGCGGGCAGGGCGCGCACGTACCCGAGGGCCTGCTGGCGGGCGGCCTGCATCATTTCGGCCCACTTGGCCGAGCCCCGCACGGCGTGGCCCTTGCGGCGCTTCTCGCTGGGCAGGCCCAGCTCGGCGCGGTTGAGGCGCTGCTGCTGATCGGGGGTGTCGGTGCCCTGCTTGGTTTCCAGCACAAAGCAGCCGCGCTTATAGAGGTCAATGCGGCCGGTGCTTTTCTTCTGGCCATCATTGAACTGCACGGCGCGCTCCAGCACGTATTGGTCTTGGGCGGGCGAGTCGGTGGTGGGGTCGGGGCGGGGTACTTCCAGCAGGTCGCAGAGGTCTTGCAGAAACAGGCCGTAGTTGGCCCGCTCCGCGCCGCCGGCGGGCTTCCAGCGGGCTTCAAATTCGGGGTAAGTCACTGGGTAGGATAGCTGGGTAGATATTGAGTGGGGAAGATAAGTGGCCTAGGTGGATATAGTATAGAGAAAGTGGCCTAAAACCTAAAAACTAACGCCAGTGCTCCTCTCTGGAAGGAGGGGCACTGGCGTTGGTTTTGGGTATGAGTTGACTACTTACCGGTTACGGCGAAGCAGCTTGGGCACGTTGCGCAGCAGTAGCAGGGCCACCAGGCCACTCACGGCCACAAGCGGCACCACTGAGCCCCGGATGGGCCGGAAGCGCGACTTGCCATTGGCTATTTCGATGTAGCCAATAGGTGTGAGAACCACGCCGGCGCCTCCGCCGGAGCCCTCGCCCTCGTTGGCCTTGGCGCCGCCCCCGCCCCCAAAGCCGTAGATGGACCGCGCCACGGGAATAACCGTGATGCCATCGCGCTCAGTGGGAGTGCCATAAATGGTTTGGGCGGTGGCAGAGAGGCCTAGCTGCCGGGCCAGGCGCTCTACCAGGGATGATGAGGGAGTTGCCGCAGAGGAAGGCGTTTGCATAAGATGGAAATAAGGAAGGCACAGGGTAGCTGCTCCGGCAAGAACCCGGCAGCAGTTGCCCCGGCCGCGCTCCAGCTGCCTGCCAATGTAGGCCACGGCAGGCAGTACACCTGGTGCCTGATGGGGTACCGGATTGCCGGGGCAGGCGCACGCTCACGCCGCTCAGGCAACACTAGTGTTGTAGGCTGTTTCCTGGGTGGCCTGGCGCGGTTGGAGCAAGGCCTGGGCAAGTACCCGGAGAGAATACGGAAGGAAGCGTGTGGCTATTTGGTAGGCGCAGTGAGGCTGGTGGGCATCAGCACCGTATCAATGGAATGAATTACCCCATTCTCGGCTACTATGTCGTCGTTGACGACGGTAGTGGTCATGCCTTTGGCGTCTTTGAGCATAATGGTGCTGCCCCGGCGCATAACGGTGAGCTTTTCGCCCTGCACGGTCTGGAGTTGCATGCCGTCTTTGAGGTTGGCGGCCAGGTAGCTGCCGGGCACTACGTGATACGCAATCAGGGCGGTGAGCTGGCCTTTATTAGCGGGCTTCAGCAACTCATCGAGCCGGCCAGCGGGCAGCTTCTCGAAGGCCGCGTTGGTGGGGGCAAACACCGTGTATTTGGTAGAGCCTGTAGCGGCTCCTTCCAGGCCGGCAGCTTTCACCGCCTGCATAAGCGTGGTGTGGTTAGGAGAAAGCCGCGACATGCCCAGCAGGTTGCCGTTAGCCTTGGCCGTTACCGGGTCGCCGGTTTGGGCCGAGGCCGTTGAAACGCCGGCACCTGCCAGCAGAAAGCCACAAAAGAGTACGGAGAGAATGGTTTTGTTATGCGCCATGCCTGTGTAAATAAGTGGTTAACAAATAAGTTATTACGCAGAGGCAACTGTTGGGTTATACCTGGCCTGGAGGTGCTGGGGTAGGCGGCAGGGTCTACCCCTCGTGGGGCCCAGTCCGCTACGTAGCGGGCGGTACATGGGGTGGGGGCGAAGGCGGCATAGGGGTAGTTTGCAGCAGCAGAAAGCCCAGCGCACCCGCCACCAGTGAAGCCAGCAGAATAGCGGTTTTAGCCACCGCCTCTCCCTCAGAACCTTCGCCCAGGGCCAGCAGCGTAATAAAGATTGACATGGTGAAGCCAATGCCGGCCAGCACGCCGGCGCCCCACAAGTGGCGCCAGGTTACACCCACTGGCAGCGTGGCCCAGCCCAACTTCACGGTGGCCCAGGCCAGTAGGCCTATGCCCAGGGGCTTGCCCACCACCAGGCCCACCAGAATGCCCAGGCCCAACGGCGAAAACAGCTGCTCAAACACCGCGGGCTCAATGACCAGGCTGGTGTTGGCAAAGGCAAACAGCGGGATGATGCCGAACGCCACCAACCCGTGCAGGCGCTGCTCCAGGCGCTGAGCCGGCGAGCTAACGGCTTCGGCCAGGGCTTCCAGCTCCTCACTGATGGTGCGGGGATCAGTTTCGTGAGTGTGTGCCTCTTGCTGCAGGAAGGCCAGCCGCCGCTCAATCAGGTGAAACAGTACCGGCCGGGTATGCCCAATGCGCAACGGAATGGTAACCGCCAGCAGCACGCCCGCCAGCGTGGCATGCACCCCTGATTGCAGCGTAAAGTACCAAAGGGCAACCCCCAGGGGCAGGTAAAACCACAAGCTGCGCCCACCCAGCACGTTAATAAACCACAGGGCCGACCAGGCCCCAAAGGCCATGAACAGGTAGGAGAGTTGCAGTTCCTGGGTGTAGAAACCCGCAATAACCAGCACGGCCCCCAGGTCATCAACAATGGCCAAAGCCGTGAGAAACACTTTGAGGGCCAGGGGTACACGCGGCCCCAACAGCTGCAGTACAGCCAGGGCAAAGGCAATGTCGGTAGCCATGGGAATGCCCCACCCGTTGGCAGTGGGCTGGCCCTGGTTGAAATAGGTATAGAGCAAAGCCGGCACCACCATACCGCCCAAGGCCCCCGCAATGGGCAGGGCAGCTTTCTGGAATGAGGCTAACTCTCCTTCCAGTACCTCCCGCTTGATTTCAAGCCCCACAATCAGGAAAAACACCGCCATCAGGCCGTCGTTGATCCAGTGCAGCAGACTCTTATTCAGAGTAAAGTTGTTGATGCCAATTTGCAGGTGCTCTTCCCAGATACCCGGGAAATAGTTGGCTACGCCGCCTTTCAGGTTGGCTAGCACCAAGGCCAGCACGCTGCTAAGAAGCAGCATAATACCGCCGGCCGCTTCCCGCCGGAAAAACTCCGTGAAAGGCCGCACCAGGGGCCGTACAAAATCACCAACTACTACTGTCATTTTTCTGATTAGAGGCTGAACATTCAACAGCTCCGCAAAGCTACTGCCCTAAGTAGGCAGGCACTTTCGTAGGCTAAACCGCCATTTTCAGCAAATAAACGAAAGCCAGCGAGCTGCCCCTGACAGGGGCATACGAGGAGAAAGGCCAAAACGCTGGCCCAGACCTCAGATTGAACTCAGATCTGAATGCTGAACTACCAGCACCAGTAAGCCCTGGTTGTAGCTAATAGCCCTATGCTCTGAGCAATAGTGTATAGAGCATAGGCCACTCCCACCACACCAGAGCCCACCGTTTCTACCACGAAAGCGACAGAAGCGGTGGGCTCTGGTGTGGTGGGAGTGGCCTATTCTACTACCATGCGGGCGTGAAACTTCTGCTGCCCATTCTGCATGGTTAGCAGGTAGGTACCAGCAGGTAGTTGCGCCGGGAGGCGCACTGCTGTTGGGGTAGAGGCGGCGGTAAGCTGGGTACGGAGCGATACCTGCCCGGTTAGGCTGGTGATGGTTAGCTGAGTGCTTTGACCCGACCATGCCGCCAGATCCAGGAACAACTCCTGCCCGCGTTTTACCGGGTTGGGGAACACGCTTAGCTCCTGTTTACCAATGGTGTTGGGGGTAACTACGGCCACCGTGCTATAGTGCGCCGAGCCATCGTGGTCGGTTTGGCGCAAGCGATAGTACGCGGTTTGAGCAAATGGCTGCACGTCGTCCCAGGTGTAGGTACGGCCAATGGCGCTGTTACCTGCAGCCGCAACCTTCCCCAAGGTTACAAAGGCCTTACCATCTGTGGAGCGCTGAATTTCAAAGAAAGCGCTGTTGCGCTCCGTTGCGGTTGTCCAGTGCAGCCCCACCCGGTTGTTCTTGTATTGGGCATAAAAGCTAACCAGCTCCACCGGAAGGGGGGTGCCGCCACTACCACCCTGCGCCCCAATGTTGGCCCTAGCGCCTCCCGACGGAATCGGAAACCCAAACAGGTCGTGGGTGCCAGGAGAGATGCCGAACCGTGCTTTCAGGTCCAGTCCGGCCCCAACCAGTGGTGAGGACGCCTGCAGCTGATAGGCTTTCCAGGCACTAATAGGCTTATCAGGCCCCCAAGGGCCAGTACCACCCTGGCCCGGAGCCGTCAATTTAGGATCAGCTACCAAACCAGTGGGGGCACCGTCAAGCATTTCTGCTCCTGTATTGGCGCGCCACTGCTCCATACTGGTGTAAGTAGAGGAAAAGTGCCGCCATTCCGCAGGAGCCCCACTGCTCCAGTAGCAGTTACCCTGGAATGTGACCGAACCGCTAACATCATTCAGAAACGGTAAGCCTGCGGTGGTTTGAAATACATTATTGCGGAGTGCTACGTTTTCTATGCCACCACTACCTACATCAACTGCTTGCGGTATGTACCCGCCGGGAGTTGGAGATAGGAAAACAGTGTTATTATAGATATTAGCGTTTCTGATGCCCCCGCCTGCACCTGAAGACCACAACGTGATACTACCTCTATAGCGGCGAGCATCATTTTCACTGACATTATACCGGATAGTCAGGTTTTCAAGAGCTATCGGTGCCCCAGCATATTGGGCCAACATGAGGCCCGGACCCGCATTGTCGTGCGAGTAGTTGTATTGTAGCGTAGAGTTCGTGCAGCCCCCATCCAGGTCGAACCCACCTCCATCAAGCGTGGCGGAGCTATTGTTGTATGACTCAGAGTATTGAATAATCAGGTTGTTGCAGGCATACGCCCATATACCTGCTGGGCCCGAATTCGCATGACTACTAAGCCAGCCGTTATTATAAGCTGCGCAGTACTCAACCAGGGCACCATCTACATTGGCCAGCACAATACCACTTCCCGTATTTCGGTCCTGGATGTACGTAGCCCCAGAATTATTGTACGACTTACAGTTTGCTATATACCAGTTCCGGTGCGCGTGGAGGGTAGCTCCATAAGAGAATATACCGGTGTCGCCGTTATCATGGGTTGCCGTATTTGTAATGCGCACATCATCGTAGCCATATGTGTTGCGCCAGTAGTCCGCTGTGGCGCTGTTGCTGCCTATTATAATGCCATACCGCTTATACCCGCTGACGTCCAGGCTGTCAAGGATAATGTGCTGTAGCTGAGTCGTTATTTTTTCATCGTCACGGTAAAAGAACACCCCGCCGGTTGCATTAACCTCGCGGCCATTGCCCATAAACTTTAGGCGCCGGATTTCGAGTGCGTCCTGGTTTTGCGCTATAAAACCCCAATAATTACCGCTGTTAATGGTGGCTGTACCCGGTCCAAACGAGCTATAAATAATAGGTTGGGTTGCTGTACCACTATTTTGAGCGCCAATAGTGCCCTCAAATGTTTGAGCACCATTAAATAAAACCCGGTCTCCAGGCTTTAACATCACTTGGTTTACTCGCTCAATACTCTGCCAGGCAGTAGCTACTGAAGTTCCTGGGTTCGTGTCGTTTCCGCTGTTGCTAACATAGTAGGTCGTAGCCAGCACAGAATGACCAACGCCCAGATAGCAGCCCGCAAACAAAATGAGAGATAGAAGATATTTTCTCATGGTAATGTTTTAAGAATAAATTGACTAACGTACAAAGGTATATTATAGTTTTTATAAAAATCGTATAATATATACAAATTATCGCAAGGCCATATGAGGTCAGCGTCTTACTGAGCATAATCAACGAGGTCAGGAAGCGGTGGTGGCGGTGTAATTACTTATTGTACTGGTATTTAAGACTATAATAGAACCTGAATAATCGTTCTGGTAAGACAAGGCTGAATCAATCTTGCCTTCATATTGAAGGTATCATGAAGCTCTAATAAGGACTCTTTGCTTGTTGCTTAGTTAAGTACCGGTATAGAATTTATCTCAGGTGAGGGCACATGCTGAGTGCAGCGTATTAAGCCATTGTTTCACAGATAATTGCAATAATAGACATTAGCATATATTAGGTGTCTGGGCATTAGTAAGGCACGCTAAAGCTGCAGACAAGAGTTGCTTGGAAGTATGGGTAGCAGCCCACTTCAGCAAGATGCTTGCCCTAAGTCAACTACTACCCGTCTATCGAGCTTTGCTTACAGAGCAAGTACTTCGTATAGCTTCAGTTTGCAACTATACCAGCGGGCCTGCCAACGCCGTGCAATACTGTATGTATGGTAAAATACTGGCCAACTCGTCCGTTAAAGGGTTTCTTGCAGTATACTGGTTGGAGAATGGCTTGCGTAAGCCATCCAGGCTCTGAAGCGTATGGGAGTTTGTTGATTTAACATGGCTCGGCAATACGCATTGGGCAGTTGCATCAAACTCCTGCATATTCAGCTCACTAACTGCTCTGATTTCACTTCTATCTAGTTAAGCATGCAAGACAATACGGTATATGTTGTAATGGGCGTATCGGGGAGCGGTAAAACCACTGTTGGCCGCCTGCTAGCTGAACGACTTTCCCTACCCTTTTACGATGCTGACGATTTTCACTCAGAGGCGAACATTGCCAAAATGCGGGGTGGTACGCCGCTTACCGATGAAGACCGTAGGGGGTGGCTGAATCAGCTGGCGGCGGGTGTGAAAAAGTGGAGCCAGGCGAACGGGGCAGTGCTGGCCTGCTCTGCCCTTAAGGAGAAATACCGGCAGCAATTCAATGAGGCGGCCACTCACCCCATTCGGTGGGTGTTTCTGGATGGCTCGGAGGAGTTGCTCAGTGAGCGGCTGCGGACACGTACGGGCCATTATATGACCCAGCAGATGCTGGCGTCGCAGCTGGCTACGCTGGAGCGCCCCGCGTATGGGTTACGGCTGACGCTCTCGCAGCAGCTCAGCCCCCAAGACCTGGTAGAGCAAGTAATAGCAGCTGATTCAGCGGAACGGCTCGCATGACACTACTCATCGTTTTACTGGCAGTGCTAGCCCTGATTGGGCTTATCAGCTGGGGCAAGGTGAATGCGTTTCTAGCGTTTCTGTTGGTTACGCTGGGGACTGGCCTAGCCCTGGGCCTAACTGGGGGTGAGCTGATGGGCGCCATCTCCAAAGGCCTCGGCGATACGCTGGGCTCGGTGCTGATTGTAATTGTGCTGGGGGCCATGCTGGGCAAAATAGTGGCCGATAGCGGAGCCGCCCAACAGATTGCGGCTGTTCTGATCGAGGTTTTCGGCACCCGCTATATTCAGTGGACGATGATGATAACGGGCTTTATCATTGGTATTCCGCTGTTTTACAACGTGGGCTTTGTCCTGATGATCCCGCTGATTTTCTCCGTGGTATACAAGTACCGGCTGCCCGCCGTGTACGTAGGCCTGCCCATGCTGGCGGCCCTCTCGGTGATGCACGGCTTTCTGCCCCCGCACCCGTCACCTACGGCGCTGGTGGCCCAGTTTCAGGCCAGCATTGGGCTCACCTTCCTGTATGGGCTGCTGATTGCTATTCCGGCGGTTATTCTGGCAGGCCCGGTGTACGGCCTCACGCTGCGCGGTATAGTATCGGTGCCCCTGGCCAGCTTTGTATCGGAGACCCTGCCTGAGAATGCATTGCCGGGCCGCGTCAATAGCTTTATTTCATCGTTGCTGCCCGTGTTGCTGCTGGCAGTTGTGCTTGGGCTGCAAGCTCTGTTGCCGCCGGGCGGGCCATTAAGCCCAGCGCTGACTTTTCTGGCTGAACCCTCGGTGGTGATGCTGGCATCATTGCTGGTGGCCACCTTCACGCTGGGAACTGGCCTAGGCAGGCCCATGAGTAGCGTGATGGATGCGTATGCAAGCTCGGTGAAGGATGTAGCCCTCATCTTGCTCATCATTGGGGGCGCGGGGGCCCTTAAGGAGGTGCTGGTAGCCAGCGGAGTAAGCCACGAAATAGCCCAGAGCCTCCAGCATACCGGCTTGCCGCCCTTGCTGCTGGGCTGGCTGATTGCCGCGGCCATCCGGGTGTGCCTGGGCTCGGCCACCATTGCCGGCCTAACGGCAGCGGGAGTAATGCTGCCTACCATGGCGCTGTCACACACCAACCCCAACCTGATGGTGCTGTCCATTGGGGCCGGCAGCCTGTTGCTCTCGCACTTCAACGATGCTGGTTTTTGGCTGTTCAAGGAGTATTTCAACCTTTCTGCCAAAGACACGCTGCGCTCCTGGACTATGATGGAGACTATTGTGTCGGTGGTGGGGCTGGGAGGGGTGCTACTCCTGGATTGGGCCCTGCCGCTGCTAGGCCACTAAACGGGTGGGAGAAAGGCCGTCAACTGAATAACCCAACTACCAGGTTACCGGAGTGCTTCGCCTAGGCTACCTGCTGGCTTACTGCGCCAGCACGGCCCCTTCTTCCAGGGCCTTTTGGTAGTTCTCAGGGTCAAACTCATATAAGTAAGGAGAGCGGTGCGGCCCAATTTTGCGCCGCTCTTCCAGCTGCCGGATGAGGCCCAGCGTGAGGAGTTTTTTGCGGAAGTTGCGGCGGTCGAACTGCCGGCCGAGAATGGCTTCGTAGAGGGCGTGAATTTCGGGGAGAGTAAATTTCTCGGCCAGTAGGTTGTAGCCAATGGGCTGCTGGTAAAGCTGCGCCCGCAGGGTCATGAGGGCCTTCTGCACAATTTCATTGTGGTCGAAATCCAGCGCCGGCACGTCGGTTACCTCCTGCCAGCAGTAGGCATCCACAAGCAAATCGGGGGTCACAACTACGTTCAGGTAGTCAACCAGGGCATAGTAGCCAATAGAAAGTGTGCGTTCAGAAAGCCAATGGTTTTCCCCAAGTGCTACTCCCACTTTGGCGTAAGTGGTGTTGTGGGTATCGTGCGTTTCAATTCTGTTCATGCGGGTGGCACTGTCGCCGAACACGTAAAACTGCTGCAGGAACAGGTTTGAGAGCTGCGTTTTTTCGGCGAGGATGCGGTGGGCCGACTGTGTTAGTGTTTCGTTGCGGGCAATGTAGCCGCCCGGCAAGCTCCATTTCTCGTGGCCATGGTGCCGGATCAGCAAAATTTTCAGCTGATGGGCATGGTAGCCAAATATCACACAGTCAATAGAAAGGTGGGGTAAATAGTGCTGATGCCCATTATGAACAAAGTCCAGTACTTCTTGGCGGGTATTCATGGGTGAACTTTAAGTAGTGCAGAAGGTAGCTATTAGCTGAAGCATTACCTCCGTATTCCAGCATAATACAAGGAATATTTGATCCTTGAGTAAGTAGGCAGGTTCCTGATTAAACGGCAGAATGATGGGCTGGGCGAGCTGCAAGTGGGAGGCTGCGTTACACTCGTTTGCACTACCAGCTGAACTGGATTCTCAATTTCATCCAAACTGCCCCCAACCCAGAGCGCTTTTAGCTTGTAGCAGCTACTCTATCTCATCTTAAAGTATGAGCCTGGGTTGTTACCTTACTGCACAAGTAAATCTGGGAATTAGAGGGTAGCGGTGCGTCTTTTAGGGGTGCTTCACCGTATTTGTCTACATATCTGTTTAGCATGAAAATATCCTTGATTCTGTTGCTGCTCACGGTGCAGCTGGTGCCAATGGCGGGTGCCCAATCAAAAAAAGCATCTGGCAGTGGCCTAGCCGCCAACCGGGTGCAGGTGGCTACTGGCCTACTGGAAGGCACCACGGCTGCCAGCGGAATTCATGAGTTTAAAGGCGTGCCCTTTGCTGCCCCGCCCGTTGGGCAGTTCCGGTGGCGCGCTCCGCAGCCCATGCCGCACTGGGCAGGCGTGCGCCAAACCAAGCAGTTTGGCCCCCGGGCCATGCAGCTCCCGCTGTTTGGCGACATGAACTTCCGCTCCAACGGCGTAAGCGAAGATTGCCTTTACCTGAACGTCTGGACGCCCGCCAAGTCAGGGCAGGAGCGGCTGCCGGTGCTGGTATATTTTTACGGGGGCGGCTTTGTGGCCGGTGATGGCTCTGAGCCGCGCTATGATGGCGAGAGCATGGCTAAGCGCGGAATTGTGGCCGTAACGGTAAACTACCGCCTCGGGGTGTTCGGGTTCATGGCTCACCCGGAGCTCACGCAGGAGTCGCCGAACAAGGCCTCCGGCAACTATGGGTTCCTCGATCAGAGCGCCGCCCTACGCTGGGTGCAGCAAAACATAGCGGCGTTTGGCGGCGACCCTAAGCGCGTAACTATTGCGGGCGAGTCGGCGGGCTCAATGTCGGTGAGTGCCCAAATGGTTTCGCCGCTATC
Source organism: Hymenobacter taeanensis (assembly GCF_013137895.1). NCBI lineage: Bacteria > Pseudomonadati > Bacteroidota > Cytophagia > Cytophagales > Hymenobacteraceae > Hymenobacter > Hymenobacter taeanensis. The sequence goes on from NZ_CP053538.1 coordinate 3,448,469, forward strand.
TAAAAACCTATTTGCTGGGGCCATTGGCGAAAGTGGCTCCATGCTCAATACGGGTTTCGGCCCCCTGCCCTTAGCGGAGGGCGAGAAGAACGGGGTAGCATTTGCTACTGGCCTAGGAGCCACCACCCTGGCAGCGTTGCGAGCCATACCGGCCCAGCAGCTGTTAGAGGCGGCTGGCAAGCCGGGCACCCCACGCTTTGCGCCTACTATTGATGGGTACTTTTTCACGGAGAAGCCTACGGCCACCTTTGTTGCGGGGCAGCAGGCGCACGTGCCGCTGCTAGTGGGCTGGAACTCCCAGGAAATGGGCTACCAAGCCCTGCTAGGCCAGGAGGCACCCACCCCGGAGAGCTTCCGCAACGCCGTAACCAAGCTCTATGGTGATAAGGCCGAAGCAGTGTTAAAGCAGTACCCTGCCACCACTGCCCAAGAAGCGGAGCAGGCTGCTACTGATCTGGCCAGCGACCGGTTTATTGCCTACAGCACCTGGAAGTGGGCCGATATGCACAGCCAGACCGGCGGGCAGCCCGTGTACCGTTACCTCTACGCCCGGCCCCGCCCAGCCATGACTCCCGAAATGGGCAACGCTACGGCAGGCCTTGCCGGGGGCGTAATAAAGCAATCAGATTCGGCCCCGAAGGCGCCGACCGCGCGTGGCGCAGTGCACTCAGCTGAGATTGAGTATGCCCTCGGCAATCTAGCCACCAACAAGGTATACGCCTGGACACCGGACGATTACAAAGTCTCAGACACGATGCAGCGCTACTTTGCCAACTTCATCAAGACCGGTAACCCCAATGGCAGTGGCCTACCCAAATGGCCTGCTGCCACCGGAACACCTGTGCCGGTACTGCACCTGGATGTAAATACCCGCGTGGAGCCTGACACGCACCGGGCCCGCTACGAGTTCCTGGATCAGCAGGCGGCTAAGTAGCTCCCTGAAGGCGCGCATCGCTTAACGGCTGGGCAACCCGTTTCCTCGCAATTTTCGGGGCGCAGGGGTGTAGGCTTAGCTGCTAGGTCACTTGAACAAGTACTTATCTGTTACTGCGTAGGGAAGTAGCCCGGGCAAACGCTCCGGGCGCATTCAGCTGACCTACGTTTTCCACTCTCTTATATCTTCTGCATGTCCTACCCATCTGTACGAGTAACCGCGTTTCTGGGCACTACCCTGGTTTATGCCATGACCAGCCTGTGTGCAGCGCAAACCAAGTCAGCCTCCAGCAAAAACACTTCCACCAGCCAAAACAAGCAAGCTGCTCTAACCACCAACGATGCTAAAATCAATGCGCTCATCAAGAAGATGACGCTGGAAGAAAAGGTCTCGATGATACACGCCAACTCGGCGTTTGCCGCCGGTGGCATTAAGCGCTTGGGTATTCCGGAGGTCATGACCTCTGATGGTCCGCATGGAGTACGCTCAGAACAAGGCCGCGACTGGAAAGGCGTGAAAGGCGCCAACGATGCCGGCACCTACATGCCCACTAACAACACGCTGGCCTCTACCTGGAATCCGGCCCTGGGCTACGCCTATGGTACTGTGCTGGGCAGTGAGGCCAATTTCCGGGGTAAAGACATCATTCTGGGTCCGGGCATCAACATTGTGCGGGCTCCGCTGAACGGGCGCAACTTTGAGTACATGAGTGAAGACCCCTACCTGATTTCCAAGATGGTGGTGGGCTATATTAAAGGGGTGCAAGACCAGGGCGTGGCCGCCTGCGTGAAGCACTACGCAGCCAACAACCAGGAGGAGCACCGCAATGATATTGATGTGAACATGAGCGAGCGGGCTCTGCGCGAGATATATCTGCCGGGCTTTAAGGCCGCCGTGCAGCAGGGCGGGGTGTATACTCTCATGGGCTCCTACAACAAGTTCCGGGGGCAGTACGCCACCGAGAATGCCTATCTCATGAACACAATTCTCAAAGGAGAGTGGGGGTTTAAAGGTTTGGTAATAAGCGACTGGGGCTCGGTGCACAACACGCAGGATGCCCTGCGCAATGGCACCGACCTGGAGATGGGCACCGACCTGTCCTTGATGTACAGCAACGTAGACCAAAGCGCCGCCGCTGGTGGCCCGTCGGCTTCTCAGTCGCTGTATGACCGGTTCTTCCTCGCTGATGCGGCCCTGGAAGCTATAAAGAAAGACAAGACCCTGGAGCCACTGCTGGATGATAAAGTACGGCGCATTCTGCGGGTAATGTATGCCACTAACATGCTGGATGGTGCCAAGCGCAAGCCCGGAGCTTATAACACCAAAGAGCACCAAGCCACTGCCCTGAAGGTAGCCGAAGAAGGTATTGTGCTGCTGAAAAACGAGGGCAACCTACTGCCCCTCAGCAAAACGGTGAAGAGCATTGCCGTTATCGGCCAGAACGCTACCCGCGAGAATTCCCTGGGCGGAGGCAGTGCGCAGGTAAAGGCCAAGTATGAGATTACGCCATTGCAGGGCCTCAAAAATGAGCTGGGCAACCAGGTAAACATCACTTATGCGCAGGGCTATAAAATTGCCCGCAACCAAAAGGCCGACCCGCAGATGATTGCCGAGGCCGTGGCTGCTGCCAAAGCGGCCGACGTGGTAGTGTATGTGGGCGGCTCAACGCACGGCTATGACTACACTAAGTGGAGCGACAACGCCTACGATGCCGAAGGCTTCGATAAGCCCGATATGAACATGCCTTTCGGGCAGGATGAGCTGATTCAGGCCGTTCTTAAGGCTAACCCCAACACCGTGGTAGTGCTTATGGGCGGAGGCCCCATCGACGTATCGGCGTGGGCTGGGCAAACCAAGAGCATTGTGGAGGCCTGGTACCCCGGCATGGAGGGCGGCAACGCCATTGCCCACGTGCTGTTCGGCGACGTAAACCCCTCGGGCAAATTGCCCTTTACGTTCCCCGTAAAGCTGGAAGACTCCCCGGCGCAAAAGCTGGGGGAGTACCCCAGCACGCCCGGCAACCCGCTGAAGCAGACCTACAAGGAGGATATCTTTGTGGGCTACCGCTACTTTGACACCTACAATGTGGCCCCGCAGTTTGCTTTTGGTCACGGCCTCAGCTACACCACGTTCAAATACAGTGGCCTAACCGTAACGCCTGGCAGCAAAAGCGCTACGGTGAAGCTCACTGTGAGCAACAACGGTAAAACCGCTGGCGCCGAAGTGGTACAGGTATACGTGAAAGACGAAAAAGCCAGCGTAAAGCGCCCCGAGAAGGAGCTGAAGGGCTTCGAGAAGGTATTTCTGAAGCCCGGCGAGTCGAAGGTGGTAACCCTGACGCTGGACCAGAACGCCTTTCAGTACTACGATGAAGGCAAAAAGCAATGGGTGCTGGAGCCCGGCAAGTTCGACGTGCTGGTGGGCAGCTCCTCCCGCGATATCCGCCTGACCGGCAACGTGACGCTCTAAAGCGCAGCTGGTTGAATGCAAACAAAAAGGGTGGCCTAGGCTACCCTTTTTGTTTTTGTAACCGCACGTGCACGGATATGAAACGCGACGAGCTACATGCCCGAATGCTACCACATACACAGACTCTGGCAGCACTTGCTGGGCGTAGGCAGTACGCCCTTATAGCTCCCGAATCCAGATGTTGCGGTAGCTGATGGGTTCACTCTTGTCGCCGTGGGCCTGCAGCTTAATGGGGGTGGCACCGTGGGCCTGCTGGTACTGGGGCTTACCAATGTACTGAGTGGGGCCAGCCAGCGTGATGTTCTGCTGTACAACTACACCGTTAAACAGCACCGTAACGCGGGCGGGAGTAATCAGTGAGCCATCGGGCTTGAAAGTGGGTGCCGTCCAGAGTACGTCGTAGGCCTGCCACTCACCGGGCTTGCGGGCGGGGTTGGCCAGCGGGATGTATTGCTTGTAAATACTGCCGGCCATGCCGTTTACGTACGTCTTGTTATTGTACGAGTCCAGAATCTGCAGCTCGTAGCCCAGGTCGCCTTTCCCGAGGGAAGCCAGGAAGAGGCCGCTGTTGCCGCGGGCCTGCCCCGTGCCGCTGATAGTAGCCGGGATGCGCCACTCCAGGTGCAGCTGATAGTTGGTGAAGCTCTGCTTGGTTTCGATGTTGCCCGCGGCCTTGTTAACCGTCAGCAAGCCATCCTTTACCGTCCATTTGGCCGGTGCCGCGCGGTCTTCAGTTGACACCCACTGGCTCAGGTCTTTGCCGTTGAAGAGCACAAGGGCATCAGAAGGAGGGGGCGGGAAGCTGGGCGTAGCGGTAACGGTTTTGGGCACGGGCTCCCACACTTCGGTGTCTTCGGGTCTGGCGGTTTGCTGGGCGTGAGCCATCAGCGAAAAGCCAAGGAAAGCAACAGGCGTAAGGGCAGCTAGCTTCATACAAAGGGAAGATAAGTTTGTATCATTCCGAAGCAGAGGGAATCTGGATTGGCCTCTAGGCCAGGTATCAGATTCCTCCTGCGTTGGAATGACAGTTCTTTAGGGAGCGAATACTGGCCTACACGTCGCAGAGTTGCACTGCTTGCCGCAATGAGGCCAGCTTATCGGGCTGCTGCGGTATAAATTCCTGAGCCACGTACCCCTTGAAGCCGGTGGCTACAATGGCCCGCATGATGGCCGGGTAATTCAGCTCCTGTGCGTCACCAATCTCATGGCGGCCCGGCACGCCAGCCGTGTGGTAGTGGGCAATATACGGGTGATAATCGGAGAGGGTGCGGATTACGTCGCCCTCATTGATTTGCATGTGATAGATGTCGTAGAGCAGCTTGAAGTGCTCGGAGCCGAGCTTCTTGGCCAGTTCTACGCCCCACGCAGTCCGGTCGCACTGGTAGTCTTTATGATCGATTTTGCTGTTGAGCAGCTCCATTACCAACACCACCTTGTGCTTTTCGGCCAGCGCCATCAGGGGCTGCAGGCCTCGCACGCTGTTCGCCCAGCCCTGCTCATCTGTCATACCCCGGCGGCTCCCGCTAAAGCAAATCAGGTTGGTGTAGCCGGCCTTAGCTACCAGCGGAATCATCTCCGAGTATTGCTTCTGCAATTGAGCATGAAAGCGCGGGTCGTTGAACCCATCGGTCAGGTTGATTTCTGCGCCGTTGCACATGGGCGAGTCAAGGCCGTGCTTTTTCAGCGTAGGCCAGTCTCTGGGCCCTACTAAGTCAATGCCCTGAATGCCCATCTCCTTGGCGGCGGCGCACAGCTTGTCCAGGGGCATGTCCTGGAAGCACCAGCGGCACACCGACTGGCGGATGTTGTTTTTGAGTGCCGCTAGGCCAGTTTCGCCGGTTTGCGTATCGGGGGTGCATGCGCCGGCTATACCCATGGTGCCCACGGCCGCAGTAGTGGTGAGAAGTCCTTTAAGAGCGGCGCGGCGGTTCCAGGTGGAGGCCATAGGCTAGTTCGCTTCGGCTAAGGAAGGCGCCTGATCGTAAGAGGAGGAGGCTGCTTCAGCTTGTGGTTGATTGCCGTCTTTGAACAGGAGCAGAAACAGCAGCAAAACCACTACCGCAATGCCGGCCGGAATCAGCCAGATCATCCGCCAGTCGTGAGCAGTAGGGGAAGTTTGGTAGGCGTCAAAAATGCGGCCCGAAAGCAAGGTGCCAATCAGCATACCCACCCCGTAAGTCGCCAGCGTGATAAAGCCCTGCGCGGAGCTTTTAAACCGCTCACCCGCAAGGTTATCGGTATAGATCTGGCCCGTTACAAAGAAGAAGTCGTAGCAGATGCCGTGGAGCACGATGCCCGCAATAAGCATCCAGTAGTTGCTCTCGGCGTTGCCATACGCAAAGCACACGTAGCGCAGCACCCAGGCCAGCATGCCAATGGCCAACATCTTCTTCACGCCCAGCCGGCTGAAAAATACCGGAATCAGGAGCATGAACAGCAGCTCCGACACCTGGCCCAGGCTCTGCACACCGGCGGCTTTCTTCATGCCTACCTCATTGAGGAAGGGGTTGGTAAAGCCGTAGTAGAAGGCTAGCGGAATGCAAATGGCAATGGAAGCCAGAAAGAAAATTAGGTAGGAAGGGTTCTTCAGCAGGCCAATGGCATCCAGGCCTAGCATGTCGCCTAGAGAGGAGCTTTGCTGACCACTTTTAACCGGCGGCGTGGCCGGCAGCGTGAAACTGAACAAGCCGAGCAGCGCTGAAGCCCCGGCTGCCATCAGGAAAGTGGCCTGCAGGCTGCCGCTTTGCTCCCAATTCAGCCAGCCAATGGTCAGGCCCGCCACAATCCAACCCAGCGTACCCAGCACCCGAATAGGGGCAAACTCCTTCTGGGGGTTCTGCATCTGCCGGAAAGCAATGGAGTTCACCAAGGCCAGCGTGGGCATATACAGAATCATGTAAGTCAGGATGTTGGGGTAGAAGCTGCCGAAGTCGGGGGAGGTAGAGGCCCGCCACAACAGAAACGCCCCGGCCAGGTGCAACACCCCCAAGATTTTCTGCGCGGAGAAAAACCGGTCGGCAATAAGACCAATGATGAACGGCGCCACAATGGCCCCAATGGACTGCGTCAGAAAGGCCACACCCACTTGCGTGCCGGTGGCGCTCAGGTTACGCAGCAAATAGGTGCCTAACGTCACAAACCACGCGCCCCAGATGAAAAACTCCAGAAACATCATGATGGACAGCTTAATCCGGATAGCAGAGGTCATGGGAGTGAGGTGATAAAGTAAGGGAGTGAGGAAGGGAAAAGCATGTTCTGCTGAGCGGGTGACGCATCAGGCAAGGGACTGCGGCACTGGCCTTGCTGACACCAGCCCGTCAGGCTGAGGGCAGCCCAGGCATGACGAGCTTAGTTGATCAGGCTAGGCCAGCTACTGCTTGAGGTTGAGAATGTAACGGGTCATTTCTTTGGCATCGTCCACGGATAAACCTGGGTGAGGCGTCATGGCGATGTCGCCCCAGTTGCCTTTGCCGCCCGTAATGATCTTATTGGCCAGCATAGCAATATTGGCATCAGTAGCGGGGTACTTGGCGGCCACGGCCGTATAGGCGGGGCCCAGGAGCTTCTCATCAACGCGGTGGCAGCTGGCGCAGTCGGCTCCCTCCATAAGCTTGGCGCCCATTGCTACGGCGCCGCCCCGGGGGCTGGTTCCAATTTTATTGGCGCTGGTGTCAACCTGGGGCTGATGCGCTACGGCGGTCATATTCGCGGCCGTGGTGCTGTCGTGCTCCAATGGGTCAGGTTGCTCAGCCAATGTATATTCTTCTTTTTTGGCGGAGGCTTGTTCATCAGAACCGGAGCCGCAGGAGGCCAGGGAGGCGCAAACGCCCAGGAGCAGCAAAGCTTTTTTCATAGTAGAAAGGCTAGACCAAGTTAGAGGCCTAGCAGGGTTTTGTTGAAGTTTTCGTCGGTACCCGTCGCGGCAAAATCGTCGAAGGCTTTGTCGGTTACCCTAATGATATGGTCTTTAATGAAGGTGGCCCCTTCGCGGGCGCCGTCTTCGGGGTGTTTGAGGGCGCATTCCCACTCCAGCACGGCCCAGCCGGGAAAGTCGTAGGCCGCCATTTTGCTGAAGATGGCCTTAAAATCCACCTGCCCGTCGCCGAGGGAGCGGAAGCGACCGGCCCGGTCAATCCAGCTCTGGTAGCCGCCATACACACCCTGCCGCCCGGTGGGGTTAAACTCGGCATCCTTCACGTGAAAGGCCCGAATGCGCTCGTGGTAGATATCAATGTACTCCAGGTAATCGAGGCACTGCAGCACAAAGTGGGAGGGGTCATAGAGCAGGCAGGCCCGGGGGTGCTGCTGCACCTTGTCCAGGAACAGCTCGTAGCTGATGCCATCATGCAGGTCTTCGCCCGGATGAATTTCGTAGCACACATCTACCCCGCACTCATCAAACGTTTGCAGGATGGGCAGCCAGCGCCGGGCCAGTTCCGTGAAGCCGGTTTCTACCAAGCCAGCGGGGCGCTGAGGCCAGGGGTATACCATAGGCCACAGCAAAGCGCCACTAAAGGTGGCGTGGGCGGTGAGCCCCAGGTTTTGAGACGCCTTGGCCGCATACTTGAGTTGCTGCACCGCCCACTCCTGGCGGGCCTTGGGGTTGTTTTGCACCGCGGCCGGCGCGAAGCCATCAAACAGCTTATCATACACCGGGTTTACGGCCACCAGCTGGCCCTGCAGGTGCGTAGAAAGCTCCGTGATTTCGAGGCCGACAGCCTGCACCTTGCCCTTGATTTCGTGGGCGTACGTCTGGCTTTCGGCCGCCAGCTTCAGGTCAATAAAGCGGCTATCGGTAGTCGGAATCTGTACGCCTTTAAAGCCTAGGCCACTTGCCCACTCGCAGATGGACTCCAGGGAGTTAAAGGGGGCTTGGTCACTGATAAACTGCGCCAAAAAAATGGCTGGGCCTTTTATTGTTTTCATGCGAGGCTATACGGTAAACTCGGTCCACTTCTGGGTAGAGCGGCCCGAGGCAATAACGTTCTCAATAAAGGCCATTCCGCGCACTCCGTCCTCAATACCCGGAAAATCCAGCGCTTCTGGCATGGGTTGCTGGCCATGCATTTCCGCTTGCAGCATCAGGGCAAAGTTGCGGTAGAGGTTTGCAAAGGCTTCCAAGTACCCCTCGGGGTGGCCGGCTGGCGTGCGGGTATTGTGCCGGGCAAATGAGCTGACGTAGCCGGTACCCGTCCGCCTGATTTCGGTTGGCCTGTCCAGCCACTTTACCAGCAGGGTATTGGCATCGGCCTGTTGCCACTCCAGGCCCCCTTTTTCCCCGTACACCCGCACCCGAATATTGTTTTCCTCGCCGGCGGCCACCTGGGTAGCCACCAGTACACCGCTGGCCCCGCCGGAGAGGCGCAGCAGTACGGCCCCGTCATCGTCGAGCTGGCGCCCGGCTACCACCGTGTTAATATCGGCGCAGAGCTGCGTTACGGCTAGGCCACTCACGTACTCCAGCAAGTTGAAAGCGTGGGTGCCAATGTCGCCCATGGCACCCGCAATACCGCTGCGGCTGGGGTCGGTGCGCCAGGCGGCTTGCTTGTTGTCGGTGCCTTCCTCAAAAGTGCTCAGCCAGCCTTGTGGGTACTCTACGTACACTTTGCGCACAGCCCCGAGCGCGCCGGAGGCCACCAACTGGCGCGCCTCCTTCACCATGGGATATCCGGTGTAGGTATGAGTCAGGCAGAAGCGCGCGTTGCTGGCCGCCAGCAAGGCTTGCAGCTCCTTGGCTTCGGCCAAAGAGAAAGTCATCGGCTTGTCCAGAATCACGTGGAAGCCGCTTTCCAGCGCCAGCTTGGTAGGGGCAAAGTGCAGGTGGTTAGGCGTCACGATGGACAGTACTTGCACGCGCTTATTCTCCGGGAGCTGCAGCTCGCGCTCAATCAACTCCTGGTAGGAGCCATACACCCGATCGGCCGACAGGCCTAGCAGTTGCCCGCTGGCCCTGGAGGTTTCGGGGTTGCTGCTGAACGCCCCGGCAACCAGTTCATATAAGCCATCCAAGGCCGCGGCATGACGGTGAACGGCGCCAATAAAAGCGCCTTGTCCTCCGCCAATCATCCCTAATCGTATCATTCAAATGGTGTTAGTTGATTGCTGGAGCCTGATGGGTACGTATTAATTGCTGCTTGCGGAGGAAAATTCTCATAATCAGCAACCGACACATACCCACCAGCCAGCAACACGCAAATCAAGTAGTGGCCCAGGCCCGGTCGCCTTTTTTGTAGGGCACGCAGCCTTCGTACTTGCCTGGTATGGGCAGGTAACGCAGGGCCTGGGTGCTGCCAACTTCCGACGTAAAGTAGCCCAGCATAGTGAGTTCCTTGATCATGCGGAAGTAGTGATTGGGCGCTTCCAGCGTTTTGGTTTTGCCGTAGTTCTTCTGCTCGGCATCGAGGGCCGTGAGCAGGGCCGTGCGCTGCGCGGCATCCGACTCCAGGAATCCCTTGCCGTTTTTCTTCATGCTGGCCTGCTCTAGTGTATTCAGGCCCTTTAGAAATATCTGCTGATCCTCAGGCTTGTAGCAGTCGCGCACCATTACGGCCATGAAGCTGCCTACGTCGGCGGCTTTGGCACCGGGTGTAGCGGTAGTAGGCAGAATGGTTTCGCCCACCTCGTTCAGGTAGGCCACTTGGTCTGGGCTCAGGAAGGGCTTTTCCTGCTTGGTTTCCTTGGCAGTTCCCTTCTTGGCCTTTTCCTCCGCAGGGGAGGAGCAGCTGGTAAGAAAATAGTCGCCCCCAATAACAGCGCCGCCCATCAGGAGGGCTACCCGGGCTAATGCGTCTCTTCTGTTCATGACTGTGCCGGTAGAGGTTAGACGTTTTGCTTTTTCAACTCGCCCACGGCGTGGTCTACGGCGCGGGCCGTGAGAGCCATATACGTCAGCGAGGGGTTCTGGCACGCCGCCGACGTCATGCAGGCGCCATCCGTCACGTACACGTTGGGGGCATCCCACACCTGGTTGTGCTGGTTGAGCACCGACGTTTTAGGGTCGCGGCCCATACGGGCAGTGCCCATTTCGTGAATACCGCCCCCCATGGAGTAGCCGTTGTTGTAGGTCTTCACGTTTTTCAACCCCGCTTTTTCCAGCATCTCCTGCGCATCCTGCATCATATCAATGCGCATTTTCTGCTCATTCTCCCGAATGGTCGCATCAATAGCCAGCACGGGCAGGCCCCACTTATCCTTTTTGGTTTTATCGAGGAAGGCACGGTTGTCGTGGTAGGGCAGGGTTTCGCCGAAGGCTCCTAAGCCCATGGTCCACTGGCCGGGTTCGGTGAGGGCATCCTTCAGGTCGCCGCCAATGCTCATCTCAGCAATTTCCCGGCTCCAGCCTTCACGGCCGGCCCCTCCCTGGTAGCCAAAGCCCCGAATGTAGTCGCGCTTGTCGCCGAACAGGTTGCGGAAGCGGGGCACGTAAATGCCGTTGGCCCGGCGGCCATACACGTACTTGTCCTCGTAGCCCGGCATCTCACCATGAGCCCCCGCCCGGAAGTGATGGTCCATCAGGTTGTGGCCCAGCTCTCCGCTGCTGCTGCCCAGGCCCTCGGGCCATACGTCGGTAGCCGAGTTCATCAGTACCCAGGCTGAGTTCAGCGTGGATGCATTCAGGAACACGATTTTAGCGTAGTACTCGTAAGTTTTGTTGGTCTCCGCATCCAGCACTTCTACCCCCTTGGCCCGCTTGGTATCCTTATCGTAGAGGATGCGCGTGACAATGGAGAACGGCCGCAGCGTGAGGTTGCCGGTAGCCATGGCCGCCGGCAAACTAGCCGATTGCGTGCTGAAGTAGGCCCCAAACGGGCAGCCCAGCCAGCACTTGTTGCGGTACTGGCAGTTGGTGCGGTTGTTATGCGGCTTGGTGATGTTGGCCGTGCGGCCAATCACCATGTGCCGGTCTTTAAAGTTTTTCTTAATGCGGGCTGCCACGTCTTTCTCCACGCAGTTCATCTCCATGGGCGGCATAAAGTCGCCGTCGGGCAGCTGGGGCAGGCCATCCCGGTTGCCGCTGATACCGGCAAACTTCTCTACGCGGCTGTACCAGGGGGCCAGGTCTTTGTAGCGAATGGGCCAGTCCACGGCCACGCCGTCTTTGTCGTTGGCCTCAAAATCGTAGTCGCTCCAGCGGTACGACTGGCGTCCCCACATCAGGGAGCGGCCACCAACCTGGTACCCGCGGAACCAGTCGAAGGGCTTCACTTCTACGTAGGGGCTTTCCCGCTCATCTACCCAGAAGTTTAGGTTGCTCTCGTTGAGGGTATAATCGCGCTTGAGAACGGGGTGGTCCTCAATCATCTTTTGAGTTTTGCCGCCCCGGTGGGGTAGCTCCCATGGCGCCTTGTTGGCGTTTACATAGTCTTTGATATGCTCCACGTTGCGGCCACGCTCGAGCATGATGGTTTTTAAGCCTTTTTCCGTCAACTCCCTGGCGGCCATGCCGCCAGAAATGCCAGAACCGATGACGATGGCATCGTACGTGTACTTTTCCATAAAGGTGGGATGAGATAGGGCAGTAGCAAGTGGGCTTTGCAGCGAGCAAAGGCTACACGAGGGTGCGCTTGATGTGCGCGATACTCTTCTGAATGCTATCGAAGGGCGAGCCGGGCGTCTGGTCCTGCTCCACAAAGAAGTACTTCATGCCGGCGGTGTTGGCCTGGGCAAAAATCCGCTTGAAGTCAATAACGCCGTTGCCTACCTCCGTGAAGTTTTTCTTGGCCGTGTTATCCATATCCTTCACGTGCCACAGTGGGAAGCGGCCGGGGTGTTTTTTAAACAGAGCCACGGGGTCTTGGCCGGCTTTGGTAGCCCAATACAAGTCCAGCTCCATCTTCACCAAATCTTTGCTGGTGTTGTTAAGGAGCAGGTCGAAGGGCATCTGGCCGTTCTGGGCCATGAACTCGAAGTCGTGGTTATGGTAGCAGAGCTGAATGCCTGCCTTTTTGCTTCGCTCCCCAGCCTTATTCAGCTGGTCGGCCACGTACTTGTAATGGTCGAGGTTGCCGCGCTCAGCTTCAGATAAGTAGGCACACACCATATACTTCACGCCGGCCTGGGCAGCATCATCCACGGCCTTATCCCAGCCGTGGAGCATAGTGCCCAGAACGGGCTGGCCCTTATCCTGTTCTTCACCTAGTCGGTAGTGGCTGCTGGGCATAATCAGTCCGTGCTGCTTAAGAAGTTTAGTAAAGCTGGTGGGGTCCATGCCATAGAACTTCTGGCTACCCGTGTACGTAGCTCCTTCCACTGAAGTGTAACCCAGCTTGGCAATCCGGGCCAAGGTACCGGCGGGGTCTTGCTGCATGGCTTCGCGCACAGTATACAGTTGCAGCCCAATGTAAGACTTGGGAGCCGCCAGCAAGTTGGGGCTGAAAAGGGCGCCGGCTGAAAGCAAGGCCGCGGACTTCACAAAGGAACGTCTGGAGGTCATGGGTAGATGGAAAGGAAGGATGGGAAGAGGCCTGTAATAGCCGGAATATTCAGCACACATACAAGGTGCCGCAGATTGGAATGGAGCAAGCCAGGCAGGGTGCACACAAGGAAGATTGGGTGCCTGTTAACCTAGTAATAAGTAAGCAAGATGCAGGGTTGTGAGGCCTTACTCACCAGATAAAGACGGTGGCAACTTCGGCTGCTGAGGAGGTTAGTCCGCCCTAATTTATTGTTCCTTATTTGGAGAATACAAGAGCAACAAGCTTACCACAAAGGTTTTGGAGCACATCCGGAGAGCGGTTTATACACTTAGTGCACACTCCATTTTCAGCATAATCACTTGCATAGCTGCTGCTGTAAAGATGATAGTATGTTTTCAGTCACTTAAAAAACACGCATTGACACGCTCATTCTCCGCAACTTTTTTTGAGCTATGTTCCTTTTTTACGCAATAGAGTTTGCGGAAGCTTAGTCAGGGGCTATGCGCAAACAGGCTATTCCATAGCAGACAGAGTACCTCCGTTCTGGTAGATAAAGCCACCGGACAGATGGCTGCTGGCCGGCTCGAGAAGAGAGCTGGTTATTCTTTACTTAATTTGCTAGGCCACCTGTGTGGCTCATCACCCTGAGCAACTATGAAACTAGTAGTGCTACTTGCCCTTGTACTAGGCCTATGCCAGGCGCCTGCCTGGGCGCAAACCGCGCCCACCCCAGACCCGCTCCGAACCGATTGGGCCAACCTAACCCGCTACGCTACTGCCAATAAAGAGCTACCTGCTCCTACCGCAAAGGCACCACGCGTGGTACTGTTAGGTAACTCTATTACTGATTCCTGGCCCAAGACTGATCCGAAGTTCTTTGCGGGGCAGCCCTACGAGTTTATTGGGCGGGGCATTAGCGGGCAAACCTCACCCCAAATGCTGTTACGCTTTCGGCAGGATGTGCTGGAGTTGCAGCCCAAAGTGGTGGCTATACTGGCCGGAACGAACGATGTGGCCGAAAACACGGGGCCATATAACCCCAACGCCACCCTCAACAATATTAAGTCGATGGTGGAGCTGGCCCAGGCAAATGGCGTGCGGGTTGTATTGTGTTCAGTGCTGCCAGCCTATGATTTCTGGTGGCGCAAGGGACTAAGCCCAGCCCCCAAAATCGTGGCCCTGAACGTGCTGATCAAGGCCTACGCTCGGCAGAAGAAACTGGTGTATCTGGATTACCACGGAGCCATGGCCGATGAGCGGCAGGGCCTGAAGGTGGCCTACGGTGAAGATGGGGTGCACCCTAACCTGGCGGGCTACCAAGTGATGGAGCCCCTGCTGCAACAAGCCGTGGCTGATGCGCTCAAGCGCAAATACTAGTGGAGGGCCGTTGGGGCCCTTCAGAACTTAACCGGCGTAGGCCAGGTTAAACCCCGTGCCCGGCAGTCCGGCGGCTGGGGCGCTTACTTGTGCCGGTTGTTACGTTTTCTCCATGAATCCTCCTCTCTTCCATATCGGACAGGAAGTTGTTTGTGTCAACGACGACTTTACTCTGCTACTGGTGCAAAATCCCAACATTCAGACACCCAAACGGGGACCCATTTACACGGTGCGCGGAATTTTTGACACCCATCGTGGCTATGGTATTACGCTGCATGAAATCAACAACGCTGGTGTGGCGCCCGGCTTCCCGGAAGCTAACTTTCATGAATCACGCTTTGCTCCGGTACCTCCTTTGGAGGAGATTGAGATTTCAGCGGCAATTGAGGAAACAGTGTCAGTGTAGAACAGTATGGGGAAGTGGGAAGAATTGACAGAACAAAAGCGTTGATACACCGTACGTTAGGAGCCCATTGGCCTAAACGGGAGCTGCTGATCAGCTGCGGTAGATGTGTGGGTAACGTCTGGCGGAGCTGAGTTTCCAGCGTAAGAATTTCCTCAATAGATTCTGCGTGCAGTAGCTCTGGGCAATACCCGCCAGTTGGGCATATCAGATACGTGTTTTTGTTCATTCTCTCATCCTCTTTCCTATGAAAACCTCACAGAAAACCAGCTGGGTTGCTAGCACATTTGCAGTGCTCTTCGGAGCCGGCGTCGCCTTATCGGGCTGCTCTACCACCAGCACTGACACCCCTGCTTCTACTACGGGTACCGGTACTTCCACAATGGGTAGCAGCACGGGTTCTACTACCTACGGTTCCACATCAGGCTCTACAACCAGTGGAACTACGTCAGGTACTACCACCGGAACTACTTCGGGCACCACTACCGGTACCACCATGGGCGCTACATCAGGCTCCACTACCAGTAGCACTACTATGGGCTCTACTACCACCGGAACCACGTCTGGAACAACTAGCGGCACTACTACCCGGTAGTTTATTAACAGCACGCTTATAAAAAAGCAGCCTCCCTTCTTACCGAAGGGAGGCTGCTTTTTGTGCGTTTATCTGGTGGAGTTTACTTGCTTTTGAACTGCCGGATTGACTCACGAGTAAAGTCCGAAAGAACCAACCGGCCGCTGATGGCAGCGCGTTCAACCAAAAGGGTATCCCAGTTCTCAGTGCCTTGCCAGCATACTTGCTTCAGTTCCGTCAGCGCCTCGGGGTTGTAAGCCGCCAGCTTGGTGGCAAAGGCCGTAACTGCTGCATCAAGGGCCTCCGGAGTGGCCAGTACCTCCGCGTATAACCCACGCTCCTTGGCCCACTCTGCCGAGCGAAACTCAGCGGCATCGAGAGCTAACTGAGAGTAGGCGGCCAGGCCAATCTTGCGCTCTACCGCCGGGCCCACCACAAACGGCCCAATGCCTACTACCAGCTCACTGAGCTTCACGGCGGCCTGTGCCGTAGCAAAGCAATAGTCAGTAGAAGCAGCTACACCTACGCCGCCCCCAATGGCCTTGCCCTGTACGCGGCCCACAATGATTTTGGGGCAGGTACGGCAGGCGTTAATCACCTTCGCAAAGCCCGAAAAAAACTCCAGGCCCTGCGTTTCATTCTCAATGGCCATGAGCTCATCGAAGCTGGCACCCGCGCAAAACGTCTTTTCGCCTTCACTTTTCAGGATGATAACTTTCGTGGTCGGCGACTGGCCTACGGTGGTAATGGTGTTGGCTAGCTGCGTGAGCAGGGCGCTGGGCAGGGAGTTGTGGCTGGGGTGGAAGAAGGAGATGGTGGCAACGCCATGGGCATCGGTAGTGGTTTCTACTTTGCCGGCGGTGAGGGTGGTAGGGGTGGTCATGGTGTGTAGTTGATGAAAATGCTGTCCTGCTGAGCAGGTGGCGCATCAAGCCAAGGACTGAAGCATCTCTACCGTTTCCCCTCACGACAGGAGTTAGTTAGAGGTAGAGATGCTTCGGCAAGCTCAGCATGCCGGTCTTTTATAGATGAGTTTACTCCTGGTTTTTCTTTTTCACCATCGTCAGGATGGTAGCCACGGCAACGGTTTCGCCGGTTTCATCTGACACGTCCACGAGCCAGCGCACAATGCCCTTGGCTACGTCCTCGGCGTCGCGCTTCTCCTGGCCTATTTTCTCCTTAACCGTGAGTTTCACGCCAATGGTCATGCCGGGGTACACGGGCTTGGTGAAGCGGCACTCGTCCAGGCCATAATTGAGTAGTACCGGCCCCTTGCGAGGATCTACAAACATACCGGCGGCTTTGCTCAGGATGTAGTAGCCGTGGGCCACGCGACCCGTGAAAAGCGTGCCTTCCAAAGAAGTAGCATCCACGTGGGCGTAGAAGTTGTCGCCGGAAACCTGGGCGAAGTTGGTTATGTCCGACTCCGTGACGGTGTGGCGGTGCGTGGTGTAGGTCTGCCCGATTTCCAGCTCCTCAAAGTAGTGCTGGAAAGGGTGCTTGTCCTTCTCAACCTGCCTGGCTTTGGGCTGATACACTTCTGTAATGGCCGTAATCATGCTGGGTGAGCCTTGGATAGCTACCCGCTGCATAAAGTGCTCTACGCCGCGCATGCCGCCCATTTCCTGTCCGCCACCGGCGCGGCCGGGACCACCATGAATGAGTAGGGGCAGGGGTGAGCCGTGGCCGGTGCTTTCCTTGGCTACTTCCTCATTTATAACCAGTATGCGGCCGTGGTGAGTAGCGGCGCCCAGTACAAACTCCTGGGCCGTGCGCGGGTCGTTGGTTGCTACAGAACACACCAGGGAGCCTTTGCCCATGTTCGATAAGGCAATTGCCTCATCCAGATCTTTGTAGGGCATAATGGTGCTTACCGGCCCAAATGCTTCTACTTCGTGGCTATCCGTAAACTTGAACGGCTCAGGGTTCAGCATTACAATCGGCGACATAAACGCGCCGGTCTTGCAGTCGCCCCCAATTACCTGCACATTGTCCAGGTCGCCGTACACGATGGGCGTGTTTTTGGCCAGCTCCCGTACCTGCTCTCGCACCCGCTTCACCTGCGTGAGGCTTACCAGCGCGCCCATGCGCACACCCTCGGCCTGCGGGTGGCCTATGGTGGTTTGCGCCAGGGCTTTGCCTAAGGCAATCTGCACGTCTTCTACCAGGTTCTCGGGCACAATGGCGCGCCGAATGGCGGTGCATTTCTGCCCCGCTTTGGCCGTCATCTCCTTCCTGATTTCCTTAATGAACAAGTCAAACTCTGCGGTGCCAGGCACGGCATCGGGGCCCAGCACCGCCGAGTTCAGCGAGTCGGCCTCCATATTGAAGGGTACGGCTTCAGAAATGATGCGCGGGTGAGCCTTCAGCTTGCGGCCCGTTTCTGCCGATCCGGTAAAGGTCACTACATCCTGGTAGGTCACATGGTCCAGAATACCCTCGCCGGTACCGCACACCAGCTGCAATGCCCCTTCGGGCAATATTTTGGAGGCAATAATTTCGCGTACTACGGCTTCCGTGAGGTAGGCCGTAGGCACGGCGGGCTTCACGATGGCGGGCATTCCGGCCAGCAGGTTCACCGCAATCTTTTCCAGCATACCCCAAATGGGGAAGTTGTAGGCGTTGATGTGCACGGCCACGCCCTCCTTCGGCACCATAATGTGGTGGCCCATAAAGTTGCCAGCCTTCGACAGCGCAATGGGGTCCGACTCCACGTAAAATGGCTTGTCGGGGAATTTACGGCGCAGGGAGGCATTAGCAAACAGGTTGCCGATGCCGCCTTCAATGTCAATCCAGGAGTCGGCGCGGGTGGCGCCGCTGCGGTAGCTGAGGGTATAGAAATCTTCCTTCTTGCTGTCGAGGTGCAGGGCCAGCGCCTTAATCATGCGGCCGCGCTCATGGAACGTCATTTTGCGCAGAGCCTTGTTGCCGGTCCGGCGTGCGTAGTCCATCATGGCCTCATAGTCGAGGCCTTCGCTGCTGGCGAGGGCAATTATTTCACCGGTGCTGGCATCAAGCAATTCCTGCTCGTGGCCCTTACCGGCAATCCAGTGGCCTAGCGCATAATTTTGGAGGGTGGGAGTCATATGAGTAGGGTAGAAGGGTAGGAGTTTGGGAGGGAATGAGGCGAATTTAAAACAGAACGTCATGCTGAGCTTGTCGAAGCATCTCTACTTCTGGCTAACTATTGGCCTAGGCCACTGCAACGAAGCGGTAGAGATGCTTCGACTCCGCTCAGCATGACGGTCGATGTCGAAGCTCACTCACCTTCTTTTCGTTCGTTCCAGGTTTGGTAGGCCACTTGCTGTACCTGGCGGTTGGCAGGAACCTCGCGCAAAGGTTCGCAGGGCGTGAGGGTGGCGTGGCAGTCGGCCGGGAGTTGCATGTAGATCTGGGTGCCTTCGGTTTTCCAGGCTACCATGTCGTCGCTCACCTGCCGGATAATCTTGTGCGGGTTGCCTACCACCAGGCTGCGAGGCGGAATCACTTCATCGGCTTTGATAAAACTCAGGGCCCCGATTACGCTTTCGTCGCCGACGGTTACGCGGTCCATTATCACGGCATTCATGCCTACCAGCACGTTGCGGCCAATGGTGGCCCCGTGAATGATAGCGCCATGCCCAATGTGGGCCATTTCCTTGAGGCGCACAGTAGTACCGGGGAACATATGCACGGTGCAGTTTTCCTGCACATTACAGTTGTCCTCAATGATAATCTGACCCCAATCGCCGCGAATGGCAGCGCCGGGCCCGATGTACACGTTGCGGCCGATAATGACGTTGCCCGTAACAGTAGCCTGCGGGTGCACAAACGCCGACTCATGCACGACCGGCACCACGCCATTGAATGCGTAAATCATACTTTCTCAATGATGGCTGCGTAGCCCTGACCCACGCCCACGCACATGGTAATGAGGGCGTAGCGTTTGTTTTGCTTGTGCAACTCCAGAGCCGCCGTATTCAGAATCCGGGCCCCGCTCATGCCCAGTGGGTGGCCTAGCGCAATAGCCCCGCCGTTGGGGTTGATGCGTGGGTCGCTGCCTTCCAAGCCTAGGCCACGTGCGCAGGCCAGCGTTTGGGCTGCAAAGGCTTCGTTGAACTCAATAATATCCATCTGATCTAGCGTCAGGCCCGCTTTTTTCAGCGCCTGCTGCGACGCCGGCACCGGCCCAATACCCATGTAGCGCGGCTCTACGCCGGCCACGCCCATTGACACAAGGCGGGCGCGAGGGGTGAGGCCGTGTTGCTTGATGCCTTCTTCCGAAGCCAACAGCAGTGCCGCCGCCCCGTCATTAAGCCCCGAGGAGTTACCCGCCGTTACGGAGCCGCCGCTCTTGCGGAAGGCAGGCCGCAGCTTGGCCAACCCTTCCAGCGTGGTGTTCGACTTGATAAACTCATCCTCAGCAAATAACAAGGGCTCACCCTTGCGCTGGGGAATAGATACGGGCACAATTTCCTCGCCGAAGCGGCCCGAGTCTCGGGCCCGGCCGGCGCGCTGGTGCGATTCGTAGGCAAACTGGTCCTGGTCTTCGCGGCTGATGCCGTAGCGGTCCACCAGGTTTTCGGCGGTTTCACCCATGGCATCGGTGCCGTATGCCTCTTCCAGCCGCTGGTTGATGAAGCGCCAGCCGAAGCTGGAATCATACATTTGCGAGTCGGTGCCAAACGCTTTACTGGGTTTCGACATCACGTAGGGGGCGCGGGTCATGCTCTCCACACCGCCGGAAATGAACAGGTCGCCGTCGCCACTCTGGATGGCGCGGGCGGCCCCAATGCTGGCTGAAAGACCGGAGGCGCACAAGCGGTTCACTGTTTCGCCGGGCACCGAAGCAGGCAGGCCCGCCAGCAGCAGCGCCATGCGCGCCACGTTTCGGTTGTCTTCGCCGGCCTGGTTGGCGCAGCCTAGTAGTACATCGGCAATGGCAGCCGGGTCGGCAGAAGCGTTGCGGCGCAGCAGCTCCCGGATAACGTGCGCGGCCATATCATCGGGGCGGACGGCGGAAAGTGTGCCGCCGAAGTTGCCGATGGGGGTGCGGATGCCGTCAATTATATATGCTTGGTTCATTTCGGTTGTTAATTGGCAGTGCGGTAGTACATAGCACATCATGCTGAGTTTGTCGAAGCATCTCTACCGCTTCGTTGAGTTGTTGCTAAGCCACTTGAGTAGCCAGAGGTAGAGCTGCGGCGCCTTCGCGGACGCCAGATCAAGCATGACGTGCCTTTTCCTACCGTCCCTGTCATCTAGACCACTGCCTGAGTTATAAAATCTCGTTGCTGGTGCGGTAGGCGGTGCCTTTGAAAAGGGCCAGCACTGCGCCGCTTTGGGTGGTGGCGCGCACCTGGTATACCCCAACCTTGTGCTTAAGGCTTTCTTCGCGCGCTTCCACCGTTATTAGGTCACCTACTTTTCCGGCTTCCAGATAATCAATGGTTACGGTGAGGCCCACGCTTTGGCGGCCGTGGCTGTTGCAGGCAAAAGCGAAGGCCGAGTCAGCCGCGGAAAAGGTTACGCCGCCGTGCAGCGCTCCAAACCCATTCACCATATCGGGGCGCACCGTGAAGTGCAGGCGGCAATAGCCGGGGCCTACTTCATCCACCTGCAGGCCTAGCAGTTTGCTGAAGGCATCGTGCTGAAGCATCAGCTCCTTTACGGCCTCGGCGTGGTGGTTACTGGTGGCTGCTGGCTCGCTCATGCGGAAAGAACGTCTGGTTAGCCCGTACCATGCGGCGCAGCAACGGGCTGGCACGGTAGCGGTCCTCGTGATACTCGGCGTACAGCTCATCGAGGGTGGTGAGCACTCTGGAGAGGCCTAGCTCATCGGCCCAGGCCAGCAGCCCTTTGGGGTAGTTTACCCCCTTCGTCATGGCCAGCTCCAAGTCTTCCCTGGAAGCCACGTTCAGAGCCAGCGCATCGGCGGCTTCATTGATGAGCATGGCCAAAATGCGGTTCAGCACCAGGTGGCCCAGCGCCTCGTCGCGGGTAGGCTCCGGCGGTACAGCATCGGGGCCATAGCTGTAGAAACCGCGGCCCGATTTGCGCCCGTAGTAACCCGCCTCAAACAAGCGCTTCTGCGTGAACGAGGGCTTGAAACGCGGGTCAAAGAAGAAAGCCGTAAACACCGATTCTGTTACGCGGTAGTTCACGTCGTGCCCAATGAAATCCATGAGGGTGAAGGGACCCATTCGGAAGCCGCCCAACTCCGTCATGGCCCAATCAATGGTGGCCATGTCGGCAATGCCTTCTTCCAGAATCCGGATGGCTTCTCCGTAGAAGGGGCGCGCCACGCGGTTCACAATAAAGCCGGGCGTATCCTTGGTCAGCACGGGTAGCTTGCCCCAGCTCTGCACCAGGTCACGGATTTCCTCCGCCAGGCCAGGGCGGGTTTGCACGGCCGGAATCACTTCTACCAGCTGCATCAGGGGAGCGGGGTTAAAGAAGTGAATCCCGATAAAGCGCTCGGGTTTCTGGCAGGCTGCCGCAATGGAGGCAATGGAAAGCGACGACGTGTTGCTGGCCAGAATGCAGTCATCTGACACCACTGCTTCAATATCGCGGAACGAAGCCTGCTTAACCGCCAAGTCTTCTACTATGGCTTCGATGATTAAGCTGCATCTCGCGAAGGAATCCATGTCTGTGCAAGTCCGTACGCGGCCAATGGCTGCTTCAGCTTCCTCCGGCTTGATTTTACCTTTTTCAGACAGCTTGCGCAGATTAGCCTGAATGCTGGTAGAAGCACGTTGCAGGGCAGCCGAGTTGGTGTCGTGTAGGCATACTGAGTGGCCGGCCTGGGCTATTACCTGCGCAATGCCGGCTCCCATAGCGCCACTGCCAATGATTCCGATGGTCATAGTAGTTGTCGATTCCTGATGACGGGTAATTGGCAGTTGCTAGCTGCCTGTCAATGCTTTACCACTGACGCTTTACTGACCGGTGAAGGTAGGCTTGCGCTTTTCCATAAACGCCGATACTCCCTCTCTATAATCAGTGGTGTGGCCGGCCCGGAGCTGATAGTCCGCTTCGGCACGGAGCTGCTGGGTAAGGTCATTACCGAAGGTAGTATTGAGCAGTTGCTTGGTGTAAGCCAGGCCTTTGGTAGGCATGGCGGCCAGCTTGCTTACCAACGCAGCTACTTCCGTATCAAAGCTTTCATCAGGAAATGCCTTATAGATCATACCCATTTGTACAGCTTCCTGAGCACTTACCTTATCGCCGGTGAACATGAGCGCGGCGGCACGCTGCAGGCCAATCAGGCGGGGCAGGAAGTATGTGCCGCCGCTATCCGGAATCAACCCAATCTTGCTGAATGCCTGAATAAACGAGGCCGATTCTTTTGCCACCACAATATCACAAGCCAGGGCCAGGTTGGCGCCAGCCCCTGCGGCCACGCCATTCACGGCGGCCACTACCGGCTTATCCAACTCCCGAATCAACTGCACAATAGGGTTGTAGTGCTTCTCCACAATCTCCGCCACCTCCGGGCTGTCGGGTCCCGTAATTTCCGCCAGATCCTGACCAGCGCAGAATGCTTTACCAGTGCCCGTAAGCAGCACTGCCCGCACCTCCGGGTTTTGCTGGCACTCGCGCAAATACTGCTGCAATGCCAGCGCCAGCGGCTTGTTCACGCTATTAAATACGTCGGGCCGGTTGAGAGTAAGCGTAGCGACGCCCGCTTCAATGGTGAAGTTCAGAAAGCTGGTTTCAGGCATTGGGAAAGGAGGTGGATTGGGGGAAAGAACGGTTTAGTAAAAGAACGTCATGCTGAGCGCAACCGAAGTATTTCTGCCGGAGCTAATCACTGAAGTTAGCCAGCGGTAGAGATGCTTCGGCTGCACTCAGCATGACGTTCTTTTGTAAACGTACGCACTAGTGGCACTTAAAATAATCGAAGGGCTCCTGGCAGTCGTCGCACTGGTACGAGGCTTTGCAGGCGGTGGAGCCGAACTGACTAACCAAGTGCGTATGCTCAGATTTGCAGAGCGGGCAGCGTACGGCGGTATCCTGACCGAATAGGTTGAGCACATGGCCAGAGGCGGTGCCGTTGACCGGGGCCGCAATGCCGTAGGCCTCTAGTTTCTCGCGGCCGGCGTCGGTCATCCAGTCGGTGGTCCAGGCGGGGCGGAGCTGGTTGTTGATGGTTACCTGCGTGATGCCTTCCGCCAGCAGGCGCAGCCGGATATCAGTAGCAATGGTATTCATGGCCGGGCAGCCCGAGTAAGTAGGCGTGATGGTCACGGTTACCTGCTCGCCCTGCACCTGCACGCCGCGCACAATGCCCAAATCCAGAATGCTCAGTACGGGCACCTCAGGGTCGAAAACCTCGTCCAGCAATTGCCAGATGCGTTCTTCAGTGGGCATGGGGATTTCGGCTACCATTTCAGGCCGGGATAGGTGCGTTGCATGTACTGAAGCTCGGCCAAAATATAGCCCAGGTGCTCCGTGTGGCGCCCCTCTTTACCACCCTTTTGCATGTAGGCCTCCTGGGGTACGGGTAGGGTTGCTTCCTCAAACACCTTGGCTACGTGCGCCTGCATAGCCGGCAATAGCGTGGCGTAATCAGGTATC
Organism: Hymenobacter taeanensis; assembly: GCF_013137895.1. Taxonomy (NCBI): domain Bacteria; kingdom Pseudomonadati; phylum Bacteroidota; class Cytophagia; order Cytophagales; family Hymenobacteraceae; genus Hymenobacter; species Hymenobacter taeanensis. The sequence goes on from NZ_CP053538.1 coordinate 3,472,204, forward strand.
AGGCCAAGGCGTTGCAACGCCTGCTCCGTGGCGGTGGAGGCTGTCAGCTCACCGGAGTAACGCCACAGGTTGCCGAGGGCTTTTTCCACGCGCTGGCGGCTTTCCTCGGTGCCATCACCCAGCCGGATGATCCACTCTGAGCTCCACTTGAGGTGGTAGGCAGCTTCCTTCCAGGCTTTCTCCGCAATGGCCGCCAGCCGCTCATCGGGGCTGGTTTGGAGCTGCTGCAGAAAGTGGTAATGGAAGTTGTCGAATAGGAATTGGCGCACCACAGTAGCGGCAAAGTCGCCGTTGGGCTGCTCCACCAGTAAGGGGTTCTGGTACTCGGTGGCCAGGCGCAGAAAGGCTAAGTCATCCTCGGTGCGGTCCTGACCCTCCAGCTCGGCAGCGTACTGGTAGAGGCTGCGGGTTTCGCCCAGCAAATCCAGCGCAATGTTGGCCATGGCCAGATCCTGCTCCAGAACGGGGCCGTGGCCGCACCACTCCGAGAGGCGGTGGCCCAGAATCAGGCTGGTATCGGCGAGCTGTAGCACGTAGCGGAAGAGCTGCTGCCGTACCTCCGGCGTGTAATTAGCCAAGGAAAGCGTTTCGGATGGGGTGGCTTGCATAAGGCGGGAATTACATGTGCTTGATAGAATCCGGAACCTCGTAAAAGGTAGGATGCCGATATACTTTATCATTAGCGGGGTCGAAGAACGCCGCTGCATCGTCGGGGTTGGAGGCGTGCACGTGCTTTGACTCTACTACCCAAATGCTGATACCTTCCATGCGGCGCGTATACACGTCGCGGGCGTTCTGGATGGCCATAGCCGCATCGGCGGCGTGCAGGCTGCCCACATGTTTATGATCGAGGCCCTGCTTGCTGCGGATAAAAACCTCCCACAGAGGCCATTCGTGCTGAGACATTAGGTGAAATTGTGAAGTTGTGAAATGGGGAGTTTCACACGGTGATTGGAGTAGGGGAGTGGCCTAGCGTAGTTAACAAGGAACCGTCATGCTGAGCTTGTCGAAGCATCTCTACCTCTGACTAATCACTGGCCTAGCAACAACTCAACGAAGCGGTAGAGATGCTTCGACAAGCTCAGCATGACGGTCTACTGGGCTTTACGAGGCTGTCGGATTGGCCTGGTCCACTTATTGTGCTGCTTCTGCTTGCTCAGCCCGCTGCTTGCGTTTGGCGGCGTGGGCGAGGGCGGCTTCGCGTACCCAGGCACCTTCTTCGTGCGCCTTTACGCGGGCCCCGAGGCGGTCCTTGTTGCACATGCCGTTGCCCTTCACCACGTTCCAGAACTCCTCCCAATCCACGTCGCCGAAGTCGTAGCCATTCTTGGTGTCGTTCCACTTTAGGTTGGGGTCGGGTACGGTGAGGCCCAGGAACTCAGCCTGGGGCACCATCATGTCCACGAACTTCTGGCGTAGCTCATCGTTGGTGAAGCGCTTAATACGCCAGTTCATCGACTGAGCCGTGTTTGGCGAGTCGGCATCTTTGGGGCCGAACATCATCAGCGTAGGCCACCACCAGCGGTTGAGAGCTTCCTGGGCCATGGCTTTCTGCTCGGGGGCGCCTTCGCAGAGGGTTTGCATAATCTCGAACCCTTGGCGCTGGTGAAAGCTTTCCTCCTTACATACCCGCACCATAGCGCGGGCGTAGGGGCCGTAGGAAGTACGGCACAGCGGTACCTGGTTCAGAATGGCGGCGCCATCAACCAGCCAGCCCACCGTGCCCATATCGGCCCAGCTGAGGGTAGGATAATTGAAAATGCTGGAATACTTGGCTTTACCCGAGTGCAAGTCGGCCAGCATTTGGTCACGTGACGCACCCAGGGTTTCGGCGGCGCTGTAGAGATAGAGGCCGTGGCCGGCTTCGTCCTGCACTTTGGAGAGCAGGATAGATTTGCGCTTCAGCGAAGGAGCACGAGTAATCCAGTTGCCTTCCGGCAGCATGCCAACTAGCTCAGAGTGAGCGTGCTGGGAAATCTGCCGGATCAGCGTCTTACGATACGCATCGGGCATCCAATCCTTAGGCTCAATGCGCACATCCGCATCAATGCGGGCCTGAAACTGTTCTTCCTGGGTGAGTTCTAGCGTTTCCATGCCTCTTTAACAAAGATTAACTAACAATCGTTAGTTAAAAGTAAGGAAAATATTACGGTTGCCGTTCCGAACAAAGAGAGGAAGCTGGGTTGGCCTCCAGGTCAGGTAGTAGGTTCTTCCTGCGTCGGAATGGTAATTCACTAGGCCATTATTGATCGAAATCCACTTTCACCTTCTCTGAGGTAGGGCGAGCCTGGCAGGAGAGGACATAACCCTTCGCCACTTCGGTGTCAGAGAGTGAGTAGTTCACATCCATTTCTACGGTGCCCGCTTCCACTTTGCAGCGGCAGGTGCTGCACATGCCATTCTTGCAGGAATATGGGGCATCAACGCCCATCTCCAGCAGCTCATCCAAAATAGTATTGCCGTAGTACGACATTTCCAGAATGCGCGTGCTGCCATCAAGCTGCACCGTGACTTGGCTTTTCTTGTCGTCTTCGCCTGCCGGGTGCACCTTGGCCGGGCCGGCCGCTTTCTTGGCGCCGCCCGCTGAGGTGAACATTTCGAAGTGAATTTTCTCCGGCGCTACTCCCGCGCTGCTCAGGGCTGCGCGTACGCCATTAATCATCTCCTCGGGGCCACAGATAAAGGCTTCGTCAATCTGGTCGGCGGGCAAAATTTTATCGAGGAACTGCTGCGTCTTGGCTTCATCAATGCGGCCGAAGAGCAAATCCGTGTCGCCCTGTTCACGGCTGAGGATATGGTAGACGCTGAGGCGACGTAGGAACTTGTTCTTCAGGGCCTCAATGGCTTCTTTAAAGATGATGGAGTTGCGGCCCCGGTTGCCATAAATCAGCGTAACCTGGCTGTTAGGCTCCGTCAGCAAGATGGTTTTTACAATGGAAAACACGGGCGTAATGCCGCTGCCCGCCGCAAAGGCCACGTAATGCTTCGCCTGCTCAGGGTGCAGCTGGGTGTAGAAGTGGCCTGCGGGCGGCATCACGTCCAGCTCTTCGCCTACGCGCAGGTTGTCTACAGCCAAGGAAGAAAAACGGCCTTCTGGTACCTTCTTAATGGCCACCTGCCACTCCCCATCAAGGGGGCTGCTGCAGATAGAATAGGAGCGGCGCAGCTCCTCTCCGTTATGCTCCCGGCGAAAGGTAAGGTACTGGCCCTGGGTGAACTTAAACGTGTCATGCAACTCCGCCGGCACATCCAACGACAGCGTTACGCAGTCGGGCGTTTCCTTGTTGATGCGTTTGATTTTTACTTTATGAAATCGACTCATAGGAGTTCCGGTGTAAGGTGCCGGCTGTCGGTTACTAAGTGATACGGTTGAAATACACAACACTGGTCACTAGCAACTCACAGCCGGCCGCAGATCTATTTAACCAATCCGTTCAACAGAATGGTCATGATGTTTTGCTCCAGCTCTTCGCCCGAAATGCCCCGGCCGGGCCGGTACCACAGCTCAACCCAGCGCACCGCCGAGAGAATAGTGAACAGCGCCACCGAAACGTTTACGGGCTGCAGCTCACCGGCTGCAATACCCTGCTCAATAAGGGCTGCGAAACCACGCTCATAGCGCTTGCGGGCATCCTTAAATTGAGTCAGCTTGTCGCCAGCCAGGTATTTCCAGTCGTTGTTGGCTACTGAAACGGCTGCGCCGTCCTCAATCATCAGGTGAATGTGCAGCCGAACCAGCGCCTTGATTTTATCAACGTAGGAGGCCTCCGTCTGCTCAATCTGGGCTAGCTGCGAGATGTATGTATTGGAAACATGAAAGCAGATGTGTTCCAGAATCTCATCCTTAGAGTTAATGTGGTTGTACATACTGGCGGCCTCCATGCCTACTTGCGCCCCTAGGTCGCGCATAGAAGTGCCCCCGAAGCCCCGGTCTTTAAACAGTTTGGCCGCTTCCTCAATGATGATTTGCCGTTTATTGGTCTTTGTTTTCTTAGCCATTGGTGGGTGGAGAGGGCGGGAGAATGGTGTAGTATGTGGGGCAAAAAGGATGAATGAGTGAGCTACTGAAGTGGCCTAGGCCAGGTTGCGCAGGTCTTTTATCCGGTTGAGCTTACCGCCCTCACTGCGGGGCAGCTCGCCAAAGCCGAGCAGTATGACTTGCATGCTCAATCCAATATTGTCTTTGATTTTCTTGGCTAAAGCGTCCCGCAGCGTCTGCAGGCATTCGTGCCGGGCTATAGTTTCTTCCGTTACCGTGCTCAAGCCCAACTCGCGCATTAGCTCTTGGCTAACCTCCACGTGTACCTCCACCTCATCCATGCTGCCCCGGCGCGAAACAGTTACCAGGTAGTACGGGCTTACCTGCGCTAGGCCACTCAACAGGTCTTCTACCTGAGTATGGAAGAAGTTAACGCCCCGGATGATGAGCATATCGTCGGAGCGCCCCCGGATGGGACCCATCTTCACGTGAGTGCGGCTTCCCGCCTTATCATAGTAGATGTTGGTAATGTCGTTGGTCCAGTACCGCAGAATGGGCATAGCCTTCTTGGTGAGCGTGGTAAACACCAATACGCCTAACTCGCCCTCAGCGACTGACTCGCCCGTGTCTTTGTCCACCACCTCGGGGTAAAAGTGGTCTTCCCAGATGTAGCTGCCAGTGCCCCGCTCATTTACATCTTCTTGTGATACACCTGGGCCCATAATCTCGCTCAGGCCATAAATGTTGGTTGCTTGCACGCCTAGGCCACTTTCCACCTGTTGGCGAATGGTTTCCGTCCAGGGCTCAGCACCCAAGGCCGCATATTGAAGGTTGATGGCCTCATGCGCAATGCCGCGGCGCTGTATTTCCTCGGCTAGTACCTGAGCGTAGGAGGGAGTAGCACAGAGAATTTCCGGCCGGAAGTCCTGCAACAGCTGCAGTTGCCGGTCGGTGCCACCACCCGAAACGGGTATTACTGTGAGCCCAAGCTTTTCAGCACCGTAATGGATGCCCAGGCCACCCGTGAAGAGGCCATAGCCATAGGCGTTCTGCAGTTTCATGCCGGGCCGGCAACCGGCGGCCGCTAAGGAACGGGCTACTACTTCGGCAAATACTCCGAGGTCTTCGGCGGTGTACCCTACTACGGTGGCTTTGCCAGTGGTACCACTGGAACAGTGCAGGCGGGCCACCTCAGTTTCTGGCACCGCAAAAAGACCAAAGGGGTAATTGTCGCGGAAATCCGTCTTTTTGGTAAAGCCTAGTTTGGGCAAATCCTCAAGGCCCTTAAAGGAGCTGGGGTGTATTCCTAACGCATCCAGCTTCTGCCTGTAGAAGGGTACTCTGGCGTACACGTATGCTACCTGATGCTTTAGCCGAGCGTTCTGCAATTTCCGCAACTCAGGCAGCGGTAATTGTTCTATTGCAGGGTTGAAAACCATGGATGGTGGAGCAGGAGGAAGGCACGGAAGGAGGGATAAAAGTAAGTGAACACTCCTGCTGAAACAAACATTAGTTAGTTTTTTATTTGAGATAGGGAAACTCAAAAATAGGCGAATGCAGGCCGTTAAGCCCATTATTGAGTGCGGCGGTATATGAAAAGTAAGTGTATACTCACTAAAAAAAAGTGGCTACTTACTTGCTTTTAGAAATCTTTGCTTAATATTGTCCCATCAATCAGCTGGCTTATCCCACCAAGCAAACTGGTTGACAATTCCCACGCCCGCTTACCCAGGTGTTTCCCACCCCGCCTGGTCCCAAAATTCCCACGCCCTGTTTACCCAGATGCTGATCCCACCCATCTGGTGAAATTTGTAGAAAGTCGTGTGGCTCCCCAGCCCAGGCGCCAAATTTCTACCTCCTCGCAGCCGGCCGAATTGGACCCCCTCCAGTTCGGCCGGCTTATGGTATATAGGGCCTAAAAAGAGCTATGCGCTTATTTAGATGCCCTGCCTGTGGGCGCAGCCATAATTGCTTTGAGCTGTAGAGCAGCGGGAGGGCGGCCGGAAATGGAAGCGGAGGGAGCTACTCGGCTGACTGTCTAAAACCAGATTTTGCTAGATACTGGCCGGTAAAATGCCGTATTTACGCAATAGAGGTATTTTAGGGTGCTATATTGAGCCCCAATAGCAGAAACCGAACCCCGTCCATGACTAACCGCAAGCAGCACATTGCTCAAACTGCCTTACAGCTATTTGGGGAAAAGGGCTTTGAACATACCCCCACGCAATTAATTGCAAAGGAAGCGGGAGTGTCTGAAGCTCTAATTTTCAAGCATTTCGGCTCTAAGGAGCAATTGCTTGATTTCATAATCAAGAAGGGCTACAAACGTATTATTGAGCAGAACCGCGGCTGGTATGAGGGCCGTGCCCCCCTAGAGTTCGTGCACAGCGTAATTGAACTGCCCTATAAGCTGGTGCGTGAGGAGCCGCACTTCTGGAGGCTTCAATCGAGGCTTACGGATAGCGCTACGGCGCAAAAGCAGCATGAGCGTTTCCTGCAGCCAGTACCCGCTTTGCTCCATAATGCCTTCGAGAAGCTGGGCTACCAAGACCCCGCCAAGGAAACCAGCTTGCTGCTGCTGCTGGTAGAAGCCCTCTGGAAGATAGAAGTGAACAAAGACGATGACCAGGTGCGTGAAATGCTTGACTTTATTAAGTCTAAGTACCAGGCGCAGGAATAACTATTAGGCCAGTAATGCAAGCAACTGCATTCGTGAAGCCGCACCTTAAACGTCTCCCGTGCAAACGGGAGACGTTTTTTATGTGAATGGCCGGCAGTAAGCAAAATCGCTTAGCCAAAAACGGAGCGAGTGCGCTCTAGGCCAGTTCCACAGGAATAAGCCTACAAGATGCCGAATAGAGTTAACTCAGGGGTTTAGCCTGCGTACACGGTTGAGTTGCGCAGTAGGATTCAATGGGTGAATTGCGGGGTTGAAGCTTTCGCCGGTATAGGGCCTGTAGGGGCATAACTGAACAGGTTAGCCGCTAGGTTGTTACCCGTATAGCACCACACCCTGGGTACCATTGTGCGGCTACGCTGGGTTCTGACCTCACCCTCTAGTTACATTACTTATGTCTGATCTTTTTCCTCCAGACCCAGCAGGCGCTAGGCCGCTTGAGCCCTTACCGGACGATAAGTCGAGGCGCAGCTTTATGAAGCAGGCGGGCGGAATTCTGGGTTTAGCCTTAGCACCACCGCTCATCAGCCAGGCCGAACGGTTGACGGCGCTATCTGGCAAGATTGAAGGCGTTTCGCAGATGCGCCTGAAGATAAACGGCACCATCCGGACGCTGCAGCTGGAGCCGCGAGTAACTCTGCTGGATGCCCTCCGGGAATACCTGGATCTTACCGGCACCAAAAAAGGCTGTGACCATGGCCAGTGCGGAGCATGTACGGTGTTGGTAGATGGGCGCCGCATAAACTCCTGCCTTACGCTTGCTGTAATGAGCCAGGGCAAGGAGATTACAACCATTGAAGGTCTGGCCAAGGGAGAAGAGTTGCACCCTATGCAGGCCGCTTTTATCAAGCATGATGGCTTTCAGTGCGGCTATTGCACCTCCGGGCAAATTATGTCGGGGGTGGCGTGCGTAAACGAGGGCCATGCTACCACCGACGCGCAAACCCGGGAGTGGATGAGTGGCAATTTATGCCGGTGTGGGGCTTACCCTAATATTGTGGCGGCTGTGCGTGAAGTGCAGCAAAAAGGAGGCAAAGCATGAACAATTTCGCTTACCAACAGGCCTCAAAAGCCAAAGAAGCAACCTCCGTTGTCCGCGACGATAAACAAGCGGCTTACATTGCCGGTGGCACCACGCTGCTTGACCTCATGAAGGCCAATATTGAGGAGCACTCACAACTGGTGGATATTAATCTTTTGCCCTTCAAAGGCATTGAGAAGACCAATGATGGCCTGCGTATTGGAGCCTTGGAGCGCATGAGCGATGTGGGTGAAAACCCCATTGTGTTGCAGCAGTATCCGGCTATTTCTGAGTCATTACTGCTGGCGGCTTCGCCGCAGTTGCGCAATATGGCCAGCATGGGCGGTAACATTCTGCAACGGACACGCTGCGGCTATTTCCGCGACCCAGCTTTTCCGTGCAACAAGCGAGTGCCGGGTTCTGGTTGCCCGGCTTTGCAGGGGGATAACCATAATCTGGCTATCCTAGGCACCAGCGATGCGTGCATTGCCACCTCTTACCCCGGCGACTTATCTGTGGCGTTGGTAGCCTTTGATGCCGTGCTCACCCTGGAAAACGCCAAAGGCAAGCAGCGGCGCGTACCCATCACGGAGTTTTATCTGTTGCCGGGCAATACTCCGCACAAGGAAACCGTGCTAGAGCCTGGGGAGCTAATTGTATCCATTACGGTGCCCGCGGCGGCTTATACCCAGCGCTCTACCTACCTCAAAGTACGGGAGCGGTCCAGCTATGCGTACGCGCTGGCCTCGGCGGCGGTAGGGTTAGACGTGCAAGGTGGCAACATCCGGGCGGCCAGGGTGGCTTTGGGAGGTGTAGGCGCCCAGCCCTGGCGCTCCCGCGAAGCCGAACAAGTGCTTACGGGGGCTCCGGCCACGGAGGCCACCTTCAGGGCAGCGGCGGCAGTAGCACTGCGGGGCGCTCAGCCCCGGGAGCATAACCGCTTTAAAGTAGAGTTAGCACAGAATACGCTGGTGCAGGCTCTGCAAAAAGTAGCTGGCTAGTGCCGGTAACCAGTCCAGCTAAAACGGCCAGGCACAGCAGGAGCCGGGCTCAGTGCCCGCCGCTCCAGAGCTATATCTACCAAGAAGTAATTTCCCCATGGATAACGAACCAGCATTCTTTGAAACCAACCCTAAAGCCGGCTCGGTAGGGCAGCCCCTAGACCGCGTAGATGGTCGGGCGAAAGTGACTGGCCAGGCAAAATATTCTGCGGAGTACAACAGCCTGCCTGGCTTGGTACACGCGGTGCTCAAGACCAGTGACGTAGCCAAGGGCCGTATCCAGAGCATTGATATAAGCGCCGCGCAGAAAGAGCCAGGGGTACTGGCTATTCTGACTCATCAGAACATACCTCAGCTTGCCAAAACGCCCAACAGCCCGGAGGGTAAGAAAGCAATTGGAGCGCCAATGGGTTTCCTACCCCTGACCTCCGACCAGGTGCATTATGCCGGGCAACCCGTTGCCGTTATTGTGGCCGATACTTTGGAGCGCGCTCAGCATGCCGCAGCGCTGGTACGAGTACAGATGGCCGCTGAGAAGCCCCTGGCCTCGTATGAAGACCTCCGAGCGGAGCTATTTGACCCGCAGAAAGTGCAGGATGGCAAAACCGATGGGCATACCGTGCGCGGGAACCCTAAGGCGGCTTTTGCTGCCGCTCCCGTGCAGCTCACGCACACCTATACGCACGCCATCAACCACCACAATCCTATGGAGCCTGGCGCTACCACGGCCCACTGGGAAGCCCCTGACCGCCTCACGGTGTACGAGTCTACCCAAGGCGTGACCCGAACGCAGAAGGCCCTGAGCACCATGCTAGGCCTGGCGGCTGAACAGGTGCGGGTGGTTACCAAATACTTGGGGGGCGGGTTTGGCTGCAAAGGCTCTACCTGGCCCCACACGGTGCTTACCGTGCAAGCTGCCCGCGCTGTGGGCCGGCCCGTTAAACTCTCGCTCACGCGCCCACAGATGTTTACCAGCATGGGCCATCGCGAAGACCAAACCCAAACCCTGAAAGTTGGGGCAACCAAGGAGGGCAAGCTACTGGCCATTATTCACGAGAAAACCTCCACCACCTCACCTTGGGACAATTACGCCGAGCCAAACAGCCGCATCATTAATCTGCTGTACAGCTGCCCCACATTTGAGGCTACCTATCAGCTGGCCCGTGCCAACGTGATGACCTCTACGTTTATGCGGGCTCCTGGCGAGGCGCCCGGCTCGTTCGCCATTGAGTGCTCCATGGATGATCTGGCCTATCAGGTGGGTATCGATCCACTGGAAATCCGGCTGTTGAACTACGCCGATAAGGATTACAGCAACAACAAGCCGTGGTCGAGCAAAAGCCTGAAGCAATGCTACGCCCGTGGGGCCGAGCTGTTTGGCTGGAGCAAGCGCAACCCCAAGGCCGGTGCCACCCGCGACGGCAATCTGCTGGTGGGCTGGGGCATGGCTACGGCCAGCTACCCCGTGCACAACAACCAAGGCACGGCGAGGGTGCGCCTCTACGCCGATGGGCACGCCCTGGTGCAAACCGGCGCCACCGATTTGGGTACGGGCACCTACACTGTGATGACTCAGGTAGCCGCTGATGCGCTGTGGCTCACCCCTGATAAGGTGCGGTTCGAGCTCGGCGACACCAAGCTACCCACGGCCCCTAACTCCGGGGGCTCAGTGGCCGCGGGCACCGTATCATCCTCTATCTACGTGGCGGCTCAGGATGTGTGGCAGAAGCTGATAAAGCTGGCCGTTCAGGATAAGAAGTCGCCGCTGTTCCGGGCTAAGCCCACTGATGTAGTAGTGGAAAACGGCCGCCTGGTGCTCAAGGCCAATAAGGCAAAGGGGGAAGACTACGCAACCCTGATGAAACGCAATGAAACCCCCGATATAGAAGGCAGCGGCCACGGCAAGTACGGAGCCGGCTATGAGTCGGGGCGGGCTGCAGGCCCCGCCGACTCCGGCCACCAGGACGACATGGCGGGTCACTCAATGCATTCTTTTGGCGCGCACTTCTGCGAAGTGAAGGTTAACCCTGAGTTGGGCACTGTGCGCGTAACCCGCTGGGTGAGCGTGCACGCAGCCGGCCGTATTCTGAACGCTAAAACGGCGCGGAGCCAAATCATTGGCGGCAGCATATTTGGGATAGGGTGTGCCCTGATGGAGAGAACGGTGCGCGATGAAAACTTTGCGCGTTACACCAACTCCAACCTCGCCGACTACCACATTCCCGTCAATGCCGATATTCCGGATATGCAGGTGGAGTTTATTGAGGAGCATGACCCTTTCATCAACGCTATGGGCGTGAAAGGCATAGGAGAGATTTCTATGGTCGGCGTAGCCGCTGCCGTAGCCAATGCCGTATTCCATGCCACCGGTAAGCGAGTACGGAGCCTGCCTATCACTCCTGATAAAATATTGGGCGCCACGCCGGTATAGGCCACTTGGTGAGTGATGCTGCAAGACGATTATACTGAGTACAGTTGCCGCAACTCTGCAGTAAACCAGCGTAGTTGTGGCAACTGCACTCAGTAGTATGTTATGGCGCCTTGGAGTTAGAGTCTATAGGTTTATAATGCCTTTAAAAGTAAACTGGTAGCCTTGCACGGCACTTTTGCGTACACAACTGCCGAGGCAAGCCACTGCTTATCATGACTGAATTACAACGACTTTTACTGGCTTACGACGAACATCGCGCCGCAAACCGCGCCTGCGCATTAGCCTCGGTGGTAGATGTGGCGGGCTCGGCGTACCGTAGGCCCGGCGCCCGCATGCTGGTAACGGAAGACGGCCAGCTTACGGGCGCTATCAGCGGGGGCTGCCTGGAAGGCGATGCACGTAGAAGAGCCCGGCAAACCATTCAGCGGGGTAAGCCCACTATCGTAACCTACGACTCCACTGACCCCGACGACGATTTGCAGTTTGGAGCCGCATTGGGTTGCCAGGGTATAGTGCAGATCCTATTGGAACCCCTTGACTTCCAAAACGCTGATAATCCACTGGAACTGCTGCGGCGCTGGGCCGAGGGAGTAGAGGCACCGGCCGTTGTGGCCACCGTGTTCAGCCTGACTGGCAGTACCTCACCGGCAAGAGTGGGGGAGCGGTTACTGCTGACTTCTGATGGTAACGTGCAAGGTGGCCTAGCAGCGGGTACTGCTTTACACGATGCCATCTTGACCGATGCTCAAGCTGCTCTGGCAGCTGGCCAACCCGCCACACGGCAGTATGCGGCCGGAGAGGTTACCGTGCGCGTGTGCCTAGAAATTTTGCGGCCTCCCGTGCGCCTCACAATTTACGGGGCCGGCAACGATGTGCAGCCCGTGGTGCGCTTAGCTAGTGGCCTAGGCTGGCGGGTGCAAGTGCAAGATGGCCGACCCGCGCAAGCGGCTCTAGCGCGTTTTCCCGAAGCGGAAGTGGTGCAAGTAGTACCGCTGGCGCAAGTAAGCGCGGAGCCGCACAACAGGAGCTTTGCCCTGCTCATGACGCACAATTATTATTATGACTTGGCCGTGTTGCGCCATCTGCTGGACGCTCCCACCCAATACATAGGCCTACTGGGGCCGCGCAAGAAATACGACCGTCTTCTGATGGATCTGACGAAGGAAGTGCCCGATGCTGCGCAACGCTTGCAGGGGCGCTTATACAGCCCTATTGGGCTAAATTTAGGCGCCGAAACGCCCGAAGAAATTGCGCTGTCTATCATAGCTGAAATACAGGCGGTGCTTACCGGCCGCCCAGCCGGATTCCTGCGTGATTCGCCGCACCCAATTCATCCTACGCTGCACGCCGATGGGCCTTTGGAAGCCATTGGGCGAGTAGATGCCACGTGTGAATTGTAGTTTCCGCCTCCCCCAAATGCCCATTCCAGTAGTGCCCCTATGCCTGCCATTCTAGTATTAGCCGCAGGATCTTCCTCCCGCCTTGGGCGCCCCAAGCAATTATTACAATACGAAGGAAAAACGCTCCTCCGCCGAGCCGCCGAAACCGCCGTTGCGGCTGCTGCCGGCGCCCCTGTGCTAGTAGTGACAGGAGCCTTGCACGAAGAGCTATTGCCGGAGCTTGCCAACTTACCAGTAGCCACCGTGCGCTGTGTCACATGGGCCGAAGGTATGGGAGCTTCTATAAAATATGGCCTAGCGGTGCTGGAAAGCTTGTGCGCTACCTGGAGGAGCTTACTAATTATACTCTGCGACCAGCCCCACGTAACGCCGGAGCTGCTCCGCCGCCTCGTGCAGAAGCACGAGGCCACAAGCCAGCCCATTGTAGCATCAGAATATGATGGCGTGCGCGGCGTGCCAGCCTTTTTCAGCTGGGAAGTGCTGGGGTTACTGCGGCAGTTGCCTTCGGGCGCGGGCGCGGGCCAGATCTTCAAGCAGCGCCCTGAGCTAGTGGCCTCAGTCTTATTCCCGGAAGGCGCAGTGGATGTGGATACGGAGGAGCAGTACAAAGCGCTCCTGAACCAACCAGGTAGTTCATCCATTGGCCCAGCCCACTAGCCCATTGGCACCTGAGCTACCCTAAATAAGCTACCACCACCCACTAGGCCAGTAAGGTAACGGTGCGCTAAAAACAGCCAGGCAACCGCAACCACAGAATCCCGTTATCTTGCCCGGTGCACTCACCTCAACTATTGCCCCTATGACAACTGCCTCGGTTTCGGCCGCTACGCCGGATGCCTCTTTCGATGCCATTCCGAAGGACGACAAGCGCATTACCCGCGGCTGGACGTTCTACGACTGGGCTAACTCAGTATATCCGCTGGTAATTACCAGCTCTATTTTCCCAATTTACTGGGGTGCCATCACCAAAACGCTCAGTCCTGAAACCGACGTCGTAAACTTCCTAGGGTTTGAAGTACCAGGATCTTCTCTACTGACGTATGCTATTTCGGCGGCTTTCCTGCTGGTAGCCTTGGTGAGCCCATTCCTTACCTCACTAGCTGATTTCTCAGGGCGTAAGAAACTGTTCATGCAGATCTTCTGCTACATAGGGGCGGCTTCCTGTGCTGCGCTGTTCCTTTTTACGCCCGATACCCTTACGCTTAGCACATTTATCTTCATTGCAGCTACCTTCGGCTTCTCAGGATCTATTGTGTTTTACAATAGCTACCTGCCCCTGATTTCGTCAGAAGAGAAGTACGATTCCCTTTCTGCACGCGGCTTTTCCATGGGCTACATTGGCTCCGTGTTGCTGCTGATAATCTGCTTAGTTATTAACCAATTTCCTGATCTGGTGGGCATTAATGCCTCTACGCCAGAAGGAGCTCGGTTGCCAGCCCGCATTTCCTTTCTGCTAACGGGTATCTGGTGGGCCGGTTTTGCGCAAATCCCTTTCTTCACTCTCCCCGCCGACCCAGGCCGTACTGCCAGCGCAGGCGCTGATGATTCAGGGTGGTTACTGAACGGATTTCGGGAGCTGGGCAAGGTGTGGGACCAACTCAAGCAGCTCCCTAATCTGAAACGCTTTCTGCTAGCCTATTTCACCTATAACATGGGTGTCCAGACAGTGATGTACGTGGCCACCATCTTCGGTGATAAAGAGTTGCACCTCGAAAGCACCGCCCTCATCATTACCATTCTGCTGTTGCAGGTGGTTGGCATACTGGGGGCTTATTTATTTGCCAAGCTTTCTGAGCGTATTGGTAACACGCGGGCATTGAGCTGGTCGGTATTCATTTGGATGTGCATTTGCGTAGCGGGCTACTTTGTGCAGGCAGGCTGGAGCTTCTATGCGCTGGCCTCCGTAATTGGCCTTACCATGGGAGCTATTCAGAGTCTTTCGCGCAGCACGTACTCCAAGATTATCCCGGAGAATACCCCCAACACGGCTGCTTTTTTTAGCTTTTTTGATGTTACGGAGAAGCTTAGCATTGTAATTGGAACGGCTGTATTTGGCATAATTGCTCAAATCACCGGCTCTATGCGTAATAGCATTCTTTCCCTGATTGTGTTCTTCATACTAGGCCTAGTGTTTCTGCTCACTCTGCGCGGTAAAAAGCTACGCGATGATCAAACACCGGAAGCTGCCGCCATTGGTCCACCACCTGCTACCCCAAACATTGGGATGCCCGCCACCAAAGGCTAGGCCTGCTTGCATTATGAATTAATTAATACCGAGCATCCTCGTACGAAAGCTTGCCTCCTTCGGGAGCAGGCTGTTACTTGCTTGGCAAAATCTATGCAGCATCTAACAGTTACGCATAGCACAAACTCCACCCTAAACCTACCCCATGGAAGCACCTACTACTTCTCTACAAGCTGCCCTCAGCCAGGAACTGAAACATGAGCTACACCTTACGCGCCGCCTGCTAGAGCGGGTGCCTAGTGAGCAGTTTAACTGGCAGCCGCATGCCAAGTCCATGAAAATTGGCACGCTGGCTTCGCACATAGCCAACCTGGTAGGTTTCCTGGAAATGTCGTTGCAGGGCTCTGAAACGGATATGGCTACCGTAAAGATGCCCGAGTCGCCGACTACTACGGATGAAGTGCTGCGCCGCTTCGATGTGAATTCTGAGAACATTCAGAAGGCGCTAGGCCAGGTGGATGATGCCACCTTCCACGACCTCTGGACGATGCGGCGGGGCGAGCAGGTGTTCATGACGATTCCTCGCTCCGTAGTTGCTCGCACGTTGGTTCTCAACCACCTTATTCATCACCGCGGCCAACTTTCCGTGTACTTGCGCCTGCTTGATATTCCGGTGCCCGCCATTTATGGGGGCTCAGCCGACGAGGCACCCCAGCGCTAAGCCAGCGGCTATCTAAGCTGTATAAACAGAGTGGCCCGTCATCCTGACTCAGGATGACGGGCCACTCTGTTCTAGGCTAGTTTATTTTGCTTGAAAAACCTGCTCGCCGGCAATCCAGGTCTGCTGCACTTTGGCGTTGCGCAGCTTCTCTTTGGACGCCTCCAGCAAATCAATACCCAGCACCACAAAGTCGGCGGCCATGCCAGGCCTGATGCTGCCTTTCTGCTTGTCTTCGAAGGCAGCGTGAGCGGCCCAGGTAGTCATGCCGCGCAGGGCATCAGGGCGGCTCAGGGCGTTTTCCATCTGGAAGCCGCCGGCCGGATAGTTCTTGGCATCCTGCCGGGCCACGGCCGAGTGGAAGCCGTAGAGGGGGTTAATATCTTCCACGGGAAAGTCGGAGCCTATGGCTACTTGCCCATATTGCTTGCGCAGGTCGTTGAAAGCATAGGCCGTTTTCAGGCGCTCCTGGCCTAGCCGCTCTCCGGCCCAGTACATATCAGAAGTAGCGTGGGTAGGCTGCACTGAGGGCACAATACCGTACTGCCCAAATTTAGGAACATCGGCCTTGCTGACCACCTGGGCGTGCTCAATGCGCCAGCGCCGGTCTTTCTGACCTTTTAGCGCCTCCCCATAGATATCCAGCAGCAGGCGGTTGCTGGAGTCACCGATGGCGTGGGTATTCATCTGGAACTTGCTGGCGGCTAACTGCTGGGCTAGTTTGCGGTAGTCGGCAATAGAGGAAAGCAAGAAACCAGTTTCCTGGGGCTTATCCGTGTAAGGGTGGAGCAGGCAGGCCCCGCGCGAGCCCAGGGCTCCGTCAGCGTATACCTTGAATGAGCACACCGTCAGGCGGTCCTTAAATATGGGTCCGTTTTTGAGGTAGAAATCCAGGTTTTCCTTGGTGGGCGCCAGCATGGTGTACAGGCGCAGCTTCAGTTTGCCTTGCTGCTGCAGCGCATCCAGCCGGTCTACGTTAGCTTTGTCGAGACCCGCATCGGCAAGACTGGTAAGGCCCACGGCCACGCAATTTTTCTGGGCTGCCAGCAGAGCAGCATCCGCTTCGGCAGCCGTGGGCTCCGGAATCTTACCCGACACCAAGCGCACTGCATTATCTACCAGTAGGCCAGTCAGGTTACCACGGGCATCTTTGGTAATGGTACCGCCACTGATGGGAGTGTTCTTCGTGACGCCCGCCAGATCCAATGCTTTTTGATTGACCAAGGCCGCGTGCCCATCTACCCGCACAATAAACACGGGCGTGTTGGGGAAGAGGGCATCCAAGGTGTCCTTGGTCGGAAACTGCTTGCCAGGCCAGTCGTTCTGGTCCCAGCCGCGGCCCGTAATCCAGGCGGCTTGGGGGTACTGCTGGCGCTGAGTCTGCAGCTTCTGCACCACTGCCCCCCACGATTCTGTGCCTACCAAATCAGCATCGCGCAGGCCCAGGGCGTAGCGGTAGAAGTGGCAGTGCGCATCATAAAAGCCTGGGTACACAAACTGCCCCTGCGCATCCACTTCCTTCTTTGCCTGAAACTTACTCCGGATGTCATCGGCGGAGCCCACACCCACAAACCTGCCATCCTGCACAGCAAAGGCCTGGGCTTTACTAAAGGCCGAGTCAACGGTATACACCGTGGCATTATACACAATGAGGTCGGCGGCTTGGCGGCTGGTGGTTTGGCAGCCGCCAACACTCCCCAGCAGAGGGAGCAGGGCAAGGAGTCGGAAACGAGTCATGAGAGCGAAGGTACACAACGAGCGTGCCTACTCCACTACCAATACTAGCGCGTTACTGATTCTAGCTGCTGATGCTGCTGCAGCCACTCCAGCGCTGGTCTTTCTTCCGTGAACCGCTGCAACACATACGGCTGATCTTCGGGAGAAGAGCCCGGAGCAAGGGGCGGCGCAGTGGCCATCACGCCGGCCAGTTGGTGCGGGGCCATTAGAAACGCAATGAACGTAGTGCGGCCCAAACGTGGGTACAATTGCGGATAAAACTCCTCGTGCATCCAGTGCACATCCAAGGCATCAAGGCTGGAGCGGCGCCTGATATCTACCATCCAGTAACGGCAGTGGCGTTCAGCGGCAATGTTTAGAAGGGCATTATAGCCCCGGTGAAGCTCAAAGGGCATCACCGAGCGCATCCAGCGTCCGGCAAGAAGGTTATGGCCCTGTATATCCGTTATAGTAAGATAGTTCGAGTCGAAAAGGCTCATACTGTAAAAAAGATAATGGCAAAATTAAGGTTATGCTAAGGCAGTGGGACTGCTGCTCAGGGGCTAATTGTGTTCAGGTGGCTAGATAAAGTCCGAAGGTAGACGGAAATCAGAAGCTTGTGAAATTTTAACGCAAGCTTCATACGCTGTAAGTTTTCGGGGGTGCTGGTGGCGTATTAGCGCAGCAATGAGTGGCCTGCCGTACCTACGCTGCCTTAGTAGTGGCTTTGGCGCTGTTGCTACAAACAAAAAGCCCCAGCGCTGGGCGCTGAGGCTTTTGGTAATGCTAATCCAGAGCAGCTATTCAAAACGCATGTGCTTCACCGATTCGCCGGAGTTCTTTAGCTCCATCAGTGACTCAATACCAATTTGCAGGTGCGCATTTACAAAGTCGGTAGTCACCTTCTTGTCGCTTTCCGAGGTTTTCACGCCTTCCGGCGTCATGGGGTTGTCGCTAACAAGCAGCAACGCACCATGCGGAATCTCGTTTACGAAGCCTACCGTGAAGATGGTAGCCGTTTCCATATCCACGGCCATGGCCCGGATCTGGCGCAGGTACTCCTTGAAGTTCTCATCGTGCTCCCACACGCGGCGGTTGGTGGTGTACACCGTGCCGGTCCAGTAATCTTTCTCGTGCTTCTTGATCATCGAGGATACGGCCCGCTGCAAGCGGAACGAAGGCAGCGCCGGAATCTCTGCGGGCAGGTAGTCATCGGAAGTGCCCTCGCCACGGATGGCCGCGATAGGCAGAATCAGGTCGCCGAGTTTGGTCTTGTTTTTCAGACCACCGCATTTGCCCAGAAACAGAGCTGCCTTAGGTTTCACGGCCGAAAGCAAGTCCATCACGGTAGCAGCCATGGGAGAGCCCATGCCAAAGTTGATGATGGTAATGCCGTTGGCGGTGGCGGTTTGCATGGGCTTATCGAGGCCCCGCACTTCCACGCCGAACTGCTCGGCAAACATATTTACGTAGTTGAGGAAGTTCGTCAGCAGAATGTACTGGCCAAATTCCTTGAGCGGTACGCCGGTGTAGCGGGGCAGCCAGTTCTCGACAATGTCGGATTTAGTCTTCATAGGCAATGGTAAAGTGTAAAATGGAGGGAGAGAAAGGAGAAAGCGGTAGATACGTAAAAACAGTATTCACTTCCGACTATCTTTTCCCATTGGATACAAAAAAACCGTCGGGACCCAGGAGGGTACGACGGTACGGGGCGAAAAGCGGGAACTGAAGTCCTGGGCCGTACCTTTGGAGGTGATGCAAGAGTTGAACCTGCCGCCTTTCGAATACAAAGTTACGAAATCCAGCGAAAATTTGCTGATCTGGGATGTATTACGCCGCAAACAAGTAGTACTAACCCCCGAAGAATGGGTTCGCCAGCACGTGGTGCACTACTTAATGAACCACCGCGGCTACCCCAAAGGCTTACTTTCGCTGGAGCGCGGCCACCGCTACAACCAGCGCCAAAAGCGCACCGACCTTTGCGCCCTCGGCCCCGATGGCCAGCCCTTATTGCTGGTTGAATGCAAAGCTCCCTCCGTGGCCATTACTGCCACTGTTGCCATGCAGGCCGCTACGTACAACCAAACCATAGGTGCCCCGCTACTGCTGCTCACCAATGGCCTGCAGCACTTTTGTTGGCGCGTAGATTTTGAGCAGCGCACCAATGAGCGCCTGCTGGAAGTGCCGGCGTATGGTGAGGTGGTAATTTAGTGGAGTGGCCTAGGCTACTCCACTAAATTACTGTTTATATAGCTTGTTATCCACCAGGCCATTAACGAAAAACTGGGTACAGGCTTTGAGCTCGTTACCGTAGGTGCGCAGTTTTGCTGGGTCGGGGTGAGCTAGGGGGCTGGCGGGCATGGAGTGCGTACGGTAGGGGTAGAGCCGAACCCGACCATCGGAAGTTAATTCGGTTACGTAGTCGTGGTGCACGAGGTAATGCGAGCCGCCGCTCAGAAACAAAGCGCGGCCAGTGGTGGTGCTGTCAAAAACGGAATAGCCGAAGGGCAGCAGTTGCTGGGAAGCGGCTATGCCCAGGTAATCCAGCACAGTGGCGGGCACATCCGCTTGCTGGGTAATGCGGTGTACATCAGCGGCCGGCAGGGTACCATTGGGCCGGAAGAGCAGCAGAGGCGTTTTGTAGCTACCGAGCAGGTTTTGATAATCGCGCCGCAGGGTTTGCGACGTGTGGTCGGCGAGCAGGATGAATAGAGTGTGCTGGTACCAAGGCTGACGCGCCGCCGTTTTAAAGAACTGCCGTAGCGCAAAGTCGGTATAGCCAATGGAGGCGTGAATGGGCAGCTTGCCCGGGCTGAACTTGCCTTTGTACTTGGCAGGCACCGGAAATGGCTCGTGCGAGGTCAGCGTGAAAACCGTTGAGAAAAAAGGCTCAGACTGTTTGGTGAGCTGCTGCGCGAAATACTGCAGGTAGGGCTCATCAAAAATGCCCCAGTGCCCATCATAGTCGGGGCTCTTGGCGCCGCCAGGGTATTCGGCTAAACCATAGTATTTCTGGATGCCCGTAATACCTGAAAAGGTATTGAAGCCCATGGTACCATTCTGAGCGCCGTGGTACACTGAGGTGGCATACCCTTGCTTGCCCAGCAGCTCCCCCAGTCCGTGCAGCTCATCGGTCTGGAAGTTAGAGGTGATGAATGGGCTTTCCATCAGCGAGGGCAAGCCCGCCAGTACTGCCGGCAGCGCCTCAATAGAGCGGCGGCCATTGGCGTAGTGCTCCCGAAAGAACAAGCCTTGGGTTGCCAGAGAATCGAAAAACGGGGTATAGCCCCGGCCGCCATTTTCAACACCATTGTACTCAGAGGCAAAACTCTCAACCAGCAGAATCACCACGTTATCACGTGGGGCATTGGGGCGCGGAGCCGGCATGTGGGCTGCCAGCGCCGCTTGCAGCTTCTGGTGCGAGGAGAAGTAGGTAAGGCGCTCTACCGGCTCGTAGCCCAGGCTTTTCAGAAAAGTGAACGTGCTGTTTAGAGCTAGGTGGCCTAGCACGGGTGGCGTTTGCATAAAGGCGTGGCCCGTACGCAATGGCTTAAGCTGTAGGCCACCTCGGATGCCTAATACAGCTAAACCTGCCACCACAATAATCTCTAAGCCAGTACGCACTATGCTCCGCGAGGTGCGGGGGTGTTGGTAGTGCGCCGCAGTGGCTGGGGCGGGCATAGGATACAGGTACCAGAGTAACCCAAATAGCGTCACAAACGGAACCAGCAGAAACCAATAGTGGCCTACGAGTTGCCCGGCCTGCCGCTCAATATCGCCGGTAATGGTAAACAGCTCGTCGCTGGTGCGCCGCCCAATAAACTTAAAATACTGCGTATCAACTAAGTTAAGCGCCATGCCCATGGCGTTTAAGGTCAGATATACTCCCCGCAAGGTTCGTTGCCACGTGCGGTGGAAATTAGGCACCAACGACAGCACCAAAAAGGGGATATTCAGCAGCAAAAGCGCCGAAATATCAAAGCGGAAGCCATGCCAGAAAGCCAGGAGTATTTGACCAATGGTGGCCTCCTGAAAAACCGTTTGGTTTGCCAGGTAAAAGGCCAACCGCAGCAGCAGGTAAATCCCCAGCAGCAGCAGGAACCGACGCAGCAGCAGGCGCAGAACGGGAGAGAGCATCAGCGCAAGTAACGGTTATTCCTGAAGAGGCTTGAGTTGCAGGTGCTGGCCGTCGGGCAGGTTTCTGATTTGCCGGTACAGGTCGGCCAGCCAGGCCAGGCGGGTGACCACAGTTTGGGGCTGCACGCGGGGCTTTTGCTGGGCCGTTTCAATGCACAATGGCGGAAACAGACTCAGCAGCTGGCCGGGTTGCAGCACGCCACCGCGCTGCTGAAACGCCCGCAGCGGCTCCATGCCCAGCGCGTCCAGCGGGAACTTCTCAGCCCCAAACAGGAAGTGTTTAAAGTCCACTTCCAGGTCGGCCAACTCTCCGGTTTCAGTGTCGAGAAACAACACAGCGTCGCCGCGGAGCAGGAACTGGTTGCCCACGCAGTCCTGCGCAAACGGGATGTCGGTTTCTACTACTGTATCGTAGGTGCGCCAGAAGGCGTTTTCGCCCTGCCAAACGGCTGCAAGAGAATGCCAGGAAGGCTCCGCCACGCACCCCCGGATGTGTAGGCCACCGAAGTAGGCCACCACGCCATTCTGCTCGCGCAGGAAGGTTTGCAGGTAGGAGGGAAGGCGGGCAAAGCTTACGAGGTCCGTTAGTTCGCCACCGGTAAATAAGATGCCTTTCATAAGGAAGAAGCGCAAAGCTCCAGCTTCGTCGCGTTGCGTAGAACAGCTGCCAGTAGCCGGTGTTCAAACGGAGTAGTAACTAAGAAACGCCAAGCTGGAGCTTCGCGCTACAGAAAAAGCCTTCCCGACCATCAGGGCGGGAAGGCTTTTCTAGTGAGAGGCTACTGTTGCTGCTTAGGCAATAGCACCTTCCATTACAGATTCAACCGTCTCCAGGGGCAGGCCCCAAGCGTCGGCTACACCTTTGTACACCACTTTGCCGTGCACCACGTTCAGGCCGAGGCGCAGAGCCTCGTCGCGGCGGCAAGCTTCCTGCCAGCCCAGGTTAGCCAGTTTCACCGCGTAGGGCAGCGTGGCGTTGGTCAGGGCTAGGGTAGAAGTATACGGTACGGCACCTGGCATGTTAGCCACGCAGTAGTGCACAATGTCGTCGATGATGAAGGTGGGGTTTTCGTGGGTAGTAGGCTTGCAGGTTTCAATGCAACCGCCCTGGTCCACAGCCACGTCAACCAGCACCGTGCCGGCCTTCATAGACTTAAGCATGTCGCGGGTGATGAGGTGGGGAGCCTTCGCGCCCGGAATCAGCACCGCGCCAATGATGAGGTCAGCGGTTTTGATGGCTTCACGGATGTTGTACTCGTTGGAGTACTGCGTTACCACGTTCTTGGGCATGAAGTCATCTAACTCGCGCAGACGGTTCAGGCTGATGTCCATGATGGTTACCTGAGCGCCCAAGCCAGCGGCAATTTTAGCGGCTTGCGTGCCCACAATACCGGCGCCCAGCACCAACACCTCAGCGGGCTTCACGCCGGGTACGCCACCCAGCAGAATGCCACGGCCTTTCAGGGGCTTCTCGAGGTACTTAGCACCCTCCTGCGGCGCCATACGGCCAGCTACTTCGCTCATAGGAATGAGCAGGGGCAGAGCGCGCGAAGGCAGCTCTACCGTTTCGTAGGCCAGGCAAACCGCCTTGCGCTCAATCATGGCGTGGGTCAGCTCCTCGCCTGAGGCAAAGTGGAAGTAGGTAAACAGCAACTGGTTTTCCTTGATGAGGGGGTACTCCGAAGCAATCGGCTCCTTCACCTTCACAATCATTTCAGCTTTGGCATACACATCCTCGATGGTAGGAAGAATGGTAGCACCAGCCTGCTCGTATTCGGCATCCTGGAAGCCGCTGCCCAGGCCGGCCGTAGCCTGCACGTATACGTCGTGGCCGTGCTTACGGAATTCAGCTACACCAGCAGGCGTGAGGCCTACGCGGTTTTCGTTGTTCTTAATTTCTTTCGGTACGCCGATTAACATGACTTGAAGCGAAGGGTGAAGGTGGGTGGATTGAACGCTTTAAAAGCGGGGGCAAAGATAAGTCGGAATTCGCTGAGGTAACACGGTAAAGAAGAATGTCGTTCGGAGAAACGAAACGGCCCTGCCCACCGCAGAAGCCAACGTGGTTACGTTTGCTTTTACTGCGTGGGAAGGGCCGTTTTGTTTACCCAGAAGAATCCTGCTGTACCTTAAGCTAGATGCCTATTTGAATGGCACACTGGCGCCACTTTCCTTCACCATGCTGCCAGCGTTCAGGTCCTGCACTACAGTGGCTTTCAACGTGAGCTTGGTGTCACCGTGCATGTCGTTGCTGGTGAGGGTCACCACTTCCTGCTGTTGGCCCAGTTTACGCTGGTTGTATACCAGCTCAACGGTGGCACTTTGGCCTGGCTTAATAGGAGCCGGCGCCGCCTTGTAGCCCACGCAATAGCACTGCGACTGTACCGCGCTTAGTATCAGATCCTGTTTACCGGTGTTTTTCACCGTGAAGCGCGCCGAGGGCGTCTGACCGGCTTCCATCTTGCCAAAGTCGTGGCTGGCACGGTCCAGCGTGAGCTTGGGGCCCTGGGCCAATTGAGCCGGCGTGAGCGTGGCCTTAATCTGGTCTTTGTTCAGCACGTTCCCCTTAATGGTAAGCACGGTGCTGGGCGCAGCCGCATTGCTGGTTACCGTTACGGTTTTGTTGAAGATGCCGGGGCGGCCAGCGCTGCTGTACACCGCCTTTACAATACCGCTTTTACCGGGCATCACGGGCGTTTTAGTCCAGTCGGGGGTGGTACAGCCACAGGAGGCCTGCACGTTGGCAATTATAACGGGCTGGTTGCCGGTATTCTTGAACTTGAACTCGTAGGTGGCCATGGTGCCTTCGGGCACGTTGCCAAAGTCGTGAAGGTCTTTTTCAAACTGCAACACCCCTTGAGCGTGCGAAGCTGCGGCCACAAGCAGGGCTACTAACAGCGAGAACAAGTGTTTCATCTTATTAAAAAGCTTAGCGTTAGAATTTGCTGCGAGTAGGGAGACGCGCGGTGGGCAGGCAATAGCCGAGAGGTCAACAACCGGAACAAGTATCTCATTCCGCCGCTTCTGGCGGGGCCAACTTCTGGCGGCCACCATGTAGCTCCCTTTGTCAAAGATAGTTAATAAACCCTGCTTTCTGCCGTCAAAGTGGGCACACTCCGGCACACGGCCGGATCGGTGGCAAATCCGTACTTTTGAGGGCCTGTTTCCTTGGAAGCCGGTTCCCACCCACTCAACACCCGCCCCACCTTTACCCGTTCTGCTTTCTATGTCCACCGCTGAAACTGCCGATTTAATGGTCACTGCTGCCACCTTAAGCAAAGAAGAACTGCTTCGTGATTACCGCCTGGGGTGGGAAAGCCGGCAGGCCTCGCTGGCGGGGCGCAAAGAAGTATTCATGGGCAAGGCCAAGTTTGGCATCTTCGGCGACGGCAAGGAAGTTCCGCAGCTGGCCATGGCCCGCGCCTTCCGGGCCGGCGACTGGCGCTCCGGCTACTACCGCGACCAGACGTTCATGCTGGCCATCGGCGAGCTGACCCTGCAGCAATACTTTGCCCAGCTATATGCCCACCCCGATGTAGAGGCAGAGCCCTCCACGGCTGGCCGCGCCATGAACGGCCACTTCGGCACGCGCCTGCTCGACGAAGACGGCCAGTTTAAGAACCTCGCCGAAAGCAAAAACTCTTCTGCTGATATCTCGCCCACAGGTGGCCAAATGCCGCGCCTCGTAGGCCTGGCCTACGCCTCTAAGCTGTACCGCCAGAACCCCGAGCTGCACTCCATGACGCAGTTTTCGGTAAACGGCAACGAGGTAGCCTTCGGGACTATTGGTAACGCCAGCACCTCAGAGGGTATGTTCTTCGAGGCCCTGAATGCAGCCGGCGTACTGCAGATTCCCATGCTGGTAAGCGTGTGGGACGACCACTATGGCATCTCGGTGCCGGCTGAGTACCAGACGACGAAGCAGAATATTTCAGAAATCCTGAAAGGCCTGCAACGCGAAGGTGAGGGCCAGGAAGGCTTCGAGATATTTGTGGTAAAAGGCTGGGATTATGCTGCTCTGGTTGATACTTACCAGCGTGCTGCTGAAGTCTGCCGCGCCCAGCACGTGCCTGTGCTCATTCACGTAACAGAAGTAACCCAGCCGCAAGGCCACAGTACTTCCGGCTCACACGAACGCTACAAGAGTAAAGACCGCCTGAGCTGGGAAGAGGAGCACGACTGCTTGCGCAAGATGCGCGAGTGGCTGCTCTCTGAAGGCCAAGCTTTGGAGGAGGAGCTGGATCAGATCGAAAACGAAGCCAAGGAAACCGTTAAACAGGCTCGTGTGGCAGCCTGGGAGGCTTTCTTCAACCCCATTAAGCAGGAGCGCACCGAGGTGGTAGCCCTGCTCAACAAGCTGGTGACTGAAACCGGTACTGAGCACCAGATTCACGAGCTGGTGGAGCCGCTGGCTCATAACCCAGCACCCATCCGCGCCGATTTGGTGCGGACGGTGCGCCGGGTGTTGCGCCGCGTCCGGACGATGCGCAGCAATGCCCGCCGCGACCTGCAGAACTGGCTGGAGCAGGCCTTGGCTGAAAACGCTGACCGCTACAACTCTTACTTGTTTAGCCAGAGCGAAGAAGCAGCCCTTAACATCGAAGAGATCAAAGCTGAGTTTGCCCCCAACACCCCGCAGGTAGATGGGCGGGAGGTGCTGCAGGCGTGCTTTGAAGCCAACTTCCGCCGCGATCCACGCATTTTTGCCATCGGCGAAGATGTAGGCCGCATCGGCGACGTGAACCAGGCGTTTGCTGGCCTGCAGGAGAAATTTGGGGAGCTGCGCGTTACGGATACCGGCATTCGGGAGTGCACCATTGTGGGGCAGGGCATTGGTGCTGCCATGCGTGGCCTACGCCCCATCACCGAAATTCAGTACCTAGATTATCTGCTCTACGCCATCCAGATCCTCAGTGATGATGTGGCCAGCTTGCAGTACCGTACCAAGGGTGGCCAGAAGGCTCCGCTCATTGTTCGGACGCGGGGGCACCGCCTCGAAGGCATCTGGCACAGCGGCTCACCCATCCAAATGATTTTGGGCAGCATCAGGGGCATACACTTGTGCGTACCGCGCGACATGACCCAGGCCGCCGGCTTCTATAACACGCTGCTGCGGGCCGATGAGCCGGCCATTGTGATTGAGTGCCTCAACGGCTACCGCCTCAAAGAGCGCATTCCGCAAAACGTGGGCGAATTTACGGTGCCTTTGGGCGTGCCAGAAGTTATTCGGGAGGGGGAAGACCTGACTATTGTCACCTACGGCTCTATGTGCCGGATTGTGCAGGACGCCGCCAAGCAACTGGAGGAAGTAGGCATTTCCGTGGAGGTTATCGACGTGCAGACCCTATTGCCTTTCGATATTGAGCAGGTGATTTCTGACAGCATTCGCAAGACCAACCGGGTATTGTTTGCCGACGAAGACGTACCTGGTGGTGCAACGGCCTACATGATGCAGCAGGTAGTTGACGGGCAGGGAGCCTATCAACTCCTCGACTCCGCTCCGCGCTGCCTTTCGGCGCAGGCTCACCGCCCACCCTACGGCTCCGATGGTGACTACTTCTCCAAGCCCAACGCCGAGGACGTATTCGACATCGTGTATGAGATGATGCAAGAGGCTGACCCCAAGCGCTTCCCTGCTATTTACTAGGCCAGTAAAAAGCCCTCGTTCAGTGGCGTAGGCCACTAGAACGAGGGCTTTTTAGTGTCTGCTGAATAGCTAGTCCACCGTAATGGGTTCGGTAATTACTTCGTTGCTCTCGTGTAGTGCACGGTCGGCTATCTTCACCTTAAACCGCACTACCGACTTAGGAGGGAAGGTGCCCTGGAAGAAATCAACCTTGAAATTGAGGTCTCCCTTAAGTGGCTCCTTCCGTCCTCCCTGGTCAGAAGGTGAGAGGCGCGGATAGCGGCCATTGTAAGAGAAAGCCAGGTTGTAGTCCTCAAACTGATTATTACTGTTACGCAGCTGAGGCTGGAAGAAGTAGTTGTTGTAGTAGCGGTTAGGCTGGCCGTTCAAATCCAGCTCATTGAAGGGTGAGTTGATGTCGTCGGTATTGAGCCCCAAATCGCCGTCACCATCCTTGAATCCTACCGTCACGATAACACGGTCGAATACCCCCGTCAGGGTATCAACGTGGCGCTGCTGAATACTTTTAAAGGTAATCTCCGGTACGTCGGGATAGTCTGGTGCGCTTAGGCAAGACGTAATGCCCGCGCCAGCTAGTAGCAGCGCCCCAAAGCACAGAGTACGAGATAGAGCCATAACAAGTAGTGAAACGGAGGATGAAAACGGCGTGGCCGCGGCCGGAAGGTACAACTTCCTAACGAACGAAGTGGCGGCCACATTGTTCTACTGTTTCGCAAACCCTACTACATCTGAATGAGTTTCCGCGACGAGTATTTGTCTGCCCTACCCCACCTGACTGCGGCCGATGCACCCGCGGCGGCGCTAGGCCTGTTCCGTTATCAGGCCCGGCAGTGCGCACCCTACCGCGAGTACTTACGGACTCTGGGCCGCGACCCGCAGGCCGTGACTCGTCTGGAGGACATACCCTTTCTGCCCATTGAGTTCTTCAAGACCCACAACGTGCGTACCGATGCCTCGGAGTGGGCGCCGGCTGAAACCTTTCTGAGCAGCGGCACTACGCAACAGCAGCGCAGCCACCACTACGTGCGCGACCCGTTGCTGTACCGCCAGCACGCGGCGCGCATCTTTGAGCACTACTACGGCCCCCTCACCCACTGGACTGTTCTGGCGCTGCTGCCCTCGTACCTGGAGCAGGGGCAGTCGTCATTGGTGGCCATGGTAGATTATTTCGCCCAGCAATCGGGGCAATACCAGGGAGCTTTTTTCCTGCACAACCACAAGGCTTTGCTGGCGGCTCTGCGTGAAGCTCAGCAGGATACCTCGCGTCAGGTGCTATTGATTGGGGTAAGCTACGCCCTGCTGGATCTGGTAGAGGCCTACGCCGGCGACCCGGCGCTGCATGGCCTCACAGTATTGGAAACCGGCGGTATGAAGGGTCGGCGCCGCGAGATGATTCGGGAGGAATTGCATGAGGAACTGCGGAAAGGTTTTGGGCCCGTAGGTATCCATTCAGAGTATGGCATGACGGAATTGCTAGGCCAGGCTTACAGCTTCGGCGACGGCCGCTTCTACGCCCCGCCGCAACTGCGCATCCTCCTGCGCGACCCTTCCGACCCATTTTCGGTATCAACATCACTAGAGGCTGGTGCTATCAATATTATTGACCTGGCCAATGTGGATAGCTGCGCCTTTATTGAAACCAAAGACTTAGCCCGCATGCACCCCGATGGTTCCTTTGAGGTACTGGGCCGGCTCGATAACTCCGATATCAGGGGATGTAATCAGATGGTATAGCCTCAACTATTTTAAACTGATAGGATAGTCCGTTACAGCAAGCTGAGCGTCATTATCCTAAGCAAAAGCCCTTACTTCCACACGGGAGGTAAGGGCTTTCGTTTAGGCTACGTGGACAGTACACGCAGCTCAGGTCAACGGTTTTACTCATGGAGCAAGAGAGGGTAGCTAGGCTGCACCTCGCGCACCTCATCTGCTCGCCATAATGCCAAGTTATTTGCCGGCAAATGCGCGGGCGTCTTCTTCCGAGATGGTAGCGTCGCTCATAATCACGAGGCGCTCTACCACGTTGCGCAATTCCCTGATGTTGCCGCGCCAGTCGAGGCCCTGCAGGTACTTAAGGGCAGCGGCATCTATCTTCTTGGGCTTATTGCCATAATCATTGGCAATGTCCTGCAGGAACTTCTCAATAAGCGCCGGAATATCCTCGCGCCGGTCGTTGAGGGCCGGAACCTGAATCAGGATAACGGAGAGGCGGTGGTAGAGGTCTTCGCGAAAGTTTTTGTCGGCAATTTCCTGGAGCAGGTCTTTGTTGGTTGCGGCCAGAACGCGCACGTTCACCGAAATCTCTTTCTCGCCGCCTACACGGGTAATCTTGCTTTCCTGCAAGGCGCGGAGCACTTTGGCCTGGGCCGAAAGGCTCATGTCGCCGATTTCATCCAGAAACAGGGTGCCCCCGTCAGCCTGCTCAAATTTACCAATGCGCTGCTTTACGGCAGAGGTGAAGGAGCCCTTCTCATGGCCAAACAGCTCCGACTCAATGAGCTCAGAAGGAATAGCGGCGCAGTTTACCTCAATCATGGGGCCACCGGCGCGGTTGCTTTGCTCGTGCAGCTGCCGGGCTACCATCTCCTTACCAGCGCCGTTGGGGCCGGTTATCAGCACGCGGGCATCGGTGGGGGCTACCTTCTCAATGGCCTTGCGCACCGCCCCAAGGGCTGCCGAGTCGCCAACCATTTCGGAGCTTTTGGCAATCTTCTTTTTGAGCGTCTTGGTTTCCGTCACCAGCTTGGTACGGTCGAGGGCGTTGCGCACCGTTACCAGCAGGCGGTTCAGGTCTGGTGGTTTCTGCAGGAAGTCGTAGGCCCCTTTTTTGGTGGCGTCCACCGCCATTTCTACGTTGCCGTGGGCTGACACCATAATAAAGGCGGCATCGGGGGCCACAATGCGAGCCCGCTCCAGCACTTCAATGCCATCCATCTTGGGCATTTTGATGTCGCAGAGTACCACATCGTATTTATCCCGGATGAGCATGTCCAGGCCAGTAGGGCCATCCTCGGCCTGATCTACCTGGTAGCTTTCGTATTCGAGAATCTCCTTCAGCGTGTGCCGAATGGCTTTTTCGTCGTCAATAATTAAGATGCGAGGCATAAGTAGGAAAGGGAGTTGGGCAGCGAAAGTAACGAAAAGGCACGTCCGATACGTGTAGTACGGGTTAGCGTACGGAAGGTGCCAGAGTTGCTATACCAGCCATCCGGAACGATAGAGGCCAGCCAGTGCGCCGAGATCTTTATTGCAGAGAAATAGACTCAATGTCGAGGTAGGGCCGCTCCTGGCCACTTTGCACCGGGCCAGGTAAAAGGAGCACCTGTAGCGCTTCTGCCTGGGTTATGGGCAATGCAGCCGGGCCCGGAGCCCGGAACGTGAGGGGCAGAAAACCCGGGTAAGCACGAGGAAGCAGTACCTGCGCCCCCAGCCTGAAAGTCGCGAGTGGTACTCTGACTTCCTGTATTTCAGGGCCTAACTCTACTGACGCTACGTACGCGGCGGCATCCTGAGTGGTCAGCACCAGCTGCACCGCGCCCGCGCCCACGCTGCGCCGGGCCCGCAGTACTACTTCCTTGAAGTTACCGGCCTCATTGGCTCGGGCTGCCAGCCGGTCGCCGAAGTAGGCTCGCAGGAAAGCCACGGGTGCTTCTGGGGTAGTGGGGGCTGCTGTAGCAGCGGGTGGTGCCTGCAACAAGCGCAACGCCAGCTGGCCGGAGGCGGTGGTTATATAATCGGCCCACCCGCCGCCACTAATGCCACCAGCCTCCACGCGCTGCTGGTCTTGGCTCGCTCGGAATAGCGGCAGCGGTGTGCTTGCCGCTACAATTGGGGCTTCCCAGTGCTCTTTAGGGGCGTAGTCCCAGTCGCGGGGGCTACCGGCAAAGCTACCCGGGAAGGTGGTGTTGCGGCCGTTGTGCCGGAGCACAATCCAGTACCGGAGCAGGCCGGGGTAGAGCAGTTCAGCGGGCACCGTGGCCTCAGCCGTAGTCTGCGTAAGGCGGCGCATGGGTAGCTGGCGGGTCTGGCCATAAAAGTGCTGCGCAATAAGCAGTACCGAGTCGGTGGGGCTGGCTCCTGCAATAGTAGCTTGGATGGTGGCCGGGCGGCCGGCGGCCACCTGCACCTGCGGCGTATGCACTACCTGAGCAGGCTGACCCGAGGAGGCAGGGGCAACGAACTCACCCAGCTTAATGGCGCCCAAGGGAGTTTGCGCGGTATAGGCACTGGTAGCTTTGCCCTTGGCCGCTACCAGATACACGCCCGGCGCTAAGCCAATGGTGGCGTTACTGGCCACACCCTGGAAGCTGTTGCCTGAGTTTATTGCTCGCACAGAGTAGTTGGTGCCTAGGCCAGGTAAGGTGAGGCGCATGGGCTGGGTATTCCAATCAATGCGGGTAACGGGCTGGCGGAGAGAAGTAGTGGCAAACGGGTCGCGCACGGCGGTGGCGTCCGGCATCACCTCCAGCCGCCAGATACCCGTAGCTACTCGGTCAAGAAAGTAAGCGCCAGTGCCCTCATAGCTAGCTACCGGCGAGGAGCCAGTACCTGCTACGTGGCGCAATGCTGCGGGCTTGGTGGGCCTGGTAGCGGTGGTTCCGGTGTAATAGAACTCAGTAGGCGAGTTCAATTCGCTCAGGCCATTGCGGTAGCTCACCCTAAACCCATTGAAGGCAGTATCGGCGGGGTAAGCGGGAAACTGCTGCCCCCGCTTCACCTGGCGGAACACCTTGCCGGCAATCAGGAGGCTCAGGGCCTTAGCGGGCGTGTAGGCCAGGTTGAGGTAGTGGGTCTGGTACTCGGTGTTGGCGTAGGCCAGGGCCAGCGGATCGTAGGCAAACTGAGTGGCCCACTGGAAACCCGCCGCCCTAAAACTGCGGGCCATCGTAAGGTACATCACCGGATTGAGGATGTCGCCCGATTCAAACTCATACACCAGGCGAGGCTTACCACTAAAGCGCGGGTCCTGCTGGTACGGAATCGGGTACTGATCTACAAACGGCAGCGGATTACCGCGCAGCGTGTGCCCATTCACTAGGCCCGAGGGATACCATTGAAACGTAAACCCATCAACGGGGCTGTTAAGGATGGCATTCGATACGGCCGGGCTTTCGGCTATGTTATAGAAGATGGGCTTGCGGTATCCTGTAGCTCGCATGGCTTTCACCATACGCTCTATAAATAAGCTTACCTCTGCCTCTGGCTGGCGGTAGTGGGGCTCATTGCAGACTTCATAGGCAATGATGTCTGGGTCCTCACGGTTAAGCTGCCCCGTATAGGTGTTGCGGTGGTTCAGGAACTGCGCCAGATAGTTCTCCTGGGCTTTAATAGCGCGGGGAGTATTGTAAGCTTTGCCTTTCGGGTAAATAGAGGAGAAGCCCGTCATGGCAGTATCAGCCTCCGGGTAGCCATTGCCCCAATAGGCAATAGGCGTAAGCACAATTTTAATGTGGCGCTGCTTCAGCCGCTGAATCAAGTAATCGAGCAGGCGTAAGTGCTCATTCTCCAGCAGGTTGCCTAGCGTATCGGTAATTTCCACATCCCAGACGTGTACCCGAAACGCATTCACACCCAGGCGCGACAGATGGTATACATCCTGGTCAATGGCCTGCTCTAGCTTAACGCCCAGCTTCCGGTGAGCCCGATATGAGTAAGCGAAAGGTGCGGTGTAGTTTACGCCAAACAACGCTACTTCCTGGCGGCTGCCTTCCCACCGGAGTACCCCGGCGGGGTCAACGTATACATTGGCCGTGGCGGGCAGTACCTCCTGCGCCTGTACCTGGCCTACCGTAAAAAGCAACAGGCCTAGCACCAGCGGTAGCAACGCTTTCAGTAAGCCCCGCGAGATGGCAATAGAAGAAAGGAAAGTCTGAAACATATACGAGTTGAAGGGCAGGGGCACAAAAGGAACGAAATGCGAAGTAACGCAGGGATACAACAAAACCGGCTGCTCTAGCCGGAGCCAGAACAGCCGGTGCTGCTGAGTGATGAGTCTGTAAGCCGGGTTTTGTCCGCCCCTGCAAGCAGAAGCGGCCTCACCATTTATCTAGGCCAGTCCTCGCGGAAAGGCTCCATCAACCTACCCGCTGACGCCGGACGAGCCGCCCGGTGCCGGCCCCGAGGGACCCGCGTGCCAGCTTATTTGGTCTTTCAACCCCTGAGGTTTACCCAGCCGGCATGGTTGCCCAGCCGCTGGTGCGCTCTTACCGCACCTTTTCACCCTTACCAAATGTGAAATTGAGAGTTTGTGAAGTTGTGAAAGCCTTACGGTTCACAATTTCACTTTTCACAACTTCACCGCTTGGCGGTAATTTTCTGTGGCACTGGCTGTCCTGAGTTACTTTACGCTTCTCAGTCCTTCCCGTTAGGAAGCAGGGTGCTCTGCGTTGCCCGGACTTTCCTCGTCGCTTTGCGGCGCCGCGGTGAGGCGACTCATCACGCAGACAAAGGTACGTATTGAGGGACGGTTAAAGCACTTTTAGTTGTCACCATCAGTAATATTTGTTTTAAGAGTTAACTCTGAGATAGTTGTACTATGTAAATATTGTCATTTTAAATAGTCTTGATCTAATCTTAATAAATTGATTAACCATATAATTTATTCTATTAACAAAATTTTATTGAATAGCCCGTAAACATGTGTTTAAATGCAATGAAAGTGTGTTTTTGATGAATTATTGATGGTAATAGTGAGGTTAAATTATAATGTTTTGCAATGGTTATGGCTGATTGTTTGGCGCAATTTATACTTTGCGTCAGTCGATGTAGCTGCCATAACCCTTCGCTAGTACCCACAGTTACTAGCACTTTTCCTTCCCCAGTTGAAGAAGGTTACTACAGCAAGTTGATACTTTCTTTCCACCCTTTTACCTCAGTAGAATGCAGAAGAAACAACGCAATGCCCGCCTCGCTTGGCTCTTAAGTGCCACCGCAATTGCTGCCAGCGCTACCTTCACTGCCTGCTCGGAAGATGCTGTTCAGCCTTCCTCAGCCGGCGTAGCACAAAGCAGCAGCGATGCGAAAAGCGACGCTGACGTTATTCCTGGTCAGTACATTGTAGTACTGAAAGACGGTGCGGTTGAATTGAGTGGGAGTGAGCCTTACACCGAGAAAGTAAAGAAAGTTAAAGCAGTGGGACAGGGTATCCTGAAAGCCCGTGGCGCTAGCGCCGATGCGTTAGGCTTTGCCTACGGCCATGCCCTCAAAGGCTTCTCGGCTCGGCTGAGTGCTGCTGAGGCCAAATCTTTGCGCGAAGATGCCCGAGTGGCCTACGTAGAAGCTGACAAAGTTATTTCCCTGGGTAAGCCTTCTTCCGGCGGTGGTACTACCCAGCCCGCCCAGGTTACGCCCTACGGTATTGCGCGGGTAGGCACCGGCGACGGCACTGGCAAAACTGCCTGGATCATTGATACCGGCATCGACCTCGACCACCCCGATCTGAACGTAGACGTTGCCCGCAGCAAGTCGTTCCTGACCAGCGGCGCCAACTATGCTTCTCCTGACGATGGCAACGGCCACGGCACGCACGTATCGGGCACCATTGCGGCTAAAAACAACACCATTGGTGTAGTAGGTGTAGCTGCTAATGCTTCAGTAGTGGCAGTGCGGGTGCTTGACTCACGTGGTAGTGGCTCTAACTCCGGCGTTATTGCGGGTGTTGACTACGTAGGCGCCAACGGCAAAGCCGGTGATGTGGCCAACATGAGCCTCGGTGGCGGCGTTTCGCAGGCGCTGGATGATGCTGTTCTGCGGGCTTCCGCGGGTGGTGTACTCTTCGCGCTGGCCGCCGGCAACGAAACGGATAATGCCAACAATCACTCACCAGCTCGGGTGAATGGTGCCAACATCTTCACCATTTCGGCCATGAACAACACCGATACCTGGGCGTCGTTCTCCAACTACGGCAACCCACCGGTTGATTACTGCATGCCCGGCGTAAACATCCAGTCGACGTGGCTGAACGGTGGCTACAACACTATAAGCGGTACTTCTATGGCTACGCCGCACATGGCTGGCGTTCTGCTAATGAAAGGCAAGAACTTCACCACCAGCGGTACCGTGAAAAACGACCCAGACGGTAACCCCGATACTATCGCTCACCTGTAATTCTGGAGGAGTGATTATATAAAAAGGCCAGCCTGTAATGGGCTGGCCTTTTTTATTGTATGCAATGTCAAACTTCAAGTAGCGACTTCATTCCAGTGGATAACCCTTCTTCCTAATTATAGAAAAAATTTCTTCCGTTTGATATGGCATCACTTCAGTGCCTTTATAAGCTATACAAGTCGCGTTTCGATATAAGATGAGAGAGTCATCGGTGATTTTGTGAACAGCATATTTTCTAAGATCTCCATCCAGAAGTATGGAGTCATTTCGTAGCTGCCAAGTTTGTTCTACTCCGTAATCGCGGCCACTACGACTTGCAGGATGAATGCTACCGTCTCTATAGAATTTGTATAAGTCATAAGTGTCCTGCTTCAATATCCATCTCTCAAATCTTATAGGGTTAACATCCTTAATCCTATAGCATCCTTTTATACTGAACACTTCCCAGTATTCTTTAGGTGCATTTTTTAGCATGAGGTTCTTACTCTTGCAAGAAACTATAAGGGAAGTTGATAACAGCACCAAGGTTAAAGCCTTCATATACTGATGTAAATGATTTAAGCTGTTACTTCCCGTCCCACACATTATCCTTCGGGTAGCTGTCGGGCACGAGGGTAGCGCCTAGTTTCACTTGTTTCACCGCTTTAGTAGTGACGACGGGTACTGTAACGGTTTTGGTGCCCGATTCCCAGACGGCGATAGTGCGGTGCAGCTTCTCCGTGGAGTTGTCGGCGTAAGTGATGGTGAGGTCAACGGGTACGGGCTTTGTGCCTTTCGATTCTACTACAACATCATAGCCAGCACCGGTTTTCGTGACTTGCTGAATGGCGAGGTCAGGGTAACCTGAGTCGAAGAACCAGCGCTGCCAAAACCAGTTGAGGTTGCGGCCCGCCCCAGCGTTCATGGAATTGAAGAAGTCATAGGGCATGGGGTGCTTGCCGTTCCAGTTCCGGATGTAGGTGTGCAGCGCCTTCGTGAACAACTCATCACCCAGCATATCCTTCACGTAGAGGTAGCCTAGGCCAGGTTTGGGGTAAGAGTTGAGGTAGAAAGCCGTACCGGTCTGTTGAGTGCTGAGCGTGACAATCGGCACATCGTCTTCGGTGGCTGCGCCGCGGGCATAGGGAGCAATGCCATAGTCGTCGTCCAGCTTGGGGTCAATGATGCCCGAGATTATCCACTCGCCAATGGTAGCCCAGCCTTCATCCATCCAGCCGTACTTGGTTTCATTGATGCCCATGTAGAATGGAAACATCGTGTGGAATATCTCGTGGTCGGTGAGGGTGATGGCATCCTGGCGGCTTTCCGTGGGGTTGTCGTTCACCATCATCGGGTACTCCATCTGGTCGAGGCCATCAAAGATGGTTTCGTGGGAGTAGGGGAAGGGCCACTTCGGGAAGGTATAGGACATGGCCTCCACCGTTTTGCGCGCAAACTGAATTACCTCCTCGTAATCCTTGTGCTTGGGGTTATAAACCGCATCAACACGGGTGCGGCGCTTGGTAGCGGGGTCAACCACTAAGCTGCTCGACTGCCACACGTAGTGGTCGGTGGTAGCAAACACGAAATCCGTTACGTTCTTGGCCTCAAAGTGCCAGGTGTTTTGAGCGTTGGCGGCCGTAATATCGCGGCGCTGCAGGTCATCTTCGGTAATGATGTTGGTGATGCCATCTTTCTTCTCAGCATCCTGGAGGCGCTTGGCATACTTTTTTGCAAGGACCTTATCGGTGTTGGTCAGGTCGCCGGTGGCCCACACCACAAAGTTTTTGGGCACGGTGATGTCGGCGGAGAAGTTGGCGAAGTCGTTGTAAAACTCCTGGGAGCCGAGGTAAGGGTTGCGGTTCCAGCCATCAATATCGTCATACACCGCAATGCGCGGGAAGAAGTAGGCCACAAAATCCGCATTAGGTTCTACCTCTCCGGTCCGGGTGTGGGAGCCCTTATTGAGGATATAGGAATACGTGGCAGAAATCTGAGCGGTCTGCTTAGGCCCAATAGCGCGGCTAACTGGCACTGGCATGTTGGTAGCATCAGCACGCAGCTTGCTCACGTCTATGGTTTGGCCATTTATCGTCAGCTTTTCAATTTGTATGCCTTCGCTTACATCTTCCGGCTTGATGGAAGAAGCCCGGGCTGCTCCTTTTTGATAGAGGTTAGGATAGAGCTTGAACCAGATCTGCCGCAACGAGTCGGGGCTTTGGTTGTTATAGGCAATAGTGGCAGTACCGGCCACGCGCCGGGTACTGGGGTCGAAGGAAACGGTGAGCTTGTAGTCGGCGGAGTTCTGCCAATACTTGGGGCCCGGTAGGCCACTCTCAGAGCGGGTGCCTTTGGCGTACGTGGCCTGCAGATTGCGCGGCACTGGCAGCGGCTGCTGTGCCAGTGCAGATAGAGAAAGGAGAGAAGCGGCGAGTAGCGCGGGAAGTTTCATGCGGCGGAGGTGGTTTCAGCCGCAAAGTAACCAGATGGGTGTTGACGGTTGCGTTTCGTTGATGCTTAACCACTAAACAGCTAACTGGCCTACCCATAAAAAGCACGTCATCCTGAGCGGAGCGAAGGATCTTATCTGAGGTGTCCTGGCCGCTCTAGGCCAGTTATTCCAAATATGAGATACTTCGCTCCGTTCAGGATGACGGGATGTGCTGGGGTAGTGGGCCGCTGCTACTTCAGCCGCACCAGCGTAGCTCCGTAGCCAAACTTCTCCTTCTTCGAATCCTCAAAGAACTTGATGTCGCGGTTGCGGCTTAGGAGCTTGTGCAACTCCTTGCGCAGGGTGCCATTGCCGGAGCCGTGAATAAACACAATTTCGTGCATGTTGGTAGCCAGGGCACGGCTCAGCGTATCCTCAAACGCCTCTAGTTGGAGTTTGAGAATGGCGGTATTGCTGAGGCCATCGGCACCTTCCGGCATAAGAGCTCCCAGGTGCAGATCTACCTCATGCGGCGGAGCTACAATGGCTTTGGCTGGCTCAGGGGCGGGGGCTACGGCTGCGGGCTTGGCAGGGGCGTTGCCTGAGAGCTGGGCCTTGAGCGTTTCGGCCAGTTTCTCAGGAGCAATAGCTATTGGTGCGGCGGGCTTTTCATCCAGTTGAAACAGGTAGGCCTCTCGCTGCAGCACCGGTACGTTGGGCTGGCGGCTGGTGTAGAAGCTGGCGGCTTTGAACTGGATACGCTTGGTGATAAGCTCAAATGCCGTAGTGCCGTTCGTCTGGAACGGTAGCAGCTGCACCACCGGCGCGGCCCAGTTGTCGAAATCCTTCAAATGCCAGTGGCCTAGCGGCTTGCTTACTGATTTTGCGGCCAGTTTGTCTGAAGTTAACCCCCGGTACTGACCATTGCGTTCCTCCCCGAAAGTGAAGAGCACATCCCGCTCAGTGTGGTTGATGAGTTGCAGCGCTAGTAGCTCCGGCGACTGGTGCGTGAGGGCCAGATACACCCCCTTTTGCACCGCCGTAGCCGTGTTTTTGGCGCCGGGCAGAGCTGCTGGCCCTTCTGATTTCTTGGGTGCCGCGGGGGCCGGGGCGGCGCCAGCGGCCTGAGCGGCTCGCGCGGCTCCGCTAGAAGCCGCTTTTTTCTCGGCCGCCACCGACGCCGCACTTTGCCCGAATGCTTTGGTTTCTTCGGCGGCAACTACCACCACTTCCCGGCGCAAAACCGGAATGGTGAAGTCGTTATCAATGGCTACTTCTACCAAGTCGTTATCAAGCAGGCGGGTAATGATGCCTTCTTCGCGGCCGGTGAGTAAACGTACTCTATCTCCTACGTTCATAAATCAATGATTTTCGCTGAGCAATCGTGATTACGCTGATTTTTTCAGCCTGTCCACCCTATAACGTGGAACGGGTAAAATTCGGCAATGAAAAGGTGAAATCCTGTGCTGGGCCACTACGCAGTGTTAACTGAGTTAGTAGTACAGACCATGCGCCACAAAGCCCCGGCGCGTGTTCCACTCCAGGGCGGGTGCGGGCAGGTGAAAGATGCTGGCTACGTAAAACACCCGGCGCAGCAATTTGCTGTTAGTGGGTATATGGCGCAGGTCTACGTCGAGGCTGAGGTAGAACTGGCGGTAGGGAGTGAGGCCTAGCGCGGCGTTGGCGTCGCGGTCATTGTATACCATCTGCTGGGCCCCGTAGCCAATGGCAGGCTGCAGCCACCGCGGCCAGCGGCTGGTAGCTGGCAGCCAGGCTCCCACATCGGCGCAAAGCCAGTACGTTTGCCCATTGTAGTCTTTGAGGTATTGCTCGCCGAGGCTGCTGCCAAGTACGTTAGGCCGAATCTTGGCGTAACGGGTGGTATGAAACGAGTACTTGGGCATGAGGCGCACCTCGTTCCAGGCCAGCTGTTGCCCAATGAGGCCCACTGAGCCCAGGAAGTTAGCCGCCAGATCAGTGGCGGAAGCGCCGTACTCCGGGTCGCGGCCATCAAGCAGCTCAATGGGGCTCTGCAATAAAAAGCCCACAAAGCCCCCATACCAAATGGCTTTCCGGTCGGGTACACCGGCCCAGCGCAGCATATCCACCGCGCCGCGGCTCTCGTGGAAGGCTCCCCAAAAGTGGCCGGCTTTGTCGAGCTGCTTCCACTCCGGCAGATCGTTAAACCAATGAAACTTCGTTCGCTCACCCGTATACCAGCCCTGGCCCAGCAGATACAGCGTACCAGAATATGATAACACAAGGCCGCCCGCCAACACTGGCAGACGCTTGGTCAGCCGAATCGTACTTGAATCGGAGAAAGTAGGAGTAAGCGCGGCAGTAGTATCCAGGGGTAAGGTTGCGGGCCGCAGTGGGAGTTGGGCAGCTGCATTACCTGACGCGGCTAGCTGCAGTACTACCAGCCACCGCCAGCCCAAGCGTTTGGCAGACTGGAAATACGCAGAGAAGTACAACATGGGTGGTGGCGTGGGCTTGGCTAAGAAAGTAGCTCAAAGCTACAAGAAAAGGGCCAGGGGGCTTGGTCAATGGGAGGAATGTGCAGTATCTTTAATGCCCCCTTGCACTATGTGACTCCTCACTCATCCGGTAAGAAGTTAATAGGGCATCAGTCGCTGTTCGTATTTCTAAAATTCCCAACTCAACTTTTTTCTATGAGAGCACTTCGACTTTTCCTGAGTCTGGTGGCTTTTCTAGCTGCAATGCCCGTTTTGCACGCTCAGATAGTTACCACTCAGCCCACCATCTTTAAAGATACCGATGCGGTAACGCTGATCTACGACGCTAACCAGGGCAATAAGGCATTAGCCGGTTACACCGGCAATGTTTACATCTGGACGGGTGTTATCACCAACCAAAGCACTTCCAACACCGATTGGAAGCACGTGAAGGGCACGAGTTTCAGTGCACCTATCCCCGAGGAGAAAATGACTCCCCTGGGCAATAACAAGTACAGTATCACCTTCACGCCCCGCACGTACTACCCCGGTCTCACCAGCTCAGAAACCATCCTGAAGCTGGCCATGGTGTTCCGCGGAGATGGGGGCAAACCCGAAGGCAAAGGCGACGGCAACTCCGATATTCTGGTTGATGTAGCCCAGAACACCTTTGACCTGCGTTTCACGAATCCCGCTGGTGTTGGCCCGTTCCTGTTTGCCCTCAACACGCCAACTCCCGTGAGCGGCACCACCGCCGTGGCTGCTGACTTGGCGTTGTTCCTCAATGGTACCAAAGTAGCTGAGCAGGCCAATGCCACCAGTATTACGGCCAACGTAACCCTTACCCAGGCTGGTAACAACACGCTGCGCCTTACGGCTACAAAAGGTGCCACCACTGAGGCCACCGAAGTAGTGGTACAGTCGCGCTCCGCCGTAACGCTGGCTGCTTTGCCCGCTGGCGCCAAGAAAGATGGCGTAACCTATCTGAACGGCGGCACCTCGGCTATCATCAGCCTGACTGCCCCTAACAAGCAGTTTGTGCACGTTATCGGGGAGTTTAACAACTGGACGGCCAACGACGCTTCGTATATGAAGCGCACCCCCAATGCTTCCGGCATGGCCGATAACAGCGTGGATGGCCGCTGGTGGGTGCAGATTGATGGCCTCACCCCCGGACAGGAATATGCCTATCAGTTTCTGATTGATGGTGGCCTACGCGTAGCTGACCCTTTCTCGGAAAAGATCCTGACTCCCACCGACGATGCGTATATCAATGCCTCCGGCTACACGGTGTATCCGGGCCTGAAGGCGTACCCCGCTGCTGGTGCCAACGGCAACGTATCGGTACTGCAGAGCAATGCCCCCGGCTACACGTTCCAGGCTACCAATTTCCAGCGCCCCAAGCGCGAGGATATGGTAGTGTATGAGCTGCTACCCCGCGACTTTATTGCCCGCCACGACTACAAGACCCTGATCGATACCCTGGCCTACATGCAGCGCCTGGGCGTAAACGTGATTGAGCTGATGCCGGTGAACGAGTTCGAAGGCAACGAAAGCTGGGGTTACAACGTGTCGTTCTACTTCGCTCCCGACAAGTATTACGGCCCCAAAAATGAGTTGAAGCGCTTCATTGACGAGTGCCACAAGCGCGGTATTGCGGTAGTTTTGGACATGGTGCTCAACCAGTCGTTTGGCCAAAGCCCCATGGTGCAGATGTACTTCAACAACGGCAAACCTTCCAACAACCCCTGGTTTAACGCCGATGCCACGCACCCCTTCAACGTAGGCTACGACTTCAACCATGAAAGCGCCTTTACTCGCTATTTCAGCAAGCGTGTAATGGAGTTCTGGATCAAGGAGTACAACATCGACGGCTACCGCTTCGACCTCAGCAAAGGCTTTACGCAGAAGGTAACTACCGATGCTGGCGCATGGTCACAGTATGATCAGTCGCGCGTGAACATCTGGAAAGATTACCACGATTTCCTGGTAAGTGTAGACCCCAACGTATATCCTATTCTGGAGCATTTGGGTAGCAACGACGAGGAAAAGGTGTTGTCTGACATGGGCCTGATGTTGTGGGGCGTAATGACGCATAACTACAACGAAGCCACCATGGGCTACATCAATGACTCTAACTTTAGCTATGGTTACTATGGCAGTACTGCCCAGGGTGGCCGCGGCTGGAGCCAGCCAAACCTGGTAACCTATATGGAAAGCCACGACGAGGAGCGCCTGATGTACAAGAATCTCACGTTCGGTAATTCCTCCGGCTCTTACAGCGTGAAAAACCTGCCCACGGCTTTAGCTCGTCAGGAAATGGCCGCTGCGTTCTTCTTCCCCGTGCCCGGCCCGAAAATGATCTGGCAATTCGGTGAGCTTGGATATGACAAGTCGATCTTCTCCTGCCCCGATGGCACTATTCCGCAGCCTTACGCCAACAATGGCGACTGCAAGTTGGCCAACAAGCCAGCTCTGTGGAACTACTACCAAGACCCCAACCGCCGTCACCTCTATGATGTGTACCGGAGCCTGATTGCCCTGAAAGTACAAGAGCCGGTGTTTGAAAACCCAGCGAGCTTCACGCAAAACCTGAGCGGTGCCGTAAAAACTATGCAGATTACGGACCCCCGCCTGAACGTTACCATTGTGGGTAACTTCGATGTGCAGAGTGCTACCGTAGTTCCCAACTTCCAGTCGGCGGGCACGTGGTATAACTACCTGACCGGTGAAGCTCTGGTGGTAACCAACCCTGCTGCTCCGCTCACGTTGGCTCCCGGTCAGTATGCCGTCTATACTTCCCGCAAAATCTCGGTGCCCAAGGGCACGGTACTGGCCAGCAAGAGCCAGCGTGATGCCGCCGCTCTGCAACTGGTGGCTCTGCCAAACCCTGCGGGTAGCACGGCCACGTTGCGCTATGAGCTAGGCCAGTCGGCGCCCGTTAGCGTTACGGTTACCAACCTGCTTGGTGCCACCGTACACGCAGTAAACGTTTCTGGTCGCCAGGCTGCTGGTGCACATGAGCTTCAGCTGCCCGTGCAAAACCTTGCTAATGGGGTGTACATCGTGCGCCTCACCACGGGTGCGCAGCAGCAGAGCGTACGTTTGCTGGTGCAGCACTAAGCTGATCAACGCACTGGCCTAGGCCACTAAAAAAGCCCGCTCTCCATGGAGAGCGGGCTTTTTTGCTATTAGAAGTGTTCTCTATTTGATTAGAGCTTCTTCATGAAAGGTTACCAGATCATCAATAGGGGAGCGGATGATTTTACCCACTTCCATACCGTTGTCGCGGGCTACCTGCGAGAGGGCATCCCGGAAGTTGTAGCCTACTGAGCCAATGCAGTTAAAGGTATAGTCCTGATAGCGGGGGTAGTGGCGCACAATGTTCGCGAAGAACGTTTCAAACCCCTGCAGCACAATCTCGCGGCAGTAGCTGATGTTGTTGTGGTCGTAGGTGAACTTGGCGAAGCTGGCCAGGAACCGATTAGGCAAGGGCTGGTTGTAAAGGCGGTCCAGAATATCCTCACGGGTAAGGTTAAACTCCTCCCGGAAAATCTCCTGTAAGCCATCGGGCAGCAGGCCGCGCAGGTAGTCGCGCAGCAGGCGCTTACCAATGAAGGAGCCGCTGCCTTCATCGCCCAGGAAGTAGCCCAACGAATCTACGTTGTAGGTGATTTTGTTGCCGTCGTAGAGGCAGGAGTTGGTGCCCGTACCTAAAATAGCAGCAAAGCCCGGCTTGCGGCCCAAAAGTGCCCGTGCCGAGGCCAGTAGGTCGTGGTCGACGATTACCTTGGCCTGCGGGAAAATCTGCCGCATGGCTTTGGCAATGATTTCAGCCTTTTTCTCCGACGATACGCCGGCGCCATAATAGAAAACCTCGCTTACCTTCTGGCGGGGCAGCGTTTCGGGCAGGTTCTTATCCAGCGAGGCAACTACGGCCGCCGTGCTTATAAAATCGGGGTTGTACCCCTCGGTGTTAAAATACACGCGGTTACCAGTTTCATCAAGCTGGCACCAGCTGCTCTTCGTAGAGCCACCGTCGGCAAT
This sequence comes from Hymenobacter taeanensis, assembly GCF_013137895.1. Lineage (NCBI taxonomy): Bacteria > Pseudomonadati > Bacteroidota > Cytophagia > Cytophagales > Hymenobacteraceae > Hymenobacter > Hymenobacter taeanensis. The sequence goes on from NZ_CP053538.1 coordinate 3,516,135, forward strand.
AAGAATCATATCAATCAGAAAGGTGAGAAAAACCATTTAGCCGCATATTCCAGCGGGCCGGAATCAAAGTACGAGTATAAAGGACGAAACACGGAAAAGATTTCGGCAGTTAAAAATGCTGAATTGACGAACATAAGTCCTCTACTGCTATTTGCTTAAGTAGCACGTACCGTGCCCTCCTCCCGATATAGTATAAATGTAGCACTAGGCCTACATCTAAATTCCAGCTCAGGAAGTATAAGTCTACAATACCGTTGACTGCGCTTTGTCTTACCGGAATACCGGCTTGTTTTCCTTCTATTATCCCACCACGCACTCTTTCCCACATGAGAAAATTCCCTACTCTGGTTCTCTCCGGCGCCCTAACGCTGGCAGCCCTGACCTCCCACGCGCAAATAGCTGTTGATGGGGTGCTGAGCGCCTCTGAAATCAGTGCCACTAATTACCAGCTTGTAAGCCGCTACACCGGGCCTCATGGGTTTGGCGATGCAGGCCTGCTAAGCCTGTATGCTACCGCCGATGCCAACAAAATCTACTTCTTTTTGGCCGGTACCCTGGAAAGCACTTCCAGCGGCATCAATAACTCTTTTCAGCTGTTTATTGACCGGCCCGGTATTGATGGTGCCAGCACTACGGCAGCCCTGCCCGTAGGTGGAAGTGCCGCTACTTCCTTTCAGAAGATGAACGCCAAGCTTGACTTGCCCGCCGATCTGGGGTTGGCAATCAAAGGCAACGGTACGGCTGGGCAGCTCATTCCGCAAGCTATTATTTATACTTCCGCCACGAATGCCACGGATAAAAACCTTGGCTCAGCTACCCTCAATGCCACTACCGGCACTGCCCTAACTATTGGTGCGGCCGATGCTTCCGGCGCTTTCGCCCCATTAGCTGGAGCGCGCATGGCTTATCGGAATTCTTCGGATGGTAAGCTATCATCCAATCCGGGCAACGCAACGGGCGCGGCGGGCTCCTACGGTTGGGAGATTGAATTAGATCGGACTGCGATGGGTATTTCGGCTGTGGGGGGCACACTTCGCGTTTTTGCGGTGCAAAACAACGTCGATGGCGGCTACATATCGAGCGATTTTTTGCCGCAGAACACTGGGCCTATTCCTGCTAACTCCGGGTACCCACAAAACGGGGCAGGCGCCCCCAACTTGGGCGGACCTAATAACACCCCACCCAATGCCGTAGACTTTTCCAACATACCCGGTACGCAAGCGGCCTCAGTAATAGTTGGTGCAACCGGCGTAACCGTGCTAGGCACTAAAAGAGCCGCCGAGCAGTCAGTAGCTATGAGCGCGTACCCCAATCCGGCTTCTGATGATATGAGCGTTAGCTACGCCGTAACTACCCAAAACCAAGCGGTAAACATCACCTTGGTAGACCTGATGGGGCGACACGTGCAAACCATCCTCGACACGCAAAAATCCATCGGGCAGTACCGGGCTGAAATAAAGCGTGGGAATCTCGCGGCAGGTACGTATACGGTGCGGGTACAGGTTGGGGATAATGTAGCTGCCCGCCAAATAAGCTTTAAGTAATCTCTCTCTGGCATGTTACCCCCAGTAAAACAACAAGGGCCGCTTAGTAAGCGGCCCTTGTTGTTTTACTGGGGGTGTTGCTATTTCTCGATTGAATAGCTGTAGTTACCAGCGCCCTGGCTCAAGTCAAGCGTAACAGTGTAGGTGCCGGCAGCGGCAACCTTAATGTTTTCTCCACCATAATCAGGAATGTTGTCTACGGGCTTGTTGTCACCGAAGTCAATATCCCAAGCGTTGTTAGCACGGAATTTCAACTCATCGGCCTTAAGCGGCAAGGTAACCTTCCAAACCTTTTTCACGGGGTCATAAACCATGGGGGTTTCCTTGTCCCAGCCACCAGGAGTAGCAGCACCAATTACAGCCCAGGTAGTTTTGGTTGCCATGTACTTCAGGGTGTTCAGATCAACCCGGAAACGGTAGTAGCCAGCACCGGCAATAGTGATGTCGCCACCTTTAGCCTTCAGCGTGCCAGCAGGGCCTGCTGCGTCAACGCCATAATCATTATCCCAGTTAGGAGCCGGGGTAAACTTGAAGGAGGTTGAGGCATCTGGGAAGTATACAAAGCCCTCGTAGTTCTTGTCGCTATTAACCGATGCCAGGAAGGGAGCCTTATCAGGTGCCCAGCCCTGGTGGCTGCCCGGAACGTAAATAGAAGGGTACTGAATAAATACCTTGTACGGAGTGCCGGTGAAGGTAGAAACCGCTGAAACCAGTGGGGTTGAGGCGCCACCTACGCTTGCTTTCACGCGGGAATCAATAGCGCCTGCAGTACCTGGAGACACTTTCAAACGCAACAGAATGCCGTTCAATTCGGCTACCGTCAGGTTCTGCGAAGTAGAGTTACCCGCTTCAATTTCAACCGGAGCGCTAAAATCGCCGCCCTTCTTATCGAACTGCAAGGTGTATTTTACGGCAGCCTGGAAGCCAAAATCAACGGGAGTCCAGGTGTAGGTAACTGCTTTGGCAGAAGCATTATCCTGGAGCAGTACTGCCGAATTAGTGGAGGAAGTTACGGCCAGCGAAGTGCCTGGCTGCATCACCACACGGTCTTCGTCTTTCTCGCATGAAGCAAGAAACAGAGTGGCAGCTAAGCCTAGCCCTGCAAGTTTGGTAAAGTGGTTCATGAGATGCGATGTAAGTGGGAATTGGTGTGTGAATTTTTCGGACAAACCGGGAACCTGCTTCAACAGGTTCCCGATCTTCCAAGAATTCATTAGTAACCAGTGTTCTGTTTCAGGTTCTGATTCACTGACAAGTCAGAAGCTGGAATTGGGTAAAGGGTACGGAACGCCTCTACTGCCCGACCGTTAGGTACGCCGCCTTTGAAAGGCCACAGGTAGGAGCCTTCCACAAACTTGTTAAAACGGATCAGGTCCGTGCGGCGGTAAGCTTCCCAATACAACTCACGGCCCCGCTCATCCAGAATAAACTGGAGGTTGTTGGCCGCAACCTGAGCATCCGTAACAGCGCTACCAGCCTGATTATTGAAAGCCCGAGCCCGAATCTGGTTGATATAGCTCAGCGCCAGGGTACGGTCGCCGGCACCTCCACGGTACACCGCTTCAGCATAGGTAAGCATTACCTCTGCCAAGCGAATCATGGGGAAGTCAACGCCGGAGAAATTCTGAGAACCACCTTGGGCTACTCCTGCCGAGTTTACGTTCCGGAATTTGATGACGCCAAAGCCTTCCTCGAAATTGTAGAGGTCTTTAATTTCTAGAGGACGGGCGCTGTTATCGGTTTTCTTGGTCCAGAAACGGCCACGGGTGTCGCGGGCGGTGTCAGACACTACGCCGCCGCCGGGGCTTTGGAACAGGTTGAAGAAGCTGCTCGTGGTGCGGATACCCCCCCAGCCTGTAGACTGGCCTACCCGAGCCTGCCAAGAAGAGTTGGAGCCCGTGGCGCCGTTTACCAGGAAGGTTGAGCCGCCGTAGCTCTGCGTGCTGTTCACATCAAAGGCAATAGGCCAAATGATTTCATTACGCGCCGGAGCCGTGTTGTTATCAGCCAGGAAAAGACGGCCATAAGCTGATGCTACGTTGCCAGCAGGCGTAGTAGCCAGGGTATAGCCAGCATCAATTACCTTTTTAGCTTGCGCAGCCGCGTCGGTGTAGCGGGCCGTACCGGTGTAAACTTGCGCGTTCAGGTACAAGCGAGCGAGCATAGCCCAGGCAGCAGCTTTGTCTACGCGGGCGTACTCGTTGGCGCGGGGCTCGGCAAAGTCAGGGTCAGCAGCTAGAGCAGTCAGCTCTTTCTCAACGTACTCAAAGTACTGCTGGCGAGTGTAATACTGGGGCTTAGCAAAGCCAACGGCATCGTTTTCCGTCACGAATGGGCCGTTGCCAAATAGGTCCATGGCGTGCATGTAGGCCACTGCGCGCAGGAAACGAGCCTCGGCCCGGAAACGCTTAACCGACGTAGCATCAGCGCCTGGCAGGCGTGAGGAAATCTTATCGTCCGATGACTCGCGAATGAATTCGTTGCAGGCTGCAATTTCAAAGAAGATGCGGCTATACAAGCCCCGGATGAGCGGGTTGCTCGAATCCCAGTTCATGTTGTGCCAGTCCCGAATACCTAGGTCATTCCACACAATAGTGGCTTCGTCGGTAGAAAGCTCCTGTGCACTCCAATACTGACGAAGATAGTCAGAGGTGCCTTCATCAATACCGCCAATATCGCCGGCACCGGCAGGGCCCTGCTGGCCCGTTAGGGCAAAGCCGCCGTACAGTTTGGCCAGCACCTGACGGTAACCGTTCAGGTCTACGTATACCTTATCAGGAGTCAGCTCGTACTTGGGGGTTTGATCTAGGTCCTTGGTGCAGGAGGTGCTGCCCGCAGCCAGTGATAAACCAGTCGCCACAACGACCAGTCCACGGATTACATGTTTATTCATGGGTGGGAATATTAGATGCCTAAGTTCAAACCAAACGTGAACGTGCGGGCGCGGGGGTAAAAGTTGTTGTCGATGCCGCCAAATATCTCAGGATCAAGCCCATTGTACTTGGTGATGAGGAATGCATTCTGAACAGCAGCCGACAAACGAAGGTTTGCTTTGTCGTTGAAAAGTTTTCCTACGTTGTAACCCAAAGTGATATTCTCGCACCGCAGGAATGAGCCATTCTCCACATAGTAGTCAGAGAACAACTGCTGGGTGTTGAAACCGGTATTACGAATGTCCGTGGGCAGGTTCAGCAGATAGTTCGTAGAGCCTTGAGCGTTTGAGAAGTTGCCCAGGTTTGCCGCAATGGAGTTGTACACGTAGTTGCCTACGTTGCCGCGGAGCAGGAACGAGAGGTTGATCTTCTTGTAGGCCACATTAGAAGAGAAGCCCAGTACGGTACGGGGTGCGGGGTTCTTATAACGGTAGTTGTCGCGCTCGTTGATGATGCCATCGCCGTTCCGATCAACATATACGCCTTCAACTGGCCGGCCATTAGAGCCATATACCTGCTGACGTACATAGAACGAGTTGGAAGGGTAGCCTACCGTATTTACCTGGATAGTGCTACCAGTACCGCCGGGGATGCCACCCGTCAGGTAGCCCTCAAAGCCTTCCTGCTGGTCGCCTAGGTCCGTGATTTTATTCACGTTGTAGGCTGCGTTGAAGTTGAAGTCCCAGTTCCAAGTTTCTGAGCGAACCGGTGCTACGTTAATGTTGAACTCAAGACCACGGTTACGCAGAGAGCCAACGTTGGCAAACAGTTGGTTGGTTAAGTTAGAGCCAGCGGGTACGTTAACCAACGAGAGCAGATCAGTAGAAGTGCGCTCGTACGCATCAATAGAACCGGAAATCCGGTTATCCAGGAAACCGTAGTCTAAACCAGCGTTCCAGGTAGTAGTGGTTTCCCACTGCAGGCCTACGTTGTAACCGGAGGGCCGATAGGTAGTAACACCGTTATACTGTGCGGCAGAGTTACCGATTACGTAACGGGGCAGGAAGTCATAAGCACCGCCCACGTCCTGCTGGCCGGTACGGCCCCAGCCAGCACGCAGCTTCAACTCAGAGATGGTGTTGTTATTAGCCAAGAACTCCTCGCCCTTCAAGCGCCAGCCTAAGCCAACAGCTGGGAAAACACCACTGCGGTTGCCCGAGGCAAAGCGCGACGTGTTGTCGTTCCGTACGGTAGCCGTCAGCAGGTAACGATCTTTCACGTTCAGAGTAGTTCTGCCGAAGTACGACAGGAATACCAGCTTAGAATAGTAGCCTGGCACCGTCAGTACATCACTTGGGTTAACCAACGTGGTGCGGTCGAAGCGATAAGCCAGGAAGTTGTCACCCTTGTTAACGAAATCCTGGTAGGAGTGACCCGCCTGAATGTCAAACTTGGTGCCGCCAAATTGCTTGCTGTAGGCCAGGTAAGCTTCCAGCAGGCGCATATCTTTCTTCTGGTTGTACTGCGTGAACCGGCCTTGGTTCAGGTAGTTGCCGAAATCAGCCAGATTGGTTACTGTGTTTCCTTCACCGCGCGACACATCCGTAGCCAGGTTCAGGTTTGCCCGCAGTCCTTCTACGCCATGAATCTTGTAGTCAAACTGAACATTGCCAATCAGGCGCTTTACCTCGCTGGTATTATTGGTGTTGTTCAGGGCAGCCACCGGGTTACCAATGGCTAGGCCTAGCGGGTTGCCATTAGCCTGCAGGAACTGGAAGTAGCCGCCGTAAGGTGCATAGCGCGACTCATCACCCCGCACTGGCTGGGTGGGGTCAAACAGCACCGCGTTGCCAATTTGGCTCTGGTCAATGAAGCGGTTGTCTACTTTCGTGCCTTTGACGTTCAGGTCAATGCGCAAATGGTCATCAAACAACACGGGGTTCAGGCTGATGGAGCCAGAGTTACGCTTTAATTTGTTGGTGATGACAATGCCTTCCTGATTCAGGTTGCCGTAAGAAACGCGGAACGGCAGCTTGCCCACGCTGCCAATGAGGCTAACGTTATTATCGTACGTAGTGGCAGTCCGGAAAATCTCTTCTTGCCAGTTGGTGTTGGCGGAGCCCAGCGTTGCAATCTGCGAGGCTGAGCCGTTGGCCCGAATGAGTTCGGAGAACTCTTGCGCGCCAAGCACATCGTAGATCTTGGTACGCTTGGCAATGGAGGTCTGCGACGATACGTTTACCGTTAGCTTTTCGCCCTGCAAGCCTTTCTTGGTAGTGATCAGGATTACCCCGTTTGAAGCGCGGTTACCGTAGATAGCGGTGGCCGAGGCATCTTTCAGTACCGTTACGCTCTCAATATCATTTGGGTTGATAAGCGTAAGGGGGTTAGAAGCCCCGGAAATGCCCCCTTTATCTACCGGAACACCATCAATAACGTAAAGCGGGTCGTTGCTGGCATTAAGGGAGGAGTTACCCCGGATGCGCACATTGGCAGGCGCGCCGGGAGCACCGCCACCGGTGGTAATGCTAACACCGGCAATTTTGCCCTGCACGAGTTGCTCAGGGTTTGTTACCTGGCCTTGTACAAAGTCTTTCGACTGCACGGTTGCTACTGCACCAGTTACGTCTTGCCGGCGCTGCGTACCATAGCCTACTACAACAGCTTCATTAAGCAGGGTAGTGTTCTCTGCCAGAGCAATTGGCGCTACGGTAGTGTTCTGCCCGGAGGTTACCGCAATCGTTTGCCGGCGGGTAGTGTAACCCACAAACGACGTAACAATTGTGTGCTGCCCGGCAGGTACTCCCTGAATGGAGAAAGTGCCATCGGAGTTGGTAGAGCCGCCAAGGGTAGTGCCTTCAATCAGAACGGTTACGCCGGGCATCCCTTCGTTTTTCTCGTCTAGGATGCGGCCGCTTACCGTGCCGACCCCCTGTGCAAAGGCGCTGCTGACGCTAACGCCAGCGCACAATAGCGGAAACCCGAGTTTCGCTAGATAAGGGTGTTTCATTGAAAAGAGTTTAGGGGGTTGAAATGGATTTTTCCGGACTTGCCGGAGTGGGAATTAGAAGTGACTTCAGACTTCAGGCCCAGAGGCTAGAGTGAGGCCAGCGGTAAAAAATAGAAACCGCACAGTTGAAGTTTGAAGTCACCCATCCTTTCGGAAACAACGCAAGTTAAAGCGTTGTCAAGGATAAAAACAATGAGCAAATACTTACTCCCGGAATAGCAATAATCGGGCTTAGCTACTTGACTTGTTGCTAGTAACTAAAGACTCACTTACTACGCCAGAGGAAATGATACTGCTAAAATCAGATGATAACATATTTTACTGCCTCCTGAGGGAGTATGAGTTTCAAAAAGTGACAATCAGTCTTCTAATAAGACAAAAAAATGGGTGTTGTAGCTAAATCAGGCTCTAATACTCTATTAGCAAATTGTGGTGCTGTATTGAATAAGGCTTTATTGGGTTATGAGCGGTCATGTTAATCGGGTCATAGTCGTGGTTTAACATTCTATTGAAGTAACAACACCTTTGTAAGGTAATTTAAGCCTTTTTTCAGGTCAGTTTTCTTCGTTTGGCTGATACGTTTTAGCTAAAATCGGCAATAGGCTGATATCAATAGAGGCGCAACCAGAGTTGTGAAATCTTAACTATCGGATGACTTGTTTTTTGCATATATCTTAGTCCGAGTAGAGCGAAGTATCTCTACTCCCAACTTAAACCAAATAGTAGTAACGGTTGGGTTAGGCATCAGCATTTTCCTGTTGTTTTGAAGCATTCAGAGCCTAGAAACACATAAGCACAGGCAAGATATATTCTAGGAAAAATACAGGTTGTATTTAAGCAATAAACCAGGGTAAAGTAGGTGGGCTAGGCTTGAACTCTTGATAACCTGTTGGCAGTCTACCGTCTCAGTGGGTGGAGCCCTTACCTTTACAATCACATTTCTGCGGCTGCGCTTATGAACTACCTAACTTTATTGGGCCTGTGGTTACTGCTTGCCGCGACTGCCCAGGCTCAAACAATATTGCAGTTAACCCAAGTGCCTGCGCACACGCCAGTGTCAGACACTCTATACCTGGCGGGCTCTTGTAACGCGTGGCAGCCCGCTAATAAAACCTATGCGTTTGTGCGAACTACCAATGGGCGCTATCAATGCACGCTACCCGCGACTTTGAAGGGAGACATAGAGTTTAAAATAACACGAGGTAGCTGGAACACGGTGGAAACGGATGCTCAACAGCAGGATATTGCAAATCGGCACCTGAACGTTAGCAGCGGACCTACCGTGGTGGAATTGCAAGTAGCCAACTGGAAGGATAATGGGGCAGGGGGAGCCCAGAAACCCTGCCGAAGTACGGCCCTGAACCCTAATGTGCAGATACTGGCTGCTGACTTTTACATTCCTCAGCTCAAGCGCCAGCGCCGCGTATGGATATACTTACCCAATGCATACGTGGCGGATTCTGCGAAGCGGTATCCAGTGCTGTATATGCACGATGGGCAGAACGTTTTTGATGCTTGCACCGGCTTCTCAGGTGAGTGGGGCGTAGACGAAACTTTAAGTCAATTGCAGCTGCAAGGGCTTGATGCCACCGGCTGCCTGGTAGTGGCTGTTGATAATGGTGGTTCAGAGCGGCTGAATGAACTCTCGCCTTGGCGCAACCCTGAATATGGCGGTGGCCAAGGCGAGCAATACGTTGACTTTCTGGTTCAGACTCTCAAGCCCTATATAGATGCGCACTACCGGACCCTAACCGGCCGGGAGTTTACTGGTATAGCAGGCAGCAGCATGGGAGGTTTAATTTCCACGTATGCTGCGCTGCAATACCCAGAGGTGTATAGCAAAGTGGGCGTGTTTTCTCCTGCGTTCTGGTTCGCCAAAGACTCCTTGTTTCAGTACGTAAACCAGCACCCCGCTAAGCCTGCCACCCGGTTTTACTTCGTAAGTGGCACAACGGAAAGCGAAACCATGGCCCCGTTAATGCAAAAAATGCACGCGGTGCTAGCGGAGCAGGGAGTACCAGCGCAGACCCTGGCCTACAGTACACCCGCTGATGGTAAGCACGCAGAGTGGTTTTGGAAAAGAGAGTTTGCCGCCGCCTACCAAATGCTTTATCCGGCCGATCAACCCGCTGCTTTAGCTTGTGGCGTATTCAATAGTGCGGCTCCAGATAAGCTGCGCATTGCGCTGCCCGCAGGAATACGGACTGCGAAGCTGGAGCTACTAGGTGTCGATGGTCAGCCTCGGCTTCGCAAGAAGGTGCAGGCGGGCAAGGAGGTTTCCGTAGGCCAGTTGAGAAAAGGCCAATATCTGCTGCGGATGTCAGTGGGCAAGCAGAGCAGCACCCAATTATACTTCAAAGATTAAACTTAAATTGGGGTAAAGCTCTCAAGAATTATGGAAGCTGTTTTGCGAAGTTTTCAATTAGAAAACCAAAAAAACGCTTGTTCCGTAAAAAGCCCGCTGTACATTTGCAGCATTCAACGCTTTAACAATTGGCAATGACTTCTCACATGACTCTGCAAGCTTGGTGGTGGCCCCTCGGAAATTCCGGACGGGACAGCCTGTGCGTGCGTTAGAGTCAAGTGACAACCTCTTCGCAGCAAATCAACAGAAAGCCCGGCCGCCCCGCCGGGCTTTTTTTATTGCCCGGTACATAGCCGCTCCACAACCAGTACTTCGCTCCTGTATGAAATCTTTCCGCTTAACTACCCGCCACCTTCGCGTACTTGCCGACACCGTAACTCCCGTAGGCCTGTACCTACGGCTGCGCGACCGGTACCCGAACTGCCTGCTGCTGGAAAGCTCCGATTACCACGGCCAGCAGAACGCCTTCAGCTACCTCGTCTGCGACCCGTTAGCCCGCTTTGAAGTGCAGCGCGGCGTAGTGAAGCAAACCTTCCCCGACGACTCCGTTACCACCGAAACGCTGGCGGAGCCCCGGCAGGCCCTGGACCGGTTGCGGGAGTTTGCCAATTGCTTCGAGACGGAAGACCATGGCTTCGACTTCATCACGGGCGGCCTGTTTGGCTATCTGGGCTATGAGGCGGTGCAGTACTTCGAGGACCTGACCCTAAACGAAGAGAAGGAAGCCGCGGGGCAGATTCCGGATATCATTTATGGCACCTACCGCTACGTTATCGCGCTGAACCACTTCCGCAACGAGCTGTATGTGTTTGAGCACACCTTGGAGGGAGAGGCAGTAGATCAGGATGGCCTGGGCCGGTTGGTGAACCTGATCCGAAACCCCTCACTGCCGGAGTTTAGCTTCCAGACCAGCGGGCCTGAGCAGACCAACCAGACCGACGAGGAGTTTTTGAAAGTACTGGCCCAGGGGCAGCAGCACTGCCGCCGCGGCGACGTATTTCAGATTGTGCTCTCGCGCCGCTTTCAGCAGGGCTTTGTGGGGGATGAGTTTAACGTGTACCGGGCACTGCGCTCCATTAACCCTTCACCGTACCTTTTTTACTTCGACTACGGCAACTTCAAAATCTTCGGCTCTTCGCCCGAGACCCAGCTGTTGATTAAGGGTCGGAAGGCTAGCTTGTTCCCAATTGCCGGTACATTCCGCCGTACCGGCCACGATGCCGAAGACGCAGCCTTGGCCCAAAAGCTCGCCGACGACCCCAAGGAGAATGCCGAGCACACCATGCTCGTGGACTTGGCTCGAAACGATTTGGCCCGCCACGGCGATGAGGTAAAGGTGAACACCTTCCGCGAAATCCAGTTCTACTCGCACGTTATTCACTTGGTAAGTGAAGTAAATGCCACGCTGGCCCCCGAGGCAAATTCCCTGCAGGTTGTGGCCGACACTTTCCCGGCGGGTACGCTGTCGGGCGCACCTAAGCACCGCGCCATGCAGCTCATTGATAGCTTGGAGCCCACCGGCCGCGGGTATTACGGCGGGGCCATTGGCCACCTGGGCTTCAACGGCGACTTCAACCATGCCATCATGATTCGCTCTTTCCTTAGCACGGCGGGCCAGCTATACTTCCAGGCCGGCGCCGGCGTAGTTGCAGCCTCCGACATCAACTCTGAGCTAAACGAAGTGCACCATAAACTGGCGGCGTTGCGCAAGGCCCTGAAAGAGGCTGAGCAGGTGTAAGAGAGGCTTGGGGTGTAGGGTCTTAAAGTTTGGAAAACATGTAATCCTGGCGCCTCCGACCACCAACACCGCTTTATTAAGTATCATACGTTTTGCCTTGCGGAAACCTGAAGGGCTGGTGAATAGCCAAATTTCCAGGTTTCTAAGCTCCCGAGTTCCTTAGATCCCAACATGAAAATTCTCGTCATTGACAACTACGACTCCTTCACCTACAACCTCGTGCAAGTGCTGCGGGAGCTGGGGTATGGAGCTGATACCACCGTCATTCGCAATGATAAGTTGACGCTAGAAGATGTAGAGGCCTACGATGCTGTGCTCTTGTCGCCGGGGCCGGGCCTGCCTTCGGAAGCGGGGCTAATGCCGGAAGTAATTCGGCGTTACGCACCCACCAAGCGCATGCTGGGCGTGTGCCTGGGCCACCAGGGCATTGCCGAGAGCTTCGGCGGCGAGTTGTACAATCTGCCCGACGTGCTGCATGGCATTGCCACCGATGCCAGCCTGACTACGAACGAAGAGGACAAGCTATTTCAGGGGCTGCCGCGGCAGTTTCGGGTAGGGCGCTACCACTCTTGGAGTGTGCAGCCGGAAAGCATGCCCGCCGAGCTGGAAGTAACTGCGCTCGATGCCAATGGGCAGGTGCTGGCTTTCCGTCACCGGCAGTACGATGTGCGCGGCGTACAATTTCACCCCGAGTCTATTCTAACGGAACACGGGCACCAAATGCTAAAAAACTGGCTGTCCTGATAGGCAGATAGCCACTAGGCCGCTAGGCCTGTTTAGTGTCACTTGGCATTGCCTAGTTCCTTGCTTCTCTCATTCAACTGCCTCGGTATCCCACCGCAGAGGCTCCCCTCGTGAAACAGATTCTCAATCAATTATTTGACCAGCAAGCCCTAACGCACGCCGAAGCGCGCGAAGCCATGTACAGCATTGGGCAGGGGCAGGCTAACCCCTCCGAAATGGCCGCCTTCATGACGGTGTACCGCATGCGCCCCATTACGGTGCCGGAGCTGTCGGGCTTCCGCGATGCGCTGCTGGACTTGTCGCGCAACCCTGAGCTTGGGACCGATGAGGTAGTGGACATTGTGGGGACCGGCGGCGACGGCAAAGACACGCTCAACATCAGTACGCTGGCTTGCTTTGTAGTTGCTGGGGCCGGCTACAAAGTAGCCAAGCACGGCAACATTGGCGTCTCTTCGGTGTGTGGCTCCTCAGATGTGCTGGCTAAGCTGGGCGTTGATTTTGCCGTGCCGAACGATGTACTGAAGCGGCAGCTGGAGCAGGCCAACATTTGCTTTCTGCATGCCCCGTCGTTCCACCCGGCCATGCGCCATGCCGGGCCGGTGCGCCGCGAGCTGGGGGTGCGCACCTTCTTCAATATTCTGGGGCCGTTGGTGAACCCCGTGCGGCCACGCTACCAGTTGGCCGGCACTTTTAGTCTTGAGCTGCTGCGGCTGTACCACTATTTGCTCCAGCAAACCCAAACCCAATACGCGGTGGTGCATGCCTTGGATGGCTACGACGAGCTTTCCCTGACGGGCGCCGCCAAAGTTGCCTCCGCCGCTGGCGAGCAAATTGTAACGGCCGCCGACTTTGGCCTGGCCGCTACCACCGCCGCCGAGCTGGCCGGGGGCCGCAACGTAGAAGAGTCGGCGAAGATATTCCTGGACGTGCTGGAAGGGCGGGCCACTACTCCCCAGCGAGCGGTGGTAACGGCCAACGCCGCGCTGGCTATCCAATGCGTAAAACCTGATTTCAGCTTCGCGGAAGCCTTGGCTGCAGCGCAAGAATCTCTGGACTCGGGCCGGGCCCGGGAATCGCTACGCAACTTGCTAGCCCAGGCCTGAAATTCAGTTGTTTTTGCGAAAGCGGAAGCATTCTAGGCCAGTCTTGGTTTGCAACTATACCACGGCGCCGCAATTCTCATTTAAGCCCCGACTTTGAGCGGGCCATACGTTAGAAATCATGAGTACCCCCACCATTCTGGATAAAATCATTGCTCATAAGCGCCAGGAAGTAGCAACTCGCCGCGACCTGGTGCCGGCCAAGAAGCTGGAGCAAAGCCTGTACATGAACTCTCAACCGCTGAGCTTGCGCCGGTACCTGCTACGCGACGACCTAAGCGGTATTATTGCTGAGTTCAAGCGTAAGTCGCCGAGCAAAGGCTTCATCAACGCGCACGCCCCCGTTGAGCGTACCACGCTGGGCTACATGCAGGCCGGCGCTTCGGCACTGTCGGTGCTGACGGATACGGAGTTCTTCGGCGGTAAGAATGAGGACCTGACCACGGCCCGGCGCTATAACTTCTGCCCCATTCTGCGCAAAGATTTTACCGTAGATGAGTACCAGATTCTGGAAGCCAAGAGCATTGGGGCCGATGCCATTCTGCTGATTGCGGCCGTGCTCTCAAGTGAAGAAGTGCTGCGCCTGGGTCGGTTTGCCAAAAGCCTTGGCCTGGAGGTGCTGCTGGAAATTCATAACGCCGAAGAGCTCGACAAAACGCTGCACCCCGACGCCGTAACGCTGGTGGGCGTAAACAACCGCAACCTCCATGACTTTTCCGTGAGCCTGGATACCTCTGGGGAGTTGGCCCAGCGCATTCCTGATGAATTCGTGAAAGTAACGGAGAGTGGCCTACAGACCGCCGCCGACATTGAGGCCCTGCGCGCCGTAGGCTACCGCGGCTTCCTGATGGGCGAAACCTTCATGCGCCATAGTCGGCCCGAAAAAGCCTGCGCTGCCTTGGTACAGCAACTGCGCGCCACAGAAGCCATTACGCTGTTATAGGCCTAGCACTTATGCCAACTGCTCCTACCATGTCTGCGCCCACTGGCACTCCTTATATAAAGGTGTGCGGTATGCGCGAGCCCGCCAGTCTGGCGGCCGTGGCCGCACTCCAGCCCGATTTCCTGGGGTTCATTTTCTACTCAAAATCCAGCCGCTACGTGGGGGAGGAGCTGAGCGCTGAAACGCTGGCCGCATTGCCCACCAGCATTCGGAAAGTGGGGGTATTTGTGAATGAAAGCACCGAGGAAATCAGGCGGCGCGTGCAGGAGCTGGGCCTGGATCTGGTGCAGCTGCACGGCCACGAAACCCCGGCTCAGTGTCAGGAACTGCGGGAGAGCGGCCTGGCAGTGGTGAAGGCTTTCTCCGTGGGAGCCGACTTCGACTTTGGCCAGCTGATGCCCTATGTAGGCCACGTCGATTACTTTCTCTTCGATACGAAAGGCGAGCAACCCGGCGGCAACGGCACCACTTTCGACTGGAGCCTGTTGACGCGTTACCCGTTGGAGGTGCCCTACTTCCTGGCGGGTGGCCTAGGCCTCGCCCACGCCAGCGGCTTACGTAACCTACGCCTGCCGGGCCTGTTTGCACTGGACCTGAACAGCCGGTTTGAAACGGCCCCTGGGGTGAAGGACGCCACCTTGCTCCGGCAAATGTTTACTGAACTCCGGCCCGGCAGCTAATGCCCGGCCGCATCAACAAGCAACCAACCTCATCATGAGCACTACCTACCAAAAACCTACGGAGCGTGGCTATTACGGCCAATTCGGCGGGGCTTTCATTCCTGAGATGCTCTACCCGAACGTAGAAGAGCTGCGCCACAACTACCTGGACATTATGGCCGAGCCGGCGTTTCAGGAGGAGTACCAGCAATTACTGCGCGACTACGTGGGCCGGCCTACGCCACTGTTCGAGGCCAAGCGACTGTCGGAGAAGTATAACACCCGCATTTTTCTGAAGCGTGAGGACCTTTGCCATACTGGCGCCCACAAAGTAAACAACACCGTAGGCCAGATCTTGCTGGCCAAGCGGCTGGGCAAAACGCGCATCATCGCGGAAACTGGCGCGGGTCAGCACGGCGTGGCCACGGCTACGGTGTGCGCCCTCATGGGTATGCAGTGCATTGTGTACATGGGCGAAATTGACATGGAGCGCCAGAAGCCAAACGTGTACCGCATGCGCCTGCTGGGGGCTGAGGTGCGCGCCGCCATGAGTGGCAGCCGCACCCTGAAAGATGCCACCAACGAAGCCATCCGGGACTGGATCAGCAACCCCGTGGATACGCACTACATTATTGGCTCGGTGGTAGGCCCACACCCGTACCCCGATCTGGTAGCACGCCTGCAGGCCGTAATCAGTGAAGAGATGCGCAAGCAGCTGCTGGAGAAAACCGGCTCTGAGCTACCCCAGTACGTAGTGGCCTGCGTGGGTGGTGGCTCCAATGCCGCGGGGGCCTTCTACCATTTCCTGGAAGAGCCTTCGGTGAAGCTGGTAGCGGTAGAAGCGGCTGGGCACGGCGTTAACTCCGGCCATTCGGCGGCTACGTCGGTGCTGGGCAAACCAGGTATCATTCACGGCTCGCGCACCTTACTTATGCAGGATGAGGATGGCCAGATTACGGAGCCGTATTCGCTGTCGGCGGGCCTGGATTACCCTGGTATTGGGCCATTACACGCTTTCTTGGCCGACTCCGGTCGGGCGCGGTTTATCAGCATTGAGGATGAGCCGGCGCTAAAAGCAGTAGCGGAGTGCAGCCGGCTGGAAGGCATCATCCCGGCCCTTGAAACGGCTCACGCCTTGGCCGCGCTAGGCCAGTTAGGGGCCGGCCCCGACGATGTAGTGGTAGTAAACCTCTCCGGCCGCGGCGACAAAGACCTGGAAACGTACATTAAGTACGCCGACGCTATTATGTGATTATTTCTCGCAGAGGACCGCAGATGTATCGCAGAGGTGCGCAGACGAACGACCTCCGTGTACCTCTGCGCAACCTCTGCGGTCCTCAGCGGGAACCAACTCATGAACCGAATTCAACAAGCATTTGAGAAGAAGCAGCGCGGTCTGCTTAATATTTACTTCACCGCCGGCTACCCCACGCTTGATGCCACGGTGCCCCTTATCAAAGCCATTTCGGCTGCTGGTGCCGACCTGATTGAAATTGGGATGCCGTTTTCTGACCCATTGGCCGATGGCCCTGTGATTCAACAGAGCAGCACCGTGGCCCTGGCCAACGGCATGAATATGCGGGTGCTGTTTCGCCAGCTGGAAGGCATTAGGGAGGAAGTGGCCGAAACGCCGATTCTGCTGATGGGTTACCTGAACCCGGTCATGCAGTTCGGGGTAGAGAACTTTTGCCGCGAAGCTGCTGCTGCGGGCGTAGATGGCATTATTCTGCCTGATTTGCCCCTCGACGATTACGTGGCCGAGTATCAGGAGACGTTCCGCCAGCATAATCTAAGGCCAGTGTTCCTCATCACGCCCCAAACAGCGCCCGAGCGTATTCGCCGGATTGATGAGCTGACAGACTCTTTCCTGTATCTGGTGTCGGGGCCCGGCACTACTGGTGGGCAAAATACTCAGGCTGAGGGCGTGCAGGAGGCCTACTTCCAGCGCATTGAGGCCATGAACCTGCGCAACCCGCGCCTCATCGGCTTCGGTATCGGCGACAAAGCTTCGTTCCAGAATGCCTGCCAGCATGCGGAGGGAGCCATCATTGGCTCGGCTCTGATACGGGCATTAGAAGGTGTGGATGATGCTCCTGGCGCCGCCACCCGGTTTATTCAGTCGGTAATTAAGTAACACTTTCTACCGCAGAGCCCCCTTTGCGGCCCTCCGCGCACACCCCTGTGTTCCTCTGCGGAAACCCCCTCCAGCACATGATCATTCAATTAGACCCGACCATTGCCGAAACCGCTAAAGCGGACATTCTGGCCCGCATCAAAGACCTGAAGTATAAAGCCACGGAGGTAAAAACCCAGCGGGCGCATTACTTGGTGGCTATTGGCAAAGCCGATATTGATCTGCGCGCCATCGGCCAGCTGCCTGGCATCCTGGATATTCACCGCGTGTCCGACGACTACAAGCTGGTGTCACGGAAGTGGCGCGTGCGGCCCACTGTTCTCGACCTCGGCGACGGCGTGCGGATAGGGGAGGGTAACCTCACGCTGGCCGCCGGCCCCTGTAGCATTGAGAGCGAGCCGCAGATGGAGCTTATCATGCAGCACCTCGTGGATAACGACGTGCGCATTATGCGGGGCGGCGTGTTTAAACCGCGCTCTTCACCGTATTCCTTCCGGGGCTTGGGTATGGAAGGCTTAAAGCTGTTCCACCAAATGGCTCGGGCGCGCGGCATCAAGATTATCACGGAGGTGATGCAGGTGTCGCAGGTTGAGGAGATGCACGACTACGTAGATGTGTTTCAGGTGGGCGCCCGCAACACCCAAAACTTCAACTTGCTCGATGCCCTCGGCGGCGTAGATAAGCCCGTAATGATTAAGCGCGGCATTTCCGGTACCCTGGAGGAGCTACTGTCGTCGGCGGAATATGTATTCTCGGGTGGCAACGAGAAGCTGATTCTCTGCGAGCGAGGCATCCGCACGTTTGAAACAGCCTCGCGCAATACGCTTGATTTGAATGCGGTGCCTATCCTCAAAGAGAAGACCCACTTGCCCGTCATCGTTGACCCCTCGCACGGCATTGGTATTCGGGAGTACGTACCCTCAATGGCGCTGGCCGGCGTAATGGCCGGCGCCGACGGCATCATCTATGAAGCCCACGAGAAGCCGGAAGAAGCAGCTTCTGATGGAGCTCAGACCTTGAATTTCCAGGAGTCGGAGCGCCTGATCCGGAATCTGCGCAAAGTGTACGCCCTGCGCCAGGAGCTGGAATAGGCCCCTGATGTGGCCTAAAGAGCCGCTTGGCACGTCACAATCGTAGATGTGGTGTGCCAAGCGGTTTTTTATTGTCTGGCAGCGAAGGGTTTGTACTTTCCACAAATGCTATTCGCCTTTAGCGCTTACAGCCGATTGTTGCTGGCGTTTTTTGTGGACTCATTGTGAGTTGGCGTTGCGAGTTTATTGGTGCTGCCGCTACCCCCCTTTGCGCAAGGAGCCAACGCAGGCTTTTGTTCAGGCATCGAAATAACGAAGATGCATTAAGCAGGAGCAATAAACCGGGCTTTGACAAATCTATAAGGCTACATGTTAATAAGCAGGCCTAGGTCTGAAAATTGTTTCTGCGAAAGGAGGTTGGTTTCAGGCTGTAAGCCATGAAATACGTGATATTTATCTAATAAGCTGAACTATGGAAAGTTAGCATGCAAAAAAATAAGCGCTTATATATATAAGCGGCTTTTATAAATCCCTATATTTGTACATCATGTTTAACTATTCCGCGAAACAAGTCTGCCTAACCAATATTCGCCCCATGCAGGGCGAAATCGGGCTGCATTGCCGGTACGGAAGCTAAGAGCAACATGCTACTTCAACTCTGAAAACCAGTAAAGGCCCGACTCCGAAAGGAAATCGGGCCTTTTTTTATCCCTAAAGCCATGCTTCAGCAGCACTACGATCGGTACACGACGCAGGACCAGTTGGTTTGGAAAGTATTGTTTGACCGCCAAACGGCTCTTCTGCACAAGCGGGCCTGCTCGGCTTTTGCCAAGGGACTGGTGGCAGTGGGCTTTCACCGCAATGCTATTCCCAACTTTGAGGAGGTCAGTCAGCGTTTGTATAAAGCTACTGGTTGGCAGCTGGAGCCAGTGGAAGGCATGCTGAACGATGCTCAGTTCTTTGGGTTGCTGGCCCAGCGTAAGTTTCCGGCTACCGTCTGGATCCGCTCCATGGCGCAGTTCGATTTCATTGAGGAGCCCGACCTGTTCCACGGCGTATTTGGGCACGTGCCGTTGCTGATGGATCAGGCCTTTGCCGATTTTCTGCACTTCTTGGGGCAAGTAGCCGCTCAGCACTTGCAGGATGAAGTGGCCCTCACTCGGCTTGAGCGGCTGTATGGCTTCACGGTGCAATTTGGGCTAGTGCAGGAGCGGGGTGAGGCCCGGATGTACGGGGCTGGTTTGTTGTCGTCATCAGGCGAGATTCATCATTGCATCGGCGACGTTACCCGCCGCTACCCCTTCGACTTGGCCACGGTACTCCAAACGCCTTACAGCGAAGCGCATCTGCAGGACCAGTACTTCCTGCTCAACAGCTGGGAGCAGCTCACCGAGAGTGTAGCCGAATTGGCTGCTTTGCTGGCCTCTAACTGGCAGCTCAAGCCCGTGGAATAGCCTGAGCATCATCATTCTACTATACCACAAGGGCCAACTTACTACAGTAAGTTGGCCCTTGTGGTATAGATACAACGCGCGTTACCGCTAATACTGCCAGCCTAAGCGGCGATACACAAAGTGCAGAAGCCAGAGCGGCCCAATTAGCAGAAACTGCAGATCTTTGAGAAAAGAGGGCTTTTTACCTTCCACCTTATGGCCCCAGAATTGGCCAACCCAGGCCAGCACAAACACAATCAGGCACATGGCCCACAGTGGTAGCACGGCTCCGGCATCTACCAGACGCAATGCCCCCGCCATCAGCAGCCACACAAACAGCATCCCAATGGAAAGGCGCACCGATAGACGCAGATAATACACGATGGCTAGCCCCATCACCAAGGTGCCCCAGTTCAGCCAGGGGCTAATCTGTCGCAATGCATCTGGCACCGGAATCGACCAGAGTAGGCCTAGAATGGAGAACATAATCAGCGGCACACATACCCAGTGCACCAGCTTGTTGGTGGGGTTTTGATGGCTTTCTCCGTATTCAGAAAGCAGAGCGGGCAGGGTAGTCATAGTGGAGGAGGTGGGGAGTGTAGAGGAGCAGGGCTTTGAGAAAAGATACATTTTTTATGCACATAAAAGAAAAGGAGCTGCCTAACCAGGCAGCTCCTTTTGCTATAGCAATACGGCTTGCGGCAGACGATAGGCCTAGCCTTTCAGCTTGAAGTTTTTCTTCAGATACGCCACGGCCGCGGTGTGCGCGTCGGATGCGTACTCTTTGTTGTACTTGGGGTTTGAAGGGTTGGCAAAGGCGTGGTCGGCATCGTAGCTTTTGATGGTCACTTTCTTCTTCGCGGCGGCCATGTCCTTCTGAAACTGAGCTACCACTTCAGGGTTAATCCACTTGTCTTGGGTAGCGAAAATGCCCAGCACGTCCGTGTTCAGGGTTTTGAGCTTAGCTACGTCTTTCTCGGGCATGCCGTAGTACATCACGCAGCCAACAGCTTTCGGGCCAGCTATCAGGGCCGTTTGCAGGCTCCAGCCACCCCCGAAGCACCAGCCAACGCTGGCCACTTTGGCATTGGGGCCCGCATACAGCAAGGCACCTTTGATAATGTTCTGGGCACGGTCGGTTTTTACGCCCTGCATGAGCTTGCCGGCCTGGTCGGGGTCGGTGGCCACTTGGCCGTCGTAGAGGTCGAGGGCAATTACGTTTACGCCGGGCAGATCCTTGGCATATTGCGCGGCTTCCTTCTTAATGTAGTCGTTGAGGCCCCACCACTCGTGAATCACGAACAGGTACTTATCAGAGCGGACATTGCTCTTGATTTCAAAGGCCTTGCTGCTTTGCCCGTCCGGCGTTTTGAACTCGATGGTTTCACCCTCACCGGCGTAAGTATACGGCAGGGGCGCATCGTGGCCACCTGAGAAGTCCTCGTTGGAGGCCAGCATGGCAAATGCCTCGGTGGCGTTAGTTGGCTTGGCGCAGCAACTCATGGCGCTTTGCGCCGAGGCCATGGTAACGGTGCTCAGAAGCAGCGCAAAAAGGGTCCAGATTTTTTTCATGGAGGGGAAGAGAGGAGTGAAAAAAGCCAGTCCGGCCTCCCGATAGGGAAGCTGGACTGGGCAGCATAAACTCGTAAGTGGCAATTAGGTTTTCAGGGGCTACTCAGCAGTGAGCTAGGCCACTGCGGTGGTTGTGATAGATGCGCGCAGTTCTGTGAGCAATGCGTAAAGGCCTACGTAGGTGCGGTTGAGGTAAATAAAGTGCTCAGAGCCGCGGGGCTCACGCTGCTGCCGGAGCTCTGGCTGCTGCATAAGATCGTCGCCGAGGGCGTAGAGGCTTTGCATGTAGGCCGGGTCGCCGAAGTCGAAAGTGGCCTGGCGAAAGGGGCGACCTACCAGCTCCAAGGAGGCCTGCATAGTGCTCACGTAGAACGTGCGTTTGGCAGGCGCATCCTCTGCGCGTACCACGCCGGCCTCTTCCAGCAGCATGGTCAGCAGCGCCGCGTTTGCTAAGGTTTCTGGAGCTAGCAGGGCGGTGAAAAGCCGGTGCACATCCTCGGGAATCTCCTTCACGCAGCCGAAATCCAGCACGCCCAGGGTGCCGCCCTCATCGGCGCGCAGCAGGAAGTTGCCGGGGTGCGGGTCGGCGTGAACAGTGCGCAGGGTGTTAAGCTGGAACATGTAGAAGTCCCAGAGGGCTTGGCCTAGCTGGTTGCGCACAGCCTGGGGCGGGTCGGTAGCCAAAAACTCTTTCAGATGCTGGCCCGGTAGCCAGTCCATCGTCAGAATACGCAGGGAGGAGAGCTCCGGGTAGTAGTTGGGAAACTGCAAGTGCGCCAAGTCGGCACAGGCCGCAGCAATTTCCTGACCTCGGCGCAGTTCCAGGGCATAGTCGGTTTCTTCGATGAGGCGAGTTTCCACCTCCTCCAGGTAAGGGCGTACCGTGTCTTCGGAGAGGCCTAGCACGCGCAGGGCAATGGGCTTCACCAACCGGATATCGGAGCGGATGCTATCGGCCACACCCGGGTACTGCACCTTTACGGCCAGCGCCAGATTACCCTTGCGGGCAAAATGCACCTGACCAATGCTGGCGGCTTGCCGGGCCTGCAAGTTAAACTCGTCAAATACCTCAAACGGCGACTTACCGAAGGCATCCCGAAAGGCCTTCACCACCAGCGGGCCCGACAGGGGAGGCGTCTGGTACTGGGCCTGGGCAAACTGATCGGCGTAGGCAGTGGGCAGAATGTTCTTCTCCATGGCCAGCATCTGGGCCACTTTCAGCACTGAGCCTTTCATCTCGCTGAGGGCACCATAGAGCTCAGCGGCGTTGGCGGCATGCAGGTCTTCGGAAGTAGAGTCGGCTCCTACGGCACGCTTAGCGTAGTGCTTCAGGTAGTTAGCGCCCACGTTCAGGCCGGTTTTAGCAAAACGAGCCGCCCGCGCTACTTTGGTAGTAGGCAGGGAGGAGAGAGACTTTTGGGGTTCTTCCATTAGATGGGGTTGCGGCAAAGTGGCCTACACCAGCGTTGGCCACTTAGGCTAATCAAGCGTAAGCGCCTACTTCCGGCGCACGAGGAAGCGCACGAAATCCACGGCGGAATCAAGGGTGTTGCGACCTACCAGATCAAAGCTGAGCGTAACGGCTTTCTCGACGGCAGCATCCGTGCGTTCAAAATCAATGCTGTCGTCTTTGGCGAAGAAGCCCAGCACAAACAGGGCCTGCTGCCAAAAGGCACGCGGGTATTGGTCTTGCACCAGCGGGCGGCTAGCCACTTCTTCGGTGCGGCGGCCATCACGCAGAATCTCGCCCACAAACACCTCAAAGTCCTGGCGAAAGTCGTCGAGCACGCGAGGTGTCAGGCCCGGAAACTCCGGCATGGAGCGGTGAAGAGAGTTGAGCGCGTAGCTGCGGTTGCGCTTCAGTACTTCCAGCAGGGTGTAGTAGAAGCCCAGCAGCTTCTCGCGGGCACCGTACTGCGCCCACACGGGCTCTTTGGCCGCCGTGCTGCGGGCCTCCCGACCAAAGTCAGCCCACAGTTCCCGGTCGATGGCCGCGAAATTGGCGTAGTACCGGTAGAACTCCTGCTCGGGCAGGCCTAGCTTTTGGGTGAGCTTGTATACTGATACCGGCGGCTTGCCCTTGCGGAGCACATAGTCGAGGTAGGCCTGCTTAATGCGGTCGGCGGGGGTAGCCGTGGTTTCAGGTTCGGCGGCGGGCGAAGGTTGCTGTTCCATAGTAGAAGTATAACCGGTGAAGTGGGTGGGTAGTTCGGCGGCCTAGGCGGTAAGTCAGAAAGAAAGTGGCCTAGCCAGCCGCCTGATACGCAGCGCGCAAGGTGTCAACGGCCCGCTGGCGGGCAAACTTGTGCTCTACAATGGGTTTGGGGTATTCACAGGTGCCAAACTCGGGCACCCACTGCCACACATAGGCAAAGGTGGGGTCGTACTGTTCTTGCTGACTTTGGGGGCTGTACACCCGGAACCAGGGCGCAGCTACCACGCCGGTGCCCGCCATCCACTGCCAGTTGCCTACGTTTTGGGCCATGTCGTAGTCGAGGAGCTTATCGGCGAAATACTTGTCGCCCCAGCGCCAGTCAATAAGCAGGTGTTTGACCAGGAAGCCCGCCGCCGCAATACGGGCGCGGTTGGGCAGGTAGCCGGTCTGGTTTAGCTCGCGCATCCCCGCATCTACCAGCGGGTAGCCCGTGCGGCCCTCGCACCAAGCTTTGAATTCCTCTTCGTTGTTGCGGTAGGGCACATGGCGCAGGCGTGGGTCGTAGCTTTCGGTGGCGGTGTTAGGGAAGTGCCAGAGCAACATCATGAAGTAGTCGCGCCAGATTAGCTCGGCCAGCAGTTTGGGGTTCAGGTCGCGGGCCTGGCGCATGAGTTCCCGCACGCTGAGCGTACCAAAGCGCAGGTGCACCGAGCGGCGCGTGCTGCTATTCACCTGCCCCGGCGAGTTGCGGGTGAGGTGATAGTTGCGCACCACAGCCTCGGCTGGAAGCTCAGCCGCCGGCACAAACTGCTCAAACCGCTCAAACTGCATGCTTTCCAAGCCAGGCCTAGGCTCAGCATCAGGCAAGTGGCCTAGCCGCTCTGCTGTAAAGAGCTCCTTGGAAGGGTAGGGCTGCAAATCTTCATCCTGCAGCTTATCCAGCCACGCGTTGCGGTAGGAGCTGAAGGTGCGGTTCGGGCTGCCCGACTTACTCAGGATTTCCCGCTTCGCGAAGATGACCTGGTCTTTGTAAGCTTGAAAGGTAGCCCCATGGCGCTGGCATAGCTCGGCCACGGCGGTGTCGCGCTCGGCAGCGTAAGGCTCGTAGTCCTCGTTGGTATACACGGCCGCCACTTCGTAGCGCGTAAGCAACTGCTCGAAGACTTCAAGTGGGCGACCATACATGGCCAGGAAGGTGCCGCCTGCTTGCGCGGTTTCCTGGGCCAGGCGCTCTACCTGATCATAGATGAACGTGACACGCGCATCGCGGCGACTGGGCAGCAAGTCCAGAATTTCCCGGTCGTAGATGAACAACGGCACCACTGGATAGCCGCTGCTCAGTGCTGCCGCTAGTCCGGCGTTATCGTGGAGGCGGAAGTCGCGGCGGTGCCAAAAAAGGGTGATTTTCATCGGTAAAGCCCACGGCAGTTGGTGAAACCAGAAGGTGAAGCTGGGCAGGAATAAAGTCTTACTTCAATCGGCCCATGCCCCCATCTACGGGCATTATCTGACCCGTGATGAAAGAGCTGTGGTCAGAGAGCAGGAACGAGGCCATGTAGGCCAGGTCCTGGGGCTCACCAATGCGCTGCAGCGGGTGGCGTTTGGCACCGGCCTCCACCTTTTCGGGCGTGCTGAGCAGGGGGGCGGCCAGGGGAGTGTTAGTGAGGGAAGGGGCCACCGCATTCACCCGGATACCGCTGGCGGCGTACTCAGCGGCCAGGGCCCGCGTGAGGCCTTCTACGGCGGCCTTGGCAGTGGCAATACTGGTGTGAAATGCCATACCCGTATCGGCGGCCACCGTGCTAAACAGTACCACCGAGGCGCCATTGGCCTTCTTGAGGCGCTTCATGGAAGCCTGCAGCACCTGCACGGCACCCATTACATTCAGCTCAAAGTCGCTGCGGAAGTCCTCGGCCGGAATGCGCTCGAAGGGCCGCAGCTTGATGCTGCCGGGGCAGTATACCACGCCGTGCAACACTTCGGGCAGGCCGTCCAGCAGCTGGCCTAGCGGCTGCGTTACATCTACTCCTATAAAAGCGGTGTTGAGTTCCGCCAGCTCGGGCGACTCGTGGCGTGAGGCGGTGTAGAGGGTAGCGCCCAGCTCGTGCAGCAGGCGGGCAGTAGCTAAGCCAATGCCGGAGGAGGCACCAACTACGAGGATGTTTTTGTCAGCAAACTTCATGGAGCAAATCAGGTGAGAAGGAGTAGTTGCTAACTGAACCATTCAGAGAAAGTTTAGGCCCATTGGCGTTGTAGCAAATACTATCAGCGGTTTGCCTTCTAGGTTCTGATTCATCATCTTGCCAAGTCGCACTTCTATGCCCCACCTCTATCCATGGAGCCTACCCAGGAAATCCTTCTCTACCAATCGGCCGACGGCCAAACCCAGCTGGATGTACAACTGCAAAACGAAACTATTTGGCTCAGTCAAGCACAAATGGCTGAACTATTTGGCCGTGACCAAAGTGTTATTAGCCGCCATGTGCGCAATATCTTTCAAACAGATGAACTAGCTGAGGCAGAATGCGTTCGAAACGCTGCAGCATTCCCATCTTCCTCGGCAAAACATACTGCAAAGACTTCTATGCAAAAAATGCATAGAAGTCCGGCGCTGGATTCTTCAGAAAAGAAGGATGGTCGTCCGGCGGACTACTACAACCTCGACGTAATTATTTCTGTCGGATATCGAGTCAACTCTAAAAAGGGCACTCAGTTCCGGCAATGGGCCACGCAAGTAATGCGACAGTACCTAGTACAGGGCTATGCGCTAAATGAGAAGCGCCTGCGTGAAGACACCCGCCAACTGACGGAGCTAAAGCGACTCTTGCGCCTGCAGGGGGAAATATTGGAAAGCCAAGAGCTGACGCCTGACCAAACGACAGCCCTGCTGCGAGTGCTCAGCGACTATGCCCGGGCCCTTGATGTGCTGGATCAATACGACCATCAGCGCCTGCGCATCACGGGTACTTCACCCGACACAACCTTTGAGCTAACTCACGAAGCGGCTATGCAAGCTGTGGATGGGCTGCGGCAGCAGTTTGGCGGCAGTGTGCTGTTCGGGCGAGAGAAAGACGAGTCGTTTCAAAGCTCAGTACGCACTATTTACCAGAGTTTTGACGGTGAAGAATTGTACCCAAGTGTGGAGGAGAAAACGGCCAATCTGCTCTACTTCGTAGTGAAGAATCATTCCTTCTCTGATGGTAATAAGCGCATTGCCGCCTTCCTGTTCGTGTGGTTTTGTGGTTTATAGATAAGAACAACTGCCTGTACAAACCTGATGGCTCGCGCCGACTAGCCGATAATGCGCGGGTGGCCCTTACCCTCATGATTGTTGAGAGTAAACCCACTGATAAAGACGTAATGGTAACGCTAGTAGTAAACCTAATCAACCAGGAAAACTAAGGGTATATGTGACACATAAAACAGATCTAATATCGCGAAAAAATAAGTTTCAGCTAAAATTCGCTAACTCTGTAGCTCCCTTTGCGTAGTTTGCATCACCTCCCTACTTCCTTAAACTCTGCTGTTTCGTATGAACATCCGTAAGCTGCTAGTCGCCAACCGGGGCGAGATTGCCATTCGTGTACTTCGGGCTGCCACTGAGTTAGGCATTACTACCGTGGCCATCTACACCTACGAGGACCGCTACTCCCTTCACCGCTATAAAGCCGATGAGGCCTACCAGATCGGTCGGGATGATGACCCGCTCAAGCCGTACCTCGATATCGAAGGCATCATCCGGATGGCGAAGGAAAACGGCGTGGATGCTATTCACCCTGGCTATGGCTTCTTGAGCGAAAATGCCACGCTGGCTCGCCGCTGCCGTGAAGAGGGTATCATCTTCGTAGGGCCACGCCCCGAGGTGATGGAAGCCTTGGGCGACAAAGTAGCGGCCAAGCGGGTGGCAGTGCAGTGCCAGGTGCCTATCATCGAAAGCAGCGAAGCCGACCTGACCGATATCGACGTAGCCCTGACGGAGGCTCACCGCATTGGCTACCCCGTAATGCTCAAAGCGGCTTCCGGCGGCGGTGGCCGGGGCATGCGCGTAATCCGCGACGATGAGCAGCTGGAAAGGGGCTTTTTCGAGGCTCGCAACGAGGCCCTGAAGGCTTTCGGCGACGATACCGTGTTTCTGGAGAAGTTTGTGGAGCAGCCCAAGCACATTGAAGTGCAGCTAGTGGCCGACAACCATGGTGGCCTGGTGCACCTCTACGAGCGCGACTGCTCCGTGCAGCGCCGCTACCAGAAAGTGGTGGAAGTAGCTCCCTCACTCAACCTGCCCGACCACATGCGCCACCTGCTCTATGAGTATGCGTTGCGCCTGGGCCGGGCCGTGAACTACAACAACGTGGGTACCGTGGAATTCCTCGTCAACCCTGAGCAAGACCGCATTTACTTCATTGAGGTAAATCCGCGCATTCAGGTAGAGCACACGGTTACGGAGATGATTACGGGCATTGACCTGATCAAAACCCAGATTCATATTGCCGATGGCCGCCAGCTGACTGATCCTGAGATAGGACTGGGGCCTGATGTGAAGCCCATGAAAACGGGGGTGGCCATTCAGTGTCGCATCACCACCGAGGACCCCGAGAACGACTTCAAGCCCGATTACGGGACCATTACGGCTTACCGCTCGGCGGGCGGCTTCGGTATTCGTCTTGACCAGGGCTCCGTGTACACGGGCGTAAAAGTGTCGCCTTTCTTTGATTCCTTATTGGTGAAGGTGTCGGCTCACGCGCCCACGCTGGCGGGTGCCGCCCAAAAGATGGCCCGGACGCTGGATGAGTTTCGGGTGCGCGGGGTGCACACCAACATTCAGTTTCTGCAAAACATCATTGCCCACCCCATTTTTGCGGAGGGGGAAGCCAATGTGGACTTCATCAAAGACCACCCCGAGCTCTTTAAGTTTAAGGCCCGCCAGGACCGCGCAACCAAGGTGCTCAGCTTCCTTGGCGACGTGATTGTGAACGGCAACCCCGACGTGAAAGGGCACGTGGACTCCAAGCGCGAGCTGCGCAAGCCCCGCCTGCCCCAATACGACCCCGGCGCCGCCTACACGCCTGGTACTAAAGACAAGCTCACTGAGCTGGGCCCCGATGAGTTTGCCAAGTGGCTGCGGGCCGATAACGCCATTCATTACACTGACACCACCCTGCGCGATGCCCACCAAAGCCTGCTGGCCACGCGCATGCGCACCTTCGATATGCTGAAGGTAGCCGAGCGCTACGCCAAGCAGCACCCTCAAACCTTCTCGCTGGAGTGCTGGGGCGGTGCCACCTTTGATGTGGCCCTGCGCTTCCTGCACGAAGATCCCTGGGACCGGTTGGCCAAGCTGCGCAAAGCGGTGCCGAATATCCTGCTCCAGATGCTCATCCGTGGGGCCAACGGCGTGGGCTACAAAGCGTACCCCGATAACCTCACCGAGCGTTTTGTGCAGCAGGCCGCCGAAACTGGTATTGATGTGTTCCGCATCTTCGACTCTCTGAACTGGATGCCGGGCATGGAATCGTGCATCAATTTTGTGCGCACCAAAACCGACCGGCTCGCGGAGGCCAGCATTTGCTACACCGGCGACATTCTCAACCCCAAGCGTAACCGCAAGTACTCCCTGGAGTACTACCTGCGCCTGGCCAAGCAAATTGAAGACGCGGGAGCTCACATCCTCTGTATTAAGGACATGGCTGGCTTGCTGAAGCCCTACGCCGCCCAGGAGCTCATTACGGCCTTGCGCGACACGGTAGCTATGCCCATTCACCTGCACACCCACGACACCAGCAGCCTACAGGCTGCTACCTACCTGAAGGCCGTTGAGGCCGGGGTTGATGTAATTGACGTGGCGCTAGGCAGCCTCTCGGGGCTTACCTCACAACCCAACTTCAACAGCATTGTGGAGATGCTGCGGGGCCAGCCACGCCACCGCGAGTACGACCAGTACTCCCTCAACGAATTCTCCAATTATTGGGAAACCGTGCGCGAGTACTATTACCCGTTTGAGTCGGATCTCAAGGCCGGTACCTCAGAAGTATTCCAGCACGAGATTCCTGGGGGGCAGTACTCTAACCTGCGGCCCCAGGCGGCAGCGTTAGGCCTCTTGGATAAGTTTGAAACCATCAAGACTACGTTTGCTGATGTAAACCAACTCTTCGGCGACATTGTGAAGGTAACGCCCTCCTCGAAAGTGGTGGGTGATATGGCTCTGTTCCTGGTTTCCAATAATCTAACCACCGCCGACGTGCTGGAGAAAGGCCCGAGCCTGAACTTCCCAGAGTCGGTGCGGGAGTTGTTTCGCGGCGACATAGGGCAGCCGGAAGGAGGGTGGCCTAGTGAGGTGCAGAAAGCCATTCTGAAAGATGAGCAGCCCTTCACTGACCGCCCCAACGAGCACCTGGCCCCCATTGATTTTGAGGCAGAGTGGAAGAAATTTGAGGAGAAGTTCGGTACCCGCAGCAAATTCACCGATCTGCTTTCCTGGCTGCTCTACCCCAAAGTATTTGAGCAGTATTGGGCGCACCTGCAGCAATATGGTGAGGTGAGTATCATTCCTACCCGCGTGTTTTACTATGGCCTAGAGCCGGGTGAGGAAACCATCATTGATATTGCCAAGGGCAAGAGTATCATCGTAGGCCTGCAGTCTATTGGGCCGGTAAACGAGGATGGCAACCGCACCATTTTCTTTAACCTCAACGGCCAGACCCGCAACGTAGAAATCCGCGACAACAGCGTGGAAGTTGTGCGCGTGCACAATGCCAAAGTTGATAAGGCTAACCCTAAGCAGATTGGGGCGCCGCTACAGGGCATGCTCTCCCGCGTGCTGGTGAAAGATGGTGAAGAAGTAAAGCGCAATGCGCCTCTCTTCATTATTGAAGCCATGAAAATGGAAACCACCATTACCGCCAACGAAGATACCGTGGTGAAAGGCCTGCACCTGGGTGAAGGCACTCTGGTTAATTCCGATGACTTGGTCCTGACACTGGCCTAAGCTCTCCGTGAAAGTGGCCTAGGCCAGTAATAAGGGCGTTTCCTGTTCAAGGAAACGCCCTTTTTTATTTGCGGGCCAAGAACACGGCCAGCGGGGCCACAGTAGCTTCACTGTACAAGCGCAGGGTGTCGCCGCTGATGCGGTAGGAGCGGGTGCTGCCTAACACTTGCAGGAAACGGTTTTCCAGGGCCAGTTCGGGGCAGGCCATTTTGGTAGAAAGTAGAGGGCCAAACTGCAGCTTGCCTTCCATAGGGAGTTGGAACGAACCCCGAAACCGGTTACAGCCGCCCTGTCCTTCGGCCTGGGTTTCCGTGGCACTAAGCTGCACGTACATTTCCCGCTCAGGAGTAGTGGTTACCGGCTGAGCCTCCAGCCGGTAGAGTATCCAGCGGGTGGTGTGCAGGGTAGCGGGCGGGGGCGGCGCGGGAGTAAAAGTTGTCGGAGTGAGCTTCGACTGACAGCCTGCCAGTAATAAGCTGAGAATGAGCGAGCTGGTGCGTAACCGACGGAATAGGAGCATAAGGCAGACGAGTAAGGAGTAGCAAAAATGCGAAACCGTTCTAAAAAATGAAGCCGGAAGCACTTGCTGCACTAGTTTAGAATAGGACAAAATGGCTACATTCGGCCATGAAAACCTTTCTTTTTATCTCCCTTTTATTCTATTGTACGCAAATCGCGCTAGGGCAGAGAAAAACTGTTACTGTTCCCGCTCCGGGAGTGGCCCCGGCCACCGTTGAGCGGGTACTACGCGCCCTGGCCGCCGATGATATGCAGGGAAGAGCTTCTGGGAAACCCGGAGCCCAAAAAGCAGCCGATTTTCTGGTCAGTGAGTTTCAGCGCATAGGCCTAGAGCCGTTGCCGGGTTTAGCAGGCTTTGCGCAATCGTTTCCGACGTATGAGGTGCGCACGGCCGCGGCCTTTGTGAACATAAACGGCGCCAACGTGACCCCCGATAAGGTACTGCTGGTTTCTGGTCAGCCTCACTTAAACTGGACCGACTCTGATGAGCCAGTTCCCCGCATTGTAACGGTAGCGGCCGGAGCTAACCTGATGCGGGAAGTACGGCCCTTGTTAGACCCACGCGAGAACAGTATTGTATTTATTGACCCAAGCCAGGCCACTGCATTCAATCGGCTGGCAGGTTACGTGAAGCGGGGCAACTTACGGGTTGATAAACCAGCTGAATTCACTACCCTGATGGTACTGGGAACCCCACCGCCGGCCCCCGTTAAATTTCGGGTAGCCGCAACCACCACCATCCGGACGGTGGAACTGCGCAACGTGGTAGGTATTCTGCCCGGTAAAGATGCCAGTCTTGCAGCCGAGCAAGTAGTGTTTAGTGGCCACTACGACCACTTAGGCATAATTCCGGCGGTGCAAGGCGATTCTATTGCCAACGGAGCCGACGATGACGCCAGCGGCACTACCGCCGTGGTAGCCCTGGCTGAGTATTTTAAGAAAAAGGCCGATAATGCCCGCACCCTAATGTTTGTGGCTTTTGCCGCCGAGGAAATTGGAGGCTTTGGGGCTCGTTATTTTTCGCAGCAGCTTGACCCTAAGCAGGTAGTGGCCATGTTCAACATTGAGATGATTGGCAAGCAAGCCAAGTTTGGTCCTAACACGGCCTTCATTACCGGCTTCGATAAATCTGACTTCGGAAAGCTGCTACAGGAAAATACCAAAGGAGCCGTCTTCCGTTTTGAAGCCGACCCGTATCCCGAGCAAAACCTGTTCTACCGGTCTGATAACGCTACGCTGGCCCGTCTGGGAGTACCGGCCCACACCATCAGCACCGACCAAATCCCGACGGATAAGCTCTACCACAGCGTAAATGATGAGGTAGAATCACTGGATTTAGCCAATATGACGGCGGTTATATCGGCCATCGGGCGTAGCGCCGCAGGTATTATTGCCGGCAAGCAAACCCCCACCCGCATTGCCCCCGAGCAAGTAAAGCAGTAGCCTGCACTCTGCTGCCACAACAAGGCCCTAGGCCACTCTGCACATCAGCACAGAGTAGCCTAGGGCCTTGTTATAACTAAGTAGCTCTACTTGCCGAAACGGGCGCTAAGTCCGCCCCCAATAGTAAACCCACCGGCGGCACCCGTTAGGCCGTGGCCCGCCGTAACATCAACGCGCAGGCCCGGAATAGGGCGCCAGTATACGCCAGAGGTTACGCCCGGTAGCCAGCCCTGTTGGCGCTGCCAGGTGGCATAGGTTTCCGCAAAGAAGCCTACATGGTTGGAGGCTGTAAGCGGACCATTAAGCGCCAATGTAGTCAGGTATTGACCTTGCTTGGTGCCCTCGGCCTTAAAGCCGCGCTGCCGGAACCCGAAGTTGCCTTCCAGCCCAAAGCGTTGCCCGATCTGCTGCGACACCAGCAGGCGCCCACCGGGCTCATACTGCTTCTCCCCGAAGCTGGCATTGCCGTTGCGCAGATTCATATCCAGGAGCACTACTACCTGTGAGCGGCTGTTCTGCACCGTGGAGGCTAAAAATTTCGCACCCACGTTCAGCGGAGCAAAGCCTGCTGGGCCAGTGTAGGGCGCTGGGGCACCCTCGCCCGTAAGTGGCCTAGAGCCGCCAGGAGTGAGCAGGTAGTTCTGCGTGGCGCGTAGCTCAATGTGGTTAAAGAAGCCTACCCGTAGCGTACTTCCCCACGCAGAGCGGCCGGCGTAGCCTACACTGCTAGTGCGGTCGTAGCTGTTGAGGCCCGTTTCAAGCTGAAACTGGCCCGGGTAGAGCATATTCGTAGTAATGGTCTGACCCGGGCGGTCCGGGCGAATCAAGCGCACAAATGGCGACTCGCCATTATCCGACCGATAGTCAGTAGTCTGGGCCAGGGTGCGGGCCGGGCCGGCGAGCAAAAGCCCGGCGGCGGTCAGCAGGATGGTCATTCTCATGCCACCCCCGACACGCGACTGACCTTAAAAGTTCGATTTCAGGAGCAAGTTGAAACCTATGCACCTGAATATCGTAGGCGGGCGTTTATTGCTTCAGTAAGCCAAACGAGCTTGTAGAGACCAGTATAGCCACAAAAAAAGAGACCCAGCCAAGCCAGGTCTCTTTTGAATTGACAAGAAATACTAGCGGCCTATTGTGCCTGCTGAATAGCTTGCATGGCTTGCTGAACAATAGCTTGCTGGTCGGCGGACTTGCCTTTGCTCACCTCACTCAACAGGCCCAGCACTGGCTGATCGGCGCCGTACTTTTTGTAGTCGATGGCTAGCTTCTGGAGGCGCTCTGTGCCCTCACGCAACACGGTGGCGTCGTTTAAGCGCGTCATAACGCCCGCAATGCTTTCCATCATGTTAAACTTGCCCTGCACTCCGGCGGCGTCAAATCGGTCACGAATATAAGCCCAGTTGCTGGCATCGCCGTACTGCGCATATACACTGGATACGGCGTTGCTGATAGCACCGTGCGTATCATCCTGCAGGGCTTTGGCGCGGGCCAGGGCCGTAGCCGGTTGTACCCCAGCTAAGCCCCTCAGCGCCGCTCCTTGCACCGCATATGACTGGCTGTTAAGCGACTGGGTGAAGAGCTTGCTGTCTTTCTTCTCCTTCAGCTGGGCCAGTGCCAGCAGAATGGCCGCCTGGTTGTTGTTGTTTTTCTCCTGGGCCAACTGGCGGCGCAGTACCGGAGCAGCGGCCTTCTGCACGGCTTTGTCATCCAGCTTCAGCCCCGACAAAGCCGTGAGGCGTAGGCCAGTATACTTGTCGTTTAAAGCAGAAACTAGCAGAGCGCGGGCCGCGGCATCCGTGGCGGGGCGGGCCGCGGCGGCAGCTACTGCCTCGCGGCGGTCAACGTAGCGAGGGGCATTCTTGTACTGATACACATAGTCCTCAAACGGCTTGTTATCCGTTTTTTGCCACAATAGCACCTTCTCTGCATCAGCATTAACGAGGCTAGGTTTGCTGGCTACTGGGAACCGCAGCGTTTCTGTGCGCTGGTGCAGCATTACGTTATGGCGCTCAGGCTTGCCGTTCACGTACAGATCTACGGCCAGCGGCAGCTGGAATACCTGGCCGGGCTGATTTTGCTTGATGATAACAGTCTGCTCTTTGCGGGCGGCATCCCAGGCGTAATCAATGGTAACTACTGGGTGGCCTGAGTTGAAGTACCACTGGTTAAAGAACCAGTTCAGGTCCTGGCCTGAAGTAGCTTCCAGCGCAAGGCGCAACTGGTGCGCCTCGCCGTTACCAAACTTATTGTCAGTGAGGTACTTTTTCAGGCCCGCGAAGAACACGTCGTCGCCGAGGTAGCTGCGCAGCATGTTCAGAATCTGACCGCCCTTCTGGTAGCTCACCAGGTCAAACATGTCTTCCTTGTCGGCATAGTGGAAGCGCACGAGGTTCTTCTGGGCGTCTTGAGGGCTACGCAAGTAGTTGCGCATGTATTGATAGGCGTGGGCATCGGCGGCATCCTGACCGTATTTATGCTCCGCCCACAGCGCCTCGCTGAAGTCAGCAAACGACTCATTTACCGTGAGGTTGCTCCAGCTTTCCGCCGTTACCAGGTCACCGAACCACTGGTGAAACAGCTCGTGAGCAATTACTGATTCGCCGCTGGCATACTCGGCATCGAGCAGCTCGCGGGCATCCTTCTGCAGGAACTCACCGTGCAGAGTAGCAGAAGTGTTTTCCATGGCCCCGCTCACGTAATCGCGCACCACAATCTGGGCATACTTATTCCAGGCGTAGTCTACTCCAAGGCGCTGGGAGAAAAACTCCAGCATCTCGGGCGTGTTGCCGAAAATCTGTTTGGCGAAGGGGGCATACTTGGGTTCTAGGTAGTAGCTCACTTCCTTGCCGCGCCAGGTGTCTTTGGCAATCTTGAAGTCGCCCACCGCCATCATAAACAGGTAGGGCGAGTGAGGGAGCTCCTGCTTCCAGGTATCGGTGCGGGTGCCGTCGTTGTTAGGCTTCTGCGAGTCGAGGCGCCCATTGCTGAGCGTAACATAGCGCGCAGGCACCGTCATGCTTATTTCGGCCGTTGTTTTCTGGTTAGGCTTATCGATGGTCGGGAACCAGGCAGAGGAGCTTTCCGTCTCGCCCTGGGTCCAGATCTGGCGGGGCTTACCCGCCACGGAGCTATCGGGATTGATAAAGTACAGGCCCTTGGCGTCGGTAATAGCCTGGCTACCCTTGGCTTTCAGCTCATCGGGCTTGGCCGTGTACTCAATATACACGGTGTACTGCTGGCCGGGGGGGTAGAGCTTATCCAGATGCACCAGCATCTGCTCTTGGTTATAGTCGAAGCGCAGGGTCTTGGCATCGTTGCCATTTACCATCGTCACCGACTTAATATCCATTCCCTTAGCATCGAGGCGCAGGGAATCGGTGGCGTAGGCCACGGGTTGCAGCGTAACCCACTCTCTGCCATAGAGGTAGCGCTTGGCATAGTCAAAGCGCACATCGAGCTTGGTATGCACCAGGGCATTGATTTTGCGGGCCGATTCGCGGTAGGGGAGCAGAGCAGCCGAGTCGGGGCGAGCGGCTGGGCTTTGGGCAAAGGCTGGGGCCGCACCCAGCAGGCCTAGGCCTAGCAGGAAAGCTTTGGTCATGTAAGGAATAGAATAGATTGGAGCTGCTAGTTGCAAACTTTTCAGCACAGATGCTGCGGTTTGCGCAAGAGTTTGCCTAGCAAGCGCTAGGTGCTTTCCTCACGTCGGCTTTTCTAGTTTCCCTGTTGAGTGGCCTAGCTGCTTTAGCTGGCACATAGGCGCAGATGCAAGCTACCGTGCTCATTGCTACCCAGCTGCCAAACAGGCTAAAACAGGGGCTACCGTTCCAATAATGCTCGGTCCCAGTGGCCTAACGTGGCGCCAGCATCGTAGGTGCTTTGCAGGAACTGGCGCAGGTGCTCGGCTGGGTCCGGCACCCGCCGAACGGCCTCGTAGGGTAGCAGGAATTCGCCTAGCTCCGCGTTGTAGTAAGCCTCAGCAGGCTGCACCGACGCCTCCGCGAAGCCCGCAGGGGGTGGGGCAGAGTAGGCGTAGAAGGCGGCCTCCTGCCCATTGCCGCCCGGCCAGAAGCCATGACTGATAACCTCGTGCGAATAGGCCTCTACGGTAATAGAGTCGGCGCCCTCGCGGGGTGGCGCCAGGCGCCCTGAGAAACGCGTAACGGCCAGATCGAAGCTGCCCCAGAAAAAATGCACGGGGCTACACTTGCCAATGAATTGCCCCCGGAACGATTCCAGCACCGGCGCAATCAGGGTGAGGCTGCGCCAGAACCGCTGCGCGGCGGCGGGGTCGTAGCTGGCGTGCTGCTCATCCTCGGCAAAGGGAATGGGGTGTTCGAGCTCCACCGGCACCGGCCAGATCTTCACGCTGATGCCCAACTGGCCTAGCAGCGCCATCACTTCGCGGTAGAAGGCTGCCACAGAGCGCGGCACCAGGCCTAGCCGCCGTTCGGCCCCGTCGCTGCAGCTGATGATGAGCTGGTGGTTAATGAAGTCAAAATCAATCTGAAAATTGCGCTCCGCATACGGCATGGCCGACGTGGTCAGGCCCCGGGCCGTTACGTAGAGCGGCACGTTCCACCAGTGGTTTACCAGTGGTGTTTGGGCCAGCCGGATCTTGCCCACAATCTGCGTCCACATATGCAGGGTAACCATGGTATCGGCCCATTCAGAAGCGGGCAGGGCTGGCCAGAATGTAGGTTGCTGGGACATGAAATGAGGCAGTTGCAGTTAAAGGATAATCTTGGTTAAGATACTTATAAGCATCCGCTTGCCGGGTATTGATAAGCCAGATAGCTTTCAGGTAGGCCTGTCAGCTTCGCGTTTATAAAGCAAAAAGCCCAGCCAGTTGGCCAGACTTTTTGCTTAGATATTAGTGTACAAGCATATGCTGCTGCTCGGGGTGTAGAGCCGGATCGTCGCCGTAGTGGGTGTGCTGGGCGCGATAGGTTCGCTCGAAGATCAGGGGAAAGATAAACAGCGTCAGGATGGTGCCCGTTATCAGGCCCCCAATCACCACAATGGCAAGTGGCTTAGAGGTTTCTGAGCCAATGCCAGTGCTCATGGCAGCAGGCATCAGACCAATGGTAGCCATCAGGGCCGTCATCACCACGGGGCGCACCCGGCTTGTCACGCCATCGGCAATGCTGCGGTCGAGGTTCATCTTCCGGAGCATGTTTTGCTTGAACACTGAAATCAGGATTACCCCATTCTGGATGCAGATACCGAATAGCGCAATAAAGCCGATGCCAGCCGAGATGCTGAAGTTGGTGTGAGTGATGAGCAGCGCCGCAATGCCCCCGATAATGGCAAACGGCACATTGAGCAGCACCAGGCCCGCATCCTTCAGGTTGCCAAACAATATGAACAGAATGAAGAAAATAAGAGCCAGCGAAACCGGCACTACCTGGCCCAGACGCTGAGTAGCGCGGCGCTGGTTTTCAAAGTCGCCAGTCCATTTCATGGTATAGCCCTTGGGCAGGCTCACCACCTGGTTTACCTTTTTTTGAGCTTCCTCAATGGTGCTGCCCATATCGCGGCCCCTAATGGAGAACTTCACGGCAGAGAAGCGCTGGTTATCGTCGCGGTAGATAAGTGAGGGGCCATTTACTTCCCCAATGGTCGCAATTTCGGAGAGCGGAATGGTTTTGCCGTTCTGGGTGGGCACCATTAGGGCCGCAATTTCCTGGGGGCTCTGGCGGAACTGCTCCTGGTAGCGCACCCGGATGGGGAACTTCCGCTCGCCCTCGTACATCTGTGAGGCCTGCTTACCGCCCACAGCCATTTCGAGTACGGCGTTGGCGTCGGCTTTGCTTACCCCGTAGCTGGCCATGCGGCCTTCATCAAGCTCTACGTGCAGCTCAGGCTGGCCAATGTTGCGCAGCACGCCCAGGTCATCAATGCCTTTAATGTTCTTCAGAACACCGTATACCTGGCGGCCCTTTTCTTCCATCAGCTTCAAATCGGTGCCGTAAATTTTTACGGCAATAGAGCCCTTTACGCCCGAGGCAGCTTCTTCCACGTTGTCGGTGATGGGCTGCGAGAAGTTGAAGTCTACACCGGGGAAGCGGTTGAGCTGCTCCTTCATATGGGCAATCAGGGCTTCGCGCTTATCCTGGTGTTTCATCTCAGCTTCCACCTCCGGGGTGTGCTTGAGCTGCACCAGAAACTCGTTGTTGTAGAAGCCCGTGGGGTCGGTGCCATCATTGGGGCGGCCGGTTTGGCTGACCACGTCACCTACCTCAGGAAACGACAAAAACACGCGGCGCATTTCATTGCACAGCTTGTTGCTCTCTTCTAGGGAAATGCTCAGCGGCAACTGCGCCCGCACATAGATGGAACCTTCATTCAGCTCAGGCAAAAACTCTGAGCCCAGGAAGTGGAAGCAACCCAGGCCCAGCACTACGGCCACCGCGGCTACCAGCAAGCTGGCAGTTTTGCGGGCGTAGGTGAAGGCGAAGAAACGCTGCGCGCCCCGGTTGATGCCGCGCACAAAGAAGTTATCCTTCTCTACCACGTTCTTTTTCAGCAGTAGTGAGGTGAGTACGGGCACCAGCGTGAGCGTGAAAATTAGGGCGCCCAGCAGGGCAAAGCCCAGCGTCCAGGCCAGGGGGGAGAATACTTTGCCCTCTACTTTCTCGAAAGAGAAAATGGGCAGCAGCGCCGTAATGATGATGGCCTTGGAGAAGAAGATAGCCTTACCCATGTCGCGGCCGGTCTTCTTGATGAGGCCTAGCTTAGCCAGCTTGTTGAAGCGCTCCATGCCCGTTTTATGGGCCTTATGGTCGAGGGCAACAAACAGGCCTTCCACCATCACCACGGCCCCATCAATGATAATACCGAAGTCAATGGCGCCCATGCTCAGCAGGTTGGCCGACATGCCCTTTAGCCGCAGGCAGATGAAAGCAAACAGCAGTGCCAGCGGAATAATAACCGACACGATAATGGTGGTGCGCCAGTCGGCCATGAACACGAACACAATAACCGTTACCAGCACAATGCCTTCCAGCAGGTTATGGATTACCGTTTCGGTGGAGAAGTCAATGAGCTGCTGCCGGTCGTAGAAGGTCTGGATCTTGACATCAGACGGCAGAATTTTCTCGTTCAGATCAGCCACCTTATCCTTCAGGCGGGCAATAACCTCTGAGGGGTTTTCGCCTTTTCGCATCACCACAATGCCTTCCAGCACGTCGTCGTGCAGGCCCCGGCCCACGCGGCCCAGCCGCGGCAGCGCCGACTCGTGCACAATAGCCACATCCTTTACCAGAATGGGTGCTCCGTTCACGTTTTTAATGACGGTGTTATTGAGGTCGGAGATATTGTTCAGAAGGCCAATGCCCCGCACCACATAGTTCTGCTGGCCCTGGTTTATTACGTCGCCGCCCACGTTGATGTTGGAGCGCTGAATGGCATTGTAGAGGTCCAGGGGAGTAAGGCCCAGGTCCTGTAGCTTGCTGGGGTTCACGCTGATTTCGTAGTCCTTTACCTCACCACCGAAGCTGTTAACATCGGCCACGCCGGGCACGGCTTTCAGGTTACGCTCTACTACCCAGTCTTGCAGCGTTTTCAGCTCGCGGGTAGTCTTGTTCTTGCTTTTGAGCGTGTACCGGAAGATTTCACCGGTTGGGCCGTAAGGCGGCTGCACATCCGGGTCAGCACCCTCGGGCAGGTCGGCCTGGGAGAGCAAATTGTTGACCTGCACGCGCGCAAAGGCATCATCCACGCCATCGTCAAAAATCACCTTCACCACCGACAGCCCAAATAGGGTTGTGGAGCGGATGCTCGTTTTCTTTTGCACCGGGTTGAGGGCAATTTCAATCGGCGCCGTTACAAACTTCTCAATCTCCTCGGCTGAGCGACCAGGCCACTGCGTAATAATGGTGATTTCGGTGTTCGTTACGTCCGGGAAGGCCTCGATAGGCGTGTTCCGGTAGCTCATAACCCCCGCAATAATGGTCAGGAGGGTCATCAGGAACACGAAGCCCCGGTTTTTGAGCGAAAAGGCAATGATGCCCTGAATGAATTTATTCATGGTTAGGGTCTTGGAATCTTAAGGACTTAGAGTCTTGGTTGTGGGGCGGGAGGTAATGCCCCGCAGTATGCAGGGTTGTTGCTCCCGTGGGCAATGGAGCCAGGCTGAGCCGGATGAACCGCGTCCAAGGCCCAAGACACCGTTAATCGTTCAACTCGTCGTAGACCAGCAGTTGGTTTTGGGCAATTACCTGTTCGCCATCTTTCAGGCCAGACTGCACGTAGCTGACGTCGCCCACAGTTTTGGCAATTTGCACTTCGCGGGTTTCCACGTGGTGGCGGTCTTTGAACACCAGCACGAAGTTGCGGTCTTTATCAAACACCACGCACTTGGCAGGCACAGCCAGCATTTTATTGCTTTCAGTATTTTCCACCTTAATCTGGGCGTACATCTCGGGTTTGAGCAGATAACCAGGATTACTGAGGCGCACCCGCACTTTCATCACCTTGCTCTCCGGATCAAGCACGTTAAATACTTTATCAATGCGGCCCGTGAAGTGCTTATCAGGGTAGGAGAGGGTAGTGACATCGGCCGCGTACCCTTCCTGCACCTTGGCAATGTCCGACTCGAACACGTTGGCCATAATCCAGACGTCGTCGAGGTTGCTGACCGTGAAAAGGTTGCCCACGTTATCAGCGTTGAACTGCATGTGGTCGGTTACATTTTTCTCGGTGATAAAGCCTGAAATGGGGGCCCGGAGCGTATAGGTGCCATCCGCCGATACGCCGTACACGCTGAGCTGCTTGCGGCTCTTGCCCACGTTGCCCTGCGCTTTGCGCAGCTCCTGGCGGGCCAGGCTTACATCGCGCTCTGAGGCTAGGCCTGCCGCGTACTGATCTTCCAGCACCGCGAGATTTTTGCGAGCAATGTCGAAGTCGGTGCCGGCGCTGTTGCTCTGGTTTTGCAGGTCGGCAATCTCGCCGCTTTTAATCACGGCCAAGACCTGGCCTTTGGTCACGTGGTCGCCCAGCTCCACGCTAAGCTGCTCCACTACGCCACCCACCAGCGGGTACACTTTCACGGTCTTGTCGCCGTCAGAAGCAATCTGGCCGGAGAGTACCAACTCGTTGCGGACGGGAGTGGCATGCACCGTATCAATCTTCAACTCCCGCAGCATCTGGTCCGACATCGTGAAGCCGGCCTCCGCTTTCTGGGGGGCGTCGGCGTCTTCCGTTTTAGAGCAGCTCGTCAATCCCAGGGCGAGCGGTAGGGCCAGGGTAGTGGCCAGGGTGGCAAAGCGAGGCAGCATGACAGCAGAGAAATAGGTAGGGGAGGAGGTAGGAGAAATAGCGCGCATGGTTACTTGGCATTGAACACCGGGCGGCCCACGGCGTAGTTGAGTTGTTCAAAAGCCCGCACGCGGCTGGCCCGCAGGTTATTGAGCTGCACGAGGTTGTTCTTGTAGCTTTCATAGAAATCCAGGAACTCCACAATGGTGAGGTTGCGCTTGGCGTAGCTCTCATCAATGCCCTTCATGAGGCGGTCGAAGTCACCGGTTTCGCGGTCGGCGCTCTGAAAAAGCTGGTCGGTTTGGCGGGCCTGGCGCCAGGCTTCCTGCACATCGTTTTGCACAACCAACTGCTGCTGGCTGAGCTGCGCCTTACTGACCTCAATCTGGCTTTGAGCGGTCCGGATGTTGCCTTGGTTGCGGTTGAAAAGGGGCACGGCAATTCCCAGCGTTACGGCGTTGTAATTTTGGATATAGTTGCCGGCCCGATCATACACGTAGCCTACTGCCAGGTCGGGGGTAGCGAGTGCGCGTTGGTAGCGTAGGTTTAAGGTTTGCTGCTGCACAGTGGCCTGGCGCGCCATCAGGTCGGCGCGGTTCACCTGTGCAGAGTCTATGAGCTGCTCTTCGCTGCGGCCAGCTAGGCTTAGGCCTCTCAGGCGCTGCTCATCGGCGGTGACCACATAATACGTGCCGCTGGAGTCGCGCATTAAAATGCGTAAGTCGGCCTGCTCCGAGGCTATATCATTCAGCAGGGCTTGGCGCTCATTACGGAGCTGGAACAGAAAGGCTTTCAGGCGAATGACCTCCTTGAGCGCAATATTGCCTTTGTTATACTGGCCCTGGTAGAGGTTCACAGTTCGCTGAAAGCTGGCCACTTCCTTGTCATACACGCCCACGCTCTGCTGCTTGTAGTACAGATCGTAATAGGTGCTGCGGAGCTGATAGCGCAGGGTGCGCAGCAGGTCCTCAAAGTTGAACTGCTCCGCCAGTGCATTTTGCTGTGCTACGCCAGTAGCGGCCTTGCGCCGCCCCGCAATAGCAAAAAGCTGTTGTACCTGCACAATTGAGTTGCCGGTTTTGGTAACATCCAGCACCCGATGGGTTTGCGGATTGTAGGTGTTCTGCTCAATGGCAATAGTGGGGTTGTCCCAGAGCTTTGCCTGCAGAATCTGCGCTTCGGCCGCCGATACGTTATAGCGCTGGGCCAGCAGGTTCAGGTTGTTTTGGGTAAAGCGTTGCTCGGCCTCGGGTAAGGTGAGGCGCACGGTATCGGTGCTGGAGGGAGCAGCGAGGAGGGGAGAAGAGCCTAACAGCGAAAGCACTGTCAGTATCAAAAGAAAGCGTTGCATATCCTGGTTTCGATGTAGGGATATGCAAGTGTACTGTGGCAGTATTAGGCCCGAATTAGAGGTGAATTAGAAACAGATTAGAAAACCAAAATATTTTCAAAAGCGTCTTTTTGCGTTAATACACCGGTTTTTGCTTCTGCTATTGCAGTGTATTTGTCGCGTGCAGTCAGTTGCTGCAGCTCTCGCTGGCAGGTGGCCATAGCCCGGCAGACCCACTGGCAGGGTACGGGTATAGTGTACAGCACGCAGGGTTACTTGGGCCTTGGGCAGAAGCATGGCTCAAGCCAAGGGTAGCACCGTGCTCTAGTCGTTCAACTCTTTATATAAAAGCAGAGGGTTGCTGTTGATAACCCGCTCGCCGGGCGCTAGGCCACTGCTCAAAAAGCTAAGGCCCCCGCTGGCATGCTGTACTGCTACCGAGCGGGTTTCAACCTGCTGATTTTCTTGCAATACCAGGGCGTACCGCTTCCCATTGGCAAATACCAAACTAGCAGAGGGCACGGCAGGCAGCTGCTCAGCCGTGGTATGCTGTAAGCGCAGGCGGGCATACATTCCGGGCTTAAGCAGGTGGTGGGGGTTGGCAAGGCGCACTCGTACCTGCAGGGTCTTACTATCGGGGTTCAGCAGGTTAAAAACCCGGTCTACCTTGCCCGTAAATACTTGATTGGGGTAGCTTAGAGTACGTATTTCTACCGGTAGGCCAGTCTGCACTTTCTCTATGTCAGATTGAAACACATGAGCCATTACCCACACGTCGCTGAGGTCGGTGAGGGTAAACAAACTGCCCACCTGCTCCGGCGCAAACTGCATACCCTCGGTGGCATTTTTCTCCGTGATGATGCCCGCCTGAGGCGCACGCAGTATATACCGCCTATCCTCGGGGCCATACACTTCCAGTTGCCGTTGCAGGCGGGTAAGCTCACTCTGAGCCCTTTGCAGGGCTGCGCGGGCAATTGTCAGCTCCTGAGCAGAGGCTAGGCCATCATGGTGCAGACTGGTGGCGGCGGCCAATCGTTGCTGAGCCGTAGTCAAATCCACTTGGGCCTCCGTGCGCTGCTGGGCCAGCTCAGGCATGTGGGGGCTATGAATAATGGCCAGCACCTGCCCGCGCACTACCCGGTCGCCGAGGGCCACGGGCACGCGCTCAATTAGGCCTCCCACCAGTGGGAATACTTCGGTAGTGCGGTCAGCATTGGGTACCACCCGGCCCTCCAGGTGCAAATCGAACCGTAGAGGGGTCAGGCGTACGCTATCGGTATTAACCTGAGCCAGCACGGCGGCCGATAAACCAGGCGGCACTTCGGCTGGAACAAAAGTTGTGGGTTCTGCTGGTGAGCAACTGCTGAACAGGCCCAGGCTGAAGGGGAAA
Organism: Hymenobacter taeanensis; assembly: GCF_013137895.1. Taxonomy (NCBI): domain Bacteria; kingdom Pseudomonadati; phylum Bacteroidota; class Cytophagia; order Cytophagales; family Hymenobacteraceae; genus Hymenobacter; species Hymenobacter taeanensis. The sequence continues at coordinate 3,560,364 of NZ_CP053538.1, forward strand.
AACAGGAAATAGGGAAGGGGCAGAATACGGTTCATAAGGCGTAGGAGGTGTATCCTACAAGCTTACGGCCCGCATATTAGAGCCCGGTTAGAAATAAATTAGAAACTGATTAGAATACGCTAACACTGGTAAGTAGCTACCGGAATTTCAGTTTAACGGCATTTAAAAGCGTACTTCCGCTACGGTACCCTGGCCTAGCTGCGAGGTTATGTGCAATGAACCACCGTGCAGCTCTACAATGCGGCGGGCGAGGGGGAGGCCAACGCCGTGCCCTATAATACCACGAGCGTTGTCAGCTCGGAAAAAAGGCTGGAAAATCTGCGGGAGTTCTTTTTCTCCAATACCAATGCCCCGGTCCTGAATACGTAAGTAGCTGTGGCCGGCTCGGTAAGCAAACTCCACCTGCACGGGCTGCTCTGGCCCAGAGTATTTAAGCGCATTATCAAATAGATTAATAATGGCTCTGGTTAATAATTGGCGGTTGCCGTGTACTTCCAGAAGCTCCGACTGCTCTGGCAACTCCCCTAGCGTAATCTGCACGCGGCGGCGCTGAGCGGGCTCCACGGCTTCACGGGCTTCCCACAGCAACTCATCCAGCCGGATATTGTCGCCGGTGGCATTACCGGAGCTGGCTTGCGTTAGCTCCAACAGGTTATTTATTAACGACTTCATCTGCTGAAGCTCGTGCAGCACCGAGGCCAGACCTTCCCGATAATAGGCAGGGTCCCGGTCGCGGGTCAGCAGCACCTGCAACTCTCCAATGGTAGCCGTGAGGGGCGTGCGCAGCTCATGCGAGGCGTTGCTCACAAAAGTCCGTTGGGTTTCAAAGCCATCCTCCAGGCGCTCAAGCATCCGGTTGAAAGTGCGGGCCAGGCGCGTAAGCTCATCTTGCTCATTGCTGATGGCCTCGTTTACGCGCAGATGCAGGTCTTGGGCCGTAATGCGGTCTACCTGGTCGTTTACTGCGGCAATGGGAGCCAGGGCCCGCCCCGCAAAAACCCGCCCTGCTACGTAAATCACCACCAGGCTCAGCACAAATATGCCGAACAGAATGGTAGCCAGATACCTTAATCGGGCAGCACCCGAGTGGTTTTCGGCCGCGGCTACAATGATGTACTGCCCTTGGTTATCATTGTAAAAAAGGCCCACTGCCTGCCGCGGCCCCAGATCAAAGTACACTTCTTTCTCAGTCAGAATACGGGCCAGAATACGCGCTGGAATTTTGATGCGCCGGTCCTCTTCAATGAAGCGAGGCCGAAGCTGAGAATCATATATCTGCAGTACTTCTCCGGTAAGAGTGCGCAGGTAGCGGTGCTGAAAGGCCCGGAAGGCATCGGCCCGTAGTTCATCTTGCTCCAGAAACACGTAGCCCGTCACCTCGGCCCGGTCACGGAGGCGCTGGTGAAACTCCTCGTGGGTATAGTCGGCCTGCAGAATATACACCACCGACATGGCTGCCAGTAGAATGAAAGCCACCAAACCCAAAAATAGCCACGTCAGACGGTTGCGGATGGTCATGCGGACAGAGGGGACTAATAAAGTCGTGAACTTACTACAGACGTAGTCAGAGTAGTCTTGGCCGTTCTAGATGGGTGGTTGGTAGCTGGTATAGCCAACTTCACCATGGTACAATTACGGCTTCTTACTCCTACTCCTCCTGTACCCTAAGTACGTAGCCCATGCCCACTACCGTATGCAGCAGCTTCTGAGAGTAGCCTTTGTCTACCTTGTTGCGCAAGTAGTTCACGTACACGTCCACCACATTGGAGCCCGCATCAAATGAGTCTTCCCATACGTCGCTCGCAATTTCTGCCCGGCTCAGCACCCGCCCTGGGTGGCGCATAAAAAGCTCTAATAACCCAAATTCCCGGGCTGTAAGCTTAATCGGGTGCCCATCACGAATGACGGTCTTGGCGGCAGTGTCAAGGGTGAGGTCCTCGAAGGTGATAAGCGCGCTTTTCACCTGTTGGCCGTGGCGCCGGGTGAGGGCCCGCACTCGTGCCACCAGTTCGGGGAAGTCGAAGGGCTTCACGAGGTAGTCGTCGGCACCGCCCCCGAAGCCGTGTAGCTTATCCTGGGTGGTGCCAAGGGCCGTAAGCATGAGCACAGGGGTCTGCTGGTCGTGCTTGCGTAAGCCCTCCAGCACCTCTAGGCCACTGCGATAGGGAAGAATGACATCCAAAATGATCAACTCATAGGAGTGGGCCAGGGCCAGTTGCAAGCCAAAGCGGCCATCGTAAGCCACTTCCACCTCAAAGCCTTCTTCCTCTAAGCCGCGCTTGATAAATGCCGAAACTTTGGGTTCATCCTCAACAAGCAGGATCTTCATATGTGGGTAAAGGCAAAGATTATTTAACCCCGAGCACTAAGTTTATTTCGGGCCGAAAAAAAACGCAGGGTCACACCACCTGGCCATAGAGTGAGTGGTTACTACTTGGCAGCTTGTGTTAGTGGCTCCTAGGCCAGTTAGTCGTCTTCGTAATCTAGCCCCAGGCACTGGTTTAGGGCTTGCTGTAGCTCGCTGGCCGCGTGCATTTGCCCAGCCCGGCGCGCAGTAGAAAGGCCCAATCGGTAAACTTTTTCGGCTTCATCTGGCTTCTGTAAGTGCTCCAGCATCTTGCCGGCGTGGTAGTACGTACCCACGTAGTCCGGATGCTCGGCAAGCAGCCTATTATAGTACTCCATGGCCCTTTCTGGCTCCGTTTCGCGGTATTCCGTAGCAATGGCGTAGATGGTAAACGGGTCGTTGGGGTCGTCTTCCAGGAAGGCGAGCAGTTGTTGTAAGCGGCTTGGCTTGGTTTCCATCAGGTAGTATTTTCAGTATCTTCGCCCCAAATTTGGGACTTTCCCCTAGTTTCTCCACCACAAGCAGCCGTAGATGAAGTTTCTCGTTTGCATCAGCAACGTGCCCGACACGACCACTAAAATTGCCTTCACGCCCGATAATAAGGAGTTCAACAAGGCCGGCGTGCAATTCGTTATTAATCCCTGGGATGAGTATGCCCTCACTCGCGCCATTGAGCTAAAGGAAGCTCAAGGCGGCGGTACTGTTACGGTGCTGAACGTAGGTGAGGCCGATACCGAACCAAATATTCGCAAAGCGTTGGCCATTGGCGCCGACGACGCTATCCGCGTGAATGCTTTCCCTAAAGATGCTTTTTTCGTAGCGCAGCAGATTGCCAGCATCGCCAAAGATGGCGGCTATGACGTGATTCTGATGGGCAAGGAAAGCATTGATTATAATGGCTTCCAGGTACACGGCATGGTTGGCGAGCTGCTCGGTATCCCGACGGTTGCTCCCGCCATGAAGCTCGATATGAGCGGCAACACGGCCACGCTGGAGCGTGAGATTGAAGGCGGCAAAGAAATCGTGGAAGTGAATACGCCTTTCGTGGCTTCCTGCCAGCAGCCTATGTGCGAGCCCCGCATTCCCAACATGCGCGGCATCATGACGGCCCGCACCAAGCCCCTGAAAGTAGTAGAGCCCGTGGGCGATGCTCCTCGCACCGAAGTAGCCGCATACGCGTTGCCTCCCAAGAAGGAAGGCGTGAAGCTCATCCCCGCTGAAAATGCCGGCGAGCTGATTAAGCTCCTGCGCAACGAAGCGAAAGTAATCTAACTCAGAACTGAGATTCTGGAACTTAGAGCCTAGTCTGAAGTCCACCGTTCACTGGTGGCGCTCAGAGGCCATGGAAACGCTCCATCTAAGTTCTTAGCTCTGTACTCTAACCTCTCAGAAAATGTCTGTACTAGTTGTTGTTGAATGTGACGGCGGTGAGGTAAAGAAATCCTCATTGGAAGTGGCCTCTTATGGTAGCCAGGTAGCACAGCTGCTCGGCACCACCGCCACGGCCATTGCCGTAGGTGAAGCCACCGAAGCCAACCTGGCCCAGTTGGGCGAGCAAGGCATCACGAAGGTGCTGTATGACGCGGAGCCCCGCCTCAAGGACTTCGTGAACGGTGCCTATACCAAGCTGATTGCTGCCGCCGCGCAGCAGGAAGACTCTAAAGTTATTGTACTGGCTAACTCCAACATTGGCGCTGCCGTAGGCTCGCGCCTGTCAGTGCGGTTGCAGGCCAGCTTGGCTACCAACGTAGTAGAGCTGCCTAAGAACGACGGCGGCCAGTTTACGGTGAAGCGCGGCGCCTTCTCGGGCAAAGCTTTTGCTGATGTGGTGCTGAGCGGCGACCGGAAGATTCTGGCCGTGAAGAAGAACTCCATTGAGGCCCTGCACGAGGCTGGCAAAACCGCCCAGGTTGAGTCGTTCTCGGCTCAGCTCACGGATGCCGACTTTGCTGATGCGCCTAAGCAGGTAGTTATGCAGGAGCAGACCGGCGGCGTACTACTGCCCGAAGCCGACAAAGTAGTGTCTGGTGGCCGTGGTATGAAAGGCCCCGAAAACTGGAACCTCATTGAGGATCTGGCAAAGGCCCTGGGGGCCGCTACGGCTTGCTCCAAACCCGTTTCAGACGTTGACTGGCGCCCTCACCACGAGCACGTAGGCCAGACCGGCATTACCGTGTCGCCGAACCTATATATTGCCTGCGGTATCTCGGGGGCTATTCAGCACTTGGCCGGCGTAAACTCGTCGAAGGTTATCGTGGTAATCAACAAAGATCCGGAGGCCCCTTTCTTCAAAGCTGCTGATTACGGCATCGTAGGCGACGTTTTTGACGTATTGCCCAAACTAACCCAGGCCGTCAAGGAACTGGGCTAGGCCACTCTGATACCTCGAAATGGCTATTACTTCTCGAAAAACTCGCTTTTTCGTCAATTGCTTAGCACTTTCGTATAGTCAGTACGGCAAGGTCTAATACTTCAGAAATCAGTACGTTCCCTGGTGAAAAAAATTCAGCTCGAAATTCTGGGCCTCTCGTCCAGCCAGTCGCAGTCTGGCTCATTCGCCCTTATTTTGGGCGAGAAGACCGGCAACCGGCGCTTGCCGATTATAATCGGCATGTTTGAGGCGCAGAGTATCGCCATTCAGATAGAGAAAATCAACCCGAACCGGCCGCTCACGCATGACCTGTTCAAGTCCTTTGCTGAGCAGGTGCACGTGGTAGTGCTGGAGGTTCTGATTTCCGACCTCAAAGAAGGCGTGTTCTACTCGAAGATTGTGTGCTCCGATGGGGCTACAACGTTTGAGTTGGATTCGCGCCCTTCCGACGCCATTGCCATCGGCCTCCGCTTTGGGGTGCCCATCTTCACGGTGGAAAGCGTGCTTAGCGAAGCCGGTATCATCCTGTCAGACCTCGACGAAAACGCCGATGAGGACACCGACGATGAGGATGATGACGATGACGACACGCCCGGCGGTGACCCCGCCACGCCTCAAGTGGAGCAGCGTGAGCCCAGTGGGCAGGTATCCTTGGATGAGCTGACCAAAATGCTGGCTCAGGCCCTTGAAAAGGAGGACTACGAAAAAGCCGCTAAAATCCGCGACGAGCTAAACAAACGTAACGGGTAAGGCACTTGGCCTAGCAAAAGAAACGGCTTCTCTGGTTCAGGGAAGCCGTTTCTTTTGCTAGGCCAGTATGGCGTAGACTATGCTGCCGGCTTGTTGTTACTTTGCTGCTTACTCACCCATTTCCCTCGTTTTATGGAGACACCTGCTGCTCCCGACCTGCGCTTTCCTATTGGCTACCCCGTTTTACCAGACGAGACGTTGGATAGGGAAGCTCGCACCGCCTACATTGCCCAGATAGCCCTGCTTCCAGACCAAGTACGAGCGGCGGTAACGGGCCTTACTCCGGTCCAACTGGACACGCCTTACCGGCCCGGCGGCTGGACGGTGCGCCAGGTTATTCATCACCTGCCCGATTCTCACATGAACAGCTACGTCCGCTTCAAGCTGGCGCTAACGGAAGAGGTACCCACTATAAGCCCCTATGAGGAGCAATTGTGGGCTGAGCTGCCCGATAGCCAGGCTACGCCCGTAGCCGTATCGCTGGCGCTGCTGGAGGCCCTTCACATTCGCTGGACCTTTCTGTTGCGTAACCTCACCGACTCGCAGTGGCAGCGCACATTTTACCACCCCGGCAGCAAGCGCACATTTACCCTCGACCAGGCGCTGGTGCTGTACGCCTGGCATGGCCGACACCATTTGGCGCATATCGGGAACCTGGTATACCGGGAGGGGTGGCGCCGTTGATCAAAGTAATTGCCTCAGTTTTAAAGCGGAAGACGTTGTTGAATTCAATACCTGCGCTCAGCAACTATTCTACTAATACTTACTCATCTAGTAATACCTACTCAGCCCAAAGGCCAAGGCCGGTTCAGGTACCTGAACCGGCCTTGGCCTTTGGGCTGAGTAGGTATTACTAGATGTTGATGGCTTCGTCGGTGGTGGCGGCAGCTAGGCCACCCTGAATTTCGTCGTCTACTTTCTTGGCGGCCCGTACGAGGCTGCTGCTGAAGATAAATTCTTTGAGTTCTGGTACCTGGGCGTTTAGAATTTCGTCCTTGTTGCCATCCCAGAGCTTCTGGCCTTTGTAGAGGAAGATAATATGGTCACCGATTTCCACTACCGAGTTCATATCGTGGGTTACTACTACCGTTGTAATGCCGTACTCGTGTGTGATTTCGTGAATCAGCTCGTCAATCTTGATACTCGTGAGTGGGTCGAGGCCCGAGTTAGGTTCGTCGCAGAAAAGGTAGGTACAATTGGGCGCAATGGCCCGGGCAATACCAACCCGTTTCTTCATACCCCCCGAAATTTCGGAAGGCATTTTAGTACCGGCATTTTCCAGACCTACGCGCTTGAGGCAAAATTCTACCCTGTCTTGGCGCTCTTCTCGGCTCATCTCGGTCATGAGCATCTTGAGGGGAAACTCTACGTTCTCGGCCACTGTCATGGAATCGAACAGCGCCGAGCCTTGGAACAGCATACCAATTTTGCGTCGGATTTCCTGCTTGATATCCACCTTGTTATTGGTAAACACGGTGCCATCAAAGGTGATGCTGCCAATATCGGGCTTCATGAGGCCTACAATGCACTGCAGCAATACCGACTTACCCGTGCCCGAGCCGCCCAGCAGCAGGTTGCACTTGCCCGTCTCGAAGGTGCAATTGATGCCTTTCAGCACCTGATTACCATCGAAGGATTTCTGGATATTATGAACTTCAATCATAGGGAAAAGCAGATAGTTGGAAGCGGAGAGTGAGCGTGCGGGTGCACCTCGGGCTTCTGAGGTTATAGCAACAAGGCGGCCAGTGCAAAGTCAGCTATCAGGATAGCAATAATGGAGTTATTAACGGCATCAGTACTGGCGGCGCCAACTTCCAGCGCGCCACCCTGAGTGAAATACCCCTTGAAGGCTGAAATTGCGGATACCAGGAAAGCAAAGACCACTGATTTAATCAGGGCGAAGACAATGTTGTAGGCGATAAAGTCAGTGCGAATGCCTTCTACATATTCCTGAGCAGAAATAGCGCCCGTAAGCGTGCCGGCCAGATAGCCACCAATAATAGACAGCGCCATGGCCAGAACAACCAGCAGCGGAAACATGAGCATTGCCGCAATAATGCGGGGTAGCACCAGGTAAGAGGCCGAGTTAATGCCCATTACTTCCAGAGCCGAAACCTGCTCCGTGATGCGCATGGTGCCTAGGCCACCTGCAATGCTGGAGCCCACCTTGCCGGCCAGTACAATGCTGGTAATAGTAGGAGCCAATTCCAGGATGGTCATTTCCCGTACCATATACCCAATAGTGCTCTTCGGGATGAGCGGGTTGGTTAGGTTATAGGCAATCTGAACGCAGGTTACGGCCCCGATAAAGGCTGAAACAATAGCTACAATGAAAATGGAGTTTACCCCAATAATGATGCACTCATCAATAGTGCGGTTCCAGAGAACCGCGAAACGCTCCTTTCGGGAGAGCATACTTTGAATGAAGAGCAGAAATTCGCCAAATGACTTGACCATAGAAGCGGCAGAGAAGGAGGAAAAGCGAGTACTTGCGGGCGGGTAAGCCTACGACTATTCTATAGAAGAGCTTGCCCGCTTCACTTACGTAAAAACAGTTTCAGCAATCAAAGGAATGCAAAAAAATATCGTGGTGATTACGGGAGGTACCAAAGGAATTGGGCGGGCGCTGGTACTCAGGTTTCTGCGCGCCGGTTATCCGGTAGCAACCTGTGCCCGCTCAGCCCAAGACCTACAGGAGCTACAGACAACGGTAGTGGCTGAACTGCCGGCTGCCCAACTGCACACGCACGCCGCCGACTTAAGCCAGCAGAATGAAACCCGCCGCTTCACTGACTTTTTGAGTGGCCTGGGCCAGGTAGAAGTGCTTATCAACAATACTGGCTCCTTCATTCCGGGCCGGCTGCAAGACGAGCCCCTCGATGGCTCGCAGCTGCGCCAAATGCTGGATGTGAACCTGCTCAGCGCCTACGACGTGACGCTGGCCCTGCTGCCCGGCCTTATCACGCGCCGCAATGGGCATATCTTCAATATCTGCTCCACGGCCAGCCTCACGGCGTACCCCAACGGGGGCTCCTATGGCATTGCCAAGTTTGCCTTGCTGGGCATGACCAAAAACCTGCGCGAGGAGCTAAAGCAGCACAATATACGGGTGACGGCCGTGCTGCCCGGCGCTACCCTCACGGCCAGCTGGGAAGGCACCGACCTACCCGCCGAACGATTTATAAAGGCCGAAGACGTGGCTGAAGCCATCTTCAGCACCTTTAGCCTCTCACCGCAGGCAGTAATTGAAGAACTGCTGATCCGCCCTCAACTGGGAGACTTGTAGGCCTGTAAGCTTTCAGTTGGGCGGAGGTCTTGTAGCAGATAGACTTCCGCCCAACGAAACGCTGTCAGTCAGTAGGAGGTAAAGACAAAACTTGAGTTAAAACTGGTGAGGTACATGGGAAGCAGTGCCTTACTCCCGCACCAGCTTGCCCTTACCCGTGATTTGCAACGTGGCGCTGCTGGCCGGGATACCGCTGTAAAATATGGTGCCCGTGCCCGCGTGGGTACCCACTAACGCCTGCGTAACGGTAAAATGGCCGTTGCCATTGGTGGAGCTATTACCGCGCAGGTAGATTCGGCTGGTAGGTAGGTCAGTGGCGTAGGTGCTGCCATTGCCGCCAATGGTGAGGTGCAACTCCTGCGTACGGCCCTCCAGGTAAATGTCGCCCAACTCGTACTGGTCCATGTTCAGATACTGGCTCTGCAGGTTGAGGCGAAAGTCGCCGGAGCCGATGAGGTGGGCAAAAAGCGTATCGGCCCGGAACGTGCCCTCGGTCTGTATATCGGACTGCCCGCGCAGAAATACGTCGTGAATACGGGGCGTGTGCAAGGTTACCTCGCGGGGCGTGTTGTAGCGGCGTACCCAGTTACAGCGGCTGGTGTTGCGGATAATCATCTGATTGCCAGTTACTTCCAGCCGGATATCCTCCTGCAGGTTTTTGCCCGCCCTCACCTCGGCATAAGTCTCGCTATCCTGCACCAGGGTAACGGTAATGTTGTCGTAGGTAGTGAGTACGCGGAAGGGGGATAGGGCGCGCCGCTCCGTGGTAATATTGCCGGTGCTGGTGAAACAGCCTGCTTCGTTTTCTTTACTGCACGAGGTCAGAATCCCAAAAGCCGCTACTCCCAGCACAGTTACACGTAAAAGCCGGCGAGGGACGCTAACTTGCATCCCTATTTCAAACCACGACATATCCCGAAAACGATGGACCTAAGCGGCAAGGTAGCCATTATCACAGGCGTCAGCAAAGGAATTGGGCGGTCAACCGCCGAAGCACTGTTAGCTAAAGGGGCTATCGTGGCGGGTTGGGGCCGCACGGCGCCCGAAGGCTTGGAGCATGAGCGATTCCAATTCTTTGAGTGCGATGTACGCAATGAAATAGCCGTACAGGAGGCCTACACCAATACGCAACGTGAGCTAGGTCCGGAAATCCAGATACTGGTAAATAACGCCGGTATAGGCCACTTTGGCCCCGTGGACGGCTTTTCGTCGGATGACTGGCACGAAATGTTTGATACCAACGTGCACGGGGTGTTTTACTGCACCAAGGCGGTGTTGCCCCAGATGAAAAAGCAGCACCTCGGCCACATCATCAACGTGGCCTCTCTGGCCGGTACGGCCGGTACGGCTAACTTAGCTGGCTACTGCGCTACTAAATATGCCATTCGGGGCTTCTCTGACGCCTTGTTCAAGGAAGTGCGCCCCGATGGCGTGCGCGTGACCTGCGTAATGCCAGGCTCCGTAGAAACCAACTTCAACGGTGCTGAGCCCGGCCAGGAGCCCGACCCCCACAAGATGCAACCCGAAGACATTGCCGCCGCCATTGTGCATGCCCTAGAAGCGCCGCAAACGGTCATGATTTCTGAGCTGCAAATGCGACCTACGCAGCCTAAGTAGTGGTTGAGTGTTACTTGGTGGCTGTGGGTTCTCTGATTTCTTCTGACACCAAACCGGCAACAAGTAACAGCGTACCAACCAGCACCTGACAACTCAACAAATGGTAGAAGTTCAACAGTTGACGAAGACCTTTGGCGCACAAGCGGCCGTCAATAACATCAGCTTTACGGCGGGTAAGGGCGAGATAGTAGGCTTTTTGGGGCCGAACGGAGCCGGTAAGTCCACCACCATGAAGATTGCCACCGGTTACCTGCCACCTTCGGCGGGCACAGTGGTAGTAGATGGCTACGACGTGCAAACGGCCCCACTGGAGGTGCGTCGCCGCGTGGGCTATCTGCCAGAGCATAACCCGCTCTACCTAGATATGTATGTGCACGAGTACCTAGAGTTTATTGGCTCAGTGCACGGCCTGAAAGGCAGCCACCTGCGTCAGCGGGCCAGCCAAATGGTAGAGCGTGTAGGCCTGGGCCGTGAGCAAAACAAGCAAATCGGGGCACTATCCAAAGGTTACCGCCAGCGTGTAGGCCTGGCCCAGGCCCTCATCCACGACCCTGGCGTGCTCATCCTTGATGAGCCCACTACTGGCCTAGACCCTAACCAGATTGGGGAAATCCGGACGTTGATACGGGAGCTGGGTCAGGATAAGACGGTCATTTTCTCTACCCATATTCTGCCCGAGGTGGCGGCCCTGTGCAGCCGGGCCGTTATCATCAACCGCGGCCAACTGGTAGCCGACTCGCCCGTGTCGGAGCTGGGTGCCAAAGCCGTTGGCGAAACCATCATCCGGGCCGAGTTTGAGCAGCCAATTGATACCGCGCCGCTACTAGCGCTGCCGGGTATCAACCAGGTAGAGCAGGAGAGCGGCAACACCTACCGCATTCGGGCCGCCGCAGGCTCTGATCAGCGCGGAGCTATTTCGCGCTTAGCCGCTCAACATGGGTGGGTGCTCCTTGGCCTCCGGCAAGAGGAGCAGTCGTTGGAGCAGATATTCCAGACCCTAACAAAATGATACGAGACGCTAAGAAAAACGTCAGGCTGAGCGGAAACAAAGCATCTCTACCGCTTTGTAGAATTGCTAACCTATCATCCAGACTCTATACCTCTTAGCAAGCTCCACATGACGTTGTTTGTCTTCCGTAAAATCATCAGCACATCACTACCAGATGTACGCCATACTTCGCAAAGAATTTAACGCTTTCCTTAGCTCCCCAGTGGCCTACGTGGTTATTGCGGTGTTTTTGGTGGCTACGGGCCTGTTCGTGTGGGTCTTCCCCGACAGCAGTGTGCTCGACTACGGCTACGCCGACTTGCAGACGCTGTTCAACATGGCCCCCTGGATCTTCCTGTTCCTGATTCCGGCCATTACCATGCGCACCTTCGCCGAGGAGAAGAAGGCGGGCACCATTGAGCTGTTGCTGACCCGCCCACTCACCGATGGGCAGATAATAGGAGGGAAGTACCTGGCGTGCCTGCTGCTGGCCCTGCTGGCTCTCGTGCCCACGCTGCTCTACTACTACTCGGTATACCAACTGGGCGCGCCCAAAGGCAACATCGACTCGGCCGCAACGGTAGGCTCGTACATAGGCCTAGTGCTGCTAGCGGCCGTGTTTGCCGCTATTGGCATCTTCGCCAGCGCCATTACCCGCGACCAGATTATTGCTTTTCTGGTAGCCGTGGTGGGGTGCTTTCTGGTGTATTCGGGGTTTGACTCGCTGGCTTCAGTATTTGATGGTGCACCCGCTTATTACATCAGCCAGCTTGGTATTGCGGCCCACTACCGCGACCTGAGCAAAGGCCTCATTGATTCCCGCGACCTGCTGTACTTCTTCAGTTTAATTGCCGGCTTGCTGCTCGGCACGCGGCTGGTTCTGCAAAGCCGCAACTGGTAATCTATATCATCACCCTCCCTCATCCAACTAACGAAAGTTACTGGCCTAGCACCATTCTCTGCTAAGTAAGTGGCCTAGTATAGCCCCTTGTAGGGCTCCGGATGATGAATGAATCTGATTTGACTCTGCCGTTATATGGCTCCATCTGCTCCCGCTCCATCTCCCTCTACCGCGCGCAAACGCCGTGACCTGACGCGCTTTGGGTTGGCGTTGCTAGTCCTGTTGCTCATCAACTTTGTGGGCGCCATCTACTTCTTTCGGCTCGATATGACGGAGGAAAAGCGCTACACCATGTCGGGGGCTACTAAAACGCTGCTGGAGAACCTGAAGCAGCCCGTTACCGTGACAGTGTACTTAGAGGGTGACTTTCCCCCAGCCTTCCGCCGGCTGCAGCAGTCCGTGCGCGAAACCCTGAACGAGATGCAGGTGTACGGTGGCTCCAACCTGCACTACGTGTTCGTGGATCCCTCAGCGGCCGGTACTGAAAAGGCCCGCAATGAGTATTATGCCACCTTGCTGAAGAAGGGCTTGCGCCCCACCAACCTGGGTGCTAACGAGAACGGCAAGCGCGTAGAGAAAATCATTTTCCCCTGGGCTACGGTGGCCTCGGGTGGTAAAGAGCAGCAGGTGTTGCTGTTGCGTGGCAACCAGGCCGCCCCCTCCGACGTGCGCCTCAACCAGAGCATTGAGGGATTGGAGTATGAGCTGGCCAGCGCCATCCGGAGGCTCAGCCCCGGCAAGCGCAAGCGCATTGGGGTACTCGAAGGCCACGGCGAGCTAAATAACGCCGAAGCCGGTGACCTAATTGGCTCCCTGCAGCAATACTATGATGTGTTCCGGGTGAACCTCAACCAGGCGCGCCCCCAGGATCTGAAAACGCTCAGCGCCGTTATTGTGGCCAAGCCCGCCACGGCTTACTCTGAGCCCGAGAAGTTCAAGCTCGATCAGTTCATCACTCAGGGCGGCAATGCGCTGTTCTTCGTAGACGCCATGCGTGTGAATCTCGATAGCGCTAACCGAGGCGGCATGCTGTCGTTCCCGTTGCAATTAAACCTAGAGGACCTGCTGTTTAAGTACGGCGTGCGCATAAACCCCGACCTGATTCTGGACCTCAACTCCGGGGTTATCCCGATGGTAACTGGCCTAGAGGGGGAGAAGCCTAAAGTGGAGCCTATGCCCTGGCAGTTTTACCCGCTCATTAATAACTTCAGCCAGCACCCCATTACCCGCAACCTTGATGCGGTATACACGAAATTTGTCAGCAGTATTGATACCGTAAAGGCCGCTGGTATTCGCAAAACGCCGCTGCTCTTTACTTCACGCTACACCCGGGTGCTGCCTTCGCCGGTGCCCGTAAACCTGAACGACGCCCGGCTAGAGCCTGAGCAGCGGCTTTATAAAGACCAATTTAAGCCCGTGGGCTACCTGCTCGAAGGGCAGTTCCGTTCCCTTTACGCCAACCGCGCCCAGCCTGGCACTTCGCAATATCTACCCGAAACCCCTCCCTTAGCGCGACCATCTAAAGTGCTGGTGCTCTCCGATGGTGACTTTGTGCGCAGCGAGCTAGACCCCAAAACCGGGCGTCCGTACCGCTTGGGCTTCGACCGCTTGGCCAACACCGAGTTTGCTAACCGCGAGATGGTGCTCAACGCCGTAGATTATATGCTTGATGAGAGCGGCCTGATTTCCGTGCGCAGCAAGCAAATAACCCTGCGCCCCCTCGACAAGCTTCGGGTAGTGGAGGAGCGCCGCCGTTGGCAACTGCTAAACCTTGTGGCCCCGCTGGTGCTGCTAGGCTTGTTTGGCATAGTGCGTGCCTGGCGTCGGAAGCGTCGGTACGCCTCGTTTAATTAAGTAGCCAAACTACGCTGGCTGAGCTGTAGGAGGAAGCAATACTAGTTGATTATCAACGCCAGTTCTACACCAGCAAAGCGTGGGCGCTATTGAGGTTGTTTACGCCACTTGGTGCCTTTGGCTCTACTGCATGATAGCTGTGCTGGAGGTGGCTTGATACATTTCACCGCCTCTCAGCCGCACATCTACTCGCACCCGGAAAGAAGGGTTCAACTCAGGTTTTTTTTTCAACGTAAGGGTATAGCCCTGCTGAGTAATTGTCGCAGTATCAGTTAGTAAATAAGTATTGAGGTCGTAGCTAGTAAGATAGAATTGAGCATTTAAGAGGTCATTGATCGTATCGTTGGCCAGATGCTGCGCATCGAAATCCTCAAGCGTGATAACGGTTAAAGATTGAAGCTTTTGCTTGGAGCCCAAATACCCATCCGCAATGCAGTCACAGGCAGAGGCCGTTGGAATAAGTGAGAAAGGACTTGATTGAGGTAATTGGGCTGAGTAAAACCTAACGAAGTTGCGCACATCCAGCGAAAAGTCTTGGAAAGCAACTTGCTGGTTGTTTTCAAGTTTATCGGCGCAGCAGTCGCCTCTTTTTTTATAATTCTCCACGCTGATTCCAGTCAGAATGAAGTATTTGCCTTTCGATTTATCACACTTGCACCCATACAAGTCACAGTTCTGTAACGAGAAACCAATAGCCAGCAAGGTAGTTAGTGCAATGGCCTTTTTCATCAGTACTATAGAAGATACAAAGATGCTATGTCCTGGTAGAGAGAGTTATCGTTCAAATAGTTGCATGGGTAAACAAGCTTGATTTAAATACAAGCTAAGCTCAATAGAGCTGGGGTATACTATCCCATTAAAACCTAATTTCGTCTTCCGTTACGAACGTGGAGAGCAGAGAATGCAAGGAGATATTGTCGTTTTCTGAGTACGAAGACAGGTAGTTCTCGCCTTCTGGGTTAGTGTAGCCTTTGAGGTCCGCGAAAGCCTCTGGGGCAACGGCTTTGAAGCCCATACTCCATTGCGAAAAATTACGCTTCTGGATAGGGCCATCCGACAGCTTAACCACCCTGAAGTGCCGTTGATCTTCCCGAATACGCGCAAAAATATAGTGAACCTCGTTTTTCTCTCCCTCTAGTACCTGCATAATCTCTCCATCGCAGTACAGTAGAATTCCGGTTAAATTATGGGCCTCATTCCAGGAGCGAGACCGCAGAAGAATGGCTCCCAGGGCATTATCATCAAGGGGAGTAGTAGCAATGCTCTGGTAAACTAAATGATGCAGGGTAGCAGAGGCCATGATAGAACGAGGCAGATACTTAGGAATAGAAAGCTAAGTAATCGGCTTCTGACAAATTACGCAATAGTGGAGCTTGAATCTGATAGCACGCTCCCCTGAACTAGTAGAAATTAGGGCGGGCCTGCTACGCAGGCAATACTGGCTGTATGGCGCGCTGCAATGCTGTTTTCGGGTATTTTTCTCAGGCGTATTCATTCTGAACGCAGGTTTCTAAACCGGCTCCTGTTTCCTATCTTTGTCCCTTCTAAACCAGCCCAAACCTTATCTCTTCTATGAAGTTCATCGTTTCGTCTTCCGCCTTGCTCAAGCAGCTCCAGAGCATCAATGGCGTGGTCACGAATAACCCCGTGGTACCGATCCTGGAGAACTTCCTCTTTGAGATTGAAGAGGGCAAACTTACCATCACGGCTTCCGATCTGGAAACCAGCATGATGACGGAGCTACCCGTGGAAGCCCGCGAAAGTGGCCGTATTGCTGCCCCCGCCCGCATCCTGCTCGATACCCTGAAAAACCTGCCCGACCAGCCCGTGACGTTCACCCTGGACGAGGAAACATATACCATTGAAATTGCCAGCTCTAATGGCCGCTACAAGCTGGCCGGCGAGAATGCTACCGACTTCCCCCGCGTGCCGGTAGTAAAAGGCTCCACGCCCATTGAGATTCCTTCGTCGTCGCTGTCGCGGGCTATCAACAAAACCATCTTTGCGGTCAGCACCGACGAGCTGCGCCCTGCCATGACGGGTATTCTGGTGCAGCTAGCCGACAACCAGGTAACCTTTGTGGCTACCGATGGCCACCGCCTGCTGCGCTACCGCCGCTCCGATGTGGGTGCCGGCCAGACCGCAAACATCATCATCCCGCGCAAAGCCTTTAACCTGCTGAAAGGTGCGCTGCCCTCCGAGGCTACTACCGTGCGCGTAGAGTTCAACAACTCCAATGCCTTCTTCAGCTTCAACCAGATGCGCCTCGTGTGCCGCCTGATTGATGAGCGTTACCCTGACTACGAGAACGTAATTCCAGTAAGCAACCCCAATAAGCTTATCATCAGCCGCCAGGAGCTGCTGAACTCGGTAAAGCGTATCAGCATCTATTCCAACAAGACCACGCACCAGGTTCGGTTGCGTCTCGCTGGCTCAGAGCTGACGGTATCGGCGGAAGACCTGGACTTCTCCAATGAAGCCAACGAGAAGCTGGCCTGCCAGTACGATGGCGAAGACATGGAAATTGGTTTCAACGCTAAGTTTCTGACGGAAATGCTCTCGAACATTGATTCTGAGGAGATTACGCTGGAGCTGAGTACGCCAAACCGCGCGGGTCTGCTGATGCCAACCACCCCCGACGACAACGAAAACATCCTGATGCTGGTTATGCCAGTGATGCTCAACAACTATGTTTAATCACGGATAGAGACGGATTTTCCGGATGGCACGGAGTTATTCTGTGGGCCGGATAATCCGTTTTCTTTTGGCTTCAGTAGTCAAAGAGGCTTGAAGCTGATTAAGCTATTTAATTCTACCTCGAACAGGTTGGTGGAAACTCTGCGGCGTACGGCCCAAAACGGAGGGCTAAGCGAATCCGTGTAATTCGAATAATCCGTTTAAATCCGTGATATGAAGAAATCTGAAATCCGCTTCAGCATCGCCCTCGACGATCAGAAAGTACCCGAGGCCATCAGCTGGACAGCCACCGACGCGGGTCCTGATATTCACTTTGCCAAAGCCATCAATATTGCCCTCTGGGACCGGGATGAGCGAGGTACCATGAAAATTGACCTCTGGACCAAGGAAATGCCCGTTGATGAGATGAAGCGCTTCTATGTAGATACCATGGGGGCTATGGCCGAGAGCATTGTAACGGCCACCAACGACTCGGTGATGGCCACCAAAATGCGCGACCTGTGCCGCGTATTAATGGATCATATTGAGGAGGAAGAGCGTAAGCAAAAATAATTTCGACCTGTTAAGGCATACGTAAGCCCCGCCAGATAGCTCTGGCGGGGCTTATTTATATCTAGGCCTCTCCCCCTAACGGGTAGTGGTAGCCGGGGCGGTAGTACGGGCGGGGCCAATGGTGGCACCTTTGCTACTGGCTGGCAGCGGGTTCTGCACCGAGTTTACGAAGATAGCATCGGCGGCGCGAGCGGCGTAATCGCGGTCGTACTTCCGGAAAGTAGCGCGCGAGTCGTAGTAGTTGCTATACTGGTCAGTAGAGAGTACCGCCTGTAGCTCCTTGTCACGCTCTTTACACACGGCATCGCACTGCTCCGTAATGACTTTCTGGTTGCCGGCGTTTCGCTGTTCAATGGCCGCCATTTTAGCTACTTTATCCTCATTAATAGCCCGCAGCTTGGCAGACTGGTATCCGTTCAGGCGCAGGTCGCGGGCCATCTGGTCAGAGAGACGCTTGGCGCGCTCCTGCACAGGATTCAGGCGAGGAGAAGGTTTAGTTTTATCCTGGGGTTGGACTAAGCTTGGTTTTGGTTTCTGCTGGGCCTGCACGCCGATGGTAGCGGCAAGGAGCAGGGCAGCGGTGGCAAGTTGCTTTCTCATCAGTATTTGCACGTTTTTAGATCTACAATCAGCAGCGGCTTCCTAACAAAAGATATGGTTAACAGCAGGAAGCTTGTTATGATTATAACGAAAAACTGTGCCAGGGAGTTTATTCTGAATCAAAAACATAGCTAACAGCTAGCTATATAGGCATACACCCAAGCCCTTCATAAAGAGCTCGGGTGTCAGAATGTGTAGTGCGCTCAGTGGTACGTTAAGAGTGGTCTAGAAACGGTTTTTCCACATCATAGACTCTACGGGCTTCACCGTGCGCTCATTGTATTTAGCGTTGGCCTTGCGGTTGTAGAAGGTTTCTACATCGCCCTGCACAGCAAAATAAATCAACTGGCCTACGGGCATCAGGTGGTACACGCGCACCGGCATCGATACGCTGATTTCCAGCGTCCAGGTGTTGCAGAACCCGATGTCGCCTTTGCCTGCGGTAGCGTGAATATCTATGCCCAGGCGGCCAACACTGCTCTTTCCCTCCAGGAAGGGTACGTGAGCATGACTCTCAGTGTATTCTTCCGTTACGCCCAGATACAGCGTACCGGGTTGCAGCACAAAGCCTTCTTCCGGGATTTCAAACACGTCGATTTCGTTGTGCTTGCGAGCATCCAGTACTTCATCGCGGTAGGTAGCCAGGTAGCGCCCCAGGTGCACATCGTAGGAGTTAGTGCCGAGGCAGGTCCGATCGTAGGGCTCAATAACAATGTTGCCCCGCTCTATTTCGGCGAGAATCTGCTGGTCGGTGAGAATCATGCGTGTTGATTTTAAAAAGTAGAAGTGAAGAGCATGGCTACTGCAGTGGGGTGGCCTAGGTCACTACGTCATGCAAAGCAGCCTCCTCTTTACTCGTCGTCACCGTCTTCGTAACGGTCTTCGGGTAAAGCATTGGTGCGCCGCCGGGTGGCTGGGCCCGACTTGCGCTCCTCTAACTCGTCGCTGAGCGCATCGAGGCGGTTGCGTAAATCAGCCAGCGGCCCGGTTATCAGAAACAGCAGCAGCAACAGGGAACTGCCCGCCAGCAGCAGCGTGAGGTAATCAACCCAATCATGGCGGGGCGATACATCGAGGGGGCGCAACGCAGGGTAGGAGGCGGGGGCCGAAGCCAGGTTGCCTTCGGGAGCGGGCTGCACATCCTCCTGGGCCACGCCGGCGGGGGCGTTGCTGGGGGTGGCTACCTCACCATCAACGGCAGGCGGCACGGCGGCTCCATCGGCAGCCAGCTCTTCGGGAGCGGGGTCTTGCGAAGCGTTAAATTGCGCGGTGCCCTGCTTGATAACGCGCTGTAGGGCTCTGATAAGAGCCACCCGTTCATCGCGGGGCAGCACCCGCACAAAGAACTCGAAGTTCTTATCTACCAGCACGGTATTGAGCTGCTTCTCAAACTCAATCAGGTCTGTGCGCCCCGAGCCAAACCGACCCTTAAAGCGCTCCGAAACGTCGTTGTAGTTGTGAAAGAGCTTCTGTAGATCAGGGCGGCCGGGGAAGTTCTCGAACTCGCGGCGGGCCTTGGCGCTACGCAGATTGGCGGGAAACTTACTGCGGGCAAAGGTCTTGTCGTAGACCGTTTCCATGGTGCGGAAGTTGAGCTCATCTACGGTGCGCTGAAACAACCGTTTATTGGCCGCTGCTGGCGTTTCCGTTTGGGCGAGAAGCGCGCCAGGCACGGCAAGCCACAGCAGCAAAAGCAGTGGAAGAAACGAGCGAAATCGGAACATGGCAGCAAAAAGATTTGCGCAAAGGTAGCCGGTTGCTCTTATGGATTGGCGCGCAAAGGCAGAAAAGCAGCGGTTAGTAAGGAAGTGGCATAGAAATAAAAAAGACCTTACCACCCGCATCAGCAGCCGCGACAGCTGCTACGCATGGGGTGGTAAGGTGCTTCGTTATCTGGAGAGGGAGGGCCGTGGCTTAGAGGCCGTGGGCCTCTCGCATCGATTCGCGGCAGGCAGTGAGGTACGTATCCACCAAATCATCAGTAATGGCGGTGCTCACAAACAGCGCCTCATATTGAGCGGGAGCCAGGTATATGCCGCGGTGCAGCATGGCGCGGAAGTAGCGCCCAAATGCTTCCGTATCCGACTGCTTTGCCTCTTCCAGGTTGGTAACGGGCTTATCGGTAAAGAATACGCTGAACATGGAGCCTACCTGATTTACCGTGTAATTCAGGCCTAGCTCTTGGCAAATCTGGCGGGTGCCATCGGCAATGCGCGTGGTGGTGCGGTTGAGCTGGTCGTAGAGCTCCGGGTGCTCCTGCAGGTAAGTGAGTTGGGCAATGCCGGCGGCGGTGGCAATGGGGTTGCCGGAAAGCGTACCAGCCTGGTACACCTTGCCCGCGGGAGCCACCTGGTCCATGATATCCTGGCGGCCACCGTAGGCCCCAACGGGCATGCCCCCGCCAATGATTTTGCCGAGGGTCGTCATGTCGGGCTTAATGCCGTAGAGTTCCTGTGCACCACCCCGCGCGAGGCGGAAGCCAGTCATTACCTCATCAAAGATGAGCACGATGCCGTGTTGAGTGCATAAGTTACGCAGGCCCTGCAGGTAACCCTCCTGGGGGGCCACCAGGCCCATGTTGCCTACCACCGGCTCAAGAATTAGCGCAGCCACCTGGCCCTCGTTGGCGAGAATAACCTGCTCAGTGGCGGCGAGGTCGTTGTAAGGTACGGTGAGGGTATCCTGGGCCACGCCTTCAGTTACGCCGGGCGAGTCGGGGGCGCCAAGGGTGAGGGCACCCGAGCCTGCCGCAATCAGGAAGGAGTCGCCGTGGCCGTGGTAGCAGCCCTCAAACTTGATAATCTTGTTGCGGCCAGTATAGCCGCGCGCTACCCGAATAGCCGACATAGTGGCCTCAGTGCCGGAATTTACCAGCCGGACTTTCTCAATGCTGGGCACCATCTGCTTGATGAGCTCTGCCATCTCTACCTCGCGGCGCGTGGGGGCCCCGAACGATAGAGAGCCCTGAATGGCATCCTGCACGGCATGCAGCACCAGGTCAGGAGCGTGGCCCAGAATCATGGGTCCCCAGGAGTTGATGAAGTCAAGGTAGCGGTTGCCGTCAACGTCCGTGAGCCAGGCACCTTTGGCCGACTGCATGAACACCGGATGCCCGCCCACGGCCCGGAAGGCCCGTACGGGAGAGTTTACACCACCCGGAATATGGTTTTTGGCGCGGGTAAAGAGGGCGTCGCTGGTGGTAAGCGTGAGGTCAGGAGCAGTCAGAAGTTCAGACATGAAAACAAAGTAGCGCCAGCGGCAGCTGGCAGCGTTAAACATCAACAATAGGGCGCGGAGGGCCCCGGCTAAAGGTAGCGGAGTGGCTATAGTATAACCTACCGGATGCCCACAGGGTTCAGAACTTCCACCTCCAGGTGCTCCATTTTTGTGATGGGCACATACTGATTATCGTGGGTGCCGGCTGGGTAGCCAATGCCCTGAAAAAGGGTGCCTGAAACTGGGCCGCTGTTGGCTAGTTCCTGCTGGAAAGTTGGCCCGTATTGGTGCAGCTGCGAGGCAAAGTAATACAGCATCTCGAAGCCTGAGAAGGCAAACACTGAGGGTGGCAAGTTCTGACGCTGGGTGTAGAGCTGCCGGAAACGACGAACCCCAAGGCTGCTTTTGTCAATGAACTTAGGCTGCACGAAATACACGCTACGCGCATTCAATTGAGCCAGGCTCACGCGGTTGTTGTCTTGCCAGGAGGCATAAGTGATTAGTGCAGGCCGGGCGGCCTGCGCCTGCATGACGCCAAAGGTGTAAGGCCCGGCTTTCTTATGGTCAGAAGCAACTACCAAGTGGCCTATTGACTTCAGGTCGAGGCCGGCAAAGCCCGCCGCCAGCGACTCTTCTACATCTGAGTTGATGCGGCGCAGCTCCAGGACTTTACCGCCCAGCGCTTCGTAGGCCTGTTTGTACGTCTGCCCGAAGGAGGCTTCGTCCTTGCTGTCCTCGTACAGCACTATGGCCGTGCGCGGGCCACCAAGGCGGGCAAAAGCAAACTCAGCAGCTTGCCGGGCCTGCGTAGCCGAGCTGGACTCATACAGGTAATACCACGGATTATCTTCCACCAGGTCGCCGTCCTGCGACAGGGGGTTCACGCAGATTATTTGCTTCTGCTGAGCGTAGCGGGCCAGAATCTTACTGCCCGACTTGTATACCGGCCCAATGAGCATATCCATAGAAGCCACCTCAGGCAGGGCCAGTACGCTCTTGAGTTGCAGGGTATCGGCGCCGGTGTCATAGGCGAAGAGCTGAACCGGCCGGCCTTCCCGCTGCAAGGAGTCCTGGGCCAGGCGCATGCCGGCGTAAAGGTCCGTTACAAACTGGTTTTTGCGTTGCTTTTCCCAGCTGGGGTCATCAAACTCAAAAGGGAGGAGCACGCCAATGTTGTAAGTGCTTTTCTTCTGGGCTCGTGGGCGCGGGGTGTAGCGGGTCCGGTCGAGGGAGAACTGGGCAATCAGGTCGTTGAGCTGGCCTTTGTCCGCATCGGTATACCAGCCGCCGTTAGCCAGCTTATCGGCATACGCCCGGCCCAGCGCTGCCTCGCGCGGATACGTTTTGAGCAGGCTCTGGAAAGTGTCTTTGTCCTTGATGCGAGGCAGGTAGAGCGCCTTCATATTTTCACGCTCTGTTACTAGGCGGTCGGGGGGCAGCATGCTCAGCACCTTAAGAGCGTTATCGAAATCATGCTGCTCAAAAGAAAGCTGGCCCTGCAGGAACAGGGCTTCGGGTAGGCCACTCCACTGCGGATACTCGTTGCGTACCAGGTTAAGCATCTGCTCCGCCTCGGCCCATTTTTTGGCGCGGCTGGCGGCCACGGCATACAGGTAGGCGGCTTCCGGGGCCCGCTCAAACTTTGCACCCGGCAGCGTCAGGGGTTGCAGCTCCTGCATGGCCAGGTCGTAACGAGCCTGATCAATCAGCAGCTTCCCATTCTTGTAGCGCGTGTTGGGGTCAGAGGAGCCCAGGTTAGCGGGCAACCGCGGCCCGGTTGGGCGGGGGGAAGCAGTAGCCAGGGTAGGCTTGGCGGTAGATGGGGCCGTGGTAGGCTTGGTAGTGGCGGTTTTGGGGGCCGTGCCGGTAGCAGGCTTGCTCAGGCCGGTTGCCTTAGCCGCAGACGCCGCCGGTTTAGCCGCCGGAGTGGGTTTAGCAGCTGGGGGCGCCGCAGTGTTTTTAGACGGCGCCGGCTTAGGGGCAGATGTCGGGGTGGTTTGCTGAGCCAGGGATGAGCCGGAAAGGGCTAGGCCAGTGCACAGGGTAGCAAGTCGTAGGAGAGAGAATGACCTCATAAACCGAGGGGCCAGGGAATTTAGGCGGGAAAAACCAGAAAGCCACCCGCGGGAGGCTCTCTGCGCAAAGGTACGTAGATACGGCCGGGATGGTGGCAGATAGCAAACTACGTGCCCATAGGCCCCCAGGCTAGGCCACTGCTATACTATAGATGCTGCAGCAGTTGCCCACAGAAGTGGCCTAGGCGGCGGCTGGCGCGAAGTGGGGCCGCTTCATTTTAATGGAAATTTAAGTCCCATTTAATGTGGCCTTAAGTTAGGCAGTTGAGTGGCGCGGTACCTTTGTATCGAAGTTTGGATGAGGCACCTACGGCTACTAGAGCCGGGGTTGTGCCTTCGTGCTTTTGGGGGTGTGAGTAAAACTTTCATGAGCGGAAGTAATACTTCCTGAGCCCGGTAACTGCCCACGCAATATGTTGAGCTACATACATCTTAATGATCGGCTGTTTCTGCGGAATCCGCAGGAAACGGAGTTGGGGCGCCGCCTGATTGGGGAAAGCGTACGGCTGATTGACGAAATCGGGCTGGAGCAGTTCACTTTCAAGAAGCTGGCCCAACGGATGGAGTCAACGGAGGCTTCCCTGTACCGCTACTTTGAGAACAAGCATCGGTTGCTGGGGTATTTGGTGTCGTGGTACTGGGCGTGGCTGGGGCATCAGATCAGGTTTCACACCCACAACGTGCCCAACCCCGCCCAGCGGCTGCGGCTGATCCTGGGCATCCTGACCCGCGCCCACCACGATGACCCCACCACCACCGGCCTCGATGAGGCCGCGCTGTACCGCATTGTGGTAAACGAAGCTTCTAAAGCCTACCTCACCCGGGGCGTTGATGCCGACGACCAGGCCGGGCTGTTTCGAGAGTACAAGCAGTTGGTGGCGCACATTTCAGCGGTACTCGGGGAGCTGAACCCCGCTTACCCGTACCCCCACGCGCTGGCAAGTACGCTGCTGGAGGCCTCTCGCAAGCAGTTATTCTTCGCTCAGCACCTACCCTCACTCACTAACCAGACCGGGCAACCCACGGAGCAGGTTATCTACTGCTTCCTGGAAAACCTGGCATTTAAAGCCCTGGCCTAGCCTGCGCTTTTTGATACCAGCTGACCTGCTCCCGTCCACTCTCACTCTCCTCGCAACTTACCTATTCCGGCTATGGCCAATACGCAAGAATCTACTCTCACCCCCGGGCAGCGGCTGTTGCGCCTGCTGGCTGCCGAACGGCGCGACATTACCTACCTCTATATATATGCTGCCCTGGCGGGCCTCATCAGCCTCACTCTACCGCTGGGCGTGCAGTCGGTTATTGGGTTTGTAAGTAGCGGCGACGTTAGCACTTCCCTCATTGTGCTGATTGGGTTTATCGTGTTCGGGACGTTTCTGGTGGGGGCCCTGCAGGTCATGCAGCTGTACCTGGTGGAGTTTATTCAGCAGCGCCTGTTTGCCCGTGTAAGCTTTGATTTTGCCGTGCGCCTGCCCCGAGTCAGAACAGAGTCGCTGGATGGGCAGTATCTGCCCGAACTCATGAACCGCCTGCTGGATACGCCCACCTTGCAAAAGGGGCTTTCTACGCTTCTGGTGGAGTTCTCAGCGGCGGCGCTACAAATTCTGTTTGGCCTGATTCTGCTGTCGTTCTACCATCCCATCTTCATTGCGTTTGGCCTGCTGCTGGTAGCTCTGCTAGCCTTAATGATTCGCTTTACTGGCCCCAAGGGGCTGGCTACCAGCCTCTCCGAATCAAAATATAAGTACCGGGTAGTGGCCTGGCTGGAAGATGTGGCCCGTACGGTGCACACCTTCCGGCACTCCCCCCGGCAGGAAATGGCCATTTCCCGCACCGATGGCCTTGTGGAAGGCTACCTGGTAGCCCGCCAAAGCCACTTCCGGGTACTCCTGACGCAGTTCTGGGGGTTTGTAGCCTTTAAAACCTTAATTACGGCGGCCCTACTGATTATTGGCTGCTGGCTGCTGATCAGCAAGCAAATCAACATCGGTCAGTTTGTGGCCGCCGAAATTGTGATTATCCTCACCATCTCGGCCGTGGAGAAAGTGCTCCTGAAGCTGGATGTAGTATATGATGCTCTCACCTCGCTCGATAAAATTGGGCACGTGCTGGACCTGCCGGTGCTGGAGCCGCACGCCGGGGTGGAGCTACCCTTGGCAACGGCAGGGAGTGGCCTACGCGTAGAGGTGCGCCACCTGAGCTACCAGTACCCTGGCAGCGAGAAGCAACCCGTGCAGGATGTGTCGCTGGTGTTGGCGGCCGGCGAGCATATGGGCTTGGCGGGCTCCGATGGCTCTGGCAAAACTACCCTGCTGCGCGTGCTGGCGGGTTTGCTGGAGGGCTACACCGGCGTGGTGGCCTATGATGGCCTTGCCCTGCAGGACATCTCCAGCGAAGCCCTGGGCCGCTACCTCGGCGACAACATCTCGCACCAGAACATTTTTGAGGGTACCCTGCTGCAAAACATCACCCTGGACCAAGCCAACCTCAGCGCCGACGATGTAACGTGGGCCCTGGAGCTGGTAGGCCTGCGCGACGACCTCTACGGCCGCAAGCAGGGCCTGAATACGCCCCTTGGGGTGGGCACGCCGCTTTCTGATAGCGTGCGCCAAAAGCTGCTGCTGGCCCGGGCACTGGTGCGGCGCCCCCGTCTGCTGCTGCTAGATAACTTCCTGACCGGTGTGGAGCCCGCTGAGCGCCTGCGCATTCTGCAGCGCCTGCTAGCCCCCCAGCAGCCCTGGACGGTGCTACTGGCCTCCAATGATGTGCGCGTGCTAACTCTCTGCCCCCGCTTGGCTCTACTCCGCGAAGGCCGCATCATTGCCGATGGTTCATTTGATACCGTTTCGCAGCAGCCGGAACTGCGCGAGCTGATGTAGCGCCGGTATGCTGGGTTGCAGCCAAGAGGGACGCAAGCTCCCGCTGCGCCCGCCTCAGCCTTCGCTATCAGTACCGCTTCAAACCACTAATCAGCACCCCCTAGTATATGCCTTTTGCTGAACGTCCCCTCGAAGAAACCAACCCTCGCACGGCCAATTTCCGCTCCTTTAGCCGGGTGCAAACTCCCACCGCGGGCCGTACCCTGGCCCGCTGGCTGGGGGGGCTGGGCGTAATAATTCTGCTGGCCGGCTTTCTGCCCTGGACGCAGAACATCCGCTCTAACGGGCAGCTTACCACGCTGCGCCCCCAAGACCGCCCCCAAACTGTGCCCAGCACTATTGCCGGCCGCATTGAGCGCTGGCATGTGCGCGAAGGGCAGCAGGTAAAGCGCGGCGACACCCTGGTTTCCATCGTCGAAATCAAGGATAAGTATTTTGACCCTCAGCTACTACAGCGTACCCGGGAGCAGCTGGCGGCCAAAATTGCCTCGCTGGAAGAAAACCGGGGTAAAACCGTAGCCCTAGGCAACCAGCAGGATGCACTACGCAGTGGCCTACGGGTAAGCCTAGATAAAGCCCGCAACAAAGTAACCCAGACCCGCCTCAAGCTCAACTCTGATCAGGCTGAGCTGCGCGCCGCTGAAAACGACTTTAACATTGCCCGCCAGCAGCTGGCCCGTCAGGAAGCGCTTTACCAGCAGGGCCTCAAGAGCCTGACCGAGCTGGAGCAGCGCCGCCTGAAATTTCAGGAGAGCACGGCCAAGCGCCAATCGGCGGAAAACAAGCTGGGCGCCAGCCAGCAGGAGCTCACCAACGCCCAGCTGGAGCTGTCGTCGTTGCAGGCGGAGTACCAGGATAAGCTGGCCAAGTCGGAGTCGGACCGTCGTTCGGCTACCGCTTACCAGTTTGATACTGAGGGTCAGATTGCCAAAATGCGCAATGAGCTGGCCAACCTGAGCATCCGCTCGGGCTACTACCAGATTACGGCGCCGCAGGACGGCTACGTGGTGCGGGCCCTGAAGGAAGGCCTGGGCGAGATTGTGAAAGAAGGGGAGCCCATTGTATCGGTAATGCCTAATGCCCCGGCGCTGGCCGCTGAGCTCTACGTAAAGCCCATGGATATTCCGCTGCTGAGCGTGGGCCGCAAAGTGCGGCTGCAGTTTGATGGCTGGCCCGCGCTGGTATTCAGCGGGTGGCCGGGCACCAGCTTCGGTACCTTCGGGGGCCAGGTAGCTGTCATCGACAACATTGACTCACAGGGCCAGTACCGCATACTGGTTACCCCCGACCCCGACTTGGAGCCCTGGCCTAAACCCTTGCGCGTAGGCTCTGGGGTGTATGGTTGGGCCCTGCTTGATAATGTGCCGATCTGGTATGAACTGTGGCGGCAGCTCAACGGCTTCCCCCCCAACTTTGTAGGAGCACCCGGCGAAGGTAAAGGAGGTAAAGCCGCTAAAAAGGCCGACAAAGGCGCTACGGCCAGCGAGGAAGAGGAGGAGAAGAAATGAAGCAGCTCCTTCTAACCTGCCTGAGCCTGGCGCTGCTTTTAGCTGAGCCAGCTGCTGCGCAAACGGTTCCCACTCCCCGCCGCACAGCAGCACCCGCCCGCAACACCACACCGGCTGTTGCTAGGCCAGTTGCCCCTGCCCGTAAAGTCGTTACAACCGTTGTAGCGCAACCAGATGGTGGTAGCATTCGGGGTGTTGAACCAGCGCCACTGGCTACTGCTCCCGACTCAGGGGAAGTGTTCACCCTCGCTGACTTACTGACCTATGTGGCCTTGCGCCACCCGGTGGCGCGCCAGGCGGGCCTGCTGCCCGAGCGCGCCCAGCAGGAGGTGCGCTATGCGCGGGGCCTTTTTGACCCGGCTGCCACCAGCAAATACTACGGGAAAACCCTCGGGGGTAAGGAGTATTTCCACGACTGGGACTCGCAGCTGCGGATACCGGTATGGTATGGCCTTGATGTGAAAGCCGGCTTTGAGCGCGGCACGGGTACCTACATCAACCCCGAAAACTATACCGCCCCGTACGGCCTGAGCTACATAGGCCTGTCGGTGCCGCTGGCCCAGGGCTTGCTGATTGATGAGCGCCGGGCTGCTGTGCGCCAGGCCCAGGCATTGCAGGGCTTAGCCGAAGCGGAGCGCCGCGGAGCCCTGAATAAGCTGCTGCTGCAAGCCGCCAAAGACTATTGGGACTGGAGCCTGAATTACCAGCGTCTGCAGCTGCTGAGCCGCAATACTGGCCTGGCCAACGTGCGCCTAAGTGCGGTACGCCAGCGCGTACTGTTCGGAGATATGGCCGCTATTGACTCGGTGGAGGCCCTTACGGAGCTCCAGAACCGACAGGCTACCCTGGCCCAGGCCCGGGTGCAGTTCCGCAACGCCACGCTACTGCTCAGCAACTACCTCTGGGACGAGCAGCAGCAACCCCGTGACCTGCCCACCACGGCGCGGCCGCAGCTGCTACCGGGCCCCACCGACTGGCGCCCTCTTGCCCCCGACTCGGTGGCCGCGCTAGGCCAGTTGGCCCAGCAGATACATCCGGAGCTGCAGAAGAACCGGGCTAAAATCAACCAGCTGGGCGTGGAGCGGCGTCTGCTCAATAACAAGCTCCTGCCCAAGCTCACCCTCGACTACAACCTGCTGCAGGCGGGCCAGCCTTTTAACCCCGAGAAGCCAGCCAGCCTGAGTGGCTCCTACCTGCAGAATAACTACAAGCTGGGGGTAAGCTTTGCCTACCCGTTGCTGCTACGGCAGGAGAGGGCTAAGCTGCAACTAAACCGCCTGAAAATTAGGGAGGCCGAGCTGGACTTGCAGCAGGACTCCCGCGAGGTGCAAACTACCCTGCGCACCGTAGCCAACGACTGGGAGGCTCTGCGCGAGCAGCTGGCTCTGCAGCAGCAGGTAGTGCGCAACGCGGAGCGCCTGCGCAATGGTGAGCAAATTCGGTTTGAGAATGGCGAAAGCTCAGTTTTCCTGATCAACTCCCGTGAAGCCAGCCTCGTGTCGGCGCGCGTGAAGCTGGCCGAGCTGCAAGCCAAATACGCCCAAACCCAGGCCACGCTGCGCTGGGCCGCTGGCGGGCCCGCGAGTGTTGAATTATAGGCGAACGGCAATATACCCGCGCAACCTTCCGTTAGGAACGCTGGTTTGAAAATCCGAACGTACTGGTATGCTGATGTCCATTGCCAACTTGCCCCTGCCGCAGATTCGTCACCGCCTCAACCTCATGTTGCTGCTGGGGGCTTCGCTGACGCTGAGTGTGCTGCTGATTACGTTTCGGGTGTTTCTCTCGCATGAGGTGCTGTTCGCCTTTCTGCTCTGGAACCTGTTTCTGGCCATCATTCCGTTTGGCCTGAGCACCATGCTGGGCCTTACCGCCGGGCGGGTGAAGGCGCGGGTGCTGCTGCCCGTGGGTGCGGTGTGGCTGCTGTTTTTCCCGAATGCTCCCTACATCCTCACTGACCTGTTTCACCTAGAGCCGCGGGCCGGTGCCCCTTACTGGTATGACCTGGCCCTGATTCTGAGCTGCGCCTGGAATGGGCTGATGCTAGCCTACGCTTCCCTCACCGATATGCAGGCCATTGTGGCCCGCCGGCTGGGGTGGGGCGCCAGCTGGGTGTTTGCCACCGTGGCGCTGCTGCTGAGCTCGTTTGGCATTTATCTGGGGCGCTACCTCCGCTTCAACAGCTGGGATATCCTCACCAACCCGCTTACCCTGTTTTACGACATCATTAACCGCATTCTGCACCCCGCCGCACACCTCGGTACCTGGGGCGTAACGCTGCTGTACGGGGCCTTCCTGCTGCTGGGCTACGCCACCGTGCGCCTGCTGGGCCGAATGGGAGAGGAGCCAGCCTAGGCCACTCTACAGTCGAGCTAGGAGGCGGAATCTTGACAAGGGCCCTGCTGATTTGCCGCGGCCTTGTACCTTAGGCCACTGATGATGCACCTAACCAGCTCCGACGCGCCTGCCATGACGTGGGAGCGGCTCCTGAGCCGCCGCCGCTACCCCGACCAACCCCAACTACACGTGGTGACCGACGCGCCGCCCGTGCGCGGGGCCTTCGTGGCCGACTACGACCGGGTGGTGTTCAGCTCTGCGTTTCGTCGGCTGCAGCGCAAAACGCAAGTGATGCCCCTGCCGGAAACCGATTTCGTGCACACCCGCCTCACGCACTCCCTGGAAACGGCCTGTGTGGGCCGCTCCCTGGGCCGGCTGGGTGGGCGCTTGCTCCTGGAGGAAACCGATGGCCTAGCCAAGATTTTGCCTCACCTCGACAGCGACTTTGGGGATATTGTGGCGGCGGCGTGCCTGGCCCATGATATTGGCAACCCGCCCTTTGGCCATAGCGGCGAGGATGCTATTTCGGCGTACTTCCGTAGCTCAGCCGCCGAGCCCTTTGTGCGGGTGCTCAACGCCGCCCAGCGCGCCGATTTGCAGCAGTTTGAGGGTAACGCCGCCGGCTTCCGGATTCTGACGCACACGTACGCGGCGCACAGCAGCGGCTCAGCCGGGCTGGGCCTCACGTATGCCACGCTAGGCGCGTTTACCAAGTATCCGCGGCCCTCGGTAGTGGAAGAAGCCAGCCTTACGCGCGGTACCAGCGAGAAGAAGTACGGCTACTTTCAGACGGAGGCGGCCCGGTTTCAGGAGGTAGCCCGCGAGCTAGGCCTCTTGCCCAAGCCTCCCGGCACCGACATTGGCGGGTTCTTCCATAGGCACCCGCTGGCGTTCCTGGTAGAAGCGGCCGATGATATCTGCTTCCGTATTATAGACTTTGAAGACGGACTGAAACTGGGCCTGATTCCGTGCCAGGAAGGGCTACAGCTCCTGCGCGACATGCTGGGCGATGCCCCTGGGCGGCGCGGCTCCGTGGAGTGGCGCGACTGGCGCGAGGAGTTGGGCTACCTGCGGGCCCGCCTCATTAACCGGCTGGTGCAGCAAACCGCCCGCCTCTTCGCCGACCGCTCCGACGACCTGCTCCGGGGCCGCTCCGATGAGCCCCTGGTGCGCCAGCTCGATTGCTGGGAGCAGCTGCAGCGCGTGCACCAGCTCACCCTCGACCACCTATACCGCAGCCGCCCCGTACTGGAAACCGAAGCCGCTGGCTTTGAGGTGCTGGCGGGGCTGCTCGATGCCCTGCTGCACGCCACCTTCGACCCTTATAGCGGCCCCCGTTCCCGTAAGCTGTTGCAGTTGCTGCCCGAGCAGTTTCGGGCGCTAGGCCACCAAGAAAAGGTTTCTGCCTACGAACAGATTATCCTGCTCACCGACTATATCGGGGGCCTTACGGATCAGAACGCGCTTAGCCTGTTCCGCAACATTCGGGGTATTGACCTGCCGCAGGGGTACTAGCTCCGGTAGTGAAAGGTGCAAGCTCAGATTTGCTTTCGCGCGGAGTAAGCCGGTTTTCTGCTGGCTTCCTTGCTTTGGTAAGGTTGTTTGCACCTGAGAAATCTTATTGGCGGCTGGCCCACGTATATGCCACCCAACAAGCTCCTCTATGAATTTTCTTTTCCTTGCTACTCGATCTATAACCGCGGCATTTGTCGTGTTTAGCGCGTTTACTTCCCCAGCGGCTTCGGCCACTACTGTTGCCCGCCCGCCTGTTGGGCCCACTGCCACCGCTGCCGTCTTCGACCACAGCAGCTTCGACCGTCTGCTGAAGCAGTATGTCAATGACAAGGGCTTGGTAAACTATAAGGCCCTTAAAGCCAAGCCCCAGCAGCTCAACCAGTATCTGCAGCTGCTAAGCAAAAACCCGCCTGCGCCCAGCTGGAGCAAGCAGGAGCAAATGGCCTACTGGATCAACGCCTACAATGCCTATACCATTCGGCTGATTCTAAATCATTACCCACTAGAGAGTATCAAGGACATTGGATCTAAAATCAAGATTCCTCTCGTGACTACGCCCTGGGCTATGAAGTTCTTCACTATTGGCGGGCAGAAAATGAGCCTGGATGAAATTGAGCACGGTATCCTGCGCAAGAAGTACAACGACCCGCGTATCCACTTTGCCCTAGTGTGCGCCTCCATCTCGTGCCCGCGCCTGCGCACTGAGGCCTACACCGCCGCTCAACTCGACCGGCAGCTCGACGACCAGGGGCGCGACTTCCTTAACAACCCCGGCAAAAACAAAGTCGGGAAGAGTGAGGCCCAACTCTCCAAGTACTTCGACTGGTACAAGAGCGACTGGACCGAGAACGGGCAGTCGGTGGCCAGTTGGGTAAACAAGTATTCCACCATCAAAATGAGCTCCGACGCCAAAGTCTCTTACCTTGACTACAACTGGCAGCTCAATGAGCAATAATTCTTCAGCGTAATCAGAAGAACAGGTAAGCGCCGAAACCTAGGGCTTACGCATCGCACCGCGAAACGGCTTTTCGCGCTACGGGCTAGAGCCTACTGTCTACAGGTTTCAGGTGGTATCTTTTGCTGCTTTAGTGGTAGCCTTAGCTTCACTTACTGAAACTCATGTTGGGCAAAGTCCTGAGCGTAAGCTTTGATGGCATCACGTACCCTGCGGAACTGGCCCAGGATGTCCTCTTCCGTGCCGGTAGCCTTGGCCGGGTCAGGGAAGTTATGGTGCAGTTGTATGGCAGAGGCCGGAAAAACGGGGCATGCTTCGCGGGCATTATCACAAACGGTAATAACGTAATCAAACGCCACACGTGAGTACTCCTCTACGTGGTTGCTGGTGTGGTGCGAAATGTCGACCCCATCTTCCTGCATTACTTGAATAGCTTTGGGATTAACCCCGTGTGTTTCTACGCCAGCGCTATACACTGTGGCGTTGCCTTTGAGAGCTTGTTGCAGGTAGCCGTGCAGAAGTTGGCTACGGCAGGAGTTGCCGGTACATAGCACCAGAATGTTCTTGCTAACGGCCATACATGGAAGAATGTAGTAGTAGGAGTGGCGAGAGGCGCGCCTAGCCCTGAGATAGTGAAATGGGCGTACTGGCCTAGCGAGTTGTATACTGCACTGTAGTAGGGGCGGCTGCCGGCGGGGCTTCAGAAATTCCCACTACGCTGCTGCGGCGCTCAAGGAGTACCGTGTCGCGCCACACGCCGTAATGCTGGCCAATTTTCTCGCGGCGGCCCACCTCTCGGAAACCAGCGGCGGCGTGAATAGTCAGGCTAGGCCTATTTTCGGGGAATATCCCGGCCTGCAAAGTCCAGATGCCATTTGCCTCAGAAGAGGCCACGAGGGCGGCCAGTAATTGCCGCCCAACGCCCCGGCCGCGAGCGGCTCTGGCTACATACACACTTACTTCAGCTACCCCACCATACACGCACCTACCCGAAACCGGCGACAGGGCGGCCCAGCCCACAATTTCCTGCTCTGGGCTAATAGCAATGAGCCGGCTATGTACTAAATGGCCCCGGTCCCATTCTTCCCACTCGGGAGCGGCGGTGTTAAAGGTGGCATTACGGGTGGCCATACCCTCTTCGTAAATAGCCCGAACGCTAGGCCAGTGGTCGGCGGTTAATGGTAACAGGTGCATGGTACAGGCTCTGAGAGGTAGAAAGCAAACAGATGCGATATGATAGAACAGCGCCGCTAGCAGCACCCGCCGCCTGGCGTGCAAGCCACCGGAGTGGGGGTAGGGGAAGTTTCTAGCAGCGTGAAAGCCATGGGGGCGGTAGTGAGAACTTCGGCAGTTGCTGGTGCCACGTTGGCCGCGGGAGCAATGCAGCACTGGCTATTGCCACTAGCCTGATCATACTCCTGTTGATAGCGTGGGTCGTTAAACTCCGCGTCTTCGTGGAAATAATACACTTCCCACTCTACTCCATCGGGGTCATTCACCCAAAACTTATCCTGCTTGGCATAGCAGCAGCTGGTACCCATTTCCTCGCGGGCCACTAGGCCACTCTTGCGGGCCAGCTCCAGGCGCTGCTCCATTTCGGCTACCGTTTCTACCTGAAAACCTAAGTGACCAAAGTTGCTGGCTACGCGCTCTGGGTTCTCAACAAAGGAGATGATGAGCGACGGATTATCGAGCACGTATTTGGCGTAGCCGCGCCGCACTTTCACGGCGGGCTGGCCGAAGAACGCCGTGTAGAAATTAACTGTGGCAGTTAAATCAGACACGTACAGGGAAACGTGCATCCGGGGAAAAACGGGAGTTTTCATTGGGTAAGTGGGGTAAGAGTGATACCAAGTAGTTAGCAGCAAGCATCGGAAGGGCTGCACGCCGGCGTGGCAGAAGCCTCCAAAAAGAAGGCCGTGAACTGCTGGTGCACCCGCCGCAGTAGTTCAGTATTGAGGCAATAGCAAACGGTAAGCCCGTCAATCTCACCCCGAATCAGATCCAGCGCTTTCAGCTCTTGCAGATGCTGCGAAACAGTAGTGCGGGAAAGGGGAAGCTCAGCGGCTATGTCGCCGGAAATGCAGGTGGTTTTGGAGGCTAGTAACTGAATGATGGCCACCCGGGCGGGGTGTGCCAGCGCTTTCGCCACGCGGGCCAGTTGCTGCTGCTCTTCCGTAAAGGCACTGGTTTTGGCGTAGGTCATGAGGTAGGTTATGAAGTATGTCGCAATTATACGTCATAACTATGTAGTATGTATACGACATAGTAAAATAATTTTTCTAAGTAGAATAGCTGAGTGTATAGATTTATTCCGTTATAATCCAGGTTATCAGGTATATATGCTTTATAAGCAGAGGGGGTTAAACTTACTATAGAAGTAAGGAGCCACCTGAAAAACGAGAGGCATCTGCTTAGTTCTAAACAAATAACTAGTTAAGCTCTGAGCTACATGCTGGGTGTTCCAGCGTGCCAGGTGCCGCCCGATAGATATGGCGTAACTAGGTGTTTTATGCCTGATACCGTAGCTTGCGGCCACCTTGAGGGGTTCCCCTTCGCTATCAGCCGTACTTTGTGGCTGGATATTGTCAGCACTTCCTGCTTTTTATGAAACCAATCTGCTTCTGGTTAGCCAGCGCCCGAGCTATGCTGTTTGGCGCCCTGCTCATGCTGCTAACTAC
Organism: Hymenobacter taeanensis; assembly: GCF_013137895.1. Classification (NCBI taxonomy): domain Bacteria; kingdom Pseudomonadati; phylum Bacteroidota; class Cytophagia; order Cytophagales; family Hymenobacteraceae; genus Hymenobacter; species Hymenobacter taeanensis. Next base: position 3,595,493 of record NZ_CP053538.1, read on the forward strand.
TCAATTAGCCTCGGCGCAGGCCCGCCAGGAATACGTACTGGATACCAACTGGAAGTTCACGAAAGGTGATGTGCCCGATGCCGCCCGCCCGAACTTCAATGATAAAAGCTGGCAAACCGTAACGCTGCCCCACGACTGGGCTATTTACGGCCCGTTTGATGGCAACAATGACCTGCAAGCCGTAAAAATTGAGCAGAACAACGAGCAGAAAGCTACTTTGAAAGCCGGCCGAACGGGAGGCTTACCCTTCATCGGGACGGGCTGGTACCGGCGGCCGCTGGCGGTGCCAGGGTTTGGCGCCGGGAAGCGCGCCGTGCTGCTTTTTGATGGGGCCATGAGCAATGCCCACGTGTTTGTGAACGGCCGAGAGGTGGGCTCCTGGCCCTACGGCTACAACTCCTTTTTCTTCGATATCACCTCTTTCCTCGAACCGGGCAGCAACAATACCCTGGCCGTGCGCCTGCAAAACCAGCCGGAGGCCTCGCGCTGGTACCCCGGCGCCGGGCTCTACCGCAACGTGCACCTGATTGTGACCAACGACGTACACATTCCGGTGTGGGGTACCTACCTTACTACCCCTGAAATAACGGCCGACTACGCCAAGGTAAAACTTAGAACCAAAGTAGAAGCTCCCACCCGCACAGGCTCTGCAAACCTGCGCCTGCAAACAGAGATTAGGGATGCTGCCGGGCAGGTAGTAGCCACGGCAAGCACTCCGCTGCTGGCCACCGATGGGCAGGAGTTTGAGCAAAACCTGGTGGTAAAATCGCCCAAACTATGGTCGCCGGAAACGCCGGCCCTATACACGGCCCACTCCAGGCTGTTTGCCGGCGAAGAGCTGCGCGATGAGTATACTACCCGCTTCGGTATCCGCTCATTTCGGTTCGAGCCCACCAAAGGGTTCTCGCTGAATGGGCAGCCTCGGCAGTTTAAGGGCGTGTGCAACCACCACGATTTGGGCCCCCTGGGTGCTGCCATAAACGTGGCTGCGCTGCGCCGGCAGCTTACGCTGCTCAAGGAAATGGGCTGCGATGCCATCAGAACCTCCCACAATATGCCCGCGCCTGAGTTGGTGAGCCTCTGCGATGAAATGGGCTTTATGCTGATGGTAGAATCATTTGACGAGTGGAAGACGCCTAAGGTGAAAAATGGCTATAGCCAATACTTTGATCAGTGGGCCGAGAAAGACCTAGTGAATATGGTGCACCGCGACCGGAACCACCCGTCGGTTATTATGTGGAGTATTGGCAATGAGGTGCCCGACCAGAGTATGCCTGGCGGTAACAAGCTGGCCAAGCAGCTCCAGGATATTGTGCACCGCGAAGATCCCACCCGGCCCGTAACTGCCGGCATGGACCGCATCGACGATGCTATCAAGAACAACTTTGCCTCCGTGCTCGATATTCCGGGCTTCAACTATAAGCCTCACCGCTACGAAGAGGCCTACAGCAAATTGCCCCAGGGCTTCCTGCTGGGCTCCGAAACGGCCTCTACCGTTAGCTCCCGCGGGGTATATAAGTTTCCGGTAGTAAAAGCCAAGGATAAGAAGTACCCCGATAATCAGTCGTCGTCCTATGACCTGGAAGTCTGCAACTGGTCGCAGACCCCCGATGAGGAATTTGTGAAGCAAGATGACCTGCCCTACATGTTGGGCGAGTTTGTCTGGACTGGCTTTGACTACCTGGGGGAGCCCACGCCTTACGATGAGAGCTGGCCTTCCCACAGCTCCTACTTTGGTATTCTGGACTTGGCCGGCATGCCCAAAGACCGGTTTTACCTGTACCGTGCCCGCTGGAACAGCGTGTCTCCCACGCTGCACCTGCTGCCCCACTGGACCTGGCCCGGCCGTGAAGGCCAAATTACCCCCGTATACTGCTACACCAGCTACCCCTCAGCCGAGTTGTTTGTGAATGGCAAAAGCCAGGGCCGCCAAACAAAATCAACCACGGGTACCCCGCAGGAGCGCTACCGCCTAATGTGGAATGATGTGAAGTATGAGCCTGGCACCATCAAGGTAGTGGCCTACGATGCCCAGGGTAAAGCTGTAGGGGAGGAGGAAGTAAAGACAGCAGGTAAGCCCCACCATATTAAGCTGGTTGCCGACCGCACCACCCTCACCGCCAACGGCCAGGACCTGGCCTACGTGACGGCCCGCGTAGAAGATGCTCAGGGCAACCTCTGCCCTGAGGCAACCAATGAACTGCAGTTTGCCGTGAGCGGCGCGGGCCGTTTCCGGGCGGCCGCCAACGGCAATGCCGCTAGCCTGGAGCTGTTTCACGTACCCCGCATGAAAGCCTTTCAGGGGCAAGTGGTGGCAATTGTGCAGACAACTGACAAAGCCGGCCCTGCCCAGCTGAAGGTAACGGGCAAGGGCCTGAAAAGCGCCGTGGTAAGTTTAACTACTAAGTAACCACTATGCCCACAGCCTCTAGGCCACTTTGCATAATGTAGCCTAGAGCACCGCGCTTACCTCATAATACCAATCCAGGCCATTGCAGCCTGTAAGGCCTGGATTGGTATCATGAGGTAAGCGCAGTGCTCTAGGCCTTGCTCTTGCCGTATAGTAGAAGCCACGCTGCCAGCTCACTTTCGTGACTGGCAATGGGTTGCCGGCGTAGCTTTTCCGGGTAGTGGGGTAGTGCACAGTAGGTATAGCCAGGGCTGGGGAGCATAAACCACTGGGTTGTAAGTAGTGCTATAGACCTGTTCTTAACCAGGCGAAAGATGACAGGGAGACTTTTTTCCGGGCAGTAGCAGAAATAAAGAAATAGCTGGACAGTAGGACAGTCTGTAATAATTTGTTGGTTATTTGTTACGTTTTTACTAACCTTACTCAACCAACACCATGGCTTAAGCACGCGTGAGGTAAGAAATACGCCTCAAACATGGTGTAGGCGGCTTTTTACGCCGGAATTTCTAACAACAGTTTTTTTTTTGCCCCATCACACAATCGTTTGTGCAGTCTCTTTATCACACAATCGTTTGTGTTAATTCACCTCAATTCCCACAATTTTTTCTCATGAGAAAGCCCATACCCAAACTGCGCCGGCTTACCCTACCGGCCCTCATGTGTTGCCTGCCTATCCCATCGGTACTGGCGGCGGCTACCCCAGAGGCGCGCCTGTCTCTGTCCGCAGAAATCGCCCAGCCCGACATTACTGTTTCGGGTAGGGTAGTGGATGAGAAAGGAGTCGGCTTGCCCGGCGTGAACGTGGTAGTCAAAGGCTCCACCGTTGGCACCCAAACCGATATTGAAGGCCGGTATACCCTCACGGCCCCCGACAATGGTACCATTGTGTTTTCCTTCGTTGGCTATACTTCCCAGGAAGTGCCCGTGAGTGGCCGCACCTCGGTAAACGTAAGCCTGGCTCCCGACAGCCGTAGCCTCAATGAGGTAGTGGTGGTGGGCTACCTGGCGCAAGACCGCCAGAACGTGAGCAGCGCCGTGAGCAGCCTTGACGTGAAAGAAGCCGTGAAGGCGCCGGTAGCAACCGTTACCCAGTCGTTGCAGGGGCGGGTTGCGGGCGTGCAGGTGCAAGGCTCGGGCAGCCCAGGCGAAGCGCCGGTTATCACCATCCGGGGTATTGGTACGTTGGGTAACGCCAGCAGTGCCCCTCTCTACGTTATTGATGGCTTATGGACGGATAACATCCGCGACCTGAACCCCAACGATATCGAGACCCTGAATGTGCTGAAAGATGCTTCCTCTACGGCCATCTATGGCTCGCGGGGGGCCAATGGGGTAGTGCAGATTACCACCAAAAAAGGTAAGTCAGGCGTTCCTAGCATTAGCTTAAATGCGTATGCGGGCGTTGATCAGCTCTACAAACGCTATAACCTCACCAACGCCAGCGAGTGGGCCGACCGGGCCGTGCAGGCCTACACCAACGCCGGTCTGGACCCCCTTAATGCCGGCCAGAACAGCTTGGCTGGGGCTGTGAAAGGCCCGGGCGGAAAGTTTGATCCTACCATTGACACCGACTGGCAAAAGGAGTTCTTCCAGACCGGACGGGTGGAAGATTACAACCTGACTTTTTCGGGCGGTACCAGCGGCGAGAAATCGGCCAGCAACTTCCTGATATCGGGGGAGTACTTCCACCAGCAGGGCATTGTGAAGGGCCCCAACTTTGAGCGCTACAGCCTGCGCCTTAACTCGGGCCTGACCCGGGGCCGCCTGAAGTTTCAGGAGAATGTGCAGCTAACCCACATCAACCGCACCCTGCTCAACGGCTTTCCCTTCATTGATGTGTTGCTGATGCTGCCCAGCATACCCGTGTATGACCCCCGCAACGAGGGCGGTTTCGGTACGGGCTCCACCACGCTCAACACGTTTGCCACTAACCCCATTGGGGCGCAGTCGCTCTTAAACCGCAAGCAGAACGACAACCGCATTGCCGGTAACGTATCGGCCGATGTTTCCATTTTCGACTTCCTGTCGTATCGACTCAATATGGCCATCGACGGGCACGTTTATAGCAACTCCGATGCTCAGAAGGCGGGTATCATTCGGCAGAATACCGCCATTAACACCTCCTTCCTGAGTGAGTTTCAGGGCTATGACGTGTTCCTGCTGACGGAGAACACACTGAATTTCAACAAAAGCTTCGGCGATAGTCACGTAAACGGTATTGTTGGCTACTCAGAGCAGCGCTACCGGCAGCACAATACTACCGTGCAGCGCCAGGGTTTTACGAGTGCTCCTCAGTACTATTTTGAGCTCGATGCGGGCCCGGTTGCTGGTATCAGCGGTGGTGCCACCATTGAAAACTCCAAGCGCTCCTATTTCAGCCAGGTAACCTACGACTACAAGAACCGCTATCTGGTTTCGGGCAGCTTCCGCCGCGATGGGTCCTCTAAGTTTGCACCCGAGAACCGCTGGGGCAACTTTGGAGCAGGCTCAGTGGCCTGGCGGTTGAGCGAAGAAGAGTTTTTCAAGACTTCCGTACCGGCAGTTAATAACCTGAAGCTGCGCGCCAGCTACGGCGTAAACGGCAACGATGGCCTGGGTGGGGCCTACGGCGGCAACTACCTCACGGCACCCATCATCAACCAAAACGTGAACTACGTTGACGGCAACGGCAACATTGTAAACGGCTCTGCCCAGATTACCCTAAGCAGCCCCGACATTCAGTGGGAGGAGCGCTACACGAAAGATGCCGGCATTGACGTAGGCTTCTTGGACAACCGCTTTACGCTGTCGGCGGACTACTACATTTCCGAAACCAAGAAAGCCCTGGCTCCGGTGGTTATTCCGGTGTACCTGGGCAACTTTGGCGGGGCCGTATTCCAGAATGCGGGTAACCTCGAAAACCGGGGCTTTGAATTGGCCCTGGGCTACCACGAGAATCGCAACGCCTTCACCTACGGCGCCGACTTTACCCTGACTACGGTGAAAAACCGGGTAACCAAGGTGCCCACCGAAGGCCAGTCGTTCTCCGACGGTATTGGCCTTACCCGCACGCAGGTAGGCCAGCCGGTTGGGGCTTTCTACCTGATTCCGTTCGATGGCATTTTCCAGTCGAAGGATGAGGTGCAGAACTACCGCAACGCCGATGGGAAAGTAATTCAGCCCTACGCATCAGCCGGCGACGTGCGCTACAAAGACTCAAACGGCGACGGCGTGATTGACACCCGCGACCGGGTATTTGTGGGCACGCCTTTCCCCAAGCTGCAAATGGGCCTCAACCTCAGCGCCGCCTACAAGGGCTTTGATGTGTCGGTGTTCCTGCAGGCCGTAACGGGTAACCAGGTGTTTAACCGCTCTAAGGCGGCCCTGGAAAGCTACAACGGCCCCAACAACTATGAGCGTGATGTGCACCCCTGGACGCCCGAAAACCCCTCTACTACTACGCCCCGCTTGTTGCAGGGTGGGGGCGCCGGCGACCTGGGCCTGGCTGCTGCATCCAATGCCTTGTTCAACTCCACCCGCTGGCTCGAAGACGGAGACTACCTGCGTTTGAAGAACATTCAGATTGGGTACACCTTCCCTAAAGTACTGACCAGCAAAGTGCCCAGCCTGGGTAGCGTGCGGGTGTACGTGACAGGCCGAAACGTGGTGACGTTCACGAAGTACTCGGGCTTTGACCCGGAAATAACCGGTACGGGATTCTATGGCCGCGGCATCGATGATGGCGCCTATCCCAACGTGCGCACCTTCACGGGCGGCGTGCAGGTTAATTTCTAATAGCTCAGCGGGCCACCTGCAGCGGGTGGCCTACTGGTAAACCGTCTTGCTTTTACTTGTATGAAACTGAATAAAATTCCCGCTCTGTTGCTAGCGGGGTCCTTGCTCTTTGCCACTGGCTGCGAGAAGGACCTACTGGATAAAACCAACCCCAATGCTCCCTCTACGGCGCAGTTCTGGAAAAGCCAGGACGATGCCATCAAGGGCGTATATGCCTGCTACTCGGGCATTCAGCAGTATGCCTGCTACGGCCACTCCTGGCAGTTTATTACGGCCCGCTCCGATGAGTCGTACAGCCAGAGTCCGTTTGTTGAGCTGGCCAACTTCACGCGCTTCATTCAGCCCGATAACAACTTCTTCATTTCCTCCTTCGCCTGGAATGATTACTACCGCACCATTTATCGGACCAACCAGGTAATTACCCACGTGCCCGATATCAACATGGATCCGGTGCTGAAGAACCGCCTGTTGGGGGAAGCCCAGTTCATACGGGCACTGATGTATTTCGATCTGGAGTCGTTTTTTGGCAACGTTCCGCTCATCATCACCGAATCGGTGGTGTCTACGCGTGCCACGCAAGCCACTCCGGCGCAGGTGCAGGCCCAGGTAATTGCCGATCTGCAGGCCGCCATCCCGAACCTGCCGCTCACCTACT